>NZ_OLMK01000036.1 GCF_900290235.1 Streptomyces sp. MA5143a
GAGCTGGAAGGCTCCGTTGTGCAGCCGCACCTGCGCGGGCTTGAGCACATCGGCGTTGGTCCATGCGATCGGGAGCGTCGCGTCCTGCGCGAACGAGTCGGCGGTGGGCAGGTGGTCGAGGGCCTTGTTGACGTCCATCCCTTCCAGCCCGTCCATGAGGGCGAACACGCCGCCGAAGAGGATGCTGCCCAGCACCTTGAGCCCGATGTCACCCACCACACTGCGCAGCATGCCGCCGAGCCCGTCGGCGATCTTCCCGAGCCAGAGTTCGAAGTCGCCGAAGATGCCGTCGGTCGTCGTCCATTGACTGAGGTCCTGCTGAACCACCCTGTACGTCACACACGCCTGGCCCTTGGAGTTCTGGCCGAGCGTCGGCTGTATGGCGTACTCGATCTTGGCGTAGCCGTCGATGTGGCTGTTCACGGGGATGTGGAGCTGCATGTGCGTGGTGATCCTGTCGTAGTCCACGGAGACCGAGAACAGGGTCGCCACCGGCTGGTAGCTGTCGCCGTCGACGTCGATCTCGGCCATGCGGAACTCCGATGCCGCGGTGAACACTCCGTTCTTGACGGTGAGTTTTGCGTCCGGGAAGTGGTGCTGGAGCCCCGGCAGCACCATCTTGTGCATGAAACGGTCCTTCGAGACGGTGAATCCGGACCATTTCTGCTGGTCGCCCAGCATGGCACCCGGCGCGAGTTCCTGTGGTGCGTTGCCGGGGTCGCGGTTCTCGGTCATGCACAGCACGCCGAGGTAGGAGTCGTCCTCGTTCGTGCCGTTGATGTAGGCGTAGCTGGTGTGGGTGGGGACGAGCCAGGCCAGGTCGCCCATCGCCTCAGCCGAGTTGAGGTCGACGGCGGTGAAGACGTGCTGGAACTGGCCCAGGTTGGCCGGGGCGTTGAGCCATTGTTCGAGCAGGTACTTGAGAGTCTTGTTCAGCCATTCCCGGTCTTCGTCCGGCATGTCCCCGGCGGCCGGCTGAGCGAACGCCACGTCGGTGACCAGGGCCAGCTTTCCGTCGTCCGGGAGGGTGTCCACCCTCAGCTGCTGTGCGGGGTCGAACGCGAGGTCGACCTCGACCCCGGCGGTTCCTCCCTTGACGACGTAGTCCGTCTTGTCCTCGCCGTCGACGATCACCACCTCGGCGCTGAACGGGATCTTCATGATGACTTTGCTGCCGGTTCCCCCGGTGGTGAGGGTCCATGGCTCGAACTGTCCGGAGAGGGCGACCTCGGGACTGAACTTCGTTCTGCGGACAGTGCCGTCCCACGCGTGGGGCGAGGTGCCGTACTTGGCGATGGCGTTGTTGACGTCCGTCAGCGCGACGGCGGAGATGGTGTCCCAGCCGAGGGTGGTGAAGTCGTCCGTCGAGGGCGGGGTGTCCCCCAGCAGCCGGGTGGTCTTCAGCTTGTGCGCCGAGTCGGCGTCCACGTAGGACAGGTGAAGATGCTTGCCGCCGGGAATGGCCGGCAGCAGGGAGGGGGCGGCGGCCGCCCCCTCCGGCGGGGTGGCGGCACGGGCGGTCGCGGGGACGCCGAGAGCGGCGGCGGAGCCGAAGACGGCGCTCAGCGCGCCGCGACGGGAGAGAGCGGAGTGATCCATCGGAGATCCCTTTCCGGGGCGGGAGCGGGGCGGTGGGTGGCGCGTTCGCGCGCGGGCGCGCCAGGGTCCGGCCCGCCACCTGGGACGGGTGCGAGGCGTACGGGCGGGGTGCGGGACGTACAGGACGAGGTGCGAGGCCCCGGTGTGGCTACTGGCTGAAACAGTCTCCGCCGACCTGCAGACCACCGTTGATCATGGCTGCCTTGGGGTTGAAGGTCTTGGCGTCGGCCCATGTGATGGGAGCCGTCACCGCGTTCACCATCGCCAGGATGCCGGGCAGGTCGCCGAGCGCCTTGTCGGCGTTGAACAGCGGGATCTGTTCGAATATCGCCGGGAGAGTGGCGACGAGAGCCACGGCGGTCGCGATGACGACCTTCACGATCAGGCTCGCACCCTTGGCGGCCAGGGCGCCGGCAACGGAGGCCAGCACGAGGACGATGATGTCCACCGCGATCTCCACTCCCTCGAGCCAGTCCGCGACCGTGTGCCAGTGCTGGGAGGATTCTTCAACGACTTCGTACGCCAGGTTGGGCTCGCCCTTGTTGTTGTGCGACATCGTCGGCTGTACGCGGTACTTCATGGTGGCGTAGCCGTCGATCCCCGGCGAGATGGGGATGTGTACGTCCATCTCCACTTGGAGTGTCTGCCCGATGACGGAGAAATGGAAGGACGTCACCTTCGGGTGGTACTTGAGGCCACCCGCCTCGACGGTGTCGAGCGAGAACTCCCCCTTGGACACGATCTCTCCCGCCGTGAGGACGAAAGTGCCGTCAGGGAAACTGTGTTGCACCGCCGGCATGATCATCTTGTTGAGCACACGGTCGATGGAGATGGTGAACGTGGCCTCCGCTCCGGGGATGATGGCACCCGGCGCGAGTTCCTGTGCCGCCATGCCGGGGTCGCGGTTCTCGGTCATGCAGAGCACGCCGAGGTAGGAGGAGTTGGCGTCCTTGCCGTTGATGTAGGCGTACTCCCGGGTCGTGGGAGTGAGCCAGCTGAGCTCGCCCTGCGCCTCGGCTGTGTTCAGATCGATGGTGGCGAACACGTGGTCGAACCTGCCGAGGTTCGACATGTCGCCGGAGTCCCTGGCGTTGAGCCACTGTCCGAGCAGGGCAGTCAGGCTCCGGACCACCGCGGCCTTCTCGTCGGGGTTCTTGATGCCCGGCTTCTCGAAATCCAGATGGGTGATCATCGCGAGCGGCTTCGCGTCGTCGCCGTCCTGGTCCTCCTTGCCGCTGTCGCCGGGCGACGACTGGAGCTTCAGCTCCTTCACGTTGCCGTCCTTCGAGGAGGTGTGGTACTCCAGGTAGACCTCGACGTTCGCGCTACCGCCCTGGATGTCGTAGACGGCCTGGTCCTTGCCCGGGTTCACGACCAGGGTGGCGTGGAACGGGATCTTCATGAGGACGTTGCCGCCGGTGCCGCCGGGCGTCAGGCGCCAGGCGTCGAACCCTCCGGACGCCTCGACCGGAGAGCTGAAGGTCGAGCCCGGGATCTTGGCGCTCCACTCCTTGGGCGTGGTGGCGTTGTTGAGAATGGCCCGGTTCACATCCGTCAGCCTGACGGCGGAGACCGTGTCCCAGCCCATGGTCTCGTTGGGAATCGCTTTGTCGTCCGTCAGCCGGACTTCTCTCGTGGACCCCAGCGGCCGGTGGGCATGCTCGGAGTCCACCAGGGCGACCCGGAGAACCTTGCCCTTCGGGATGTCCGGCATGGGCTGACCGCCTGTTGCGGCACCGGCCTTCGAGGTGCTCGCGTGAGCCGTCACCGGGACGGCGAGTGCGGCGGTGCTGGCCATGGCGGCTGTCAGCGCGCCGCGTCGGGTGAGCGGAGAACGGTCCATTCTGTGCCCTTTCAGAGAACGCCGGGCATGCGTCCGGCAGGCGGCAGGCCGTGTACGGGAGTGCCGGGCCTCCGCTCGCGGTGCGGCCACGCTCCGCATGGTCACCGGAGCGCCTTCCGGCCCGATGGCCTGACTGTAGGGACAGAGGCGCAACGAAACTCTGTACCGTTTCTGGATCGCCGACCCGGGTCCGTTCCGCCTGGCTCAACCCGCTCCGACCTGCGGAAAGGCGTAACACTTCGGTGCCGGTGCGGACTTGCGGAGTCACCGTGCTGCCGGTCGTGTGCCGGTCGGCGCGTACTGCTGCCGGTTCTTGCCGGGTCGTCGTGTTCCCGGAGCCCGACGAGGAGTCTTTGCGCAGGTCGGGAAGATCAGCGGACTGAATCGGCGGACATGGAACCACTCCAGGGTTTCTTCCCCGGCGGTTCCTAGGGTGTGAGGCGCTGACTTCCGAACTCCGCATGAGGGGACCCGCGCATGTTCTCTTTACCCAGTGGTCGGTCGTTCTCGATCCGAAGATGGGGAGCCGGACTGATCGCGACGGTGTCTGCCGTCGCTCTCCTTCCGGTCCTGGCCGCCCGTCCGGCCGCCGCGCAGGGCGGCACGGCCTCGGCCGCGTCACTGTCGGCGCAGGATGCCGAACTCGCGCGCCGGTACGCTCCGTTGGTCCGCCTCGAACGCGACGAGGAGTACTTCCCGTCCGACGTCGAGAGTTTCCTGAGCAACACCCATGTCGAGACGCATCGTGAGGGCGACAACCCGAACCGGCAGTTCCGCGTGAGCAACCAACCGCTGGGCTGCGACTCCTGCACCGAGCCGGCGTTCCTCAGCGGATGGCCCGACAGGGCGACCCTCGACCAGGTGCCCGCCTACGCCGAAATCGTCCACCGCACCGACAACGGCAGCGCGACCGACATCACCGACATCAACTACTGGATGTTCTATCCCTACAACCGCGGCAAGCGCGTGTGCATGACCGTGTTCATCGCGAACAGGTGCCTGGGGGGCCTCTACTCCACGTTCGGCCATCACGTCGGCGACTGGGAGCACGTCACCCTGCGCCTCGTCGACAACGAGCCGCACCAGGTCTCCATGAGCCAGCACAACAGCGGGCAGACCGTCGCCTACGGCAGGGAGATCGCCGTGGACGGCACCCAGCCGCTGGTCTACGCGGCCTGGGGATCCCACGGCCTGTACCCCGCCCCCGGAGACCACACCTACCTGCGTCTCCCCAATGGCCACAGCCTCGTGGACCGGACGAGCAACGGCCCGCTCTGGGACACCCGCAAGGCCCTCAAGGTGTTCTCCTGGCAGCCCGCGGGCAGCTACACCGGCGATCTGTCCTGGCTGAACTACACCGGCCGGTGGGGCAATCCGAAGTCCGGCTGCGCCGTGGTCGAAGCCGTCAGCGGGGAGTGCATGCTGAACGCCGGCCCCGAGGGCCCGAACCTCAAGGAGGTGTTCGGGCCGCGGACGCAGCCCCTGGACAACGCGCCCGACCGTTCGGGCGGATCGGTCGCCGAGTGAAGGAGGGCGGCCCGCGCGCCCCGTGGGCCGATCTTTTCCGGCCGCCTGTTGGCGGACAATGATCTCTCCAGGCCACGATCCGGTCACGTACTGTGATGCCCTCGCATCAGCAGATCATGACCAGGTGAGGCCGACGCCGCAGTTCCGGCGACGGAGAATCGAGACACGTTGGGGCGTACGCCTGAGCAGTTCGGGGCCTGGATCCGTGGCCGACGGACAGGGCTGGGGCTGAGCCAGTCCCAACTCGCCCAACGTGCCGGAGTCAGTGTCCGCGGTATCCGCGAGATCGAGCACGGCCGGATCCCGTCGCCGGACAACCCCTCGGTGCTCCGGCTGAAAGCGGTACTGGGGCTGGACACCGAACCGGAACCCCGACCCGAGGCCGAGCCCGGCCGAGCACCACGGCTCCGGCTCGACATCCTCGGCCCGCTCACCCTCCACGTGGCGGGACGGCGGACCCAGCCCGGCGCGACGAAGCAGAGCAGCCTGCTGGCCCTGCTCGCCCTCCACCCCAACACGCCCGTGTCCCTGGAGGAGATCGTCGACATCCTGTGGGAGGACCACCCACCCGCCAGCTCCCTGAACATGATCCACACCTACGTGACCCGGCTGCGCCGCCTGCTCGCACCCGCGGCCCGCCCCGGAGAGCCGTCCGGCGGCGTACTGCTGCGCACCCGCGCCGGCTATCTGCTGGATCTGGCCGGGGGCGGACATGAGTCGGACGCGGCCCGGTTCACCACCCTGGCCTCCCTTCCCGAGGACGCGAATGAGGCGTACGCCCAGGCCGAGTCGGCGCTGCGGCTGTGGCGCGGCGCCGTCCTCCAGGACATGCCGTCCCGGCTGCGCGAGCACCCCTCGGCCGTCACCCTCACCCGGCTGCGGCTGACGGTGCTCCAGGCGTACGCCGACAGCGCCCTGGCCCGGGGCACGACGGACAACGCCGTCCACGAACTGCGTAGGACGGCCGATCTGGAGCCCCTGCACGAAGGGGTGCACGCCCGGCTGATGCTGGCGCTCGCGGCCTCGGGCGAACAGGCAGCCGCCCTGAGCCTGTACACGGCCCTGCGCGACCGCCTCGACGACCAGCTCGGCGTCCGTCCCGGTCCCGAGCTGACCGACGCCCATCTGCGGGTCCTGCGCGGGGACCTCCCACCACCCGCCACCGCCCGTACGACCGTGTCCCCGGCACCGGCACCCTCCACCCCGCAGGTCGTCCCCGCGCTCCTGCCCTACGACGCCGCGTACTTCACCGGACGTGCCGATCACCTGGCCCGGCTGGACGCCCTGCTGCCCGCTGCCGGGGAGGGTCCCGCCGGGGGGAGCGGGGTCTGTGCGCTGACCGGTGCCGGGGGAGCGGGCAAGACCGCTCTCGCCGTGCACTGGGCGCACCGGGTGCGCGACCGCTTCCCCGACGGCCAGCTCTTCGTGGACCTGCGCGGCCACTCGCCGGAGGGCCCGGTGCGCCCGGTGGAGGCGCTGACCCGGTTCCTGCTGGCGCTGGGTGTGGCCGCGGAGGCCGTTCCGGGGACGCCGGAGACCGCCGCCGACCTGTACCGGACGCTGGCCGCCAAGCGGCGGCTGCTGGTCGTGCTGGACAACGCCGTGGACGCGGAGCAGGTCCGGCCGCTGCTGCCCGGCGGCCCCGGCTGTCTGGTGCTGGTCACCAGCCGTGACCGGTTGGCCGGGCTGGCGGCCCGCGACGGCGCCCGGCGGATCGGGGTGGATGTGCTCAGCCCCGCCGAATCACGGCTCCTGCTGCATCGCACCCTCGGCGCGGAGCGTGTGGACGCCGACCCCCGGGCGGCTGCCGAGCTCGCCCATGCCTGCGGGCACCTTCCCCTGGCGCTGCGGATCGCCGCCGCCAACCTCGACCACACCCCCTGGCGCACGCTGGAGGAGCAGGCCGCCGAACTGCGTGACGGCGACCGGCTGTCCGCGCTGGCCGTGACCGGTGACGCGACCACCGCCGTACGGAGCGCCTTCGATCTCTCGTACCACGCCCTCGACGCCCCGGCCCGGCGGATGTTCCGGCTGCTCGCCCTGGTGCCCGGCCCGGAGACGGGTCTCGACGCCGCCGCGGTCGTCGCGGGCGTCGCCCCCGCGGAGGCCGCCGCGCTGCTGGAACGGCTCACCGCCGCCCATATGCTGCGGGAACACCGGGCGGGCCGGTACCGCCGCCACGACCTGGTCGCGCTGTACGCGGCCGAGCGGTTGCGTCTGGAGGAGACCGCCGCCGACCGCCGCGCGGCCTCCGAGGCCCTGTACACCTGGCTCCTGACGGCGACGGGCCACTGCGCCCGGCTGCTGTACCCCGGCCAGCCACCCCTGCCTCCCACCGGCACCGACGGCGACGGCGACGGCGGCCGCGCTGACGCCGTGCCCCCGCCCCGCATCCCCGACGCCGCCGCGGCGATCCGCTGGCTCGACGACGAACTGCCCAACCTCGCCGCCGCCGTCCAGCAGGCCGCCGCCGAGCGCCACCCCGCCTCCTGGCGGCTCGCCGACGCTCTGCGCGGCCACTCCTGGACCCGCAAGACCGCCGTGGACTGGGCGGCACTCGGCCGGGCCGCCCTGGACGCCGCCCGTGCCGCAGACGAGCCCGTTGCCCAGGCCGCCATGCACAACCTGCTCGGCGCCACGGAACTCCACCAGAGCCTCCCCTATGCGGCCATCCCCCACTTCGAGCAGACGCTCGCCCTCTCCGAGGTGGGCGGCTGGCCGGAGGGTACGGCTGTGGCGCTCACCAACCTCGCCAGTGTGAACTGGCTCGTCGGCCGGCTGACACGCGGTGCGGAGTACCTGGAGAAGGCCACGGAGATCGACCGGCGCAACGGCATGCCGGACGGCCACCCGGTCGTCCTGCTCACGCTCGGGATCACGCTGCGCGATCTGGGCCGGCTGACCGAGTCGCTGGACCGTCTGCGGTGGGCCGAGCGTGCTCCGCGCAACCTCGACTCCCAGCACAACCGGATCCTGACCCACGCCAACCTGGGACGCACCCTGTACCTCCTCGGGGAGCCCGCGCGGGCGACGCACCACCTGGCGACCGCCCTGACGATGGTCCGGGAGAGCGGCGAACAGGGCAGCGAGGCGTACGTGCTGCGCTTCCAGTCCTCCGTCCACCGCGACACCGGTGACCTCACCACCGCCCTGGACATGGCGACGACCGCCACGCGTCTCTTCGACGAGGACGGCGAGGAGTACTACCGCGCGGACGCCCGCATCGCCCTCGGCAGCGTCCTGCTCGCCCTCGACCGCCCCGACGAGGCGGAGGTCGTCTACCGGGAAGCGCTCAAGTTGGCCGAGGAACGTGGCGCGGACGAACTGCGGGCCCGCGCCCTGCTCGGCCTGGCCGCCGTGACGGACCCGCCCGACCGGGAACAGGTCTGCCGCGCGCTGGACATCGCCCGCGGCACGGAACACCTGCTGGTGGAGGCGGAGGCCCTGACCGCCCTGGCCGGTGCCGAACTGCGGCACGGCGAGGCGGCCACCGCCGCCGCCCACGCCCGCGAGGCCTTGGCGGTGCACCGTGGCACCGGCCACCGCAAGGCCCAGGCCGAGGCCCTCGACATCCTCGGCCGCGCCGTCGCCGCGACCGGGGAGGAGGACCCGGCCCCGTACCGTCAGGAGGCCGGCGAGATCTTCCGGGCCCTCGGCATCCCGGTTCAGCGGCACTGACCGGGCCGCCCCGCCGGGGAGGGGGCTTTCCGGCTCACCGCCGCCTCTCCTCCCTGGGGGAGGGGAGACGGCTTCAGAAGCCGGCCTTACCCGACCGTCATGACGCGACGGTCAGCAGGTCCCGCTGATCCTCCGGCAGTTCCACCCGATCCGCGTACAGCAGCGCCTGCCCCGGCTCGAAGACCAGCGCCACCTCGCCCGCCAGGCCCCCGTTGCCGCTCAGCACCTGGACCACCTGGTCGCCGAGGCGGACGTCGTACTCGTAGCGGGAGCCGACGTAGGAGCTGGTGATGACCTCGGTGGTGAGGCGGTTGACGCCCGCCGGGGGCTCGGCGGACGCCACCACCTCCAGGCGCTCGGGGCGGACCGCCACCGTGACCGACTCGCCGACCCCGACCCGGCGTTCGCTGTCGACCCGCACCACCTCGCCGCTCGCGTCGAGGCGTACGCCGTGCCGGGTGCCGTCCAGTCCGACCACCTTGCCGGTGAGGAAGTTGCAGCGGCCGACGAAGGCCGCCACCGCCGGGGCGGCGGGCTGCTCGTAGATCTCGTGCGGCGTGCCGACCTGGATCATGTTGCCGCCCTCCATCACGGCGATTCGGTCGCTCAGCGCGAGGGCCTCGTCCTGGTCGTGCGTCACGTACACCGTCGTGATGCCCAGTTCCTCCTGGAGCCGCTTCAGCCAGGCGCGGGCCTGCTCGCGCAGCTTCGCGTCCAGGTTGGACAGCGGCTCGTCGAGGAGCAGGACCGTCGGCGAGTACACCAACGCCCGTGCCAGCGCGACCCGTTGCTGCTGACCGCCGGAGAGCTGGTGCGGGTAGCGGCCCGCCAGCGCGGCCAGCCCCACCTTGTCCAGCGCGTCGTGGATGAGGGTCTTCTGCCTGTCCTTGGGCACCTTGCGGATGTTCAGCGGCAGCGCGAGGTTCTTCGCGATGGTCATGTGCGGCCACAGCGCGTACGACTGGAAGACCATGCCGAGGTTGCGCTCCTCGGGCGGGAGGAAGACACCGGCCGACGCGTCCACGAAGGTCCTGCCGCCCACCGCGATCGAGCCCTGCGTCGGCTGCTCCAGACCCGCGATGCAGTTCAGCGTCGTGGACTTGCCGCAGCCGCTCGCGCCGAGCAGCGTGAAGAACTCGCCGTCCCTGATGGTGAAGGTGACGTCACGCAGGACGGAGTTGTCGCCGAACGTCTTCGCCAGGTTCTTGACGGTCACCTCAGGCATGGTGCTTTCCCTTCATAAGCAGTCCCGCCAGGGCGACGAAGACAGCGGTGATGCCGATCTGGAGGGTCGCCAGCGCGGCGACGGACCCGGCCCTGCCCTGCGTCCACAGGCTGAGCATGGTGGTGCCGAGGATGTTGTTGTCGGCCGAGCTGAGGAAGACGGCCGGGGAGTACTCCTTGAGCATGATCACGAAGGTGAGCACGAGGGCTCCGGCGAACGCCGGGGTGATCAACGCCCGCAGGACCCGGAAGAACGTCATCAGCCAGTCGGCGCCCGAGACGCGGGCCGCGTTGTCCAGCTCCCCGCCGATCTGCATGATCGCGGGGGCGACCGACCCGAACGCGCTGGGCAGGGCCCGCATGCCGAAGGCGATGATGACGGCGTAGACCGTGCCCTGGAGGACGGACCCCATGCCGAACGGGGCGAGCGCGAACGCCCAGAAGAAGCCGATACCGATGATGATGCCGGGCAGCGACTGCGGGATGAGCGCCAGGTACTCCACCGCACGGCCGAAGCGGAACGTGGAGCGCCGGGCCACCATCACCGCGCACACGGCGAGCGCGGACACGACCACCGAGCCGACACCGGCCACGATCAGGCTGTTCCACAGCGACTGCACATAGTTGTCGGAGTCGAGGACCAGCTCGTAGTTCTTCGTCGTCACCGTCCGCAGCGGCGACTGGAGCGGTGTGAAGACCAGGGTGAAGGACCGCATCACCAGGCCCGCGATCGGGATCAGGGCGCCGACGACGACGTACAGCCAGATGAACGCGATGCTCACCCACTTCAGCCAGCCCAGGTCCAGCTTGCGCGGGCGGGTGACCTTGCCGCGTACGGAGACGAACCGGGCCGCGTCCTTCAGCAGCTTCGCCTGCACGGCGACCAGGCTCAGGGTGACGACGAGGATGACCGTGGAGGCGGCGCCCAGCATCGTGTAGTCGGGATCCACCGACTGAAGTCCGTTGTGGTACAGGAACGTCGAGAACACGTCGATGTCGACGGGCTGCCCGTACAGCAGCGGCACGCTCAGCGTCTCGATGGAGACGGAGAAGACGAGGATCGCGCTGTAGACGACCGGGGGCCGCAGCAGCGGCACGATCACCTGGGCGAGGATCCGGAAGGGGCCCGCCCCGCACACCTGGGCCGCCGATTCGAGCGACGCGTCCGACTGGCGCAGCGCGTTGGCGCAGAACACGTACGCGATCGGCGCGAGCGCCACGGCCTCGGTGAGCGCCATGCCGGGGATCGAGTACAGGTTCCAGGGCACACTGCCGAGGAGCTGCTGCACCTTGACGCTGACGAACCCGGCGGGGCCGTACATGATGATCCAGCCGAAGCCCAGGATCAGCGACGAGATGAAGAACGGCCACTGCATGGCGAGGGCGACCAGCCGCCCTCCGGGCAGCTTGGTCCGGACGACCACGATGGCCATCGGGATGGCGATGGCGAGGCTCAGGACCGTGGTGAGTGACGCGAACAGCAGGGTGTTCAGGGCGACTTCACCGAAGCCGGCCTTGGTGAAGAGGTCGGTGTAGCCGCTGAGGGTGAAGGCGCCGCCCGCCTCGTAGAGCGGGCGGTTGCGGATGCTCTGGTAGAGGGTCGGGACGATCGGGGCCAGCACCAGGACGGCGAGGAACGCCAGGACCGCGTACTGGACCACCGTGTCCCGCCCGACGCCGAGCGGGCGCCGGTAGCGCGGCGGTGCGAACGACTCCGCGGGTGACGCCCCGCCCGGTGTCCCGGGCGCTTTCGGCATCCCCGGTGTGCCGGGCGGCTGGGGTGCCCCGGGCGGCTGGGTGAGGGTTGACATCTGCTCTGACTCCGATCGTCCCTGACCCGCGCCTACTTGCGCAGTCCGTCGAAGCGATCCAGCCAGGCCGCGGCGTCGTCCTTGGCGACCTGCTCGTACTTGACGTGGATGATGTTGTCCTCGCCGACCGCGTCGACGACCTCCTGGTAGGTGTGCAGGCCCTCGCCCTTCACGCCCTCGCGGTACGAGGCGAGACCGCCCTCGGCGACCGCGCGCTGACCCTCGTCGGAGAGCGCGAAGTCCAGGAAGAGCTTCGAGGTCGCCGGGTGCGGGGCCTCGGCGGCGATGCCGATGCCGCGCGGCAGCACGACCGTGCCGTCCTTCGGGAAGACGATCTTCACCAGGCCGGCGCTGTCCTCGACCACCGGGTACGCGGGGGAGGCGCTGATCAGGAAGCCGGCCGAGTACTCACCGGAGACGATCTTCTCCAGCTGGGTGCCGGAGGAGGTCTCCGGGCGGCTCAGCGGGAGGATCCGCTTCAGGTCGTCCCATGCCTCCGGGTTGCCCTCGGTGAGCGCCCGCGTCACCGTGAAGCCGAACGAGCCCTCCGGGTCACGGACCGTCACCTTGTTCTTGAACGTGTCCTCGTCGCCCGTGACGATGTCCGCGAAGTCCGTCAGCGTCGTCGGCGGCTTCTCCATCAGCGAGGTGTTGTACGCGATGGTCATCGGGTCCTGCGACATCGAGTACACGCTCGGCAGCAGCTGCGCGCTGTCACCCAGCTCCTTCAGCTCCGGCGACGTGTACTCCAGCACGGTGTTCTTGCGGGCCGAGAAGTCCGCCCACGCGGTCGCCGCGCTGGAGATCAGCACGTCCGCCGGGGACGAACCGGCCGCGTTCTCGGAGAGCGTCTTCTGGAACAGCTCGTCGCTGTCCAGCTCGTTGACGGAGACGGTCTTGATGAAGCCGTACTTCTTCTTGAAGTCCCGGACGATCGGCGCCATGTTCTCGTCGCCGAGGTTCGAGTAGACGGTGAGCTTGCCGCCCTCCTTCTCCGCCGCCTCGACCAGGTCGGCGTAGTCGGCCGGGTAGTAGTCCGGCACCTTGCCCGCGGAGATCTTGTTCACGGCGACCTTCGGCGCGTCGCTCTCCCCGCCCCCGCAGGCGCCGAGGGTGCCGAGCGCGAGGGTCGCCGCGACCGCGGCCGCCAAGGGGCGCCGGACGGGACGCCGATACGTGACGGCCGTGCCGGTGACGGCGGTGTGTCCGGTACCGAAGTGGCTGGATCTGGCCATGGTTCTCCTCCTGGCGCGTGCCTGCTGGCAGCTGTTGCCGGGAGGTTAGGGACCCAGGTCAGGCCGGTAAATCCTTCACCGGCCAGAGCTCGTACTGCTCGTATTGGTCGTTGTGTACGTGACGCGAGTCACCATCGCTGACCAGGCACGAATGGCTGAGAACAGCACCTCCGTAGGGGGTGTTGTGAAAGTCCCGCACAGCACCCACGGCGCCCGGCACGCTCCCCCAAGCTCCTCGAGCAGGGGGTATCCCCACTCGCCTTCTCACCCGGCGACGACGGCCATCCGGTCGCTGATCTCCCGTGCCGTGGACAGGACCTTCTGGGCGATCTCTCCCTCGGCCTCCGGGTAGATCCGGGAGGCGAGGGCGGCGACGCTCACCGCCGCGACCACCTGCTTGTTCTCGTCCCGGATCGGCGCGGCGAGGCCCACCACATCGGGGTCCAGTTCGCCGCGGGTGACGGAGTAGCCGAGGCGGCGAATGCGGGCGAGGCGTTCCACCAGAGCGTCGACGTCGGTGAGGGTGGCCGGGGTGAAGCGGCGCAGTTCGGCGTGCTCCAGCAGGCGGCGGGCCTCGTCGTCGGGGCTCCAGGCGAGCAGGACGAGGGCGGAGGCGCCGGCGTTGATCGGCAGGGCGCTGCCACGCTCGTAGGAGATGCGTACCGCGCGGGTGCTCTCCGCGCGGTCCACGCACACCACCAGGTCCCCGGCCCGGCGGGTCAGCAGCACGGTTTCGTGCACGTCCTCGGCGAGCGCCTCCATCGACGGCACGGCGATCTCGGAGAGGCCGTAGCTGCGGCGGGCCAGCCGGGCGATCTCCAGCACGCGCAGGCCGAGCCGGAAGCCGCCGCCGGGGGCTTCTTCGAGGTAGCGCCCGGCCACCAGGCTCTGGAGGTAGCGGTAGGCGGTGGAGCGGGCGACGCCGAGCCGCTCGGCCACGGCGGTTCCGGAGACGACGAGCTGGGTGTCGTCGAACATGGTCAGGATGTCGAGTGCCCGGTCGGCGGTGGAGTTGCGGTCGCGGTAGCTGGGGGACGTGTTTCCTGACATGCGAGACACTGTAGCGGGTGGGCGCGGCCCGGTGGAGGCCACGCCCGGCTGCCCGCCCGCCCGGTCTACAGCTGGTCCTTGACGACGGTGTTGCGCAGTTCCCCGATGCCTTCCAGGGTGGTGACGAGTTCCTGTCCGGGGCGCAGGAAGACTTTGGGGTCGCGGCCGGCGCCGACGCCGCCCGGGGTGCCGGTGAGGATCAGGTCGCCGGGCAGCAGCGTGATGATGGTGCTGATGTAGGTGATGGTGTCGGCCACGTCGAAGAGCAGGTCGGCGGTGTTGGACTTCTGCATGGTGTGGCCGTCGACGCTGCAGGAGATGTCCAAGCCGGAGGCACCGGGCGGGAGTTCGTCGGGGGTGACGAGGGAGGGGCCGATCGGGGTGGTGGCCTCGAACGTCTTACCGGAGAGGAACTCGCGGGTGCGGTGCTGCCAGTCGCGGACGGTGACGTCGTTGGTGACCGTGTAGCCGGCGACGTGCTGAAGGGCTTTCTCGCGCGGCACGTGGCGGCCGCGGTGTCCGATGACGACCGCCAGCTCGGCCTCCCAGTCGAGGTCTTCGCTGACCGGTGGCATGTGGATGTGGTCATGGGCGCCGATGAGGGAGCCGTCGTACTTGGCGAAGAGGGTGGGGTGGGCGGGGGTGGGGCGGCCCATCTCCTTGATGTGGCCGGCGTAGTTGAGGCCCAGGCAGATGATCTTGTTGGGGTGGGGGACAAGCGGGGCGAGTGACGCCTCGGCCACGGGTAGGCGCTCGCCGTCGGCGGAGGCCGCCCGTTCTTGCCAGTTGTCGCCGGCGGACAGCAGTGCGCCGACGTCGGAGAAGGGCAACAGGACGAGTTCGTCGCCTTTCTGGCGGGCGGCGGCGGTCTGGGTGCCGTCGGCGATACGGACGGTGCTGAGTCTCATCGGGGTACTCCTGGGGAGGCGTGTTGGATCTCGGCGTCGGCGTCGGCGTCGGCAGGGACGGTGGCCGTGAGGGGGCGGGCGGCGCAGCGCCGCAGCTCCGTGCCGACGAGCCCGGCCCGGTCGGGGGTGAAGACGGCGGCCACCAGGCGGTCGGGGCGCACGAGGACGAAGGATCCGGTCAGCCTGGTGAGGAGGGCGTCGAGCCGGCCGTCGGCGTCGGCGATCCCCACTCGGCCGGCCCGGTCACGCGGGGCGCGGTCGTCCAGGAAGACGTCCACAGCGGTGGCGTCCGGGATGCCCGTCCGCCCTACGGCCGACCAGTCGGCGTCGGTCACGCCGATCCCGAGCAGGCTCCACCCGGCGCCGAGGACGTCGTCCAGCCGCGTGAGGCGATGATCCTGCTCGCGCAGCACCCGCGGCTGCGGCAGCATGGTGCCGACCAGCTCACGGCCCGGACCCTCCGTACGGACGACGGCTCCCGCCCGTACGCGGGTGTCGGGGCGGTAGCGCATCTCGGTGAGGTAGCGCCGTCCCGGCGGCGTGCGCATGGCCGTACGTACCAGCAGGTCCCGCAGCAGGGCACGGGGGCGGCTGGTGGTCATGACGATCCGTCCGAGCCGTACTGACAGGTCGATCACCGCCCGGGCCTGGGGGCGCCGCTCGCTGTCGTAGGTGTCGAGCAGCGCGTCGTCGGCCCGGCCCGCCAGGACCTCGGCGATCTTCCAGCAGAGGTTGGCGGCGTCGCGGACACCGGAGTTGAGGCCCTGGCCGGCGAACGGCGGCATCATGTGCGCCGCGTCGCCGAGCAGGAAGCAGCGGCCGTCGCGCAGGCGGTCGGCCAGCAGCGCGTGGAAGCTGTAAGCGACCGCGCGCTCGACCTGCTCGGGGGTGATCTCCCGGTAGGGCTCCAGGAGTTCGCGCACCAACGCGAACGGGGGATGGGCGCCCGCGTCGCACTCGCCGGGCTTGAGGCGGAACTCGTAGCGGCACCGGCCGTCCCGGCCCGGGACGATGACGACGGGCCGGTCGGGGTCGCCGTGGTGCATGCCGTAGCGCTGGTCGTGCGGGTCCTGGAGGGTGTCGGCCACCAGCCACACGTCAGGGAAGGTGCGCCCCCGCATGGGGATGTCCAGCAGGTCGCGGACGGTGCTGCGGCCGCCGTCGCAGCCCAGGACGTACGAGACGTCCAACTCCTCGACCGGCCCGTCCTCTCCGCCCGTGCGCAGCGACACGCTCACCCGGTCGGGGTTCTGGGTGACGAGGGCTGTCAGCCGGGTGTCGAAGCGTACGTCGACGCAGGGCAAGCGGCACAGCTGTTCGCGCAGCACGCGTTCCAGGTCGGGCTGGGCGAAGGGGTTCTTGAACGGATGCCCGTGGCGCTGGTCGCCGGTGCCGCGAGCGTGGAAGAGCGTTCGTCCGCCGATGCCGAAGTACTTCGTTCCGGTGCCCGGCACCAGGATCGGGTACACGGCCTCGTCGAGGCCCCCGGCCGACTGCAGAGTGCGCAGGGACTCGTCGTCGAGGCTGATCGCCTTGGCGGCGTCGCTGGTCGTGGCGTTGCGTTCCACCAGCAGCACCCGTATGCCCCTGGAGCCCAGCAGATGGGCGGCCGTCAGCCCGGTCGGGCCTGCGCCGACGACCAGGACCGACGGCGGCGCGGATGTCGTAGGCACGGCGGTTACTGGACCGGCTGGTAGGCCGGGCCGCCCTCGGTCAGCAGCCGCTCGACCTCGGCCATGATCTCCTCGGGGGACAGGTCCAGATCCAGGCTCTTGCGGAACGGCTGGCGCACGTCACGCTCCAGGCGGAGGTAAACCTCGTTGCGGTTGCCCTCGGGGTCGAAGAAGTAGATGCCGATCGCGTTGCCGTGGGTGACTTCCTGCTGGACCTCGATGCCCTCGGCGCGGAACCGGCGGTGGAAGTCGATGATCGACTCCAGGGAGTCCACGCGCCACGACACCTGGTGGGTGAGCTTGGCGCCCGCAGGGGCGGTGCGGCCCTGCTGGAGGACGAACTCGTGGTGCTCCTCCTCGGGACGCGCGGAGAAGAACACGATGCCCTGCTCCGGGTCCTCATCGGTGACGGTCAGACCCAGGACGCGGGAGTAGAAGTCGCGCATCTTCTCCAGGTCGTCGACCCAGAAGCCGGTGTGGCCGAGTCCAGTGATCGCCATGCGTGTCTCCTATTGCAGGACTGCTGTTCTGTTTAATAGGACGCTAGATCGCTGACTGGGTCGACGTCAACGGTGGATCTCGGTGAGTCGGACCTCTTGACTGGACAAGCGCTGGGGGTGCAACGTCCTGTATGACGGTACAAGCGTCCGAGTATGCGGGACATCGGTCGAGCTCTGTCGGGCCACCGGGAACCGCTCAAGCCGCTACTGGAGACACCCTCATGAACCATTCCGCTGCGGAGGACCCGCCCTCGCTGGGCCTCGGCACCTTGATCGCCGCCTGCCTGGCCATCAGCGTGGCCCAGATCGGCATCCCGCTCTCGTCCCCGATCATCGGAGAGATCCAGCGGGACCTGGGGGCGTCTGCCGCCGCCCTCGCCTGGATCCCGGCCGCGTTCATCCTCCCGACGGCCATCCTGGAGCTGAACTTCGGTGTCCTCGGTGACCTCTTCGGGCGCAAGCGTCTGCTCGTTCTCGGAGGACTCCTGATCACGGTCGGCTCCCTGGTCGTCGCGACGTCGGGCACACTGACCCAGCTCATCGCCGGCCAGGCCGTCGCCGGACTCGGCGCCGCGGCGATCTTCCCCTCGTCGCTGGCCGTGATCGTCGCGGGCACCCCGGAGCCCGCCGCCCGCGCGCGGGCCCTGTCGTACTGGGCCGTCAGCCTGGCTTTCGGCGCCATGATCGCGCCGCTGATCAGCGGGTTCATCGCCGAGCACACCGACTGGCACTGGGCCTTCGCACCTCTGACGGTGCTCGGCCTGGTGACCGCCGCCGTCAACCTCCGCTGGATCACCGATTCCCGCGAGCCGGCCGGGCGCGGACTCGACTGGCCGGGCCAGGTCACCATCGCCGTCGCCCTGCTGGCGCTGCTCTACGCCGTCATCGAGGGCGCCGTCGACGGCTACACCGCCCCGCACATCGTGCTTGCTTTCGTGCTGTCCCTGGCCGCCCTTGTGGGCTTCTTCATCGCGGAGCGCAGGTCGCGGACGCCGATGCTGCGGCTGGAGCTCTTCCGGAACCCCTCCTTCGCCGCGGCTGCCGCCATTGGACTGCTCGCCATGTTCGGCTTCATCGGCACCGCGTACGCGCTGAGCATCAAGCTGGAGGCCGTCCACCACCTCTCCCCACTGAACGCCGCCCTGCCCTTCGCCCTCATCCAGGCGATCCCGCTGCTGCTCACACCCGTCCTGCCGAGGCTGCTTCAGCGTGTGCACCCCCGGGTACTGCTCGTCGGCGGTCTGCTGTCCCTCGCCACCGGTGAGGTCTGGATGGCACTGCTGCCGGGTGACGCCACGGATCTGGCGGCGATGGCCGGATCGATCCTGCTGCTGGGGGTGGGCTTCATCACGATGTTCTCCGCGCTGACGGCCGTCGCGGTCGGCACCGTGGACATCCGCCACGCCGGTATGGCCAGCGCGGTCACCAGCCTCGTCCGCGAGACCGGGCAGGCTCTGGGTCCCGCGATCGTCAGCGCCGTCGCCCTCGGTACGGCGAGCAGCGCCCTCGCAGCGAAGCTCGGCGCCGCGAAGCTTCCCGCCGAGGCCGTGGGCGTGGCCCAGGGAGTCAACGCGGAGGGCGGCGCGATCGCGGTCGCCAACGCCGATCTCGGCGAGCTGTCGCGCACGCTTGCCCCGCTGGCCCGCGAAACCCTGGAAGCAGGCCTCGACCTCGGCCTCTATCTCTGCGCCGGTGCCAGCCTGCTCGCCGCATTCATCGCCGTACTCGCCCTGCGGCACACGACAGCCGCGAATGCGCCCGGCTCGGGCGGTAGGGAGGCGGTCGGCCTGTCCACCCCGCCGCAGGACATCGACTCGGCAGCCCCGGCCCAGGCGCTGCCCAGCCACTGACCCGCTTTACCGGACCACCTCACCCCGAGGGTCTCACCGTGATCCACTTCTACCGCGATGTCACCTCCCGGACGAACGGGTTGCACGGGGCCGCACTCCTGGTGCTGCGCGTCGGCGGCGGCTGGCTGTTCATCCTGCACGGCCTCGCCAAGTGCGACGCCGGCACGCCGGGCTTCGACTTCGGCGTGCTGAAAGCCTCTCGGACTGCCCGCGACCGGGCTGCTGAGCGTGCTCATACCCACCTTCGAGACAGCCGCCGGGGCCTTCCTCATCGCCGGACTCCTGACCCGGGCGGTCGCCCTTCTCCTCTCCGCACTGATGTTGACGACCGGGTTCTGGATCAAGTTGAGCGTCTGGCACACCGGCATCCTCGGCCCGAATGGCGTGGGTGGAGCCGAAGTCGACTTCCTCTGTCTCGTGGTGTGCCTGATGCTCTTCGCCGCCGGTCCGTGCCTGCAGGCGGCCGACCCCGGGCTCGGCCTGGAGCGGCCTCGCAGGAGGCCGGAAAGCCCACACCTCCCCACCTTCGCGACACCACACATGATCTTCGCGCCACGACGCACTACCGAATCGGGACACCATGACGTTCTTGGACAGCAGCACCTGGGAAGGCCGCATCTTCTCCGGATCGGGTGAGTGGATCAGCGGCTCCGGCGAGGGGTACGACGCCGTCGAGCCCGCCACCGGCAAGACATTGGGCCGCGTCGGCTCCGCCACGCCCGCCGACGTGGACAGGGCGGTGGAGCGGGCGGTGCGGGCCCAGCGGGAGTGGGCCGCGCGGCCGTATTCCGACCGTGCCGCTGTCCTGCGCCGCGCCGCGCGTCTCTTCGAGGAGCACCAGCGGGAGATCGAGAGCTGGCTGGTACGGGAGTCCGGTGCGATTCGGCCGTTCGCCGCCCTGCAGGTCAGCAGCGGCGGTGCGGAGGAGTGCCACGAGGCCGCCGCCCTCGCCGGGGCACCCTACGGCGAGCTCCTGCGTTCCGGACAGGAGCGGCTGTCCTTCTCCCGCCGCGGCCCGGTCGGGGTCGTCGGCGTCATCGCCCCCTTCAACGTGCCGATCATCCTGGCCATGCGAGCGGTGGCCCCGGCACTCGCCCTCGGCAACGCGGTCGTCCTCAAGCCGGATCCCCGAACCGCGATCAGCGGCGGTGTCGTCTTCGCCCGTGTCTTCGAAGAGGCGGGCCTGCCTGCCGGTCTGCTGCATGTCCTGCCCGGCGGGGCGGACCTCGGGGCAGCCGTCGTGGAGCATCCGCAGGTTCCTGTCATCGCGTTCACGGGTTCCACTCGGGCCGGGCGGGCCATCGGTATCGCCGCGGCCCGGCACCTCAAGCGGGTCCACCTGGAACTGGGCGGGAACTCCGCGCTCGTCGTGATGGACGACGTCGACCTGGAGCAGGCTGCCTCGGTGGGTGCCTGGGGCTCTTTCGTCCACGCCGGCCAGATCTGCATGGCCAGTAGCCGTCACCTCGTCCACGCGTCGGTCGCCGACGACTACACCGCCCTGCTCGCCCAGCACGCCGACGCGCTCCGGGTGGGCGACCCGGCCACCGAGGACGTCGCCGTCGGACCGCTCATCGACAGCGCTCAGCGCGACAACGTCCACCGCATCGTCACGGAGACGGTGGAGGCCGGTGCCCGGCTGGCCGCGGGCGGCGGTTTCGAGGGGTTGTTCTACCGGCCGACCGTGCTCACCGGCGTACCGCTCACGGCGCCCGCCTACGCCGAGGAGATCTTCGGGCCGGTGGCGCCCGTCGTCCCCTTCCGGGACTTGGACGAGGCGGCCGTACTCGCCGCGGGTACCGAGTACGGGCTGTCTTTGGGCGTTCTCACCCGTGACGTCATGAAGGGCCTCGCCCTGGCGGAGCGCGTGCCGTCCGGTCTCGTGCACATCAACGACCAGACCGTCAACGACGAGCCGCTCATCCCCTTCGGCGGCGTCGGCGACTCCGGCACCGGATCCCGCCACGGTGGCCCGGCCGCCAACCTCGAAGCCTTCACCGAGCAGCAGTGGGTCACCGTACGCGGCGAACTCCCGCGCTACCCCTTCTGACGACCCCGTCCCGCCTCCCTACAGATCCACGGAGAGCCGCATGTCCCCGACCCCCATGACCCCTCTCACCCCCACGACTCCCATGACCCCTGTGACCGTCGTCCCCCGCCAGGCCGGACAGACCGCATCCCCTTCCGACGCCGGAGCCGACTGGCCCACCGACAACAAGTTCCTCACCGGCCCCTTCGCGCCCTGGACGGAGGAAAGCGAGGGATACGACCTGGAAGTGAATGGAGAGATACCCGCCGACCTCGCGGGCGCGCTGTTCCGCGTCTCCTCCAACCCCCGCTTCCAGCCCCGCAACACCGACCGCTACCACTGGTGGGAGGGCGACGGCATGGTGTGCGGCATCTACCTGCGCGAGGGCCGGGCCGCCTACCGCACCCGCTGGGTCGAGACCGACTCCATGAAGGTCGAGGTGGAGGCCGGGGAGGCGATCTACAGCGGCTTCGTCAACGGCGGTACCCCGGGCCGGCTGCCCGAAGGCGCCCCGCCCGCCAAGAACCTGGCCAACATCAACGCCGGCATCTTCGACGACCACCTGATCGTCTACTTCGAGGGCGGACTGCCGCACGCGCTGGACCCCGAGACCCTGCGCACCCTGGGCACGTACGACTTCCACGGCGGCATCGACGTCCTGTGCACCGGCCACTACAAGACCGACCCGGACACCGGCGACATGCTCTTCTTCGCCGCCGTCGGAGCGACCATCACCTGGTACCGCGCAGACGTGAAGACCGCCGAGATCAAGGACTCGCACTCCTTCGACATCGGTGTGCCGGTCCTCATGCACGACTTCGCGGTCAGCGACACCTACGCCATCTTCTTCGTCACGCCCGCCCAGTTCCGCCTCGACCTGGTGGCCCAGAGCAGGCCCGGCGTCGTCTGGGACGAGAACTCCCTCGAACACGGCGTGCAGATCGTCCTGATGAACCGCCACACTCACGAGCTCACCTGGCACGAACTCGGCGGCCACTGGGCCAACACCCACTTCTTCAACGCCTACGAGCAGGACGGCCAACTCATCATCGATGGCCACCGCATCAGCCGGCTCGGCACCCCCATCGACCGCATCAGCACGCCGGTGGGCTCCCACGAGTGGTTCCCCCCGGCCCAGCCTTACCGCTGGCGCGTCGACCTGGCGACCGGACGGGCGACGGAGGAGGTGATCAGCGGCATCTTCGGAGAGTTCCCCAAGATCAACGACGCGTACACGGGCCGCCCCCACCGCTACGGCTACTTCGTCACCACCCGCGGCCTGGCCGACGACACCATGTCCGACGGACTGGCCCGCCACGACTACCTCCTCGGCACAACCACCGTCGTCGAAGGACCCGACGGCCTCACCAGCCCCGGCGAGCCGGTCTTCGTCGCCCGCGAGAACGCCCGCAGCGAGGACGGCGGCTACCTGCTCTCCCTGTGGTGGAACCGCACCACCGACCTCAGCGAACTGCTCATCCACGACGCGGCCGAACTGAGCCGCACCCCCCTGGCCCGGGTCAAGCTCCCCAGCCGGGTGCCCTTCGGCTTCCACGGCAGCTGGGCCGACCACCACACCCTGGACCGGGCCATCGCGGCGCATCGCGACAACGGCCGGTAGGGCCGGCGACTTTGTTCTGACCGGGTTCTGCGGGTCATGGACAGGTCACGACTCCATCCACGTATTCACCGCTCCTCTGCCCGACCAGCGGAAACGCAGCGATCACGTCCGGCAGGACAACAGCTTCTCAGCTTGGCGATCAACGTTTCACGTCACTCGACCTGCTGAGATCCCTTGCAATGCGCGGCACGTGAGGCGGCCGTTCGTCACGCTTCGAGCCGCGTTGGACTGGGCCGGATGGAGCCGACGCGGTGCGCCGCGCGCAGCCTGCCTGCCGCTGTCGAGGGCGGCCGACGGGCGCCTCGCCCGGCTCCCGGCCGTGTTGCGGTGGCGGCGCGTTCGACGAGACGAGCACCACAACCCGGCTGTCTGGAAATCGCCGGATACACGGGCAGACCAGGTGAAAACGACCTCTAACCGTCGATGTCGAGCGCCGTCCCGTACAGACGGTCCACCTTCAGCCGGACGACCACCCGGCGCTCGGCGACCAGCTGCCGCAGAAACGCGCCTTCGTCCTCCGGCTTCGCCGCTCGCGGGATCAGCTGGAGGAGTTCACGCCCGACGGCGTCGCCGGGAACGGTCGTGGGCTCGGAGACCTCCGCCTCGCCCTCGGCGACGGCGAACGACCACACGTCGCCACCCTGCACATGAAGCGCCGCACGCGGGTCGCGCCGCAGATGCCCGACCTTGACCCGGTCGGCCGTCGTCGAGAACCGCACGGTGCGGGCTTCGGGGTCCCAGCTGTACAGCATGGTGGTCAGGTGGGGGTGGCCATCGCGCTTGACGGTGGCGAGTGTGCCGAACTGCTGCTTGCCCAGCAGACTGGAGAGGGCTTCGTCCGTCAGTGGGCGCGGTGCCGGTCCTTGGTTCATGACGTGATCAACGCCCTTGTCGGCCCGGCTATTTCATCCCGACACCGTCGGCGCCCCGAGGTGTTGCGTGAGCTTCTGGAGTCGTTCCCAGGACGTCGGGTCCCCGCCGTCGCCGAGGGTGTAGTGCAGGGCCGGGCGGGCCGTCGGGCCGAGGACTGTGGGGGGCTGGTCGAGCGGGGGGCGGCGGGCGTGGTCGCGGCCGATGGAGTGGACGTCGTCGGGGCCCAGGGTGAAGGCGGCCGGCAGCGGCGGGCCCTCCAGGCGCGGGGCGGTCGCGAGGTCGGCGGGGGCCACCTGCACGGAGGTCAGCATGGTCCGCAGGGAGTGCTTCGTGACCAGCTCCTCCGCCAGGGCCCGTACGCGGTCCAGAGGCGGTTCCTCGTCCCGCGCGTACCCGACGGTCAGGACCATGTCCTCCTCGACGCCCTTCGTCGTCCGCGTCACCCGCAGCGTCGCCATGGCCGGGCGTTCGGGCCGCCCCACCACGATCAGCTGTGACGGCTCGGGCATCCGCTCCCGCGCCAGGTCCGTCAACTGCCTCGGCGACCAGGGGAGGTTGACGGGCTCCGCGGTGCCCCAGCCGGCGGGCGCCGAGCCGGTCAGGGTCTCCCAGGCCGTCTCCAGCGCGCCGCCCAGCAGGAGCCGTTCGTCGGGCCGGTGCGCCGTACGCATCGCGACGACCAGCCGGCGGCCCGGCGCCTCCTCCGCGCGGCGCGTGAACGCGGCGGCCACCGTCGCCGTGCCGTCCTCGGACAGCGCGGGCGAGAACGCCCCGTCCTGCCAGCGCAGCACCGCCCCCGACAGCCCGTCGTAGTAGCCGCACTCCGGGTCCCGCACCACCCACCGGTTGGGCACCCGGGCGAGCGTGGTGCGGGCCGGGGCGCTCAGGCGGACCTCGGGCGGGGTGACGATCTGGAGGGACCGCCGGGACGCCACGGCCGTCCGCATGATCTCGGCGAGCCAGCTGGTCAGCGCCACCACCGGGCGGTCGATGAGGACGACCGCCGCGTTCTCGGTGACGACGTCCACGGCGGGCTGCCCGGCCCCCGCCGACGGCACGGCCGACACATCGACCGCCTCCGTGCGCGCGGCCCCGGCCGGCCAGGTCGTGCCGCCCAGCAGCGTGTTGAGCCGGCCGCACACCACCCCGGCCAGCTTCTCCGCCTCCGGTACGGCCGTGGAGGCCCGTGCCTCCGTCCACCAGTAGGGGGCCTCGGCGCTCTGCCCGAGCAACCGCTCCGCCTCGCCCGGCACCCGCACCAGCAGCGGCGACTCCACGGACACCAGGGGGC
This sequence comes from Streptomyces sp. MA5143a, assembly GCF_900290235.1. Taxonomy (GTDB): domain Bacteria; phylum Actinomycetota; class Actinomycetes; order Streptomycetales; family Streptomycetaceae; genus Streptomyces. The sequence goes on from NZ_OLMK01000036.1 coordinate 24,713, forward strand.
GCCCGCCGGGGCCGTGCAGCTGGACGACCGCGCCGTCGGCCGCCGCCGACAGGTCCAGGTCGGAGCCGCCCGCGTACAGACTCGCCATGAGCGCCCACACGTCGGGCATCGTCGGGGTGAGAGCGATGACGTCCTTGGTCACGTGCGGTCGTCCTTCTCGGTGGTCGCGGCGGGCCGCCCTGGGGAGGCGGGCCCGGGTCGTCGTGCTCCCGTCGGGGCGGGCGCGGGTGCGGGTGCGGGCGCTGCTGTCGGGGCGGGTGCGGGTGCGGGTGCTGCTGTCGGGGCCGGCATGGGTGCGGGTGCTTCCGACGGGTCGGGTGCGGGTGGGCGTGATCGCGTCGGGGTGGGCACGGTTCGGCGTGCTGCCCTCGCTCCCCTCGGGGCGGTCGTGGGCGGGCGTCGTGCCGGGTCAGCCGTCACCTGGGCGTGGCCTCCTCGCCGGACAGCGCGGTCTGGATCAGCTGGTGGGCGCGGCCCCGGCGCACCAGGGTGCCCCGGCCGGGCGGCTGCGCGGACGGGTACAGGCCGGGGAAGAGCTGGCCCTCGCTCCGCTCGCCGGTCATGAGCAGCGCCGCCGTCCCCGTCTCGCGGAGCGTCTGGAGCAGCGGCTCGTAGACGGCCCGTGAGGCGCCCGCCGTCCGCCGCGCGATCACGAAGTGCAGGCCGATGTCCTGCGCCGACGACACATACGGCAGGAACGGCGCCAGCGGCTGCTGCCCGGCGGTGGTGAGGATGTCGTAGTCGTCGACGAGGATCACGATGCGCGGCCCCTCGAAGGCGGGCTCGTCGGTCACCGCGTCCGGGTCGGCGCTCTGAGGCATCCGCTTCTCCAGCTCGGTCGCGATCCCGGACGCCAGCCCGACGGCGAGCTTCGCGTTGTGCGCGTAACCGCCCCGGTACGGCTCCGGGACCACGCCCCGCAGCCCGCGCCGCGGGTCGAACACGCCGAAGACCAGCTCCTCCTCGGAGTACCGCTCCACCAGCCGGTCCACGATCAGCTTCAGCAGGTTCGTCTTGCCGCACTCGTTGTCGCCGAGGACCAGCAGATGCTGGTCGGAGCCGAACAGGTCGAGGAGCACCGGCGCGAGGGCGTCCTGGTCGACGCCGATCGGGACGCGGCCCGGCTCGGCGACCTGCGACGGCAGCCGGTCGGCGGGCAACCGGGTCGGCAACACCCGGACCGGAGGCGCCAGTTCGCCGTGCCAGGTGGAGCGGATCGTCCGGGCCGCGTCCTCCAGCGCCGGACCGAGGTCGCCCGTCGACGGCCGGCCGTCCAGGCGGGGCAGCGCGACCTGCGCGAACAGCTTGCCGTCGGTGAGGGCCCGCCCCGGCGTGTCGGGCGACAGGGTCTGGGAGAGCTTGCGGTCGACGCTGGAATCGCTCGGGTCGTTGAGCCGCAGCTCGATCCGGGTGCCGAACATCGACTGCGTCGCGATCCGCACGTCGTTCCAGCGGAGCATGCCGCCGACGACGTGGATGCCGTAGCCGCCGCCCCGCTTGAGGAGGTCCACGACCGTGTCGTCCAGCTCGGCGAACTCGTCGCGCAGCGCCCCGAACCCGTCGATGAGCAGCACGATGTCGGTGGAGCCCAGCTCCCGCAGCTCGCCCCGGGCGCGGAGGCGGCGGAGCTGGTCGACGGAGTCGATGCCGTGCTCGCGGAACAGCTCCTCCCGCTCGATCAGCATCGTCCGCACCTCGGCGACCGTCCGCGCCGCCCGCTCCCGGTCGGCCCGCCCGGCGATCCCGCCGACGTGCGGCAGCCCGGCCAGGGCGGACAGGCCGCCGCCGACCAGGTCGAGGCCGTAGACGGCGACCTCGGCGGGCGTGTGGGTCGCCGCCAGCGACAGCGCGAGGGTCCGCAGCAGCGTCGTCTTGCCGGACTGCGGGCCGCCGATCACCGCCGCGTGCCCGCCCGCGACCGTCAGATCGAGCACCCAGTGGCCCTGCCACTGCTTCGCCGGATCGTCCAGCACCCCGAGCGGCACCCGCAACGGCCCCCGCCGGGCGGCGAGTCGCAGCCCGCGCTCGTCCACGCCCACCGGCCCGGCCGCCGCGTCCAGCGTGATCGCGTCCGGCAGCGGCGGCAGCCAGATCCGCCGCACCGGCCGCGCGGCCCCGGCGAGCCGGTCGACCATCACCGACATCACCGTCGGCCCGGTCTCCCGCTTGGTCGCCCTGGGCTCCTCGGCCGCGCCGCCCGCCGCCGGTGTACCGCCGAGCGTGTTGTACGCCGGGTACGGCCACGCGAGCGGCGTGTCGTCGTCCTCCCGCGCGGCGAGCGCCGGACCCCGGTAGGCGCCGGACACGTACCCCGCCTTGAACCGCTCGTACGTCGAGGTGTCCACCTTGAGGTAGCCGAAGCCCGGCAGCGGCGGCAGATGGAAGGCGTCGGTGGTGTCGAGGACGGTCCGCGACTCGTCGGCGGAGAACGTCCTGAGGCCCAGCCGGTACGACAGATAGGTGTCGAGGCCCTTGAGCTTGCCGCCCTCGATGCGCTGGCTGGACAGCAGCAGATGCACACCGATGGAGCGCCCGATGCGGCCTATGGAGAGGAACAGGTCGATGAAGTCCGGCTTGGCGGTGAGCAGTTCACCGAACTCGTCGATCACGACGAACAGGTGCGGCAGCGGTTCCAGGTCCGGGCGGCTGCTCGCCCGCAGGGCCGCGTAGTGCCCGATGTCGGCGACGTTCCCCGCGTCCTTCAGCACCTGCTGCCGCCGCTTGACCTCACCGGCGAGGCTGGAGTGCACGCGTTCGACGAGCCCCGCCTGGTTCTCCAGGTTGGTGATCACCCCGGCCACGTGCGGCAGCCCGGTGAACGGGGCGAAGGTGGCGCCGCCCTTGTAGTCGACCAGGACGAGCGCCAGGTCCTCGGGCGGGTGGGTGGCGGCGAGCGCCAGCACCAGGGTGCGCAGCAGCTCGCTCTTTCCGGACCCGGTCGCGCCCACGCACAGACCGTGCGGGCCCATGCCCAGCTCGGAGGACTCCTTCAGGTCCAGCAGCACCGGCTCATGACGGTCGGTCAGTCCGATCGGCACACGCAGGAACTCCCGCTCACCGCGCGGCGCCCACAGCCGCTCCAGGTCCAGTACGGCCGGGTCGTCGACGCCGAGCAGTACGGGGAAGTCGACGGGCCCGGTGACCGGGGTGCCCTCGGCCGCCGACTCCGCCGACAGCCGCAGCGGCGCGAGCAGCCGGGCGAGGCCCTCGGCCCCGGCGGCGGTCACGTCGTCGGAGGAGCCCCGGGCGAGCGCGTGGGCCCCCTCCCGGAGGTCCTCGACGACGACCTGATCACCCCGGACGGTGATCCGCACCGACACCTGGTCCGGCTCGTGCACCTGCCGCTCCAGCAGATGCAGCACCGTCACACCCATGTCGCCGAGCCCCACCGCCGTGTCCGGCAGCGGCAGTTCGGCGGCCGTCTCCCCGTACTCGTCGCTCACCACCAGCATGCGGGACGCCAGCCGCAGCGCGCCCCGGTCGGCCAGGCCGCGCCGCACCTCCGCCGCGTACGAGGCGCGCCGCCCCAGCTCATGGCGGAAGTGCCGGGCCAGCTGCGCCAGGCTCGGCGCGATCCGCCGGGCGGGCACCGGCCCGTCGTGCTCCTGGCCGTCCAGCACATGCGGCAGCCACTTCGCCCACTCCCAGTCCGGCAGCCGCTCCCCGGGCACCCCGAGCGCCACGGCCACGTCGTCCGGCGCGTGCGCCACGGCGACCTGGACGAGGAGCGCCCGCGCCACCCGCAGTACACCCTCCCGGTCGCCGACGACACTGACGTTGCCCGCGCGGTCCAGAGGCACGGTGATCGGGCAGTCGTCGGCCACCGCGTAACGGGCCAGCAGGGCACGCGCCTCGTTCAGCATGAACGGGTCCGGCGGCGTCATCACACCGCCCTGGTTCTGCCCGATGGCCAGCTCCGCCACCGGCACGTCACCGGTGCCGACCCGCACCCGCAGGAAGTCCGCGTCCCGCCGCCGGCGCTCCCACAGCCGCGCCGGGTCCCGCGCGAGGTCGTACAGCGCCTCCGGGGGCGGATCGAGCACCCGGGCCAGGGTCCGCCGCTCGCGTTCCTTCGCGCCCAACTCCTCCCGCAGCTCCTCCAGATACTCCAGATACCGCTCCCGCTGCGCCCGCCGGGTGCGCTGCGCCTTGCCGCGCTGCGACAGGAACAGGGCGACCGCGCCGAGCAGCGCGAAGACCAGCACGACCGCGCCGAGCGCCGCGAACTGACTGCTGCGGATCACGGTCATCATCACGACGGAGCCCATGACCCCCGCCATCGGCAGCAGCGCCGTCGCCGCCGAACCCGCCTTGCCCTCCGGGAGGTTGGGCGGCGGTTCGATGGTGCGGGGTTCGGCCGCCCCGAGCGGGCGGGTGCTGCGCGCGGGCCGATGGACCAACTGCTGGGTCACGGACGGACCCCTTCTTCCCATGAGTGCTGAGGGCGGTCGTGTGTAGCGGTGTGGCGAGGGCGGTCGTGCGTAGCGGTGTGGCGAGGGCGGGCGTACGTCGCGGTGTGCTGAGGGCGGGCGTACGTCGCGGAGCCGGGTCGGCCGCTCATCGCATCCTCACCGCCCGGGTCATCGCCTCCGCCGCCAGCGTCACGGCCGCCTCCCGCGTGGCCTGGCCCAGCAGGGCGGTGCGGATCGGGCCGCCCTGGGCGAGGTGCCGGTCGTAGGGGACGGTGACGACGTGGACGCCGGACTCCTTCAGGTGCGCGACCGCCGTCTTCCGGTCCAGGGTGACGTCGGGCGAGTTCGCGGTGAGCGCCACGACCGTCGAGGCCAGCGCGGAGTGCGGCAACTGGCCCAGCCAGTCCAGGACCTGCCGGGTGCCGTTGACACCCTCGGCGGTCATCGGGGCGACGACCACGCGCGCGTGCGCCGTGTCCATCGCCGTACGGGCCACCTCGCCCGGCAGCGTCTCGCAGTCCACCACGGTCACCGCGAAGTAGCGCCGCAGCGCGAGGGTCACCGTGCGGTACGTCCTGATGTCCAGCGGGGCTCCCACGCGGCCCTGGCTGGCCGGCAGCAGCCAGCCGCCGTCCGACACGGGCACCAGGTAGCCGGTGACGTCGGTGAGCTGCATCGCCGGGTTGAGGATCCGCGCGAGGTCGGCCGCCGCCCAGCGCACCGAGTCGGCGCCCATCCGCACCGGGAGCGTGCCGAGCGCGGCGTCCGCCTCCAGGGTGAGCACCGGGTCGTGCCGGTAGTGGTTGAACGTCCGCCCCAGCAGCGCCGCCACCGTCGACTTGCCGACGCCGCCCCGGATCGACGTCACGGCGATCACCCGCCCCGTCGTCACCGGCTGCTGCAACTCCCGCGCGATGCGCGTCTCCTCCGCTACGTCCTGCGCGGCGGACGCCGTCAGCTTCTTGATCGAACGCCCCGTACGCCGGGCCACGGAGTCCCCGTGCTGCGGCCGCCCCAGCGCGTGCGCCAGCCGGGGATCGATCGTCGGCACCGACTCCGGAGTGTGCGCCGGCGACTGCGGCACCCGCGAACCACGCGGCGCGGGGGCGGCCGGGGGAGCGGAGCGGGGGGCGGGGTGTCGAGGCTCGGACTGAACCGACGGCTGGACGACAGGGGTCGGCTGAACGGGTTGTGCGGGCTGCACGGGCTGCACGGGCTGCACGGGCTGCACGGGCTGCACGGGCTGTACGGGCTGCATGGGCTGTACGGGCTGCTGAACCGGCTGAGCGGTTACGGGGTTCACGGGCACCGGGCCCACGGGCATCCCGTGCCCCGGTCCCGACCCCAGCGGCGCGGCCTCGGCCGGTTCGGCGGACTCGGACCGCTCGACCGCCTCGGACGGAACCGAGCGCACCAACCGCAGCGTCGGCTCGGCCCGCCGCCCGGTGCCGGAAGGCACACCCCCGGCACCCGCCGCACCCGTCGTAGCGGTCCCATCCGTCGCGCTGGACGCCGCACCGGCCCCGGACCGCTCCGGACCGGACGCGGCTCCCGCGCCCGCCCCCGTCCGGGCCCCCGCACCGTCCTGCCCCAGCTCGCGCAGCACGTCCCGCTGCCAGTCCTCTGCCTGCGCCATGTGCGCCCCCAGCTCCTAAGCGAAGGTGTCGAGCAGTCGCCCGTACACGCCGAACACCCCGATGAGCAGCGGGAACAGGGTGATGACGCCGATGGACTCCAGCGTGTCGCCGAGGCGGCGGAGCCGGACCCGGACATGTTCGGCCGGCTGCACGGCGAGCACCAGCAGCGGCAGGACGGCCAGCAGCACGAGCACGGCGAGCGGACCGGCCGCGTCACCGGACCGCTCCACCCAGACCGCGATCAGCCGCGCCGCGAGGACCGCCGCCGCGCCCAGCAGCACCACGACCTCGGCGACCAGCGGGAACGCCCGGGCGCGCAGCGCGAGGACGACCATGGTGACGGCGGCCAGCAGCACGGTCCACTTGGTGGGCGCGCGCAGCGCGAACACCCCGGCGGCGGTGGCCGAGACGGCCGTCGTCACCGTCGCGAGGACCAGGCCCCGGTGGGTGGCGGTGAGCGCGGCCGCCACCTGGTAGCGGCTCACGGAGGTCCCGGCGGAGCGCCGGTCGTCGAGCCCGGAGAGACCGGACGCCATCAGCGCGAGCCGGGGCAGCAGCCCCAGCACGATCACGGAGACGACGGCGAGCACGGCGCCCACCCGGGCCTGTTCGGCCGCCGGCGACCGCACCGACACGAACGCGGCGACGCCCAGCCAGCACACCGCGGTCCCGGCCAGCGCACCGGCCCCGACCAGCCCGCCCCGCCCGAGCGGGCTGAACAGGCCGAGCAGGGCGAGGGTGACGATCCCCGCCCCGGCCAGCGCCGCGACCCGCGCGGTGCCGGACCAGTCCTGCGCGTCGGCCAGGGTGGAGGCGCCGAGCAGCGCCAGCGCCCCGGCGGTCACCAGGAGCGTCGTGGCGAGCCCGTACCTCCTCAGCCGCCCCAGCAGCGCGCCCGCGAGCGCGGCGACCAGGGCGACGGCGAGCAGCGCGCCCGCGACGGTCCCGGCCGTGTACTCGGCGCGCGCCAGCCATCCGGCGGCCAGCGCCCAGCCGACCGTGGCGAGCCCGGCGGTGACCCGCCGGGCGGCCGGACTCCAGCGCCGGGCACGGGAGTCGAGGTCCTCGGCGGCCTCGTCCGTGACGTCGTGCACGACGGGCGCCGACGGCGCGTCCTCGGCGCGCACCAGACGCAGTACGGCGCCGTCCGGGACGCCGGCCGACTCCAGGGTGCTGTCGTGGGCGAGGGCGCTGCCGTCCGTGGTGAGGAGATGCCGCAACTCCGGCTGTCCGCCGACCTGGTCGTCGAGCAGCCGCATCACCTCGGGCAGCAGCAGCCCGACCGGTTCCCGCGACGGCAGCACGAGATCCACGCGCCGCCGCTCACCGACCAGCGTGACGCGGCTCAGTGCCGTACGACCGCCGGTCATCTCCTGGCCCAGAGCCCCCGTAGACATCACGCGTTCGAACCTATCACCGGGTAGAAGTGCTGGTAGGAGCCGTGGAGGAGGCTCCCGACGGGCTCGCCGAGGGCGTCACGGACGGTTGTACCGAACTCCCGTACGGACTCTTGCCGATGATGCGGTTCGACACGAACGACCACCCCACACATCCCGCGCACAACACCGCCGCGATGACGATCCCGGCGAAGACCTTCCCGACCCGCTCGTCCACCGAGCGCCGCTGCCGCTGCGCCCCGAACAGCAGGGCGTCACGCAGCCGTCGACGGCGCACCGACACCGACTCCAGCAACTGGCTGTCGTAATCCTGCGCCGCCACGGCTGCCTTCCCTCACTCACTGCTCACTGCTCATACGCCCCAAAGCCGACGCCCGACGCGCACAAGCCGATGCCGGACGCCGGTCCGCGTCAGCCGATCTGGTCGACCGCCGCGCGGGCCTTGGCCAGCGTGGACTGGGCGGTGCCGTCGTTCTGTTCCAGCGTGGTGCGCACCAGGCGGATGATCTCGCGGACCTCGCCCGCGGCCTTCTTCCAGCGCTCTTCCTTGCCGTGGTAGTCGTCGGAGACACCGTCGGCCTGGAAGTCGGTCATCGCGGCCTTCACCGCGGCGTCGCGGTCGCTGAGCACCCGCTCCAGCTGGCCCACGATCGTGCCGAGCGAGGTCTGCACCTCGCCCGAGGCACCGGTGTCGTACGAACGGCGGTCCTGGTTCTGCCCCATGGTGAATCTCCCCCTGTGGCTCTCGTGGCTCTCGGGCTCTCGATGAACGGTCCGGTGGTCGCCGACCGGTGGCGGCGGCCGACGGCTAGCGCGCGCCGAAGCGGGCCGCGTCGAAGTTCGCGAGGCCCATGTTCTGGTTGGCGTTGTCCTGGGACTCCACGTCACCGGTGCCGAAGGCGTTGTCCATGCCCGACTGACCGCCCAGGATCGCGGCGAGCGAGCTGTTGAGGTCCGCGGTGATCTCGTCCGCGCGGTTCTTGAACGAGTCGAACGCCAGCTTGCCCGAGCCGTTGAACTTGCCCTCCAGCGGCTCCGCCGCGCTGATCAGCAACTGGATCAGCGTCCCCAGGTCGTCGCTCGAACCGAGCGTGCTCTTGCCGAGGTCCGCCAGAGTCGTCGACCCCATGTCGAACTTCACGTCGTGTCCACCCCCGTGTGTCCGGTTCACCTACGTCCCGCCCATGCTCCCCCACAACCCGTTGCACCCGCAACGCACTTGCCGTCAAAGTGACATGATCGGGACACAACTCGAACAGGCTTGTGGCGCAACCGCGTTCACACGCCGCCCTCGGCGACGGCCCCGAGCTCTGGATATTGGCATACCAAAAAAACTTCAAAAGACCGTGCAACCCTTCCCCCGCCCAGCCGGTCGTACTGAGCGTCGGAACTTCTGGAGGGGGATCTGGGGGGATCGCGGGGGTTCTGACGGGGAGGGGAAAGCCGAGGGGCCCGGTCGTGGACCGGGCCCCTCGAAACATGTCGGACGGCGCGAGAACATCCACGTCCCCTCGGCGGAGCGCACCGCTCAGAAGAACACCCCGCAGCGCAGCAGCACGTTCGCGTACGGCCGCGCCTCCCCGGTGCGGACGACCAGCCGCGCGTCCTCCGACAGTTCCTTCAGCCGCTCGTGCGGGACCAGCTCCAGCGCCGCGAAGCGGTCCGCCAGCAGGGCCGCCGCCTCCGGGTTGGCGTCCCGGACCTCGTGCGCGGCGGTCGCGCCCTCGACCACGAGTTCGTCGAGCAGCCCGTCCAGCACCTCGGCGAACGACGGCACCCCCGCCCGGAACGCCAGGTCGACCACCCGCGGCCCCCGCGGCACCGGCATCCCCGCGTCGCACACCAGCACCCCGTGCCCGTGCCCCAACTCTGCGAGCGCCCCGGCCAGATGACGGTTGAGTATCCCGCCCCGCCTCACCGGCCCCCACCCCCGAGCGCGGCCACCTCGCCGGCCGTCGGGAACGACACCTGCGCCCCGGCCCTGGTGACGGCAGCCGCCCCGACCCGCGCCGCGTACGCGGCGGCCTCGGCCGGCTCCTCGCCCGCGCCGAGCTTCCACGCCAGCGCCGCCGTGAACGCGTCCCCGGCCCCCGTGGTGTCCACCGCCTCCACCTTCAGGGCCGCCACCCGGGCGGTGCCCTCGGCGGTCGCGATCAGCGCGCCCTCCGCGCCCAGCGTCACCACCACCGAGCGCGGCCCGAGCGCCAGCAGCGCCCGCGCCCAGTCCTCCGGCGACCCCGCCAGCTCGCCCCCGGCGATGACCCGCGCCTCGTGCTCGTTGACGATCAGCGGATCGCAGGCCGCCAGCACCTCCCCGGGCAACTCCCGCGGCGGCGACGGGTTCAGCACGAACCGTGTGCCCTCCGGCAGCCGCCGTACGACCTCCACCACCGTCTCCAACGGGATCTCCAACTGAGCCGACACCACCCGGGAACGCCGGAGCAGCGGGTCCGCGGCCCGGACGTCCTCGGGGGTCAGCCTCCCGTTGGCGCCGGGCGACACGACGATGCTGTTGTCGCCCGACGGGTCCACGGTGATCAGGGCGACCCCGGTGGGCGCCCCGCCGACCAGCACCCCCGCCGTGTCGACCCCCGCCTCGCGGAGCGAGTCGAGCAGCAGCCGGCCGTTGCCGTCGTCACCGACCCGGGCGAGCAGCGCCGTACGGGCCCCGAGCCGGGCCGCAGCCACCGCCTGGTTGGCACCCTTGCCACCCGGGTGCACGGCCAGGTCGGAGCCGAGCACCGTCTCACCGGCCCCCGGCCGCCGCTCGACACCGATCACCAGGTCGGCGTTGGCCGATCCCACGACCAGGAGGTCGTAGTCGTACATGAAGCATCTCCCTGTGCTGGGTTGGAGCCGCCCGCCGGCCGGTCGCGCCGGAGGGCGGAGAAGCCGAAGCGGCCGGACGGATCCCCCCGTCCGGCCACCGCATCGTGTCAGCCGCCGAACTCGGCCACGTTCTGCGCCGTGACCACCTTCACCGGCACCATCACCGACTTCTTCACCTTCTCGCCCTCGGCCGCCCGCACCGCGTTGCGCACCGCGATCCTGCCGAGTTCGGCGGGCTGCTGCGCGACCGACGCGTACAGCGTGCCGCCCTCGACGGCCTTCAGACCGTCGGCGGTGCCGTCGAAGCCGATGACCTGGACGGTCTTCCCGGCCTTGGCACCGAGCGCCTTGATCGCGCCGAGCGCCATCTCGTCGTTCTCCGCGAAGACACCGTCGACGTCGGGGTTGGCCTGGAGGAGGTTCGTCATCACGTCGAGACCCTTGGTGCGGTCCCAGTCGGCGGGCTGCCTGGCGAGGACCTTGATGCCCGGGTACGCCTTCAGTCCCTCGGCGAAGCCCGCGCCGCGCTCCCGGCTGGCGGAGGTGCCCGCCTGGCCCTGGAGGACGACGATCTCGCCCTTGCCGCCCAGCTTCTCCGCGAGCGCCTTCGCGGCCAGCTTCCCGCCGCTGACGTTGTCGGAGGCGACGAGGGCCGCCGTGTTCGCGCCGTTGACCGCCCGGTCGACCGCCACCAGCGGGATGTCCGCCTTGTTCACGGCCTTCGCCGCCGGGGTCACCGCGTCGGAGTCCACCGGGTTCACGATGATCGTGCCGAGACCTTCACTGGTGAAGTTCTGCAACTGGTTGGCCTGCTGCGAGGCGTCGTTCTGCGCGTCCGTCACGGACAGGTCGACACCCAGCTTCTTCGCCTCCTCCTGCGCGCCGGCCCGGATCTGCACGAAGAAGGGGTTGTTCAGCGTGGACAGCGACAGCCCGATCTTCTGGCTCTTGGCCGCCGACGAACCGCTGTGCAGGAAGGACGTCGCGCCCACGACCGCCGCCGCGACCACCGCCGCCAGGAGGTAGGTCAGCGCCTGCTTGCCCCGGTCGCCCGAGCCACCGGTCCCGGCCGCCACGGGGGTGGCCCCGGCCTTGCGGCGGACCGTGTCGAGGAGCACCGCCAGCGCGATCACCACACCGATGACGACCTGCTGCCAGAACGCCGACACCGACAGCAGGTTCAGGCCGTTGCGCAGCACCGCCAGGATCAGCGCGCCGATCAGCGTGCCCGAAGCCTTGCCCGTGCCGCCGGCCAGGGAGGCGCCGCCGATGACCACCGCCGCGATCGCGTCCAGCTCGTAGCCCTGCGCGGCCTGCGGCTGCGCGGAGGACAGCCGGGAGGCCAGCACGATGCCCGCCGCCGCGGCGAACAGCCCGGACAGGGCGTAGATCACGAGCTTCTGCCGCTTCACCCGCAGGCCGGACAGCCGGGCCGCCTCCTCGTTGCCGCCGATCGCGTACATGGCCCGCCCGATGTACGTCCGGCCCAGGACCACCGCCGTGATCAGACCCATGACGACCATCACCAGGACGGGCACCGGCAGCCAGCCGCCGAGGTTGTCACCGAGGTGCGACACCGACTCCGGGAACGCGATCGGGCTGCCCTGCGAGATCACCAGCGACAGACCGCGCCCCACCGACAGCATCGCGAGCGTCGCGATGAACGGGGGCAGCTTCCCGTACGAGACGAGGAAACCGTTGACGAGACCGCACGCGATGCCGGTGACGATCGCGAGGAGGACGGCTATCGGGACCGGCACGCCCTCCGACGTGGCGCTCCACGCCAGCACGGTCGCCGACAGGGCCGCCACCGAACCCACCGACAGGTCGATGCCCGCCGAGACGATCACGAAGGTCACACCGAAGGCGAGGATGGCGGTGACGGCCGCCTGGACGCCGATGTTCAGCAGGTTGTCGGCCGTCAGGAAGTCGCCGGACAGCACCGACATCGCGACGACGAGGACGATGAGGGCGCTCAGCGCGCCGTTGTCGAGCAGGATTCTGCGCAGGCCCGAGGGGCCACTCGCGCCCGTCGTGCTCTTGAGCGTGTCAGCGGCCACCGGTGGCCTCCGTTCCGGTCGAGGTGGTGTGCGGGGTGGACACGGCGAGCGCCATCACCGCGTCCTGGGTGGCCTCGGCGGCGGGCAGTTCGCCCGCGATCCGCCCCTGGGCCATGACGATCACCCGGTCGCTCATGCCGAGCACCTCGGGCAGATCGCTGGAGATCATCAGGACGGCGGCGCCGGCGGCCGTCAGCTCGTTGATCAGCTCGTAGATCTCGACCTTCGCGCCGACGTCGATACCGCGCGTCGGCTCGTCGAGGATCAGCACCTTGGTGTCCGCGAGCAGCCACTTGCCGATGACGACCTTCTGCTGGTTGCCGCCGGACAGCGTCCGCACCGACTGGCCGAGCCCCGCCATGCGCACGCCCAGCTGCCCGGCGACCCGCGCCGCGTTCGCCCGCTGCCCCTTGAGGTCGACGAACCCGCCCCGGGTCGCGCCCCGCAGGGTGACCAGACCGAGGTTCTCCCCCACGGACGCGTCCAGCACCAGCCCCTGGCCCTTGCGGTCCTCGGGGACGAGACCGACCCCCGCGGTCATCGCCGCGTTGACGTCATGCTTCGGGACGGGGGCGCCGGAGACCTTCACGGCTCCCTTGTCGTACGGGTCGGCGCCGAACACGGCCCGCACGACCTCCGTACGGCCTGCCCCGACGAGCCCGGCGATGCCGACGACCTCACCGGCCCGCACCTCGAAACTCACGTCGTGGAACACACCGTCCCGCGTGAGCCCCTCGACGGCCAGCAGCGCCTCCCCGGAGTCCGGCCGTCGGCGCGGGTACTGCTGCTCGATCGACCGGCCCACCATGAGCCGTACGAGTTCCTCCTCGGGCGTGGACGCCGGAACCTGCCCGACGCTCTTCCCGTCCCGGATCACCGTCACCCGGTCACCCAGCGCGGCGATCTCCTCCAGGTGGTGCGTGATGAAGACGATCCCGACCCCGTCCTCGCGCAGCCTGCGCACGATCGCGAAGAGCTTCTCGACCTCCTCGGTCGTCAGCACGGCCGTCGGCTCGTCCATGATCAGCACGCGCGCGTCCAGGCTGAGCGCCTTCGCGATCTCGACCATCTGGAGCCGTGCGATACCGAGCTCACGGACCCGCGCGCGGGGTGACACGTCCACGCCGACCCGCTCCAGCAGGACGGCGGCGTCCGCCTCCATCCGCTTGCGGTCGATCATCCCGAAGCGGCGCGGCTGCCGCCCCAGGAAGATGTTCTCGGCGACCGTCAGATCGGGAACGAGGTTGAACTCCTGGTAGATCGTGGCGATCCCGAGGCGCTCGGAGTCCTGCGCGCCGTGGATGCGCACCTCCTCGCCGCCGGCCAGGATCCGCCCGGCGTCGGGCGTGTAGGCACCGGAGAGCATCTTGATGAGCGTGCTCTTGCCGGCACCGTTCTCACCGAGCAGTACGTGCACCTCGCCCCGGCGCAGATCGAAGTCGACGCCGTCCAGCGCGACCACACCGGGGAAGGACTTCCGTATGCCTTCGATGCGCAGCAACTCGTCCGCGTTGCTCACGACGTGCTCCTTTGCACAGGGTTGGGGTTCTCGCCGCACGAGCGGCGTACGACGAGACGGGCGGGGAGGGTGACGGACTGCGGGGGCCGCCCCTCGATGCGGTCGACCAGCGCCCGCACGGCGGCGCGCCCCAGCTCGCCCGTGGGCTGGGCGATCGCCGTGATCGGCGGATCGGTGTGCACGAACCAGGGGATGTCGTCGAAGGCGGCCAGCGCGATGTCGTCCGGAACCCGCATCCCACGCGCGCGTACCGCGTCCAGCGCGCCGAGCGCCATCAGGTTGTCGGCCGCGAACACGACCTCGGGCGGCGTGACCAGGTCGAGGAAGCCCTCGGTGACCCGGCGCCCGCTCTCGGCCTGGAAGTCGCCCTGCCCTATGTAGTCCTCAGGCAGGTCGAGCCCGTACGCGTGCAGCGCCGCGCGGAAGGACGCCACACGCTCCTGGCCGGTCGTGGTCGAAGCCGGGCCCGCGATGATGGCCAGCCGCCGGTGCCCGAGCCCGTACAGATGCGCCACGAGATCCCGCACGGCGGCCTGCCCGTCCGCCCGGACCACCGGCACGTCCACACCCGGGATCCACCGGTCCACGAACACCATCGGCGTGCCCGCCCGCACCGCGTCCAGCATCAGCGGGGAGCCGCCGTCGGTGGGGGAGACGAGCAGCCCGTCGATCCGCCGGTCGAGCAGGTTCCGCACATGGTGGTCCTGGAGGTCCGGCCGCTCGTCGGCGTTCCCGATGATCACGCTGTACCCGAGCGCGCGGGCCTCCTCCTCCACGGAGCGCGCCAGCTCCGTGAAGTACGGGTTCATCACGTCGCTGATGACCAGGCCGAGGGTGTGGGTCTGGTCGGTGCGCAGGGAGCGGGCGACGGCGTTCGGGCGGTAGCCCAGCGTCTCGACGGCGGCCAGCACCCGCGCGCGGGCGTCGGCACTGACCGACGGATGGTCGTTGAGGACCCGCGACACCGTGGCGACGGAGACCCCCGCCTCGGCAGCGACGTCCTTGATGCTCGCCATCGCCGCTCCACCTCCTCGTGGAATCGATTACATCGACGTGTACGGAGGATTGGAATCGATTACACAGACGGAAACAAGAGCGTGGGGGTGGCCGAAATTCAATCGTGACCGAGGGGGCGTGACCGACACCGCGAGGCGCAAGGCCCGAGCTCGGGCGCTCCTGCGCGGCGACACGGCCGGCTCGGCTCCGTCACCCTCGTCGATAGCCCGCCCCGGTGATCTGACACCGTGAAGGAATCGAGTTGCCACGCTCGCATCGCAGCCCGAACGATGGCGCCTGTGACGACTACGGGAGAACTGCCGCCAGGTGATGCCGTCAGGCCGGTCGCGCTGGTGACCGGGGTCGGCCGGTCCGTCGGCATCGGCGCGGGCATCGCTCACCGGCTGGCCGAGGCGGGTTGGGATGTCGCCTTCACGTACTGGACGCCGTACGACGCCCGCATGGCCTGGGGTGCCGAGGCCGGCGCCGCGGACACCATCGCCGAGGCGTTGGCCGAACGAGGCGCCGACGTGGTGGCGGTCGAGGCGGACCTCGCCGACCCGGAGGCGGCTGAGCGTGTCTTCGATGCCGCCGAGCGTCGCCTGGGCGGCATCACCGCCCTGGTGATGTGCCACTGCGAGTCGGTCGACTCCGGTCTGCTCGACACCACGCTGGAGAGCTTCGACCGCCACTTCGCGGTCAACGCCCGCGCCACCTGGCTGCTGATCCGCGAGTACGGCCGCCGCTTCCAGGGCCCCCCGGGAACCGGACGCGTCATCAGCCTCACCAGCGACCACACCGTCGGCAACCTGCCCTACGGAGCAAGCAAGGGCGCACTCGACCGCATCACCCTGGCGGCCGCCCACGAACTCTCCCACCTCGGGATCACCGCCAACGTGATCAACCCGGGCCCGGTGGACACGGGTTGGATGACCGAGGACATCCGGGAGCACGTACTGGGCCGGACGCCCCTGGGCCGTCTGGGCAGCCCGCAGGACACCGCCCATCTCGTTGCATTCCTGTGCTCACCGCAGGGTCAGTGGATCAACGGGCAGCTCCTGAAGAGCAACGGTGGCTTCGCCGGCTGATCGCCCGACCGGCGGAGGCGGCGTCGTCGTGCTCGACCAGGACACCGTTGCCGATCAAACGGCCCGAGAGAGCTGTTCGCGCACCCAGCCGGGGTCGGGGTTGGTGTGGGACCGGCCCGCCACGACGACGGTCGGCACGGTCTCGTTGCCGTCGTTGGCCGCCCGCACCGCCGCGGCACCCGCCGCGTCACGCCAGATGTTCACCCAGTACGCCCGCCCGGCGTCGCGGCCCAGCCGGAGGCGAAGTCGCATGCAGTACGTACAGCCCGGCCGCCAGAACACGACGGGCCGACCGTCGACCGCGCTGCGACGTTGCGCCTCCTGCGCACCGATGGACTTCGGGAAGATCAGGGGCGAGTTCACGCCGGCGAGCAGCAGGAACACCAGCAGGAGTACCGCGGCCGTACCGACATCCCCCTTGACGATCTGCGCGGCCGCGACGACCGAGCCGCAGAGCACGAGCAGTATCGGCAGGATCCACGCGCGCATCATGATCCCGCAGCCTAGCGATGAGTCGAACTGTTTCTCGCTTCCCGGAACGCCCTACGCCGCCGCCAGCTCGCACCACACGTACTTGCCCGGACTGCCGAACCTGGCGGACGGCATCCATCCCCAGTACTGCGTACAGGCCGCGACGAGCCCCAGCCCCCGCCCGCCCTCCTGCTCACCCACCAGCTCCAACCCCCGTGGTGGTTCCGGCGGTTCGGGGTCGGCGTCCCAGGCCCCGATCCACACCGTCCCCTCCGGTGACCTCCGCACCCGGAGCGCGGCGGGTCCCTTCGTGTGCAGTACAGCATTGGAGACCAGTTCGGTCGCGAGAAGTTCGGCGGTGTCCACGAGGTTGACGAGGCCGTGCAGGGTGAGGATCAGCCGCAGGGTGCGGCGGCAGATGGTCACGGCTCTGGGGTCGTTGGGGATGTGGAGGGTGTAGTCCCAGGTTTCGGGCATGGGTCATCAACTCCGGGGAGAGGAAGGAGGGTTCGCACACGGTGGCATTGCCGAAGCCGTCATGGCGCGACGGAGCGGTGCGCTTCCGTAGTGTGTTCGTCGTGTCACAGACGGTAGGGGTAACCTGTAACCCCAGGCAAGCCGGATGTGGATTCCGCCCCCGAAAGAGGAGAGCAACGCATGGTCCAGAGGCGTGAACCAACGGCTCGGCAGGTGCGGCTGGGCATCGAACTGCGCAGGCTCCGCGAAGCCGCCGGCCTGACAGCAGTCCAGTCGGCGGCGCTTCTCGGTGCGAACAGGGTGCAGATCAGCCACATCGAGTCGGGGCTCATCGGTGTGAGCGAGGAACGGTTGCGCCGTCTCGCGTCCCACTATGCCTGCACTGACGAGGAGTTCGTCAACGCCCTGGTCGCGATGGCCGCGGACCGGACGCAGGGCTGGTGGGAGGAGTACCGGGGGAGGTTGCCGACACCCTTCCTGGACTTGTCGGAGCTCGATCACCACGCGGCGTACCAACGGGATGTGGCCGTCCTGTATGTCCCCGGCCTCCTCCAGACCGAGGACTATGCCCGTGCGGTCTTCGCGTCACGAGTTCCTGAACTCACCCAGGAGGAACTCGACCTGCGCGTACGCCATCGTATGGCCAGGCAGGGGAAGGTCGCCTTCCCGCACGAGATCGTGATCCATGAGGCCGCGCTCCGCATCAGGGTCGGCGACCGGGCTGCCGCCAGGGCCCAACTCACCCGGCTGGTGGGGCTGTCGGAGACGGACCGGATCACCTTGCGCGTCATCCCCTTCGACCTCGACGGCTTCGCCAGGGCCTCCAGTGTGATGACCTACGTCGGTGGTCCGGTCGCCAAGCTGGACACGGTGGTACGCGACGCCCCTCACGGCTCGATGCTCATCGACTCCGAAGCTCAACTCGCCAGCTATCGAACGCGCTTCCGTAAGGTGGAGGCGGTGTCACTCGCACCGGACAGGTCGCGTGACTTCATCAACCGGCTGGCGAAAGAGTTGTGAGGCCCCCGATGAGCAACTGGCGCAAGTCGTCCCACTCCGGCGAAGGCGACGGTGATAACTGCGTGGAGATAGCCACCTCCCCCACCCACATAGCCGTCCGCGACTCCAAAACCCCCACCGCCCGCACCCTCACCTTCCCCGTCGCCGCCTTCGCCCCCTTCCTCGAAGCCCTGAAGGCGCGCCCCCGCCGCTGACCGTTCCCGGGGCGCAGCCGGAAAACGGCCGAGGCCCGCCGCACCCCCCAGGGGGCCTCGGCGGACCTCGACGGTCGGCTCAGGACGTGAACGGCGTGGACCCGTCCTCCGCCGTGATGCTCCACAGATGGTCGGCGGTCCCGTTGTCGTCCCATTGCAGGGCCGGAGCCCCGGACGCCTTGGACATCCCGTCGATCCCCAGCACCAGCCCGCTGTTCTTGTTGACGATCTTGGCGTAGCCACCGCCCGCGTCGACGATCGACCACAGATGGTCGGGGGTCAGCGTGTCCCCCCACTGCAACGCCGCCGCGCCGGCGGTCTTGGACGCGTCCTTGACGCCGAGGACCTGACCGCTGTTGGTGTTGAAGATCTTGTAGTAGCCGTTCTCGGCCGGAACGATCCTCCACCAGTGGTTGGCGCTGTCACTGGCGCTCTGCTGCTGGACGGCGCCACCGGCGGCGATCGAGGAACCGGCGATCCCGAGCTCCAGGACGCTGTTCTTGTTGACGATCTTCACCCGCGGTGTCTCCGGGTACCAGGACTCCAACTCGGTGACGCCGACGAACTTGCCCGCCTGCGGGGTGAAGACCACCCGGAACTGGGAGGTCGTGATCGTCGGGAAGGTCACCTCGTTGGCGTTGTTCGCGGCCGGGGTCGCCGGACTCTTCGTCTGGCCCGGGACGTTCACCCACGCCCCGTCCTTGAGGTACTGGACGGTGTAGCTCGCCGGGACGCGGATGTTCGCGCCGTCGTCGTAGGTGTAGAACTTCACCTCGTTGATCTTGCGGGGCGCCCCGAAGTCGACGCCGAGGTGGTCGGTGGCGTTCGGCGAGCCGGAGTTGGTCCACCGGTCGTCGGGGATCTTGTCGTAGCGGATCCAGCCGTCCGTGGCCCGCAGCGGCGCGTCGAACGTGGTGGGCTTGCAGGTCTGGCCACTGTGGCAGTGCGGGCCGTTGGAGACGGTGTTGGTGTAGGAGGCGAAGGCCTTCGGGTAGGGCTGGGTGATGGCGCGGCCCAGCCAGTCCTGCTCGGCCGTGAGCGGGTTGGCCGCCACGTTCATCAGCCGCGGGGGCTGCGCCGGGGTGACGGGGGCGGCCACGTTCACGGTGGTGTTGCCGACCGTCGAGGACTGGTGGATGCGGACGCCGTCCTGGAAGATCTGGAGCCCGCTGCCCTTGCCGTAGTGCGAGCCGTCCCGGTCCCAGCGGATCGAGTAGGTGTGGCCGTGGTACGGGAGGCTCTCCACCGCGAAGTAGTCCCAGCCCGACGGGACCAGCGGCTTCAGCACCAGCGTGTTGTTCGCCTGCGGCTTGATGCCCAGCAGACCGGTGAGCACCAGGTCGTTGAAGCTGGAGTGGTTGTAGTTCTCGCTGAAGTTGAACCCGTCGTAGATCCACTCGCCGGTGTCACCGTTGGCGGCCTCGGCGATGTAGGGCTTGCCGTCCTTGTGCTGGAGGTCGGCGAACTGGGCCAGCATCGTCTGGTAGTCGCTCTTGGTGACGAAGCTCTGCGCGGGATAGTCCTGGAGCAGGTTCGCGAGACCCGTCAGGACCTGGCTGGTCTGGAACGGCCAGCTCGGACCGTTCCAGTGGCAGCAGTTGGCGTCGTCGCGCTTCTGCTGGGCGGGTATCGCCTGGTAGTTGAAGTACGGGTTCGCGGTGATCCGGTCGATCTCGGCGAAGCTCGTGCCCTTGGCGAACTTCAGCGTGTTGGCCCCGGCCTTCATGGGGACCTGCACGGTCACGGACTGTGTCTCGGAGAACTTCTGCCAGGCCCCGGTGGGTGCGTAGCCGACCGTGATCGGGTTCGCGGTGTCGTCGTTCACGATCAGCTTGTGGGTCGACGTGCCGGACGTGCCGTTGGCGTAGTGCACGGTCACGGGGTACGTCCCGGCGCCGGGCGCGTTCACGGTGAAGGCGACGTAACTGTCGTCGAAGTCGATCTGGCCGACGTACTTGCCGTTGGAGGCCGTGGACCCGTTGAAGATGTTCGCGTGGTTGACGGTGGCCTGCTCGGCCTCGAAGTCGTGCACCCGCTCCAGCGTCGTGGGCCCGAACGGCGCCTTGAACCGCTTGGGATCGTTCAGGTACTTCCACGCCGACGAGTACTGGGCGTCGGGCAGGTTGAACGCCCAGGGGGCGTAGCCCATCAGCTCCCGCCAGGTCGTCCTGGTCTGCTTCAGGGTGCCGTTGGTGCTGTCCGTGTTGTAGACCTGCATGAAGAAGTTGCGCTGCGGGTCCCACAGCGAGTTCTGCACGGCCGACTTGAGCTGTGCGGCCTTGGCGTCGTAGTCGTCCGCGGTCGCCGTGTCGCCGTTCATGGCGGCGATCTTGCTGATCGCCTGGGCGGCGGCGTACATGTACGCGTTGATGGTGGGCCGGTAGCCACGGCCTCCGCTGAACCAGTTGCTGCTGTGCATCGACGTCTCGGTGTACTCCGTGGCGTCGGACAGCGGGCTCTGGTGGAAGAGGTCGCTGGTGGACTGCGTGCCGTCGACCGTGATGTCGTTGTTGAAGTTGGAGTCCCACCGCTTGTACAGCGCGATGAGGTGGGGGAGCGCGGACTTGATCTGCGCGGCGTCCCCGGTGACGAGGTACCGCTGGTACGCGGCACTCGTGATCCACTCGCTGAAGTTGCGTACGCCCGAGTTGCCCGCCCCGCGCAGCCAGAAGTCCAGGTAGTCACCCGCGTAGTCCCGGTTGTGCAGCCAGCGGCCGTCCAGCAGGTGGTAGCCGGTGGCGTCCGGGAGCGCGGTGTACGGGTTCCCGGCGTAGCCGATCGGGACGTCGTACTCGGTCGACACGTACCCGGTGCCCGGCACCGTGTAGCGCAGCGCGCGCTTGAAGGTGCTCCACCGGTAGTAGTAGACGTCGTCGATGTCGTTGTCGGGGGTGTCGAGGAACGGGATGTTGTCCTTGTACCACTGGGGCTCGTCGAGCTGGTTGGCCGCGAGGATCGCGTCCTTGTCCAGCGCGACGGCGTCGGGGTCGTCGGCGGCCTGCGCGGACGTCGCGCCCGGCCCGGCGGACAGCAGACTGATGGACAGCACCGAGCCGCACAGGGCGGCGAGGGCGCGGCTGCGTCTGAGGCGGTAACGCACAGAGAGTCCTCCGTCGGGCACTCATGCGGCGGTTCGAAATGTTCGATATGACGAACGCTGTTCGAAATTCTGCGAGACCGTAGTGACAGGCCGGAAGGAAAGTCAATAGGGGTGTTCGCGGTGAGCCAACCGCGTTGTCGGACCCGGGCGGTAGCGTCGGATCATGGTGGCGAATCAGACGGGGACCGGCGAACGCCGGCTCGCCGTGCTCGAAGGCGTGCTGGAGCGCATCACGTACGCCAACGAGGAGAACGGCTACACGGTCGCCCGCGTGGACACCGGCCGCGGCGGCGGTGATCTGCTGACCGTCGTCGGCGCGCTCCTCGGCGCCCAGGTCGGCGAGTCGCTGCGCATGGAGGGCCGTTGGGGCTCCCACCCGCAGTACGGCAAGCAGTTCACCGTGGAGAACTACACCACCGTCCTGCCGGCCACCGTCCAGGGCATCCGCAGATACCTCGGCTCCGGCCTGGTCAAGGGCATCGGGCCCGTCTTCGCCGACCGCATCACCCAGCACTTCGGCCTGGACACGCTCCAGATCATCGAGGAGGAGCCGAAGCGCCTCATCGAGGTACCCGGTCTCGGACCCAAGCGCACGAAGAAGATCGCCGACGCCTGGGAGGAGCAGAAGGCGATCAAGGAGGTGATGCTGTTCCTCCAGACGGTCGAGGTGTCCACGTCCATCGCCGTGCGCATCTACAAGAAGTATGGCGACGCCTCGATCGGAGTCGTGAAGAACCAGCCGTACCGCCTCGCCGCCGACGTCTGGGGCATCGGCTTCCTCACCGCCGACAAGATCGCCCAGTCCGTCGGCATACCGCACGACAGCCCGGAGCGCGTCAAGGCGGGCCTCCAGTACGCCCTGTCGCAGTCCACCGACCAGGGCCACTGCTTCCTCCCCGAGGAGCGGCTGATCGCCGACGCGGTCAAGCTCCTCCAGGTCGACACGGGCCTCGTCATCGAGTGCCTGGCCGAACTCGCCCAGCCGGACGAGGAGTCGGGCGAGCCCGGAGTCGTACGGGAGAAGGTCCCCGGCCCCGACCCCGGCTCGGACCCGGTCACCGCCATCTACCTGGTCCCCTTCCACCGCGCCGAACTCTCCCTGTCCGCCCAGGTGTCGCGCCTGCTGCGCACGGACGAGGACCGCATGCCCGGCTTCCGTGACGTGGCGTGGGACAAGGCGCTGTCCTGGCTCCAGGGCCGTACGGGCGCGGAGCTGGCCCCCGAGCAGGAGGCCGCCGTCCGGCTCGCGCTCACCGAGAAGGTGGCCGTGCTGACCGGCGGCCCCGGCTGCGGCAAGTCCTTCACGGTCCGCTCGATCGTGGAGCTCGCCCGCGCCAAGAAGGCCAAGGTCGTTCTCGCCGCCCCCACCGGCCGCGCCGCCAAACGCCTCGCCGAACTGACCGGCGCCGAGGCGTCCACCGTCCACCGCCTGCTGGAGCTGAAGCCCGGCGGCGACGCGGCCTACGACAGGGACCGTCCCCTCGACGCGGACCTGGTGGTCGTCGACGAGGCGTCCATGCTGGACCTCCTCCTCGCCAACAAGCTGGTCAAGGCGGTGCCCCCGGGCGCGCACCTGCTGTTCGTCGGGGACGTCGACCAGTTGCCCAGTGTCGGCGCCGGCGAGGTCCTGCGCGATCTGCTCGCCGACGGCAGTCCCGTGCCCGCGGTGCGCCTCACCAAGGTGTTCCGGCAGGCCCAGCAGTCCGGTGTGGTGACCAACGCGCACCGGATCAACTCCGGGCACCACCCGGTCACCGACGGCATGAAGGACTTCTTCCTCTTCGTCGAGGAGGACACGGAGGCCGCCGGGCGGCTCACGGTGGATGTGGCGGCCCGTCGGATTCCGGCCAAGTTCGGTCTGGACCCCCGGCGGGACGTCCAGGTGCTCGCGCCGATGCACCGGGGCCCGGCCGGCGCCGGCACCCTCAACGGCCTGTTGCAGCAGGCCATCACCCCGGCCCGCCCCGACCTGCCCGAGAAGCGGTTCGGCGGCCGGGTCTTCCGCGTCGGCGACAAGGTCACCCAGATCCGCAACAACTACGAGAAGGGCGCCAACGGCGTCTTCAACGGCACCGTCGGCGTGGTCACCGCGCTCGACCCGGTCGACCAGCGGCTGACGGTCCTCACCGACGAGGACGAGGAGGTGCCGTACGACTTCGACGAGCTGGACGAACTGGCGCACGCCTACGCGGTGACCATCCACCGCTCCCAGGGCAGCGAGTACCCGGCGGTGGTCGTCCCCGTCACCACCGGCGCCTGGATGATGCTCCAGCGCAATCTGCTCTACACAGCGGTGACCCGGGCGAAGAAACTGGTCGTCCTCGTCGGCTCCCGCAAGGCCCTCGGCCAGGCGGTGCGCACGGTGTCCGCGGGCCGGCGGTATACGGCCCTCGACTTCCGGCTCGCGCCCCGGGCCCTGTAGCCCCCAGGATCTAGGGAGGGGACCGATCGAAGGGCCCTCTCGCGACTCCCCGGCGTCACGTGAGTGAAATTTGATCGATCAAATGAGTCGCAAAGGTCACACAGCCCTTCCAGATGCCGGACGGAGCGGGCAGGATGAGCAAGTTGGCGGCACTCAGTGCCGCCGATAGGCCCGATGGTCGACCCCGAGTGCACTCTCCTGAGCCAATTGGGGGATGGTAGAGACAGTCAGGGCACCTCGAAGATGAGGCACTACGTCGGTGAGGGAAGACGTGAGCGACAACTCTGTAGTACTGCGGTACGGCGACGGCGAGTACACCTACCCGGTGATCGACAGCACCGTCGGCGACAAGGGCTTCGACATCGGGAAGCTCCGGGCCCATACCGGTCTGGTCACCCTGGACAGCGGTTACGGGAACACCGCCGCCTATAAATCCGCCATCACGTATCTGGACGGCGAGGCGGGCATCCTCCGCTACCGCGGCTACCCGATCGAGCAGCTGGCCGAGCGCTCCACCTTCCTGGAGGTCGCCTATCTGCTGATCAACGGCGAGCTCCCGACGGTCGACGAGCTCTCCACCTTCAAGAACGAGATCACCCAGCACACGCTGCTGCACGAGGACGTCAAGAACTTCTACCGGGGCTTTCCCCGGGACGCCCACCCGATGGCGATGCTGTCCTCCGTGGTCAGCGCCCTGTCGACGTTCTACCAGGACAGCCACAACCCGTTCGACGAGCGGCAGCGCAACCTCTCCACGATCCGTCTGCTCGCGAAGCTCCCGACGATCGCGGCCTACGCGTACAAGAAGTCGATCGGTCACCCGTTCGTCTACCCGCGCAACGACCTGGGCTACGTCGAGAACTTCCTGCGCATGACCTTCTCGGTCCCCGCCCAGGAGTACGAGCTCGACCCGGTCGTGGTCTCGGCCCTCGACAAGCTGCTCATCCTCCACGCGGACCACGAGCAGAACTGTTCGACCTCCACGGTCCGCCTGGTCGGCTCCTCGCAGGCGAACATGTTCGCCTCGATCTCCGCCGGTATCTCCGCGCTGTGGGGTCCGCTGCACGGCGGGGCCAACCAGTCCGTGCTGGAGATGCTGGAGGGCATCCGCGACGCCGGCGGCGACGTCGACTCCTTCATCCGCAAGGTGAAGAACAAGGAGGACGGCGTCCGGCTGATGGGCTTCGGCCACCGGGTCTACAAGAACTTCGACCCGCGCGCCAAGATCATCAAGGCCGCCGCGCACGATGTCCTCTCCGCGCTCGGCAAGTCCGACGAGCTGCTGGACATCGCCCTGAAGCTGGAGGAGCACGCGCTCTCCGACGACTACTTCGTCTCGCGCAGCCTCTACCCGAACGTGGACTTCTACACGGGTCTGATCTACCGCGCGATGGGCTTCCCGACCGAGATGTTCACGGTCCTGTTCGCCCTCGGCCGGCTGCCCGGCTGGATCGCCCAGTGGCACGAGATGATCAAGGAGCCGGGTTCCCGGATCGGTCGTCCGCGCCAGATCTACACGGGCGTCGTCGAGCGCGACTTCGTTCCGGTCGAGGCCCGCTAGGGGCTCTCCGGAGGCCGTTCTCCGTCGTGGGGTGTGTGGGAGCCGTTCACCCGGTTCCCCGCGCCCCTTTCGGCTGCTCCGGCACAGAAAAGAAGGCGCCCTGCGCCGCTGGTCCCCCCACGGGCCGGCGAGCAGGGCGCCTTCCCATGTCCCGGTGCGGATTCCCCCCACGGGATCCGGCCGGGCGTCTGGTGGACCAGCGCCTGAATCGCTGAGCAGGACGGGTCCGTCCTGCGTATATGAAGTTGTCGTGCGGTGAGGTGCGGTCTGCCGGGACGCGTACGTACGGGAGGGCCGCTCAAAGCTCCCCGGGTACGTGCCCCGGCAACGCAATTCCGGGAACGTCCCCCAAGACATCCCCAGATGCCAGTCGCGCCCCCCAAGACGCTTCTGACATCGCCAACTTAGACTCACGAACCCCTTCGTTGGTTACGTTCGCGCCACTGTGATCTGCGTCTCTTGCCTTATGTCCTGAAGATGCGCAAGAGACCCGATACGGCGACCGAGGCCCCAGCGTAAGGAACATGCGCGAGCCTTGTGAAGAGCTTATGTGAGGCTGCTTCCGGACTCTAGAGGGACTTTTACCCGGTCGTCACGCAAATGCCCTGAGTCGCAAGCTGTTCGTGACCACGAAAACGGACGAAAAGGCCATTGCGGCCCCCGCGATCATCGGATTCAGCAGTCCGGCGGCGGCCAGCGGCAGCGCGGCCACGTTGTAACCGAAGGCCCACACCAGGTTTCCCTTGATGGTGGCCAGGGTGCGGCGGGACAGCCGGATGGCGTCCGCGGCCACCCGCAGGTCGCCGCGGACCAGCGTCAGGTCGCTCGCCTCGATCGCCGCGTCCGTGCCCGTCCCCATGGCGAGCCCCAGATCGGCGGTGGCGAGCGCGGCGGCGTCGTTGACCCCGTCCCCGACCATCGCGACCGTACGGCCCTCGCCCTGGAGCCGCCGTACGACGTCGACCTTGTCCTGCGGCAGCACCTCCGCGATCACCTGGTCGGGGGCGATGCCGACGGCGTCGGCCACGGACCGGGCCACCCGTGTGTTGTCGCCGGTCAGCAGGACCGGGGTCAGTCCGAGCGCCCGCAGCCGCCGGACGGCCTCGGCGCTGGTGTCCTTGACCGCGTCGGCGACGGTGAGGACACCGACCGCCGTGCCGTCGCGGACCACCACGACCGCCGTGTGCCCCTCGTCCTCCGCGGCCTCCTTGGCGGCGCTGAGCGCCTCGGGGAGGAGCCCGTCGTGGATCCGGCCCACCTGCACGTCGTGGCCCGTCACGCGGCCGTGTACGCCCTTTCCGGGCTCGTTCCGGAAACGCTCGACCGGCGGCAGGGGGCCGAGGCGCTCCTCGGCGCCCGCGGCGACCGCCCGCGCGACCGGGTGTTCGGAGGCGTGTTCGACGGCGCCCGCGAGGCGCAGGACGTCCTCCTCGGGGACGCCCTCGGCGGCGTACACCTTCCGGAGGGTCATCCGGCCGGTGGTGACCGTGCCGGTCTTGTCCAGGACGACCGTGTCGACGCGGCGGGTGGACTCCAGCACCTCCGGGCCCCGGATGAGGATGCCGAGCTGGGCGCCGCGGCCGGTGCCGACCATGAGGGCGGTCGGTGTGGCCAGGCCCAGCGCGCAGGGGCAGGCGATGATCAGCACCGCGACGGCCGCGGTGAAGGCCGCGGTCGGGTCGCCGGTGACGCCGAGCCACCCGCCGAACGTGGCCACCGCGATCAGGAGGACGACGGGCACGAACACGGCGGAGATCCGGTCGGCCAGCCGCTGCACCTCCGCCTTGCCGTTCTGCGCGTCCTCCACCAGCCGCGCCATCCGTGCCAACTGGGTGTCCGCTCCCACGCGGGTCGCCTCGACGACGAGCCGGCCACCCGCGTTCACCGTCGCGCCCGCGACGGCGTCGCCCGCGCCCACGTCCACCGGCACGGACTCGCCGGTCAGCAGGGACGCGTCGACGGCGGAGGCGCCCTCGACCACGGTGCCGTCGGTGGCGAACTTCTCCCCTGGCCGGACGACGAACCGGTCGCCGACCACCAGCCGCTCCACCGGGATCCGGGTCTCGCGGCCCTCGCGCAGCACCGAGACGTCCTTGGCGCCCAGGTGCAGCAGCGCCTTGAGGGCGGCGCCCGCCCGGCGCTTGGAGCGGGCCTCCAGATAGCGGCCCAGCAGGATGAACGCCACGACCCCGGCGGCCACCTCCAGGTAGATCGTCGAGGAGCCCGCCGTGCGGGACACGCCGAACTCGAAGCCGTGCCGCATGCCCGGCATGCCCGCGTGCCCCCGGAACAGGGCCCACAGGGACCAGCCGAAGGCCGCGAGTGTGCCGAGCGAGACCAGGGTGTCCATCGTGGCCGCGCCGTGCCGGAGGTTGGTGAGGGCGGCCCGGTGGAAGGGCAGCCCGCCCCATACGACGACCGGCGCGGCCAGTGTCAGGGAGAGCCACTGCCAGTTGTCGAACTGGAGGGCCGGGACCATGGACATGAGGACCACCGGGGCGGCCAGCAGCGCCGAGACGGTGAGCCGCTGCCGCAGGGCGGCGAGCTCGGGGTCCTCCGCCGGGGAGTCCGCGCCCGGCTCCCGGTCCGCCTCGGGGTCCGCCGCCGGGGGCGCGGGCGGCGGCGGTTCCTCGGCCGTGTAGCCCGTCTTCACCACCGTGGCGATGAGATCGGCGACCTCGACCCCCGAGGGGTAGGCGATCTTCGCCTTCTCCGTGGCGTAGTTCACCGTGGCGGTCACACCGTCCATGCGGTTGAGCTTCTTCTCGACGCGGGCCGCGCAGGAGGCGCAGGTCATCCCGCCGATCATCAGTTCGACCTCATGGGCCGACTCGTCCGCGGGGGTGACTTCGGTGGTGCTGGTCATGTCCGTGTCCGTGCTTCGGGGAACGTGCGCGGGTGCGGCCCGGGGCGGGGCGGGGCCCCGCCTGGGCGGGCGGTTCTCAGACGGTGCCGACCAGCTCGAAGCCGGCCTCGTCGACGGCGGCGCGCACGGCCTCCTCGTCGAGCGGGGCGGCCGAGACCACGGTGACCTCGCCGTTGGAGGCGACGGCCTTCACCGAGGAGACACCGGCGATCCCGGAGATCTCACCGGAGACGGCGCCTTCGCAGTGGCCGCAGCTCATGCCGCTCACCTTGTAGACGGCGGTGACGGAGCCGGGAGTGTCGGTCTGGGCGGTCATGTCGTTGCTCCTCGTCGGGGTGTCTGGGATACGGGTAACCCTTCGGATCCCCTACCCTATACCCCTAGGGGGTATGAATCCAAGAGAGGTCTGACGCTCGGGGTGGGGCGCGCGGGGGTCAGGGGGCCCCGGGGTCAGCGGGCCGGGGTGGAGGCCGAGGCCGCCTGTGCGTCGCGGAGGCGGTCGCCCACCAGCGGGTCGAGGTAGCGGAACAGCACGTCCTTCAGCTCCTGGACGTACGCCTCGCGGTCGTCGCCCTCGCTGGCGAGGATCAGTTCGAGGCCCGCCATGTAGAGCGCCATGCAGACGTGCGCGATGCGGGTGACGGCGACGGCCGGCCGGTCCGGCAGGAGCGGTGAGAGCAGGTCCTCGACCCGGGTGATCAGGGTGTTGTGGAGGGCGTCGTGCTCCTCCGCCATCCGGCCGGGGACGTCCGGGCCGTGCATGAGGGTGAAGAACACCGGGTTGTGGCAGTTGAAGTCGATGAACCGGTCGACGGCGGCCGCCACGGCCTGCTCCAGCGGGGTCGCGGGATCGATCGGTGCGAGCGCCTCGCCGTACGCCGTCCGCATGTCGGCCATCAGCCGCTGGCCCAGCTCGATCGCGATCGCCTCTTTGTTCGGGAAGAACTGGTACAGCGTGCCCGGCGAGACGCCCGCCTCGCGGGCGATCGCGTTGGTGCTCGCGGACGCGTACCCGGTCGACGTGAACACCGAGGCCGCGGCTTCGAGGAGTTGGGCGATGCGGCGCTCGCCGCGGGCCTGGCGGCGGCGCGGCTGCTCCTGCTCCTGGTGAGTGGGCATGCGGTTGTCCCCAGCTTCTCGGACCTGATTGACAAACACGAGTCGTCGCTCGCATTCTGATGAAACGCGAGCGAGGTCTCGTGTTTGCCAGTTTATGGCGTGGCGCGTCCGCCCGCCCGGCTGCGCACGGCACGGATCAGAGTGAAGGGGACACCGCACCATGACCGAAGTCAACAGGCCACCCCGAGCGGGAGGCTGGACCAGACTGGTGACCGCCCGTCCCCGGCTCTCCCTGCTCGTGGCCCTGCTGATCACCGCCCTCGCGGTCGTCGCGGGCAGCGATGTCGCCGACCGTCTGACCAGCGGCGGCTGGGAGGACCCCAAGGCCGAGTCCACCTACGCGACCAAGGCGCTCCAGCGCGAGTTCCCGAACTCCCAGCCGAACCTGCTGCTGATGGTCGACGCGGGCGACACCCCGGTCGACGATCCGGCGGTCGCCGCCGAGGCGAAGCGGCTGGCCGAGCGGCTCGCCGCGGAGAAGGGCGTCACGGGCGTCGGCTCCTACTGGCAGACCGGTGCCCCCACCCTCCGCGCCGAGGACGGCCGCCAGGCGCTGATAGCGGCCCGCCTGACCGGCGACGAGACCACGATGAACGCGACGCTGGACCGCATCACGCCGGAGTTCCGCGGCACGCACGGCCCGGTCGAGGTCAAGATCGGCGGCATAGTCGCCGTGCGCCACGAGATGCAGACGGTCATCCAGGAGGACCTCCTGCGGGCCGAGCTGATCGCCCTGCCCGTGACCCTGGTCCTGCTGGTGATGGCCTTCGGCAGCGCGGTCGCCGCCCTGCTGCCGCTCGTCGTGGGCGTCGTCGCCATCCTCGGCACCAACGCGATCCTGCGCGGCCTCACCGAGGTGACCGACGTCTCGATCTTCGCGCTGAACCTCACCACGGCCATGGGCCTCGGCCTCGCGATCGACTACGCCCTGTTCATCGTGCGCCGCTTCCGGGAGGAGCTGTCCGCCGGCGCCGACCCCCGGGCCGCCGTGGCCACCACCCTGCGCACCGCCGGGCGGACGGTCCTCTTCTCCGCGCTCACGGTCGCCGTCTCGCTCGCCGCGATGGCGGTCTTCCCCCAGGCGTTCCTGAAGTCCATCGCCTACGCGGGCATCGCGGTCGTCCTGCTCGCCGCGGCGGCGGCCCTGATCGTGCTCCCGGCGGCCCTCGTGCTGCTCGGGGAGCGGGTCAACGCCCTCGACCTGCGCAAGCTGTTCAGGCGCCGCAGGGCCGAGGGGGCTCCCGCCCGCGAGGAGGGTGCCGCCTGGGGCCGCACGGCCGGCTTCGTCATGCGCCGCGCCCCCTTCTTCGCCATCGCCACCACCGCCGGCCTGGTCCTCCTCGGCCTGCCCTTCCTCGGTGTGAAGTTCGGCTCGGCCGACGACCGTCAGCTCCCGGCCTCCGCCGAGTCCCGGGTCGTCCAGCAGCACATCCGGGAGGACTTCCCGGGCACCCCCGGCGGCGGTCTGGAGATCCTCGCCGAGGGCCGGGCGACCGAGGCCCAGTACACCGCCTACAAGGACGAGATCGCCGCCCTGCCCGATGTGCTCCGGGTGGACGGCCCCGTGGTGAGCGGCGACGCGGCCTACTTCGCCGTGCAGCCGAAGGGCGACGTGGTCGACGAGGCCGCGCAGGACCTGGTCCACGACATACGGGCCGAGGCGGCCGACGCCCCGTTCAAGACGTCGGTGACGGGTGCGGGAGCGGTCCTGGTCGACACCAAGGAGGCGATAGGCGGCGGCCTGCCGCTGGCCCTCTCCTTCATCGCCGTGGTCACCCTCCTGCTGGTCTTCCTGCTCACCGGCAGTGTGCTGGTCCCCCTCCAGGCGGTCCTGCTGAACGCGCTCAGCCTCACCGCGATGTTCGGCGCGATGATCTGGGTCTTCCAGGACGGTCATCTCTCCGGCCTGCTGGGCTTCACCAGTTCCGGCTCCATCGAGACGACCCTGCCGGTGCTGATGTTCTGCGTGGCCTTCGGCCTCTCCATGGACTACGGCGTCTTCCTGCTCTCCCGCATCAAGGAGGAGTACGACCACACCGGCGACCACACGGCCGCCGTCCGCCACGGCCTCCAGCGCACCGGCGGCCTCATCACCGCCGCCGCCGTCATCCTGGCCGTCGTGATGATCGCCATAGGCACCTCACGGGTCACGAACACCAAGATGCTCGGCCTGGGCCTCGCTCTCGCCGTGCTCATGGACGCGATGATCGTGCGCAGCCTGCTCGTCCCGGCCTTCATGCGGCTCACCGGCCGCGCCACCTGGTGGGCCCCGGCCCCGCTGCGCAGGTTCCACGAGCGGTTCGGCCTGAGCGAGGGCGAGTCGGCCCCGCGCGCCACCGCGACCGGGAGCGCGACGGAGACCGCAGCCGATGGCGAGGAGAGCGACCGGGACAAGGGGAGCGGCGCCGACAGCGACCGCCACGAGGAGAGCGGCGCCGACCAGGAGAGCGACCGCCAGGAGGAGAGTGGCGCCGGCGACCACGACAGGCAGAGCGACCACGACAAGGTGGAGATCTCTGGCTAGCGTTCACCGGAAAGGATCTCCGACAGGTCGGTGGGCAGGCCGGCCGTGAGCTCGGCCGGCCGGAAGGCAGACGGCGCGGCCGACCTGTCGGGCGGTGAGGGCGAGGGCGAGGGCGTATGCGCGCGGTGGTGTTCGAGCGGTTCGGTGAGCCGGCCGAGGTACGGGACGTGCCGGACCCGACTGCGGCGGTCCACGGCGTGGTCGTCCGCGTCGAGGCCACGGGCCTGTGCCGCAGCGACTGGCACGCCTGGATGGGCCACGACCCCGACATCACCCCGCCGCACGTCCCCGGCCATGAGCTCGCCGGGGTGGTGGAGGAGACCGGCGCCGGGGTGACCCGCTGGCAGCCGGGCGACCGGGTCACCGTCCCGTTCGTGTGCGCCTGCGGCGGCTGCGCCGCCTGCGCGGCCGGGGACCAGCAGGTGTGCGAGCGGCAGACCCAGCCGGGGTTCACTCACTGGGGCTCGTTCGCCCAGTACGTGGCCCTGGACCACGCCGACGTGAACCTGGTGGCGCTGCCGGAGGGGCTGTCGTACGGCACGGCGGCCTCCCTGGGTTGCCGGTTCGCCACGGCGTTCCGGGCGGTGGTGGCGCAGGGCAGGGTCGCGGCCGGCGAGTGGGTGGCCGTGCACGGCTGCGGGGGAGTGGGCCTGTCGGCGGTGATGATCGCGGCGGCCTCCGGCGCCCGGGTCGTCGCCGTCGACGTCTCGCCCCGGGCCCTGGAGCTGGCGCGGACGTTCGGCGCTGCGGCCTGTGTGGACGCCTCGGCGGTCCAGGACACGGCCGAGGCGGTACGGGACCTCACCGGCGGCGGCGCCCATCTGTCGCTGGACGCGCTGGGCTCCCCGGTCACCTGCGCGGCGTCGGTCGGCAGCCTCCGCCGCCGGGGCCGCCACGTCCAGGTGGGCCTGCTGCCGTCGCCGACCGGCACGACCCCCGTCCCCATGGCCCGCGCGATCGCCCTGGAACTGGAACTCCTCGGCAGCCACGGCATGGCGGCCCACGCCTACCCGCCCATGCTGGAACTGGTCCGCTCGGGCGTCCTGCGCCCCGACCTCCTGGTGACGTCGACGATCCCCCTGGACGCCGTCCCGGAGGCCCTCGCCGCGCTGGGCACGGCACCGGGCAGCGGCGTGACGGTCATCGAACCGTGGAGGGACCGGCCATGACGGTCAGCCGGCCCTGATGGTCACGTGTGCGTGAGGTCGGGCGGGCCGGTCTCCGGGCGTCCGCGGTGCGCCGCCCACTCGGGGGCGAGGATCGACATCCGTACGGCGTCGATCCACTTCCCGTCCTGCCACAGGGTCTGCCGCTCCACGCCCTCGGCCACGAACCCCACCTTCTCGTAGGCGCGCCGGGCCCGGGGGTTGTGTGTGAAGACGTACAGCGAGACGCGGTGCATGCCGAGCCGCTCGAAGGCGTGGCCGACCGTCAGGCGCACGGCCTCCGTGCCGAGCCCCCGGTTCCGCCCGGCGGGGCCGATCAGGATCCGGAAGCAACAGGCACGGTTGGGCTCGTCCCAGTCGTTGAGCACGGCCTCGCCCACCAGCTCCCCGCTGGCCCGGTCCACGATGCCGAGATCGAGCCGGTCGGTCTGCTCGCTGCGGTTGCCGTACCAGGTGCGCAGCCTCTCCATGTCGTACGCCCCGTCCTGGCTCCCGGTGAGCCGGATGATGTCCGGGTCGGCCAGGACGCGGGCCATCACGGGGGTGTCGTCCACGGTGAAGGGCCGCAGGACGGCCCGCTCACCGGTGAGTACGGGTTTCTCGGAGAAGCTCATCCCGGAATCCTCGGCAGGGCGAGGAGGCCGGGGCAAACGATTAAGCGCGGTCGTCGTCAGTGCGGAACGTCGGTGCGGGTCGTCAGTCGGCCGCCCCGCACCCCCGGTTGCTCGGTCGTCCCGGCCGGCCGCTGCGCACCACATGTGACACAAGCCTCGTGACGTGGGTCACCCTCAAAGCCACCGCCCACCCCCCAAGGGGCGCGGGGAACCGCGCGACCAACCGCGACGCACTCGCGGCCCGCGACGAACGCGCAGTCCCCCGGCGCCGCACGGCACCCGGCTCATCCAGCGGCGCGCCTACGCCCCGCAGCTCCGCAGGAACGCCCGCGTCCGCTGGGCGATCGGCAGCGGAGCGTCCGGCTCGCACGGGTACATGTCCTGCTCGACGATCGCGAACAGATCCACGTCCAGCTTCTGCGCGGCCGCCAGCACCGGCCCCAGCTCGGGCACGCCCTTCGGCGGCTCGCACATCACGCCCTGCGCCACGGCCGGCCCGAACGGCGTCCCCTTGGCCCGGACGTCCGCCAGGATCTCGGGGTCGACCTGCTTGAGGTGCAGATAGCCGATGCGCTCGCCGTACGTCTCGATCAGCTTGACGCTGTCGCCGCCGCAGTACGCGTAGTGCCCGGTGTCGAGGCACAGGGACACCACCGAGGAGTCGGTGCCGTCCAGGAAGCGGACGACGTTCTCCTCGCTGTCGATGTGGGTGTCGGCGTGCGGGTGGACGACGATCTGGAGGCCGTACCTCTCCCGCACCTCCCGCCCGAGCCGCTCGGTGAGCTGGGTGAGGTGCCGCCACTGCTCGACGGTCAGCTCGCTGGGCTCCAGCACCTGGCCCGTCTTGTCGTCCCGCCAGAAGGAGGGGATGACGACGAGGTGCCGGGCGCCCATGGCCTGGGCGAGGACCGCGTTGTCGGCGACGTGCGCCCAGGTCTTCTCCCAGACGTCGGGGCCGTGGTGCAGCCCGGTGAAGACCGTGCCGGCCGACACCTTCAGGCCACGTTTGGCCGTCTCCTCGGCGAGAACGGCGGGGTCCTTCGGCAGATAGCCGTAGGGGCCCAGCTCGATCCACTCGTAGCCGGCGGCGGCCACCTCGTCGAGGAAGCGCTGCCAGGGGACCTGCTGGGGGTCGTCGGGGAACCACACACCCCAGGAGTCGGGCGCCGAGCCGATCCGGATGCGCGAGAGTGAGGACTCAGGTGACAACGACGTCATGGCGGCCAGCTTCGGGCCGGAACCCAAGGGTGTCAATAGGTAGTCCGAATGTCTGGACAAAATATTGACAGGGCCGCTCTCGCGGAGCTAGACCTTGACGGAACCGGAGCGCGAAGGGAACTCGATGGCGTACGACCTGATCACCATGGGGCGGATCGGTGTGGACCTCTATCCGCTGCAGACGGGGGTCCCGCTGCCGCAGGTGACGTCCTTCGGGAAGTTCCTCGGCGGATCGGCGACGAACGTCGCGGTGGCCGCCGCCCGGCTCGGCCGGGACACCGCCGTCATCACCCGCACGGGCGAGGACCCGTTCGGGGAGTACCTCCACCAGGCGCTGCGGGACTTCGGCGTCGACGACCGCTGGGTGACACCGGTCCCCGGCCTCGCCACCCCGGTCACGTTCTGCGAGGTTTTCCCGCCGGACGACTTCCCGCTGTACTTCTACCGCCGCCCCAAGGCGCCGGACCTGGAGATCGACGCCCACGAACTGGACCTGGAGGCCATTCGTGAGGCCCGCGTCTTCTGGGTCACCGGCACCGGTCTGAGCGAGGAGCCCAGCCGTACGGCGACGCTCGCGGCCCTCGCCCACCGGGCCAAGGCCGGCACGACGGTCTTCGACCTCGACTGGCGGCCCATGTTCTGGAGCGAGCCGGCCGCGGCCCGCCCGTTCTACGAGGAGGCCCTGCGGCACACCACCGTCGCCGTCGGGAACCTGGACGAGGTCGAGGTCGCCACCGGCGTCCGCGAGCCGCACGCCGCCGCCGAGGCCCTGCTGGCCGCCGGGGTGGAACTCGCGGTCGTGAAGCAGGGCCCCAAGGGTGTGCTGGCGGTGCACCGCGACGGCACGACGGCCGAGGTGCCGCCGCTGCCGGTGAACGTCCTCAACGGACTGGGCGCCGGAGACGCCTTCGGCGGTTCCCTCTGCCACGGCCTGCTCGAAGGCTGGGACCTGGAGCGGACCATGCGGCACGCCAACGCCGCCGGAGCCATCGTCGCCTCCCGCCTGGAGTGCTCCTCGGCGATGCCCACCGCCGAGGAGATCGAGGCCGCGGTCACGGCGGGGGAAGTACGGTGAGCGTCGACGTCTCCGCCCTGGTCCGCACCCGGGTCCACCACCCCGAGGCGATCGCCGAGGCCGCCGCCCGCCGCGTCCGCCGCCCCCTGATCGGCGACTCCGGGCGGCTGATGATCGTCGCCGCCGACCACCCGGCCCGCGGCGCGCTCTCCGTCGGCGACCGCAAGCTCGCCATGGCGAACCGCGCCGACCTCCTCGAACGGCTGTGCCTGGCCCTCGGCCGGCCCGGCGTCGACGGGGTGCTCGCGACCGCCGACATCCTCGACGACCTGCTCCTCCTCGGTGCCCTCGACGGCAAGATCGTCATGGGCTCGATGAACCGCGGTGGACTCGCGGGCGCCTCCTTCGAACTGGACGACCGTTTCACCGGCCACCGCCCCGAGGACATCGAGCGGCTCCGCTTCGACGCCGGCAAGCTGCTGCTGCGCGTCGACTACGACGACCCGGGCTCCCTCGACACCCTGGAGTCCACCGCGCACGCCGTGGACGCCATGGCCGAGCGGCGGCTCCCGGTCTTCGTCGAGCCGTTCATCAGCCGTCGCGACCCCGTCACCGGCAAGGTCAGGAACGACCTCTGCGCCGACGCGGTCACCAAGTCGATCGCCATAGCCGCCGGACTCGGCGGCACCTCGGCGTACACCTGGCTGAAGGTGCCCGTCACCGAGAACCCCGACGACATGGCCCGCGTCATGGAGACCTCGACCCTGCCCGCCGTCCTCCTCGGCGGCGACGTCGGAGAGGACCAGGAGGGCGCGTACGAGAAGTGGCGGGGCGCCCTGCAACTGCCCACCGTCCAGGGCCTGGTGGTCGGCCGCTCGTTGCTCTACCCGGCGGACGACGACGTGACCGCCGCCGTGGACACCGCCGTAGGACTGCTGTGAGGGCCGCATGACACACAAGACCGAGCTGTACGTCCCGAAGGGGACGACCGCCCACGGGGGGTACGCCCTCGACATCGGCCCCGAGCAGGCCGGCTGGACCCACAGCAGCCTGCGCGTCGTGGAGTTGGAGCCGGGCGGCGAGCACACCTTCACCACCGGGGACAGCGAATGGATCGTGCTGTCCCTGGGCGGCGCCTGTACGGTTCGCGTATCGGAGGATCCGGGCGCAGCGGACGGTGGCGGCACCGCAGAGTTCGACATCCTGGGCCGCGAGGACGTGTTCGCCGGAGTCTCCGACTTCGTCTACGCGCCCCGCGACGCCCGGGTACAGATCGCCTCCGGCGCGGGAGGCCGCTTCGCTTTGGCAGGAGCGAGGTGCGAGCGACGACTCCCCGCCCGCTACGGCCCCGCGCCGGAGGTCCCCGTCGAAGACCGCGGCAGCGGCAACTGCGCCCGCCAGGTGCGCAACTTCGCCTCCGCCGACGCCTTCGCGTGCGACAAGCTCATCACCGTCGAGGTCATCACGCCGGGCGGCAACTGGTCCTCGTACCCGCCGCACAAGCATGACGAGAACCGGCCGGGGGAGGAGACCGAGCTGGAGGAGATCTACTACTTCGAGATCGACGGCCCGAACGGCTTCGGCTACCAGCGGGTGTTCCCCTCCCGGGAGGGCGGCTCCGACGTCCTCGCCGAGGTCCGCTCGGGTGACGCCGTCCTCGTCCCCGACGGCTGGCACGGCCCGTCCATCGCGCAGCCCGGCCACAGCATGTACTACCTGAACGTGATGGCCGGTCCGGGCACCGAGCGGCAGTGGCGGATCTGCTTCCACCCGGATCACACGGAGGGATACCGATGACCACCGGGACCACGCGGCTCACCGTGGCGCAGGCGCTGGTGCGGTTCCTCGCCGCCCAGTACACCGAGCGCGACGGGCAGCGGCAGCGGCTGATCGGCGCCACCTGGGGCATCTTCGGCCACGGCAACGTCGCGGGCCTCGGCCAGGCGCTCGTCGAGTACGCCGACACCATGCCCTACCACCAGGGCCGCAACGAACAGGCCATGGTGCACGCGGCCGTCGGCTACGCCCGCCAGTCGGGCCGCCTGTCCACGCACGCGGTGACGACGTCGATCGGCCCCGGCGCCACCAACCTCGTCACCGGCGCCGCCCTCGCCACCATCAACCACCTGCCGGTGCTGCTCCTGCCGGGCGACATCTTCGCGACCCGGCCCGCGGACCCGGTCCTCCAGCAGCTCGAAGTGCCGTACGCGGGCGACATCAGCGTCAACGACACGCTGCGCCCGGTGTCGCGGTACTTCGACCGGGTCACCCGCCCCGAGGCGCTGATCCCGGCCGCCCTCCAGGCGATGCGGGTCCTCACGGACCCCGTCGACACGGGCGCCGTGACCCTCGCGCTGCCGCAGGACGTGCAGGCGGAGGCGTACGACTGGCCGGAGGAGTTCTTCGCCGAGCGGACCTGGCACGTACGCCGGCCCGCCCCGGACGCGGCCGAACTCGCCGACGCGGTACGGGTGGTCCGCGAGGCCCGCCGACCGCTGATCGTCGCCGGCGGCGGTGTCCACCACGCCCGCGCCGAGGAGGCGCTCGCCGAACTCGCCGACGCCACCGGCATCCCCGTCGCCTCCACCCAGGCCGGCAAGGGCTCCCTGCGCTACGACCACCCGCAGGACGTCGGCGCCATCGGCCACACCGGCACCGCGACGGCCAACGAACTCGCCCGCACCGCCGACCTGGTGATCGGTGTGGGCACCCGGTACACGGACTTCACCACCGCCTCCGGCACCCTCTTCGCCGCCGACGGCGTCCGCTTCCTCAACCTCAACATCGCGCCCTACGACGGCCACAAACTCTCCGGGCTGCCGCTGATCGCGGACGCGCGGGCCGGCCTGGAGGAACTGGCCGAGGCGCTGGAACTGCACGGCCACCGGGTCGCGGACGCGTACGTCGCCGAGTACGGCGAGGACAAGCAGCGCTGGGAGCACCGCGTCGACGCCTGCTACGAGGCGGAGGAGCCGGACACCCGGCCCACCCAGGCCCAGGTCCTCGGTCTCCTCGACGAGATCGTCGACGAGTCCGACATCCTCATCAACGCGGCCGGATCCCTCCCCGGTGACCTGCACAAACTGTGGCGTACACGGTCGCGGGACCAGTACCACCTGGAGTACGGCTACTCCTGCATGGGCTACGAGATCCCGGCCGCGATAGGTGTCCGCATGGCCGCTCCCGGGCGCCCGGTGTGGGCGCTGGTCGGCGACGGCACGTATCTGATGATGCCGACGGAGATCGTGACGGCCGTCCAGGAGAACGTGCCGATCAAGATGCTGCTGGTGCAGAACCACGGGTACGCCTCGATCGGCGGCCTGTCGGAGTCGGTGGGCGGGGAGCGGTTCGGCACCGCCTACCGGCACCGGAACCCGGACGACGGCACGTTCACGGGCGCCCCGCTGCCCGTGGATCTCGCCGCCAACGCGGCCAGCCTCGGCATGCGCGTGCTGCGCGCCAAGACCATCCGCGACCTGCGCGCGGCCCTCGCCGAGGCGCGGGCCGCCGACACTCCCACTTGTGTCTACGTGGAGACCGAAACCGCAGACACAGTGTCGGGCCCGCCTCCGGCGCAGGCCTGGTGGGATGTACCTGTGGCCGAGACCGCGACCCGAGTGTCGGCGGTCAAGGCACGTGAGGAGTACGACCGGCACGTCTCCACCCGACGCCGCCATCTGTAAGAAGGAGTCTTTCGGCATGACGAAGATCGTCAACCACTGGATCGGCGGTAAGACCGTCGAAGGCGCGTCGGGTACGTTCGGTCCGGTCACGGACCCGGCGACCGGCGCCGTCACCACCAAGGTCGCCTTCGCGACCGTCGACGAGGTCGACGCGGCGGTACGCACCGCCAAGGAGGCCTTCGTCACCTGGGGCCAGTCCTCGCTGGCCCAGCGCACCTCGATCCTGTTCAAGTTCCGGGCGCTGCTGGACGCCAACCGGGACGCGATCGCGGAGCTGATCACCGCCGAGCACGGCAAGGTCCACTCGGACGCGCTCGGTGAGGTCGCGCGCGGCCTGGAGATCGTCGACCTGGCGTGCGGGATCACCGTGCAGCTGAAGGGCGAGCTGTCGACGCAGGTCGCGAGCCGCGTGGACGTCTCCTCGATCCGCCAGCCGCTGGGTGTCGTCGCGGGCATCACGCCGTTCAACTTCCCGGCGATGGTCCCGATGTGGATGTTCCCGCTCGCCATCGCCTGCGGCAACACCTTCGTGCTGAAGCCCTCCGAGAAGGACCCCTCGGCGTCCGTCAAGATCGCCGAGCTGCTGGCCGAGGCCGGCCTGCCCGACGGTGTCTTCAACGTCGTCCACGGCGACAAGGTGGCCGTCGACCGCCTCCTGGAGCACCCGGACGTCAAGGCGGTCTCCTTCGTCGGCTCCACCCCGATCGCCCGCTACATCCACACCACGGCCTCCGCGAACGGCAAGCGCGTCCAGGCCCTCGGCGGCGCCAAGAACCACATGCTGGTCCTCCCGGACGCCGACCTGGACGCGGCGGCCGACGCGGCGGTCTCGGCGGCCTACGGCTCCGCGGGTGAGCGCTGCATGGCGATCTCGGCCGTGGTCGCGGTCGGCGCGATCGGCGACGAGCTGGTGGACAAGATCCGCGAGCGCGCCGAGAAGATCAAGATCGGCCCCGGCAACGACCCGACCTCCGAGATGGGCCCGCTGATCACGGCGGTCCACCGCGACAAGGTGGCCTCGTACGTGACGGGCGCGGCGGCCGAGGGCTGCGAGGTCGTCCTCGACGGCACGGGCTTCACGGTCGACGGGCACGAGGACGGCCACTGGATCGGCATCTCGCTCCTCGACAAGGTCCCCACGTCGGCCAAGGCGTACCAGGACGAGATCTTCGGCCCCGTCCTGTGCGTGCTCCGCGTGGACACCTACGAGGAGGGCATGGCCCTCATCAACGCCTCGCCGTTCGGCAACGGCACCGCGATCTTCACGCGGGACGGCGGCGCCGCCCGCCGCTTCCAGCTGGAGGTCGAGGCCGGCATGGTCGGCGTGAACGTCCCGATCCCGGTCCCCGTCGGCTACCACTCCTTCGGCGGCTGGAAGGACTCCCTCTTCGGCGACCACCACATCTACGGCAACGACGGCACCCACTTCTACACCCGGGGCAAGGTCGTCACGACCCGCTGGCCCGACCCGGCCGACGGACCCACCGGCGTCGACCTGGGCTTCCCCCGCAACCACTGAGCACCAGCGTCACCACGGCTCCCCGCGCCCACCAGGGCCGCGGGGAGCCGCGCGAGAAGCCCCACCGGACCCGCGCACGCCCGACCACCCGATCTGCCCCGACTTATCAGGTTGCTGTCAGGCCCGCCCCCCCACCCCGCATACCGCACCCGCTGTATGCCGAATTCCCCCCGTACGACCGTGGGATACCCCACTCCTCCCCCCTGAGGGGGCCGAGACCCACCACCACACCCCCGTACCGTTGACGCATGGATCTTCGACTGACCGGCCCGCGCCTGCGCGGAGCGCTCCGGCGGAGGCCGCGTCGCACCGTCGCCGCCGCGGCCGCCGTGGTGGTGCTCGCCGGCGCCGGTACCTGGACGGCCACCGCCTCGGACGAAGCGGCGCCGGTGAAGCGCACGGACCAGGCCATGGCCATGGGCGAGGGCGTCCGCATCGACACCTCGTACTTCACCTCCGGCGCCACCGGCCGCCGCCCGGCCGTCCTGCTCGGGCACGGCTTCGGCGGCAGCAAGAACGACGTACGACGCCAGGCCGAGGACCTCGCCCGCGACGGCTACGCGGTGCTGACCTGGTCGGCGCGTGGCTTCGGCCACTCGACCGGAAAGATCGGGCTCAACGACCCGAAGGCCGAGGTCGCCGACGTCTCCCGGCTCATCGACTGGCTCGCCAAGCGCCCCGAGGTCCAGCTGGACAAGAAGGGCGACCCGCGCGTGGGCGCCGCCGGCGCCTCCTACGGCGGGGCGATCTCCCTGCTGGCCGCCGGGTACGACGACCGGGTCGACGCCATCGCCCCGGCCATCACGTACTGGAACCTCGCGGACGCCCTGTTCCCGAACGGCGTGTTCAAGAAGCTCTGGGCCGGCCTGTTCTTCAACACCGGCGGCGGCTGCGCCAAGTTCGAGGCCGACCTGTGCGCGATGTACGACCGGGTCGCCGAGTCCGGTGAGCCGGACGCCGAGGCCGTCAAGCTCCTCGAAGCGCGCAGCCCCGAAGCCGTCGGCGACCGCATCAAGGTGCCCACGCTGCTCCTCCAGGGGCAGACCGACTCCCTCTTCCCCCTCGGTCAGGCCGACGCCGCCGCCAAGGCGATCAAGGCGAACGGCGCGCCCGTCGACGTCGACTGGATCTCCGGCGGCCACGACGGCGGCGACATGGAGACCAGCCGGGTCCAGTCCCGCGTCGAGGCCTGGTTCGACCGCTATCTGAAGGGCGACAAGAGCGCCGACACCGGCTCCGCGTTCCGCGTCACCCGCACCCTCGGCACCGGCTCCGGCGACGGCGAGCCCCGCCTGAGCGGCACCACCGACGACGCCTACCCGGGCCTGGAGAGCGACCGCCGGTCCTTCGCCCTCACCGGCCGCGAGCAGAGTTTCGAGAACCCGGCCGGCGCCAGCCCGCCCGCCCTCTCGGCCCTGCCCGGCATCGGCGGCGCCGCCGGCGGCCTCTCCCAGCTGTCCTCGCTCGGCGTGAGCCTGTCGCTCGACTTCCCCGGCCAGTTCGCCGCGTTCCAGTCCAAGCCCGTCACGGACGACGTCCAGATCACCGGCTCACCCACGGCGACCGTCCATGTGAAGTCCACCAGCGACGACGCCGTCCTCTTCGCCAAGGTGTACGACGTCGGCCCCGGCGGCGCCTCCCAGGTGCTGCCCTCCCAGCTCGTCCAGCCCGTCCGGGTCGAGGGTGCCAAGGCCGGCAAGGACGTGAAGCTCACCCTCCCGGCCATCGACCACGAACTCG
Organism: Streptomyces sp. MA5143a; assembly: GCF_900290235.1. Taxonomy (GTDB): domain Bacteria; phylum Actinomycetota; class Actinomycetes; order Streptomycetales; family Streptomycetaceae; genus Streptomyces. The sequence continues at coordinate 67,360 of NZ_OLMK01000036.1, forward strand.
ACGACGGCCACAGCCTGCGTCTGGTCCTCGCCTCCACCGACCTCGGCTACGCCTCCCCGGCCGCCCCGGCGACGTACACCGTCTCCCTGAAGGGCGACCTGGAGGTGCCGATCCCGCTCGGCGGGGCCGACCGCTCGGACATCCTGCCCGCCTGGGTCTGGTACCTGCCGATCGGCGGCGCGGCCGTCGCTGCCGTCCTGCTCGTCACCGGTCGCCGCCGCATCACGACGCCCGCCCCCGACCCGGCGCTCGCCGAGGTCCCGCTCCAGATCACCGACCTCAGCAAGAAGTACAGGAACGGCGACCGCTACAGCGTCCGCGACCTGTCCTTCCGCGTCGAGAAGGGCCAGGTGCTCGGCCTCCTCGGCCCGAACGGCGCCGGCAAGACCACCACCCTGCGCATGCTGATGGGTCTGATCCAGCCGGACGGCGGCGAGATCCGCGTCTTCGGCCACGCGATCGTGCCGGGCGCGCCCGTACTGTCCCGCGTCGGCGCCTTCGTCGAGGGCGCCGGCTTCCTCCCGCACCTGTCCGGCCGGGAGAACCTGGAGCTGTACTGGCGGGCCACCGGCCGCCCCGCCGAGGACGCCCACCTGGAGGAGGCGCTGGAGATCGCCGGCCTCGGCGACGCCCTCGCCCGCGCGGTGCGCACCTACTCCCAGGGCATGCGCCAGCGCCTGGCCATCGCCCAGGCCATGCTCGGCCTGCCCGACCTGCTGATCCTCGACGAACCGACGAACGGACTCGACCCGCCGCAGATCCGCGAGATGCGCGAGGTGATGATCCGCTACGCGGCCGCCGGCCGTACCGTCATCGTCTCCAGCCATCTGCTGGCCGAGGTGGAGCAGACCTGCACCCACCTGGTGGTCATGGACCACGGACAGCTCGTCCAGGCGGGCCCGGTCGGCGAGATCGTCGGCTCCGGCGACACCCTGCTGATCGGCACCTCCACCCCCGTGGAGGAACCCGTCGTCGACAAGATCGCCGCACTGCCGGGCATCGACTCGGCCGTACGCACCGACGAGGGTCTGGTCGTCCGCCTCGACGCGGACGGCAGCGCCCAGCGTCTGATCGCCGAGCTGGTCCGGCTGGAGGTCCCCGTCGCCGCGGTCGGCCCCCACCGCCGCCTCGAAGACGCCTTCCTCACCCTGATCGGAGAGTCCGCATGAGCACGCTGACCGAGCGTGCCGAGCACGCAGAACCCGGGCGCACCGACCCCGGACGCCCGACCCCCGTCGAGGTGGCCGACGGCTACCGCGCGGGCCGCACCCTGCCCCTCGGGGTGGAACTGGTCCGGCAGCTGAAGCGCCGCCGCACCATGGTCATGGGCGGCATCCTGTTCGCCCTGCCGATCATCCTGGTGATCGCGTTCCAGGTCGGCGGTACGCCCGGCGAGGGCAACAACCGGGTCAACCTGATGGACACGGCGACGGCGTCCGGCGCGAACTTCGCCGCGGTGAACCTCTTCGCCGCGGCCGGGTTCCTGCTGGTCATCCCGGTCGCGCTGTTCTGCGGCGACACCGTCGCCTCGGAGGCCAGCTGGTCCTCCCTGCGCTACCTCCTCGCCGCGCCCGTGCCCCGTGCCCGGCTGCTGTGGTCCAAGCTCGTCGTGGGCCTCACCCTCAGCCTCGCGGCGCTGGTGCTGCTCCCGGTCGTCGCCCTCGCCATCGGCACGGTCGCCTACGGCTGGGGCCCGCTGGAACTCCCCACGGGCGGCGAACTGTCCTCCTCGGCCGCCGCGCAGGCCCTGGTGATCACCGTCGGGTACATCTTCGTGTCCCAACTGGTCACCGCCGGCATGGCGTTCTGGCTCTCCACCCGGACCGACGCGCCGCTCGGCGCGGTCGGCGGCGCCGTCGGCCTCACCATCGTCGGCAATGTCCTCGACTCGGTCACCGCCCTCGGCGACTGGCGCCACTTCCTGCCCGCGCACTGGCAGTACGCCTGGCTGGACGTCGTCCGCCCGCAGCCCGAGTACACCGACATGATCCAGGGCGTCTCGGTCTCCATAACGTACGCGCTGGTGCTGTTCGCCCTGGCCTTCCGCGGTTTCGGCCGCAAGGACGTGGTCTCCTAGGTCAACGGAGGATCACCCACCGGTCTCGAAGGGCCGTCGCCGTGGCCGCTTCGAGACCCATCTGCAACGCCCTGTGTCGCACAATCGGGCCCCCTCGGCCGTCACAGTCACAACAGCCGCCCACGACCGGGCGACGACGACGTGCCGAGGGGGCCCGATGCACAGCCGTAGCAGCACAGGGACGACACGACGACTGACCACCGCGCTCCTCGCCCTGGGAACCGCCGGGGCACTGCTCCTCACCGGCTGCGGCCAGAGCGGCGAGAGCCACTCCTCGTCCGACGACCTCAAGGGCGGCGGCCGCACCGCCGACGGCTTCCCGGCCCCGGCCCCCGACGGCCCGGACGCGCGCGACGGCGAGCAACAAAACGACGAGTCCCGTGACATCGCCCCCTCGCCCGACCACCTGTCCACCTTCGCCCTGGACGTCGACACCGCCTCCTACGGCTACGCCCGCCGCACCCTGGAGGACGGCAGCCTGCCCGACCCGTCGACGGTCCGCCCGGAGGAGTTCGTCAACAGCTTCCGGCAGGACTACGAACGCCCGGACGGCGACGGCTTCTCGGTCACCGTCGACGGCGCCCGCACCAAGGACGACGACTGGTCCCTCGTGCGCGTGGGCCTCGCCACCCGCGCCGCCGACGGCGACCGCGAACGGCCACCCGCCGCCCTCACCTTCGTCATCGACGTCTCCGGCTCCATGGCCGAGCCCGGCCGCCTCGACCTCGCCAAGGACGCCCTCGGCACGATGACCGACCGGCTCCGCGACCAGGACTCCGTCGCCCTCGTCACCTTCAGCGACACCGCCGAGACCGTCCTGCCGATGACCCGCCTCGACGACAACCGGGCCAGGATCCACGACGCCGTCGACAGCCTGGAGCCCGCCGACTCCACCAACCTCGGCGCGGGCGTCGAGACCGGCTACGGGACCGCCGTCGAGGGGCTGCGCAGGGGCGCCACCAACCGTGTCGTCCTGCTGTCGGACGCCCTCGCCAACACCGGCGACACCGACGCCGACACCATCCTCGAACGCATCGCCGACGAGCGCCGCGAACACGGCATCACCCTCTTCGGCGTGGGTGTCGGCAGCGACTACGGCGACGCCCTGATGGAGCGCCTCGCCGACAAGGGCGACGGCCACACCACATACGTCTCCACCGAGAAGGAGGCCGAGGAGGTCTTCTGCGAGCAACTCCCGCGCCACGTCGACCTCACCGCCCGCGACGCCAAGGCCCAGGTCGCCTTCGACCCCGAGACGGTGGAGGAGTTCCGCCTGATCGGCTACGACAACCGGCGGGTCGCCGACGAGGACTTCCGCGACGACAGCGTGGACGGCGGCGAGGTCGGCCCCGGCCACACCGTCACCGCCCTCTACGCCGTCCGCACCCGGGCCGGCACCGAGGCCGGCCATCTGGCGACGGCCACCGTCCGCTGGCTCGACCCGGACAGCCGCACCCCGCACGAGGAGTCCGAGGGCATCGAGGCGTCGGCCCTCCACGGCGACCTGTGGTCCACCGCACCGCGCGGTCTCCAGATCGCCGCGGCGGCCGCCTACTTCGCCGACGCCCTGCGCCGCGACGACTCCCGCTGGACCGACCTCCCGGCCGCCCCCACCCTGGGTGAACTGTCTTCCCGCGTTCGCGAACTGAACAGGTACAAGGAGGACAAGCAGCTCAACGACCTGTCCGACGCGATAGAGACGGCCCGCACCCTGAAGGGCTAGGACCGCTCCCCGCACACCGAGGGCAGCGCCCGGACCAGACCCTCCGCATGGAGCAGGTCCAGGTGGTGGGTGTACGTCGAGCGGATCGCGGCGAGCCGCAGCCGGGGCTCGCAGGAGGCCCCGGCCCGGAGCGGTTCCGTGTCCGCCAGCGCGGTCAGCACCTGCGTGGTGATCCGGTCGAGGACGGGCCGTACCTCCTTCACGAGGTCCGGCCGCTCGGTCGGCCGCTCCTTGGGGTGAGCGTCCCAGCGGGCGTACAGACCCCGCTGCACCAGCTTGTTCGCCTCGATCTGGTCCCGGAACACCGCGGTCACCGCGTCCGGATCGAGGCCGAGCCCGACCGCCCGCGCGGCCACGTCGTCGAGGATCGCCTTCTCCCGCACCGGATCGTCGATCGGCGTGCTCGTGCCGTACTTGGCCGCCGCGACCTTGTCGGCGACGAGCAGCCGTTCGGCGAACAGATCGGTCAGCACGGTGAGCGAGCGGGCCCCCGCGACCGTACGAGGGGGAGCGTCGGGGGACTGGGCGGCGGCCGGTACGGCACCACAGAGAGCCACTGCGGACGTGACACAGACGGATATCAGGACGGACCTGAGGCGGTGGGGGCGCATGATCCACACCTACCACGCGAACCCGACGGTCCCCCGGAGTCAGTCCAAACCATTGAAAAATCCTTACTTACCGGTAAGTTGACTCGTCGGTAATGAAGGCGGTGGCCGGCCTCGGGGAGCCGTGATGGGTGTACACAAGGACTTGAACCAGGCGAAGCGGCGCGCGGACCTCGTCGACCGCGGCACGGTCGAGGTGATCAGGGACGCACAGGGCGTGGTCCGTGAGGCCCACACCCCCGCCCTCGCGCCCCGGCAGACCGGCGGCAGCACCGCCGACCTCCCCTTCCGCAACGCGACCGAGGCCCCGGACGCGGTGGTCCTGCGCCGCGCCGACGCCCACGGCACGTTCCACCCGGTCACCGCCTCCGACTTCGCCCGCGAGGTCACCGCCACCGCCAAGGGGCTGATAGCGGCCGGCCTCGAACCGGGCGGCCGGGTCGCGATCATGTCCCGCACCCGCTACGAGTGGACCGTCCTCGACTTCGCCGTCTGGGCGGCCGGCGGCCAGTCCGTCCCGATCTACGCCACGTCCTCACCGGAACAGATCGAGTGGATCGTCCGCGACTCCGGCTCCCACTTCGTGATCGTGGAGACCCCCGAGAACGCGGCCGCCGTCGCCACCGCCACCGCCCGCCACTCCCGGCCCCCGCACGTCTGGCAGCTCGACGACGGCGCCCTCGACGTCCTCGCCGACCTCGGCCGGAGCGTCCCCGAGGACGAGGTCGCCAAGCGCCGCGCCGCCCTGACCCCGGACACGGCCGCGACCATCTGCTACACCTCCGGCACCACCGGCCGCCCCAAGGGCTGCGTCCTCACCCACGCCAACCTGTACGCGGAGGCCGCCAACACGGTCGAGCTGCTCCACCCGATCTTCAAGGAGATCACCGGCCAGGTCGCCTCCACGCTCCTCTTCCTGCCCCTCGCCCACATCCTCGGCCGCACCATCCAGATCGCCTGCCTGCTGGCCCGGATCGAGCTGGGCCACTGCCCGAGCATCAAGCCCGACGAACTGCGGCCCGCGCTCAGGAAGTTCCGCCCCACCTTCCTCGTGGGCGTCCCGTACCTCTTCGAGCGGATCCACGCCACCGGCCGCGCCACCGCCGAACGCATCGGCCGCGGCGCCTCCTTCGACCGCGCCCACCGCGTCGCCGTCCGCTTCGCCAAGGCCCACCTCGAGAAGTTCCTCGACCGGGGCCCCGGCCCCACGCCCGGCCTGTACGCCGCCTGGGCCCTGTACGACACGCTGGTCTACCGCCGTATCCGGAGCGAGCTGGGCGGCCGTATGCGCTACGCCATCAGCGGCGGCTCCCCGCTCGACCGGGACCTCAACCTCTTCTTCTACGCCGCCGGGATCATCATCTACGAGGGCTACGGCCTCACCGAGACCACCGCGGCCGCCACGATCGTCCCGCCGCTGGGGCCCCGCCCCGGCACGGTCGGCCGGCCCGTCCCCGGCACCGCGATCCGCATCGCCGACGACGGCGAGGTCCTCATCAAGGGCGGCATCGTCTTCGGCACCTACTGGAACGACCCGGTCGCCACCGACGCCGCTCTCACCGACGACTGGTTCGCCACCGGCGACCTGGGCGCGCTCGACGACGACGGCTACCTCACCATCACCGGCCGCAAGAAGGACATCCTCGTCACCTCCGGCGGCAAGAACGTTTCGCCAGCCGTGTTGGAGGACCGCCTCCGCAGCCGCCCGCCGGTCGGCCAGTGCATCGTGGTCGGTGACAACCGGCCCTTCGTCGCCGCCCTGATCACCCTAGACCCCGAGGACGTCAGCCACTGGCTGCACGTGCGCGGGATGTCCCCGGACACCCCGCTCTCCGAGATCGTCACCGACCCCCGGATGCGCGCCGAGGTCCAGAAGGCCGTGGACTACGCCAACCAGGCCGTCTCCCGCGCCGAGTCGATCCGTGAGTTCAAGCTGGTCGAGGGCGAGTTCAGCGAGGAGAACGGACTGCTCACCCCGTCGATGAAGATCAAGCGCCACGCCGTCACGGCGGCCTACGCGGCGGCCATCGAGTCGCTGTACCGCCGCTGAGGGGCCGCGCGGAGGCAGCGCCCTGGTTGATCCTTTCGGTTGGCTCATGCGTGGCATTCGGGTGAAATCCGCAGCGCGCCACGTTCCGCGGTTTCTTCATCCGTCTATTTCTCGTTCACAGCCTGCAGGTCATGGCGCGAGCCGTTCAAGCTGTGCTCGCTCGGTTTCGGCCGTCATGGGTGCATGACCGCGAAGAAGGGAAAAGCACGTGAAGCTCCAGAAGAGCGCCGCTGTCGCCGCCGGCGTGATCATGGCCGTCGGCATGGCCACCCCGGCCGTCGCCGACGCGGAGGCCAAGGGGTACGCCGCCAACTCCCCGGGTCTCCTCTCCGGCAACGTGGTTCAGGTCCCGATCCACGCCCAGATCAACGCGTGTGGCAACTCCGTCAACATCCTCGGGGCTCTGAACCCGGCGGCCGGCAACGTGTGCATCAACAAGTGATGTAGCGAGGCAGCCGCCTGATTGTGTCCCGGCCGGCCCTGGCCCGTTCTTACGGTGCCGAGGTCGGCCTTCACCCTTTTTTGGAACAAGCAGGAAGACAACAAGATAGTGCGACAGACCCTGAGCAAGGGAATGGTGGCGGCCGCGGCCGCGACGGGCATTCTGTCCATGTACAGCGGCTCGGCGCTCGCGGACTCGGGCGCGACGGGGGTGGCCGAAGGGTCGCCCGGTGTCCTGTCGGGCAACACGGTAGAGGTTCCCGTGCACGTGCCCATCAATGTCTGCGGCAACACCGTCGACATCGTCGGTGTCGGCAACCCCGCCTTCGGCAACGTCTGCGTCAATGAGGACGCCCGTCACAAGTCCCACGACGCTCCCGCCCATGGCGCCTCCCAACACGACGAGGGGAAGGGGGCGCACGGTTCCTGGGGCCCGCACGAGCCCTCGCAGGGACACGGGACGGAGCACGGTCCCTCGGACGGGTACGACGCCGCGCCCCCGCACCAGGCGTCCGGTGCCTCGGCGCACGGTGAGGCCCACGGCTCACCCGGGGTCGGCTCGGGCAACGACGTCCAGGTGCCCGTGGACATCCCGGTCAACGTGTGCGGCAACTCGGTGGGCGGGGCCGGCGTGCTCAACCCCGCTCACGACAACGAGTGCGTCAACGTCACGCACCCCCCGAAGGGTCACGAGGACCACCCTGAGAAGCCGCACCACCCGGGCGAGCCGCCCACGCCTCCGCGGGTGGTTCCTCCGGTCGAGCCGCCCACTGTTCCGCGGGTGGTTCCTCCGGCCGAGCCGCCCACGACTCCGCGGTCGACTCCTCCCGCCGAGCCGCCGGCCATGGCGGAGACCGGCACCGAGGGCCTGCTGGCGGCCTCGGCCACCGGCGCCGCGCTGATCTGGGGCGGGGCCATCATGTACCGGCGGAGCCGAGCTGCCCTGCGCCGGTGACGCCACGGGTGCCGGACGCCACGCGTCCGGCACCCGAGGGGCCGGGCCCGTCCTCAGTTCTGGACGACGGCTCCCGTACCGGTCAGTCGCACCCCGGCGCCCGGCGCCGGGATCCGGTCGCCCGCCGCCCTAGAACGCAGTCGCCGCCGTACCCCTCGCACCAGAGTCTCCGCCGTGAACGTCGCGCCGTGCACGAAGCGCATCGCGGGTCCGAAGCCGGAGGCCGTCGTCAGGCCCGCGAAGAACAGTCCGGGCACCGACGACTCGAAGTCCCGCCCGACCGCGGGCGAACCGTCACGAACGGCCCTGAGGCCGTGGCGTACGTCGTCCGTCAGGAGACCCAGCCGGCCGCAGGTGGCCTTGAAGCCGGTGGCCGCGATGACGTGCTCCGTCTCCAGAGAACTCGGCTCGCCGTTCCGGCTCGTCAGTTCCAGCCGCACACTGCTGCCCCACTCGTACGCTGACGTGATCCGCTGTCCCAGCCGCACCTCGACGACCGGCTCGAACCGCTCGCGCACCCACCAGGCGCCCGCCGGGCCGAGGGCGGTCTTCGCGATGTGAGCCCGTTTTGCCTCCGGGAGGAGCCGGAACCAGCCCGGCCGCTCGGAGTAGAGCCAGTTCCGCCAGCCGCACCCGAGGCCACTGAGCGGCGAGCGGGCCGACTGCCAGGGCGAGCGCTCCCGGGACGGCGGGAGGTCGTTCCAGTTCAGGCGTGGCGCGCGGGCCAGTACCCGGGCCCGCGCGCCGAGTTCGGCGAGCAGCGCGGCCGTCTCCAGGGCCGCCTGGCCGCCGCCGACCACCGTGACGTCCCGGTCCCGGAAGCGTTCGAGGTCACTGTGGTCACTGCTGTGCGACACATGAGCGGGCGCCAACGACCGCAGCGCCGACGGTACCTCGGTGAAGGGCAGGACGCCGATGGCCAGCGCCACCGTCCTCGCGTGCAGGCGCTCACCGTCCTCCAGGGTCGCCTCGAAGCCTCCCGGGCAGAGCCGGAGCGCCGTCACCATGCGCTCGTCGACGGGCGGTCCGGCGTGGCGTGCGAACCACAGGCCGTACGAGGCGAAGGCCTCGACCGGGATCGGCTCGCCGTGCCTGGCCGTCATGCCCTGCTCGGCGCAGTAGGCGTCCAGGCTCCACCTACCCTCCGGGTCGGAGAGGTTGGAGGCCCACGGCTCCGATTTCAGGAACATGCCACGAGGCATGTGGTCGCGCCAGGACGCCATGGGCCGTCCGACGATGCGCAGGCTCAGCCCGGCGGCCGCGGCATGGGACGCGATGGACAGCCCGTAGGGCCCGGCGCCCACCACCAGCAGGTCGTACATGGAAGTAGCTCTCTTTCGTCGTCGGTCAGTCGGCCCAGGACGTGGGGGAGGTCGGGGAGGGCAGCGATGGCGGGGCGCCCGCCTGTCGCACGATCCGCACCTGGGGAGCGGGACGCCGGGCCGACAGGCGGCGGGCCGCGTGCCGGCACCACAGCCCCCACAGGGCGATGCCGGGAGCGAGGTCGTCGCCCGCGTACCAGGCGAACTCGCGACGTCGGCGAAGACGCAGTGCCGTCAGCGGCGCGTAGTTCTCGACGACGAAGTCCCGGCCCGGCTGGGGGTCTCCGGTGACGACCGGGCGGTGCGTCAGATCCAGATGCAGGGACCGGACGACATCCACTCCGGCGGTGTCCGCGAAGAGCCGGAACTGGGCGCCGGGGCGCGGATTGAAGTCGAGCAGATGGTAGGCGTTGGTCGTGCCGTCCAGGCGGAAGTCGAGGTCGAAGATCCCCCGGAAGCCGAGCGTGGACACCAGGCGTTCTCCCAGCGCCTGCACCTCCGGGTTCGGAACCCAGCTCCCCACGGTGGTCAGACCCGCGCCCCGAGGCCAGGCACGCTGCTTGCGGCCGGAGCCCCCGCCGCGTACCGCGCCGTTCCGGTCGACGTACCCGTGGGCGAACCAGTCACGGCCCGGTGCCGGGGGCAGATACGCCTGGAGCAGCAGTCGGCTGTCCGCCTCGTCCGTGCGGCGGAACAGCGCCTGAGCCTCCTCCGGCGAACGCAGCACCACCGTGCTGCGCAGTCCCGACCCCGGGGGCAGCCGCCACGGCCGGCTCCACTTCGCCACCACGGGCAGCCCCAGCTGCCGGGCGAACGCGGCTGCCTGGTCGGCGCTGCCGGGCACCAGGGTCATCGGATGCGGGATGCCCAAGCGGCCGCACACGGTGGCGAGTTCCGCCTTGTCGGCCACCCGCTCGGCGAGACCGACGGGCTGGTCGGGGAGGAGATAGTCCTCCTTGAGGTCCGCGCCCAGGCGGGACACGGCGATGGCGCTCGCGTCGTCCATGGGGACGAGGACCGAACGCCGGCCGATCCGGGCGGCGACCTGGCGCAGAACGGCGGCGACCTTCGCGACCGACGCGCCCGGCGACGGCGGGGCGTGCGTGCCGGACACGTAGCGCGATCGGGCGTGGGGGGTGCCGACGGAGTCGGCGACCATGTGCACCTCCACGCCGGCTCGGCCCAGGGTGCGTACGGCTCCCAGCGTTCCGTGGTGGAAGGGATTCGGATCGATCCGCAGCAGAACGGCGGGGACGCGGGTGTCCAGTGATGTCATGAACATTCCTTTCAGGTCTTGGGTGGTCCGTCCGCCCATACGGGTGACGGGGCCGACCGGACGACGGAGCGTCGGCTGGCGAAGCTCGCATTCATATGACTGTGTGTCAGTAGGTAAAGAAGCTGAGCGTCTGGCGTGACAGCAGTAGGAACGGCGCAGGACCCGAGGAGAGGAATGGACATGGCCCCTCAACGGTGGCGACGCCACAGCGGACGGTTGGTGTGCGTCTCGGCCGGTGTCCTCGCACTGGTCCTGCTCGTATCGGCCCCCGGGAACGCCGTTGGCGGAGGGAGTGCGCGAGTCGGTGACTCTCCGGTGACCGGCCCGTCCGCGCCGCCGACACCGAGAGGCGCGACCGAGCCGGTCGCGACGTCCTCGCCACCGAGGGCACCCTCGCGACCCCCGGCCGTGCCATCGGCTCCGGGCGGAACACCCGTTCCCGCCAAGCCGACCCCGAGCACCCCCGCCGCCGGGGGCGCCGGTCCCGCGGAGAGCTACCCGGCCTTCGGCGCCTACCTCGACTACGGCCCGTTGGGTATGGCCCGGATCGCCTGGCTCAGCGACTGGCTGGACGGAGCAGAGCTGCGGGTGGGGCACACGTATCTGCCGGGCGACCGGTGGAGCAACATCGAGGGCCGGCCGAACTTCCTGGAGGCGTGGGCGGACTGGCGGCGGGAGAAGGCCGACCGGATGTTCGTCCTCAACGTGCCCATGCTGGAACGCAACGAGGAAGGACTCTCCGACGCCGAGGTCCGCGGGTTGCTGAGGCGCGGGGCGGCGGGCGAATTCGACCGCCACTTCCGCAGGCTGGCGGAGCGGCTGGTCGAGCTACGGGTACCGGACACCGTCATCGTGCTCGGCTGGGAAATGAACGGCATCACGTACACCCATCGCTGCGGGCCCGACCCGGAGAACTGGAAGAGGTACTGGAACAGGATCGTCACCACCATGCGGTCCGTCCCGGGCCAGAAGTTCACGTTCGACTGGACGCCCAACCGCGGCCGGGACGCCATCCCCTGGACCGAGTGCTATCCGGGAGACGCCACAGTCGACATCATCGGCATGGACGCCTACGACCAGCCGCGCGGACTGTCCTTCCACGAACAGGTGACGGAGCCGTACGGGCTCCGGGCGCACGTGCGGTTCGCGAAGGCCCACGGCAAGCCCATCTCGTACGCCGAATGGGGGCTGTTCCGCAACGGGGACAACCCCGAGTACATGAAGGGCATGCTCGCCTGGATGGACAAGCACAAACCGCTCTACAACACGCTCACCGACTACTGCCCGCACGGGGTGTGGCAGTGCACCACCAACCCCAAGGCGTCCGCTGTCTACCGGTCCCTGCTGTCGGGGCGCACCGACACCACGCCGAACCCGGTGCCGACCGCTCCCCAGCCCGTCCCACCCCTGCCCACCCAGCCGGTGCTCCCGCCCGACTGCACGCCGCTGGAGCTCGGGACCTGGGTCGAGCACTGGCTCGGCGGCAGGCTGTGCCTGCGCCTCGACTGGTGGTCGCCGCGCCGGTGACGAGGGGGCGGGCCGGTCACGGCCCGCCCCGCCCTGTTCCCTCCAACGACGGACCAGGCTCTTGCCCCAGCTGCGTCCGGCCGCGTCGTAGACGACCGCCGACAGCAGTGGCGCCGTACGCCGCCGGGAGAGCAGGAGCCGCTGGTTGGTGACGGTGTCCGGACGCCAGTGGAGTTTGTACGGCTCGGTCCCGCGCAGCATGCTCAGCACCTCGTGGTCGCCGCCACTCACGCGCTCGGCGCAGGACCGCAGCAGCATGGTGGAGATGTCCGCCTTCCGCTCCCGGAGCCGCGGATGGGCACCGTACAGATATCCGCCCGCCAGATGCCGCGACAGCAGTGTCACATCGACGGCGAGCACCTCGGCGCCGACGCGGAACTCGGTCACCACGGCGTCCCCGGACCTGGCCATCGTGCCGATCGAGCGCACCAGGTGCGTGTGGAACCGGGGCTGGAGGTGCTCCGCGGTCACCTTGCGGCCCTCCCACTGCAACCGGTGGAGGTCCAGCATGGTGCGCAGGGCGGTGTCCACCTCGTCGTGCGGTACGACACGCGGCTCGACGCCGAGAGCGTCGAGCTTGCGGATCTTGGCCCGGACCCGCTGTGCCCGGGCGGCGGACAACCGCGAGAGCAGCTCCTCCACCGGCCGGGCGGGCAGCTCCAGGCAGACCGAGTCGGTGCGCCGCCGCCGGGGGCCACGCCACCGGTCGTAGACGCGCTCCACCGCGGCGCCGGGCCGCACCTCGCGGAAGTCGATCGGCGCGGTGCGCGCGAGGGCGAACAGCCCCTCGGTCAGTGGCGCCGCCGCCCGGTCGGCGTACGCGTCGTCGATGAGGACGTCGGCGTAGTCGGAGATCGCGCCGCCGAGAGGAACGAGAGTGGGCAGCGGCAGCGCCGCCAGGGTCAGCGGAGCGGCGGCCAGCAGTTCCTCGTCCTTGCGCACCAGCACGATCCGGAGGCGACCGCGTCTGCCGTACGACTGCCACCACGAGTGGAGCCAGGCGTGGCTCTGGAACGGGGTGGCGGTGGCGCACCGCCGGTAGAGGCGGGTCCACGCGGGACCGAGCGCGGCGAACTCCCTTTCGTCGGTGCAGACCTCGGTGCTCAGGGCGCTGTCGGGGGCCATGTCGTCGGTGTCGTGGTCCCCGGTCCGGAGCGCGCCCGTCACCGCTGCCGGTGTGCGTCGGCAGCGGTGGCCGGACCCGGCACGGAGGCCGGCGGGAGCGCGCCCGCGGTGCGTCGGGGGCGCACCAGCAGGAACAGCCCGCCGAGCAGCCCGCCCGCGCTGGCGCCCACCAGGCCCGTCACCGTCAAAGACGCCGAGGACGCCTCCTGTGGCCTGGTGGCCCGCGCGAACTGCTGGAGCTCGACGTGCGTGCTGTCCTCGGCGACCTTCGCGTGCCGGGTCAGGGCGTTCGACACGGCGTTGGCCATGTCGACGGCGAGGTCGGGTCGGGTGGAGGTGGCCGAGACGGCGACCATCGGCGCGTCCGGCGAGGTCGCCGTACGTACGCTGTCCCGCAGCGTCTTGACGGGCACCCCCGCCCACACCTGTGCGTCCCCGAGCACCGCGAGCTGCGTGGCCACCCGACCGTACGCCTGGGCGAAGCCGAGGGCGGCCTGCGGGTCCGACTGCTCGGCGGGTACCGCGACGACATAGCTGGTCGCGGTGTAGTCCGGCGGGGTGACGAAGCCGAAAGCGGCGCCGATCGCCCCGCCGAGCAGGATGCCGACCGCGGGCAGCGACCACGGTGGTAGAGCCCTGATCCGGGTGAGCGGACCGGCCTCCTGGGGGTTCACCGAGGCCCGGCCGGGCGTACGGTCTGTCTGGTCGACGGTGTCGGTCATACGGAACTCACTCCCAAAGACGGACTTTCACAAGGCATGCCGGAGACGGCCGTGTACACGTCCATGAGCCGTGCGACGCTCCGCGTGATGCAGTAGTGGTGGGCGGCCGGGGCGACCGTCCGGGGGTGCGGGCCCCGGGAGCGGACATCGAGGAGGGCGGATGCGAAAGAGTCCGCGTCCCCCCTCACCCGCGTGGAGCCGCGCGCCGTGTCGGCGGACAGGTCCTCGACCGCGGGGCAGGAGACGTACAGCACGGGCAACCCGGCTGCCAGGGCCTCCACGACGGCCAGGCCGAACGCCTCCTCGACGCTGGGAGAGGCCAGGACGTCCATGGCGGCCAGCAGCGACGGCAGATCGGTGCCCGGGGAGCCACCCGGGGGCCGCTCACCGGTGAGCAGCATCCGGTCGGTGACCCCCGCCTGATGGGCGGCCCGCCGCAGCACGTTCTCCTGGGGGCCGCCGCCGACCAGCAACAGCCAGTAGTCCTTCGGGAGACGGGCGAGCGCGTGGACGAGGACCTCGAACCGCTTGCCCGGCGCGAGCCGTCCGACGCCGCCGACGACATACGCGTCCTCCGGCAGCCCGAGCCGTCTGCGGGTGTGTGCGCGCAGCGCGGGGTCGAAGCGGAAGCGGGTGAGGTCGATGCCGTTCGGCACGACCTCGATGCGCGGCGCGGGAACGCCCCACCGCCGCAGCCGTTCCGCGACGGTGGGGGACACCGCGACCGTGGTGCGGCCCAGGCGTTCACTGGCGAGGTACAGGGCACGGACCCCGGCGGAGAGGCGATGGCCCTCCATCTGGGAGGCGCCCAGGGAGTGCTCGGTGGCCACGACGGCCCGCACACCGGCCACCCGCGCGGCGGAACGGCCGTACACGCACGCCCGGTACAGATGCGTGTGCACGAGGTCGTAGCCACCCGTGCGGATCAGGCGCACGAGGCGGGGCAGGGCCGTCAGGTCGCGATTGCCGGCCATCCCCAGATGGGTGACACGTACGCCGTCGGCGGTGAGGCCGTCGGCGACCGGGCCCGGGTTGGTGAGCGTCACCACGTCACAGGCGACCGGCAGGTGCCGCAGCAGCAGCCGGAGTTGCTGCTCCGCGCCCCCGATCCCGAGGCCGGTGATGATGTGCAGGGCCTTCATCGTCCTCAGGCCCCCTCGACGGGGCGGCGGCGCATGCGGTGCAGCCGGTACTTCAGGAAGAGCCGGACGCCGGTGTCCTGCTCGCCGACATGGACGCGCGGCAGCGCGTACGGGCCGTTCAGAGGGGCGGGATCGATGGCGCAGGCGTACGCGTAGCCGGCGTCCCGTACGGTGTCGACGACCCGTTGGTCGATGGTGCCGTACGGGTAGCAGAAACCCTGGACGGGAGCGCCGATCAGGTCCGAGAGCAAGGTTCTGCTCCCGGCCACCTCGGCGCGCAGCGTCTCGTCGTCCGCCTTGGTGAGGTCGACATGGGTGAGTCCGTGCGAGCCGATCTCGATGCCCTCGACCGCGGCGGCCTGCAGAATGTCCCGCTTGCCCAGCAGGCGCTTGCGCGGGCCGAGCGGATCCCAGTCGTTCTGGCCGTCCAGCAGCCCCGGAAGGACGAACACGGTGGCACCGCACCCGTGGTCGCGCAGCAGCGGCAGCGCGCGGTCGAGAAAGTCCGCGTACCCGTCGTCGAAGGTGAGTCCCACCAGGTTCCGCCCCTGCCCTCGCGCATGGGCGGCGAGCAGGTCGGCCACACTGACTCCGCGCAGCCCCCGGCGGCGCAGCCAACCGAGTTGCCGGGCGAGGCGGTCGGGGGAGACGGTGATGCGGTACGGGTCGTCGGAGCAGTCGCCGACGGAGTGGTACATCGCCACCCAGAGCTTCCCGCCGAGGACGGGTCTGGTGCCGACGGGCGGATCGGTGGGGTCAGCGGTTACGGACATAGGGGAGCCTTCGTGTGACGGAATGGAGGGCGGGTGTGAAGCCGAAGGCCCCCAGGGCCCGGGCCGAGGCGACGAAGACCACGGTCACGACCGCGGTTCCGACGGCCAGTCCGGCCAGGGGGCTCTGCACGCGGCTCGCGCAGAACATGCCGACCGCGGCGGCCAGCACGGCGGCACGCACCGGTTTGCTCATCTCCACCACCACCTGCCGGACGCGGATCGGAACCCCGCGCCCGCCGATGCCGCCCAGCAGGAGCAGGGCCGTGACGGTGATGCCGGCGGCGTTGGCGGCGGCGATCCCGAGCACGCCCCAGCCGCCGGCCGTGGCGGCGCCGATCCATGAGGTCACGACGATCCCGGTGACCATGGCGACGAGCGGGTACCAGCTGGGACGCCGGGTGGAGAAGTACGAACGGATCAGCGCTCCCACCATCGCGTGTCCCAGCAGCCCAAGGGCGTAGACGCGCATCACGGCGGCCGTGGCGGCGGTGTCGTGGGCGGTGAACGCGCCGCGCTGGAAGAGACACGCGGTGATCTGCGGCGCACAGGCGACGATCACCGCGGCGCCGAACAGCACGATGCAGGAGACCAGCGCCAGGTCCTTCTCCACCCGACCCCGGGCCCGCTCGGCGTCGTCCTCCGCCAGCGCCTGCGCCACGATCGGGAAAGTGACGGTGCACAGCATCAGGGAGAACGTCATCGGGATCTGCGCGACCTTCTGCGCGTAGTTGAGGTGCGAGATGGCTCCGGCCGGGAGCGTGGAGCCGAGGAAGCGTTCGATGAGCACCTGGGACTGGCGGCACAGCCCGAAGAGGAGGACGGTGCTGACGAGAGCGAGATCCATCGGGCGCTCCGGCTCCGCGACTTCCACCACCGTGGCTGATTTCCGCCTCAGCTCCCGCAGAAGTGAGGGGAGTTGAATCAGAACCATCAGCCCGCCACCGATCGCGACGCCGATCGCCGCGGCGCGTACGCCCGAGCGTCCGCCGAGGACGAACATGGCCGTGATGATCCCGGTGTTGTACGCGACGTAGATCGCGGCGGGTGCCATGAACCGGCGGTGGGCCCGCAGCGTCGCGCTGCAGAATCCGGCCAGCCCGAAGGAGAGGACACAGGTCGACGTCAGCCGGGTGCAGTCCACCGCGAGCCCCGGGTCGGGCAGGCCGGGCGCGACCGCCTCCACCACGTAGGGCGCCCCGACGATCAGCAGCGCGGCCACCGCCATGAAGGCGAGCGTCAGCCGGGGCAGTGTGGTGGCGACCACCGAGCGGACCGGATCGCCGGGGGCGCCTCGTGCGCGGCGGACCACGGCCACGCTGATCATCGGCACCAGAACGATGGCGAGGCCGTCCTCGATGAGCAGCGTCGCGGCGAACTCGGGCACGGTCCAGGCGACCAGGAAGGCGTCCGTCTCGGGCCCGGCTCCGAACAGGTACGACAGTGCCTGGTCGCGCCCCAGGCCCAGCAACGACCCCACAGCCGTGAGCACGGCCGTGACGAGGGTCGCCTTGGCGAGGAAGCGGCTGGTCGGCTGGGCGACGGCAGCGGGCTCACCGGCGGCCCGGGCGGGGGGCACGTTCGCGGGGACCGTCGGGTCCCGGTCGGTCGTGTGGGGAGGCGTCACCGTCATGGCGTTCCGGCCCGCTCCGGTACGGCGGCCACGGCCCGCTCCTCGGCGGACGCACGGCCGGAGGACGTGGTGTCGGCGAGTGCCCACCACGCCACCAGTCCGAGGGCCACCGCGGTGAGCGCGGTCGAGGGGCCGCCGATGTCCGCGTACGTGAAGTCGACCAGCACCCACACGAGGACCCCGCACGCGACGAGCGCGCAGTCGAGCCCATGGGGGCCGCTCGGCTCACGCCGTACCCTCACCAGCCCTCGCGCCGCGCACGTCAGCAGGGCCAGCCAGCTTCCCACCAGCGTCAACAGCCCGATGAGCCCCTGCTCGCCCAGGACGAGGAGGTACATGTTGTGTGGGGACAGCAGGGGCTGTTTCCGGTAGAGGGTGCCGGCCCCCGCGATGTCGCTTCCGGACGACAGCGCCAGCGAGGCGTGTGTGTCCCGGTACTCGGGGAAGCCCTTCAGGCCCACGCCGGTCAGGGGCCGGTCGCGCCACATGTCGACGGCCGCCGTCCACATCGTGTACCGGTCGGTGACCGACTGGTCGGGGGTTTCGGTGACTTTCGTGATGCTGTTCATCCGTTCGTTGAGCACCGTTGAACCGATGCCGAGTCCGCCCACGACGAGCACGCTCAGGGCGGCCACCGCCGAGAACACGGTGACCGCCCGGCGCAGACCCGCCAGTACGACCTGCAATCCGCAGGCAGCCGCCGTGGCGATCCACGCGCCACGGCTGAACGAGACGGCGAGCGGCAGCGACAGCGCCACGGCGCAGAGCGTCGCCGCCGCCCGCTGCCCGGCGGTGTGCGGTCCGAGAGCGAGGCCCACCGCGCACACCAGCCCCAACGCCACCGTCGTCGCCATCCCCATGACGTCCGAGGCCCCGAAGGTCCCCACCGCCCGGATGTCCTCACCGGCGTACGAGGCACCGGTCCCGGTGACGTACTGGTGCACGCCCACGGCCCCCTGCCACAGCGCCAGCCCGACGAACGCCCAGGCGACCAGACGGAAGTCCGGTCGGCCCCGCACGCTCAGCAGTACCGCGGCCGGCACCAGCACGAAGATCTGCAGATACCGGACGAGGCCCAGGAGCCCGGACTCCGGTGCTGTCGTCCCGGCTGCCGCCAGGGCGAAGCCCACGACGGGCAGCCCCAGCACCAGGGCGGCCGTCCGGGACAGCGGGCGGCGCCGCTCCCGTACGAGACGGATCCCGCACCACAGCACCAGCACCCCGCAGACGGCGTCGGCCGCGGTCGCCCCGCCCGACGCGCCGGGGGGCACCGGCAGCGCGAGTATGGCGATCACCACCAGCACCAGGACGACGGACGAGATGTCTCTGGCAGGCAGCCGGATCACGGTTCAGCTCCCCGTGGGCCGGACGAGCGCGGCCGCCGTGCGCAGCAGGACACAGACGTCCTGCCACAGCGACCAGTCGTCGATGTACGCGTTGTCGAAGCGGGCGCGGTCCTCGATCGAGGTGTCACCGCGCAGCCCGTGGATCTGGGCGAGACCGGTGATGCCGGTCCGCATCCGGTGGCGGTCCGCGTAGCCCGGGTAGGTCTGGCCGAACTTGGTGACGAAGTAGGGCCGTTCGGGGCGAGGACCGACCAGGCTCATGTCGCCGCGCAGCACGTTCCACAGCTGGAGCAACTCGTCCAACGAGGTGCGCCGCAGGAAGCGGCAGAACCAGCGCATCTCCTGCTCGTCCGCCACACTCCACCGGGTCGCGGCCTCCCGCGCGTCGGCGGGGCGGTGCGTACGGAACTTGAACAGCGTGAAAGGCCGCCCGCCCTTGCCGATCCGCTCCTGTCGGAACACCACCCCCGGCCCCTCGCTCAGCCGCAGCACCACGGCGGTGGCCAACAGCAGCGGGCTGACCATGAGCAGCAAGGACCCGGAGACGACCATGTCCAGCGCCCGCTTCGCGAAGCCCTCATGGCGCTCCGTCATGCTGAGACGGCGGCACGGGAACCCGGCGAGACGCTCACTGCTCCGGTCGTACGACGGCGACTCCGCGTCCACCTGCCACAGCGCGCAACCCGCCTCGGCGAGCGCCCGGAGCAGCGGTTCGCGTTCGCCGCGCGGCCCCACGACGAGGACGGTCTGCACGCCGTTCTGGACGACGGCCCGTCGCACCTCCTCGTCCGTGGTGAGCACCGGCAGGCCATCGCCCCCGGCCGCCTGGTCCGCGACCACTCCCACGGGCCGCAGACCGCACCCCGGGCGTCGGAGGAACGCGGCGGCCACGCGCTGCGCGGTCGCCGTCGGCCCGACGACCAGGGCCGCACCGGGCCTGCGGGCGAGCGTCCGGCGCCGCTGCCAGTGAACCGTGCTCCGGCCCGCGCAGCTCAGGGCGGACTGAAGGGCACAGCCGAGGGCCATGGCGCCGAGGGAGAGGGAGTGGCCGGGGGAGGAGGCCGCCACCGCCGCCGCCAGTACGCTCCAGCAGACGACGACCCGTGCGCAGACGGCGGGCAACTCGTCGAGCAGGGCGGGTACGGCGGGCGGTCGGTAGAGCCGGGCCCGCGTGTTGAGGCACACCACGGCCAGCAGCACTCCGGCGACCAGCAGGGGATGCCCCGGCGTCCGCGTGTCGACGAGCAGGCGTGCGGAGACGAGTGCCGCGCCCGCGTCCACCGCGACCAGTGCGAGCCGGGAGAGACGTTGCCGTATGGCGGGACGTCGTGGCGGGAGACCGAAGCCGCTGCCGGCTCCGCGTGGAGTGATGACCGAGACGCTCGAGAACCCGTACTCCGGTGGCTCTCCGCCAGGGGAGGGGACGGTGCTTTCCGCAGTCACGTGAGGATTGACTTCCTGTACTCGGTGGATTTCCCGTACGGGGCCTGCCCGACGGACTCGGAGCCCGGTGCGGGGGCGCCGTGACAGGCACCTCCGCCCTCTTCCCCGCTGCTGTCGGCCAGCAGTTCGCGGTACACGTTCGTCACGGCTTCGGCCGTGTGCCGCACGTCGTGGGCCGTCAGGACGTGGTGGCGTCCCTGACGGCCGAGTGACTCGCGCCGTGCCGGGTCGCGCAGCAAGCCGGCGATCGTGCGGGCGAGCGCCGCCGGATCCTCGGGAGGCACGGGCCCCTGGCCCGGGGGCAGGCTCTCGCGGGCGCCGTCCACATCCGTGACCACGACCGGCCTGCCGCAGGCCATGGCCTCCAGCGGCGCCAGCGCCATGCCCTCCCAGCGGGACGGCAGGACGACGAGGTCGGCGGCCTGGTACCAGGGCACGGCATCGGCGGTGGCGCCGGCGAACAGCACCCCTTCGGGCGCGAGCCCTCGCAGCCGGTGTGCCTCCGGCCCGTCACCGACCAGCACGAGCCGGGCCCCCGGCACCTGCCGGACCACCGCGCTCCACGCCGCCAGCAGGATGTCCTGCCCCTTCTGCCGGCACAGCCGCCCCACACAGACGACCAGCGGCGCGTCGTGGCCACCGAGACCGGCGAGCAGCGGGATCCCGGCGCGTACGGCGCCGATGGACCCGGGGCGGAACCGCTCCGGGTCCACCCCGTTGGCGATCACCCGCCACCGGGCCCGCACTCCCGCCTGCTCCCCGGTGATCCGCTCGGCCTCGCTCACACAGACCACGTGGTCGGCCCAACGAGCGCCCCAGCGCTCCCACTTCATCGCGAGTGCGGCCGCGACCCCGCCGACCGCCTCGAACGACCAGGCGTGAGGCTGGAACACGGTCGGGATCCGCCCGCGTACGGCGAGCCGGGCGGCCAGTCCGGCCTTGGCGCTGTGCGCGTGGACCAGGTCCGGTTTCACGTCGGCGAGCACACGACGCAGACGTCGTACCTCGTGGAGAAGGGTGGGCCCGGGCGCACGTGTGGCGTGCCAGTGCCGTACGTGCGCGCCGAGTGCCTGGACGGCGGGTGCGAGACCACCGCCGGGGCAGGCGACGGTGACATGGAGCCCGTCGGCGAGTTGCACCCGCGACAGGTCCGTCACGACTCGGGCCACCCCACCTTCCACGGGCTGGGTGATGTGCAGGATGCGCGACGGACGGCCCGGCGGGGACGGATGCATGGGGGTTCCTTGGGCATGAGCACGGCCCGGGTCGGTGGCCGTCATGGTGTGGCGTCCAGGGCGACGAAGAGCACTCCCACCCAGGCGGCGTCCTGCTGCGAGGACATCCGGAACACGAGCCGGTCACCGCCGTGCCGGACCTGCTCGCTCATATCGAGGACGTCGGAGTCGTAACCGAGGGTGTTCGCATGGGCGGGAGAACGGTCGGGGCTGAGGGGGCCGGGTTCGCTGATCGTCGAGTTGAGGACGTCGTCCGGGGGGTTGGCCGCGTCACCCAACGGGATCGGCTGCCCGTCATCGACGGAAAGGTCGAGCGCGTCGCCGCCCGTCCCGCGGTCACCGTTGTAGGCGACCAGGCCGACCCACCCGTCCGCGCCCGCCGGGAACGTCATGCGAGGCAGCCTGACCACCTGGTCCTGCTCGGGCGCGAGTGTGGTGAAACCGTCCCACACCTCCAGATGCCGCAGTGGCTCCGACTCGTTCTCGTAGGCCACCACCAGCGTCCAACCGCCCCAGGCGCCGGCCGCCGAGCGGCCCATGGCCACATTGACCTGCGCCACGGTGTAGAGGCCGGGACCGCTGGAACGCACCAGCTTCGTGACATCCGCGGAAGCCTGGTACGCGTCCGCGCCCCGCGCCACGCGGTGCCCCACCACCGTGTCCGCGAGCACTTCCTTGTACGCGCCGCCGGGCTCCGCGATCAGGACCCGCTTGTTGCTCCTCGGCGGCTTCTGTTCCCCCACACGCAGGTTGCCGCCCCAGTACAGACGGGCGTACGTCACCCGCGCCCCCCTGGGCAGACGGACCTCGCCGCGGCTGGAGTTGTAGGTGTTGGGGTCGCTGTCGACATCGATGTAGAACATGTCGAAGTCGCCGTTCGCCGCCGCTCTGCCCTCGCGTGCGGCCAGGCACGAGGAAGCGTCCGCGCTCAAGGGGGCCGTACGGCAGGTGATGGACGAGTTGGCGGCGCGGACGATGCCACCGTGCCGCACCACGTGGTAGCGCTGCTGAAACGGCAGGCTCGCCGCCTCGGTCGACGGCGCGGTGGACGTGGCCGTCGCGGGGGCGCCGGGTGTCAGGAGCGGAGCGAGGGCGCAGCAGCACACGATGACGCGGCGCAGCAGAAGACCCGGGTTATGGCGCATGACCGGCGGTGCCCTTTCGGGATGCTTGGCGGCCGAGGTGCGCCCCGACCGGTGCACAGCGGCATCAGCCGCGGAGAACCGTCACCGTATCGGTCAAACCACACGTACCGGTGAAACCAGACATGCGTGTCGAAATAACAAAACCTTGGACTTAACGGATCACCCTTTCGGCGGCACAACTCCGGTGCGGGCCACGCGTTGATCGGACGTCGGGCGCACCGCCCGGATGTACCGCGTCACTACCAAGGAGCACTTCCCCATGTCGCGTATCGCGAAGGGCCTGGCCCTGACCTCCGTTGCCGCCACCGCCGTGGTGGGAACCGCCGGCATCGCCGCTGCCGACAGCGGCGCGAAGGGTGTCGCCGCCCACTCCCCGGGTGTGCTGTCGGGCAACGCCATCGAGGTCCCGATCCACATCCCGATCAACATCTGCGGCAACAGCGTCAACATCCTCGTCGGTGTACTGAACCCGGCGTTCGGCAACACCTGCATCAACCGCTGACGCAGCCCCGGCTCCCGGCCGTCCTCCCCGAGTGGGAGGGCGGCCGGTTCGCGTGGCCGTACCGAGGGGTGACTGACTACTTTCGGCTATGTATTAGTTGCGCATGGTGATGGGCGATTGAACGGTGAGAGCAGAAGCTGCCTCACCGATCGAAGGGAAACACCCATGCGTGCTCCATCCGTTCGGCGCCTCGCGTCGTCGTCCCTCTGCGCCGCACTGGTGCTGGGCATCACCGCTCCCGCCGCCTCGGCGAGCGACCGCGACTCGAGTCATGACCGCACCCGGGTGACGGCCCCCGTCCCCGCCGCGGATGCGCTGATGACGCAAGTCGAGTCGCTGGACGACCTCACCCGCGCGCTGAAGCCGGTCACCGCGCTGCTCACTTCCGTCCTCCGGCAGGACGACGGTCAGCTGTCCGCCACGCAGGCGGCCCGGCTGGGCGGCGACGTCAAGAAGGCCCTTGCCGAACTCGCTCCCGGGGCTCCGCCGGCCCCGCCCGCCAAGCCGACCGCGCCTGGTGCCTCCGAACCCGTCAAGCCCACGAAACCCGGCAACTCGACCAAGCCCGTCAGGCCCGCCAAGCCCGCCAAGCCCGCGAAGCCCGCGAAGCCCATCGTCCCGGCCCCGGTGACCGGGCCGGGGGGAACGACGGTGCCGCGGCTCTGGACCTCGCCCGCGCTGTCCCTGCCCGGCGGAAGCGTCGCGCACGACCGGAACCCGATCGACCTCGAGCGCGCCGCGGTGGCCGACCTTCAGGAGAAGGTGAACGCCCTGCTCAGAGCCGCTACCTCTGGTGATCGTGCCCAGGTGACGCCCGCGGTCCGAGGCGTGCTGACCGGGACGGTCAACGTGGTGACCGCCGGTCTGGTCGGCGGCGGCCTACCGAAGGCGAGCCTGCCCGGTCTGGCCCCGCTGCAGCCGTCGGCCGGTGCCCCACGACCCTCCTGACGACCGTGGAGAGTCATCCCTCTCCCGCGAGGAGCGGCGCCTGAGGCGAAGCAGGCGCCGCCGTCGGGTCGACCTTCCCGGGCTTCCGGCTCCGATCGAGCAGGACCCCTTCACGGTCGGCCCGACGGCTTTTCACGCGCTCATCGATTCACCGGCACCGATCTCATAGGAGAATGTGACGCACCATTCGTTCGGGTGAGTTGTGCAATCCCCCACGCTCACGCGGTTTCTGCGGCGACCGGGGCTCGTTGGGCAGAGGGCAGGCGGATGCTCGGTCATTCCTCGCCTGTCGTGAATTGCCCCCGATCACATGAGTCGCCGAAAGGACATGCCTACAATGAATCCGCTGAAGGCCGCTGCTGTCGTCGCCGGTTCCCTCGCCATCGCCGGCGCGGCCGTTCCCGCACACGCCCAGAGCACGGACCTCACGCCCGCCAGTCTCGCCGGCGCCATGAACAGCATCAGCAAGAGCTCGATCGACGTCGTCCCGATGCGGAACCAGTCGAACGCGCTCGACACGGAGAACAAGGGCTCCGTACTCAACGCGGTGAAGGACACGACGAACGCCCTCAATGCGAAGGGCGGCCCCACCAAGCTGCTGGGCGGTCTGCCCCTCCAGCGCTGATCGGCTCACGGGAAGCGGTGGCGTGACCCGCTCTCCTTGCATCCGAGCACGGGGAAATGATCCCGCCCGGACGAATCGCCCGCGCGGGCTTTCAGGGCCGACTCACGTCATGGGGTTGAGTCGGCCCTCAATGCTGTCCGCGAGTTGTACCCGAACGCGCCGATTAAGCTGCCGCCGTGAACTCGATGAGCGCCGTAATGCGCCCTTTTCGCACCGTTGGCCTTGCCGCATTGGTCGATGTCCTCCCGACCCGTGACCGGCGCTCCTGATGGCGTCGGCGGCGCGGGCCGGCGGGGCGGCCGGTACCCATGAGCGCTCCCAGTGGAGGAAAGGCGCCCACCGTGGGCTCGCCCTGCTGCTGGTGATCACGGGCGCGGCCGGGCTGCTGGCCTCCTGGATCATCACGATCGACAAGTTCAAGCTGCTGGAGGACCCCACCTTCACACCTGGGTGCAGCCTGAATCCCGTCGTCTCCTGCGGCAACGTCATGGAGAGCGACCAGGCTTCGGCCTTCGGGTTTCCCAACCCGATGCTGGGCCTGGTGACGTACGGCGTCGTCATCTGCGTCGGCGTGAGTCTGTGGGCCGGGGCGGAGTTTCCACGCTGGTACTGGCTCACCCTGAACGCCGGGATGTTCTTCGGTGTCGGCTTCTGTACCTGGCTGCAGTTCCAGTCCCTGTACCGGATCAACGCCCTGTGCCTGTGGTGCTGTCTGGCCTGGGCCGCCACGATCGTCATGTTCTGGTACGTGACGTCCTTCAACGTGCGGCACCGATTCCTGCCGGCGCCAGGCGCGTTGCGGGAATTGCTCAGGGAGTTCACCTGGGTCCTCGTGGTCGTACACACGGGAGTCATCGGCATGCTGGTGCTGACTCGGTGGTGGGATTTCTGGACCAGCTGAAGTGGTTTCCGGCCTCTGAAATGGGGCGACTACAGGTCGGCTTCCCTCGTTTGTCGTAACTTCTGGCCATCCGAGTGAACAGGCCTGGTGTCGATTAGCGTGGCCGCCGGTCCGGGTGTCTAATTTCTGTTCGCGGGCCACTGCAAAAGCAGTGTGTTCCATGTGAGAAATCGAGAGGAAGAAATTCCGTGTCGAAGATTAGCTTTGCAGAGCTGGACGCCCTGGCCGGCGAGATGCTTCCGGAGCGCGCGGTCCTGTCCACCGTCGTTCCGTTCCACGGCGGCGGCAACGACGGTGCCATCGCGAACAACGTGTGCGTCTCGCAGTCGACGCCCGGCAACCCCGGTGGCCTGCTCAACCTGGGCATCGGCGGTCACCCGGCGACCTCCAGCGTGACCTGCTCGCACGGTTCGACCGTCGCGTTCTGATCGGCAACGGCCCGGGGGCCTCTGGCCCCCGGCCGTTGACTTTGCACTGAATCTAGTGCAAAGGTCCGCTTCCGGGGCATGATGCGGTGCCCGGTGCCGACACCAACGGCGCCGTGGCACCGCTTCTCGGCGTGGTCCTTTGATCCTGCCGCCGCCCCTCCACAAGCTGTACATCCCTGCAGCCCGCCGCGTTCACCGTGACGGAAGTACCGGTGCTCTTGCCTTCTTGCGGTACCGGGACTCCGTTCGTCGGCGGCGCGAGAATGCCCGTCGCGGGCAGTGCGGGACGCACACCGGCCTCCGCGAAACCCCCGACGGGAAAGTGTCCCCTTGGGAGATCGCCATCAGTACGCAAGCACCCACACCGGTCGAGAAAGAGCCGCCTGCCCCAGCCGGGGCAGTGCCCATGCTCACCGAGGGAACGGAACTGGTGGGCGAGTTCGCCGGTTCCGGATACCGTCACCCTCCGCACCTGGTGCACCGCTTCGACGGGCAGGTCATCAATCTGCCCGCCCTGCTCTACGAGACCGCCAAGAGTGTGGAGCGGCACCAGGACAGCGCGGCGGAATCCGGGTCCACCGCACACCTCCTCGCCTGTGTGGCGCAGGAACTCACCCGGACCACAGGCCGTGAGTTCACCGCAGAACACGTGGCCTACGTGCTCGACAACAAGCTGGCGCCGCTGGGGATCACCACACGAAGCGACGGAACCGTGGCCGACTTCGCCAAGGCGGCACACCCGTTCCTCGGTCTCCGCTACCGCGCCGCAGTGGTCTCCGAAGGCGCCACGTGGGTCATCGCGGGAATGTTCGCCTGGCTGTTCCAGCCCTTCCTCGTACTCATGGCCGTCTCGACGTTTCTGGCCATGGAGATCTGGCTGTTCTCCACCGCGAACACGGGCCTCGCCATGACCCGGGTCATGGCCGACCCCGGCGGCATTCTCGCCATGCTGGGACTGACACTCGCCTCTGCCGCATTCCACGAGGTCGGACATGCCGCGGCCTGCCGTTACGGCAAGGTGCGCCCAGGGGCCATGGGGTGCGGCGTGTATCTGGTGTGGCCGGCCTTCTACACCGACGTCACCAGCTCCTATCGACTTGACCGCGTCGGACGACTACGCACCGACCTGGGCGGCGTGTACTTCAACAGCCTGTTCGTGCTGGGCATGATCACGCTGTATCTGTACCGTCCGTCCCCGGTACTGCTCGCGGCGATCCTGCTGGTCAACCTGGAAATGTTCCAGCAGTTGCTGCCGACCCTCCGTTTCGACGGCTACTACATCGTCTCCGACCTGGTCGGTATCCCGGACCTGTTCAAGTACATCGGGCCCATCCTGCGGCGTACCGTCCTGCGGCGTCCGCCGGAAGAGCGGCTCGCGGCCCTCAAGCGGTGGCCTCAGGTCGTCGTCACCGTCTGGGTGCTGGTCGTCCTGCCCGTCCTCGCCCTGCAACTCGGCGTCATCCTGTTCCATCTGCCCCAGATGGCGACCACGGCATGGACCACCGCCACCACGCTCGTCACCAACGCAGGCGAGGGCGACGCACCCGTGCTGGGTACCGTGGCCGCCTACGTGCAGATCCTCTTCCTGCTGCTGCCGCTGCTCGGCATCCTGCTCATCCTGTGGCAACTGGGCAGTCTGGTCGTCCGAACGCTACGCAAGCGCTACGGCAGGAACGCGAACCGGCCGCAGGACCGCCGACACCGCTGGCACGGCACGCTCTCCCTGCTGCTCTGGGGACTCATCGCCACCGCCGTGCTCGCCGCGGCCTACCTGCTGTGGAACCTGGCGCGCCCCACGACGGGACTGTCGACGGACCGGTGGATCGGCTCCGGGCGCGTCGAGCGGTCCTCGGGCCCCACCACCGCCGGCCACGGCCACGCCTTCCTGCGGAACCCCGGCAGTGCGACGGCCGACACCGACACCGACGGCGACACCGACAGCGCACCCGAACGAGTTCTGCTCACTGACTGAGCCACTCGCCCGGGACGCTGCTCCGTCCCTGACGGACACCCACCGCTGAACCCCGCGCGTGATACGAGCGGGGTTCAGCGCCGAGTGGAGTCCGAGGAGCGATCGTCGTCGCGATGCGATGAACGGGAATGAGGTACGAACGACTAATGGGTCGGTTGGGGGTATCCCGCGTCGAGAGCGACGGAAACCGGGCCGGACCTCGTTGTCCGGTACGGACATCGGGCTTTCGAACCCGACCGCCGACCCTTGGAAGGGACCGCGCCGAGATGAAGTCGCACCCCGGAGGAACCCTTACCGCCGTTGTCGCCTTCGATGGGTTCGGGAAGGCCCGGGGACCGGCTCCCCGAGCCTTCCGCGCAATCCTGGCCGGTGCGGGACGGGGCCCGGGCGACGGTCGCGGCGTCGGTCGTACGGGTACGGCTGAGCCCCCGGCGGTCGGACACCACCGGGGGCTCAGCCGTTGGCCGTTGCGGCTCTGACGTGTCAGTGGCCGTGGCCGTAGCTCTTCTTCTTGCCCTTGCCGTCGTCCTTCTTCTCGTCCTTCTTGTCGTGCTTCTTGTCGTGGTCTTCGTTGATGCAGGTGTTACCGAAGGCGGGGTTCAGCAGGCCGACGATGTTCACGGTGTTGCCGCAGAGGTTGATCGGCACGTGAATGGGCACCTGGACGACATTGCCCGACAGGACGCCGGGCGAGCCGATGGCCGCACCGCGGGCGTCCGCGTCGGCCGAGGCCAGCCCGGCCCCGCTGAGGACCAGGACGGAAGTACCCAGAGCGACGGTGGTCACCTTCACCATGCGAGACATCACGTTCTCCCTTTGAATCGATGAGGCCCAGCCACCCGAACGCGACCGGACGTTTCCTCAACGCGGTTACGGACGTTGGGTCACGGCGTTCATCCTGGAATCACCCGCTTTGCACGCGGATTCCGCTGCGCGGCTGTCCTACGCATGGAGGGGCCGACGCCCGCGGTGAAATCGGGTGCGCCTCCAGGACCACGGTGGCTAGCCTTCCGCGCATGACTACCGACCCGTTGATCCGCCTGTTCACCGACGAGGGCAGGGCCCGTGCGTTCGCCGCCGTGGTTCTCGGCGCGGACACCCCTGCCAAGGTCGGCGAGGCGGCGGGGCTGGCCCCGAAGGACACCGCTGCGGCGCTGCGGCGGCTCCAGGCCTCGGGTGTGATCTCGGAGGGTTCCACCGGGCTGAGCGTCGCCTACGGGGCGTTCAGGGAGCGCGCGAGGGAGGAGCGGTTCGTCGCGCGGGGCGGGGACGGCGCGCCGGACACCCGTTCCGGTGACGACCGCACCGAGTCCGTACTGCGGACCTTCCTGCGTGACGGGCGTCTGGTGCGCCTGCCCGCCCAATGGCAGCGCAAGCTCGTCGTGATCCGGCACATCGCGGAGCGCACCTTCGAGCCGGGCGTCGAGTACCCGGAGCGCGAGGTCAACGAGAAGCTGCGCGCCTGGTGCGAGGACGCGCCGGTGGACCATGTGACGCTGAGGCGGTACCTGGTGGATCTGGGCCACCTTCGGAGAGTTCGGGTACTACTGGGTGCCCGAGAGCGCGAACGCGGCGTAGCGCGCGGTCGGTACGCCGTGGTGGGCACCGGTTCCCGGCCGCCCGGTGCCGGGACCTTCGACAGCCCTCGACCCACCGCTCCCGGTCGTCAACCCAGCAGTCGTACGGGGGAACCCGCCAGGTACGCCCGGATGTCCTCGACCGCCTGGCCGTAGTAGGTCGCGTAGTTGTCGCGGGAGACATAGCCGAGGTGCGGTGTGGCGAGGAGGCGGGGGGCCGTGCGCATCGGGTGGTCGGCGGGGAGCGGCTCGATGTCGAAGACGTCGACGCCTGCTCCGGCGATACGGCCCTCGTGCAGGGCGGCGAGCAGTGCGTCCTGGTCGACGAGGGCGGCGCGGGACGTGTTGATCAGGTAGGCGGTCGGCTTGAGCAGGGCGAGTTCGGGGGCGCCCAGCAGGCCCCGGGTGCGGTCGCTCAGGGCGAGGTGGACGGAGACGAAGTCGCTGTCCGAGAGCAACTCCTCCTTGGACGCGGACAGTTCCACGCCCACCTCGTCCGCGCGCTCCTTGGTGAGGTTCTGACTCCAGGCCGTCACCCGCATGTCGAAGGCGAGGCCGATCCGGGCCACCCGGCTGCCGATCTTGCCGAGGCCGAGCAGGCCGAGCCGGGCGCCGTGCAGATCGACGCCGACGGTGCTCTGCCAAGGGCCGCCCGAGCGCAGGGAGTTGTACTCGGTGACCAGGCCGCGGGCGAGGCCCAGCAGCAGTGCCCAGGTCAGCTCGACGGGCGGGGTGGAGGAGCTGGACGTACCGCAGACGGTCACGCCGTGCGCCTCGGCGGCCGTGTAGTCGATGACCGAGTTGCGCATGCCGGAGGCGATCAGCAGCTTCAGCCGGGGGAGGCGGGCGAGGAGCGAGGCGGGGAAGGGGACGCGTTCGCGCAGGGTGACGACGATGTCGAAGTCGGCCAGGGCCTTGGCGAGTGAGTCCTCGTCGGCGAAGTGCTCCGCGAAGCTGACGACGTCGACGTCCTCGGCGACGGGGGACCAGTCGGCGATCTCGGTCGCGACGGTCTGGAAGTCGTCGAGCACGGCGCAGCGGAGTCGCGGTCGCATGTCGGGTGCCTCCGGGAGATCGATTGCCTGACCCGCCCCGACTCTACCGAGCGTCGATCTCCGCGATCAGGGCCTGGATCCGCCGCACGCGCCGGTGGCCGTGGCCGTACACATCGAGTCAGTTCAGCTGCGCATGGCGAGGGAGCTCTTGGAGGAAGCGCGTCAGGTTCCCGATGGCACGCCCATGAACATGCACAAGCTGAGCCTCCTCGCGGGCTATGACCGGCCTGTACGCACAGCGCTGATCGATCCTGACAATCGGACACGGTTCACCCTGCTCTTCCTCACCCGCGCGACAACAGGGGCTGTCGCACTCGGGACAGGGCGGAGCATCGTCGGGCAAGGGAGATCTGTTCCGGGCGCCCCTGGACGGCTTGTGCCTGGACCGGCGCGATCGTCAGCCCGAGGCCCGGGCCCCGTCGGTGAGACCGGTGACCGCCCGTGCCGGTGGGCGTTGCCGGATCCGCCTGTTCCGCGCCCGCGTTCGGCCTCGACACCTCCAACAGCTATTCGACCAGCCTGCGCACCCCCCCGGACCGTGTCCCGCATCAGATCGGCCCCCCTTGTTCTCGAGTCTCGCGGCCTGAGCGGTGCACGGCTGAGCGGCTGCCCTGTCCACCGAGTCCTCGTGCGGTCACCGCCCCGGTGACCTGTACGACGGCTGTGACGTGTCTCACCGGAACCCGCCCGCACCGTACGTCAGCTCAAGACGTGACCACAGATATGCGAACCCGGGTGCGAAACGGAGATCCGGACGCCTTCGCGGAACTCTTCGACGCGTGCGCCCGCGCGGTGTACAACCACGCCTTCCGGCTGACCGCCGACTGGTCGCTGGCCGAGGACGTGATGTCGACGACCTTCATGGAGGCGTGGCGGCGCCGGGCGTCGGTCGAGGCCGAAGGCGGCTCGCTGCGGCCGTGGCTGCTGGGCATCGCCACCAACGTCGCCCGCTCCCACCACCGCAGCAACCGCCGCTACCGCAACGCGGCGAGCGCCGCGGCCGCCGCGCACGCCGCCGAGGAACGGGTCGAGGACCACGCCGAGGAGACCGCCGGACGCCTGGACGACCGTCGCCGTATCAACGCCACGCTCGCCGCCCTCAGCCTGCTCAAGCGCCCCGAGCGTGAGGTCCTGACGCTGTGCCTGTGGGAGGGGCTGGAGTACGCCGAGGCGGCCCGCGCCCTGGGTATCCCGGTCGGCACCGTCCGCTCCCGCCTCTCCCGCGCCCGCGCCAAGCTGCGCAAGCTCGCCGACGCGCAACTGCTCGGAGAAAAAAGGGAACCCACCCGCACGAACCGGCAGATAACAGGTGATCGCGGATACGCGGTCCGGTCCGCACAGGAAGGAAACCGATGAACGCCAGCCCCTCCCACCGGCCCCACCCGGCCGAGTGGACGGAGACGCAGAGTCTGCTGCCCTCCGCCGAGCGGGATCTGCCGGCGGGCCGCCACCAGTTCCACAAGGAGCAGATGATGGCCCGGATCCACGAAGACCTCCGCACCCCCTCCCGTACGTCCGCCACCTCTCCGGTCGCGCCCGTGCAGCGCTCCAACCCGTTCCTGCGCCGTACGATCCTCCTGCCCGCCGCGGCCTTCGCCCTGGCCGGCGCGGTCGCGGGCGGCCTCGCTCTCACCGGCGGCGGGGCCGGTGGCCACGGCGGCACGACCGCCCTGGCCACCGGCCCCGCCCTGACCACCAGGATTGGCGTCGCCGACGCCAAGGGCGCCCCCCAGCTCCTCGAACGCATCTCCCTGGCCGCCGCCGACACCTCCGAGCCCACCCCGCGCAAGGGCCAGTACATCTACATCGCCTCGAAGGTGGCCGACACCTACATCGCGGTCGACGGCGACAACAAGAGCGAGGCGGTCAGCACCGAGCTGCACTCCCGCCAGGTCTGGAAATCCCTCGACGGCAGGGACGGCTGGCTGATCGAGGCCGGTGAGACCAGCGACAAGGGCATCACCCTGCAGAGCGACACCCCGGACAGCGCTGCCTACAACGCCCTGGCCGAGCTGCCGACCGACCCCGACACGCTGCTCCAGCAGATCTACCGCGAGTCGGACGCCGTCCGGGACCCCGAAGTCCCCCGCGACCAGGCGGCCTTCGTCGCGATCGGCGATCTGCTGTTCGAGAGCTACCCGCCCGCCGAGGTCGGCGCCGCCCTCTACAAGGCCGCGGCCAAGATCCCCGGCGTCGTCGCGGTGAATGACGCGGTCGACGCCGCGGGCAGGCACGGGATCGCGATCGCGCGGGAGAACCCCGTAGATGGCGAGCGCACCGAGTGGATCTTCGACAAGAAGACGCTGCGGTTCCTCGGCGAGCGCGTCGTGGTGGTCAAGGCCACGGCTGACAGTCCCCTCAAGGTCGGTACCGTCGCGCACACCAGCGCGATCACCGAGCGCGCGGTCGTCGACGCGGCCAAGCAGGTCCCCGGGCAGGTGAGCTGAATGCGCGACAGAACCACAAGCGCCTCGCTGGCCGCCTTGCTGGTGGCGGGGCTGATGACGGGCGTCTCGGTGGCGGCCACGGGCTCCGGCCTCGGCGTACGGGCGGAGGACACCGTCACGGTCGCGGCGCCCGGCGGCTCCGCCCTCGGCGCGCGGACCGCCGGCTCCGCCTCCGCGGCCGGCCGGTACGTCACCCTCCTCACCGGCGACCGGGTCCGGCTGGACGCCCGGGGCCGGGTGACGGGCGTACGGCGGGCACCGGGCCGTGAGCACGTCCCGGTGTCCGTGCGCGGCGTCGGGGGCGATCAGTACGTCGTTCCCGCCGATGCCGCCGCCCTGATCGGCCAAGGCGTCCTGGACATGAGGCTGTTCGATGTCAGTGGCCTGATACGCGCCGGCTACGACGACACCCGGCGCGGCACGCTCCCGCTGATCGTGTCGTACGAGGGCAAGTCCGCCCAGCGCAGGAGTACGCAGAAGTCGCTGGTCGCGGACGCGGACGCCACCGTGCGCCGGGAGCTGCCCAGCGTGGCGGGCGCCGCGATCACCGTGCCCAAGGCCGGGGCCGACGACATGTGGCAGGCCCTCACCGCCGGGAAGGGAGTGGCGCGGGTCTGGCTGGACGGCCGGTTCAAGGCGCCGGCGGACGAAGACGGCGCGAAGGCCGGGGAGGCGGGCGGCGGCGTCGCGCAGATCGGCGCCCCGGCCGCCTGGGCGGCCGGATACGACGGCAAGGGCGTCAAGATCGCCGTCCTGGACACCGGCGTCGACACCACACACCCTGACCTCGCCTCGGCGGTGCAGGTCTCGAAGAACTTCACCGCCACCGGCAGCACCGACGACATGGCCGGCCACGGCACCCATGTGGCCGCGACGCTGGCGGGCTCGGGCGCACGGTCCGACGGCCGGTACAAGGGCGTCGCGCCCGGTGCCGGGATCCTCAACGCCAAGGTGCTGGACGACAGCGGCGAGGGCAGCGACTCCAGCGTCATCGCCGGCCTGGAGTGGGCCGCCGGGCAGGGCGCCAAGGTGGCCAACCTCAGCCTGGGCCAGGTCGACACCCCGGGGGAGGACCCGGTCGAGGCGGCGGTGAACGCCCTCTCGAAGAGCACCGGCATGCTCACCGTCGCCGCGGCCGGCAACGAGGGCCCCGACGCGGGAACCGTCGACTCCCCGGGGGCCGCGGAGTCGGCGCTCACCGTGGGCGCCGTCGACGGCGAGGACCGGCTCGCCGACTTCTCCAGCACCGGCCCGACCGCCGACAGCACGCTGAAACCGGACCTCACGGCTCCCGGCGTCGACATCGTCTCGGCGAAGGCGGCGCACGGCTACCTGGGCGACCCGGCGGCCGACGGCTATGTCTCCATGTCCGGTACGTCGATGGCGACGCCGCATGCCGCGGGGGCGGCCGCGATCCTCGCCCAGCGGCACCCCGACTGGACCGGCGCACGGATCAAGCAGGCGCTCACCGCGTCCACCACCCCGACCACCGGCGCGACCGGCTACCAGCAGGGGACGGGTCGGCTCGATGTGTCCCGGGCACTGGAGGGGACGGTGGCGAGCGAACAGACCTCCGTGTCCTTCGGCAAGCAGCTGTGGCCCCACACCGACGACCGGCCGGTCACCCGGCACATCACCTACCGCAACGACGGCGACCACCCCGTCACCCTCGACCTGACGGCCACCGCGACCGGCCCCGGAGGCAGCACGGCCCCCGAAGGCATGTTCACGCTGAGCACCACACGGCTCACCGTCCCGGCGGGCGGCACCGCCGGCGTCGACCTCACCGCGGACACCCGCGTCGAGGCGGCGGACGGCGCCTACTCGGGCACGCTGGTCGCCACCGCGCGCAACGGCGCCGAACCCGCTGCCGTACGGACCGCCTTCGGCGTCGTACGCGAGGCCGAGTCGTACGACCTCACCCTGAAGTTCCTCGACCGCGGCGGCCGGCCCGTGAGCGCTCCGCTGACCGAGATCCTCGGGTACTCGGGCACGTACTGGACCACGAACCTCAAGGACTCCGAGCAGACCTCCAAGGGCGTGTACCGGGTGCGGGTCCCGCGCGGCGACTACGTCGTGGACACCGTGATGGACGACCCCGGGGGCACCTCCGCGCTGGTCCGGCCGCGGCTCTCGCTGACCGGGGACACCACGGTCGTCTTCGACGCGCGCAAGGCGAAGCCGGTCGGGATCACCGCGCCGCAGGGCGCGAAGATGTCCGACGGCCAGCTCAACCTCGCCGTGGGCACCGGGGACACCGTGGGCACCGTGGGCACCGTGGGCACCGGAAGCGAACCGCACAACAGCACCCTGTTCTGGGGAACGTTCAAGAACCTGCGCACCGCGACCCTGGGTCCGACCGCCCCGGCCGGGAGGCTCAGCACGCAGCTCGGCGGCCTGTGGCAGAAGGGCAGCACCACCTACCACCTGCTCCACAACCTGCCCGACCGCTTCCCCACCGGCTACCGGCACACCACGCGCATGAACGAACTGGCCCTGCTGAAGCGCAACTTCGGCTCGTCCGTCGCCCACCGCAAGGGCATCGTCAACGTCCTGTGGAGCAGCCCCACCCTGTCGCTGGGCACGGTGAGCGACCCCTTCCCGCTGCCGACGACCGCGAAGATCTACGTCACCACGCCCAAGGGCTTCAAGTGGACGGCCAACCTGGGCCAGCGAAACGCCTCCGGGGACGACGACGTCTTCTACGGCACGGAGAGCGCGAGGTCGTACCACGCGGGCCGGACCTACGCGGCGACGTACAACGTCGGCGTCTTCAGCCCGATCACCGGCGGCCCGTACGGCGCGCGGCGCGACGGCGACACCCTCGACCTGTGCGTCCCCGACCTCGCCGACGGGAGCGGACACCCCGCCTCCTCCACAGCGAAACGCCACACCACGGTGACCGCGGACGGCAACACCCTGCTCGACAACGACGGCGACCTCTGCCAGACCGTGGAGAAGCTCCCGTCCGTCCCGGCCCGCTACACGATCCGAACGAACCTGACCCGCCCGCCAGGCGTGGCCACGACCACGAGCCGCCTGGCAGCGGCCTGGACCTTCACGTCCAGCCCGTCCGACTCCGGCTCCCTGCCCCTCTCCACGGTCCGCTTCCACCCGAAACTGACCCCGACCGGTACGGCCCTCGCAGGCCGCCGCACCACGATCCCCCTCTCCCTCCAGGGCCCGGCGGCCACTGACCTGAAATCCCTGACGGTGAAGGTCTCCTACGACGCCGGCAAGACCTGGTCCCCCGCCCCGGTGACCACCACCCACGGCAAGAGGACCCTCACCCTGACCCACCCGGAAGACGCCCGCTCGGTCTCCCTCACATCCACCCTGACCGACACCACCGGCAACACCTACGCGGTGACGATCCTGGAGGCATACCTCCTGACCTGACATGGTCCAGACACTCCTCGACGCGGTCACGCATCATCCGGAGCACATCGCCTGTGCCCGTGCTGCCGGCCACCCACGCCCGGTGCGTCGACGGGCAGCTGCCTGACCTGAAACGGCGGCTCGAAGCCGCTGGAGACCTGCCGGAACCTGTCGAAGATCAGTGCGCTGATTCACACGGCACCCGCCGGAAACCGTCCTGAGCGGCGCCGAGAACTTCGACACGTATTCGACACGGCGACCCGCGGAATCCCGTTGACAGCCGTACGGCCCCGGAATCCCACCCTCGGCCACGGAGGGGGCTCCGGGGCTTTCCGTCGGGTCTCGGTATGGCGTCTGACCAGCAAAAAAGCCCTCCCGGAGGAGGGCGGGGTGTGGGCGCCCCCGGCAGGACTCGAACCTGCGGCCAAGCGCTTAGAAGGCGCCTGCTCTATCCACTGAGCTACGGGGGCCGGGTGTGGTGGCCTCTGTCGTGGTGCCCGGGTGTGGGCTGATCCGTGACGTTGCCGGGGACAAGGATAGAGCTCCCGGGTCCTTGTCCCTGTTGCTTCGCCTCCGTGGCTCAATGTGGAGGTTCGGTGAAGCGGTCCTGATAATCGCAGGCAGGTACGAATCGTGCACCTCTTTTGGCGCCTCGGGCCTCGGGTGTTGTGCACTCGTTATGCCTGCGCCCCTCTCGTCCCCTCCATCCCGTGTGTCCTATCGGCGCGCAGACGTACTTATATGCTTCAGAAAGTCCACAAAATTGGGCATTCTTCGCATGTGGTGACCTTGGACGTACGGCCTCAGCTGCTCGACGCGCTCTCCACCTTGCGCGACCGTGTCGCCGCCGCGCGCTTTCCGCTGCCCCTGGCAGGGGCCCCGCGCGCGCGTGCCAACCGCGACGAACTACTCGCGCAACTCGACGACTACTTGGTGCCCCGCTTGCGGCAACCCGAAGCGCCATTGCTCGCCGTTGTCGGGGGCTCGACCGGAGCCGGTAAGTCCACCCTCGTCAACTCCCTGGTCGGACGGAAGGTCAGCCAGGCCGGTGTCCTGCGGCCGACCACCCGGACGCCCGTCCTGGTGTGTCATCCCGAGGACCACCACTGGTTCAGCGGCATGCGCGTCCTGCCCAACCTCACGCGCGCGTGGCTGCCGCAGCAGGAACTGGGCCAGGCCCTGGGCGACGACTCGTTTCCCCCGGACCGGGACGGCGAGCGCGTCCTGCGCATCGAGACCGCCGAGAGCCTCCCGCGCGGCCTCGCCCTGCTCGACGCCCCGGACATCGACTCCCTGGTGGCCGAGAACCGCGTACTCGCCGCGGAACTCATCTGCGCCGCGGACATCTGGGTGATGGTGACCACGGCCGCGCGGTACGCCGACGCCGTGCCCTGGCACCTGCTGCGCACCGCCAAGGAGCACCGGGCCACCCTGATCACGGTGCTCGACCGGGTTCCCCACCAGGTCGTGTCCGAGGTCTCCCGCCAGTACGCGGCCCTGCTGACCAAGGCGGGGCTCGGCGACGTACCCCGGTTCACCGTTCCGGAGCTCCCCGAGTCCGCCTGGGGCGGCGGGCTGCTCCCCGCCACCGCCGTCGCACCGCTGCTGACCTGGCTCACCCAGCAGGCGACCGACCCGGCCGCGCGGCAGCAGGCCATGGCCCGCACCGCCCACGGCGTACTCGACTCGCTGCGGACCCGGATGCCCGAGCTGGCCAGCGCCGCCGCCCAGCAGTACTCCGCCGCGCTCCGGCTCACCTCGGCCGTCGACATGGCGTACGACGGCGAGCACGCGCGCGTGAAGGGGCGGTTGCAGGCCGGCGCCGTGCTGGCGGGCGACGCCCTGAAGCGGTGGCGCAGCTATCCGCTCGACTGCACCGCCGGTGAACTGCTCGACGCGCTCGTGGAGAGCCTCGGCACGTTGCTGATGTGCGCCGTCACCGCCGCCGACGAGCGCATCCGCGAGGCGTGGCGGCGCGAACCGGCCGCCGTCGCCGCCGGGTTGATGGACCGTCTGTCGACCTCCGGGAACACCGAGCACCGCATCGGGATTGCCGTACGGCGCTGGCGGCGCGTCCTGGAGGAGTACGCCGAGGAGGAGGTGCGCGACCTCGACCGGGGCGTCGCGTCCGACCCCGAGGCCGTCGCCGCCCTCGTCGCCACGGCCCTGCTGGGCGGCCGCCGCGCAAGGGCGGCCGGTGAAGGGCTCGCCGAGCGGATCGGGGCGCACGGCGCGCTCCGGCTGCGGGACCGCGGCGGGCGGCTGCTCACCGAGTACCTCGAACGGGCGCTCGACACCGAGCGTGACCGCCGTCTCGCTCCGCTCGACGCCCTCGATGTCCACCCCGAGCCGCAGGCCGAACTCATCGCCGCGCTGTCCGTACTGCAGAAGGAGAGGTGACCGCCGTGACCGCCGTCACTGACCACGCGGACCACACCGGGGACGGCGTCCCCGACGAGGCCGACGATCCGACGAGTGGCCTCCCTGGGGACGACGTCTTCGAGCGGGAGCGCCCCAAGGGCGAGAACCAGTCTGGGGGCGAGAGGCACTTGGCGGGTCCAGAGAGCGACGGTTCGGGGGAGCCGGGTGAGCTTGGTGAGCCGGCCGAGTCGGAGGCTGTTGAGTCTGGAGAGGCTGCGGAGTCCGAAACGGCTCATGAGTCCAGTGATGGTCAAGGGATGAGCGAGGCTCCAGGTGTTGACGGGGCTGACGGCACTGCTGAGGGCCGTGAGGCCGCGGGCGACTCGGCGACCCTGGAGGTCTCGGGGGGCCCGGAAGCCCCGGAAGCCCCGGAAGCCCCGGAGGGTTCGGAGAGCCCGGAGAGCCCGGAGAACCTGGCCAGCCACGAGGGTCGGAAGGATCAGAACGAACAGGACGGTCAGGCTGCGGAGAAGCCCGCCAAGCGGGAGCGGCGGGGGAGTTGGTGGAGTCGGGTGGCACGGGAGAGCAGGCGAAGCTGGGAGGACAAGCAAGCCCCGGAAGACACGGATGGCCGGGAAGGGCGCGAAAAGGGTGCCCACGCGCGCGTGAAGGGTGATGACGCGCGCGTGAGGGGCGATGACGGGCGCGTGAAGGGCGACGACGAGCCCGACAGGGCCGACTCGCGGCGCATCGCCTCCGCCGAGTCAGCGGCCCGTACGGATCGCGCCGGCGGTAC
Organism: Streptomyces sp. MA5143a; assembly: GCF_900290235.1. GTDB lineage: Bacteria > Actinomycetota > Actinomycetes > Streptomycetales > Streptomycetaceae > Streptomyces. Next base: position 106,890 of record NZ_OLMK01000036.1, read on the forward strand.
GGATCGCGTCGGCCGTACCGACCGCGCCGGTCGTAGCGATCGCGTCAGCCGTACGGATCGCACTGGTCGTACGGGGCGCCTCGGCCGTACCGAGCCCGGGCGCACCGATCATCCCGGCCGTACGGACCGCGTCGGGCGTAGCGACCCCGGCCGTTCGGACACCGCTCGTGGTGCGGAGTCCGCTGGTCGTGGGGAGGCCGAGGAGTCCTGGGACGATGGGCTCATCGCGCGGCGGGTGTCCGAGACGAGCGGCTCCGAAGAGGCCGCGCCGGTGTCGATGATGGAGACGAGGCCCGCCGGTTCGCAGTCGGTCAGCCCGTTGGCGTACGACACCGCCCTGCGGTCCCGGCTGGACGCGTTGCGGGAGCTGGTCGGGCTGTCACGGACACGGCTGGACAGCAGGACCCTCGCGGAGGCGGGTCGGGTGCTGGACGAGGCGGCGGCGCGGCGCAAGCTCTCGGGGCAGCACACGGTCGTCGCCATCGCGGGTGCCACCGGCAGTGGCAAGTCGACGCTGTTCAACGCGCTCGCCGGCGTGGCGATCTCGGAGACGGGCGTCCGCAGGCCCACCACGGCGGCGCCCATCGCGTGCAGTTGGAGCGACGGCGCCGCCACCCTGATCGACCGGCTCGGCATTCCGGGACGGCTGCGACGGCGGCCGTTGCAGAGCGCGGAGGCGGAGGCGCAGCTGGCCGGTCTCGTCCTGGTGGACCTCCCCGACCACGACTCGGCGGCGGTGCAGCACCGGCAGCAGGTGGACCGGATCCTGGGGCTCGTCGACGCGGTCATCTGGGTCGTCGACCCGGAGAAGTACGCCGACGCCGTGCTCCACGAGCGGTATCTGCGGCCTCTCGCGGGCCACGCCGAGGTCATGTTCGTGGTGCTCAACCAGGTGGACCGGCTGCCCGGTGAGGCCGCGCACCAAGTGCTCGACGATCTACGGCGGCTGCTCGACGAGGACGGGATCGCGCTCGGGGAACACGGCGAACCCGGCGCGGCCGTGCTCGCCCTGTCCGCGCTCACCGGCGATGGGGTGGCGGAACTGCGGGAGGCGCTCGGACAGTTCGTGGCCGAGCGGGGAGCACCGGGCCGCCGGGTCCAGGCCGATCTGGACGCGGCCGCCGCGCGGCTGTGGCCGGTCTACGCGACCGGGCGGCGCACGGGGCTCAGTGAGCGGGCGCGGAACGAGTTCGCCGCGCGGCTCGCCGACGCGGTGGGCGCCACCGCTGCGGGCGAGGCCGCCGAACGGGCCTGGCTGCGCAACGCCAACCGCGCGTGCGGCACGCCCTGGCTCCGGCTGTGGCGCTGGTACGAGGGGCGGAGCGACCTCCCGACCGGGCGTCACTCCCTGAGGATGCCCGTGGACGAGGAGCCCACCGCGCGGCAGCGCGTCGAACAGGCCGTACGGGTCCTGTCCGACCGTGCCGCGGCGGGGTTGCCGGCGCCGTGGGCGCAGGCGGTGCGTGAAGCGGCGGCGCGCGGGGCGCTGGGGCTGCCCGAGGCGCTGGACGAGCTGGCGGCCCGGGTCGGAGCACCCACCGGACGGCCCCAGCGGCCGGGCTGGTGGCCCGCCGCGGTGCTGGCCCAGGCGTCCATGACCGTGCTTCAGGTCCTGGGCGGGCTGTGGCTGTTGGGGCAGATCATCGGTGTCATGTCCCCGAACCTGGGGGTGCCGGTGCTGCTGATGGTGATCGGCATCGTCGGAGGTCCGGTCGTGGAGTGGGGATGCAGGCTGGCGGCACGGGGGCCGGCCCGGCGCTACGGTCTCGAAGCCGAGCGGCGGCTGTGGGAGGCGGCCGCCGGGTGCGGCCGGGCGCGGGTGCTGGACCCGGTGGCCGCCGAGTTGCTGCGCTACCGGGAGGTGCGCGAGCAGTACGGACGGGTGCTGGGGGCGGCACAGGTGGGGTGATTCCTCGCCGGCCTCTGCCTCGTTCACCCGGTCGGGTCGTATGCCTGGTCCACCCGGTGGGCCCTGCCCCTTCACCCGCTCGGGTGGCGGAGTTCTCCACAACTCGCGGGTAATGCACAGCGCTCAGCGGGCTCGTCCCCGCGACGGCAGTCTGGATTCGCGGCGATCGCAGCGCCACGGTCCCCTCGCACGGAGCGGCGGGGCGGGGGCGGCGCGGTCACCGCGACAGACAGCGGTCGTACGGGACGGGCCCGTACGCGTATCCGGCCGGCGTCGGTGCCGGTGTGAGGGAGGGTTCGCGAGATGAACGAGACGATGGTGTGCGTGGTGGGGAACGTGGCGACCCAGCCGGTCTGCCGCGAGTTGTCGACGGGCTCCTCGGCCCGGTTCCGGCTGGCGGTGACCTCGCGGTACTGGGACCGGGAGAAGAGCGAGTGGACCGACGGCCACACCAACTTCTTCACGGTGTGGGCGCGGCGCACCCTGGCGGCGAACGTGGCGTCGTCCGTGTCGCTGGGCGATCCGGTCGTGGTGCAGGGGCGGTTGAAGGTGCGCACCGAGCAACGGGACGGGCAGAGCTGGGTCTCGGCGGACGTGGACGCGGTCACGATCGGCCACGACCTGTCGCGGGGCACCTCCGCGTTCCGGCGGACTCCCCGGGGGGAGACGGCGGCACAGTCCCTGCCCCAGCCGGAGCCGAACTGGGAGTCAACGGCCCCCGGCCGGCGCCTCGACACGGAAGCGGAACTGCACCCGGCGACGGAACGGCACGCGGAAGCAGTCGGAGTGACGTGACGTCAGAGCGCGACGGCGAGACAGCAGGGTGTGAGTGGCGTGTCCTCAAGACGTGCGAGTCCGGTACCCGGCGGCGTTCCCGAGTGTCGGCCGCGTCGAACTGCGGCTTATCGGCAGGTGCGTGACGAACACTCCGGACGTAAATGCCATCGATTTGTCGATAAGCCCTGTCCATGACCTGTGCGGGCGATAACGATTCCGATTCGGATCGGTTGTCCGACCATACGACTGGGAAGAGCGGAGCGCCGCGTCCCTAGGATGCCGGGCATAGCTCACGGGGCTTCTGATTCTGCTGGTGGGACCACAACCCCCCACGTCAACGGGTCCTGCTCGAAGGGAAATTCTGTGGTTTCTTCGTTCTCGGCGCCGTTCACCGTGTCGTCCGGGTGGTCCGCGTGCAGAAGAGGGGCGGCCCGTCTGGCCGCGGTGTCGCTCGCGACCGGCCTCGTCGTCGCGGGTGCGATCGTCACCGCGGGCACGGCCGTCGCCGACGAGGAGACGGTGCAGAGCCCGGGCGGAGCTACGGCCACCATAGGTGGCCTGAAGACGTACGGGACGGCCGTGGTCCGCGCCGACGGTGAGGAGCAGCAGCTGCCCGCCGGTCTGTTCGAGATGTTCGTCGACGGCGGCGGCACCCTGCAGACCTATTGCGTCGACCTCCAGAACCCCACGCAGAAGGACGCCACGTACCAGGAGACCCCCTGGAGCGGCACCTCCCTGGGGCACAACAAGAACGCCGGCAAGATCAACTGGATCCTGCAGAACTCGTATCCCCAGGTGAACGACCTCGCCGCCCTCGCCGGCAAGGCGGGCGCCAAGGGGCTCACCGAGCAGGACGCGGCGGCCGGTACCCAGGTCGCGATCTGGCGGTACTCCGACGGGGCCGAAGTGACGGCCCTCGACCCGGAGGCCGAGAAGCTCGCCGACTACCTGGAGAAGAGCGCCCGGAACCTGTCGGAGCCGGCGGCCTCGCTGACCCTCGACCCGCCGGCGGTCTCCGGGCGGGCGGGCGAGCGCCTCGGGCCGGTCAAGGTGCGCACCAACGCCGACGGCGTCACGGTGACCCCGCCGTCGGACGCCACCGCGGCCGGTGTGAAGGTCGTCGACGCGGACGGCAAGGCCGTGACCTCGGCACGCGACGGCAGCGAGCTGTACTTCGAGGTGCCCGAGGACAGCGAGGACGGCTCGGCGGCGCTGGCCGTCGAGGCCTCCACCACCGTGCCGGTCGGTCGCGCCTTCGCCTCCGAGACGCGCAGCCAGACCCAGATCCTCGCGGGCTCCAGCGCGTCCACGGTTTCCGCCACGGCCACCGCGACCTGGGCCACCACCGGCGCGATACCCGCACTGTCCGCCGAGAAGAACTGCGCGGAGGGCGGCCTCGACCTCACCGTGGCCAACCCCGGGGACGAGCCCTTCGCCTTCGAGCTGATGGGGATCGACTACGCCATCGAGGCGGGCGAGACCCGGACGGTGACCATCCCGCTCCAGGAGGACCAGGCCTATGACTTCACGATCAAGGGAGCGAACGGCCTCGCGAAGCAGTTCCGCGGTGTCCTCGACTGCCGGACGGAGACCGAGGCCGACGCGGCCGGCGCGTCCGTGCAGACGCTGAGCGAGCCCAGCCCGGCGACGGTCGGCGGCGGCGCCGTCACCGACTCCGCCGGCGACCTCGCCGAGACCGGCAGCTCCGGCGCGACCCCGGTGATCGGGGGCCTCGCCATCGCCCTGGTCGTGATCGGCGGCGCCGTGATGATCGTCCTGCGCAAGCGGGAGCAGCAGAAGCAGTAGCCGACGAGCAGAGTTCCTTGGCAACTCAACAGCGAGTGACCGCGCGGTGACCTCCGCGAGCGACGCGGCCCCGGTACGCCCCTCAGGCGCCGGGGCCGCGTCACTCTCGCGGGGCCTCACCATCCGGTTTCCGTCGAGGGCTGGCCGTGCGGCAAGATGGGTGGTACTGCCCACTGCCAGATTTCAAGTTGCCGGACGGTTTCTCTTGGCTGAGTACATCTACACGATGCGCAAGACACGCAAGGCGCACGGCGACAAGGTGATCCTTGACGACGTCACGCTGAGCTTCCTTCCCGGCGCGAAGATCGGTGTGGTCGGACCGAACGGTGCCGGAAAGTCCACTGTTCTCAAGATCATGGCGGGCCTCGAACAGCCCTCCAACGGTGACGCCTTCCTGTCGCCCGGCTACACCGTCGGCATGCTCCTGCAGGAGCCGCCGCTGGACGAGTCGAAGACTGTCCTGCAGAACGTCCAGGACGGCGCAGCCGAGATCATGGGCAAGCTCCACCGCTTCAACGAGGTCGCGGAGCTCATGGCGACCGACTACTCGGACGCGCTCCTCGACGAGATGGGCAAGCTCCAGGAGGACCTGGACCACGCGAACGCCTGGGACCTGGACACCCAGCTGGAGCAGGCCATGGACGCCCTGGGCTGCCCGCCCGGCGACTGGCCCGTCACCAACCTGTCCGGTGGTGAGCGCCGCCGCGTCGCCCTGTGCAAGCTGCTGCTCGAAGCCCCCGACCTGCTGCTCCTCGACGAGCCCACCAACCACCTGGACGCCGAGTCCGTGCAGTGGCTGGAGCAGCACCTCGCGAAGTACCCCGGCACCGTCGTCGCCGTCACCCACGACCGGTACTTCCTCGACAACGTCGCCGGCTGGATCCTGGAGCTCGACCGCGGCCGCGCGATCGGCTACGAGGGCAACTACTCCACCTACCTGGAGACCAAGCAGACCCGTCTCAAGGTCGAGGGCCAGAAGGACGCCAAGCGCGCCAAGCGGCTCAAGGAAGAGCTGGAGTGGGTCCGCTCCAACGCCAAGGGCCGCCAGGCCAAGTCCAAGGCCCGTCTCGCCCGGTACGAGGAGATGGCGGCCGAGGCCGACAAGATGCGGAAGCTGGACTTCGAGGAGATCCAGATCCCGCCGGGCCCCCGTCTGGGCAACGTGGTCGTCGAGGTCAACAACCTCAGCAAGGCCTTCGGCGAGAAGGTCCTGATCGACGACCTCTCCTTCACGCTGCCGCGCAACGGCATCGTGGGCATCATCGGCCCGAACGGTGCCGGCAAGACGACCCTCTTCAAGATGATCCAGGGCCTGGAGGAGCCCGACTCCGGTTCGATCAAGGTCGGCGAGACCGTCAAGATCTCCTACGTCGACCAGAGCCGCGAGAACATCGACCCCAAGAAGACGCTGTGGGCCGTCGTCTCCGACGAGCTGGACTACATCAACGTCGGCCAGGTCGAGATGCCCTCCCGCGCCTACGTCTCCGCGTTCGGCTTCAAGGGGCCGGACCAGCAGAAGCCGGCCGGAGTGCTCTCCGGCGGTGAGCGCAACCGCCTCAACCTGGCGCTCACCCTCAAGCTGGGCGGCAACCTCCTGCTCCTCGACGAGCCGACCAACGACCTCGACGTCGAGACCCTGTCGTCCCTGGAGAACGCGCTTCTGGAGTTCCCCGGCTGCGCCGTGGTCGTCTCCCACGACCGCTGGTTCCTGGACCGGGTGGCGACGCACATCCTCGCCTACGAGGGCGAGTCCAAGTGGTTCTGGTTCGAGGGCAACTTCGAGTCGTACGAGAAGAACAAGATCGAGCGGCTCGGTGCCGACGCCGCCCGTCCGCACCGCGCCACCTACAAGAAGCTGACCCGGGGCTGATCTTGCGGCACATCTACCGCTGCCCACTGCGCTGGGCGGACATGGACGCGTACGGCCACGTCAACAACGTGGTCTTCCTCCGCTACCTGGAGGAGGCCCGTATCGACTTCCTGTTCCGCCCGGAGAAGGACTTCAAGCAGGGGTCCGTGGTGGCACGCCATGAGATCGACTACCGGCGGCAGCTCGTCCACCGGCACAGGCCGGTGGACATCGAGCTGTGGGTCACGGAGATAAGAGCGGCGTCCTTCACGATCACCTACGAGGTCAAGGATCCCGAGCAGGTCTATGTCACGGCCTCCACGGTGATCGTGCCGTTCGACTTCCAGGCCCAGCGCCCCCGTCGGCTCACGGCGGAGGAACGCGAGTTCCTGGCGGAGTACCAGGACGACGAGGAGGGGGCCGTCGCCGCATGACGGTGCTCCACCTCGCCGACGAGGGGGAGGCGGCGGATCTCGCGGCCTTCCTCTCCCGGCTGCTCCACTACGACCGGGGTGCGGCGGTGCGTCTCCAGGCCGCCGGCACCGCCCTCGCCGTCTTCGGCCGGCCGCCCTCCTTCGAGGTGCTGGCCATCCGGGCGGTACGGCTCGCGAAGCCGTACGAGAACGGGCTGGACGTCACGCTCGACGTGACCGTGTCCGCGGGTGAACTGCTGGAGTCGATCGACGAGTCGGCGGCGACCGCGGTCGTGCCCGCCGCTGTCACCGGCCCGCCGTGGGCCGGGGTGCTGCCCCCGCGGGGCGGCTGGCGCCGAGAGCCGGGGCTGCCCGTCCAGGAGGCGGTACGGGCGAGGGTCGCAGAGGCAGTCGCCGAGTTCCGCTCCCGCACGGGGGAGCTGGCGCCGGAGCAGCGCACCCGGGCCGAACTCGACCGGATCGGGCGGGAGATCTGGTCCCGGCCGATCGGGGACACCACTCTGCCCGTGCGGGCCGCGCACGCGGCCCAGTCGCTGGGCTTCCTGCGGCCCGCGCGAGGCCGCACGGCGGAGGAACTGGAGCTCGCGCTCTTCTCGTCGGGCGCGTGGCTGCGCCTGCGCACGCCGTACGGGTCGATCGCCGTACGACGCGCGGGACTCGGCGCGCTGGACGTCAGCGTCCGCTGACCATCCGCTCAGCGGCTCAGTCGGGGGTGTTCACCATCGAGGCAGCCGCGTACGTCAGGTAGTTCCACAGGGTGTGCGCGTGTTCCTCGGAGAGGTCCAGCTCGTCGACGGCGTCCCGCATGTGCTTCAGCCAGGCGTCGTGCGCGGCCCGGTCGACGGTGAACGGCGCGTGCCGCATCCGCAGGCGGGGATGGCCACGGTTGTCGCTGTACGTGGTGGGGCCGCCCCAGTACTGGATCAGGAACAGCACGAGGCGCTCCTCCGCCGGGCCCAGATCCTCCTCGGGATACATGGGCCGCAGGATCGGGTCCTCGGCGACCCCCTCGTAGAAGCGGCGCACGAGGCGCCGGAAGGTCTCCTCGCCACCGACCTGTTCGTAGAAGGTCTGCTCCTGAAGCGTGCCGCGCCGAATCTCTTTCACGTGTCCCATGGTCTCAGACGGGCGGACGGAGGACTCAAGGCTTAGGACCAAGGAGAAAACCGGGGGTCCGGGGGCACCGTGGCCGGCCGGGCGGCGCCTTCCGGGTGAGGTATGGGCGGCGGGAACGGTGGATTCCGGACCTGTGTGCCGCGACACTCGCCTCCGGGGGCGTCCGGCAGCACAGTGGAGACATGGGTACGCACGCTGTGGACCACGACGTGGAACGCCTCGCCGCGCAGGCGCGGTCGGCGCTGGTGCGCGAGATCGAGCGCAGCGGGGCCTGGGACGCCGACCCCCTCTGGCGGGAGGCGTTCGAGGCGGTCCCGCGGCACCTCTTCGTCCCGTACTACTACGTCGGGGTCGTGGGCGGCTTCGAGCGGTTGTGGGGCGAGGAGCGCGACCCGAGGCGGCGGGAGCGATGGGTGCGGGGCGCGTACGCGGACGCGCCGCTGGCCACGCGGGTCCGGGACGGCGAGTTGATCTCCTCCAGCAGCCAGCCCTCCCTGATGGCGAAGATGCTGGCCGAGTTGGAGGTGGAGGACGGCCACCGGGTCCTGGAGATCGGCGCGGGGACCGGCTACAACGCCGCTCTGCTCGCGCACCGGCTCGGCGACGACCTGGTCACCACCGTCGACCTGGACGCCGACATCACGGAGGCCGCGCGCACCCATCTGCGGGCGGCCGGGTACCACCCCACCGTCGTCACCGGGGACGGGGCGCGCGGGGTGCCCGAACGGGCCCCGTACGACCGGATCATCGCGACCTGCACGCTCCACTCGATCCCGCGCGCCTGGCTCGCGCAGTGCGCTCCCGGCGGACGCGTCCTGACGCCGATGGCCACGGGGCTGGTGGCGCTGCGCGTCATGGACGGCGAGCACGCGGAGGGGCGGTTCCTGCACACGGCGGCGTTCTTCGTGCCGTTGCGCGGGGGCGGCGAGCAGGAAGGAACGCACCCGCATCTGGGCGGGCTGCCGCGACTGGCCCGGGATCACGATCTCTTCCGGTTCCTGCTGACCCTGACGGCGGGCAGCCTCGACCCGCACGAGGCGCTCGCACTGTGGCAGCGCGAGGGCATGCCGTCGCGGGAGCGCTACGGGATCACCGTCAGCGGCGACCGGGCCTGGGCCTGGCTGGACGACCCGGAGGGGCCGTACTCCTGGCCCCTGCCGTGAGCGCCGGAACACGGCCGCCGGCGCCCGGGCAGCGGAGCGGGGTCGGCCGAACCGGTCGGCCGACCCCGATCGTCACGTCCTCGTGGGTCAGCCCCGGCGGATCGTGATCGTCGTCCACGCGCCCACGTGGACCCGGTCCCCGTCCTGGAGGGGGACCGGCACGAAGGGCTGGATGGGTTCCTCGGAGCCGTTGACCGTGGTTCCGTTGGTGGAGTTCTGGTCGACGACCGCCCAGGTGCCGTCCTGCTGCTGCACCAGCACGGCGTGCTGGTGCGAGACGCCCGGGTCCTCCGGCGGCACGGACAGATCGATGTCGGGGGTGTCACCGGTGGAGTGCCGGCGGCGGCCGATGGTGATCTGGTTGCCGGTGAGGGTGCGCTGCTGCTCGGGGGAGTACGCGGGCAGGTTCAGCCCTGCGGCCTCGGGGCCCGAGCGCTGCATCATCGCCATGAAGTACTCACGGTCCGGACCGATGGTCGCGCTCCAGGTCACCGGTCCCTGCTGGTACGCGGGGCCGGGCGGGGCCTGGGTGACATCGGGCTGCGGGTAGCCGTAGCCGCCGGGACGCGCTCCCGGGGCACCCGGACCACCGGGACCGCCCGGGCCGCGGGAGCCGCCGGGGCCGCCGCCCGAGGAGGGCGGGGAGATCACCCAGTCGTCGTCGCCCCCGAAGGAGGGACCACCCGACTGCGGATGCCCACCGGGACGGCCCGCACCGCCGGGGCCACCGGGACCGCCCGGCTGCGGGCGCCCGGTCTCCTGCGGGAAGACAGGGGGAGCCGGGGGACCCGCCTGCTGGAACGCCTGGGGTGCCCCACCGGCACCGGGGCCGCCACCGGGACCCGGACCGCCAGGGCCCGGACCGCCGGGACCACGCCCACCGGGACCGCCACCGGGACCACCGAAGCCGCCGGGGCCCGTCAGACCGGGACCACCGGGGCTGCTCAGACCAGGACCACCGGGGCTGCTCAGGCCGGGGCCACCCGGCGTCGGTCCGGGCGGCGGGGGAACCGGTCGTGAGGGGTCGCCGCCGAAGCCCGACGGGCCGGGACGCGAGGGGTCGCCGCCGAACGCGGAGGGGCCGGGCTGTCCGGGCTGGCCCGAGGGCCCGCCACCGTATCCGGAGGGGCCGGGCTGTCCGGGCTGGCCCGAAGGCCCACCACCGAACCCGGAGGGGCCACCCGGCCGCCCGGGACCACTGGGGCCACCGGGACCGCCGGGGCCACCAGGTCCGCCGGGGCCACCCGGTCCACCAGGCCCTCCCTGGCCCGGATCGGAGCCGTACGGGGGGCCCGGAGGGATCGGCTCGGCGGGGCGGTTCATCTGCGAGGGGCGCGAGCCCTGGTAGTCGTACGCGTCACCGCCGCCGTAGGAGGGCGGGGGCGGCTGCTGGAAGCGGAGCGCCGGGTTCCCGCCCGGGCCCTGGCCGGGGCCACCGGGACCGGGCCCGCCGGGGCCCGGCCCGCCGGGGCCGGGGGAGGGCGTCGAGGGGCGCGGCGCGGCCGGGGTGTACGTGGTCGCCGTGTTGGTCAGGAAGTTCCACCGGCACTCCTCGCAGAAGGGCGCGCCGCCCTCACGGGGCGTGCGGCACTGCGGGCAGAGCTCCGGCTCGGCGGCGAGGTGCGGCGGGCGTCCGCCGGGACCCCCGGGACCTCCCGCGCCCGGAGGCGGCGGAGGGGAGCCGGGCGGCGGGTATCCGTAACCGGCGCCCGGGGGCGGCGGTGGCGGCGGGGGTACGGCACCGGCCATACGGTGACCGCAGACCTCGCACCAGTCGTCGGAACCCGACTGGTGTCCGTTCGGGCAGGTCGGCATGTCGGCGCTTCCCCCTCTCCTTTCCGGCACTCGGGCCGGGTCCTGTGGCCGCGACGGGCCGGTATGGCCGAGCGTGTCCGGATCCCCGGTGGGGGAGCCAGGCTCTCTCGTAGCGGTACTACTGGGTCTTTCCGGTACTTCTCGGCTACTGCTGTTGCTACTGCTTGTTCTACTTCTTTACACGAACAGTCTTTGTGGACCTGGTCTCGAGGGTCATCTCGTCGGCCTCCGTGACCTTCGCCTTCAGTCGCACAGTACCTGTCGCCGCGTCGACCACGTCCACCACCTTCGCAAGCAGTTTCGCAGTATCCGCGTTCCCCGACGCGCTCGCCAGCTGGACCGCCCGCCCCAGCTTGGCCGTCGCTCCGTCGATATCCCCCGCTTTGCGGGCATCCAGTCCTTGCTGGATGACTTGCGCCAGTTCGGCCTGACCCGTGTAGTGGGCGACCTGGGGGTTGATCGAGGTGGACGCGGCCATGTCGTCGGTCCACACGGCCTTCACCAGACCCTGGGCGCCGAGGTTCTGCGCGCCGCCGTCGGACTGGGGGATGACCAGGGACACCCGGGCGGCGAGCATCTCCTGGCCGAGGGACGCGGGCGGGACCTCGACGCACACGTGGTAGTCGCGGGACTCGTCCCCCCAGGAGCCGGTCGGGTAGTCGCCGGCGCGCGGGCCCGCCTCCGTGCGACGGCCCGTCAGGTCGACGACGGTGGGGGCGACTTGCTTGACGAACTTGATCTGCGTGCCGACCGGGGTCCACAGCCGGAGGGCGACGTCCGCGACCTCCTTGCCCATGGTCGCCTCCATGATCTGGGTGAAGTCGGCGGACAGGGCGGCCGGGTCGGCGACGATGTCGGCGGTGCCGAGGAGGGCGGAGGCGATCGCGGTGACCTCCTTGACCTCCCAGTCGGTGCCCACACCACGCGCGTCACAGGTGAACCGTCCGGCACAGGCGTCCAGCGCGGCCCGCAGGTCCTCGGGCGACTCGTGCTCGTTGCGGCCGTCGGTGAGCAGGATGCCGTGGCGTATCTCGACGTCGGCGGAGGCGAGCAGCCGGTCGGCGAGCCTCAGCCAGGTGCCGATCGCGGTGCCGCCGCCCGCGCTGAGCCTGCGCAGGGCCTGCTTGGCCTGGTCCCGGGTGGCGGGGTCGGCGACGGCGAGCCGGCCGCCGCCGGGGTAGACCTCGCGGGCCACATGGGTGCCGTCGATCACCGCGAAGTGGACCCCGTCGCGCAGGGTGTCGATCGCGGCGGCCGTGGCGTCGCGGGCGTTGCGCATCTTGGTCGGCGGGTAGTCCATCGACCCCGAGCAGTCGACCATGATCGCCACGGCGGCGGACGGGCCCTGGCCGGGCGAGTACAGGTGCGGCGCCGTGACCGCGCTGCCCACGGTGCCGCCGCCCGTGGCGCTCACGGTCACGATCGCGTTGACCTCGCGGCCGCCCTCCGGCAGGTACTCGTTCTGGTACACGTCCACCGAGAACTGCGGCACGTTCGACTTCGAGAAATTGGCCATGCCTACTCTGATCCCCCTAGCGGCCCCACAGCACGTGGGGTGATGACTGTGCGTGCCTCTGCCCGGACCGGTCCCCTCCGGTCCGTCGGCCGTTCCCGTCCGGCCGCCGAGGCGCCCGCGAGTCCCCGCCCGCGAGCGTCCTCAGGCCGATCCTGCCCCCTGGGGCGGGGCCGGGAACGGCAGGACGGCCACTGTTACGTTGTCGTGGCCACCACCGTCCAGGGCCCGGCCGACGAGGACCTGTGCGCAGTGCAGCGGTCGCTGGGCCGCGTCGAGGGGGACGGCCTCGGCCATCTCCTCGGCGGCCTCCGCGTAGTTCCACAGCCCGTCTGTGCACACCACCACTACACCCGGACGGTCCGGCTTGAAGGAAGCGGTGTGCGGCTCCAGTTCGTACGCGTCCGCGCCGAGCCAGCCGGTGATCGCGTGGGCGCGCTCGTCGGCGTACGCCTCGGCCTCGTTCATCAGTCCCGCGGCCACCATCTGCGCGGCCCACGAGTCGTCCTCGGTGAGCCGGGCCGAGGGGGCGCCGCGGTCCACCGGCACCCAGTAGGCGCGGCTGTCGCCGACCCAGCCGACGACGAGCAGGGTCGGGGTGACGACGGAGCCGACGATGGTGCACGCCGGCGCGTTCTGGTGCGGGGCGTGCTCCTGGGCCGTCTCCGGTTCCCCGGCGAGGGCGTTCACCGCGGTGGACGCGGCGACGATCGCGTCGTGCATGGCCTGCTGCGGGTGGGTGCCGCGCGGCAGGGACTCCAGCAGGGTCTCGTTCGCGGCGCGGGCCGCGGCGAGCGAGGCGTCGTCGGGGCGGGTCGCGGAGGACACGCCGTCGCAGACGATCGCGACGACCGCGGGGGAGCCGTCGGGCAGCGCGGTCGAGGAGACGGCGAACGCGTCCTCGTTGCGGTGGTGGCGCAACCCCCGGTCGCTGACCGCGGCGACCGCGCCCAACTCCTGCTCCATGTGATCACGTTCACGTGGCTGGGCGTGACCGCAGTTCTCGCAGTAGCCGTCCCGGTCGACCTGGCCCGCGCGGCAGGCCACGCACAGCTTCGTACCGGCCGGCGGGGTCGCGAGATCGCCGGTGCGCGGGTCCGGCGGCTGCGGCGCGGCCAGCGGGTACTCGTCGGGCTCGCTGGGACGGTCGAACCGTACGCCGCGGCCGGGGCCGGACAGTTCGCCGCCGCCGGAGTCGGTGCCCGGGATGTCGGTGGGGCGGACCACCGGCGGGGGCGTGTCCGCACTGGGCTCGGAGGCGACGGGCCAGGCCACGGACGCGGCCTCGTCCGGTGGGTCACCGGCCGTCCCGTTCATCGTCAGGGTCGGGTGGTCCTCCGGCGGTGCGGACACCGCCGAGAGGTCATGGCCGCACGCACCGCAGAAGCGGTCGTCCGAGGCGAGGGGCCACTCGCAGATCGGGCACTTCGTCAGCGCGGTCGGCTGGGGCATCTGTGACATGAACTACACCCACGTCCGGGGGCGGTAACGGTTGGCACGTTCCACCAGGTCGATCCTCTCCTCGCCGCCTGGCGCGAGCCGGGCCAGCGTGCGGTACGCCCGCTCCAGTCCGAAGCGGAGGCCACGCTCGTCCAACGCGCTGCCGAGCAGCATCCGTTCGCCGCCGGCCGGGGCCACGGCGCCCTGGCTACCGGAGAGTACCCAGTCCAGGGCGCTGCCGAGGACCTCTGTGGACAACTGCTCGCGGCGTACCGCGTCCAGACCGTACCCGCCGAGCGCCTCGACCTGGCCCGCGGCGGCGGTCAGGTCGTCCAGGAACGGCGCGTCCGGGGCGGCCCCGGACGCGAGCGTCGTCTCCGTACGGTGTCTCAGCCGCGCCCGGACGGCGGCGACCCGGGCGGCGGTGTAGTGGATGGACGCCTCCGGCACGGACTCCAGGACGAGTACCGCGTTCTGCCGGTCACCGGCGGTCAGCCGGACCCGGGCGAGCCCGAACGCGGCGCTGACGAAGCTGGGGTCGGTCGTCCACACCAGCCGGTAGTACTCGGCGGCGTTGTCGAGCTGCCCGAGGACCTCGGCGCACAGACCCAGGGCCAGCTTGGGGGCCGGCTCGCCCGGGAAGGCGTCGTAGATCGCGTCGAAGGACAGCGCGGCGTTCTCGTGGTCGCCGGTGGCGAGCGCGGCCACGCCCCGGTACCAGACCACCCGCCAGTCATCCGGATGGTCCCGCTCCAGGGCGTCCAGCGTGGCCAGGGCGATGGTGAACTCGCCCATCTCCAGGCGGGCCCGCAGTTCCCGCAAGCGCAGCTCCAGGGAGCCGGTGGGCGCCGCGTGCAGCGCCGTGATCAGCTCGGTGGGGGCGGAGGCGATGAGACCGGCCAGGAACCCGGCGTTCGGGTCCCCCGGGTCCACACGCGGCACGGGCAACGCGAGCGCCGCGGCGGCGGTGTCCAGGGGCTGGGTGAGCCGAGTGGGGGCGGAGGGGCCCGCGCCGCCGGTGAGCAGGGCGGACGCACCGGAAACCGGCCCTCCGCTGCCGGGGCTCGACCCTCCGCCGCCGGGGGCCGACCCCCCGACGCCCGGGGCCGACCCTCTGACACCGGGGCCCGACCCTCCGGCACCGGAGGCCGACCCTCCGTTCCCGGCGGGCGTCCTGCCCGGCCAGCGGCCCCTCCCCGACGGCACCGGGCGGGTCCCGAGGCGCGAGACGTCCCCGTCCAGCTCCGCGAACAACTCCGTGTCCGTGACCTTCACTTCGGGGCCGAAGAGCGTCGACAGCGCCGGGCGCGCGCGGCCCGTCTGGAGGGACACGACCTCCCGGAGCACACCCGTGAGCTGCTCCGACATCTCCTGCGCGGAGGCGAACCGGCGGGCCGGGTCGGGGTCGGTGGCCCGCACCAGCAGCCGGTAGAAGGACTCGTACTGGCGGAAGACCTCGATGTTGTCCGGGTCGGGCAGGGAGTCCACGAAGACGTTCGTGTAGCCCTGGAAGTCGAAGGTCAGCACCGCGAGCGTCCGGGCGACCGTGTACAGGTCGGACGCGACGGACGGGCCGACGTCGGCGACCTCAGGCGCCTGGTAGCCGACCGTGCCGTAGATGGCCGACTCGTCGTCGTCCATCCTGCGCACCGCGCCCATGTCGATCAGCTTCAGCTGGTCCTCGGTCTGGATCGCGTTGTCGACCTTGAAGTCGCAGTACAGCAGGTTGCGGTTGTGGAGGTGCCCGAGGGCCTCCAGCGCCTCGATGCCGTACGCGCACGCCTGCTCGACCGGCAGGGGATCGCGGCGGCCGTCCGGGGTGCGGCGGCCGTTCGCGATCTCCTTCAGCGACTTCCCGCCGACGTACTCCATGACGATGTACCCGTCCAGCGAACCTGTGCGCTGGTCGAGGTGCTCGACGAAGTTGTAGATGCGGACGATGTTGGAGTGCTCGATCTCGGCGAGGAAGCGGCGCTCGGAGATCGCGGCGGCCATCGCGTCCTGGTCCCCGGTGTCGAGGAGGCCCTTCAGCACGACCCAGCGGTCCGACACCGCCCGGTCTATCGCCAGATAGATCCAGCCCAGACCGCCGTGCGCGAGACAGCCCACGACCTCGTACTGACCACGCACGATGTCACCGGCGTGCAGCTTCGGCACGAACGAGTACGGGTGGCCGCACTTGGTGCAGAAGCCCTCCGTGCGCCCCGGCCGGTCACCGCGCGCCCGCCCCACCGGCGCCCCGCAGTCCGAGCGCGAGCAGAACCGCTTGCGCTCGGGCACCTCGGCGGTCTCCAGGACCATCGAGCGGGGATCCGGCCGCGGCACCTCCGGCACCTGAACGAGGCCGACGCCGAGCCGGGCCCGCCCCGACGAACTCGCGGTCTTCCCGGAGCTGCGCACCGACACCGAGCGGCCCGTCGAGGTGCCCGACAGGGCGCGCGAGAGGCGGCCCGAGACCGACCGCCGCGACTGCGCGGAGCGCGCGGACGACCGCGACGACCGCGAACTGGAACCCGAGCCGCGCGAGCCCCGCCCCCCGGTGATGCCGGTCGGCGGGGAGGAGACCATGCCGCCGGCCGAGACGACCGGCGCCAGACCGCAGGTGTCGCAGTACAGCTCACCGCCGCCCACGTCCTCGTACGACCCCGAGCAACCGGGCCGCTGACACGACTGCTGCCGGCCTTCTCCGTCGGGCTGACTCACGATTCCTCCCCTCCCCGGTCCTGCGGCTCCTGCCGTCCGGCCACGGGCGTGCCCAGCAGCTCCGCCACCGCGTGCTGGTAGCGCAGCACCGCCTGCTCGGCGACGCGCAGGTCGCAGGGCGCGCTCCACAGCATGCGGCGCGCCACGTCGTACCGCTCCACCAGCAGCGAGTCCTCCGCCAGGCCGTGCCGGGCGACCTTCGCCTTGTACGCGTCGAGCCGGCCGCGCAGTTCGGCGCGGACCGCCAGCGGCGCGGTCACGGCGGTCAACGACTCGCGGGCCCGCAGCAGTTCGTCGTCCGCCTTCTGCTCCAGGGACTCCAGGAGCGGGGACAGGCGGTGCCACTGCCCGTGTCTGCGGTACTCGGCCGCCAGCGCCAACTGCTCCTGGAGCACGGTCGGCGGACCGCTCACCACGGGCACCTCGGTCGCGGCGATCTTCGCCAGCACCTCACCGCGGGCGCTGCGCGCCTCGGCGAGCGTACGGTCGGCGCGGCTCAGCACGTCCCGCAGCTTCACCAGCCGCGCCTCCGCGTCCTGGCGGACCGTCAGCACGGCCTCGATCTCCCGGCGCACGTCGTCCAGGGCGCGCGCCTCACGGTCGTACGTGGAGATGTCGGGGCGGCCACCGCCGGGGGCCGAACTGCCCGGTGCGGGCACCCAGTAGGCGAGCGGGTCGGAGATGACCTCCTCGCGGAGCCTGGTCAGGGTGCGGGTGATCCGCTCCAGGTCGTCGCCCGCCGGGTGCTCCCCGGGGCGTACGCCCACGGAGTGCGCGAGCTGTCGGGTGCGCTGGAGCTCGGCGGCCAGTAAATCGATCCGGGCGGGCAGCGCGGACCACACCGCGTCGGCGGCGACGACCATGTCCAGTGACGCCGCGTACAGGTCGTTCATCCGGTCCACCAGCGTGGACAGGGAGAACTGCTCACTGAGCCGGCCGGCGCCCTGGAGCGTCGGCGCGTTCGCCATGGCGGTGGCGGAGCCCGCGACGGTCACGGCCTCGCCCCGCAGCAGTTCGGTCAGCTCCACCAGGTCCTCACGGCTGGACCAGCGGCGGCGCGATCGGATCTCACGGGCGCTGCGCAGCGCGTCCGAGTAGGCGTCGAAGTACGCCCACAGCAGGGTGATCGACGCCTCCGTCGACTCCCAGCGCTCCTTGGTGACGCCGGTCAGCTCGGCGCCTTCCAGCAGTCTGCGGCCCGCGTGGTCCTGGAGGGCGAGCAGGGAGGTCTCGATGGCCTCGTGCTCCGCGCCGAGCCGCGCCAGCGCACGGTCCACCTCGTCCCGGTCCATCACCGGCCCGGTGGATCCCGCGACGCCCATCGATCACCTCTCGCTCTGTCGGTGTCGGTCAACTTGCCTTGTCAGTCCCGGTACTTCTGGTCGGCCGGCGGTAGGGACCCGGCGGAGTCCTTCCCGAGGGTCGCGGACAGCCAGTCGTCGTACGACTTCTGCCAGCCGTCCTTGAGGTAGTCCTCCAGGACCTGGTTGACCCGGCGTACCAGATCTTCCGCATCGCGATTCATCGCCACGCCGTAGTACTCGGTGGTGAACGGCGCACCCACCAGCTTGACCGTGGGGTCCTGCGCCGCCTGGCTCGCGGCGAGCGCCCCGTCGGTGACGACCGCGTCGACCTCGCCGAGCTGGAGCCGCACCAGGCAGTCGAGTTGGTTGGGCGGGTTGACGGAGGTGATGTCGGCGGAGGCGACGAGCTTGCCGGACTTCTGGTCGGCCTCCAGGGTGTCCCGCGCGGTGGAGCCGCTGGCCGAGCAGATCTTCTTGCCCGCCAGCGTCTTGTCGTAGCCCTTGATGGTCGAGGACTTGGGGGCGAGGACCTGCTGGCCGGTCTTGAAGTACGGCTGGGAGAAGGCGACCTCGTCCATCCGCTTGCAGCTGATCGTCATGGTGCGGACCACCATGTCGACCTGCCCGTCCTGGATCGCCTTGACGCGCTGGTTGGTGGGGATCGCACGGAAGCGCACCTTAGTCGGGTCGTCGAGGATCTCCTTGGCGATGCGGTGCGCGATGTCGATGTCGAAGCCCTCCAACTCCGCCTTGCCGTCGGTGTTGTTGGGGTCGCGGTAGCCCCAGCGGTAGCTGTTCTGGTCGACGCCGACGGTGATGAAGCCGTTGTCCTTGATCTTCTTGATCACGGTGCCGGACTCGTTCGACGAGGGCCTGAGGCTGCGGTTCTGCGGGTCGTTCCTGATCTCGCAGTCGTCGTCCGCCCGGGCCTGTTCGCCATGGGCGACGCTCTGGCCGCCGGTGCCGGCCGGGCCGCCGTCGCGAGTCCCGCTGAGCGGCAGCACCAGGGCGAAGATCACGGTCAGGGCGCAGACGACCGCCATCGCGCCCACGCCGCCCCAGCCCCTGAGGCCTGCCCGCAGGCGTCGTACCGCTTCCATCGCCCCTCCTTCCACCGTGTCGCCTCCCGCCGGCCTCATCGGTACTCCGAGAGCCTGCGCCCGATGCCCAGCACCGCGCCCACCGCGGCGAGCACGGCCAGTACGGCAGCGCCGACGGGCAGTCCGGTCATCGCGTCCAGACCTCCCCTGGCAGCCTGCTCGAACTCCTTCTTCTCATGCCCGAGCGCCGTGTTCAGGTTCTCGTCGACCTTGTCGAAGCACTCGCCCGTCGGCTTGTCGCCCGCCCGGCAGTCGGGTGTCGCCCTGCCGCCGATCACCTGGTCGAGGGCGCATTGGTACTTGCCCTCCTCGTCGGCGGTACGGGCGCTGCGGTGCCGGTCCTGCCACACCTCCATGTTGGCGAGGGCGGACTTCACGGGCTGTGCGCCCTTGTCGTCGTCGGCGAGCTTCCCGGCGGTAGCCAGCTGCGAGGCGAGCGCCTTCATGTCCTGGCCGAACTTGTGGTCGAACTTGTCGACGGAGACGTCCTTCTTGATCTCCAGGGTCTCCGCGCCCCGGCTGATCAGCGTCAGGTTCTCGTTGCCGCGTGCCTTCAGGGAGGCGATACGGGCGTCGTTCAGCACGGTCAGGGAGCGTACGCCGTGGTCGTAGGAGTCGTTCAGGCCGGAGCGGGCGAGGGTGTGGCCGGCGACCAGCCACAGCAGGACGACCGTGGAGGCGGCCGTCGCCGCGACCAGGCCGTGGTTCAACACCCGGTTGGTGTGGAGGTAGTTGCGGCGCTGGGCCCAGGCGAGGGCGCCGAGGGCGACGACACCGAGGGCGATCGCGGCCCAGGGGTAGGACGTCGCGTCGGAGTAGTCGTCGCGCAGCCGCCGGTTCTCGTTGTCGTAGATCTTCTGGGCCTTCGGCAGCATCTGGTCCTGCATGATGCTGTTGGCGTACCGCAGATAGGCGCCGCCCAGCGGGTAGCCGAGTCGGTTGTTGGCGCGGGCCCGCTCGATCAGGCCCTTGTACTTCGGCAGCAGGGCGTTCAGTTGGGCGACGCGCTTCTCGGACTGGGAGCCGGGCTCCGAGGCGGCGGCGGCCGTGGCGAGGCCGTCGGCGGCCTCCCCGATCTCGCGCTCGTATCTCGCGCGGGACTCCGGTGTCTCCTGGCCGCCCGCGAGGAAGCCGCTGGAGGCCGCCGTGTTGGCGTCGGCGAGGGAGCTGTAGACGCCGGCCGCGGCGGAGCTGAGGGGCTGGCTGCTCGTCAGGACGTCGTCGGCGGCCGTCGCGCGGTCGTTCATCTGCCAGGCGGTGACCGAGCCGAAGGCGACGACCAGCAGGGCGAGCACGGCACCGATGACGCGCAGCCGGCCGGGCTCGGTCGTCGCGGCGGCGCGCAACTGGTCGAGCCCCTCGGCGAACGCCGTGCGGCGGGGCGGGCCGCCGTCCGGGTCGGGGGACGACAGGGGGGACCTGGACGCGGGTGCGGCCTGGCGCGGCACGGAGGTGCTCGCGCCCGGGCTCGCGGGCGGTGCCGGCGGTGGCGCGCTGCCCTTCGGCGTGTATGTCACCTGACCTCCCCCTGGTCATCCGTCCGTCACGTCCGCCCGGTACACGGGCAGAGGTGCACGGCCGCAAGTATCGCCGCCGGGACTGATATCCGCACAGGCCCTGACTCGATCTTGTTCCCCGATCGTGTCTTAGATGCTGCGCGGGGCGAAATCCTGCGTGACGGAGGGCTTCCCGCACCACCCCCTGCTCATGAATACGCCTGCCGGGTGGGTTCGGTTCCCTCGCACGTCGCACGTCGTACGTGTTCGGGGAGGGGTGCGGGGGTGGCTCAAGGGGCTGCGAAGTGCGCCCGCACGCGCGCGTGCACCTCTTGGGCCGCGCCCAGCCGGTCCAGGCCCAGCAGCGCGGCGCCCAGCACGGGGGCGGCCGTGACCACATGGGGGACCGCCTTGGGCGCGGCGGCGGAGAGCAGGTCGCGGACGCGGGCGTCGAGGCGGGGATGGCGGGCGGCGAGGACGCCACCGCCGAGGAGGACGGGGGTCTCCTCGGTCAGCAGGTCCAGACGGGTCAGCGCCACCGAAGCCATCGACACCACCTCCTCGGCCAGCCGGTCGACCAGGGAACCGGCGACCGGGTCACCGGCCGTGGCCGTGGCGAAGAGGACCGGCGTCAGCTCGTGACGGCGGAGCTGCGGGATCCGCCCCAGGTGGAGGGCCTCGATCAGGGCGTGCACGGAGTCCAGGCCGAAGTACCCCGGCAGGGTGCGGGCCAGCGCGGTCGGGCCGCCCCGGCCGTCCTCCGCGCGGGCCGCGTGCCACATCGCCTCCTCGGCGAGGCCCCAACCGCCGCCCCAGTCGCCGGAGATACGGCCGAGGGCGGGGAAGCGGGCGGTGCGGCCGTCGGGGCGCATGCCGACGCAGTTGATGCCGGCGCCGCACACCACGGCCACGCCGCGCGGTTCGGCCACACCGGCCCGCAGGATCGCGAACGTGTCGTTGCGGACCTCCACGGACGCGCCCCACGCGCGCGTGTGCAGCGCGGCCGCCAGCCGCTCCTCCTCGACGGGGAAGTCCGCGTTGGCGAGGCAGGCCGACACCTGGTCGACCGCCGTGACCCCGGCCGCGGCGAACGCCTCCCGCACCACCTCCGCGAGGGCGTCCACGGCCGCGGTCACCCCGACGGTCGGCGGCTGGAACCCGCCCCCGCGAGCCGCCCCGAGCACCTCCCCGTCGACCCCGATCACCGCGACATCGGTCTTGCTGTTCCCGGCGTCGACGGCGAGCACCGCGGCCCGCCCCCGGCCTCCGGCGACAGTGGCACCCCCGCCGGGGCTCGCGCCGCCGCCCGCGCCCGCGCCGGCACCCCGGCCCGCCCCCGCTCCTCCGTCGGTCATGCCCACGTGAGGTGCTCCCGGTTGTGTGCGATCAGCTGGTCGGTGAGGGTGTCGGCGTAGGCGTACTGGCCGATCAGGGGGTGGGCCAGCAGGGTGCGGAAGACGCGGTCGCGGCCGCCGCGCAGGGCCGCGTCGAGGGCCAGGTCCTCGTACGCGGTCACGTTCGCCATCAGACCGGCGAACAGCGGGTCCACGGCCGGGACGGGCAGCGGGGTGACACCGGTCGGCCCCACGGTCGCCTGCACCTCGATCACCGCGTCGTCCGGGAGGAAGGGCAGCGTCCCGGCGTTGTACGTGTTCACCACCTGGTACGGGCTTCCGCTGCCGCCCAGCAGGCCCGCCGCCAGGTCCACCGCGGCCTCCGAGTAGTACGCGCCGCCGCGCTTGGCGAGCAGCGCCGGCTTCTCGTCGAGCGCCGGGTCGGCGTACAGGTCCAGCAGTCGGCGCTCCATGGCGGCGACCTCGGCGGCCCGCGACGGCTTCGTACGGAGTTCCCGCACGACCTCGTCGTGGGCGTAGTAGTAGCGCAGGTAGTAGGAGGGGACGACGCCGAGGCGGTCGAGGAGCGGGCGGGGGAGGCGCAGGTCGGCGGCGATGGTGTCGCCGTGGCCGGTCAGCAGCTTCGCCAGGACGTCCTCGCCGGAGGGCCCGCCGAGCCGTACCCCGGTCTCCCAGGTGAGGTGGTTGAGGCCCACGTGGTCCAGGTGGACGTCTGCCGGGGCGACGCCCAGGTGCCCGGCGAACTTCCGCTGGAGCCCGATCGCCACATTGCACAGTCCGACCGCCCGGTGCCCGGCGCGCAGCAGCGCACGGGTCACGATGCCCACGGGGTTGGTGAAGTCGATGATCCAGGCGCCGGGGTTGGCCCGGCGGACCCGTTCAGCGATGTCCAGGACGACCGGGACCGTGCGCAGCGCCTTGGCGAGGCCGCCCGCGCCGGTGGTCTCCTGGCCGACGCAGCCGCACTCCAACGGCCAGGTCTCGTCCTGTTCCCGGGCGGCCTGCCCGCCGACCCGCAGCTGGAGCAGCACGGCGTCGGCGCCCTCGACCCCCCGGTCCAGGTCGGCGGTGGTCACGATCCGGCCGCCGTGGCCCTGGCGGGCGAAGATGCGGCGGGCGAGGCCGCCCACCAGTTCCAGGCGCTCCTCGGCCGGGTCGACGAGCACCAGCTCCTCGATCGGCAGCGTGTCGCGGAGCCGGGCGAACCCGTCCACGAGTTCGGGCGTGTAGGTCGACCCTCCGCCGACCACGGTGAGCTTCATATACGTATCAACCCTTCACTCCGGTCAGGGTGACGCCCTCGACGAACGCCTTCTGGGCGAAGAAGAAGACGAGGATCACGGGGGCCATGACCAGGACGGTCGCGGCCATGGTCAGGTTCCAGTCGGTGTGGTGCGCGCCCTTGAAGGACTCCAGGCCGTAGGAGAGGGTCCAGGCGGCGGGGTTCTCGGAGGCGTAGATCTGCGGGCCGAAGTAGTCGTTCCAGGCGTAGAAGAACTGGAAGAGGGCCACGGCGGCGATGCCCGGCTTGGCCATGGGCAGGACCACCCGCAGCAGGGTGCGCAGCTCGCCGCAGCCGTCCACGCGGGCCGCGTCGAGGTACTCGTTCGGGATCGTCGTCAGGAACTGCCGCAGCAGGAAGATCGAGAACGCGTCGCCGAACGCCATCGGGACGATCAGCGGCCAGAGCGAGCCCGACAGGTCCAGCTGCTTGGCCCAGAACAGGTACATCGGGATGACGACGACCTGCGGCGGCAGCATCATCATCGAGATGACCAGCATCAGCGCCACATTGCGACCCCGGAAGCGGAACTTGGCGAGCGCGTACGCCACGGGGACGGACGACACGACGGTGAGAACCGTGCCGAGGCCCGCGTAGAGCAGGGTGTTGCGCCACCAGGTCAGAAAGCCGGGTGTGTCGAGGACCTGCCGGTAGTTGCCCCATTCCCAGGTGTCCGGGACGAGATCGCGGGTGAGGGCCTGCTGGTCGCTCATCAGCGAGGTCAGGACGACGAACACGAAGGGCAGGGTGAAGAAGAGGGCGGCGGCGACGCCGAGCGAGTGCACGGCGATCCACTCCAGGACCGCCCGGCGGCGGGCCGCGCGTTCGCTTCCCAAGCCGCCGGACCGTGCCGTGGAGGCGTCCACGTGGACGGGCTTGTCGAGTACCCGGGACATCAGTCGGCCGCTCCGATCAGTCCGCCCCGGCGCCGCATCAGCAGCGCGGTGAACGCCATGGACAGCGCGAACAGCACGAGCGCGACCACACAGGCGGCGCCGTAGTCGAAGCGCTGGAAACCGAGGTTGTAGACGAGCTGGGGCAGGGTCAGCGTCGACTTGTCCGGGTACCCCGGCTCGAACTGCTGCCCGGAGCCGCCGATGATCCCGGAGGCCACCTTCCCGGCCACCAGCGGCTGCGTGTAGTACTGCATGGTCTGGATCACGCCCGTGACCACGGCGAACATCACGATGGGCGAGATGTTCGGCAGCGTCACGTACCGGAACCGCTGCCACGCCGACGTCCCGTCCAGTTCGGCGGCCTCGTACTGCTCCCTCGGCACGTCGAGCAGGGCGGCCATGAAGATGACCATGAGGTCGCCGACCCCCCACAGCGCGAGCGCGGTGAGCGCCGGCTTGGACCAGGCGGGGTCGGTGAACCAGCCCGGCGTCGGCAGGCCGAGGCCGTCGAGGAGGGAGTTGACCGGGCCGGTGCCCGGGTTGAGCAGGAAGACGAAGGCCAGCGTCGCGGCGACCGGCGGGGCGAGGTACGGCAGATAGAACAGGGTCCGGAAGACACCCGTACCGGTCTTGATCTTCGTGATGAGGAGGCCGACGCCGAGGCCGAACACCACCCGGCACGTCACCATCACCAGCACCAGCCACAGGGTGTTGCGCAGGGCCGGCCAGAACAGCGGGTAGTCCTGGAAGACGTAGGCCCAGTTGCCCGGGCCGCGGAAGACGGGCGTCCCGAAGCCGTCGTACTTCATGAACGAGAAGTACACGGTGGACACCAGCGGATAGGCGAAGAAGACGCCGAACCCGATCAGCCACGGTGCCAGGAAGGCCACCGTCCGAAGCGCCGACCTGCGGCGCTTCGCGCGGAGAGAGTGCGTGGCCATCGGTGGCTACTTCGCCTGCTCGATGTCGGTGTCGATCTGCTTCGCGGTCTTCTCCAGCCCCTCCTGGAGGTTCTTCACCTTCCCGGACTCGTACTGGTAGCCGAAGTCCTGGAGCGTCGTCTGGTACGTCGAGCCGTTGACGGACGCCGGGGGCGTGTTGGAGTCCGGGTGCCGGGCGATGTCCAGGAACGTCCTGAAGCCGGGGTCCGCCTTCAGGTCCGGCGACTTCAGCGCCGCGAAGGTGGACGGCACGTTGTGGATGGCGTTGGCGAAGGAGACCACGGCCTCGGTGTCCGTCGTCAGGTACTTCACCAGCTCCCAGGCCGCGTTCTGCTTCTCGCTCTGCGGGGCGATGCCGATGATCGTGCCGGAGAGGAAGCCCTTGCCGTACTCGTCGACCTCGTCGTCCGCGACGGGCAGGGGCGCGGTGCCGATCTCGAAGTCCACACCGGCCGCCTCGGCCATTCCGAGCCGCCACTCGCCGTCCAGCTGCATGGCCACCTGGCCGGTCTGGAAGGGGTGCTTGGCGCCCCACTCGTCACCGAAGGTGTTCCGGTACCGCTCCAGCTTCTTGAAGCCGCCGAGGGAGTCGACGAGGCCCTTCTGGAACGTGAACATCTGCGCGAACGCCGGGTCCTTGGCGATGTTCGACTTGCCGTCCGCGTCGAAGTACGCGTGGTCCCACTGGGACATGTAGTGGTCCACGACCGTCTCGTAGCCGTGGTAGTTCGGCATGAAGCCGAGCTGGGCGTAGCCGTCGCCCTTGGGCTTCGTCAGCTTCTCGGCGTCCTTCGCGAACTCCGACCACGTCTTCGGCGGGGACGTGATGCCCGCCTTCTCGAACGCGTCCTTGTTGTAGTAGAGGCCGTACGCGTCCCCGAGCAGCGGCAGGGCGCAGCGGACGCCGTCGAACTGCGTGTAGTCCAGCATCGGCTTCGGGATGATCTTGTCGAGGTCGAGCTTCGACTTCTCGATGAACGGCTTCAGGTCGAGGAACGCGCCGGACGAGCAGAACTTGCCGACGTTGGACGTGGTGAACGACGACACCACGTCCGGCCCGTTCGAACCGCCCGCCCGCAGCGCCTGGTTGAGCTTGTCGTCGTTGATGTTCCCGACGACCTTCACGGTGATGTTCGGGTGCGCCTTCTCGAACCGGTCCACGTTCGCCCGGATCGCCTCGACCTCGGCGGGCGCGCTCCAGCCGTGCCAGAAGGTGATGGTGGTCTTGGCGTCGGGGTCGTCGTTCGCACCGGCCGAGGACTGCCCGGTGCAGGCGGTGGCGAGCAGGGCGAGGGAGGCGGTGGCGGCGAGAGCGATCGCCGCGTTCTTGGATATTCCGGACATGGAGGGGCCTCCTGAGAAAGGAGTGGGCGAAGGGGAGGGAGGAGAGGCGAGAGAGGGGGGGAGGAGAGGGGTGGGCCGGGAAGTGGTGAAGGGGTGCGGCCCCCAGCAGGCGAACTGCCTCGGAGCCGGCCGGGAGTCGGGCGGCCTCAGGGCCCGCCCCCCGTCGTCCCGGGGGCTCGGAGCCCGCCCCCCCAGTCGTCCCGGGGCCTCGGAGCCCGCCCGTAGCTGTCGCGCGGTCTCGGGGCCGGCGGATTCAGCGGAGCGTCAACGTGTCGAAGACCTCGTCGCGCGTGGTGGCGAGCGCGCTCTCCAACGCCCCCCGCAGCACGGGGCGTTCGAGCACGTCACCGAGGACGAGCCGGGGCCGGGACGCGGCGAGTTCGCCCAGCTCGGCCTGGACGAGGGCCCGCAACGGCTCCCCGCCCGAGGTGAGCGCCGAGCCGCTCAGCACGATCAGCTCGGGATCGAGGACGGACACCAGCGAGGCCAGTCCGGTCGCGACGCTCGTGGCGTACGTGGCCAGGAGGCGCCGGTGCGGACCGGAGTTCACATCGGCGGCCCGTCCCACGAGGTCGGCCGCGACCTCGGCGTACGGCCCGTCCGGCACCGGGGTGATGCCCAGCTCCCGGGCGAGCCGGGGGATGACCTGCGAACCGGCGAGCTCCTGGAAGCCCCCGCTGTTCGCCTTGGTGACATGGCGGACCAGCGGCACCCCGGGGACGGGCAGGAAGCCGACCTCCCCGGCGCCCCCGGTGAAGCCCCGGTGCAGTCGCCCGCCGAGGACGACCGCGGCGCCGATGCCGCCCTCGTTCCACAGCAGGACGAAGTCGTCGTGGCCCTTGGCCGCGCCCAGCCGCTGTTCGGCGAGGGCGACGAGGTTCACGTCGTTCTCGTACTCGACCGGCATCGGCAGCGCGGCGGCGATGTCGTCGAGCAGCGCGGGGGAGTGCCAGCCGGGCAGGTGCGAGGCGTAGCGCAGCCGGCCCGTGGTGGGGTCGAACGCGCCGGGGGTGCCGATGACCAGCCGTCGGACGTCGGAGCGTACGAGCCCGGCGGCCTTGACCGCCCCGTCGAGCGCGGCGGCGACCTGGCGGGCGACGGGCTCGGCGGGGCGCCGTCCGGGGGTGGGGACGGCGTGCTCGCCGACCGTGCGGCCGGTGATGTCGGCGACGGCGGCGAGAACGCGCTCGGGGGTGACGTCGAGGCCGGCGGCGTACGCGGCGGTCGGGTCGACCGCGTACAGCTGGGCGTTGGGGCCGGGCCGCCCCGCGCCGGAGCCGCTGCCGCCGGGACCGTCGGTGTCGGTGCCGGTGGCGATGACGAGCCCGGCGGCCTCCAGCCGGGCGAGGAGCTGCGAGGCGGTCGGCTTCGACAGCCCGGTGAGCTTCCCTATCCGGGTCCGGGACAGCGGCCCGTGCTCCAGCAGCAGGTCGAGCGCGGCGCGGTCGTTCATGGCGCGCAGTACGCGAGGGGTTCCAGCCATGGGGAGCGTCACCGCCGAACTATTAGGAAGGTTTCCTATCGGATGTCAGGAAGATAGGACTAGACCAGGGGTGAGTCAATACGGGTCGGATGAAAAAGCCCCCGGGCGACGGAGTCGTTACCCGGGGGCGGTGCCCGCGATGGGGGAGGGGTGTTACCTGACGTCGACGGAGTCGCCGGCGGACGTCTTGGCCGCGGTCGTCGACGTACCCGCGAACGTGTAGCGGTACGAGCCGTCCTTGGTGGCCTTCACGGTGGTGGAGAGGGCGCCGCCGGTGCCGGAGGTCACCGTCTTCACGTCGGCGTAGGCGGTCGCGCCCTTCACCCTGAACTGGAGCGTCACCTTCTGGTCCCGGTAGCCCGAGTAGCTTCCGGTCGCCCAGTTCGCGCGGGTCAGTGCGCCCTTGACCGTCAGGGTCCTGCCCTTGACGACCTGTTCCGGGGCGGCGTTCACGGTGAGCTTCGCGGCCCGCTGGAGCTTGGCGGTGCCGAGGTCACCCCAGACGTCGAAGCCGTTCTCGAAGCTGATGTGGCCGTCGGAGTCGTCCTCGTCGACGGACGTGTGGCCGTAGACGGCGGCCACCTTCCAGGTGGTGGCGTCCGCGGCGCTCATCAGGCTCTCGCGCGGGTCCACGGTGACCTTCGTCGCGCAGGACTGCGTCACCGTGGTGTCCGTCGTCGCCGTGGTGGTGCAGACGGGCCGCCTCGGGGAGCCGTCCAGGCCGTTCGAAGGGCTCGCGAGTCGGCCCCGGTACAGGGCGATGGCCAGGACGTCCCTCTTGTAGTCGATGACGAGGTCCGACGGGCGGGTGACGCTGTACGTGACCGGGACGGTCACCGCGTCCTTGACGCCGACCACGATGGGCTTGCCGTTGTTCACCGTGACGGCGCCGAAGCTCAGGTTCGGAGAGTCGGCCAGCGCGGAGGGCGCGGCGAGGCCGGTGAGAGCCAGGGCGCCGGAGACGACGGCACCTATGGCGAGCTTTCGCATGAATTCCCCACATTCGAAACGGGCCCCCGGGCGTTGCGCTCCAGAACAAGGGCCCGCCGTTGGGGTGACATTAAACGATCAACGACGTGCGGGGAATGCGGGGCAGTTGTGAAAGCGGTGACAAAACGCCAGGTCGGATGGATGTGAGCGTTCTGGATGGGGCGTCCGGCAGTCATGCCGCCGGACGCCCCTCGGCCGAGTGTCCGGCGGGGGCGTCCGGTGGGGGTGTCCGGCGATGCGAAGGCCCGGACCGTCAGGCGGAGATGCCGTCGATCCGGGCCAGAGCGTCGTCCGCGCCGTACGGCTGGAGGTAGGGCAGCCAGCGCGGGTCCCTATGGCCGGTCCCGATGATGCGCCAGGCCAGACCGGTGGGCGGAGCGGGTTTGTGGCGGAGCCGCCAGCCGATCTCGACCAGGTGACGGTCGGCCTTGACGTGATTGCAACGACGGCACGACGCGACGACGTTGTCCCAGACGTGCTTGCCCCCGCGGCTGCGCGGGATGACGTGGTCGACGCTGGTTGCGACGCCACCGCAGTACATGCACCGGCCCCCGTCACGCGCGAACAGCGCCCGACGGGTCAGAGGAACGGGCCCCCGATAGGGAACCCGGACGAATCGCTTGAGCCGGACCACGCTGGGTGCGGGGACTGTGACGGTCGCGCTGTGCATGAAGGCGCCCGATTCCTCCAGGGAGACGGCCTTGTTCTCCAGGACGAGGACGAGCGCGCGGCGGAGCGGTACGACGCCGAGCGGCTCGTACGACGCGTTGAGGACCAGGACATGCGGCACGGATGCCTCCTTGTACGCCGGCGGCGCGTGGCTCGCGCCGTGGACGATCCGTAGTCAGTCTCCCCTCAGGCCTGGTGGAAGCGCCACCATGTCCCGGTAACGGGCTGGGAGTGTTTTCGACCACACCTTGATTCATCCCCCGCCGCGTGCGCCCTTCACTCCCTGGTGAGCGCCCTGTCTCCCTCGAACATCACTACGACCTCCACGCAATGCCCCGTTAGTGTGGTGGGTCTGCCCCTCCGGTGACCTTTCCGTGACCTGATCGATCTTGACCGCCGTACCGGGGGGCGGATAACGCACCTGGAGGTACCCGCCGTGTCGCCCGTTTCGTCCCTGCCCCTCCTACTGGCCGCCGCGTCGCCGTCGCCGTCGCCCTCGGAGACGCCGACGACGCCCGCGGTGCCCACCCTGGAGGACGCTCAGGAGAGCGCGACCAACGCCGCCAGCTGGGTGGAGGAGAACTGGTCCACATGGCTGGCCATCGGTCTGCGCGTGCTGCTGATCCTGGTGATCGCGGCGGTGCTGAGAGTGGTGGTCCGGCGGGCGATCACCAAGCTCATCGACCGGATGAACCGCTCCGTGCCGGCCACCGAGGGCTCCACCCTCGGCGGGCTGCTGGTCAACGTCGAGCGCCGCCGCCAGCGCTCCCAGGCCATCGGCTCGGTGCTGCGCTCCGTGGCGTCCTTCCTGATCCTCGGCACGGCCGCCCTGATGGTCCTCGCCACGTTCGAGATCAACCTCGCCCCGCTGCTGGCCTCCGCCGGTGTCGCGGGCGTCGCGATCGGTTTCGGCGCCCGGAACCTGGTCACGGACTTCCTCTCCGGTGTCTTCATGATCCTGGAGGACCAGTACGGCGTCGGTGACACCGTCGACGCGGGCGTCGCCTCCGGCGAGGTCATCGAGGTCGGTCTGCGCGTGACCAAGCTCCGCGGCGACCAGGGCGAGATCTGGTACGTCCGCAACGGCGAGGTCAAGCGCATCGGCAACCTCTCCCAGGGCTGGGCCACCGCCGGGGTCGACGTCACCGTCCGTGCCGACGAGGACCTCGACCGGGTCCGCCGCACGCTCGCGGAGGTCGGCGAGACGATGAGCAAGGAAGAGCCCTGGAACGAGCTGCTGTGGGGCCCGATCGAGGTCCTCGGCCTGGACGACGTGCTGCTGGAGTCGATGGTCGTCCGCGTCTCCGCCAAGACCATGCCCGGCAAGGCCCTCACCATCGAGCGTGAGCTGCGCTGGCGCATCAAGAAGGCCTTCGACGCCGCCGACATCCGCATCGTCGGGGGCATACCCACGCAGCCCGACGGCCCGGCCGACGATCCCGCCGCCGCCGTCTCGCCCCCGTCGGTGTACGCCAACTCGACCTCCCCGCAGTCGGAGCGGGCCACGCCGATCACCCCGTCGGGCGTGCCGACGAAGTAGAGCGCGCGGCGTGTGGCGGGCGCCCGGCGCGCCCGCCCGGCTACGGCAGTGGGGGCGCCCGGAGAGATCCGGGCGCCCCCACTGCTTTCCCGCGCTCAGGGAGGACCCCCGTACACCCCGGAGCGCGGGCGAGCGGCCGGGCCGTGTGCGCCGCGGCCACCCCTTCGCTACGCGTACCGCAGCTCGCCCGGCCGCACCGTCCGGCGCAGCAGGGGCAGGGACGTGGCCGCCGCCAGCAGACAGGCGCCGAACACCACGACGGGGACAAGCAGGGCGCCGAACGGCAGGACCGACGACCCGGCCATGGCCATGGCGTAGGCGAAGGCGATGCCCGTGCCGCCGGCCCCGGCCAGCAGCAGCGACGGCACCAGGGGCAGGGCCGTCTCCAGAAGCAGCGCGCGCCCCAGCACCTCGTACGGCACCCCGGCGGCGACCTGGGCGGCGAGGCCCCGGCGGCGTGTGGCGAGCGACTCGGCGGTGCCGACGGCCAGCGCGGCGAAGGTGATGGCGAAGCCGACGACGATCGCGGTGGCGGTCAGGTCCAGACCGGCGACGTAGAAGTCGGCGCGATCAACCAGGTAGTCGTACTTCGCGATGTTCGCGAGCAGCGTGGCCCGTACCCCGATGAACCCGCTGCCGACGACGGTCCCCATGAGGACGGCCGCGTGGGTGCGGGCCGCCGCCCAGGGG
Organism: Streptomyces sp. MA5143a; assembly: GCF_900290235.1. Lineage (GTDB taxonomy): Bacteria > Actinomycetota > Actinomycetes > Streptomycetales > Streptomycetaceae > Streptomyces. Next base: position 138,505 of record NZ_OLMK01000036.1, read on the forward strand.
TCCTGGCGGAGCCGCTCGGCGGCGATCAGGACCGCCGGGTTCCCCGCGCGGCCGGCGAGCACCTTGCCGGTGAGCTTCGCGACCGCGCCCGACAGCAGGACCGCGCCCGCGCCCACCACCAGCAGCACGGCGAACAACGTCAGCGGTCCCGAGTTGAAGGTGCTGTCCGGCATGTCCATGTAGGTGGTGGCGACGGCGACCAGCGCCACGAGCACCAGAAGTGCCATCGCCCCCAGGAACACCCACCGCGGACCCCGGCCCGTCCTCGGCCCCACCCGCCGGACCCAGCCCAGCGGGGAGGCCACCACACGGCGCAGCGCCAGCACGCTCACCAGCGCGCCCAGGGCGGGCACCCCCAGCGACACCAGGGCGATGCCCGCCCAGGCCAGGGCGGAAGGGCTTCGCCACTCGCGCAGCAGCGACAGCACGAAGAAGACGGTGACGACCAGCGAGCCGAGCAGACAGGCGATCCCGGCCTCCAGCGCCGCGATCCGGCGCACCTGCCCCACCGACGCCCCGGCCAGTCGCAGCCCGGCCAGCCGTCGGTCCCGGTGCACGGCGCCCACCCGGGCACACTGGCCGAGGAACCCGAGCACCGGGACCAGCAGGAGCAGCAGGGTCAGGATCACCCCGGAACGCTGGCCGGGGTTGTCCAGCAGCCCCTCGGCCACCGGAACCCGGTAGCGCCCCTGGAGGGAGGCCAGCACGGCCGCCGACAGCCCGATCCCCGTCGCCAGCGCGGCCCCCAGCGCCGTCAGGGTCACCCGCCACCACTCCCGGCGGTCCGAGCCCCGGGTCAGCAGGAAGGCGAGACGGAGATCGTTCGCGAGGGTGCTCAACGCGACACCCCCAGCGGCGCCCCGGCCCCGGAGACCACGACGCCGTCCTCCAGCGTGACCTCGCGGTCCGCATACGCCGCGGTCTGCGCGTCGTGCGTGATCAGCAGCACCGACGTACCGGCCTCCCTGGCCGTGTGCACCAGCGCCGCCATCACCTGCTCGCTCGCGAGCGAGTCCAGCGCCCCGGTCGGTTCGTCCGCGAAGACCACCCTCGGCCCCGTCACCAGGGCCCGCGCCAGCGCCACCCGCTGGGCCTGGCCGCCGCTCAGCTCGCCGGGCCGCTGCTCCTCCTGGCCGCGGACGCCGAACCGCTCCAGCCACTCACCGGCCCGCGCCCGCGCCTCGCCGCGGCCGGTACCGGCCAGCAGCAGCGGCAGCGCCACGTTGTCGACGGCGGTCAGCTCCGGGATCAGCTGCCCGAACTGGAAGACCACCCCGAAGTCGGTCCGGCGCAGCGCGCTGAGCCGCTTCTCGGGCAGCTGGTCCAGCCGCTCGCCGGCGTACGTCACCGATCCCTCGTCCGGCCGCGCCATACCCGCCAGGCAGTGCAGCAACGTGGACTTGCCGCTGCCGCTGGCCCCGGTGACGGCGAGGATCTCGCCCTCACGCAGCTCCAGCGAGGCGCCCCGCAGCGCCCGCGTCCTGCCGTGCGCCTTCACGAGGCCGCGGGCCGCGAGGAGCGGCAGGGGCCCCGGGTGGTTCTCGCTCATGCTGGGTCGACCTCCGCGGTCAGGTTGGTCAGCCGGGCCGCCGTGGTGTTCATCCAGCGGAGGTCGGCGTCGAGATGGTTGAGGGCGTAGTCCGCCGAGAGCACGGTCGAGAGATCGGCCCCCCGCGCGGTCTTCAGGGCCGTCAGCTCCCGCATCCGGTCCATGTGGGCGGCGCGCTGCGCCCGGAGGTAGGCGGCCGGGTCGCCGTCGGCGAGGATCGACACGACGAGCTTGGCGAAGATCTCGTTCGTCACGAACGGCGCGGGCGGCGCGATCGCACCGGCCCACTCGGCCAGCTCGCGCGCTCCCTCGTCCGTCGAGCGGTACACGGTCCGCTCCGGGCCGCTGTCCGCCTCGGTGGCGTCGACCTCGGCGAGTCCGTCGCGGACCAGCCGCTGGAGGGTCGTGTAGACCTGGCCGTAGGCCAGCGGGCGGGCCTGAGGGAAGCGTTCGTCGTGCCGTCGCTTGAGGTCGTAGCCATGGCTCGGCCCCCTGGCGAGCAGCCCCAACAGGATGTGACGGGTGCTCATGGAGATAAGTATGCACTGAGTACATGTACTGAGTGAATAGTGGTCGGCGGTCAGATCGGACCCTGCCCCCGTCAGCCCGCCCGGCGTGAGCCGGGCCACGATCTCCGCCCCACCACGTCTGCGGCGGCGTCCACGGGGTAGGGCTGGAGTACCCCGGACCCGCACATCCACCGTCGTACGACGACAAGGAGGCCCCCGTGGCCGCACCGGTACACCTTCCGACCCAGGCCGCCCGCTCCAAACGCGTCCTCGAGCCCCACCGGCTCGTCGAACCCCATGTGTGCGTGTTCAGCGCGGAGGGTCCCTGCGCCGAGGCGCCGCTCACCAGCGAGCCCCCGCTCCCGGACGCCGAGCCCCTCACCAGCGAGCCGCCCCTCGCGGACGCGGCACCCCTGACCAGCGAACCCACGTCCAACGGCGCCGCATCGGGGGTCTAGATGCCACCACGCCCGGCCGACCCGGGAGAACCACCACCGTCCGGCGCCCCCGCGGAGCCGTCGGACACGACCCCGCTGGCGCGGCTCGCCGCGTCGTACGGGGTCGCCACCTCCTACCGCCCGTCCCCGGACCGTACGGTCGCCGCCGCGGACGGCGCGGTCGTCGCCGCCCTCGCGGCGCTGGACGTGGACGCCGGCACACCCCAGGCGGTCGACGCGGCCCTCGCGGCCCGCGAACGGCAGCTGGCCGCCCGGCTGCTGCCGCCGACGCTGGTGCACTGGGGCGGCGGCGAACCACCCGCCGCCCTGACCGCCCTCCCGGACGGCACCCGGCTGCGCGTGCGGACGGAGCAGGGCGAGACCGTCGCCACCGACCGGGCCGGCCTGCCCGCCACCGTCCAGGACCTGCCGGCCGGGGTGCACACCCTCGGCGCCACCACCCCGGACGGCCGCACCGCCGACGCCCACCTCGTCGTCGCCCCACCCCGCCTCCCCGCCCCTCCGGGCCGCACCTACGGCCTCCTCGTCCAGCTCTACTCCCTGCTCTCCCGCCGCAGCTGGGGCATGGGCGACCTCGGTGACCTCGCCGAACTCACCTCCTGGGCCGGCCGCGCCCTCGGCGCAGGATTCGTCCAGGTCAACCCGCTGCACGCGGCCGTACCCGGCGCCCCCACCGACCCCTCCCCGTACCGCCCCTCCTCGCGCCGCTACCCCGACCCGGTCCACCTGCGCGTCGAGGACATCCCCGAGTACCCCTACGCCCTCGCCGCCGACGACGCCGAGGGCGACGGCGGCTTCCTCCGCACCCTCCCGGAGCGGGCGGCGCGGCTGCGTGAGTCCGTGCTCGACAAGGGCGAGCTGATCGACCGCGACGCCGTGTGGGAACTCAAACGGCAGGCCCTGGAACGGGTGCGTGCCGTCCCGCTCGGTCCGGGACGACTGGCCGCCTACTGGGACTTCCTCGCCGAGGAGGGCGAGGCACTGGAGGACCACGCCACCTGGTGCGCCCTCGCGGAGGTGTACGGCTCCGACTGGCACCGGTGGCCCGCGGGCCTGCGCGACCCGCGCTCCGCGGAGACCGCCCGGGCCCGCGCCGAGCTGATGGACCGCGTCGACTTCCACACCCGGCTCGCCTGGCTGACCGACGCGCAGCTCGGCACCGCCCAGCGCTCCGCGCGCGACGCCGGCATGCCCATCGGCCTGGTGCACGACCTCGCCGTCGGCGTCCACCCCGGCGGGGCCGACGCCTGGGCCCAGCAGCGGTACGTCGCGGCCGGCATGTCCATCGGCGCGCCCCCCGACACGTTCAACTCCCGCGGCCAGGACTGGGGCCTGCCGCCCTGGCGCCCCGACCGTCTCGCCGAGTCCGGCTACGCCCCCTACCGCCGCCTCCTGCGCGCCCTCCTGCGCCACGCGGGCGCCTTGCGCATCGACCACGTCATGGGCCTGTTCCGCCTGTGGTGGGTCCCGCAGGGCCGGCCGCCGACGGAGGGCACATACGTCCGCTACGACGCCGACGCCATGCTCGCGATCCTCGTCCTGGAGGCGGCCCGCGCCGGTGCACTGGTGATCGGCGAGGACCTCGGCACCGTCGAGCCGGGCGTACGGGAGGCGCTCGACGAGCGGGGCGTGCTGGGCACGTCCGTGCTGTGGTTCGAGCGGGACTGGGAGGGCGGCGGACGCCCCCTGCCGCCCGAGCGGTGGCGGACGAACTGCCTGGCCACGGCCACCACGCACGACCTCCCGTCGACCGCCTCCCGACTCACCGGGGACCATGTCGACCTCCGCCACCGGCTCGGTCTGCTGACCCGCCCCCTGGCCGAGGAGCGGGCCGAGGCCGCCGCCGACGCGAGTGAGTGGCTGGCGGTCCTGCGGAGGCTGGGCCTGCTGAACGGGGCGAGCGGGGGCCTGTCGGCGGTCTCCGAGGAGGCCGAGATCCAGGCCGTCCACCGCTTCCTGCTGCGGACCCCGGCCCGGATGATCGGCCTGTGGCTCCCCGACGCGGTGGGGGACCGGCGGCCGCAGAACCTGCCCGGCACGTGGGACCAGTACCCGAACTGGCGCCTGCCGATCGCTGACGCGGGGGGCCGGCCGGTGACCCTGGAGGACCTGGCGGCGTCCCCCCGGCTGCGGGCGCTGGTGGACGTGCTGCGCAGAGGGGAGGGCCAGGACGCCTGGTAGCTCGGGGGCGCGCTGTCAGGATGAAGGGCGGGCCGCAGGCCCGTTCCGTCAGGGGCGCGGGGAACTGCGCGAGGAACCACGACGCACCCGCACCCGCCGACGCACCCCCACCCCACCCCACCCCACCCCCCGCCCGCGCACTCCTCCGCCTCGTTAGATACGTTGGCCCCGTGGACAAGAAGAACGCCCTGCGCGCCGGCGCCCTGGCCGCCGGTACGACGCTGATGATGCTGCTCATGTCGTCCCCCGCGCTCGCGCTGACGCCCGACGACGGAGACGACCCGGGTCCGGGCCTCAGTGTGATCGAGACGCTCGGCCTCTTCGTCGTGGCGCCGATCGGCCTGTTCGCGCTGATCGCCGGCCTGGTGATGGTCCTGGACCGGTCGACGGACCGCGAGCCCAAGGCCAAGGCGAAGGCCTGACCGCCCCCCACTGACGACGTTCCGCCGAGGGCACCCTCCGCACACCCGTGCGCCGAGGGTGCCCTCGTCGTGTTTCCCGGCGTTCCCCCGGTCGGGGGAACGCCCGGCGCGTCAGGAGCCCGTGCCCACCACGAGTGTGCGTAGCAGGTCGGCCAGTTGGCCGGCCTGTTCCTCGTCCAGGTGGGCGAGCGCCTCCGTCTGGACGGCGAGCCCCGCGGACACGGCCTCGTCGATCACCCGCAGACCCTCGTCGGTGAGGGTGACCTGGAGGGCGCGGCGGTCGTGCGGGTCGGGTGAACGGCGCAGCAGACCCGCCCGTTCGAGCTTGTCGAGGCGGCCGGTCATCCCGCCGGTGGTGAGCATGAGCGTCCCCGACAGCTGACGGGGTGAGAGGGTGTACGGCTCGCCGGACCGGCGCAGGGTGGCGAGCACGTCGAACTCGCCGCGCGAGATCCCGAACCGCCCGTAGGTCTTCTCCATGCGGTCGCCGAGCGTGCGGGACAGCCGGTAGACGCGCCCGAAGACCTCCATCGCGGTGGTGTCGAGGTCGGGGCGGACGGCCGCCCACTGCTCGACGATCGCGTCGACGGGGTCGCGCGGGGACATCTCGGGCTCGGGGCGCACTGTCATGGGTCGAGTATCCGACGCGCGTCGGTCGGTCGCAAGAAAGTAGCTTGACGGAAAGTTGCTTAGCGCTAAGCTAATGGCAAGCAAGTGAATCGGGGTGGCGGGCATCAACCGCCGTCGCTTCACCTCGACCCTCCCTGCCGTCCCCACCCCACCGAGCGCGAAGGGCGCGTCCCATGACCGCGAACCGTCTGCCCCTCATAGCCCTGACCGCCCTCGCGCCCATCTCCTGGGGCACGACCTACGCCGTCACCACCGAGTTCCTGCCGGCCGACCGGCCCCTGTTCACCGGGCTGATGCGGGCGCTCCCCGCCGGGCTGCTCCTCCTGGCGCTCTCCCGGACGCTGCCGCGCGGCGCCTGGTGGGGCAAGGCGGCGGTGCTGGGCGCGCTGAACATCGGCGCCTTCTTCCCGCTGCTGTTCCTCTCCGCGTACCGGCTGCCCGGCGGAATGGCGGCGGTCGTCGGCTCGGTGGGGCCGCTGTTCGTCGCGGGACTCGCGGCCCTGCTGCTGGGTGAGCGGCCGACCGTGCGGACCCTGCTCACCGGGATCGCCGCGGCGCTCGGCGTCAGCCTGGTCGTGCTGAAGACGGCCGGGGCGCTCGACACGATCGGTGTGCTCGCGGCGCTCGGCTCGACCGCCTCCATGTCGACCGGTGTGGTCCTCACCAAGCGGTGGGGCCGCCCCGAGGGGGTGGGCCCGCTCGCGCTCACCGGCTGGCAGCTGACCGCCGGCGGTCTGCTCATCACGCCGATCGCCCTCCTCGTGGAGGGCGCGCCGCCCGCGCTGGACGGCCGTGCCGTCGGCGGCTACCTCTACCTCGCCCTCGCCAACACCGCCGTCTCCTACTGGCTCTGGTTCCGCGGCATCGGCCGCCTCTCCGCCACCCAGGTCACCTTCCTCGGCCCCCTCTCCCCGCTGACCGCCGCCGTCATCGGCTGGGCCGCCCTCGGCCAGGCCCTCACGCCCCTCCAGCTCCTCGGGATGGCCATCGCGTTCGCCGCGACCGTGTTCGGCCAGCTCCAGCCGCGCGGCGCCCGGCGGCCGGAGAAGGCGGCCGGGCCCGGTGACCGCCCGGCCCCGCTGGTCCGGGACACCACCCGAACGGCCTGAGGCGGGACCGACGCACGACAGGGGCGCCCGGTGGAGACCACCGGGCGCCCCTGCTTGTCGTACGACCGGCCGCTCGTCGCGCGGCCGGGGAGCGCGTCCCGCGCCGGACTACTCCGCCGAGGCCGCCGCCGCGTCCGCGGCCTGGGCCTTCAGGGCCCGCTCGACACCCGAGCGGGACTCGGAGACCAGACGGCGCAGGGCCGCGTTGGGCTCGGCCGAGGTGAGCCAGGCGTCCGTCTTGCGGAGCGTCTCCTCGGAGACCTGGACCGTCGGGTAGAGGCCGATGGCGACCTGCTGGGCGATCTCGTGGGAACGGGACTCCCAGATGCCCTTCACGACCTCGAAGTACTTGTCCGTGTACGCGGCGAGCAGTTCGCGCTGGTCCGTCTGGACGAAGCCGCCGATGACCGCCTCCTGGAGGGCGTTCGGAAGCTTGTCCGACTCGATGACCTGGGACCAGGCCTCGGCCTTGGCCTCCGGGGTCGGGCGGGAGGCACGGGCCGAGGTGGCGTGACGCTCACCGGCCGCCGTCTTGTCGCGCTCGTACTCGCCGGCGATCTCCGCCTCGTCGTAGCGGCCCACCGCCGCGAGCCGCTGGACGAACGACCAGCGCAGCTCGGTGTCGACGGCCAGCCCCTCGATCGTCTGCGTCCCCTCCAGCAGCGCCTCCAGCAGGTCCAGCTGCTCGGGGGTGCGGGCGGTCGCGGCGAACGCGCGGGCCCAGGCGAGCTGGTGGTCGGAGGCCGGCTCCGCGGCCCGCAGGTGGGCGAGGGTCGCGTCCGTCCAGCGGGTCAGCAGCGCCTCACGGCCGGCCGGGTCCGCGTACAGGTCGATCGCGAGCTTCACCTGGCGGTGCAGCGACTGGACGACACCGATGTCCGACTCCTTGCCGATGCCGGACAGCACCAGGGACAGGTAGTCGCGGGCGGCGAGTTCGGCGTCGCGGGTCATGTCCCAGGCCGAGGCCCAGCACAGGGCGCGGGGGAGGGAGGACGCGAAGTCGCCGAGGTGCTCGGTGACGAAGGCGAGGGACTGCTCGTCCAGGCGCACCTTGGCGTACGACAGGTCGTCGTCGTTGAGGAGGACGACCGCCGGGCGGCGCTTGCCCACCAGCTGCGGCACGGCGGTCAGTTCGCCGTCCACGTCCAGCTCGACGCGCTCGTCGCGGACCAGCTTGCCGCTGTCCTCGTCGCGCTCGTACAGGCCGACCGCGATGCGGTGCGGGCGCAGCGTCGGCTCGCCCTTCGCGCCGACGGGCAGCGCGGGCGCCTCCTGGCGGATCGCGAAGGAGGTGACGACACCGTGCTCGTCGGTCTCGATCTCGGGGCGCAGGACGTTGATGCCCGCGGTCTCCAGCCACTGCTTCGACCAGGTCTTCAGGTCGCGGCCGGAGGTCTCCTCCAGGGCGCCCAGCAGGTCCGACAGGCGCGTGTTGCCGTACGCGTGGCGCTTGAAGTACGCCTGCACACCCCGGAAGAACTCGTCCTCGCCGACGTACGAGACGAGCTGCTTCAGCACGGACGCGCCCTTGGCGTACGTGATGCCGTCGAAGTTGACGAGGACGTCGTCCAGGTCGCGGATCTCCGCCATGATCGGGTGCGTGGACGGCAGCTGGTCCTGCCGGTACGCCCAGGTCTTCATGGAGTTGGCGAAGGACGTCCACGCGTGCGGCCAGCGCGACTCGGGGTGGGCCGCCTGGCAGGCGATCGACGTGTACGTGGCGAACGACTCGTTCAGCCACAGGTCGTTCCACCACTCCATCGTCACGAGGTCGCCGAACCACATGTGGGCCAGCTCGTGCAGGATGGTCTCGGCGCGCATCTCGTACGCCGCGTCCGTCACCTTCGACCGGAACACGTACTGGTCGCGGATGGTCACCGCGCCCGCGTTCTCCATCGCGCCCGCGTTGAACTCGGGCACGAACAGCTGGTCGTACTTCTGGAACGGGTACGCGTAGTCGAACTTCTCCTGGAACCACTCGAAGCCCTGCCGGGTCACGTCGAAGATGTGGTCGGAGTCGAGGTACTCGGCCAGCGACGGACGGCAGTAGATGCCCAGCGGCACGCTCTGCCCGTCCTTCTCGTACACGCTGTGCACCGAGTGGTACGGGCCGACGATCAGCGCCGTGATGTACGTGGAGATCCGGGGCGTCGGCTCGAAGACCCAGACGTCGTCCTTGGGCTCCGGCGTCGGCGAGTTGGAGATGACGGTCCAGCCGGTCGGCGCCTTCACGGTGAACTGGAAGGTGGCCTTCAGGTCCGGCTGCTCGAAGCTCGCGAACACCCGGCGGGCGTCCGGGACCTCGAACTGGGTGTACAGGTACGCCTGGTCGTCGACCGGGTCGACGAACCGGTGCAGACCCTCACCCGTGTTGGTGTACGCGCAGTCCGCCGCGACCCGCAGGACGTTGCGGCCCTCCAGCAGGCCGGGCAGCGTGATCCGGGAGTCCGCGAAGACCTCCGCCGGGTCGAGCGCGTCACCGTTCAGGGTCACCTCGTGGACCGCCGGGGCCACCAGGTCGATGAAGGTCTCGGTGCCGCCCCGGGCGGCGTCGAAGCGCACCGTGGTCACGGACCGGTAGGTGCCGCCCTCCTGCGCGCCGGTGAGGTCGAGTTCGATCTCGTACGAGTCAACGCTGAGCAGCTCCGCCCGCTGCTGAGCCTCTTCGCGGGTCAGGTTTGTGCCAGGCACGCGGTCATCTCCTCGTTATGTGTGGGTTGGGTCATCCTTCCACGGGCCGACGGCAGACACAGCTGGAGCAGGAGTACACGGAGGCCTTCACACGGGGCGAACGATTCGGTCGAGCGGAACAACCGGGGCGTCCTGCCGGGCGCGGTGAAGGGCGCCCACCACAGTCCGGCGGGCGCCCTTCACCTCACTCGTGTCCGCGTCGGTTAAGCGCTCAGCTCCGCCGCCACCAGCTCGGCGATCTGGACGGCGTTCAGCGCGGCGCCCTTGCGCAGGTTGTCGTTGGAGACGAACAGGGCGAGGCCGTGGTCGACGGTCTCGTCGGCGCGGATGCGGCCCACGTAGGACGGGTCCTGTCCGGCGGCCTGGAGGGGGGTCGGGATGTCGGAGAGGGCGACACCCGGCGCGCCGGCGAGCAGCTCGGTCGCGCGCTCCACGGAGATCGGACGCGCGAAGCGGGCGTTGACCTGGAGGGAGTGCCCGGAGAACACCGGGACGCGGACGCAGGTACCGGAGACCTTGAGGCCGGGGATCTCCAGGATCTTGCGGGACTCGTGGCGGAGCTTCTGCTCCTCGTCCGTCTCGTGCAGACCGTCGTCGACGATCGAACCCGCGAGCGGGAGCACGTTGAAGGCGATGGGCCGCTTGTAGACGCCGGGCTCGGGGAAGTCGACCGCCGCGCCGTCGTGGGTCAGCTTGTCCGCGTCGGCGACGACCTTCTGGACCTGGCCGTGCAGCTCGGCGACGCCCGCGAGACCGGAGCCGGACACCGCCTGGTAGGTGGCGACGACCAGCGCCTCCAGGCCCGCCTCCTCGTGCAGCGGACGCAGGACCGGCATGGCGGCCATCGTCGTGCAGTTCGGGTTGGCGATGATGCCCTTGGGGCGGTCGGCGATCGCGTGCGGGTTCACCTCGGAGACCACCAGGGGCACCTCGGGGTCGCGGCGCCACGCGGAGGAGTTGTCGATCACGACCGCGCCCTGGGAGGCCACCTTCTCGGCCAGCGCGCGGGAGGTCGCGCCACCGGCGGAGAAGAGCACGATGTCGAGACCGGAGTAGTCGGCGGTCGCCGCGTCCTCGACGGTCACGCCGTCGATGACCGAACCGGCCGAGCGGGCGGAGGCGAACAGACGCAGCTCGTCCGTCGGGAAGTTCCGCTCCTTGAGGATCCTGCGCATGACCGTGCCGACCTGACCGGTGGCTCCGACGATTCCGACCCTCACGGTGACTCCTTTTACGTGGCTTGTCTGTGTCTGCTGCATGACCGAGGCGTTTCCATCATGCGGTGAGTCCCGGTCCGCCTGTCCAATTCTTTGCCCCCGGCGCTCGGGGAATGGGACGCGCGAGACGGCGACACCGCGCCCGGTTCTTCGGCCGCCACCCCGTCTGAGCTGGAGATATTCGCCCTGCGGGGGCTCGGTGCCGCAAGCTGTGCTGCCTCCCCCCTGCCCGCCGGCACCAGGTGCACGCGAAGGTGTGACGTACGCCTCTGCGGGTCGGCCGGAAAGTCATGGACGGGCCCGAACGTTTCGGCCCGGCCCGGCGTCGTAGGGGAAACGCGGGAGGGGAGGGGTGGCTGTGCTGCGCAGAAAGGCGCGCCGCGTCCAGGAGGTGGACGATCCGCTGCGGGTGCCCGGCGCCCCGTCGGTCATGGGGGCCACGAGCGGCGGGGGTGAACCGCCGGCCGCCGTGACGGGCCCGGCGGCAGCGGGCGACACGGGGGTGGATCCGCTGGACGCGGCCCAGGAGCGGCGGGTGCGCGCGGTGCTCGCTCTCGGCGGAGTCCCGCAGTCGGACCTGCCGGACGGGGTGCAGCAGGTACGGCTGCGGCTGCTGGAGCGGGCCGCGAGCGGCCGGGAGGCACCGCGGGACGTGTCCGCGTGGGCGGCGGTGGTCGCCTCCAACCTGGCGATGGACTGGCACCGCGCCAAGCGCCGCCAGGAGCGCCTCGGGGAGCGCCTGGCCTCGCTGCGCCAGCTGGAGCACCCCTCCGGCGAGGACTCCAGCGTGCTCTCGCTCGCCGTCACCCGCGGCCTGGACGAGCTGCCCGACGCCCAGCGTCAGGTCGTCGTCCTGCGTTTCTACGCCGACCTGCCGGTCCGGGACATCGCGGGCGAGCTCGGTATCCCCGAGGGCACGGTCAAGAGCAGGCTCCACTCAGCGGTCCGCGCCCTGCGCGCCCGCCTGCACGAGGACGAGGTGGTGTGACATGGCCGCCCGGGACAACAACCGGCACGACACCGAACCCGACGACATCGTGTTCGAGGCCGCTTCCGCGACCGAGAGCGGCTCGGCGGAGGGTGGCTCGGCGGAGGGTGGCTCGGTCGAGGGCGGGCCGGCCGGGCCGCCTCCGGTCCGGAGCGCCGACGCCGAGGAAGCAGTGCGTGAGGGAGCGGTGCGCGAGGGGTCTGTGCGCGAGGGGTCTGTGCGCGAGGGGGCAGCGCGCGAGGGAGCCGCCTTCGAGGGCGACGCCGAGTTCGAGGAAGCCGTGTTCGAGGGTGCCGAGTACGGAGGGATGGACGCCCTGATGGCCGCGCTCCTGGACGAGCCGCTGCCGGAGGAGGCGCTCGCCGACGGCGAGTTCATGGCCGCGCGGCGGGCGGCGGCCGCCGACGTGCTGCTGCTGCGGGAGCAGCTGGGGCTGATCGGCGACGCCCTGGCCGGGGCCGACACCGGTGCGGGCGAATCGGAGGCGGAAGCCGGCGCACCGCCGGGGCGACCCGTGGCCGCGCGGCCGGGGGACGCGGCCGGGGCCGAGACGGTCACCGGGCGCCGGCCCGCGCCCGAGACGGCCCCCGTCGCGCCGGTGAGGCCCCTGCCGACGCGGCCGGCCCGCCCCCGCGGTCGTCGCCGGGCGCTGACCGTCGCCTTCGGCACGCTCGCCGCGGCTGCGGCCGCCACCGTCGTCGTGGGTCTCGGTGTGGTCGTCGTCCAGTCGGGCGCCGGGGGCTCGGCGGACAGTTCCAACAGCGCCGACAGCAAGCAGCAGGACAGCGGGAGCCTGCACGACGGATCGAAGGGCAGCACGGGCAGCGGGATCCCCGACACGCAGGCCAGTCCCGAGAGCTACGACGTCGCCTGCGCCCGCCTGATCGTGGAGGGCACCGTCGTCTCCGTCGAACCCGTACCCGGCACCGAGCGGGACCGCGTCACCCTCGACGTGGACCGCTACTACAAGCCGGACCGGGGCCAGAAGGAGATCGTCTTCCCGCTGGCCCAGGACATCGAACCGCAGGTGAAGAAGGGCGACCGCGCCCTCGTCGGCATCCCACGCGACGGCGCCGAACCGGACCTGTGGACCACCGACCCGTCCGGCATCGCCAGCCGGCGAGCCTGGATCGAGACCGCGGTGCCGGAGGCGGAGGGCGAGACGTGTGAGTGAGGAGGGCCCGGGGGCGGTCGTCACCACAGGCCGACCCCGGGGCACCGCGACGCCCGACGCCTGCCCGTGGGAGGGACGCTCGTCCCGGCCGACGTACACCCCCCGCTGATGTGTCCGCACACGCATACGGCCCGCCGGGGAAACCGGCGGGCCGTATTCCGGCGGGCCTGAGCGGCAGCGGCACCGCCGGGCACCCCGGGGTCGGGTCGTCCGATCCCAGGGTGCTCTCGAGCCTGGGGCGCGACGTGGGTGACCGGCGGTCAGGTCAGTCCTGGTCGTCCCAGGTCCAGGTCTCCTTGTGGCCGGGGACGACCACACCGGGCTGCACGCCGCCCTTGTCCGGCTTGGCGGGCACGACGATCTCCGTCACGGCGTCGTCGGCGGCCAGCCGCGCGCCCGCCGGGGCGCCGACAGCGGTGCCGAGGACGAGGGCCGCCGCCGCGGAACCCAGACCGAGGAGGGCGAGGACGCCGATGCGCCGGGAGCGCGTCGAGGAATGCACAACCGTTCCTCTTTCGTGAGGGGTTACAGGTGAGGGCCCTGTGAAGGGCCATGACCGATCATGGATGATCACGGTCCGAAACGCAGGTGCCCACGATGGCCGCTTGCGGCCATGGCCGGACAGGGCCACCGCGACCGCGATTAGTTCTCGGCGGAGGGATCCCGGCGGCGACGCCACAGCCGGTCCCGCCGTACGGCTGACGCCACAGCCGGTCCCGCCGTACGGCTGACGCCACAGCCGGCCCCGTCGGACGGCTGAGGCTACAGCCAGCCCCGCCGTACCGCCTCCGCGCCCGCCTCGAACCGGCTCTGCGCGTCCAGCCGCTTCATCAGGTCCGACATCAGCCGTCTGATCGTACGCACCGACAGCCCCAGCTTGCGGGCGATCCCCTGGTCGGTCATCCCCTCGGACAGCAGCTTCAGCAGGACCCGGTCGCGTTCGCTCGCCCCGTCGCCCACCGCGGCCGGCGCCTCCGCGCCCAGGGGCACGCCCTGCGCCCAGACCAGCTCGAACAGCTCGGCGAGGGCCTGTACGACGCCCTGGTAGCGGACGACGAGCGCGCCCTGGCGGCTGTCCTCGGCGTTCACCGGCACGACCGCGACCTCACGGTCGCAGATGATCATCCGCATCGGAAGCGCGGGCACGGTGCGCACTTGTCCGCCCATGGAGGTGAGCCAGGTCGCGTAGTCGGAGGTGGGCTGGTCGTTGCGGACGCTGTCGAGGTAGACGGAGCGCATCCGCACGCCCCGGTCGAAGGACTCCTGGTCCAGGGGGCGGGCCGACTCCAGGCCGGCCGCGCTCACGGCGCCGCCCGGTGTGAAGGTGCAGACCTCCTGCACCGCGTCCCGCGACAGCTGCTCCAGCCGGGTGCGGACCGCGTTCACACCGACCAGGTGCTCCGCGCCCCCGGTGTGCCGCAGCCCCAACGCCGCGTATTCCTTGGTGAATTCGGCGACCACCGCCTGATGCCGGGACAGATGGGCGCGCTCGGCGTCGAGTTGGGCCTCACGGCGGCGCAGTACCGGTCCCAGGATCGTCTCGGGGTTCATCGGCAGGTACGTCGTGTCCGTGACGGGACTCAGCAGGGAGAGGTCGGAGAGCCGGTCCACGGCCGCCCGTACCTCGTCCTCGGTGAGGCCCGTGTGCCGCCCGACGTCGTGGAGGGTCCAGGACGGGTTGGTGAGCAGACTCCGGTAGACGCTGACGGCCTCGGTGTCCGCTTCCAGGAATTCGTCCAGCACAGTCGGCCCTTTCGCCTCCCCACCCCCTCTTGCCCCGGACGGGAATCCTAGTTCGGTCCGTGGTGATTTCGCGGTGGATCTGGGGTCTTGTGGCGAAGGCTACAGGGCAGGCACGACAGTGCCATGGCGCATTGCGGCCACCCCGTTCCCCTGGTGTTCGCAAGGGGCCCCGGCTGAAGATCGAAGGGCGCGACGCACCGATGTGCGGCGGCCCGTCCAACGGGGGGACGGGCCGTCGCGCCGACCGCCCCCCGTCGCCAGGGGGCGGGTGCCACGTGGGGAGCACCCGCCCCTTCCCCGCATCCGTTGAGTAACGTCTCCTCATGCGCGAGGACTTGCGGGTGGCGGCCTACGCCGTATGCGTACGGGACGGACAGATGCTGCTGGCCCGCTGGGTCGCCCGGGACGGCACCAAGCGCTGGACCCTCCCCGGTGGCGGCATGGACCACGGTGAGGATCCCTACGACACCGTCATCCGCGAGGCCGACGAGGAGACCGGCTACACCGTCGAGCCGACCGCCCTCCTCGGCGTCGACTCCGTCACCGAGGACCGCTCCCGACGCCTGGCCTCCCGCGCCGCCTTCCACAGCCTCCGCCTCGTCTACGAGGCCCGCGTGACGGGCGGCTCCCTGCGCCACGAGACCAACGGCTCGACGGACATGGCCGCGTGGCACCCCTTGGAGGAGGTCCCCGCCCTGGAGCGCGTCGGCCTCGTGGACGTGGGCCTGACTCTGTGGCGCCGACGCCCGCCCCACGGCCACCTGGAACCGCCGGACACCGTCTAGGGCGT
>NZ_OLMK01000026.1 GCF_900290235.1 Streptomyces sp. MA5143a
GGCCGGTCCGCAGCCGCCCCCGCCGAAGGCGGCCGGTCCGCCGCCTCCCCGTTCCCCCCGTCACCCCGCTCGCCCGTCCCCGGAGCCCGCTCATGAACCACCCGACCGCCGGGACCGACGACCCGACCGGAGCCGGTGCTGAAGCCGAGACCGGTGCCGGTGCCGGTGCCGGAGCCGACGGCGGCGACGCCGCCGCGGAGACCGGGCGGCGGCTGCGCGAGGTGTTCGCCGAGGCCGCGTACGACATCGCCCCGCCGCCGCTGCCGCTGGAGGCCATCCGCCGCGACGGCCGCCGGCGGCTGCTGCGCCGCCGGGCCGCCGTGCTGAGCACCGGCTGCGGCCTGCTGCTGCTCCCGCTCCTCGTCCTGGCCTTCCGCCCCGACGGCCCCGCGGAGTCCGTCCGGCCGATGGCGCCGCCCGCGTCGGCCCCCGTCGCGACCCGGTCCTCACCGGCCCCGTCCGAGCCGCCCCCGTCCGGGCCGCCCGCCGGGAACGTACGGGTCCTGGCGCCGGGCGAGCGGGTGACCGCCGAGGACGGTTCGGAGTTCTGGCTCACGCGGGAGGGCAAGCACTGGGTCACCCCGGAACCGGAGCCGGGTGTGACCCCGATGGAGGAGTTCCGCAGCGTCGTCGACGGCAACCTCGACACCTCCGAGCCCGGTGTCTCCCTCCAGGGCTCCGGCACGGCCGGCGGCGGCTACCTCGTCTCGGGCCTGTTCTACGGCGTCCGCACCGCCGCCGCCCGCGTCGAGATCAGGGCCTACGACGGCACCGCGATCAACGGCACGGTCCTGCGGCTGCGGGGCAACACCAGCTGGGGCGTCTGGTACGGCCGGGTGAAGGTGCCCGAGGAGACCGCCCGCTCCCTGGACTTCGAGGACCCGGTGCACAAGGTCACCGTCTACGACCGCGACGACGAGGTGATCGCGGAGATGGACTTCAAGAGCTGAGCGGGCCGGCGCGGGCGCCCCGGCCCCGTCACAGAGGGGGCTGCGCGGGGGCGGGGCCGAGGGTGGTCGTGCCGGGGGCCGTACGGTGCCCGAGCCCGGTGCGGTAGGCGTCGAGGGCGGCCTCGACCCGGCCGGTACGGCGGAAGAGGTCGCCGAGCAGCCGGCACAGGTCGGCGAGGTCGCCCGCCGCTCCGGCCCGCTCCAGCAGGCTCAGGGCGCGGACGTAGTGCTCCTCGGCGGCGTCGGTGTCGCGGGTGTCCTCGGCGATGATGCCGAGGAGGCGGTGGGCGGCGGCGGAGTGCAGGGCGCCGCGTTCGGAGTTGAGGTCGGCGAGGACCTCCTGGAGCAGCTCGGCGGCCTCGTCGGACTTGCCGCGGCGGTGCAGGACATCGGCGAGTTCGACGGCGACCTGGCTGGTGTAGAGGGCGGCGCGCTTGGCGGAGAGCATGCGGCGGGCCTCGCGCAGCTCGGCCTCGGCGCGGTCGTAGGCGCCGTTCTGGGCGTGGAGGTAGCCGCGCATCCAGTGGCAGTTGGCCAGCTCGGTGCGGATCTGGAGCTGCCGGTACAGCTCGGAGGCCTTGGCGAGCGAGGCGTCCGCCTCGGCGATACGCCCCTCGGCGATCATCGTGCGGGCGACGGACCGGTGCATCCGGGCGACGAGGACCGGGTCGCCGGACCGCGGGGCGAGGGCGAGGGCCAGCTCGGCTGCCTGGGCGGCGCGGGCGTGGGCGCCCATGTCCATGTAGGGGGCGATGACGCCGGTGTAGAGGAGGAGCAGGGCGTCGGGGTCGTGCAGGCCGTTGCGGTTGAGCTCGTCGAGGGTGGACTCGAAGAGGTAGCAGGAGTAGCGGAGTTCACCGGCGAGGTAGTGGGCGACGGCCCGGCCGCGCAGGGCGGGGACGCGGGCGGGCAGCGGGGCGTCGCCGAGCCGCTGCTCGGCCTGTTCGAAGCGGAGCCGGGCGGTCTCCAGGTCGCCGGTCTCCAGGGCGCATTCGCCGAGGCCCAGCAGGGAATCGGCCTGTTCCGCGAGCAGACCGTGTTCGTCGGCCTCGGCGAGCACGGACGCGAAGCCCTCGGCGGCGGCCTCGGTGGCGCCGGTGGCGAGGGTGCGCTGCGCGCCGGTGAGCCGCAGCCGCAGCTCGGTGGCGAAGCCGGCGGGCCGTCCGGTGGCCAGTTCCTCGTATCCGATGCCGAGCCGCTCGGCGATATGCCGCAGGGCGGGTTCCGAGGCGCGGACGCGACCGGACTCCAGGGTGGAGATGTACGCGGGGGTGTACGCGGGCTCCGCCAACTGCCTTTGCGTGAGGCCGCGTTCCGTCCGCAGTTGCTGCACTCTGCGCCCTATGACCTCGGGGTCGTCACGCTCGGCCATACCTGCCATGACGTAAGCATGCCAGTAAGCCCGCTTACGCCGGCCGCTTTACCTCAACAGGCGACGATCCTCTTGCCGTTGGTAGGCCAAAGCCTTACCTTGAGCGACGCGCTGTACGCGTCCGACCACGCGTTCGGCCCCTCGTCTCCTCCGCCGCTCCGCCACAGCCCATCGCCGACAGCCACCCCCGCTGTCGCCGCAGCCGCTGCGAGGTCGCCGTGTTCCGAGAACTCCTCTCCCGCCACACCCGCCCCCTGGTCGCCGCGCTGCTGGCGGTGGCGGCCCTGATGGCCCTGGCCGGCGCCGTCCCGCGCTGAGCCGGATGGGGTACGGGGCCGAAGGGCGCACTCCGGCCCCTCAGAACTCCGCCGTGTCCAGCTCGAACCCGAGGGGCGCGGGCAGGGACACGGTGAGCCCGAGCTTGCACCGGGAGCTCTTGGCGTACGCGTCCGCCGAGGGCTCGGAGTGGACGACCGCCTCGCCCGCCTCCCTGTCGATCAGCAGGTAGAGGGGGATCCCGGCGCGGGCGTAGCCGTGGATCTTCTTCTCCCGGTCACGCTCGGCGGTGCTGTCGGAGGTGACCTCGGCGACGAGGAGGACCGGGGAGGCGTCGTGCCACTCCTCGCTGTCACTGAAACTGCCCTTCGGGGCGATGACCAGGTCGGGGACGACATGGCCGGTCCCGGAGGCGCCGGGCACGTCGAGGCCGATGCCGGTGTAGCGGCCCAGCCCCTTGTCATGGTCTCGGACCTGCCCACTGAGTTCGGACACGATCTCCTCGTGCTCCCCGTTCGCCGGAGGCGTCACGCAGATCTCTCCTTCGATCAGCTCCACGCGCCAGCCCTTGGGAGCCGTCGCACTGAAGAGCTCGAAGACCTGCTCGACGCTCGCGCCCGTGTAGTCGGGCACACCGCTGTCCGCGCCGCTGTCGCCGTCAGGGTCGTCGTACGGACCGTAGATGGCCTCGCCCTGGTACCCCGGCATGATGATCGGCTCCGCCGTCGCCATGACAGACCTCCTTCGCTCAGCGCGACGCTCTCAGCGTAGACCGGAAGCGCACACGGGGAATCCGGAGCCATTCACTCGAACGAGTGTGCCGTCACGGCTCCGCGCCCAGCGGCCCTCCTCGGACACACGTGCGACAGAAATCCACCCCGGCCCTCCGCGAGTAAATCTATAGCGGCCGCAGTAGACATTGCCCTGTGTGCGAGCTACCGTTTTTCCTGTAACCCGGAAGTCGATGAGGGCACGGCAGACATGAACTGCCGTGCGTGCAAGTCCAGCAGTACCGCGTCATCCAGGAAGAACGACCGCATCATCGAAGGTAAGGAGCAGACGCCATCAGGATCCGCCCGGGCGAGGACAACATCCGCCCGGGACGCCGCAGACCCCGGATTGGAAGGTGGTCCCCGGTCACGCATTCGCGATCCCCGCAGCCCCGTCCTCCCGGACGGACCCTGCGGATACAGAAGCCCGGCGCAGCGCGCCGGTAGATGGTGGTAGAAGCTCGGGGCTCGGGTGCCGTACGGCACCCGGGCCCCCCGACGTGTCCGCGAAAGAAGAGGTCTGTGCCCCCTGCCCGCTCCCGTCTCACCGACAATCTCGACGACGACGACTACCCGGCGTACACGATGGGCCGGGCCGCCGAGATGCTCGGCACCACACCCGCCTTCCTGCGTGCCCTCGGCGAACACCGTCTGATCACCCCGCTGCGCTCCGAGGGCGGTCACCGCCGCTACTCCCGCTACCAGTTGCGCATCGCCGCCCGGGCCCGTGAACTCGTCGACCAGGGCACCCCCGTCGAGGCCGCCTGCCGCATCGTCATCCTCGAGGACCAACTGGAAGAGGCCCTGCGCATCAACGAGGAGCTGCGCGCGCGGGGCGGCGGCACGCCCCGGCCGAGGTCCACGGCCTGACCGGGAGCGGGCCGGTCAGCGGGCCGGTCAGCGGGCCCGTCAACCGGCCAGCGCGGCCGCCGTCGCCCGTACGAACGCCTCCGGGTTGTCGAGCATGACGTTGTGGCCGCAGTCCGGGACGGGGACGACGCTCACGCCGGACGCGGTGAGGGCGTCGGCGCCGGGCAGCGGGCCGTCCGCCTCGGGATGGAGATAGGCACGGGGGATCTTCAGGTCGAGGAGCAGCTCACGCATGGTGGGGCGGGTGCCACGGGCGAGCCGGACGGCACTGCGGTACAGCGCCTCCCGCCCGGCCAGCCGCATCGTCGCCCACCACTCGGCCCCGGCCAGCTCGGCGAACTCCGCCCAGCCGCCGGCCAGGAACTCCTCCTCGGAGTAGGCCGCGATGCCGTTGCTCCCGACGACGCCGCGGGCGGGCGTGAGCGGATCGAGGTTGGAGTCGATCATCACCAGCTTCGACACGAGCTCCGGGTGCCGGGACGCCAGCACGATCCCCACGGAGCCGCCCATGCTGTGCGCGACCAGTTCGGCGCCGGTGACCCCCGCCGCCGTCAGCGCCCGGGCGAGCGCGTCGGCGTGCGCCTCCAGGGAGTAGTCGAAGTCCGTCGGCCGGTCACTGATCCCGTGCCCCAGCAGGTCGACGAGCAGCGACCGCCGCCCGGCGAGCGCCGGATGCGTGGCCACGGCCGTGAAGTACGGCCCCGAAGCGGCCCCCAGCCCGTGCACATACACCCGGCAGGGCTCGTCCCCCGCCCACTCCACCCACCGGATCCGGTCCCCGGCCCCCGTCACCACGGCACCACGCATATGTTTCCCCCTTCACTTGGACAGAGGAGAACCTACCTAGCGCCTACGTCTCGCCGCGCTCCGCCCGCAACTGCCTCAACGCGCGTCCCTGCGCGTCGAGCGCCTCGGCGTACGAAGCCACCGGGTGGTTCCCCTCGTTCTGCTCGGCCAAGGTGTTCACCCCTCCCCGAAGTGCCATCTGCCAGGACGCCTGCGGCGAACGACACCGAACGACAGCGAACTGCGCCGCACCGACGGCCCGTTCGGTGGCGTTCGCGACCGTGTGCCGGGAGTCGGATGTGAGCGGAGGTCGGTCGCCTCATGCGGTAGGTCTGCCCGGGAAGACCCACCGTCGAGACATGACGAACCCTCACCAGACTCCGCGTGCCACCTCACCCCGTACCGACCGTCGCGTGGACCGGCCGCGACCGACCCGCCGTGAACGTCTCCGTCTCGCCGGAGCCGCTCTGGGAGGACTCACCGCCGGGATCGCCCGCGCCGGTCTCACGTGGCTGCTCGATCAGTTCACCGGTTAAGGGCAGCCCGCCTGCCCTTCCCGAGGCGAGCGAAACTGAGGTCAGGATTTTTGTTATGCGCCACAATTCACGCTGGCACGCGGCGACTTGACAGCCGTTCCGCATTCCCCGTTCGGGAGCTCTATTCGACCCGCCGAACAGGCAGGCCTCGCTTTAGTCGACTTGTCGAACAACAGGCCAACCGCCGCGCGTAAGGCCTCGTCGATCCCGGGGCAGTTCGGCTCCCGTGCAGGTGGCGGACCGATCGGGGGGCTGGCGCCACCCCGCGATCACTCAGCGAATGGCTACCAACGGGTCCGGTCACCAATTCCCGGACAGTCGAGCCTTTCTGCTGATTACACGTGTCGTGAAGACCATCGATTTGTCAGCCCCCCATACCGAATTCCCCGTCATCGCTGCTAGATTGACGCCGCGTCTTCGAGGTGCCGCCAAACAGGCATACAACCCATGGAGACAGCCCCCCAACACCTTCACAAGAAGGCCACATCTGGGTGCCCGAAAACCGTAGCGGCCGAGTTTCGCTGCCTTCCGGCGAGCTTCACTCCGCTCCTCGGGTATTCACCCCCCATCACTAGAAAGCGCACGCAAGTGAAGAGATCCCTTCAGCGTTTCGGCCCCCCTCTGGCCGTCGCCGCCATGACGATCGCGCTGGGCACACCCGGACTCGCCGCCGCCGACGAGGCGAGCGACAACCAGGACGCCACGTACTACATCTCGCTCGGCGACTCCCTGGCCTCGGGGTACCAGCCGGACGTGGACAAGGACACCGACGTCTCCTACACCGACCAGCTGTACACGCAGCTCAAGCAGCAGACCCCCGGGCTGAAGCACATACGTCTCGGCTGCACCGCTGAGACCACCGAGTCCCTGATCAGCGGCGGGAAGTGCGACTACCCGAACGCCAAGTCCCAGCTGGACGCCGCGCTGAAGGCCATGGCCCAGCACCGCGGCAAGGTCGCCTACGTGACCCTCAGCGTCGGCGCGAACGACATCCTCCTCAACTGCGTCAGCCCGGTCGGCGCGCTCGACGGCGCGTGCCTGAACAGCCGCAGCCAGAGCATGGCGAAGAACCTCGCCCAGATCGCGGGCGCGCTCCACCAGGCCGGCGGGAAGAACACCCAGTTCGTGGGCGCGACGTACCACAACCCGTTCCTGGCTGCCTGGGCGCAGGGCCCGGCGGGGCAGCAGGCCGCCAAGGAGTCGGCGCCCCTGATCAAGGCCGCCAACACCGGGATCACCCAGGTGTACAAGTCCACCGGCTTCAAGGTGGCGGACGTCGCCACGGCCTTCTCCTCGGACGACTTCACCACCCAGGTGAACGTTCCCGGCGTGGGCGAGGTGCCGGCGAACGTGGCCAAGATCTGCCAGCTGACCTGGGCGTGCACGAAGAAGGACCCGCACCCCAACGCCGAGGGCCACAAGGTGATCGCGGGAGCGTTCGCGGCGGTGCTCACGAAGAACGACACCCCCGATGAGGACGCGTCCCCGACGCCCACCGAGCCGGCCACGCCCGAGACCGGCACGGACGGCGACTCGGACAAGGGCGAGGGGGCGAACGACCCGAAGACGAACGGCGGTCTCGCCGAGACCGGCGGGTCCAGCAGCACGCCGCTGATCGCGGGTGCGGGCGCCACGGTCGTGGCGATCGGTGCGGCCGCGGTCTACTTCGCGCGCAGGCGCCGCGCGGGCGAGGCGAACTGACGAGCAGCGGGCCGCCCGCGACGACGCGGGCGGCCCGCTCCCCGTCCGACCGCAGCCACGGCTGCGGCTACGGCTGCTGACCGCCGGACGACACGTGGTCCAGGAAGACGGAGAAGGCCGCGGCAGAGAGGGTGAGGGTGCCGCCGCCGGGGTTCTTGGAGTCGCGGACGGCTATGTGGGGGGTCAGGGGGGCCACTTCGACGCATTCGCCGCCGTTGCTGCCGCTGTGGGAGGACTTGATCCACTGGGCGGTGCCGAGGGGGGCGCATTCGACACATTCACCGCCATTGGTGCTGCTGTACGAGGACTTACGCCACCGCGACGCTGCCAGATCCTGGATGCCGCTCATAACGCTCCTCCATCATCCGCGCGATCAGTGCCGCCGAGTCCTCCGCAGACAAGGCTGCGGCCTGAAGGCGAGCGTAACCGAGGACACGTTCCCTGATGACCTGCGAATTGGCCGTCATATGGGCGGAGTCGTAGCCCTCGGCGTAGAAGAGGTCAGGGTCGCTGTCGAAGCGCAGCAGCGTGAACGCACCGATCATTCCTGTGTGCTGGCCGACTGAGTACGGCAGAACCTGAAGCACGACCTCGGGCTTGTCGAAGCAGCGCAAAAGATGGACGAGTTGGTCGCACATGACCTTTGGTCCACCGACCTCGCGGTGCAACACCGCCTCGTCGAGCACGACGCACAGGACCGGCGGCTGATCGCGCAGCAGCACACGCTGCCGCTCCATCCGTGCGGCCACCACGTCGTCGAGCCGATCCGGCTGTCCGACGCTCAATAGCGCCCTCGCGTAAGCCTCCGTTTGCAGCAGGCCGTAGACGACCTGCGCCTGATACGAGGCGATGTACGTCGCCTTCGCCTCCATCTCCGCGAACGGCTGGAACCACGTCGGCAACTGGCTGCGCAGCACCAGCCCCACCAACCGCGAGAAGAACCCGTCCGTCATCAGCGCCGCGTCAAGGCGCTCGGCAAGGTCTCGGCTCGGAACCTTCGCGCCCGTCTCGATCTGCCCCACCAAGGAACCCGTGCAGAAGATCGCTGAGCCCAGCTCCCCCTGCGTCAGGCCCGCTTCCTCTCTTCGGCGGCGTAGCTCCGAGCCGAAGTAGTCCAACGGCGAGGCACTGGGATCCAGTCGGCGTACGTTCGACATGCACCGAGCGTAATCATGCAAACACGGGCGCGTGGCCGAAACGGGAAGGACCCCCGCCGCGCTTCTGTCAGAGGCGTGACCTAGTCTTCGCTCACTTGCCCGCGAGTCGAACAGACATACGCGGCGCTCTCTCGCTTTTCGTTCCGGGGGGTTCGAAACGTGCGTATGCGCACTCTTCCCGCTGCCACCGCGCTGGCAGTCCTCTTCAGCTCGGCCGCGCTCGCGGTCGGGACGGCCGCCCCGGCGGCGGCCGACAGCACCATGGTCCTTCCGGTCGCGTCGAGCGCGGACATCGCGGTGGACGGCGTCCACCAGCGGGTCTTCATCAGCGACCCGCACAACGGCAAGATCGTCGTCACCGACTTCCACGGCATCGTCGTCAAGCAGCTCACGAACCTGCCCGGCGTGCAGGGCCTGGAGCTGTCCGCCGACTCCGGCACGCTGTACGCGGCGGTGCGGGACGCGGACGCCGTCGTGGCCGTCGACACGGCGACGAACACCGAGTCCGCCCGCTACCCCGTGGGCGACGCCCCGGTGAGCGTCGCGCTGGCCGGCGGCAAGCTCTGGTTCGGCTACGGCGCGGCCGGCAGCGGCGACCTCGGTTCGCTGGACCTGTCCGGTGAGGAGCCCGTGGTCGCGCTCGACCAGGACACCACACACCTCTGGTACTACGCGCCGATCCTGGACGCGGCGCCCGGCGCCGGCGCCCTGGTCGCGGGCGAGACCGGCGGCAACAAGCTCGCCGTGTACGACGTCTCCTCGGGCACCGCGAGCCGCACTGCGGCCGTCGACACCGGCGGCTCCAACATGGGCGACCTCGCGGTCACCCCGGACGGGCAGCGCGTCATCGTGGCCAGCGGCGCCCCGTACCACCACCAGGTGTTCAAGACCTCCGACCTGACGGCGGACGGCACCTACGCCAGCGACACCTACCCGAACTCGGTCGCCGTGGCGTCCGACGGGACCGTCGCGGCCGGAATCGACGGCATCTACGAGCCGGACATCTACGTCTACAAGCCGGGCTCCACCACCTCGGTCCGGGAGTACGACTTCCCGAACACCGGCGGCAGCAGCGGCGGTGACGAGCTGCCCGACTCGGGCCTGGGCTGGGCACCGGACGCGTCCCGCCTGTTCGCGGTGACCTACAACGACGAGGGCGTGTACTCGCTGCGCGTGCTGGAGGCCCCCACCAGGGCCACCACCTCGGTCACCGTGAACGCGCCGGCCACGGCCACCCGCGCCAAGAAGCTCACCGTCACGGGCAAGGTCACCTCGAAGGCGGCCCTCCCGGCCGGGGTGAAGCTGACAGTGACCCGCACCGACCTGGAGTCCACGTCGGGCAAGGCCCTCGCGGACGTGACGGTCGGGGCCGACGGCACGTACTCCTTCTCCGACACCCCGCCCGTCGGCGGCAAGGTGAAGTACACGGTGCGCTACGCGGGCGACGCCGACCACGCGCCGGGCTCCGCCTCCGACACCGTCGAGGTCTCCCGCGCCACGCCCACGCTGACGCTGAACAAGAACCGCAACACCTACGCGTACGGCGCGGACGTCACGTTCACCGCGCACCTCGGCACGACGTACAAGAACCGCAAGCTGGAGATCTGGGCCGACCCGTACGGCTCCGACAAGCCCAACAAGCTGGTCAAGTCGGGGACCGTGAACTCCTCGGGCAACCTGTCGGCCACCCTCGACCTGACCCGTGACACCAAGGTCTCCGTGAAGTTCGCGGGCGACGCCCGCTACAAGCCGAGGACGGTCACCAACACCGTCTACACCAAGGTCAGGATCTCGTCCTCGATCGGCGGCTCCTACAAGACCCAGACGGCGTGGGGCCAGAAGTACCACTACGTCCGCAAGTCCAAGGACCCCGTCCTGAAGACGACGATGACGTACTACCCGGGCCGCAAGCAGCGCCTCCAGCTCCAGGCCTACTACCAGGGCGCCTGGCGCGACGCGGGCTCGGAGTACTTCGAGCTCGGCACGTCCGGCGGGTCCGACATCACCCTGACCGGCACCCCCACCACGAACATCCGCTTCCGGTTCCGCTCCGAGTACCACGACACGACCTCCGGCGACAACGTCAACACCACGACGTACGGCGCCTGGAAGTACTTCATCTTCACCAGCTGACGCGCCACGCCCGGTCCGCGGGCCGGGCACGGCAAAGGGGGCATGGACCGTCATCGGTCCATGCCCCCTCCGCGTTCCGGGCGCGCGTCCTGCGAGGCGTGTCCTACGAGGCGTCCACGACCGTCCCCGTCGACTCCAGGCCCGGCAGCGGTTCGCCGTCCCAGTCGGTCAGTGCCAGGCGCAGCGACTCGGCCGGCTCGGTCACCCGGTCCTTCACCGTCGGGACGGTGAAGTCGGCGGTGGTGCGACCCGCCCGGACGTCGAACGTGATCCACAGGCCCGCCTGCGACAGCGGGCGCTCAGGGTTGGGCCGCTCACCGACGCTCTCCAGCCAGCGCGGGTCCACGTCCTTGGTGGACAGCTCGACGCCCTCGGTGACCGGCAGCGCCCGGACCACCTGGCGGACGTCCACCTCGGCCGGCGCCGAGAACGTCACGCGCCAGGTCAGTTTCCTGCCCTCGGTCACCCGGCCGGCGACCGGCTTCAGCTTCATCACGGGCGCCGGGTCGTCGTCCTCCACGGTGACCCCGCCCGCGTACGAGCCGACGACCGCGCCACGCACGGCCTTGGCGAGGAGGAAGTGGCGCTCCTCGTCACCGAAGCGGGTGTCGCCCTTGACCACGATCGGCACGTCGACGGGGCTCACCCCGGGCCGTACGGTGACCGTCCTGTCCACGGTGCGTCCGGTGTCCCGGTCCAGGACCGAGAAGCGGACCTTGCCGCTGCCGTGCCCGGAGACCGTGACCGGGACGCGGTACGTGCGGGTGCCGGAGTCGCCCTCCTTGACCCTGAGCCGGCCGATGTCGACACGCGGCAGGGCGGCGGCGGTGACCGCCGGGGTGCCCGGCGCCCAGCCCCAGGCGTCCATCATCCAGGCCTGCCCGGACCGTGAACGCGGAGTCAGGGCGAGGGACGTGACGTGCTTGAGGTCGAGTCCGCCGCGGCCGGCCGCGGTCAGCGGTACCCGTATCTCGCGCGCCCAGTAGGACGCGGTGCGCTCGGTGCCGGGCAGCCCGTCGACCTTCACGCGGCCGAGCTTCGCGCGGCGTCCGGCGGAGTCGGTGACGGACACGTCCAGCTTGGTGCCGGAGGTGTTCGGCGGCACGATCACCCGCAGCGCCAGGTGCGTGGCGCCGGACAGGGACACCGGCTTGGCCGGGGTGACCTTCGTCGCCCTGCCCGCCGCGGACCACTTCAGCGCGACGGCGCCGCGCCCGGCCTCCTTCGGCGTCTGCCACCAGGCGAAGTGCGGGGACGCCCCCTTGACCTTCCTGCTCAGGCAGGCCTTGGTGGCGGACGGGTCGACCGCCGCGCACAGTCGGCCACCGGTCACCTTCACCCCGTTGTCGGGAAGGAACCCGCCGGTGCGGCGGGCGCCGACGGCGTGGGTGAGCACCCTGGCCGGGTCGGCGGACGGGGCGCGCCGGTTCGAGCCGTCGAGCAGCGGGCGGACCCGGTCGTCGCCGGCCACGAACAGCCGGGCCGCGGCGGCCGTGTAGGTGGCGCCGGCCTTCTGCTGCTGCCCGGCGGTGAGCCGGGTACGGCTGCGCGGGGAGCACACCTTGTCCCGGGCGTGGCTGTCCGGGTCCTCCCAGAAGTCGTCGTCGGCGGGCGCCTCGGCCTGGCCGGGCGTCCACTCGCTGTTGAAGAAGTTGTGGTTGGCGCCGACGACGTACACGGCGCTGTGCAGGGCGCCGCCCTTGCTGACGCCGCGCGTGCCGTCCACGTACACCTGGCCCTGGAGGTCGGCGACGTCGCCGTCACAGCCGGGCAGGAGGGTCACGGACGGGACGTCGGCGACGGGGTTGTGGCCGAAGATCGTGGGCCCGATGAGCACGGTGCCGCGGATCTTCCAGCTGACGGGACCGCGGTAGCCGTCCTGCGCGGCGGGCGCCGGGTAGAGGCTGTCCATCGCGGCGCGGTTGACGCCCTCGCCGCCGCGCGAGTGGCCGACGAGCAGGACACGGGAGAGGTCCGTCTCGGGCGCGTCGCGCACCACGGCCGGGGCGCCGCCCCGGTGGGCGGTCCAGTCGGCCCACTTCGCGAGGTGCTGCCGTACCAGCGAGGAACGGGCCTGCGCGCCGCCGTCCTCGGCCTCCCCGTCCTGGCCGTTGATGCCGTTCGCCGAGATCGACACCGTCATGTAGCCCTGGGAGGCGAGCAGTTTCTGGTCGCGCAGATAGCCCTTGTAGCTCGGGATCGCCTTCTGGCCTGCCGGGCAGGGCCAGTCGCCGCTCACGTCGTCACCGTCGCCACCCGGCTTGTAGCAGGTGCCGTGCCGGCCGTGCAGGAACAGCGCGAGCGGCCGCTTGCCGGTGGCGCCCTTCGGCGCGACGACGACGGCCTGCATCTCGACGGGCGCGGCGAAGCCGGGCAGTTTCACCGGGGGGAGGTCGTACTCGCCGGAGACCGTGCCGTACGGGCCGGGCTTGCCGGGGTCGACGGCGTTCGCCGGGGGCTGGGCCGGAAGCCGCCCCTCGTCCGGCGCGGCGCTCCCGCCGCCACCGGCGCCGCCGCTGTCACCGGAGCCGTCGGCCCTGCCGGTCTCGGCGTCCAGTCGGCGCCCGGCCGCGAGCACCCGGAGGTCCTCCAGCGGGGTGTCCTGGTCGAGGGCGAGCCGGAACGTACGCCCGTCCGCCGCCGCCCTCGGTACGCCGAGCAGCCGGTCGCCGGCGTGGAACTCGACCCGGGCGTCGCCCATGGGCACCGTCCGCCGGGACCGCCAGACCAGCTCCCGTTCCGCCCCTTCACCGGTGACACGCCACCCCGGCGGCAGCCCGCCGTCCGAGGCCGTCACCGATGCCGCGGTCACCGACGGCGGTTGGGCCTGTGCCGACCCGGGTGCTCCCGCCAGAGCCGCGAGCACGACCACGGCGGCGACACCTGTTCGCCGGGCATGGATCAAGGGTCCCTCCCCACACTTCGCACGCGGGCGCCCCACCCGTACCGGAAGCGCCTCACGCCCCGAAGGAGGCGAAACGGAATCCGTAGGTTGCCTGTGCGCCCGAACCGGCTTGCGAATGGAGGGACATGGGCCGCCGACGGCTCACGAAGAGTCCCGGCGATGTCTCGAAATGCCTCCTGAGACAGCCACGAAGGACCGGCCTGAATCGATGACCGCGAGGGCGGAAACCGCAGTTCATGACGGACCCGAGGGCGAAGGCGGACTCCGCAGCGACCCCTGCGGGCCCCCTCCGAAGCCCCGGCCAGTGGCTTGATCTAGTCTTCGCGCCATGAGCCCGTGTACCGCACAGGAACACGCGACGCTCTCTCGTTCCGCGTTCCGGGGGGTTCGAACACGTGCGTAAGCGCACTCTTCCGGCTGCCACCGCACTGGCAGTCCTCTTCAGCTCGGCCGCGCTGACCATGGGGTCGGCCTCTCCTGCGGCGGCCTCCGCCGAACTGCCGGTCACGTCGGTCGGTGACCTCGTGGTGGACGCGGTCCATCAGCGGGTCTTCGTCAGCAACCCGCTCGGCGGCCAGATCGTGGCCACCGACTACGCGGGCAGGACAGTGAAAACCGTGCCCTCGCTCCCCGGTGTCAGAGGCCTGGAGCTGTCCCCCGACTCAGGCACCCTGTACGCGGCTGTGCCCGGCGCCGACGCGATCGTCGCCGTCAGCACGTCGACCCTGACCGAGGTCAAGCGCTACCCGACGGGCGGGGGCACCGACCCGCAGTACCCCGCGTGGGCCGGCGGCAAGCTGTGGTTCGGCTACGGCACCGCCGATCAGGGGAACATCGGCTTGCTCGATCCGTCCGCGGTCTCCCCTGTGATCACACTGAACCAGGACCCGAACCACCCCTGGTCCGCGGCGCCGGTCCTGGCGACCCACCCGGGCGCGCCCCACACACTGGTGGCCGGCGTCAAGGACGTCAGCCCCTTCTCCCTGGCGGTCTACGACGTGTCCACGGGCACGGCCACCCGCACGGCGAGCGGCCCGAACGCCGTCGACCCCGTCGGCGGCAACCTGCGGGACCTCGCGCTCGGCGCCGACGGCTCCCAGATCGTCACGGCCGGCGAGTCGCCGTTCCACCACCAGGCGTTCAGGACGTCAGATCTGGCCCCCGACGGCATCTACCCGAGCACCTACTGGCCGACGGCCGTCGAGATCGCACCCGACGGCACGATCGCGGCGGGCGTCGACCACTGGAGCGACCCGGTCGTCTACCTCTACGAACCCCAGGCGAGCACACCTGTCCGCACGCACACCTTCAGCAGCAGCAACGGCTCCGGCAACGGCCGGGTCGTGCCCGGCGGCCTGGCCTGGACACCCGACGAGTCCCGCCTGTTCGTGATCACCACGGACGAGGACGGCTCCTTCACCCTGCGCGTGCTGACCGACCCCACCAGGGCGGCGACAACCGTCTCGGTCGACGCACCGGCCACGGCCACCCGTGCCAAGGAACTGACAGTCACCGGCAAGGTCAGCTCGGACCTCGCGTTCCCCGACGGGACCACCGTCGCGGTGACCCGCACCGACCTGGAGTCCCCGGCGGGCAAGGCCCTCGCGGACGTGCCGGTCGCGGCCGACGGCACGTACTCCTTCAAGGACATCCCGTCCTCCGGGGGCACCGTGAAGTACACGGTCTCCTACCTGGGCGACGCCGACCACACGACGAGTTCCGCCTCAGACACCGTCGCGGTCTCCCGCGCCATGCCCTCACTGACGCTCAACAAGAACGGCAACGTGTACGCGTACGGCGCGGACATCTCGTTCACCGCGCACCTCGGAACGACGTACAAGAACCGCAAGCTGGAGATCTGGGCCGACCCCTACGGCTCCGACAAGCCCAACAAGCTGGTCAAGTCGGGGACCGTGAACTCCTCGGGCAACCTGTCGGTCACCCTCGACCTCACCCGTGACACCAAGCTCACCGCCAAGTTCGCCGGCGACGCCCACTACAAGCCGGTCACGGCGACGAGCACCATCCACACCAAGGTCAGGATCTCGACCTCGGTCAGCGGCTACTACACGACCCGGTCGGTGTGGAACCACACCTACCACTACATCCGCCAGTCCAAGGACCCCGTCCTGAAGACGACGATGACGTACTATCCGGGCCGCGAGCAGTTCCTCCAGCTCCAGGCCTACTACCAGGGCTCCTGGCGGGACGCGGGCGCGCGGTACTTCCCGCTCTCCACGTCCGGTGTCTCCGCGGTCACGCTCACGGGCACCCCGTCCCCGAACGTCCGTTTCCGTTTCCGCTCCGAGTACCACGACAGGAACGGCGACAACGTCAACACCACGACGTACGGCGCCTGGAAGTACTTCATCTTCACCAGCTGAGGGCACCGCCCCACACGAGAGCAAGGCATCACCGTGCGCAGACGCACCCTTCCGACGGCCACCGCGCTGGCCGTCCTCTTCAGTTCGGCCGCGCTCGCGGTCACCGGGGCCACGCCCGCCGTCGCCGACACCAGTACGCCGCTGCCGGTGCAGTCGGCCGGGGACATCGTCGTCGACGGCGCCCACCAGCGGGTCTTCGTCTCCGATCCGGTCGGCGGCAAGGTCGTCGCCACCGACTACGCGGGCAACGTCGTCGGCACCGTGGCCTCGCTGCCCGGTGCCAAGGGTCTGGAGCTGTCCCCCGACTCGGGCACGCTGTACGCGGCTGTGCCGGGGGACGACTCCCTCGTGGCCATCGACACCGCGACGGTCACCGAGGCGAAGCGGTACCCGACGGGCGAGGGCACCGACCCGCAGTACCCGGCGTGGGCCGGCGGCAAGCTGTGGTTCGGCTACGGCCCCGCCGCCCAGGGCAACATTGGCTCGCTCGACGTGTCCGGCTCCGACCCCGTGGTCACCCTCAAGCAGGCCGGCGGCTGGTACACGGCCCCCATGCTGGCCTCCACGCCCGGCGCCCCGAACACCCTGGCGGCCGGCGTCGAGGGCGTGAGCCCGGCCACCGTGGCCGTCTACGACGTGTCGTCGGGGACGGCGACGAAGACGGCGACCGGCCCGAACACCAACGACTACGTGGCGAGCAACCTGCGCGACCTCGCCCTCACCCCGGACGGCTCCCACCTCGTGGTGGCCAGCGGCGCCCCGTACTACCAGCAGGTGTACAGGACGTCCGACCTGACGCCGGACGGCAAGTACCCGACCGACGCGTACCCGAACGCCGTCGACATCGCCCCCGACGGCACGGTCGCCGCGGGCATCGACGGCGTGTACGAGCCGGACGTGTGGGTCTACGAGCCGGGCACCACCAGCGCCGAGCACGTCTACGACTTCACGGACACCGCCGACGGCACCGGCGCGGGCACCCTCGTGCCCGGCGGCCTCGCCTTCGCGCCCGACGAGTCGCACCTGTTCGCGGTGGTCGCCACCAGCTCCGGCGGCTACGCGCTGCGCGACCTCGACGACACCGTCCCGGCGCCCACGACCCTCTCGGTGAACGCGCCCGCGACGGCGACCCGCGCCAAGGAGCTGACGGTCACCGGCAAGCTGACCTCGGACACGGCCTTCGCCCCGGGGACGACCCTCACCGTCACCCGCACCGACCTGGAGTCCCCGTCGGGCAAGGCGCTCGCCCCGGTCACGGTCGCCGCGGACGGCACGTACGCCTTCAAGGACACCCCGCCGGCCGGCGGCTCCGTCACGTACGCCGTCTCCTACGCGGGCGACACCAAGCACACCGCCGCGAGCGCCTCCGACACCGTCGAGGTCTCCCGTGCCACGTCCACGCTGACGCTCAACAAGAACGGCAGCACGTACGCGTACGGCGCGGACGTCTCGTTCACGGCGCACCTCGGCACCACGTACAAGAACCGCACGGTCGAGATCTGGGCCGACCCCTACGGCTCCGACAAGCCCGACAAGCTGGTCAAGTCGGGGACGGTGAACTCCTCGGGGAACCTGTCGGTCACCCTCGACCTGACCCGTGACACCAAGCTCACGGCCAAGTTCGCGGGCGACGCCCGCTACAAGCCGGTGAGCGCGACGAGCCGCGTCTACACCAAGGTCAGCGTGTCGACGACCCCGAGCCGTCACTACAAGACGAACTACGCCTGGAGCCACACCTACTACTACTTCCGCAAGTCCGTGGACCCGTTGTTCACGACGCGGATGACCTCCTACCCGGGCCGCAAGTACCGGGTCGAGATACAGGGCTACTACCAGGGTGCCTGGCACACCACGGGCAAGGAGTACTTCGCCCTGGAATCGGGCGGCGTGGGCGCGGTCGAACTGACCGGAACCCCGAGCACGGGCGTCCGTTTCCGGATCCGTTCCGCGTATATCGACACGTCCTCCGGCGACAATGTCAACACCACGACGTACGGCAGCTGGAAGTACTTCATCTTCACCAGCTGACGTCCCGTCGGCTTCGATCACCACCCGAGCGCGTCCGGTTCAACTCCGGGCGCGCTCGCGGTCGTTGGGGACGGATGAGGGTGCGGCAAGGTTCCCGTGACCACTGTGAGGAACGAGTCATTCCGAATCATTTCGAAAGCGCTCTCCCTTACCTGCCGGTACGTGTGAGGATACGCGGACCCTGCCGAAAACTTGAGATCTCAATCTGAGGTCACGGTCGCAAAGGAACAGGACATGACCGCCCCTGTGCCCTCTGTTGTCTCTTCGGACACGGGCCGCCTTCTCGTCGTGGACGACGAGGAGGGGATCCGTTCCATGCTCACCATGGCCCTGGAGTTCCTCGGCTACCAGGTGATCCCCGCGGCCACCGGGCGCCAGGCGCTCCAGGCCGTCACGCGCCACGACCCCGATCTGATCCTCCTCGACGTCAACCTGCCCGACCTCGGCGGCTTCGAGGTCTGCCGGACGCTGCGCGAACGCGGCAACGCGGTACCGGTGCTCTTCCTCACCGGGCTCGGCGGCGTCGACGACCGGGTGCGCGGCCTCGACATGGGTGGCGACGACTTCGTCACGAAACCCTTCGAACTGAAGGAGGTCGCCGCCCGGGTGCGCGCGCTGCTCCGCCGCGCGGGCGGCGCCCCACCCGCCCCCGACCGCAACCGGCTGCGCGCCGGGGAGGTCCAGCTCGACGCCGACGCCCACCAGGTGTGGGCCGCGGGCCGCCCCGTCGACCTCACCACCACGGAGTTCGCGCTCCTGCGCTACCTCATGGAGAACCCAGGCCGTGTCCTGTCCCGCGGGCAGATCCAGGAACGCGTCTGGAACCACCGTGACGAGGGCTCCGGCGTCGTCGACACCTACATCTACTATCTGCGCCGCAAACTGGGCGAACCCGGCCAGTCACTGATACGCACGGTCCGGGGGGTGGGCTACCAGCTGTGCACCAACTGAGCGAACGCGGAATCGCCGCGCCGGGCAGCGGGGGCCGTCGGGGCAGTGGGGGCCGTAGGGGCAGTGGGGGCCGTAGGGACCGTGGGGGTGGTGGAGCTGCCGGGAGCGGAGCGCGACGCCCCCGGCGAGGAGCGGACGGATGAGCGGCTTCACCGGACTGGGCGAGACGATCAAGGCCGCCGGACTGCTCGCGACGACCACGCCGAGCGAACGGCACGCTCCCCGCGCGAACCGCGCCGCGTCGGAGCATCCCCTGCGTTCCGCCCGTGCGGGCGGCCGCACCGTCGCCTTCTGGCTGATCGCCACGCTGGCTACCCTCGGCACCCTCGGTGCCCTCTCCGCGCACACCCTCGCCCATCATCTGACCACCCGTACCGACCGTGAGATAGAGCGGTTCAGCCGGCTCGCCTTCCCGTCGGCGGCACCGCCGCGACAGTCGACGTCGGGGGCGGGGGCGTCGCGGTCGGCGGCGGCATCGGCACCGGGCGCGCCGTGTGGGACACCGGACGCCTCGCCGGACGCTACGTCGGCATCAGCACCGGGCTCGGTACCGGGGGCGCCGGCTGCTCCAGGGGCTTCGGAGGCTCCCGCGGCGACTCCGGGAGCCGCGTGTCCGTTCGAGGCGACGTCCGAGTCCGGGGCGAAGAGGGAGAGCGGGTCCAGGACGGGGGCCGGGTCCAGGACGGGGGCCGGGTCCGGGACGGGGACCGGGTCCGGGACGGGGACCGGGTCCGGGACGGGGACCGGAAGCACGTCGGGAGCGGGCTCCGGGACCAGGGCGAAGCCCGAGGCGGAGGCCCAGCCCGGCAGGGGGACGTCGTCCGAGGCCGACCCCAAGTCCGGGACCGACCCCAAGTCCGGGACCGCCGCCGGGGCCGGCACCGAGTCCAGTGCGGCTGACGCTCCGTCCGGCACGGGGACGTCGTCCGGGGCCGACCCCGAGTCCGGGGCGGGCCCGGAATCCGAGGCTGACCCGGAATCCGAGGCTGACCCGGAATCCGAGGCTGACCCCTTGTCCGGGACTGACGGCGCCGAGTCCGGGGCCGCGGCCGGTGTCACGTCCGTGTCCTCGTCCGCCCCCGCGCCGCCGGCGTCGGACCGGGCCCCGGCACGGTCGTCCAAGTCGTCCACGTCGTCCACGGCGAACGGGTCCGATTCGGACCCGGACTCAGCCATCACCTCCCGGTCGGACCCGGCCGGCCCGGCGGCCCCGGCCGCCCAGGAACCGGCCGCGCGCCGGGCGGGCGAGCGGCCCGGCTCGCTCACCCTTTCCCTCCTCGACGAGAACATCCTCGTCCTCGTCCTCGACGCGCACGGCAAGGTCGTGGAGCGCTACCCCGGCTCCGCGGGCCTGCCCGCCTTCCCCTCCCTCACCCCCGGCCGCCTCAAGGCGTCCGCGGCGCGGACCGGCCCCTCCGGGTTCGGTGAGGCCTACCGCGCCCAGGTGGTCCGCGTCCCCCTGGCCGGCCGTACCCACGAGGGCAGCTACGTGGTCACCGCCCGCTCGACGGCCGAGGACCGCCGCGCCGTCGAGCGCCTCGTCCAGGTCGAGACCACCGCCTCCCTCCCCCTGCTCGCCACCGTCCTGTTCGGCGCGCGCCGCCTCGGCCGCCGGGAGAGGCGGGAACAGCAGGACGCGGAACGCCGGCTGCGCGAGTTCATGGCCGCCGCCGGCCACGAGCTGCGCAACCCCCTCACCACGATCTCCGGCTACGCCGAACTCGCCCGCGTGGGCGACCCCGCCTTCGAACCCATGCGGCAGGAGGCGCTCGGCCGGATCGCCACCGAGGTCGGCCGGATGAGCACCCTCATCGACGAACTCGTCCTTCTCACCCGCCTCGACCTGGGCCAACCCCTGCAACTGACCTGCGTGGACCTCGCCCAGCTCTGCCGCGATGCCGCCTCCGCCGCCCGGGACTGCCACCCCGACCACCCCGTACGGCTGCTCCTCGCGCCCGGCGACCACACCGTCACCGGTGACCCGCTCCGTCTGCACCAGCTCGTCGCCAACCTGCTGAACAACGCCCGCGTCCACACCCCGCCCGGCACCACCACCACGCTGGGCCTCGGCACGGAGGACGGCTACCGCGTCATCGAGGTCATGGACGACGGCCCCGGCATCCCGCAGGAACTCCGCGCCCGCCTCTTCGAGCCCTTCGTCCGCGGCGAGGCCACCAAGGCACCGGGCAGCGGACTCGGCCTCAGCATCGTCACCGCGATCGCGACGGCGCACGGTGGCACGGTCCTCCTCGAACCCTCCGGCGACGGCGCGTGGTTCAGGGTGCGGCTCCCGGCGCCCCTCTGATGCGGAGGCGGTGTGAACGGTTGGCAAAGGGAGGTGCTTTTTACCGAGACTTGACCGGTTTCGGATCAAACTCTGATCAAGCTTCGATCCGATCCGGATCCGCGCCCGCTTAAGTGATCGGCGTGCGGGGGCACATCATCGGTGTGACCTCGCACAACTCCCCCTCCGAGGTCGGCCCGGCGCGCACTCTGATCGACGGCTCATCGATCTGCGACGAACGGAACGACGGCTCATCGGCCCGGCTCGACTAACCGGGTACGTGCTGGGCCGACCTCAACTCGGCCAGGTGTTGCCGCACATGGTGCAGGGCCCCTTCCCTCCGCCCCGGCACCCGGCTCCGCAACTCGACCAGCCGCAGCCCCAGTTCACCGGCCCGCCGCGGGTCGCCGATCTGCCCCCACTGGTGGTGGGCCCGGTCGACGGCCGCCTCGACCGCCGGGTCCCGCACATCCTGCCCCGCGGCCAGCCGCGCCTCGGCCACGCCCATCCACGTCCCGCAGCTGCGGGCCGCGTCGCCGGCGAACATCGCCAGGTCCGCCCGCACCTCACGCCAGTGCAGCTCCTGTGCCGTCCCCGCCCCGAACTCCCGCCGGGCGGCCTCCTCCCACCGGGCGGCGAGGGCGTCGGCCTCGGCGTGCCGCCCGTCCTGCACGGCGGTCGTGATGGCGAGATGAGGATCGTCGACCTCCGCGCCCGCGGCCTCGGCTTCCCTCGACTCCGCGCCCCCGTCCTCGGCTTCCCCCGCCTTCGCGGCCCCGGTCCTCGCCTTCGGCACCCCGGCGGGCGGCTCGGGCAGGACGATGACCTGCCCGGACAGAACCGTGGCCTGCTCCGGCAGGACCACGGCCGGCTCGGGCACGACGGCGACCGGTTCTCCCCGCGGCCCGCCGCCGGGGGCCCCCGCGTCCTGGGCCAGGAGGATGTCCCCGTACTCCGTCGTGCGGAGCAGCACCTGCTCGTGCAGGACCGAGGGAAGCAGGCGCTGGCCGCTGCGCAGTATCGTCGCGAGGGCCTTCATGTACTGCGGTACGGCCACACCGCGCCGGGACGGCGGCGGCGCGATCCGCCCGTACACGTTCGCCCCCGGGCCGACCGGCAGCGGCCGCCCCGCCAGTTGCCGCCACACCTCGGCGTCGGCGTGCAGATCGAGGAACAGGGTCGTGGATCCGGGTGCCCGCAGCCGGAGTTCCTCGACCATCCAGTGCCAGGGGAACGCGGTGTAGCGCACGGTCGCCGGGGTGGTGCGGGCCAGCGCGAGATGCACGAGCCGCTGCTTGCGGTCGAGTTGCAGCTGCCCGGTGAGGTACACGGTGAGCGGGCCGGGCGCGGTGGCCGCCGCCCGCAGCCGGGTGAGGACGGCCTGCGGCTCCAGGGGGTCGGCGAGTTCGACGACGTTCGCCGTGCCCGTGCCGGACAGCACCTCGGGCGAGACGGCCGCGAGGACGGGAAGCACGGAGGCCGCGTCCACCAGGCACCCCTTGCCCACGGGCGAGGCCGCGAGCAGCAGCACGGTTCCGGGCATCGGTTCCCTCCCCATCGATCACGTACGCCAGCCAGCACCGTAACCGCTGCGCGTGCAAACGGGGAAAGGACCGGGTGGGACCGCCCCCGTCGGGGGAGGTTCCGGTCAACGGACCGCCTCCTTCCGGTCAGGGGACCGCGGTGGCGCCGGGGGGACGTCCGGTGCCGGTGCCGCGGCGCACCGCGAAGATCGTCGTGTCGTCGTCGAGAAGTCCGCCGGTATGGCCGAGGACCCCGTCGTGGACGAGCCGCACGAGGGCGGCCGGGTCGGTCGCGGCACGCGGATCGGCGGCGATCGCCCGGCTCAGACAGGCGCGCAGGGGGAAGAACACCCCGTCCCCGTCCCGCGCCTCCGTCACCCCGTCGGTGACCAACACCAACGACTCGTCGGGGGCGAGCCGCACGGTGATGCCGGCACAGCCCGCTCCGCCGGCGGTCGGTGGACCGGTCGGGTTCGTGGGTTCCAACTCGCTGAGGCCCAGGGGGAGTCCGTCGCCCAGCGTGAGGACGCGAACGCCGCCGGGGGAGACCAGCAGCGGGGGTTCGTGGCCGAAGTTGATGATGTCGACGGTGAGGGTGTCGAGGTCCGTCATGTCGGGGCCCCAGTCGGTGCGTTCGCTGCGCAGCTCGGGGAAGTCGAGGAGCACGGCGGTCGCGAAGCGTTCCGCGTCGTCGCGGCCGACATGGGCGCAGTAGCGGACGTGGCGGATCATCCGGGTCTCCAGCCGTTCGGCCACCGTGCCGGGTTCCGCCTCGTAGTACGCGGCCTCCCGGAACGTGCCCAGCAGCACGGACGCCGCCTCCACCGCCCCGAGGCCCTTGCCCTGGACGTCGCCGAGGAGGACGCGCGTGCCGTGCGGGCTCGGCTGGATGTCGTAGAAGTCGCCGCCGACGCGGGCCTCGCTGTCCGCCGCGAGATACACCTCGGCGTGGTCGAGGCCGCCGACGTGCGGCGGCAGCTGGCGCAGCAGGATCTTGCGGGTGGTGTCGACGACGGCCCGCATGTGCAGCATCCGCTCCTGCCCGCGCAGCCGCACCACGCAGGCCAGTACGGACATCACCCCGCCGAGCGCGAGCAGGATGAAGTCGGGAAGACCGCTGCGGTACTGGTGCGGCCAGGCGTTGTCGACCAGGTAGTACGCGATCATCGCCAGCACCGCGAACATCGCCGTCGTCCACACCCCGCAGACCGCGGCGGCGATCCCCGGCACCAGCACCAGCCACGAGATGACCCGGAAGTCACCGCCGGTCACCCAGTCGAGGGCGGGGACGGCGCACAGCACGATTAGCGGCGGAAGCCAGGCGACGCTGCGGCCGCGCACCCGCAGCAGTTGCTGCCGCTCCACGGGGTCCGGCGCCCGGCGCGCACGCGGCATCGGCATCCGCATGTCCCTCAGCGAAGCACGCCACCACGCCCCGCGCATCCCAGCCCTCGGCCCTCGGCCCGTGACCAGGTTTTTCCCTCACTCCGACTTGCCGACGGGTCGCCCCAGGTGTGACCTGGTAAGCGGGGGCGGGCAGTCGCGGGGGAGGGAAGGAAGGAGTGCTCCCATGGCTCAGACGGCACCCAGGCCGGGCACACCGCTCCAGGGGGTCGCGGCCGCACCGATGCCGCGGACGACCCCGGCCGACCCTGATGTCTTCGGCCCGCGCACCCACACCGTCGCGCGCTGGACCCTGGCCGTGGCCCTCGGCCTCGTCTACGGCTACTGGGCGGCGGCCCTCAACCGGGACGCCGGCCCGATCACCGGCTGGAACGTGCTGTTCGGCTTGGTGACCGCGTTCGTGTTCATGGTGCTCCACCTCGCCGTACAGGCCGTCGCGCCCCGGCTGCGCCGGGAACCGCACGCCGCGCTGTGGGCGGCCTTCACGGGCTGCGCCTTCGGCTTCCTCTACAGCCAGGGGGGAGACAGCGTCCTGATGTCCACGGTGCTCTCCCTGATCATCGCCGCGGCCGTGTTCGTGACGACGTTCTACCGCTACTACACGCA
Organism: Streptomyces sp. MA5143a; assembly: GCF_900290235.1. Taxonomy (GTDB): domain Bacteria; phylum Actinomycetota; class Actinomycetes; order Streptomycetales; family Streptomycetaceae; genus Streptomyces. The sequence continues at coordinate 24,637 of NZ_OLMK01000026.1, forward strand.
CGAGGACGCGGAAGGCGCCCGCTTGGGGTGAGGGGCGCCTCATGGCTCGGGGGTGCGCGGTTCGTCGGCGGGTGCGGGTTCGTCGTGGTTTCTCGCGCAGTTCCCCGCGCCCCTGAAGGGACGGGCCTGCGGCCCGCCCTTCATCGGAAAAGCACGGGGCCGCAGGCCCCTGCTTTTCCAGGGGCGCGGGGAACTGCGCGATCAGCCCCCACCCGCCCGCACCCTCCGACGCACCAGCCACCCCCCACCCCCTTGGGCTGCCGGAGGCCCACCGCAGCCGTTCGGCTTGTCCTGGGGGGCCATTCGCAGTCAGACCTGGCGTCAGCGCTCGCGCGGGCGCCGCCGGGGGACTTGCCTGAGGGGGTGTTCCCTCGTGCTCGCGGCCCCCTGTCGACCGCGCTGATCCTGCTCGCCTGCCTGCTCGCCCCGGTGGGCGCGCTGGCCGCGTGGGCGACGTACGAGCTCGGCGACCGGGCCCGCTATGAGGCCGTCACCGCGCCGCTCGCCGCCGACCCCGACGTACGGGAGGCCCTCGCGGACGCGGTCACCACCGGGATCATGCGCGAGGTGCGGGTCCGGCCTCCGCTGCGCGAGCCCGTGCGGGCCTTCACGCACGACGCGGCCCGGTCGTTCACCCGGACCGAGGCGTTCCGCACGGCATGGGACACGGCCAACCGGGCGGCCCACGACGCCGTGCTGCGGGCGGTCCGCGCGCAGAGCGCCGGCGGCAGCGGGCACGGGGCGCAACCGGTGACCCTCGACCTGGCGCCGGTCGGCGAACGGGTCAAGCGTCAACTCGCCCGCGACCACGTGCCGTTCGCCCATCGCATCCCGGTCGCGCACACCGAGGTCACGGTGCTGTCGGCGGAGGAACTCGTCCAGCTGCGGAAGGGGTATCGCATGCTCGAAGTCGCCGCGTTCTGGTTGCCGGTCGGTGCGCTCGTACTGGCCACGGCGGGGATCCTGATCGCCACCCGGCGCCGCCGCGCGGTGTGCGCGACGGGGCTCGGCACGGCGCTCGGCGGGGCCCTGCTCGGGGTCGCCGTCGCCCTCGGCCGTCATCTCACCCTCGCCGACCTGCCGCCGGACGTCTCCCCGGCGGCCGCCGGCGCCGTCTACGACGCCCTCACCGCCACGCTGCGCACCGTCACCTGGGGCCTCCTCGCCCTCGGTGCCACCGTGGCCGCCGCGGCCTGGCTCACCGGCCTCCTCGGGCGACGTCCCGCAGCACCGCCAACGCCTCCGCCAGCTCCCGCGGACCCACCGACGCAAGTCCCAGCCGGACGCAGTTGAAGGGGCTGACCCTGGATGCCACCGACGCCCCCGACGCGACGGCGGGCACGCTGAACGCCGGTCCCGGTGTCACCGCCACCCCGCGTTCCGCCGCCGCCGCGCAGAACGTGTCGGCCCGCCAGGGCTCCGGCAGTTCCCACCAGGCGTAGTAGGCGCGCGCGTCCCCCCGTACGGCGAACCCGGCGAGGCCCTCGCGCACGAGCCGCTGCCGGACCGCCGCGTCCTCGCGCTTCGCGGCGACCAGCCGGGCGACCGTCCCCTCCGAGATCCACCGCACCGCCGCCTCCAGGGCGAACCTCCCCGCGGCCCATCCCCCCGACCGCAGCGCGTCCCCGGCCTCCCCGGCCCGCCCCCCGGGCACCACGAGGAACCCGACGGTCAGCCCCGGCGCCACCCGCTTGGACAGCCCGTCCACGACATACACCCGCTCCGGCGCGTACGCCGCCAACGGCAACGCAGCACCGCCTTGGTCCTCGCCCTCGCCCTCGCCCGCACCCGCACCCGCACCCGCACCCGCACCCGCACCCGCACCCGCACCCGCCAGGAACGCCCAGATCCGGTCCTCCACCACCGGCAGGTCCAACTCCCTCACCACGGAGGCCAGTTCGGCGCGGCGTTCGTGCGGCATCGTCGTGGACGTCGGGTTGTGGAGGGTCGGCTGCACGTACACCGCCGACAGGGGCGCCGCCCGGTGCGCCGCGGCCACCGCGTCGGGCCGCAGCCCGTGCCCGTCCGTCGCGAGCGGTACCAGCGTCACCCCCAGCCGTCCGGCGATCTCCTTGACCAGCGGATACGTGAGGGACTCGACGCCGACGCGACCCCCGGGCCGGACCAGGTGCGCGAGGGCCGCGGCGATGGCCTGGCGGGCGTTGCCGGTGAAGAGGAACCGGTCCGGTTCCGGATGCCAGCCGGGCACCGCGAGCAACCCGGCCGCCGCCTCGCGCGCCGCGCCCGTACCGTTCGCCGGAACCAGGCCCAGCGCCTCCCCCAGCACGTCCGTCCGCAGCAGCGGCGCGAGGCCGGCCGCCAGCAGCTCCGCCTGACCGGGCACGGACGGGTAGTTGAGCTCCATGTTCACCGGCGCCGAGGAGACCGGTTCCGCCAGCGCCCGCCCGGCCCCCGCCCCCGCCGGCGCCGCCCGTACGAACGTGCCGCGGCCGACCTCGCCCACCACCAGTCCGCGCCGCACCAGTTCCCCGTACACGCGCCCGGCCGTGGACCCGGCGATGCCGCGCCGCCGGGCGAACACCCGCTGCGGCGGCAGCCGGTCCCCCGGGCGCAGCCGCCCGGCGGCGATCTCCTCCGCGATCCGGTCGGCGATCCGCCGGTAGTCGCTCACCATGTCCGGGCCCTCCCTCCCCTCGGTGGGCCGCCCCCATTGCACCGAGGGCAAAGATCCTATTGCACCGAGGAGTTGGGGCGACCTAGGGTCGAACGCATGGCACCCTTCCTCGCATACGAGGACAAAGGGGAAGCGAGCCCGTCGGCGCTCCCTCTCGTCCTCGTCCACGGCCACCCCTTCGACCGCACGATGTGGCGGCCCCAGCTCACCGCGTTCGCCGCGTCCCGCCGGGTCATCGCCCCGGATCTGCGGGGCTACGGCGCCTCCCCCGTCGTTCCCGGCCTCACCCCGCTGTCCGTCTTCGCCGAGGACATCGCGGCGCTCCTCGACGACCTGGGCGTACGCGACGTCGTCCTCGCGGGCCTGTCCATGGGCGGCCAGATCGCCATGGAGTACTACCGGCTGTTCCCGGACCGCGTCCGGGGTCTCGTCCTCGCCGACACGTTCCCGACCGCCGAGACCGAGGAGGGCAGGCGCGCGCGGAACGCGACGGCCGACCGGCTGCTGCGGGAGGGGATGGGCGGGTACGCCGACGAGGTGCTGTACAGGATGGTCGCGCCGTACGCGGACGCGGAGGTCGCGGCGCAGGTGCACCACATGATGACGGCGACGGACCCCGAGGGCGCGGCGGCGGCCCTGCGCGGACGCGCCGAGCGCCCCGACTACAACGACCTGCTGACCCGCGTCGCCGTGCCCGCGCTGGTCGTCGTCGGCGCCGACGACGAGTACACCCCGGTCGCGGACGCCGAGGCCATGCACGCCGCCCTGCCCGACTCGGTCCTCCAGGTGATCGACGGCGCGGCCCACCTGCCGAACCTGGAACGCCCGGACGCCTTCAACAAGGCCCTGGAGGGCTTCCTGGCCCGGCTGGACTGAGCGCTGGAGGACTTCCCGGCCCGGCTCGGCCCGGCTGACCGAGCCCGGGGCCCCTCACCCGTTCGGCCTACAGCGCATGCGGCGCCCCCCGCCCCGCGTGAGCATGCGGGTGAGCTGTCCGCCCTTCTGAGGAGGCCCTCCCATGGCCCAGCACAGCGCCGAGCCGCGTTCGAACGCCCACAGCCACCAGACCATCTCGACGCCGACGCCCCCGCAGGGACGGCACTCCGGTACCTCCTGGGCCATCGGCGGCACGGTCTTCGCCGGTGTCCTCATGATGGTCGGCGGGGTGCTGGGCATCCTCAACGGCATCGCGGCGATCGCCACGGACGACGTCTACACCAACATCGGCGACTACGTGTTCGAGTTCAGCCTCACCACCTGGGGCTGGATCCATCTCGTCCTCGGAGCCGTCGTCGCCTTCGCCGGCTGGGGCATCCTCCAGGGCCGGGACTGGGCACGGGGCGTGGGGATCGCCCTGGCGTCCCTCTACGCCATCGCGTACTTCATGTTCCTCCCGTACGCGCCCGTCTGGTCGGTCATCGTCATCGCCGCCTCGGTCTTCGTGATGTGGTCCCTCGCGACGGCCCCGGAGGAGAGGCGCGCCTGACCCGACGCGGCGGACGACCCCGCCCCCGGTACCGCCGTACCGCCCCGGCCCGACGGGGCCGGGCGCCCGGCCCCTGGTGCCCGCGCAACCTTCGGCCCCTCCACCTCGTCCTTGAACGAGGAGCATCCTTGAACGAGGAGCACAGAACCACCGCGGGCGAACGGAAGGCCGGCCTTGGAGAGCACGACCATGGAGCGGCCCGAGCCGGTCACCACCCGCCGGGCCACCCACGGCGGCAAGAAGGGGTTCGCCTTCCTGCTGCTGCTCGGTGTGACCACGGTCGTCGTCTGCCGGCTGATCGGTGTCGACGCCTTCACCCCGGTCCCCCAGCTCCTCGCGTTCCTGCCCTGGCTGCTCGCCCCCACCGGCCTCGCCCTGCTCCTGTTCGCCCTGGCCCGCTCCTGGACCGGCGTCACCTGGGGCGTGGTGCTGCTGGGCGCGCTCGCCTGGTACATCGAGCCGTACGGGAAGACGACCGCGCCCGACGGTCCGGCCCTCGCCCAGCTCCGGGTCATGACCTCGAACGTGCACTTCGGCGACGGCACCGCCGCCCTCGTCAAGGCCGTGAAGCGCGAGCGCCCCGACATCGTGTTCGTCGAGGAGTGCCAGGCCACCTGCTCGGCCACCCTCCGCGACACCTTCGGCGACCTCAGCGGCGACAAGCCCGCCTACCCCTACCGCCGGGCCGTCGAGGGCTACGGCTCCGACGGTTCCGTCATCCTCAGCCGCCACCCCCTCAAGGGCACCGACCCCATCCCCGGCACCATGGGCATGCCCGGCGCCGTCGCCGACGTCGACGGCCACCGCGTACGGCTGCAACTGGCGCACCCCATGCCGCCGCTGGCCGGCCAGGTCGGCACCTGGCGGCGGGAACTCGGCGCGCTGCGCGCGTACGCGGCCGCCGACACCAGGACCCCGACCATCGTCGCCGGTGACTTCAACGCCACCCAGGACCACGCGGCCTTCCGTGACCTCCTCGACACGGGGCTCGGCGACGCCGCCCGGCTGACCGGGGACGACCGGCGGGCGACCTGGCCCTCCCGGACCACCCCGAGGTTCGGCGCGCAGATCGACCACGTCCTCGTCTCCTCGAAGGACTTCTCCGCCCGCGAGACCCGCTTCCTGAAGCTGCGCGGCACCGACCACAACGCGGTGGTCGCCGACCTGACCCTCCACCAGCGGAAGTGACCCCGGGAGGCGAGGGGCACAGCACGCACTCGCCGTCCCCAGCCCACCAAAAACTTCACATAATCGGGCGATCTCCGGCGGTGATAATGGCCGCATGCCCCGCCCGTTCGCCCTCGGCCTGACCCCGCCCGACTGGCTGGTCCGCAATCTCCAACCCCAGCAGGCGCCGCCCGTCAACCGGCCCGCCGTGGCCCGCGCGGCGGTCGCCCTGACCCTGCCGCTCGCCCTCGGCCTCGCCGCCGGGCGCCCCGAGTACGGCGCCCTCGCCTCGATGGGCGCCCTGTCGGGCGTCATCAGCGACACGGCGGACGCGTACCGCATGCGGCTGCTGAACATCGCGGTCCCCCAGGTGTTCAGCGCGATCGGCATCACCCTCGGCTCCCTCGTGTACGGGCACGGCTGGGTCACCGTCGCCGCGCTCACCGGGGTCGCGCTGGTCTCCGGGATGATCTCGACGATCGGCGCCGTCGCCTCCGTGTCGGGGTTGCTGCTCCTGCTCAACTCCGTGGTCGGCGCGGGTCTGCCGATGCCGGGCGACTGGTGGCTGGCCCCCCTCCTGATGACCGGCGGCGGCCTCCTCGTCCTCGTCCAGGCCCTCCTCGCCTGGCCGCTCAGGGCCGGCGTACCGGAACGCGCCTCCGTCGCCGACACCTACCGCAAGGTCGCCGACCTGCTCGCCGCGACCACCGCCGACACCACCGGCGCCTACGACACGGCCCGGCACGCGGTCACCCAGTCCCTCAACCAGTCCTATGACCTGATCCTCGCCCGCCGCGCCCGCCATCACGGCCGCAGCCCCGACCTGGTCCGGCTCCTCGCCCAGCTGAACGCGGTCACCCCGCTCGTCGAGGCCGCCCCCGCCGTACGCCTCTCCGGGCGCCCGCTGCCCGCCGAGATCCCCACCGCCGTCCGCCATATTGCCGAGGCCGTCGACACCGGCTACACCGGGCCGCTGGGGCTGCGGCTGCCCACGCCGACGAGCGAGACCGGCAAGGCGGTCGACCAGGCGCTCCGGCACGCCGCCGAGGTCGTCACCGAGGGGTCGCCGGACGCGCTGACCCGGGCCGACGACCACCTCGGCCGGACCGCGCCACTACGGGTGCGCGCCGCACGGGCCGCCCGCGACGTGGCCCTGTCCGCCGCGTCCTGGCGCTACGGCCTGCGCCTCGCCCTGTGCATCGGCATCGCCCAGGCGCTGGTCTCCCTCGTCGCCGTGCCCCGCTCCTACTGGGTGGCGCTGACCATCACCTTCGTCCTGAAGCCGGACTTCGGCTCGGTGTTCTCCCGCGCGCTGCTGCGGGCCCTCGGCACGGTCGTCGGCCTGGTCGTCGCGGCGGCGATCCTCGCGGAGGTCCCGCGCGGCTGGTGGGACGTGCCGGTGATGCTGTGCCTCGCCCCGCTCATCCCCGTCTTCACCCCCCGCGGCTACGGCTACCAGACCGCCGCCATCACCCCCGTGATCCTGCTGCTCTCCGACATCCTCAACCACCAGGGCACCGGCCTGCTCGTGCCCCGTCTCGTCGACTCCCTGGTGGGCTGCGGCATCGCCCTCGTCGCGGGCTATCTGCTGTGGCCGGAGAGCTGGCACGCCCGCGTCGGGGCGCGGCTCGCGGACGCCGTCGCCGACACCGCCGCGTACGTGGAACACGTCTTCGGGCCCGGCGCGGACGACCCCACGGGGCGTGCCCGGAAGCGCCGCCGCCTCTACCGGGACCTGTCGGCCATCCGCACGGAGTTCCAGCGGGCCCTGACCGAACCGCCGCCGACGGGGCGGCGGGCCGCGGCCTGGTGGCCGCTGGTGGTGGCGGTCGAGCGGATCGTCGACGCGACGACGGCGGCCAGGGTCCGGGTGAAGCAGGGGGCGCGGCCGCCGTCCGCCGCCGAGGTCGAGCAGGTCTCCCTGCAACTGCGGGAACTGGCGGAGGGGCTGCGGAGGACGGACGTCCTCTACGAGGTGCGGTCCGACCTGAGCGGTCCGCCGGGAAGCGTCCTGGAGGCACTGCGGCAGGAGGTCGCGGCGGCCCGGACGATCACCTCACCGCCCGACGGGGACGCCGCGCGCTGGTTCCGTGACTGAGCGGGACGCCGTCGTGGCGCGCGGCGAGGGCGGGGCGGTCAACCCGGCGCAGGGCGCTGAATCGTTACGCCCGCCCCGCACGGGTGACGGGAGGAGAGTTCGCAGGCGGAAAGCGTCATGATCGGATCCGTCCAACCGGACGATTCACTTCCTTTCTGACAAGGGGATGTTCGCCATGCGGCGCACCGCCACCGTCCTGCTCGGAACCCTCGCCCTCGCCGGCGCCCTGGCCCCGGCCGCCCACGCGATCCCGGACCCGGCGGCCACGGTCACCTGCCTCGCCGAGACCCCCGCCGGTGTCGCCGAGCTGGCCCAACCGGCCGCCCTCCTCGACCCGGCCGGCCTGCTGGACCCGGCCGCCGCGCCGGGCGTGAGCTGCCTGGCGCCCTGAGCCGCACGGCGACGCACCGCGGGCCGTCCCCCCACCGGGAGGACGGCCCGCGTTCGCATCTGCACGGACAGGGTCCGCCTCCGGCTCAGACGCCGATGTCGCAGCCGTCCGCGCGGTAGACCGCGACCACCGCCGGGCGGACGATCTTGCCGGGGCCGTCGGGCCAGGTGCTCTGCGGGTTCTCGACGGACGCCCCGTCCAGCTCGCCCGGGTGCTGCACCGCGACCAGGACACGGCGGTCGGTGATGATCGGACCGCAGGTCTCGGCGCCGCTCGGCACGGTCAGGAACTGCTTCAGCTCACCACGCCGCTCCCCCTTGGTCGCCACGCCGAAGAGACCGTCGTGCGAGCCGAGCTGGTTGCCGTCGGTGGAGATCCACAGGTTGCCGTACGGGTCGAAGGCGACGTTGTCCGGGCAGGAGATCGGGGAGACGTCGTCCTTCGGGAAGCCCGCGAAGTAGGTCGCCGGGTCGTCCGGGTCGCCCGCGACGAGGAACAGCAGCCAGGCGAACCGGGTGCTCTCGGGCCGGTTCCAGCGCTCGGTGAGCTCCAGGACCTGGCCGTGCTTGTTGGCGTTGCGGGGGTTGGCCTCGTCGGCGGCGGCGAAGCCGGTCTTGCCGCGGTTGGAGTTGTTGGTGAGGGCGACGTAGACCTTGCCGGTGACCGGGTTGGGCTCGATGTCCTCGGGGCGGTCCATCTTCGTCGCGCCGACCTTGTCACCGGCGAGCCGCGTGAAGACGAAGACCTCGTCGGCGGTCATGCCCTCGACGTGGGAGACGGCACCCTCGGCGGTCGCCGTGGCCAGCGGGATCCACTCGCCGCTGCCGTCGAACTCGCCGTCGGCCGGGAGCTTGCCCGTGCCGTCGATCTCGATGGCGGGGGAGTCACCGGTGAGCTTGGCGACGTAGAGGGTGCCCTCGTCGAGCAGCGAGAGGTTGTACTCGCGCACGGCGCGGCCCGTCCCCTTCTTCATCCGCTTGCTGCTGACGAACTTGTAGAAGTAGTCGAAACGCTCGTCGTCACCGGAGTAGACGACGGGACGGCCGTCGGCGGTGAGCCGGATGGTCGCGGCCTCGTGCTTGAAGCGGCCGAGGGCGGTGTGCTTGCGCGGCGTGGACGTCGGGTCGTACGGGTCGAACTCGACGACGTACCCGAAACGGTGCACCTCGTTCGGCTCCTGGGCCACGTCGAACCGCTTGTCGAACCGCTCCCACTTGCGCTCGGTGGCGCCGGTGCCGATGCCGTACCGCTTGTCGGTGGGCCGGCCGCTGTTGGCGAAGTACTGGTTGAAGTTCTCCTCGCCGTGCAGCGTGGTGCCCCAGGGGGTGGTGCCGCCGGAGCAGTTGTTGAGCGTGCCGAGGACCGTGCGGCCGGTCGGGTCGGCGGAGGTCTTGAGGAGGTCCGAGCCGGCGGCGGGGCCGGTCAGCCGGAACGCGGTGGTGGCGGTGACCCGCCGGTTGAGGTGGTGCCGGGGCACGGCGGTGAGCTTGCCGGTCCGCCGGTCCTCCTCGACGACGACGGCGGACAGACCGTGCGCGGCCCAGGCGACCTCGACCTGGTCGCGGGTCGGGTTGGCGGGGTCGTAGCCACGGAACATGAGCACCTCGTCGGTGTACTCATGGTTGGCCACGAGAAGCTTGCGGCCGCGCTCGCCGGGGAGCGGCAGCAGCGCGAGGAAGTCGTTGTTGTAGCCGAACTGCCCGGCCTGGGCCGCGCCCGTCTGCTTCTCCGGGTCGAACGCCGGGGCACCGCGCAGGATGGGCTCGCCCCAGCGGATGACGACGTTCTGCCGGTACCCCCCGGGGACGGTCACGGTGTCCGCCGTGTTGGGCGCGACGGCGTCGAACCGCAGGCCACGGGCCGCCTTGGGCTTCGGGGTGCTCTTGGTGGTGGCGGTGGTGGCGGCGGTCCCGGCGCCGGCCGCGGCGGCCTGCGGGGCGGTGCCGAGCGTCGTCGCCGTACCGGCCGCGGTGGCCACGGTGACGACGGCGGCGGCACGCATCACGGACCGGCGGCTGAGCGCGGAGGCGATCACGTCGCCCACGTACTCGTTCGCGCTGGCGTTCGGCACCTCGTGGAAGCAGGCGTCACCACAGCGGAACCGACAGGTCATGGCGGAACGGCCGCCGGGGTGCGAGCCGATCATGGGCAGCAGCTTGCGCACGTTGCGCTCCCTCTTATGTGCCTTTGGTGTGAGCGCGACGTTAGGGGCGCGTGTGTTCGAGAACGGGGACGGAGAGTGAACGGCAGGTGAACCCACGGCAGTTGGGGCGGTATTGACAGCTCCCAGTCGCGGGGTTAGTGAAACCTCCCGCCCCACCCCAAGATCGCCAATCGCGGCGGCTAACCTTACGTGTCCGTCCTGGCCAGGGATTGACGGGCTACAACTCACGCGAAGGGTTGCGCACATGGGCATTCTCTCTCTCCTGCGGAACGCGTTCTCCCGCTCACGCAAGGGGCGCGACACGGTCCCTTCGCAGGAGGCGGAGCGGGTCTCCCCGACAGAGCCGACGACCACGGACCCCCAGGGGAGTGCCGAATCAGCCACCACCGAGCCGGGTTCCCTGCGGGAGGCCGAGCGGGATGAGGAGCGGGGCTCCTCGCAACAGGTCGAGCCGAAGCTTCCGGCCCAGGGGGCCGGGTCCAAGCCGGCCTCGTCCGTCGCCGACGAGCTGGTCTCGGCGGCCTTCGACAACGTGACAGTGCCGAAGCCGCGGACGGAGGAGCGGGAGCCCGCGGCGGCCGAGGCCGGGACGCCGACGGCGGAGCCCGAGGCCGTGGCCAAGGCCGAGGTGATCGCGGAGCCCGAGCCGGTCGTCGAGGCGGAGCCCGCGGAGGCCAAGGCGGAGGAAGCCGAGGCTGAGCGTGCGGCGGCCGAGACGAAGGACGAAGCCGAGTCTGCGAAGGCCCAGGCAGAGGTGGCCGAGGCGGGGTCCGCGAAGGCCGCTGCCGAGGTAGCCGACGGAGGGCCCGAGGCTGCCGTTGCCGGTACGCCGGTGGCGGAGCCCGAGGCTGAGGCCAAGACCGAGGAGCCGGTCGCGGCGGAGAAGGCCGAGAGAGAGGAAGAGGAAGAGGAAGAGGAAGAGGCGCAGGTCGAGGCGGACGCCGTCGCGGCAGCCGCCGAGCCGAAGGCGGAGGCTGCGCCCGAGGCCGCCCCGGGGACCGCCGAGGCCACCCCGGAGACCGCCGAGGCCGACACGGAGACCGCCGAGGCCGAGAAGGTGGCCGCTCGGGAGACCGAGGCGGTCGCGGAGGCGGAGCCGGCGGTCACGGAGACCGCCACCGAGGCCGAGGCGGAGCCTGTCGCGGAGGGTGAGCCGGAGGCGAAGACGGAGTCCGCCGCGGAGCCCGTTGCGAAGGGTGAGCCCGCGGCCCAGGCGGAGCCGGCGGCCGCGCAGGAGGCCGACGCCGAGCCGCAGGTCGAGGAGCCCGAGGTCGAGTCCGACGCCGCGCCCGAGGCGGCCGAGGCGCCCGAGGCCGCAGACGAGACGGAACCGCAGGTCGCCGCCCCCGAGGCGGAGGCCGACGCGGCGCCCGAGGCGGAGGCCGACGCCGCCCAGCCCTCGGAGCCTGAAGTTGCCGCCGAGGCGGAGCCGCAGGTCGAGTCCGCGCCCGAGGCGGAGGCCGACGCCGCCAAGCCCTCGGAGCCTGAGGTCGCCGCCGAGGCGGAGCCGCAGGCGGCCCCTGTCGCGGAGGAGTCCGAGCCGGAGGCCGTCGAGGCACCCGAGCCCGAAACCGAGAAGGCGCCCGAGCCGGAGGCAGTGAAGGCACCCGAGCCCGAGGCCGCCCCCGAGGTCGTGGCGGCAGCCGGTGAGCCCACGCAGCCCGCCGACACCCCCGAACCCGCCGACGCCCCCGAATCCACGGACGCCGTCGCATCCCCGGACGCCCCGGAGACCGCAGACGACCCGGAGACCGCAGCCACCGCCGAGGCCGAAGCCGAATCCGAAGCCGAATCCGAAGCTGCGGCCGCTCTCCCCGCGACCCCCGCCACCCGCGTCCGCTCCAGCGCCCCCGGTCTCTCCACGGCCTACAAGACCGCCGGTACCGTCCTGAAGAAGCACGACCTCACCGGTGCCCGCGCCAAGGTGTACCTCGTCCTCGACCGCTCCGCGTCGATGCGCCCCTACTACAAGGACGGCTCCGCCCAGGCCCTCGGCGAGCAGACCCTCGCCCTCGCCGCCCACCTCGACCCCGAGGCCACCGTGCCCGTCGTCTTCTTCTCCACCGAGCTCGACGGCACCGGCGAACTCACCCTCGCCGAGCACGAGAACAAGGTCGACGAGCTGCACAACGGCCTCGGCCGCATGGGCCGCACCAGCTACCACGCGGCCGTCGAGGAGGTCCTCGCCCAGCACCAGAAGTCGGCGGACCCCACCGCCCCCGCCCTCGTCGTCTTCCAGACGGACGGCGCCCCGGACGCGAAGACCCCCGCCACCCAGGCACTCACGGACGCCGCGAAGAACCACCCCGGCGTGCACTTCGCCTTCGTCGCCTTCGGCGACCCGGAGAACAAGGCGTTCGACTACCTCCGCAAGCTCAAGACGGGCAACGCCTCGCACTTCCTGGCCGGCGAGACCCCGCGCGAGCTGACCGACGCCGAGGTCTACGAGGGCATCCTGGCCGCCTGGCGCCCGTAACCCCCCGTAACCCTCCATCACGCCCCTCACCGGGACGTCCCGTGCCGTCCGCTTCCCACCCCGCAAAACGGGAGGCGGGCGGCACCCCCATGTCGGCTAGGATTTCAAGACTCACGCCTTACGAAATCGACCGACCTGGGAGCATCCCCCGATGGCTCGACACCTCATCACCAGCGCCCTTCCGTACATCAACGGGATCAAGCACCTGGGCAACATGGTGGGGTCCATGCTCCCGGCGGACGTGTACTCCCGGTACCTCCGCCAGCGTGGCCACGACGTCCTGTACATCTGTGCGACGGACGAGCACGGCACCCCGGCGGAGCTGGCAGCGAAGGAGCTGGGCCTCCCCGTCGACGAGTTCTGCGCGCAGGCGCACGACGCGCAGAAGGCCGTCTACGACGGCTTCGCCCTCGCGTTCGACTACTTCGGCCGCAGCTCGTCCGAGCAGAATGTGGAGATCACGCAGCACTTCGCGCGCAAGCTCAAGGAGAACGGGTTCATCGAGGAGCGGTCGATCCGCCAGGTGTACTCGCCGGCCGACGGCCGTTTCCTCCCGGACCGCTATGTCGAGGGCACCTGCCCGCACTGCGGCTATGACAAGGCCCGCGGCGACCAGTGCGAGAACTGCACCCGCGTCCTGGACCCGACCGACCTGATCGAGCCGCGCTCGGCCATCTCCGGCTCCACGGACCTGGAGGTCCGCGAGACCAAGCACCTGTTCCTCCTCCAGTCGAAGCTTCAGCACGAGGTCGAGGCGTGGGTCGCGGCGCACGAGCACCAGTGGCCGCAGCTGGCGTCGTCCATCGCCCGCAAGTGGCTGACCGAGGGCCTGCACGACCGGGCGATCACCCGTGACCTGGACTGGGGCGTCCCGGTCCCCGCGGACACCTGGCCGGAGCTGGCCGCCGAGGGCAAGGTCTTCTACGTGTGGTTCGACGCGCCGATCGAGTACATCGGGGCGACGAAGGAGTGGTCCGACCAGGACCCGGAGAACCGCGACTGGAAGTCCTGGTGGTTCGACGTCGACACCGACGTGCGCTACACGGAGTTCATGGCGAAGGACAACGTCCCCTTCCACACCGTGATGTTCCCGGCCACCGAGCTGGGCGTCCGGGAGCCGTGGAAGAAGGTCGACGTCGTCAAGGCGTTCAACTGGCTGACGTACTACGGCGGGAAGTTCTCGACGTCGCAGAAGCGGGGCGTCTTCACCGACCAGGCCCTGGAGGTCCTCCCGGCGGACTACTGGCGCTACTTCCTGATCGCCAACGCGCCCGAGTCGGACGACTCGTCCTTCACGTGGGAGCACTTCACCGCCACGGTCAACAAGGACCTCGCCGACACGCTCGGCAACTTCGTCAACCGCGTGCTGTCCTTCTCCCGCAAGCGCTTCGGCGACGCGGTCCCGGCGGGTGCGGCGGCCGGTGAGGCCGAGGCGAAGCTGGGCGAGGAGATCGCGCGGCTCCTCGCGGAGTACGAGGAGCACATGGAGGCGCTCCAGTTCCGCAAGGCGGCGGCGGCGCTGCGCGCGCTGTGGTCGGCGGGCAACTCCTACCTGGAGGAGAAGGCGCCCTGGCTGGAGATCAAGACCGACCAGGAGGCCGCGGCCCTCACCCTCCGCACGGCGATGAACCTCATCCACCTCTACGCGGTGGTCTCCGAGCCCTTCATCCCGACCTCCTCGGCCGCCATGCGCGGCGCCTTCGCCCTGGAGGACGACACCGCCACCTGGGTCACCCCGGAACAGGCCAGGTCCCTGACCTCGATCCCCGCCGGCACCCCCTTCACCGTCCCCCCCGTCCTCTTCGCCAAGCTGACGGAGGACGACCTGGAGGCGTACAAGGAGCGCTTCGGCGGCACCCCGGCGTAATAATTCCTCCAGGCTTCGGAGAGCAGGGGACCGGCGACGTCGTACGGCGTCACCGGTCCCCTGCGTCGTCGTGGGGGTGTCTCCCGGTGCTGGCTTCGACGAACCGGGAGGTGGGCCGAAATCGCCCTCCTGCCTGCCCAACCGCAGGTGACACCGCAACCCAGTGGTCCAAGCTTCGGTGGTGTCGGCGCCCTTTCCTAAGGACCACGGGAGAGAAAGAACCCAACCAAGCCCCACCCCTCCCTCCCGCACGCGGCGCAAACTCACCCCCGCGAGTGAACATCGCCAACTCAGCTGGATTCGGGACCGGTTGTCTGGCCTACGCTCAGCGCGGCACACCACAACCACGGACATCCGCAGCGAGCATCAACAGCACGCATCCGCAGCGGACATCCGAACCAACAACCGCAGACATGCGACGGCCCCCGCCGGGACTGCAATCCCAATGGCGAGGGCCTGACCACCGAGGAAGATTGGGCTTCCCGATGGACACGCAAAACCCTAGCGCGCCCCCGCGCGCCCAGTCCCGTACCGCGGGCAAAATCCACCCCCGCCAGACGGAAGAGGGCCCTCAACCGAACCGAGACCGGTACCGCGCCCCCCACGGAAAGACCCCAGGCGGCGTCATCCACGACAACGCCCGCCACACCACCCGCTTCACGGTGATCGGCAACCACCTCGCCCAGCACCCGGAACTGTCACTGCTGGCGATCGGGCTCGCCACGCACATCCAGTCGCTCCCGACCGGCGCCCCCGCCGACATCAAGAGCCTCGCCGCCCGCTTCCCCGAGGGCCCGGCCCGTATCGCCGCCGCCCTGCGCGAACTGGAAGCCCACGGCTACCTCCGCCGCACCCGCGAACGCGTCCCCGGCGGCCGGATCGTCACCCGCACCGTCTCCTGCAACAAGCCAGGCCACCACGGCACGACGACAGAGGCCGACACACCCCGGAAGCCCGCCCGTCGCACCTCCCCGGACGAGCGCCCGCCCCGCAAACGCCTCCCCGCCGTCCCCCAGCCCGCCTACTCCTCACCCGACCTCCTCGCCACGGCCGTCGACGTGCTCGCCGGCCTCCGCCGCCGCGACCCCCGCCTCCTCCTCTCCGAGACCGACGCCGAACACCTCGCGCCGGGCGTCGTCGCCTGGCTGGAACGCGACATCGCCGCCACAGCCGTACGCCACGCGCTGACCGCGGACCTCCCCGACGAACCCCTCCACCGCCCGGCAGCCCTCCTGGCCCATCGCCTGGCCACCCAGCTCCCACCCCTGCCACCGTTCCGCGAGCCCTCACCCGCGCCGACCGTCGTGTACCGGATGCACAACTGCGACGGCTGCGACCGTGGCTTCCGCTCACCGACCCCAGGACTCTGCCGTGACTGCGGCGCTGCCCTCTCCACCACTTCCTGAGCCCGTTCTGTCCCGTTCTCTTCCGGCAGGCCGGAGGTCGAGTGGCAATCACTCAGCCCGGTACGGAGCTGGGTCCTGATCTGGGCCAAGGAGATCGAAATCGCCCGCCGCCCCGACCTCTCCACCCGGTACGCCCGGGCGGAGAGCAATCTGGAGCATGAAGATCCGGACGTGGCGCGGGAAGCGCTCCGTGAGCTGAGCGCGGTACTCGAGGAGGCCCTGAAAGCAGTGCGCGAGTGAGCTGGAACGCGGCGCGGGAGCGTATCACCGGCTGTGGTGACCCCGAGATCCTGTGTCGCCGGCTCCGCCGTGCCGCCACCGTCCCGGCCGCCGAGGACATCTTCACAGAGCGGTAGAAGTCGACAGCGGTGCGTGGCCGGGAGCAACCCTCTGGGGCTGGTCCCGCGTCTCTCGGGACATGGCACTGTTCGGAAACGCGCACACCGTCAATCCCGGCAAGGCCCAGCAGGACTACGCACGTCTGCTGGGCCACGGGGAGCAGGTCCACGCCGCGTTCCTGCTGATCCGCGACACCATCCTGTTCACCGACCGCCGTCTCATCCTGATCGACAAGCAGGGGATCACCGGCAAGAAGGTCGAGTACCACTCCGTCCCGTACCGCAGCATCACGCACTTCTCGGTCGAGACGGCCGGTCACTTCGACCTCGACGCCGAGCTGAAGATCTGGCTGTCCGGCAGCCACGAACCGATCGAGAAGACGTTCACCAAGGGCGTGGACATCTACGAGGTCCAGGCGATCCTCACCCAGTTCGTCGCCGGGTAGCCACGACGCGTCGGCTGTCGCACCGCCCGCCGGCTCCCCCGGTGCCTCCGCCCCGCCATCGGAGAAGGGTGGCCGGGCGGAGGCACGTTCGGTGGGTTCAGGTGAGGGTCCCTGCGCCCGCGGTGGTGGTCAGGTCGGTCAGGAGGTTCTTCACCGATGTCTCCAGGCCCGCCGTCAGCGTCGGCGTCCAGTTCACCGTCGTCCTCAGCTTCTTCGAGTTCGCTGCGTTGTACGCGGCCACGAGGTCCGTCGCCGTGCCGTTGACGACGTTGCCGGTCCCGGCGAGGGAGCCCGTGCCGTCGCCGCTCAGCAGCTTCGCGGGCTTCGCTCCCGCCGGGATCCTCCACACGTTGCGCTCGGCGACCACCTGAGCCTTGGCACGGGAGTCGATGCTGTACCTCGGCGCGTAGCCGTTGAGCGTCGTCGTGTCGTAGACGTTGTTGTAGAGGTGGACCTGCCCGATGCGGGCCAGCGGCGCGCGCTGGACGATGCCCTTCCACACGTTGTGGTGGATGGTGACGCGCAGCTTGCCCTTGGAGTCGGTGTCGCTGCTGCCGATCAGCATCGTCTTGTCGTGGTGGGAGAAGAGGTTCCGCTCGACGGTCACGAGGTCGGAGCCGTTGGTGATGTCGAGGGCGCCGTCGTGGATCTGGTACTTGCGGCCGAAGTACGTCTTCAGCGACTTGTCGAAGGTCGGGCTGTCGGTGAACGTGTTGTGATCGGCCCACACGTTGCTCGCCCCGCGCAGCGTGACGGAGTCGTAGGCGGAGTTCCACTCGCCGGACGAGCCGTCCGTCGGGTCCCACTGCGGGAAGCAGTCCTCCGTCGCCGCGAACGTCAGGTTCCGGACGATGACGTTCCGGACGTTCTGGACCTGGAGGCTGCCGCCCTTGATCCCCGCCTTGGTGCCGGGGACACCGACCATGGTCGTGTTCGACGGCACCCGGAAGACGATGTTCTTCTTCTGCCTCTCGGCTGCCGCCTTGCGGGCGTTCTCCTGGGTGCCGGACGGCGCCTTCCTGCCGTACGTCGACGGGTCGAAGGCCTTGAGGTACGCGGGGAGCGAGTAGCCGGTGCCGGAGGCGTAGTCGGCGCAGGTCAGCTTCTTGCCCGCACCGTCGGTGTTGGCGTCGATGGTGCCCTTGACCTTGATGATCCGGGGGGTGGTGTCGGTCTGCGCGCCGAGCGCCTTCACCAGCTGGGCGCGGGTCGAGACCGTGAAGGTGTGCGCCGCGTCCGCCTTCGTACCGCCGGTCGTACCGGCCCCGGAGGCCGCCCACCCGTCCTTGGCGGGCAGCACCTGGTGGGAGAGGTCCGCGGGACTGGCGCCCGCGTTCATCACGAGGACGCCGGCGCCGACACCTGCGGCCACGGCTGCGGCGGTGACCACGAGGGCACGGCGCTTGCGGAGGGACCGGCGGTGGGACGGGCGCGAGGAGGCAGAAGCCACGGATGAGTCCTTACGTAACGTACGTGGTTCGGGTGAACACGTGGTTCGGGTGAACACGCGGTTCGTGTGGAGCCCCCGTGAGGGGAGTTCCGACTCATGGGTGGTCGCCGTTCAGGGAAAAGTTGCCTCCAAGTGCGCTTTCCTCGGCCGGTGGTGAGTGGGGGTCAGCCGAGGTTCGCCTTGATGTGTCCGATGACCTCCTCGAACTCCTTCCGGGGCGAGAAGTCCACGTACTCGCAGTCCTCCAGGGCCTCCGGTACGTGGCCGGGCGCCCAGTAGAAGGCCTCGCCCGCCTCGTAGGTCGTGTCGCCCTCCCTGGTGTGCATCAGCAGCCGGCCCTTGAACATGTAGCCCCAGTGCGGGACCTGGCACAGGCCGTCGGGCTCGGCCTTCAGGACCGGGCCCATGTTCGCGCCCTTGGGGAGCCGGACGAAGGCGACGTCGGTGTCCCCGCCGATGTCCTGCATCCGTAGTTCGACGCCGTCGCCCTCGATCTCGACGGGTACGTCCGTCCGCGTGACCGCCCTCATGCCGACCTCCACGAGTGCTCGGGCGGGGCCTTCCGGCAGCTCCGCCACTCCTTCCAGTCTGGCCCCACCGGTCACCCGACGCCCGGTCACGGCATCAGGGCGTTCGAAGGGCCAGGGCCAAGATGAACCGGGGAGATGACAGGGGAAGAGCCCGAGAGCCGTGATAATCCATGTCCATGGCCCCCTCCCCCACCCTTCCCCAGGCCCGCGCGTGAACGACCTCCCCGAGCCGGCCCCTCCCGAGCCGGCCCCTCCCGACCCGGTCCTTCATCTCCTCACCGACATCCTGGCCGTCGGCGCCCCCTACGCCCTGGCCGTGACCGGCGACCACGCGGTACGGGCCCACGGGCTCACGGAGAGCCGCCCGCCGGGCCGCCTGCTGGAGATGGCGACGGAACACCCAGCCCCGATGGACGAGATCGCCGGCGCCGTCCGCACCGGGCTGGCGGGACGCGGCTGGCTCGTGGAGGAGGCGGAGGGCACCCCGCTCTCCGCCCGCCTTCTCGTCACCGACCCGACGACGGCGGAGGAACGCACCCTGGACCTCCTCAAGGAGTCCCTGTGGCACCCCGCGGTCGAGACGTCGCTGGGGCCGACCCTCTCCGTGGAGGACGTCGTCGGTACGAAGGTCCGGGCCCTCTCCGACCGGAACACCGCCCGCGACCTCGTCACGGTCCACGCGGCCGCCGCCCACTGGACCGTCCCCGAACTGGAGGAGCTGGCCCGCCGCCACACCTCCGCCACCGCCTCCACGTTCGATCTCGCCGACCTCCAGTCCCGGTTGGAGGCCACCGAGTGGCTCGACGACCGGGAATTCGCTCGCCAGGGCCTCGACGAGCAGGCCACCATGTCGCTCCGCCGGTGGGCCCAGTCCTGGGCCGCCGACATCGCCGAACGCCTGCTGGAGGAGGAGGCGTTGACACCCCCACCGGAGGCCGAGTGAGCAAACGCCGTTACGTCGCCCGGGGCGTCCCCGGCGGCTACCGCATCTACGACCACCGCCGCCGGGGCTGGTGGGGCGACCTCTATGAACTCTGCCCCGACGACCTTCTGAGAGAGCTGAACGGCGGCAAGGACCCGGAGAAGCTGTCGGCCCTGCTGAAGCGGTACCGGGCACTGAGGCGGTAGCCCGCACGGGGCGGGGGCGCCGGTGGAACGGGGTCTCGTGGAGCCGGAGGCCAGGGGCGAGGGCTGGTGGGACCGAGGGTTTCTGGAACCGGGGTCCCGCGTCCGGGCGTTTCCGACCTACGGGGGCTGCGGGATGTGGCCCGTGCCGCCGGAATCCCGACATGCGGAGGGGCTGAGGATGAGTACGGAGATCGCCGAACTGGTGGGCCGGGCGGGCCCGTATCTGACGGCGGCCGTGGCCGTGTACGGCACCGGGGCGCTGACCCCGGTGGAGCGCGCGGCGGTGGAGACGACGGCGGACATCGGCCGCCGGATGCTGACGGCGGCGTGGCACCACCGTGACGAGCGGGGGCGGGCCGAGCTGGGCGCGGCCGTGGCGGACGCAGCGGCGGAACCCGACGACGAGGACGCGTCGGCGGCCCTGCGCCAGCAGATCAAACGGGCCCTGCGCGAGGACGAGGAACTGCGACGCGAGCTGACGGCTCTGCTGCCGCGTCAGGAGAACCGGGGCGTGACGGTGACGGCCTCGGCCCCCCGTGCCATCGCCGCCGGTGGCAACATCGGCGTGGCGATCACCGGCGACGGACACACCGCGCCCGAGCGGTGACACGACGCGAGCAGTGACACACGAACGGGGCGGCGTACTCCGACGCCCTGTCGGTGTACGCCGCCCTTGGTGCGGGGTGCGGGTGGCTGCCCGCGCTGCCACGGCGGTTACTTCGGGTCGCCGTTGAACTTCGAGGTGGACCAGAAGTAGCCGAGCACCGCGAGCCCGACGCACCAGGCCACGGCGAGCCATCCGTTGTGGCCGATCTCGGTGCCGAGGAGCAGTCCGCGCAGGGTCTCGATGGCCGGGGTGAACGGCTGGTACTCGGCGATCGGCTGGAACCAGCCCGGCATGGAGTGCAGCGGCACGAAGGTGCTGGAGATCAGCGGGAGGAAGATCAGCGGCATCGCGTTGTTGCTGGCGGCCTCGGCGTTCGGGCTGACCAGGCCCATCCCGACGGCGATCCAGGTGAGCGCCAGGGCGAACAGCGTGACCAGACCGAAGGCGGCGAGCCACTCCAGGGCGGTGGCGTCGGTGGAGCGGAAACCGATGGCCACACCGACGGCGCCGACGAGGACCACGCTCATCAGGCACTGCGCCACACTGCCGATGACGTGCCCGACGAGCACCGACGCGCGGTGGATCGCCATCGTGCGGAAGCGGGCGATGATGCCCTCGGTCATGTCGTTGGAGACGGACACCGCGGTGCCGATGGTGGTGGATCCGACCGTCATCAGCAGCAGGCCGGGCAGCAGGTAGGCGATGTAGTCGGAGCGGTCGGCGCCGCCGCCGAGGCCCGCGCTCATCGCGTCTCCGAAGATGTAGACGAAGAGCAGCAGCAGCATGACCGGTGTGAGCAGCAGGTTCAGCGTCATCGACGGGTAGCGCCTGGCGTGCAGCAGGTTGCGGCGCAGCATGGTCGTCGAGTCGCGGACGGCGAGGGAGAGGGAGCTCATCGCAGGGCCTCCTTGGCCTGGGCGGGGATGTCGGTGCCGCCGGTGAGGGCGAAGAACACGTCGTCGAGGTCGGGGGTGTGCACGGTCAGTTCGTCGGCCTCGACGCCGGCGGCGTCCAGCCGGTCGAGGACGGAGCGCAGGTCACGCTGGGAGCCGTCGCTGGGGATCCGCAGGGTCAGGGCGTCGTCGTCGGCGGTGCCCCCGCGCGAGCGGAGGGGAGCGTCGGCGAGGGTGCCCTGGAGGAGTGCGGCGGCGGCCGACCGGTAGAGGGCCGGGTCGGAGAAGCGGAGCCGGACGTGGCCGCCGGGGATCAGTCGCTTGAGTTCCTCGGCGGTGCCCTCGGCGGCGATCCGGCCGTCGTGGAGCACGGCGATCCGGTCGGCGAGCTCGTCGGCCTCCTCCAGGTACTGCGTGGTGAGGAAGACGGTGACGCCGCCCGTGACCAGCTCGCGGATGATCTGCCACATGGTGTGGCGGGAGCGGGGGTCGAGGCCGGTGGTCGGCTCGTCGAGGAAGATGACGCGCGGGCTCCCGACGAGCGTCATCGCGATGTCGAGGCGGCGTTTCATGCCGCCGGAGTAGGTGGAGGCGGGCTTCTTCGCCGCCTCCGTGAGATCGAAGCGCTCCAGGAGGTCGGCGGCGACCCGTCGCCCCTCGCTCCTCGGCAGGTGGTGCAGGTCCGCCATGAGGAGCATGTTCTCCTCGCCGGTGATGAGCCCGTCGACGGCTGAGAACTGCCCGGTGACCCCGATAGCGGCGCGCAGGGCCTGCGGCGCGGTGGCCAGGTCGTGGCCCGCGACACTGATCTGGCCGCTGTCGGCGGTGATGAGGGTGGAGAGGATCTTGACGGCGGTGGTCTTGCCGGCCCCGTTCGGGCCGAGCAGGGAGAAGATCGTTCCCTCGGGGACGGTCAGGTCGACGCCGTCGAGCACGATCTTGTCGCCGTAGGACTTGCGCAGCCCGTGCGCCGCGATGGCCGGGGTGGTCATGGTGGATGTGCTCCTTCGAGGGGCCGGGAGGGTCAGAGGCTGCGGGCGGTGATGTCGCCGCAGGAGGTGGTGGCGCGGATGTCGAGCGCGGTGGTGCCGTCGTTCTTGAGGGCGTTGCTGACGCGGCCGTAGGAGGTGCCGGCGTCCAGGGCGGCCGAGACTCCGGGGGCGGCGGCGACCGCGATGTCACCGGACTCGGTGCGGAGCACGACGGTGCCGCCGACGGCCTCGTCGATGCGGATGTCGCCCTGCTGGGTGCTGATCTCCGCGGGTCCGCCGAGGCGTCCGACCGCGATGTCACCGGCCAGGACGGCCAGGCGGGCACGGCCGGTCTCGTCGAGCTTGACCTGGCCGAGGGCGCCGTCGACCGCGACGTCCCCGAGCCGTCCGACGCCCCGGAACTCGACGCCGGCGGAGGTGGCCTCGACGTGCGAGCCGGCGGGCATCTGGACGGTCACCTCGACCGAGCCGGCGGGGCCCACGAGGCGGTTCTTGACCGGCGCCTTCGCGGTGATCCGCAGGGTGCCGTCGGCGTACTCGACGGTGGTCCGCTCGGCGAGCCGCACGTCCCGGTCCTTGGAGGGGTCCACGGGCCGGACCTCGACGACGGTGTCGGCCCGGTCGGCGGCGATGACCTGCACCCGCCCGGCCTGGATGTCGAGGACGGCGGCGATCGGGGCGGGGGTGGCGAACTTCTGCATCGTTCTCTCCTCTGGCGGGTCGTTGTTTCCGACGAGGGAAAAGCTACGTTGCATTCATAGTTACGGCAACCAGTTCGTTGCACGTGTCTGACGTTATTGCAGGTAGAAGCAAGGAAATCATTGCAATGGAGCTGAACTTAATGCAACAACGCCTCACCGAGATCGTTGCAATGGAATGCAGATGAACGCTATGGTGGGTCCTCACGCGCACCTCGAAGGAGACCCCCATGCCGGGAGGCAGGCTCACTCAGCCCGAACGTCAGCAGATCGCCCTGGGGCTGGCCGACGGTCTCGCCTACGCCGAGATCGCGCGACGCCTCGACCGCCCCACCTCGACCATCACCCGCGAGGTCATGCGCAACGGCGGCCCCACCGGCTACCGCGCCGACCTGGCCCATCGCGCCACCGAACGCCGTGCGCAGCGGCGCAGGCAGTCCGCGCCCCGGGGGCCTGCGGCGTCCACGGCGGCGTACGGCCGGGACACCGAGGCGGTGCGGGAGTTCGAGGAGGCGTTCGCCACCGTGATGATGGCCTCGGGCATGCCGAAGATGATGGCGCGGGTCATGGCCTGCCTCACGCTCACCGACTCGGGCAGCCTCACCGCCTCCGACCTGGTCCAGCGCCTCCAGGTCAGCCCGGCGTCCGTCTCCAAGGCGATCACCTATCTGGAGGGCCAGGCGTTCGTCCGCAGGGAGCGCGACGAACGCCGCCGTGAGCGCTATGTCGTCGACGACGACATCTGGTACCAGTCGATGCTGGCCAGCGCCCGGGCCCTCAACCAGGTCATCGAGATCGCCCGGCAGGGCGTCGGCGTCCTCGGCCGCGAGACCCCGGCCGCCGCCCGCCTGGAGAACGTCGCCCGCTTCCTCGACTTCGTCAGGGAGAACACGATCCGCGCGGCGGAACAGGCCCGAGCGGTGCTCCACACGAAGCCGGGGAGCGGGGAGGCGGAGGGCGTCCAGGCGAGCAGCGGGGAGACCGACGCCGGGCACTCGGGCAGCGGCGCGGGGATCGGGGAGGCCGACGACCCGCAGGCGGGTGACTCGGGAGCCAACGACCCGCAGGAGGGGTGACTCGGGACCCGACGACACGCAGGCGGACGGCTCGGGACCCGACAGCACGCAGGCCCGCGGTGCGGGAGCCGACAGCACGCAGGCCCGCGGTACGGGAGCCGACGGCACGGGCACCGGGGCGTAGTCAGCCGCACCCCTGAGCGTTGGGCGTCGGGAGGCGCCCCCAGTCAGTCCGTCGAGGCGAGTTCCCCCACGGGGACGGTCGTGGCGGTGCCGCGCGGGCAGCGCCACACGGCTGTGCCCCTGTCGACGGCCGCCTCCAGCGGATGCGTGTCCGGGTGCGCCGGGCAGCGCGGCCACACCGCGGGCTCCCCGGCCGCCCACAGTGCCTCCACCGCCCAGCCCTGCACCTGGTCCGCGACCTCGGCCGTCAACACCCCCGGTCGCCCGTCGGTTTCGGCCCACACCCCCTGGCCCGACCCGTCCGGCGCGTAGAGCACCACACCGGAGCCGTCTTCGTCCTCCCGCACCTCGGGTCGCACGGAACACTGCGCGCGCAGATCCCGCAGCACGGCGGCCAGCGCCTCGCTGAACTCGGCTTCGGTGCGGCTCACGAGTCGGACACCCTTCGCAGGAGGACCACAACCACGGCTCAGGTCAACGTCGTGATGATCACGACCGTGGTCGCCATCGTCGCGGCGGTGAGCGCGGCCGAGGTCGCGGCGGCCGTCTCGGCCATGCGGCGCAGGGCGGGGTCGGCCCAGTGGCGTTCGGCGATGTCCGTCATACGCCGCTCGACCGCCGCGGCCTGCTCCTTCCCCAGGTCGGGAAAGGCCAGTTCCCGCAGGTCGGCGTGGTGGAGCAGGGTGATCAGGGCGGCGGTGCGGTGGTCGGGTTCGCTTCCCTCCAGGACGACGTCGGCGAGTCGCCCGCGCAGCGCGGCCTCCACCGTGCCGTCGACCTCCGGGTGGACGGTGGTGCGGAAGACGAGAAGGAGCCGGCGCTTCTCCTTGCGGATCAGGCCCTTGTCCAGCAGCCCTCGCAGGGCCTTCTCGTACTCCTCGTTCCTCCGGTCGTTGATCCACTTCTCGGCGTCGTCCGGGAGCGCCGCGGCCTCGGGGCCGTCGGCGAGCACCCGTTCCAGCAGGGCCGCCGCCGCGATCGCGTACGGCGTCCGCAGCGGCAACTTCGCCTCACCCGTGGAGTCGTCGAGGGAGAGTAGGAGGATCTCCTCACCGAGGGTCGTGGGGACGGGGCCGGAGGCAGCGGACGACATGGTCATGATCGGTAGGACGCGTCGAGCCCGTACGACAGTTCCCTCCGCTCACCCTCGGCGGCCGGGTCCAGCCCCAACGCCCTGCGGGCCTCCCGCACATGGCGCAGGCCCTCGGTCGCGGTGCGGACGACCGCCGTGTACTGGTCGGGCGTACGGGCGGAGGCCAGCCGCGCCCGTGCGGTACGGAGGCGCTCGGCGGCGTCGGCCAGCGCACGGGCCGCGTCGCCGTCCGCCCCGGCCTGCGCCCGTACGTCGATCCCGGCCAGGCCACCGCCGAGCCGGACCACCCAGCGGTTGGCGTCGGCCTCCGCGTCCAGGTCGGATTGCGCTTCCCGCCCCTCGTCATGGAGCCGCAGGGCGATGACCGCGACCACCGCCCCGAGGGCCAGCAGCAGTGCGAGCAGCACGGCGAATTCCATGTCCTCCTCCACGTTCCGAGGTTCTCCGGCGTTTCCGTCCCCTACGGGTTCCTCGCTCTCTGCGTCCATCACACCCGCGTCCTCTGTGCGCCTCCGTCGAGCAACCTGTGCGTCCCCTGATGACCGTCCCCGGTGCCCGGCCCGCCGAGTGCGTACAGGCACGCCGAAGGGCCCGGAACCCGAGGGGGTGGGGTTCCGGGCCTCGCGCCGAGCCACGCGGGAACGCGTCAGCCGGCGGTTCCGGTGTTCGTCGCGTCCGGGTCGACGCCGACCGTGATGGTCCCGGTGACGCCCTTGGCGATGTCGTTCTTTCGGTACTTCAGCTTGAGCAGACCGCCCTGGGTGCCGCTCCCGTCGTAGATGGTGTCCTCGTCGAGGGTCGTGCGCTCGGTCGTCGAGGTGGAGTACGGCTCGACCTCGGCGGAGGCGAGCACGGCCTCCTCGTCGAAGAAGAACTGCCCGGTGTGGCAGGTGGTACCGCCCTCGTAACCGGCGTCGGTCCACTCACCGTTGACATGCACCTTGGTGTGGACGTGCACACAACGGCCCCGGTACCAGCCCGGGAAGACCGTCCGGAAGGTGACGAAGCCCTTCTTGTCGGTCTTCCAGGTGCCCCGCAGATAGCGGGTGTCGCTGGTCGGCTCCTCGTGCCCGCCGCCGCCTCCGCCGCCCCCGCCGCCCCCGGACGGGGGTTCGCCGGTCGGGGCGCCGGACGGTGCGTCCGAGGGGGTGCCGGAGGGCGCGTCGGTGGGGGCGGTGCCGCCGCCCTCGGAGAGGCTCTCGTAGCCCGAGTAGAGGCCGAGCGCGTCACAGTGCCAGATGTCGACGGCCGCGTTCCGGATCGGCGCACAGCTCTCGGAGTCGATCACCTTGATCCGGAGGGTGAAGGGGATGCCCTCCTTGTCCTCGGTGATGTCCTGCCGGATCTTGTCGGCGTCGATGTAGTACGGGCCCTCGGTGGTCTCCGAGGTGAGCCGGTAGCACTCCTCACCGGTGCTCGCCGTCGCGGAGCCGGCCGGGGTGGCCTTCGTCCCTCCGGTCGTGTCCGCGCTCGCGGTCGCGACGACGGCGCCGCCCGCGGCCACCGCGGCCACGGCGCCGGCTCCCGCGACCATGACCTTGCGGCGCGTCATGTCCTTCTTGTGTTTCGGACCCCGGAGTTCGGGGGCCGTGTCGTGTCCGTTCTGATTTCCCGTCATGGACGAGGAAGTTAGGCACGGACACTGTCAGCACGATGGGAAGGCGCTGTGGCTTTCCCCCTGTTCCCCTCCCCGCACAGGAAAGGGTCCTGAGATCGGCGGACGATCTCAGGACCCTTTCGTTTCAAGCTTTCGGCAGACTTGCCCTCAGCAAGCTCGCCTCACGCGCTGCCCTACTTCGGCTGCGGCTTCCGCACCGTGAGGTGCAGCTCGCGCAGTCGCGCCTCCTCCAGCTCCGTCGGCGCGCCCATCATCAGGTCCTGGGCGTTGCCGTTGAGCGGGAAGGCGATGGTCTCGCGGATGTTCGGCTCGTCGGCGAGGAGCATGACGATCCGGTCGACACCCGGGGCGATACCGCCGTGCGGCGGCGCGCCGAAGCGGAAGGCGCGCAGCATGCCCGCGAACTGCTCCTCGACGGTGTCACGGTCGTAGCCCGCGATCTCGAAGGCCTTGAGCATGATCTCGGGCTCGTGGTTCCGGATCGCGCCGGAGGACAGCTCGACGCCGTTGCAGACGATGTCGTACTGCCAGCCGAGGATGTCCAGGGGGTCCTGGGTCTCCAGGGCCTCAAGCCCGCCCTGCGGCATCGAGAACGGGTTGTGCGAGAAGTCGATCTTCCCGGTCTCCTCGTCCTTCTCGTACATCGGGAAGTCGACGATCCAGCAGAACCGGAAGACGCCCTCCTCGAAGTGCCCGGCGCGCTTGGCGGCTTCCACCCGCACCGCGCCCATGATCTTCGAGACCTCGTCGAACTCGCCCGCGCCGAAGAACACGGCGTGACCGGCGGCCAGCGACAGACGCTTGGTCAGCTCGGCGACGTTCTCCTCGGTGAGGAACTTCGCGATCGGGCCGGACAGCGCACCGTCCTCGCCGACGCGCACCCAGGCCAGGCCCTTCGCACCCTGCTCGATCGCGTACTCGCCGAGCTGGTCGAAGAACTTCCGGGGCTGGCCGGAGACGTCCGGCACCGGCAGCGCACGCACGTGCTTGCCGGCGAACGCCTTGAACTCCGAGCCCTCGAAGATGTCGGTGATGTCCACCAGTTCCAGCTGGGCGCGCAGGTCCGGCTTGTCGGAGCCGTACTTGAGCATCGCCTCACGGAACGGGATCCGCGGGAACGGGGAGGTGACGTGACGGCCGTTGCCGAACTCCTCGAACAGCTCGGTCATGAGCTTCTCGATGGGCTGGAAGACGTCCTCCTGCTCCACGAAGCTCATCTCGACGTCGAGCTGGTAGAACTCGCCCGGCGAACGGTCCGCGCGCGCGTCCTCGTCACGGAAGCAGGGCGCGATCTGGAAGTAGCGGTCGAAGCCCGAGATCATCAGCAGCTGCTTGAACTGCTGCGGAGCCTGGGGGAGCGCGTAGAACTTGCCCGGGTTGAGTCGCGAGGGCACGACGAAGTCGCGGGCGCCCTCGGGGGAGGTGGCGGACAGGATCGGCGTGGCCATCTCGTTGAAGCCGAGGGCCGTCATCTTGTGACGGATGGCGCTGATCACGGCCGTACGCAGCATGATGTTGCGGTGCATGCGCTCGCGGCGCAGGTCGAGGAAGCGGTACTCCAGGCGCCGCTCCTCGTTGACCCCGTCCTCGGCGTTGATGGTGAAGGGGAGCGGGGCGGCCGCGCCGAGCAGCTCGACCTCGCCGACCTCGACCTCGACCTCGCCGGTGGGCAGGTCGGGGTTGACGTTCTCGGCGCCACGGGAGACGACCTTGCCGTCGACGCGGACGGTCGACTCCTTGGAGATCTTGTCCAGGGCCTCGTACGCCGGGGTGCCCGGACGGGCGACGAGCTGCGTGATGCCGTAGTGGTCGCGCAGATCGATGAAGAGGATGCCACCCAGGTCGCGCCGATTGTGCAGCCAGCCACTCAGCCGGACGTCGGTGCCGACGTCAGAGGCGCGGAGCTCGCCGCAGGTGTGGGACCTGTACCGATGCATCGTCGTTCATCCAGTCTTCGCTGATCGGGGTCTGGGACCGTGTCACACGGGTTCACTGTCCGTGTTTCACGTGAAACACAGCCAAGGGTACCGGGCACCCCAAGATCGCCTCCCCACCATTAACCGCCGCCCGCGGGGGCAACCGCGTCCTACGGACACCTGGACACCGCTCTCCCCGACGCGGACACCTTTCCCCGCACGGATACTCACCGTCACAGCCATAGCCAGGACCGCAAGCGGTTTCTGTCGCTAACGTCAACCGCTGTCACCGCCGTCGCCGCCGATCGCGGTTACTTCCGGACATCGCTCGGTGCCCGGCACAGCTTCGGTGGCACGGTCCGATCAGCTGTTCTTAGAGTGGGTCAATGCGCACTGGTGAGCCCCCGCCCACCGTGGAGGACGTCCTGTCCGCCCTGGCGACGGGACTGTGGACCTGGGACAGCGCTGCCGGAACCGTCACCGTCGACGCCGAGGCAGCCCGACTCCTGGGGCTGCCCCCGGAACCGACCACCCTCACCCAGGCCGGCGCGCGCTCGAGACTCCACCCCGTCGACTGGAACGAGATCGTCTCGGTCGTCCAGCTCGCCGTCGCGGAGGACACCCTCGCCGAGGTCCGGATCCGGGTCATGGACGAGCAGGGCCGGGTGATCCGCACCGTCCGCAGCCGCTCCAAGCCGACCCTGGATCCGGTGCACAGGTCGGTGGAGCTGATCGGCACCATCCAGGAGGTCACCGAACCCTCGCCGCAGACCGCGGCGCGCGCCCCGGCGGCCGTCACCGGTGACTGGCGGCGCTCCCGCGAGGCGTTCCTGCTGGACGCGGGGCGGGCACTGGCCGAGGCGCGCTCCACGGAGGAGGTGCTGCGGGTCGCGGCGGGCCTCGCGATGCCGGGCTTCTCCCCGGACGGGCTCGCCGTGTTCGGGGTGGAGGGCGACCGCCTCACCGTCATCGGGCACCACGGGCACAACCACGGCGACGAGGGCCCGTTCACCCATATGCCGCTGGAGACGGACTACCCGGCAGCGGAGGTCGTCCGCACGGGCCGCGCCGTCTATCTCTCCTCCCCCGAGGACTACAAGTCCCGCTACCCCACCGCCTGGCCGCTCGCGGAACAGTTCGACCGCCGGTCGTGGGCCTTCCTGCCGCTGATCGTCGCCGGCCGCACCATGGGCGCATGGATGGCCGGCTTCACCTACCCGGTCACCTTCACCCCCGACGAGCGCTCCGTCCTGACCACCGTGGCCCGCATGCTCGCCCAGGCGCTGTCCCGCGCGGGCGCCGCCGAGACCGAACGCGAACTGACCGACGGCCTCCAGCGCACGATGCTGCCCACGCTCGGCCCCGAGATACCCGGCATGAGCGTCGCCGCGCGCTACGTCCCCACCGGCGGCGGACTCCAGGTCGGCGGCGACTGGTACGACATGATCGCCCTGCCCAGCGGCCGCTTCGCCCTCGTCATCGGCGACGTCCAGGGCCACGACGTACGCGCCGCCGGGCTCATGGGCCAGCTCCGCATAGCGCTGCGCGCCTACGCCTCCGAGGGCCACCCGCCGGACGCGGTGCTCTCCCGCGCGTCCCGCTTCCTCCACGGCGTCACCGCGGACACCTCCGGCGACACCTACACCGACCTGCGCTTCGCGACCTGCCTGTACGTGGAGGTCGACCCGGTGACCGGGGTGCTGGACATCGCCCGCGCCGGGCACCCCGACCCGGCGATCCGCATGGCCGACGGCACGGTCCTGGTCCGGCCGACCCCGGGCGGCCTGCCCCTCGGCATCGACCCCGACGCCGACTACCCCACCACCCGGCTCGTCCTCGAACCCGGCGAGACGATGCTCCTGTGCACCGACGGCCTCATCGAAACGGGCGGCCACGACCTCGACACGGGCTGGCGGCGCATCAGGACGATCCTGGAGTCCTTCGACGCGGGCGCGGACGTCGGCGCGGGCGCGACCGCCGACACGAGCCCGGACGCGGAACCTGATGCCCCGGCCCCGGGCCCGGTCCGGGTCAGGCGCGAGACGGATGGCAACGCTGTCGGGGGTGCCGGCGCGGGTAACGGGGTGCCGAGGGCGGCGGGTTCGGGCGCCGCGGGCCCGGAGACGCTGAGAGAGCCGGGGGAGAGCCTTGAGGAAGCGGGCGGACTGGGGCCCCGCTCGGCCTCAGCGGCCGGTGAGCTGGGGGCGCGTTCGGCGTCGACGGCGACCGAACCGGTAGCCGTGGCGGCCGAACCGGCAGCCGTGGCGACCGAACCGATAGCCGTGGCGACCGAACCGGTGACCGCAGCGGCCGAACCGGTGACCGCAGCGGTGGAACCGGCAGCCGTGGCGACCGAACCGATAGCCGTGGCGACCGAACCGGTGACCGGAGCGGCCGAACCGGTGACCGCAGCGGTGGAACCGGTGGCCATGGCTGACGATCCGGTGGCCATGGCGGCGGGCGCGGCCTCCCTCGTGGCCGACTCGGCGCCTTCCGGTGCCGGTCCGACCTCCGTCACTCTGCCCGGGGACCTCCCCGTGGCGAACGGGCTCGCTCCCGGGCGGCTGGAGGCACTGGCCGACGCGCTGGTCCAAGGCGTGCACGGGCCGTCGTCCCATCACACGCCCGGCCCGCTGGCCGACCGGCGCGAGGACGACATAGCGATGCTGCTGCTGTCCCGCGCGGCCGAGGGTGCCGGCCGCGATGCCACCGTCGGCGTACGGCCTCCCATGCGCCGCACCGCCCTGACCGTCGCGCAGGCCGAGCCGGAGCGCATCGCCGGGGCCCGCCAGCAGGTCCGCGAACTGCTCCACGACTGGACCTGCCCCGACCAGGTCGACTCGGCGGTCCTGCTGGTCTCCGAGATGCTCACCAACGTCCTCGTCCACACCGACGCCGACGCGCTCCTCGTCGTCGAGATGACCGGTGCCGGCGGCAAGCGGCGGATGCGGATCGAGGTGACCGACGCCAGCGACGACCTCCCGCACAAGCGCCGCCCCGGCGAACTGGCCTCCTCCGGACGCGGTCTCGTCCTCATGGACGTGCTCGCGGACGCCTGGGGCGTAGACCCGCGCGGCGACGGCAAGAGCATCTGGTTCGAACTCCACGAGCCCTCGAAGCCGGCGGGCCCGCCGGGCGAGACGGCGAGGTGACCCCACCGCCGGGTGCCCCCTGCCCCCTTGCCCCCTTGCCCCCTTGCCCCCTTGCCCCCTTGCCCCCGGCCGAGGATGCCCCGGCACGGACAGTCCCGGCCAGGCCGCCGCTAGGCGACCCCCTCCTTCGCGAACCGGTCCCGAAGCTCGTGGACGACTCCGAAGGCCGCCGCGGTCAGCGGTACCGCGAGGAGCATGCCGAGGACGCCGGCGACCGATGCGCCCGCGGTGATGGCGATCATGACGACCGCCGGGTGCATCTGCACCGTCCGGCTCTGGATCATCGGCATGAGCACATGTCCCTCCAACTGCTGCACGGCGAGCACGATCCCGAGGACCCACAGCGCGATCACGGCTCCCCGGTCGGCGAGGGCCACGAGCACGGCCACCCCACCCGAGACGACGGCGCCGAGATACGGGATGTACGCGCCGACGAACACGAGCGCGGCGAGCCCGACCGCGCCCGGCACATCGAGGATCAGCAACCCGACCCCGATGCACGTGGCGTCGATGAGTGCCACGAGGGTCGTCCCGCGCATGAACCCCTCGACGGCCTCGAACGCCCGCCGCGCGATGGCCTCCACCGTGTCGGCGAGCCCGCACGGCGACAACGCGCGGATGGTTCCTGACACCCGGTCGGCGTCCCGCAGGAAGAAGAAGACGAGCAGCAGCGCGAGGACGGCCATGGCGACGGCCTCGCCGACGATGCTCACCCCGCTGATGACGTTGGACGCCGCGGTCCCCCCGAACCTGCCCAGCAACTCCTTGGCGTTGGCGGCGAGATCGTCCAGCGAGGTGCCGGCCGCACCGAAGTGCCGGGTGACGTCCTCGGCCGCGTCCCTGAGGGAGGCGATGATCTGGTCCCCGGTGCCGATGAGCGCGGCGGCCACGACGTAGACGGCCCCGCCCACGACCGCGACCACCGCGACGCAGGTGAGGCCCGCGGCGAGCGACCGGTTCATCCGCGCCCTGACCAGCCGCCGGTGCAGCGGTCCGAGCAACGCGGCCCCCAGCAGGGCGAGCAGCACCGGCGTGACGGCCGTCCTGAACTCCACGCACAGCCGGACCCCCACGTACACGACCCCGGCGACGAGCAGCACGACGGCACACCAGGCGGCGAGACGCCGCACGGGTTCGGGGAGCAGCTGCACCCCTCCAGCGGAGCACGGCCACCGTCACCCTGTCGTGCGCGGACGCCCCGTCCGGGTGACGCGGGCGACCGGACGGCCGAGTGCGGGTCGCCCGCGGCTCATTCGCGCCCGGTCAACTCATCCGCGCCCGGTCGGGTCGCGGCCGATCAGGAACAGCTGCGCGTCGCCCGCGCCACCGGCCCCCGTCGCGTCGGCGCAGCCCTCCGCCACCGCGACCGCCCCCTTCTCCTCGGGGCCGCCGCGCATACCGACGCAGACGTCCGCCTCCCCCCGCCCCGGCCGCAACCGCCACGCGCCCTTCGTGCCCTTGCCGGTGCCCTCGGCCCGTTCGATGCGGAACAGCTGAGAGGAGCCGCCGACCTTGCAGTCGTCCCAGGGCTCGAACATGTGCTGGAACTCGCTGTCGCTGAGCAGCGTGAGACAGCCCTTGCCGTGCCGCGGATGGTCCCACTGGATGCGGTAGTACCCGTCGTCCGCCCGCAGCAGATACGTCTTCGGCGGCACGGCCTCCTCGCACGGCCGCTGCATCGCCACCACCTTCGACTCCCCGCTGTGCACCCGTACGTCCCCGTCGGTGAGGCACAGGTCGGGAGCGCGTACGGGGCGGATGCGGGTGAGCCCGGGAGCGGGACCGGGCGGCACGGGAGCGCCGCCGCCCTCAGCGGCCCGCGTCCCGGAGGGCTCCGACGTCCGCGTCGTCCGCCCGCTGTCCCCGTCCCCGCCGCCGTTCGACGCCGTCCCGTCGCGCGGCAGCCACACCAGCACGCCGACGACGAGCAGGGCGACCGTACCGAGCGAGGCCACGGCGGCGAGCGAAGCGGCACCGGCCCGCCCCCCGAACACCCGGCCACCACCGCCCCCGACGACCCGACGGACCGCCCCACCCGACGCACCCCTCATGCGTCCACCCGGCCCGTCGCCGGCTCCCCGCCCTTCCCGCCCCTGTCGTTCCGCTTCTCGCGGGGCGTCCCCCGTGACGACGAGCCGTTCCCTGACGGCCAGCCACGTGGATACGGCGGTCTCCGGTACCCCACAGGCCCGGACGAGCGCGGAGACGACCTCGGCACGCGGGAGCGCGTCCCGCCGCAGGACATCGGCGAGGGTGCTGCGGGCGAGAATTTCGCCCTGCTCGGCGGCACGCTGCTCCAACTGCCGGTAGGTCAGCCCACTGCGCTCCTTGAGCCGACGCAGCAGGGCGACGTACTCGGCGGAGGTGCGC
Source organism: Streptomyces sp. MA5143a (assembly GCF_900290235.1). Classification (GTDB taxonomy): domain Bacteria; phylum Actinomycetota; class Actinomycetes; order Streptomycetales; family Streptomycetaceae; genus Streptomyces. Next base: position 58,757 of record NZ_OLMK01000026.1, read on the forward strand.
GCGGCCTCCGGCGTCAACTCCCCACCCGCCTCCGGCTTTCCGGCCCTCCCGCGGTCCCCCGTGCTCGCCATGCGGTCATTGTCAGCCGGGGGCAAACCGCCGACAACCCCTGTCCCAGCCATGTCGAGCACCCCGCCGCACGGTCCGGACAAGCCGCTGAACAGCCGAAACAGCCACGCTCCGTCCGGGACACGGCAAGGCGTTGCCGGACAGGATCAGACGGCCCAGGCTCGGTTGCTGTCGCGACGGCCGGCCCCGCCGCCACGTACCCGGGGCAGGGCCCGTGCCCGCCGGTCGACCATCAGCTCTGTTGTTGCCTCGCGCAGTCCGTCCTCGTCCTCAGCCCGGCGGCATCCACGCTGTCGGTCCCCGCACACGCCGGAGGCCCCCGCCCGGTCGGGCAGGGGCCTCATCAGCAGCCGTCAACAGCCGTCAGCAGCTACGCGCAGGCAGAGCCGGCGAGCCGGGGTGCGACCGTCAGAGACCGCCCTCGGTCATGCCGTGGACCGCCGGAACCGTGCCCAGCCGCCCCTTCTGGAAGTCCTCGAACGCCTGCTGGAGTTCCTCGCGGGTGTTCATGACGAACGGGCCGTAGTGGGCCATGGGCTCACGGATCGGCTGTCCGCCGAGCAGCACGATCTCCAGGTCGGGCGCGTTGGAGTCCTGCTTCTCGTCCGCCCGCACCGTGAGGGACGAGCCCGCACCGAAGACGGCCGTCTGACCGAGGTGGATCGGGCGCCGGTCCGCACCGACGCTGCCGCGCCCCGCGAGCACGTACGCCAGCGCGTTGAAGTCCTCGCGCCACGGAAGCGTGATCTCCGCGCCCGGCGCCACGGTCGCGTGGAGGAGGGTGATCGGGGTGTGGGTGATGCCGGGCCCCTGGTGCCCGTCGAGCTCACCGGCGATGACGCGGAGCAGCGCGCCGCCGTCGGGGGTGGTGAGGAGCTGGACGTGGCCGCCGCGGATGTCCTGGTATCTCGGCGCCATCATCTTGTCCCTGGCCGGGAGGTTCACCCACAGCTGGATGCCGTGGAAGAGTCCGCCGGACATGACGAGCGCCTCCGGCGGCGCCTCGATGTGGAGGAGACCGGAACCGGCCGTCATCCACTGGGTGTCACCGTTGGTGATGGTGCCGCCACCGCCGTGGCTGTCCTGGTGGTCGAAGATCCCGTCGATGATGTAGGTGACGGTCTCGAAGCCACGGTGAGGGTGCCAGGGCGTGCCTTTCGGCTCTCCCGGCGCGTAGTCCACCTCGCCCATCTGGTCCATCATGATGAACGGGTCGAGGTGACGGTAGTTGATCCCGGCGAACGCACGGCGGACCGGGAAGCCCTCGCCCTCGAAGCCGCTGGGCGCGGTCGTCACGGCGAGCACCGGACGGGACACCGCGTCGGTCGACGCGACGACACGGGGCAGGGTCAGCGGGTTCTCGACGGTCACTGCGGGCATGTCGGTACCTCCTTGTGCGTTCACTTTAGTTGATTGTTGAACTTTCTGCCAGGTCTAACGACGAACGCCCGGAGGGCATTCCCTCCGGGCGTTCGCCTTCGTCCGGCGATCGACCCCGGACACCGAGCCGGGACCGACACCCCGCCTGCCGTCGCCCACACCGGGCCACACGGCCGTCGGGCGTGGCGCGGAGCTATCCGTACATGCGCCGCATCGCGAACTCCACCATCTGCTCCACCGCCTTCGCGTCGAAGACCATCCGGTGCTCCCCCTCCATGTCGAGGACGAAGCCGTAGCCGGTGGGCAGCAGATCGATGACCTCGGCGCCGGTGATCACGAAGTACTTGGACTCCTTGCCGGCGTACCGGCGCAGCTCCTTGAGCGAGGTGAACATCGGGATCACCGGCTGCTGCGTGTTGTGCAGCGCCAGGAACCCGGGGTTGTCACCGCGCGGGCAGTAGACCTTGGACGTCGCGAAGACCTGCTGGAAGTCCTCGGCGGCCATCTGACCCGTGGTGAAGGCACGCACCGCGTCCGCGAGGGACGGCGGGGACGGCTCCGGGTACAGCGGAGGCTGCTGCCCGTAGCCCCCACCCATCGGGCCGCCGGGCATCTGCCCCGGCATCTGCTGCCCGGCCATGGGCTGCTGCGGCGGGGCGTACTGCTGCTGAGTGCCAGCGCTCTGGTCGTAGCCGTACATGCGGCAAAGCGTAACGAGTCACAGATGACCCGATCGGGGTTGCTTCTTATTACCGGTGGGTAGCATCATCGGGAGAAGCTACTTGTTGGTATGTGAACTAGCGCGAGGATCCAGTGCCTCGCCGATCCCTCTCTTACGGAGCCGTCGCCATGGGGCACTACAAGTCGAATCTCCGCGACATCGAGTTCAACCTCTTCGAGGTGCTCGGCCGCGACAAGCTGTACGGCACCGGCCCGTTCGCGGAGATGGACACGGACACCGCCAAGAGCATCCTGGAGGAGCTGACCCGCCTCGCCGAGAACGAGCTGGCGGAGTCCTTCACGGACGCCGACCGCAACCCCCCGGTCTTCGACCCGCAGACGAACACCGCCCCGGTCCCGGCCTCCTTCAAGAAGAGCTACAAGGCCTTCATGGAGTCGGAGTACTGGCGGCTCGGCCTGCCCGAGGGCATCGGCGGCACGACCGCCCCCGCCTCCCTGATCTGGGCCTTCGCGGAGCTGATCCTCGGCGCGAACCCGGCCGTGTGGATGTACTCCTCCGGCCCGGCCTTCGCCGGCATCCTCCACGAGGAGGGCAACGACGTACAGAAGAAGATCGCGCAGATCGCGGTCGAGCGGACCTGGGGCTCCACCATGGTGCTCACCGAGCCGGACGCCGGTTCGGACGTCGGCGCGGGCCGCACCAAGGCGATCCAGCAGGAGGACGGCTCCTGGCACATCGAGGGCGTGAAGCGCTTCATCACCTCCGGTGAGCACGACATGGAGGAGAACATCCTCCACTACGTCCTCGCCCGCCCCGAGGGCCACGGCCCCGGCACCAAGGGCCTGTCCCTCTTCCTCGTCCCGAAGTACCTGTTCGACTTCGAGACCGGCGAGCTGGGCGAGCGCAACGGCGTCTACGCCACCAACGTCGAGCACAAGATGGGCCTGAAGGCCTCCAACACCTGCGAGATGACCTTCGGTGACCGGCACCCCGCCAAGGGCTGGCTGATCGGCGACAAGCACGACGGCATCCGCCAGATGTTCCGCATCATCGAGTTCGCCCGCATGATGGTCGGCACGAAGGCGATCTCCACCCTCTCCACGGGCTACCTCAACGCCCTCGAGTACGCCAAGGAGCGCGTCCAGGGCCCCGACCTGGCGAACTTCATGGACAAGACCGCGCCCAAGGTCACCATCACGCACCACCCCGACGTCCGCCGCTCGCTGATGACGCAGAAGGCGTACGCGGAGGGCATGCGCGCCCTCGTCCTCTACACCGCCTCCGTCCAGGACTCGATCGCGGTGAAGGAGGCGGCCGGCGAGGACTCCTCCACCGAGCACGCCCTGAACGACCTGCTCCTCCCGATCGTCAAGGGCTACGGCTCCGAGAAGGGCTACGAACAGCTCGCCCAGTCCCTGCAGACCTTCGGCGGCTCCGGCTTCCTGCAGGAGTATCCGATCGAGCAGTACATCCGCGACGCCAAGATCGACACCCTGTACGAGGGCACCACCGCGATCCAGGGCCAGGACTACTTCTTCCGGAAGATCGTCCGCAACCAGGGCGCCGCGCTGAACTCCCTCGCCGAGGAGATCAAGAAGTTCCTGGCACTGGGCGAGGGCGGCGAGGAGCTGGCCGGTGCCCGTGAGCACCTCGCCAAGGCCGCGGTCGAGCTGGAGGCCATCGTCGGCCTCATGCTCACCGACCTCGCCGCGACCGAGCAGGACGTCAAGAACATCTACAAGGTGGGCCTCAACACCACGCGCCTGCTGCTCGCCTCCGGTGACGTCGTCGTCGGCTACCTGCTCCTCAAGGGCGCCGCCGTCGCCGCCGAGAAGCTGCCGAACGCGTCCGCCAAGGACAAGGCCTTCTACACCGGCAAGATCGCCGCGGCCAAGTTCTTCGCCGCCAACGTCCTGCCCGGCGTCACCCTGGCCCGCAAGATCTCCGAGGGCGTCGACCTCGACCTGATGGAGCTGGACGAAGACGCGTTCTGACCTCCCGGCCTCGGCCCCGGGCGGCACCGCCGCCGGGGCCGAGGCCCCACTGCGACGCGGTCGGGGGACGGACGGGCCCTGCCCGTCCGTCCGCCGCCCCGTCCCCCGTTCCTCACACCAGGGCCCGCTCCCAACCCCGGGAGCGGGCCCTCGTACGTCGTTAAGGTGAACCCCATGCGCACACCCCCACGCTTCGATCGCGGCCACACCGACGACCTGATGACCTACCTCGCGGCAAGCCCGTCCCCGTACCACGCGGTGGCGAACGCCGCGGAGCGGCTGGAGAAGGCCGGCTTCCGCCAGGTGTCCGAGACGGACGCGTGGGACGGCTCCCTGGGCGGCAAGTACGTGCTGCGCGGCGGCGCGATCATCGCCTGGTACGTGCCGGAGGGCGCCGAACCCCACACGCCGTTCCGTATCGTCGGCGCCCACACCGACTCCCCCAACCTGCGGGTGAAGCCGCGCCCCGACAGCGGCGCCCACGGCTGGCGCCAGGTCGCCGTCGAGATCTACGGCGGCCCGCTGCTCAACTCCTGGCTGGACCGCGACCTCGGCCTCGCCGGCCGGCTCTCGCTGCGCGACGGCACCAGCCGCCTCGTGAACATCGACCGGCCCCTCCTGCGGGTGCCGCAACTCGCCATCCATCTCGACCGTTCCGTCTCCTCCGAGGGTCTGAAGCTCGACAAGCAGCGCCACCTCCAGCCCGTCTGGGGCCTCGGCAACGACGTCCGCGACGGTGACCTGATCGCCTTCCTGGAGCAGGAACTGGGCCTGCCCGCGGGCGAGGTCACCGGCTGGGACCTGATGACCCACTCCGTCGAACCGCCCGCCTACCTGGGCCGCGACAAGGAACTGCTGGCCGGGCCCCGCATGGACAACCTCCTCTCCGTGCACGCCGCCACGGCGGCGCTCGCCGCGGTCGCCACCTCCGGTGACGGCCCCTCGTACATCCCCGTCCTCGCCGCCTTCGACCACGAGGAGAACGGCTCCCAGAGCGACACCGGCGCCGACGGGCCGCTCCTCGGCGGGGTGCTGGAGCGCTCGGTGTTCTCCCGCGGCGGCTCGTACGAGGACCGCGCCCGCGCCTTCGCCGCCACGATCTGTCTCTCCTCGGACACCGGTCACGCCGTCCACCCCAACTACGCGGAGCGCCACGACCCCACGCACCACCCGCGCGCGGACGCCGGCCCGCTGCTGAAGGTGAACGTCAACAACCGCTACGCCACCGACGGTTCGGGCCGCGCGGTGTTCGCCGCCGCCTGCGAGAAGTCCGGCGTGCCGTTCCAGACGTTCGTCTCCAACAACTCCATGCCGTGCGGCACGACCATCGGGCCCATCACCGCGGCCCGCCACGGTATCCAGACCGTCGACATCGGCGTCGCCATCCTCTCCATGCACAGCGCCCGTGAACTCTGCGGGGCCAAGGACCCCTACCTCCTGGCGAACGCCCTGGCCGCGTTCCTGGAGGGCTGACCGGCACCCCGCCCGGCACCCGAACGGCCTCCCCCTGTTACTGACAAGCCAGTTCGGGTACCCGGAGTCCACCGGTAGGACCGAACGACCGGAACGACCGGCCGACCCAACCGGACTGGGAGGGAACACTCATGGGTTTGGGCGGGTGCATCATTCTGATCGCCGTGGGCGCCATCCTCACGTTCGCCACCGACTGGGACATGCAGGGGGTCAACCTCGACCTGGTCGGCATCATCTTCATGATCGTCGGACTGATCGGGGTCGCGACGTTCAGCAGCATCGCCAGGCGCAGGCGGGTCGTGGTGCCGTCCGCGACGCCCGTCATCGACGAGGAGCGGCACCACCACCGGGACGGGTACGGCGGCGTGTGACCGTCCCGGTGGACGACGAGGGCGAAGGGCCTCAGCCGAGGCCGGCGGTGCCCTCGTCCATTCCCGCGAGCACCAGCGGCAGCCGGTCCGCGCCACCGGACGAGACCCGGACCGGCACGCCCCAGTCCTGCTGGTGCACATGGCAGGCCGGGTACTCGTTGGCCGGGTCGTCGTCGCAGGACGCCGCCATCGCCGAGACGTGCAGGACGCCCTCGGATATGGAGGGGTTCAGCTCCAGTCTCCGGGACAGGGCCGTGTCCGCGCCCTCACCCCCGAGCAGCAGCTCGGGCGGCGTGGAGGAGACGAGCAGTCGGGTCGACGGTCCGTACCGCTCGTCGAGCTTCTGCCCGGTGGGCGCCTGGAAGACGATGTCGAGCCGGAGGCCGCCGGGAGCGACCTCGGTGGGTGCGCGCCGGGTGCGATGGGCGACGGCCTCCACCTTCACCGTCTCCTCCGGCAGCCGCAGCCGGGTCAGCCGGTGGCGGGCGGACTCGACGACCACGATGTCGTCCCCGACAAGCACCGCGTCGCTCGGCTCCCGCAGGTCCGTCGCGAGAGTCGTCACCTCGCCCGTGGCCGGGTCGTAGCGGCGCAGCGCGTGGTTGTAGGTGTCGCTGACCGCGACCGAGCCGTCGGGCAGGACCGTGACCCCCAGCGGATGCTGGAGCAGCGCCTGGTCTGCGGCGCCGTCGCGGTGCCCGAAGTCGAACAGGCCGGTGCCGACCGCCGTGTGGACCGCCCCGTCGAGGTCGACCCAGCGCAGCGCCGACGTCTCGGAGTCGGCGAGCCACAGCCGGTCCGCGGCGGCCGCGAGCCCCGACGGCTGCGCGAACCACGCCTCCGCACCCGGGCCGTCCACCAGCCCCTCGTTCGTCGTGCCCGCCGCCACGGCGACGGTGCAGTCCTCCGGGTCGTACGTCCACAACTGGTGGACGCCGGCCATCGCGATCCACACCTTGCCGCCGAAGACGGCCACGTCCCACGGTGAGGACAGGTCGACCTCCCAGGCCAGGCCCGAGGTGGGCGAGCCCTGCCACCACTGCCGGCCCGTGCCCGCGAGGGTGGAGACCTCGCCGGTGTCCGGGTCGAGGCGGCGCAGCGCGTGGTTCACGGTGTCGGCGACGACCACCGTCCCTCCGTCCAGCAACGCCAGGCCCTGCGGCTCGCTGAACCGGGCGTGCTCGGCGCTGCCGTCCATGAAGCCGCGCTCACCGGCGCCGTACCGGCGGACGACCGTCTCGCCGTCCGGGGCGAGCCGCACCAGCTGGTGGCGGGTGGTGTCGCTGACGAGGAAGTCCCCGCCGGGCAGGAGCAGCGCCTTCCCGGGGAAGCGCAGCACCGTCGGCTCGGGGTCCGGCGCCACATACGGTCCCTCGCCGCGCCGCAGGGTGCCCTTCGCCCCGTGCTCGGCCTCCAGTTCGGCGACTAGCCGCTCGATGGCGTGCGCATGGCCCTCGCCCGCGTGCTGGGCGACCACATATCCCTCCGGGTCGATGACCACGAGGGTCGGCCAGGCCCGTACGGCGTACTGCTTCCAGGTGGCGAGCTCCGGGTCGTCGAGGACCGGGTGCTCGACCCCGTATCTCTCGACGGCGTCGACCACCGCCGCGTGCTCCGCCTCGTGCGCGAACTTCGGGGAGTGCACCCCGATGACCACGACGGTGTCGCGGTGCTTCTCCTCCAGTTCGCGCAGCTCGTCGAGGACATGCAGACAGTTGATGCAGCAGAACGTCCAAAAATCCAGCAACACTATCTTTCCCCGCAGGTCAGCAAGGGTGTACCGCGTCCCACCCGTGTTCAGCCAGCCGCCCTTGCCGGTCAGTTCGGGGGCGCGGACACGGACACGGCGGGGTGCGGGGTGCTGGGTCGTGGAATCGCTCATGGATCAAGGGTGCCACTTGCCCGCGGCCCGCCGCTGAGCCTGTGGACAACTCGCGGCCGCGCCTGTGGACAAAGTCACCAACGGCCTGTGGACAACCTGGGTGCAAGGCCGGGACCTGCGTCCTTTCGGCCTACCGGCGAGGTGGGACGGCGGGCGCCGGGGAACGCCTGAGGGCATGAGATTCCTCGTACGCGACCGGATCCTCGGCATCGGTGACGACTACTGGATCGAGGACGAGCACGGCAGGAAGGTCTTCCTCGTCGACGGCAAGGCCCTGCGGCTTCGGGACACCTTCGAGTTGAAGGACTCGGCGGGGCGGGTCCTGATCGACATCCGGAAGAAGATGTTCGCCTTGCGCGACACCATGGTGATCGAACGGGAGGGCGAACCGCTGGCCACGGTCCGCCGCAAGCGCCTGTCCCTGCTGCGCAACCACTACCGGGTGTCGCTGACGGACGGCACGGAACTCGACGTCAGCGGCAAGGTCCTCGACCGCGAGTTCCTCATCGAGTACCAGGGTGAGGCCCTCGCCGTCGTCTCCCGCAGATGGCTGCACGTCAGGGAGACATACGGCCTGGACGTCGTCCGCGACGACGCGGACCCGTCACTGCTGATCGCCGTGACGGTGTGCGTGATCAACCTGGCGGAACGGGAGAGGGGGATCGGTTAGAGCGCCTGGAGACGGTGTGGGCCACGGTTCACCCGGCGCCGCCGGCCGCGGCCGGTGGTCAGCGGTCAGCGGTCTCCGGCCGGAGGTCAGCGGTCAGCGGTCAGCGGTCAGCGGTCAGCAGCCGGAGATCAGGGGCGGCGCGGGGTCTCCAGACCCAGCCGTCGGTCCTTGAGGGCCGGGAACTGCTCGCGGGTCGTCGCCACCTTCGCCGGGTCGAGCTCCACGGTGAGGACCTCCTCCCCGGAGCCCGCCTCCGCCAGCACCTCTCCCCAGGGGTCGACCACGATCGAGTGACCGGCCTGCGGAACTCCCGCGTGCGTGCCCGCCGTTCCACAGGCGAGGACATACGCCTGGTTCTCGACGGCCCTGGCCCGGGCGAGCAGGGTCCAGTGGGCGCGGCGGCGTTCGGGCCAGCCGGCCGGGACGACGAAGGTCTCGGCGCCCGCGTCGACCAGGCCGCGGAAGAGTTCGGGGAAGCGGAGGTCGTAGCAGGTGGCGACGCCGAGGGTGGTGTCCGGCAGCCGGACCGTCACCAGTTCCTCGCCCGCGCCCATCAGGACGGCCTCGCCCTTGTCGAAGCCGAAGCGGTGGATCTTGCGATAGGCGGCGGCGAGTTCACCGGAGGGGGAGAAGACGAGAGACGTGTTGTAGAGGGGGCCCTCAGGGTCCCGCTCGGGGATCGAGCCGGCGTGCAGCCAGACGCCCGCGTCGGCCGCCGCCCCGGCCATCGCCTCATGGGTCGGCCCGTCGAGCGGCTCGGCTTCCGCGGTGAAGGATTCGAACGCGAATGCGCCGGTGGTCCACAGCTCCGGGAGGACGACGAGATCGGCTCCGGCCTGCTCACGGACCAGCGAAGCCACCCGACGCCTGCGCGAATCGACCGATTCGCCCTCGTCTACACCGATCTGAAGGAGCGAGGCGCGCACACTACCACCGTCCTGGCATTCGAGCCGTCAAACACGGGCCTACGATCGTCACACGAAAGCACTGCCGGGGTGCCGCACAGCAGCGTAACTTAACGTTCCACAGCACCCACTGACCGCCGCCGACGCCCGCCCCCGCCGTCAACGCCGACGCCCCTACTGAAGACCACCCGCCACGTAGCCGACACGTACCGACCGTACTGACACGTACCGACCGCCCGAGGGGTCCCGTTCCGTGAGTCTGCATCCCACTCTTCAGCCCTACGCCGACGCCTGGACCCACGCAGTGGATGCGATAGCCGAATTGGTGGCACCGCTCGTGGAGGGCGAGTGGAACAGGCGGACGCCGTGCCCCGGCTGGTCGGTGCGCGATGTGGTCTCCCATGTCATCGGCATGGACTGCGAGATGCTCGGCGACCCGCGGCCGATCCACTCCCTGCCGCGCGACCTGTACCACGTGCGCACCGAGCACCAGCGGTACATGGAGATGCAGGTCGACGCCCGCCGCCATCACACGGCGCCGGAGATGACGTCCGAGCTGGAGTACACGATCATCCGGCGCAACCGCCAGCTGCGGAACGAGTCGCGGCAGCCCGACCACAAGGTGCGCGGCCCGCTCGGCACGGAACTGACCCTCGAACAGGCCATGCGCAACCGGGCCTTCGACGTGTGGGTCCACGAGCAGGACCTGCGGGCGGCGCTCGGCCGGCCCGGGAACCTGGACTCGCCGGGCGCGTACATCGTCCGGGACGAGCTGCTCTCCGTCCTGCCGAAGGTCGTCGCGGAGGACGCGCAGGCCCCGCGCAGTTCGGCCGTCGTCCTCGACGTGCACGGCCCGGTGGAGTTCATCCGCACGGTCCGCGTCGACATCCAGGGCCGCGGCACCCTGGAGACCACACCCGCGCTCGGCCCCGCCGCCACCCTCACCCTGGACTGGGAGACCTACGTCCGCCTCGCGTGCGGCCGCGTCACCGCCGACACGGTCGCCGACCGCATCAAGGCGGAGGGCGACCCGCACCTCATCGCGGCCATCCTCCACGCCTTCGCGGTGACGGTGTAGCGGACGGCGGCGGGTGTGGCTCCCGGCTGCACCCCTGCAAGCCGGGCCCGATCGCTCGACCCGGCCGGGAGTGTGCCCTCACGCCGGTACGTGCACCGTCTCCACACGGCTGGCGACGAGGCGTTCGCGTTCGCGGCGGGCCGCTCGGGCGCGCAGGCGGAAGATCTGGGTCAGGCCCAGGGCCTGGAGGACGAAGACGGCGGAGAAGGCGATGCGGTAGTTGTCGTTCGTGAGGTCGAGGAGGATGCCGACAGCCAGCAGAGTCGTCATGGAGGCGACGAAACCGCCCATGTTGGTGATCCCGGAGGCCGTGCCCTGACGTTCCGGCGGGTTCGCGGGACGGGCGAAGTCGAAGCCGAGCATCGAGGCGGGCCCACAGGCTCCGAGGACCGCGCACAGGACGATCAGCAGCCACATCGGCGCGTGCGCACCGGGGTAGATCAGCGTGGTCGCCCAGACCGCCGCCGTCGCGAGCACCGTCCCGAGCGCCAGCGGCAGCCGCGCCGCGTGGTGCCGGGCCACGACCTGGCCGTACACCAGTCCGACCACCATGTTGGACAGGACGACGAGGGTGAGCAGGTCACCGGCGGTGGCCCGGCTCAGCCCCTGCGCCTCCACCAGGAACGGCAGCCCCCACAGCAGCAGGAACACCATCGCCGGGAACTGCGTGGTGAAGTGCACCCACAACCCGAGCCGGGTGCCCGGCTCCCGCCAGGACGCCGCGATCTGCCGCCGCACGTACGCCGCCCCCTGGTGCGGGAAGGGCTCCGGTTCGTGCCCGTCCGGGTGGTCCTTCAGGAACAGCAGGGTGAGGACGAGGACGACGAGCCCGGCGACGGAGCTGCCCGCGAACGCCGCCGTCCAGCCCACCCCGTGCAGCAGCCTGGCCAGCACCAGCGTCGACACCAGATTGCCCGCCATACCGGCGAGCCCCGCGAACTGCGCGATCAGCGGACCGCGCCGGGCCGGGAACCAACGGGTGCCGAGCCGCAGCACGCTGATGAACGTCATCGCGTCCCCGCAGCCCAGCAGCGCCCGCGAGGCCAGCGCCATGCCGTACGACGGTGCCAGCGCGAAACCGATCTGACCGGCCGTGAAGAGCACGACCCCGAGGGTCAGCACCTTCTTGGTGCCGAGCCGGTCCACCAGCAGACCCACCGGTATCTGCATGCCCGCGTACACGAGCAGTTGCAGGATCGAGAACGTCGACAGGGCGGAGGCGCTCACATGGAAGCGGTCGGCGGCGTCGAGGCCGGCCACCCCCAGCGACGTACGGAAGATGACGGCGACGAAGTAGACCGAGACACCGATGCCCCACACGGTCAGGGCGCGGCGGCCACCGGGCGGGTCTCCGGGCAGCGCGGAGGACGAGGACAAGGAGGGGCGGCTCACCGGACGTCCCCCCGCGCCAGGTTGGAGAACCAGTTCACATGCCGGTGGACGAGGCTCACGGCCGCCTCCGCGTCACCCGCGCGCAGCGCCCGGAGGATCTCCTCGTGCTCGGTGAGCGTCTTGGTGATGCGATCCGGGTGCGCGTGCATGAAGGCGACGCCCATACGCAGCTGCCGGTCGCGGAGCTGGTCGTAGAGGCGGGAGAGGATCTCGTTGCCGCCGCTGCGGACGATCTCGGCGTGGAAACAGCGGTCGGTCACCGCCGCACCCGCCAGGTCACCGGCGGCGGCCTGCGCCTTCTGCTGTTCGAGGAGTTCCTCCAGCCGGGCGATGAGCCGCGGCGAGGCCGGGACCGTCTTGCGGACCGCGTGCTCCTCGACGAGCTGCCGGGTCTCGACCACGTCGGCGATCTCCTGCGCGGAGACCGGCAGGACCAGCGCGCCCTTCTTCGGGTAGAGCTTGATCAGCCCTTCGACCTCCAGCCGCAGCAGCGCCTCCCGCACCGGCGTCCGGGACACCCCGACCGCCTCGGCCAGCTCGCCCTCGGTGAGCAGGGTGCCGCCCTCGTAGCGGCGCTCCAGCACACCCTGCTTGACGTGCGCGTACACCCGGTCGGCGGCGGGGGGCTGCTTGAGCGACGGAGATGCGGACGGACGGGACTTCGAGGGTGCTGCGGAGGCCATGCCCACAGCATAGATACAACACGTATGCATCGCTCGCCTCGTCCACGATCCGGGATGATCCCCCTTCGAAATCCATCCTCACCCCCTCGGCGAGGTGTGAGATGGACCTGAATTGACCCCCGCGCCACCCGCAGCACAACCTTTTGTGCTACTCACTTGTCACACGAGAAGCGGCCCTTCTGTGCCTGCCGAACCGGCTCCCAACCGGCCGCGCTCCTCAGACATTTGACACAATCGGGGTACTTGACTTGATTACCGCCATAAAGGGTCCGCGTGTCCGCAGAGCCGCTGCCGTAGTCGTCACCACCGGCGCGCTCGTCGCGACCGGCGTTCTCGGCTCCGCTCCGGCGCAGGCCGCTCCCGCGAAGCCCACGATCACCGCCGCGGGCGGTTACGTGATGAACAGCGGTACCGGAAAGAGCCTGTACACCAAGGCCGCCGACACGAAGCGTTCCACCGGCTCCACCACGAAGATCATGACCGCGCTGGTCGTGCTCAGCCAGTCGAACCTGAACCTCGACAGCAAGGTGACGGTCCAGAAGGCGTACAGCGACTACATCGTCGCCAACAACTACGCCTCCAACGCCAAGCTGATCGTGGGCGACAAGGTCAGCGTCCGCCAGCTGCTCTACGGGCTGATGCTGCCGTCCGGCTGCGACGCCGCCTACGCCCTCGCCGACAAGTACGGCACCGGCTCGACCCGTTCGGCCCGCGTGAAGTCGTTCATCTCCAAGATGAACAGCAAGGCCAAGAGCCTCGGCCTGACGAACACGCACTTCGACTCCTTCGACGGCATCGGCCACGGCGCCAACTACTCGACGCCGCGCGACCTGACGAAGCTCGCCCGGGCCGCGATGAAGAACTCCACGTTCAAGTCGGTCGTGAAGACAAAGTCGTACACAGCCAAGACGATCACGAAGTCCGGCGCGACCCGCACGATGGCGCCGTGGACCAACACCAACCCGCTGCTGGGCACCTACAGCGGCACGATCGGCGTGAAGACCGGTTCCGGTCCGGAGGCCAAGTACTGCCTGGTCTTCGCCGCCACCCGCAACGGCAAGACGATCATCGGCACGGTTCTCGCGTCCTCGACGATCGACAACCGCGCGGTCGACGCCAAGAAGCTGCTGAACTACGGCTTCGCCGTCTGAGCCGTCTGAACCCGAAAGCCGCCCTTCGGGCCGCTCTTCGGACTGCCGAAGGGGGCCACCGCGCGACAGCGGTGGCCCCCTTCGCCGTTCCCGCCGCAGGCCGATTCCGCGATCTTCGCTCGCGATAGTGAACATCACCCATTCAGCTGGCATATTCGATTTCCTCCGCCCTACGTTCCGCAGCGGAGGTGGTTCACATGATCGAACCCAGCAAGCACCAACCCGACCCCCGGACGCAGCGCGACGCCATCGACGCCGGCGACTTCGTGTACGCGGCCACGGGAGCCCGCGTCCGCCGACTGACCATGCCGGACGGGACGCATTGGTTTCCGGCGGTGGATGTGTGCAAGCAACTAGGGCATACAAGCCCGAGCAAAGCAGTCGCCGACCATGTACCGGAAGATCATCGAGCGACCCTCGAGACCGTCAGCCAGGCTTACGGTCTCAGCATTCCCGCAGGTAGAGAGTGGCGCCGAGATCTGATTCTCATCGACATCGGGGGCCTTCTTCTTCTGGTCACCGCCTGTACGAAGCCCACAGCCGCTGCCTTCAAACAGTGGGCCATCCAAGTGATCGAAGCCGTACAGCGGCAAGGCTCCTACATGTTGGACGAGGCCGAGGTCCAGCCCGCCGACCCCGGCGCCCCCATCGCCTACGCCATGCCCGAGCAGATCGCCGACGCCATCGTCCGGCTGGAGGAACGCAACCTCCAGGCCGACGGCAACTGGCGGTCGCCCAGCAGAAGTCACTCGCGCTGCAACAGCAAATGGTCGACACACAGCAGACGAAGCTGGAGACACAGCAACAGATGGTGGGCACCCAGCAACAGACGCTGGAGACGCAGCAGCAGATGGTCGAGATGCAGCGCGTCGGCCTCGTCGCCCAGCAAGCCATGGCCCAGGCCATGGAGCGCATCGCCAATCGGCTCGACGCCCTCTCCGTCGAACACCCGGCCCCCTCCGGCTCCGCCTTCGAGACGCACCCCACCACCGAGTCCGTGCTGGCCGACTGGCGGGAGCGGCTGTCGGTGACGGCGGACGTCTGGACCGTGGCCGTCGTGATCGCCCCTGTGCTCGTCGAGGAGGGTGAACTGCGTCAACCGTTGGAGGCGATCGCCGCCCGTACGGGGCTGTCCGTGCAGCGCGTCAACGACTGCCTGCGGCTGCTGCGCAAGCACGCCTGCATCCGGCCCATGGGCGCGACGGAGGACGGCGCCCCGGTGTACGTGCTCAACCAGGGCTGAGCCACAGCGCTGACGCGGCCCGAGCGGCGCCAAGGACGAAGGGGCCGGTCGCAAGACGAATTTGCGACCGGCCCCTTCACCGTGAGCCTATCCGGCACAGGGCGGTGTCACGCCCAGGTGATCAGCCTTTTCGGCTGTTCCAGGATCGCGGCGACGTCCGCGAGGACCTTGGACCCCAGCTCCCCGTCCACCAGCCGGTGGTCGAAGCTGAGCGCCAGGGTCGTCACCTGACGCGGCTTGACCTTGCCCTTGTGGACCCACGGCTGCGGCTTGATCGCGCCGACGGCGAGGATCGCCGACTCACCGGGGTTCAGGATGGGCGTGCCGGTGTCGATGCCGAAGACACCGACGTTGGTGATGGTGACCGTGCCGCCCTGCATGGCGGCCGGGGAGGTGCGGCCCTCCTTCGCCGTGGAGACCAGCTCGCCCAGGGACTCGGCGAGCTGCGGCAGCGTCTTCGCGTGCGCGTCCTTGATGTTCGGCACGATCAGACCGCGCGGCGTGGCGGCCGCGATACCCAGGTTCACGTAGTGCTTGACGACGATCTCCTGGGCCGCCTCGTCCCAGGAGGCGTTGATGTCCGGGTTGCGCTTGATCGCGACCAGCAGGGCCTTGGCGATCAGAAGGAGCGGGTTCACCCGCAGCCCCTGCATGTCCTTGTCCTGCTTGAGCTCCTCGACCAGCTTCACCGTGCGCGTCACGTCGACCGTGACGAACTCCGTGACATGCGGGGCGGTGAACGCCGAGCCGACCATCGCGGCGGCCGTCGCCTTGCGGACGCCCTTGACGGGGACACGGGTCTCGCGGGCGCCGCCGTACGACACCACCGGTGCCGGAGCGGCGGCGGGGGCCGCGTCCGCTGCGGGCGCCGCCGTGGCGGGCTCGGGGGCCTTCGGCGGGGCCACCGCCGCGTGGACGTCCTCGCGGGTGATGATGCCGTCCGGGCCGGACGGGGTGACCGTCGTCAGGTCGACGCCGAGGTCCTTGGCCAGCTTGCGCACCGGCGGCTTCGCCAGCGGGCGCGGCGCGGTGGCGCCGAGCGCGCCATGGCCGTTCAGCTCGCCCTGGACGGACTGGAGGGCGGTGGCGCCGTACAGGGTGTCCTCGACGGGCGCCACGACGGGCGGGACGCCCTTGCGGGGGCGCCGCTTCGTGGACGACTCGGCGACGCCGTAGCCGACGAGGACCGGCTTGCGGCCCTCCGGCTTGGCCGGGGCGGGCTCCGCCGACGGCGGCTCGGCGGCGGGCTTCGCGGGCGCCGCCTCCTCGACCGGCGCGGGGGCGGCGCCGCCCGACACGTCCACCGCGATGATGGACGTGCCGACGTCGACGGTGGTGCCCTCGGGGAAGTGCAGGGACCGTACGACGCCGTCGTACGGGATGGGAAGTTCGACGGCGGCCTTGGCCGTCTCGACCTCGCAGACGATCTGGCCGTCGGTGACGGTGTCACCGGGCTGGACGTACCACTTGAGGATCTCGGCCTCGGTGAGTCCCTCGCCCACGTCGGGCATCTTGAACTCGCGCAGAGACGTGTCTGTCATCGTCGTCACGGACCTCTCCCTCAGTACGCCAGCGAGCGGTCGACGGCGTCGAGCACCCGGTCCAGACCCGGCAGGTACTCCTCCTCGAGACGCGCCGGCGGATACGGGGCGTGGTACCCACCGACCCGGAGGACGGGGGCCTCCAGGTGGTAGAAGCACCGCTCGGTGATGCGGGCGGCGATCTCGGCGCCCGAGCCGAAGAAGACCGGGGCCTCGTGGACCACGATCAGCCGGCGGGTCCGCTCCACGGACGCCTGGATCGTGTCGAAGTCCAGGGGGGACACCGACCGCAGGTCCAACACCTCCAGGGACTTGCCCTCCTCGGCGGCCGCGTCGGCGACCTCCTGGCAGAGTTTCACCATGGGGCCGTACGCGGCGAGGGTGAGGTCCGTGCCCTCACGGACCACGCGGGCCTTGTGCAGGGGACCGGGGATCGCGTCCGGGTTGACCTCGGCCTTGTCCCAGTAGCGGCGCTTCGGCTCGAAGAAGATCACCGGGTCGTCGCTCTGGATGGCCTGCTGCATCATCCAGTAGGCGTCCGACGCGTTCGACGGCGAGACCACCTTCAGGCCCGCCACGTGCGCGAACAGCGACTCCGGGGACTCCGAGTGGTGCTCGACGGCGCCGATGCCGCCGCCGTAGGGGATGCGGACGACGACCGGCAGCTTGACCTTGCCCAGCGAGCGGGCGTGCATCTTGGCGAGCTGGGTGACGATCTGGTCGTACGCGGGGAAGACGAAGCCGTCGAACTGGATCTCGACCACCGGCCGGTAGCCGCGCAGGGCGAGGCCGATGGCCGTGCCGACGATGCCCGACTCGGCGAGCGGGGTGTCGATGACCCGGTCCTCGCCGAAGTCCTTCTGGAGGCCGTCCGTCACCCGGAACACGCCGCCGAGCTTGCCGACGTCCTCGCCCATGACGAGGACCTTCGGGTCGGCTTCGAGGGCCTTGCGCAGCGATTCGTTGATCGCCTTGGCCAGCGCCATGTTCTTCGGCGCCGAGATCGACGACGATGTCGCGGTCTGCGTGGTCATCGCTACTTGCCCTCCTCTACGTCCACGTCGGCGAACGACGCCTGGTACGCGGCGAACTGCGCGCGCTCCTCGTCCACCAGCGCGTGCCCGTCCGCGTACACGTTCTCGAAGATGGCGAAGTGGTCGGGGTCCGGCATGGCACGCACCACTTCGCGCACTCGCCTTCCCAACGCCTCGCTCTCCGTTTCGAGTTCCGCGAAGAATCCCTCGTTCGTGTCGGTTTCGGACTCGAGGTAGCTGCGCAGGCGCGCGATCGGGTCCTTCGCCTCCCAGGCCACCCGCTCGTCGTCGTGGCGGTAGCGGGTCGGGTCGTCGGAGGTGGTGTGGGCGCCCATGCGGTAGGTGTACGCCTCGACCAGGGTGGGGCCCTCGCCCCGGCGGGCGCGCTCCAGCGCCCACTTGGTGACCGCGAGGCAGCCGAGGACGTCGTTGCCGTCGACGCGGACGCCCGGGAAGCCGAAGCCCTGGGCGCGCTGGTACAGCGGGACGCGGGTCTGCTTCTCGGTGGGCTCGGAGATCGCCCACTGGTTGTTCTGGCAGAAGAACACGACGGGGGCGTTGTAGACCGCGGAGAAGGTGAACGCCTCGGCGACGTCGCCCTGGCTGGAGGCGCCGTCACCGAAGTAGGCGATGACCGCCGAGTCGGCGCCGTCCTTGGCGATGCCCATCGCGTAGCCCGTGGCGTGCAGCGTCTGGGAGCCGATGACGATCGTGTAGAGGTGGAAGTTGTTGCCGCTCGGGTCCCAGCCGCCGTTGTTCACGCCGCGGAACATGCCGAGCAGGTTGGTCGGGTCGACGCCGCGGCACCAGGCGACGCCGTGCTCGCGGTAGGTCGGGAAGACGTAGTCGTCCTCGCGGGTGGCGCGGCCGGAGCCGATCTGGGCGGCCTCCTGGCCGAGCAGCGACGCCCACAGGCCCAGCTCGCCCTGGCGCTGCAGGGAGGTGGCCTCGGCGTCGAAACGACGGGTCAGCACCATGTCGCGGTACAGGCCGCGCAGCTCGTCGTCGGTGATGTCGGCGACGAACGGGTCGTACTCCGCGTTCTTGACGCGCTTGCCCTCGGGCGTCAGCAGCTGGACGAGCTCGGGCTCGGCCCCGCCGGTCGTCTTCTTCGCAGTGGCGCGCCTGGTGCCGGTGGTGCCGGCCGCCTTGCTGCCGGTGCTGCCGGTCTTGCCTGCGGCGCTGCGTCGCGTCGTCTTGCGCGCGGCAGTGCTCTCCACGGTCACGTGTGCTCCTCCGTCGGTCCGGCCCCCGGGATTGCCGGTAGACCAGTGCGGCTCGCCTGATCCCGGAACCCGTGCACGGGGTGGGTGCCCTTGGCCGGGAACAGACGTGACAGGTGCCCCGGCGAGCGCCCTGCACGAGGCACGTTACCCAGTGCTCCACATTCCTGTGAAACCCCTACTGACCTGCGATTTTCCTTGGATTTCCAAGTATTTCGGTACTAGGGGATCCAAGTAAGTCGCGTCGGTGGGGGAACACCTGCTGGTCACAGCACTGGTTACAGCCCGGCAGGGGGCCGGAACACGGGCACGTTATCCCGGCCACCCCGGCCACGGGAAGACTTCACTTTGGAGGGCCGTTAGGGGTGGGTCGCCCCTCCCCGTACGAACCCCGTACGAAACCCCCAAACGGAAGAGGCCCCCGTGAAGGGGGCCTCGATCCGTCACTCCTCGTCACCGCCGGTGACACCGCTCGTCAGACCGCCGGCGTCGGCGCCGCCGCTCTCCTCGTCCGGCGGCGGGCTGTCCGAGGGCTCCGGCTCCTGTGAAGTCGTCGGCTCCTCCTCCGAGGGCTCCTCGCTCGTCGGCTCCTCGGCAGGCTCGCTCTGCGTGGGCTTCTCACTGAAGCTCGGTGTCCGCGGGACCGGGGGCGTGTAGTTCTGGTTGTTCCCCGAGTCGGTATTGCCGCCCGAGTCGTCCTGGCTCTCCTCGGCGCTCGGCGTCTCGTCGTCGTTCTTGTCCTTGCTGGACGAGGAGGCCGACGGCGACTTGGTGACCTCGTTGCCGTTGCCGGTCTTGTCGCCGTTGCCGTTCAGCGCCAGGGCGACGCCCGCCGCGATGGCGATCACCGCGAGGACCGCGAGGATCCACAGCTTGCCGCGGCCGCTGCCCCGGTTGCCGCCGCCCTCGAAGCCGCCGTCGTCGCGGCCGCCGTAGCCGGGGAGGATCGGCTGCGGGATCTGTGAGGTGCCCTCGCCGGGGTGGGGCATGACGGTCGTCCCGGCCATACCGCCCGGCGGGGTGTGCCGGCCCTCGTGCAGGGTGACGGGCCCGGTGTTCCAGGTGCCGGTGTGGCTGCCCTGGTCGTACAGCATCTCCAGGCCGTACTGGACGAGGCCGCGCATCTCCTCGGCCGTCTGGAAGCGGTCGTCGGGCTCCTTGGCGAGGGAGCGCATGACGAGGCCGTCGAGCTCCGGCGGCGCCGCCGGGGCGACCTCGGACGGCGGGACCGGGATGTCCTGCACATGCTGGTAGACCACCGACAGCGGGGTCTCACCGACGAAGGGCGGACGCAGCGCCAGCAGTTCATAGAGCAGGCAGCCCGTCGCGTACAGGTCGGAGCGGTGGTCGACGGCCTTGCCGAGCGCCTGCTCCGGCGACAGGTACTGGGGCGTGCCCATGACCATGCCGGTCTGCGTCATCGTGGTGGACGCGCCGTGCAGGGCGCGCGCGATGCCGAAGTCCATCACCTTCACCGCGCCGTTGGTGGTGATGATGACGTTGGCCGGCTTGATGTCACGGTGCACGATGCCGTGCTGGTGGGAGTAGGCGAGCGCCTCGAGTACACCCGAGACGATGATCAGCGCCTGCTCGGGGCCGGGTGCCTCGGCGTTGAGCAGCAGGTCACGGATGGTGCGGCCCTCGACCAGCTCCATGACGATGTACGGCACGGGAGTGCCGTTCACGATGTCCTCGCCGGAGTCGTAGACCGCCACGATGGAGTGGTGGTTGAGGCCGGCCACGGACTGCGCCTCACGCGTGAAGCGGGCCTTGGAGATGGGGTCCTCGGCGAGGTCCGAGCGCAGCAGTTTGACCGCGACGGTACGACCGAGGCGCACGTCCTCGGCCGCGAACACCTCGGCCATGCCGCCCCGGCCGAGTCTGTGCGTCAGCCGGTAACGACCGTCGCCGACAAGCCCGCCGTTGCCCCACTGCTCCGGCGCATCTGACATTCCGCCGCCAGTCGCCTCGGGGTCGGACGGGCCCTGAGAGCGCTGCTGCTGTGCCATCAGTCCTCGCCGTCGTTTCTGCCCGCGGTCCGCGCGGTTCTTGTTACGGTCTCCGTCGGCCACGCTACAGCCTTCCCGCAAGGGGCCGGTCCGACTTCGATGCGCGACCGGCAACGAGGGGGCTCGCGACGGATTCAAGGTGGATTCAGGGATTGACCGGCCATGAAACCCGCCCCGCGCGCACTCGTGCAAGTTCTGTGTACCGGGCGTACGCCCCCTGTAACGCTTCCGCGACGCTTCTTTCGCGTACGGTCACGGAACGGGCACCGCGCTTGACGTGTCAGTGCCCTGGGGCAGACTTGGCCGGGAATAGCACAAAGGATCACCGGGATCACCGATCGCGGACGCCCGCCGAGGGGCTCCGCGCGCGCCGATGGGGGACGCAGGAAGATGAGCCAGGACGCCGCACAAGGCCGGTACGCGGGGCGTTCGCTCGCCGGCGGCCGCTATCAGCTGCGTGACCTGCTCGGTGAGGGCGGCATGGCATCCGTCCACCTCGCGTACGACTCCGTGCTCGACCGACAGGTCGCTATCAAGACACTTCACACCGAGCTCGGCCGCGAGCAGGCCTTCCGCGAGCGCTTCCGCCGCGAGGCGCAGGCCGTGGCGAAGCTCACCCACACGAACATCGTCTCGGTCTTCGACACCGGCGAGGACGACCTCGACGGCCTGACGACGCCGTACATCGTCATGGAGTACATCGAGGGCAGGCCGCTGGGCTCGGTCCTCGACGCGGACATCCAGCAGCAGGGCGCGATGCCCGCCGACAAGGCGCTGAAGATCACCGCGGATGTGCTGGCGGCCCTGGAGATCAGCCACGAGATGGGCCTGGTCCACCGGGACATCAAGCCGGGCAACGTGATGATGACCAAGCGCGGTGTCGTCAAGGTCATGGACTTCGGCATCGCCCGCGCCATGCAGTCCGGTGTCACGTCGATGACGCAGACCGGCATGGTCGTCGGCACCCCGCAGTACCTCTCGCCCGAGCAGGCCCTCGGCCGCGGTGTCGACGCCCGCTCCGACCTGTACTCGGTCGGCATCATGCTGTTCCAGCTGACGACCGGGCGGCTGCCGTTCGAGGCGGACTCGCCGCTGGCCATCGCGTACGCCCACGTCCAGGAGGAGCCGGTCGCTCCCTCCTCGATCAACCGTTCGCTGCCGCCGGCCGTGGACGCCCTCGTCGCCCGCGCGCTGAAGAAGAACCCGAACGAGCGGTTCCCGAGCGCCGAGGCCATGCGGGACGAGTGCCTGCGGGTCGCCGCCTCCCTCCAGCCCGTCGCGCCGAGCATCGTGCCGGGCGCCCAGACGTCGAACGGCGCCGGGGTGTCGTCGGCGGTCTTCCCGCCCATCGACCAGACGGGCGCGCCGCAGTCGGGCAGTGTCCAGACGCCGTACCAGCCGCCGTCGACGGGCGGATACGGCCCCCCGACGCCCGCGCCGGCCCCCGCCCCGTCGTACGGCTACCCGCAGCAGGGCGGGTACCAGCCGCCGCCCCAGACCTCCGCGTACGCGCCGCAGCAGGGCGCGGCCACGCCTCCGCCGTACAACATCACGCCGCAGCAGTCCTCCCTGTCGGCCGGGCACTCCGGGGGCGGCAAGAGCAACAAGGGTGTCGTCATCGGCGCGATCGTCGTCTCGCTCGTCGCGATCGGTGGTCTGATCGCGGCCCTCTCGCTGAACGGCAAGGACGACGAGGGCGGCGACAGCGGCGCCAAGGCGTCCTCCTCGCCGACCGTGGTGGAGGGACACAAGGGCCCCGACACGTCGAAGGTCGTCGAGACCACCGAGTGCACGGAGCCGGTCGAGTCCTACAACGACCCCGAGAAGGTCGAACTCCCGGACTTCACCTTCAAGAACATCGACTCGGTGAAGAAGTGCCTCCAGGCCGCGGGCTGGGAGTACGACACCAAGGACGTCGACGAGAACACGTACGGCGAGGGCACCGTCATGGAGCAGTACCCCTCGGCGAACGAGGACGTCGACCCCAAGCAGATGCCGACGATCGTCCTCAAGGTCTCCACGGGCAACCCGGCCTGACACCGGCCGCCCACCGACGGGGGAAGGGCCCGGCACTCCATGTGCCGGGCCCTTCCCGTGCCTACGGTGGGGGGTGTCGCGGGGCCGCGCGGGTCGTGGAGACCTTAGAGGTACGGGCCGCCCGAGCGGCCGAGGGTGCGGGGGTCGTCGTCCCCCTCGTGGCCGCCGACGCCGGGGGGCAGGGCGCGCCGCATCTGCTCCAACTGGGCCCGGGCCGCCATCTGCTGGGCGAACAGCGTGGTCTGGATCCCGTGGAAGAGGCCTTCGAGCCAGCCGACCAACTGGGCCTGCGCGATCCGCAGTTCCGCGTCGCTGGGAATCGCCTCGTCGGTGAAGGGCAGGGAGAGCCGTTCGAGCTCCTCGACCAGCTCGGGTGCCAGCCCGTCCTCCAGCTCCTTGACGGAGCTGGCGTGGATCTCCTTCAGCCGGGCCCGGCTCGCCTCGTCGAGGGGTGCCACCCGCACCTCCTCCAGCAGCTGCTTGATCATGCTGCCGATGCGCATGACCTTCGCGGGCTGTTCCACCATCTCCGTCACGGGAACCTCGCGGGAGTCCTCGTCTCCGCCACCGCCCACCGCCATTCCGTCCTGGCCCACGACCAGGATCTGGGGCTGTTCGGGCGATCGTTCGTTCCTCGGCATCTCCATGCCGCCATTCTCTCGCACGCCTGCACCTCACCGACGTGGTGCCCCCGACACAGCGTGATCCACCGTTCACGTAGGAGGTCCGGACGTTCCGGGGGCGGGACGACGGCACGCCTGGTGGCTCTTGAGCGCGGGTGGGGACGCTGGGGCTCCGGGGCCGTCGGGGGTCGATGGCTCGGGGCTCCGGGGTGGCGGCTTGCCGCTCTCGCGCGTGGTCGCCGCCGGTCATCGGCCGGATGAGGCCGAGATGCCGGGGTGTGGGGCGCGTGTGACGCTGAGTTCGTGGTTCCTCGACTCAGGCTCTGTTCGTCGCACGTGACGGGACTGGTCCTCGTCACGGGACTCCTCATGGTCCCGGTGGCGGGCACGGTGCCGTCCGTCCACGCGCCCGTCGAGCCCGCCCCCGGCTCCTCCTGGGCCGGCAGCCGCGCGGGAGAGGGCCGGGAGCGCCCAGGACGCCCGGACGCGGGGCTCATGGACCCGGAGGACCTCTACGAAGCCTCCACGGAGCCGACCGCGGCCCCGGACGACCCTGCGGGCACCGCGACGCCCGAGCCGTCGCAGAACGCCGCGCTGCCCCCCGCCTCACCCGCCGGCCGAGCGGGCGCCGAAGCCGCCGAGGGACCCGTGCTGGAGGCCCTCGCCCTGGGCGGCGGCCTCATGCTGATGGGCGTCGGCCTGGGCCTGGCCTTCGTGGGCCTGCGGATCCGGAAGGGCTGAGGGGGCGGGGCCGGCCGTTCCGCCGCGACGGCCGCCGACCTGCGCCGCCGGTCCGCGCCCCGCCCCGCCCTTCGCCGCCGCTCGGCCCGCGTGCGGCCTGGGCGGTGGCGTCGACAACGGCCTCCGTACGGCTCGTCGTACAGCGTTCGAGTGACTTGTACGGTCACTCGTACGGGCCATACGCCCGGAGCCGCCCGCCGACGCGGCGGAGCCGCCGGCGGGCACGAGGGGGACGGCTACGGCACCACCAGCAGCACCTTGCCGACGTGGCCGCTCTCCTCCAGGACCCGGTGGGCCGTGGCCGCGTCGTGCATCGGGATCTCCTGGTCGACGACGGGGACCACCCGACCACCGGCGACCAGCGGCCACACGTGCTCGCGTACGGCGGCGACGATGGCCGTCTTCTCCTCCAGGGGCCGGGCACGCAGCGAGGTCGCGCTGATGGCGGCCCGCTTGGCGAGGAGCGCCCCGATGTTCAGCTCGCCCTTGACGCCGCCCTGCATGCCGATGATGGCGAGACGGCCGTTGACGGCGAGGAGCCGGACATTGCGGTCGAGGTACTTCGCCCCCATGTTGTCGAGGATGACGTCGGCCCCCTTGCCGTCGGTGGCCTTGCGGACCTCCTCGACGAAGTCCTGCTCGCGGTAGTTGATCAGGATGTCGGCGCCGAGCTCGGCGCACCGGCGGAGCTTCTCCTCGGTGCCCGCGGTGACGGCGACCTTCGCGCCGACCGCCTTCGCCAGCTGGATGGCCATCGTGCCGATGCCGCTGGAGCCGCCGTGGACGAGGAGGGTCTCGCCCGGACGGAGGTGGGCGATCATGAAGACGTTCGACCAGACCGTGCAGACCACCTCGGGCAGCGCGGCCGCCCGGTTGAGGTCGAGGCCGGAGGGGACGGGCAGCAGCTGGCCGGCCGGGACGGCGACCTTCTCCGCGTAGCCGCCACCCGAGAGCAGCGCGCACACCTCGTCGCCGACGCTCCATCCGGACACGCCGGACCCGACCGCCGCGATACGTCCGGAGCACTCCAGGCCGGGGTAGGGGGAGGCGCCCGGTGGGGGGTCGTAGAAGCCCTGCCGCTGGAGCAGATCGGCGCGGTTCACCGCGCTCGCCGCCACCTCGACGAGCACTTCGCCCTCGCCGGGCTCGGGGTCGGGGACCTCGTCCCACACCAGGGCCTCGGGTCCACCGGGTTCGGGAATCGTGATCGCATGCATGGGGGGACGCTACTCCTCGTCCCTCCGCCACTCCCAGCGTGCCCGGGGTCCGTACGCGACCAGCGACCACGCCGGTCATGCCCTCGACCTCGCCCGGCGCACCCTCGCCACCGCCGAGGCCCCAGCCGAGTCCGGCGCCGCGACGGCGGAAATTGGGGTGCGTTCGATCCCCGTCGGCGGGACCGTGGAGAAATCACGCCCGCACGGCCGATGAGTTCCGGCAGAACCGGCGGTCTCCCCTTGCGTAGCCCCGGACACGGGCCAGTACGCGGAAGGACCTCAGACATGAGCGCACAGACATCCGGCCTCGCGATCGAGACCGCGGGTCTGGTGAAGACGTTCGGCGAGACCCGGGCCGTCGACGGCGTCGACCTCGCCGTGCCGGCCGGCACGGTCTACGGCGTCCTCGGCCCGAACGGCGCCGGCAAGACCACCACGGTGAAGATGCTCGCCACCCTGCTGCGACCCGACGGCGGCGAGGCCCATGTCTTCGGTCATGACGTCGTCCGCGAGGCCGACGAGGTACGCGGCAGGGTGAGTCTGACGGGGCAGTACGCCTCCGTGGACGAGGACCTGACCGGCACCGAGAACCTGGTGCTGCTGGGCCGTCTCCTCGGCCACGACAAACGGGCGGCGCGGCTCCGCTCCGAGCAGCTGCTGGAGGCCTTCGGGCTGAGCGAGGCCGCCGGGAAACAGGTCAAGCACTACTCGGGCGGCATGCGGCGCCGGATCGACATCGCCGCATCCATCCTGAACACCCCGGATCTACTGTTCCTCGACGAGCCGACGACCGGTCTCGACCCGCGCAGCCGCAACCAGGTGTGGGACATCGTGCGCGCGGTGGTCGCCCAGGGCACGACGGTGCTGCTGACCACGCAGTATCTGGACGAGGCGGACCAACTGGCGTCCCGGATCGCCGTGATCGACCGCGGCAAGGTGATCGCGGAGGGCACGAAGGGCGAGCTGAAGGCGTCCGTGGGGGCCGGTTCGGTCCATCTGCGGCTGCGGGACGCCGTCCAGCGTCCACAGGCCGAGGAGATCCTGCGTCTCGCGCTCGACGCCGAGGTACAGCGGGAGCCGGATCCGGTGGCGCTGACGGCGCGCGTGGGCGGCGGGTCCGCCAACGGCCAGGGTGCCGCCGAGGCCGCGGCCCGCGCCCTCGCAGAGCTGGCCCGCGTCGGCGTCGTCGTCGACAACTTCTCGCT
The DNA here is from genome assembly GCF_900290235.1 of Streptomyces sp. MA5143a. Taxonomy (GTDB): domain Bacteria; phylum Actinomycetota; class Actinomycetes; order Streptomycetales; family Streptomycetaceae; genus Streptomyces. Next base: position 85,360 of record NZ_OLMK01000026.1, read on the forward strand.
GGGGCAGCCCAGCCTGGACGAGGTGTTCCTCGCCCTCACCGGACACGACACCAAGGCCCACGACTCCCGACACGTCGAGAAGAAGGACGAGGCGGCGGCATGAGCACCGCGACCAGCACCGACAGCAAGGAACTCGCCCCCGTCAGCGCCGAGTCGCTCGCCGCGCTGCTCATCACCAGGGAACGCCCACCGCGGCCCAGCGCGCTGTCGGCGTCGCTGACCTTCGGCTGGCGGGCCATCCTCAAGATCAAGCACGTCCCGGAGCAGCTGTTCGACGTCACCGCCTTCCCGATCATGATGGTGCTGATGTACACGTACCTCTTCGGTGGTGCCCTGGCCGGCTCCCCGAAGGAGTACATCCAGTTCCTGCTGCCGGGCATCCTGGTGATGTCGGTCGTGATGATCACGATGTACACCGGTGTCTCGGTCAACACGGACATCGAGAAGGGTGTCTTCGACCGGTTCCGCTCGCTGCCGATCTGGCGGCCGTCGACGATGGTCGGCTATCTGCTGGGCGACGCCCTGCGGTACGCCATCGCCTCCGTGGTGATGCTCACCGTCGGCCTGATCCTCGGCTACCGGCCGGACGGCGGCGTCGTGGGCGTGGTCGCCGGGGTCGCGCTGCTCATCGTCTTCTCGTTCGCGTTCTCGTGGATCTGGACGATGTTCGGGCTGATGCTGCGCACCGAGAAGTCGGTGATGGGCGTCAGCATGATGGTGATCTTCCCGTTGACCTTCCTGTCCAACGTCTTCGTCGACCCGAGCACCATGCCGGGATGGCTCCAGGCGTTCGTCAACAACAGCCCGATCACCCATCTCGCCTCGGCGGTGCGCGAGCTGATGGCGGGTGAGTGGCCCGCGGCCGAGGTCGCCTGGTCGCTCGGCTGGTCCGCCCTGTTCGTGCTCGTCTTCGGGCCGATCACGATGCGGCTGTACAACCGCAAGTAGCGGTCACACGACGAGGGCGCCCCCGGACATCACATCTCCGGGGGCGCCCTCGTGGTGTGGCTACGGCAGGTGCTTGGTCTCGGGAGTGATTTTGGTGCTCGGTGTGGCCCGGATGATCGTGATGAGGCGGTCCGTCAGCTGGAGTTCGCCGATGGACGGGTCGTCGTAGCCGAGCACCCGGTGGCCGCGCAGCACACTGACGACCAGGTCCTCCGTCTCCCGTACCTTCCGCCCCACCTCGGCCTTTATGACGGGCCGTTCGACGATGTCGAGGCCGCTGCCCTGCTGGATGAGGTCCTCCATGACCATGCCGGCGGCGGGACTGAGCACCGAGAGACCGAGGAGCCGTCCGGCCGCGCTGGCACTGGTGATGACGACATCGGCCCCGGACTGCTTCAGCAGCGGCGCGTTCTCCTCCTCCCGGACGGCGGCCACGATCTTCGCGCCACGGTTCATCTGGCGCGCGGTCAGGGTGACCAGCACGGCGGTGTCGTCCCGGGCTGTGGAGATGATGATCTGCCGCGCCTTCTGCGCCTCGGCCCGCAGCAGCACATCGCTCCGGGTCGCGTCCCCCACGATGCCCGCGTATCCGTCGGCCGTCGCCGCCTCGATCACCTTGGAGCTGGGGTCCACGACGATGACCTGCTCCTTCTTCAGTCCCGTCGCGCAGACGGTCTGGATCGCCGACCGCCCCTTGGTCCCGAAGCCGACGACAACGGTGTGCTCCCTCAAGGCCGCCCTCCAGCGGTTCAGTCGCCATTCCTCGCGCGTGCGCTCCGTGAGGACCTCCAGCGTGGTGCCGACCAGGATGATCAGGAACAGCACGCGCAACGGTGTGATCACGAAGATGTTGGTGAGCCGGGCGGCGTCACTGACCGGGGTGATATCGCCGTATCCGGTGGTCGAGAGGGTGACGGTGGCGTAGTAGAACGCGTCCAGCAGGTCGACGCGGCCGTCCGAGTTGTCGTTGTAGCCCTCGTGATCGGCGTAGACGATGAACGCCGTCGCGACCAGGACGAGCAACGCCATCGCCAGCCGCTTGCCGACCTGGTGGCTGGGGCGCTCGACCTCCCTCTTCGGCAGCTTCACCGGATGCGTCACATGACGCTCGTCCGCCGTGCGGGCGATCACGTCATAACCCGGCAGTTTCACGTGAAACACTCCCCGCTTCCCCGTACATCCCCTGGCTTCACTACGCCTTCATGTGCCCTTTGTTTCACGTGAAACCCCCACGCCCGCAAGCCGGTTGGGCCCCGGGATGTTTCACGTGAAACACACCTGGATCCCCGCGGTCGCCCAGGGCAGGTCGAGCAGTTCCAGCTCCTGACCGGGACGGGCACCGCCGGGTGGGACGACGGCAAGGGCATCGGCGGTGGCGATGCCGCGGAGCATAGCGGGACCGTTGTAGTGCAGCGGTACGGCGTCGTCACCGCGCAGGGCGACCGGGATGAGCCGGGTGTCGTACGGGTGCCCGTGCACCGCCTCCCTCAGGGGCATCCCGTATCGCTCGGGCGCGGCCCGCCCCGCCAGGGTCCGCAGAAGGGGCTCGGCGAGTGTGAACAGCCCCGAGACAGCGGCCAAGGGGTTGCCCGGCAAGCCCACGAGATGCTGCTTCCCCTTGGTGCGGGCCAGCAGCATGGGGTGGCCAGGGCGCACCTTGACGCCGTCGACGAGGAGTTCGGCACCGATGCGCCGCAGCGTGGGGTGCACATGGTCGACGGGCCCGGCGGCGGTACCGCCCGTGGTGACGATCAGGTCGGCGGAGGAGGACCGTACGGCCTCGTACAGAGTGTCGGCGGCATCGCCGAGTCGGCGTACGGCGGTGACCTCGGCGCCGAGCGCCCGGAGCCAGGACGGCAGCATCGGGCCGAGCGCGTCACGGATCAGGCCCTCGCGCGGAAGTCCCTCGGTGAGCAATTCGTCCCCCAGGACGAGCAGTTCCACGTGGGGGCGCGGCAGCACGGTCAGGGTGTCGTACCCGGCGGCCGCGGCGAGGCCGAGGGCGGCGGGGGTGAGCAGTGTGCCGAGCGGCAGCAGTTGGTCGCCGCTGCGGCACTCCTGGCCCCGGGGGCGGATGTCCTGACCGTGCGCCAGGTCCTGGGTGGCGTGCAGTCGGCCCTGCTCGTCGGTGCGGCCGTGTTCACTGCGCAGGACGGCGGTGGTGTCGAGCGGGATGCGTGCGCCGGTGGCGATCCGGACCGCCTCGCCGTCGGTGAGCCGCTCGGGCTCGGCGTGCCCCGCCAGCACACCGTCCTCCCGGACGGCCCAGGGGCCGGGCCCCGCGACCGCCCAGCCGTCCATCGCGGACGTGTCGAAGGACGGCAGGTCGGTGAGGGCGGTGAGAGGGGCGGCCAGCACCAGACCGAGGGCGTCCTCGACGGTCACGGAAAGCGGGGAGCGGCGTCCGCAGGAACGGGCGGCACGCTCGGCGACGGCGCGGGCCTCGGGCCAGGGGGTGGCCCGGTGGTGGGCGTCCTTCTTCACCCCGTGCGCGGTGGGAGGGCCGTCGGCCGGGGTGCCGTCGGCGGGGCGGGGTGCGCGCGGCCCTCGGACAGGCCTGTCGTTGGCCACGGCCAGCGCCTCCTCCACATCCACGTCGAGCCCCTCGGCGTCCTGGGCGGTCATCCGGCGTCCGGGGCGGATCCGGGGGCGTCGGACGCCGTGTCCGAGGAGCCGGGCTTGGCGCCCGAGGAACCGGGCTTGGCGTCGGACCCGTCGGCGCCGGTCTCGTCGGCCCAGCCGAGAGCGAGGGCCGTGGCCTTGCGGGCGGCCTCAGCGACCGCTTCCGGGCCTCCCCCGGCTTTCGCGGCCGCGTAGCCGACGAGGAAGGTGGTCAGCGGGGCCGCGGGCCTGGCCACGTTGTGGGCGGCGTCACGGGCGAGGTCGAGCAGTTCTCGGGTGTCGACGTCGAGGTCGATGCCCAGCTCGTCCTTGACTGCGGAAATCCATTCATCCAACACGTGGCCATGCTCCCTGATCCGTGCGCGGGCGGCGGCGATGTCGTCCCAGGTGTCGCAGTCGAACGACGCGACCGGGTCGGTGATACGGGTGAGGCGGAGCGCCCCGACCAGCCGCCGCAGGGGCAGCCCGGCCGTCCCTGCGTGCTCGACACCGAGCCGCGCCAGCTCCCGGCGCAGTGCGTCGGCCCGGTACGCGGCCACGAGGGGCTGATCGCGGCCGCCGGGGTCGGTGACGAGGACACCGTCGGTGGGGGCCTGAGCGGGGGCGGGCGGGGAGCCACCGGGGGCTCCGGTGGGCGGGGGCGTGCCATCGGTGCCCTCGATGACGTCCGGCGCCGCCCCCCGCGGCGCCACGGCGCTGCCGCGAAGGGTGTCGAGCAACCTCCGTACCGTCTCCTCGGCGAGGAAGGGCAGGTCGGCGGAGAGGACGACGACATATGGGGCGGTGGTGCGGCGGAGCCCGGCGTCCAGCGCGGCGACGGGGCCACCACCGGGGGGTTCCTCGCGGGCCCACAGCACCGGACGGGCGGTTGACCGGGGGTCGGCGACGACGACGGTCGTCCGGGCCCCCGCGCAGGCGGCCAGCACCCGGTCGAGCAGGGCCCGCCCGCCGACGCGCACCCCGGGCTTGTCCGCGCCGCCGAGCCGCCGGGCGGCACCCCCGGCGAGCACGACGGCGTCGTACACCTCGGTACCGGGGCCGTCCGGCGGCTCGTACGCGGTCATCCCCCGAGTATGGGGGCCCCGGCGATCACAGGGAACGCGGGGACGCGGGGGACCCCGGTGATGCCGGGGAAACGTGAAGTGAGGCCGGGGGAGGCCAGGTGATGCCCGGGGACTCCGGTCGATCATGGTGGCCCGCGAAAGTCGGCACCGTAAGACCCGCAGACCCGTGGGACGACGGCGAAGGCCGCCGACGCCGGAGGCGGGGTCGGCGGCCTTCGACCGGGCGATCTACCGGGCGACGTACGAGGTCAGAGCGTGCGCAACAGCACCGCCGGCTGTTCGACGCAGTCCGCGACGTAGCGCAGGAAGCCGCCCGCCGTGCCGCCGTCGCACACCCGGTGGTCGAAGGTGAGCGAGAGCTGCACGACCTGCCGTACCGCCAGCTCGCCCTGGTGGACCCAGGGCTTCGGGACGATACGGCCGACGCCGAGCATGGCCGCCTCGGGGTGGTTGATGATCGGCGTGGAGCCGTCGACGCCGAACACGCCGTAGTTGTTCAGCGTGAAGGTGCCGCCGGTGAGCTGGGCGGGGGTGAGCGTCCCGGTCCGAGCGGCCTCGGTGAGCCGGGCGAACTCCGCGCTGAGCGACTCCGCGTCCCTCACGTGGGCGTCCCGCACCACGGGCACGACGAGCCCTCGTTCGGTCTGCGCGGCGAACCCGAGGTGCACCTGGTCGAGGCGCACGATCTCGCGGGCCTCCATGTCGACCGTCGAGTTGAGCTCCGGGAAACGGGCCAGCGCGGCGATGCAGATCCGGGCGAGCAGCGCGAGGAGGGAGATCTTCGGGCCACCGGCCGCGTTCATGGCCGCGCGGGCGTTCATCAGTTCCGTCGCGTCGGCGTCCACCCAGCAGGTGGCCTCCGGGATCTCGCGCCGGCTCCGGGAGAGCTTGTCGGCGACCGCACCGCGCACACCCCGCAGCGGAACACGGGCGCCGGCGGGGCTCTCCGCCCGCGCGGGCATCGCGACGGGCACCCCGGCGGACACCGGGACAGGCTGCGCGACGGCCGTGGGGGCGGCCGGTGACGTCGTGGCACCGGCGGTTCCGGCCCGCAGGGCCTGCTCCACATCGGCCCGCAGGATCAGTCCGTCAGGGCCCGAGCCATGCAGTTTCCGCAGGTCCAGCCCGTTCTCACGGGCGAGACGGCGGACGAGGGGGGAGATCACGGGCACAGGGCCGTCGCCACGCACCGGGTCGGACGCGAGCTGGGTGGCGTCGGCGAGCGCCCTTTCGGCGACCACCGCGGTCACCCCACCGTTCACCACACCACCGGAGGCCCCCGCCGAAGCCGTCGGAGCCGCCGAAGCCGTCGCAGGGGTCGATGCCGTCGCAGGGGTCGATGCCGTCGGAGCCACCGGAGCCGTCCGATCCACCGGAGTCGTCGAAGCCGGCGGACTCACGGGAGACGTCGGCCTGACCCTCCTGCGGCGCTTCGGCGCCTCCGAAGTGCCGTATCCCACCAGCACGTTCCCGGAGCCCTCGGCCTTCCCCGCGGAGTCCGACCCCCGCACGGCACCCGCGGTGCCCGAGGACCCCGTGGACCCGCCGGCGACGGGTGCTCCCACCGCCACCGTCAACAGCGGCGCCCCGACGGGAAGTTCCGTGCCCTCCTCGCCGAAACGGGCGGTGACGACACCGCCGTAGGGGCACGGCACCTCGACCATCGCCTTGGCCGTCTCGACCTCGACGACGGGCTGGTCGATGGCGACGACGTCGCCGACCTGGACCAGCCAGCGGACGATCTCCGCCTCGGTGAGCCCCTCACCGAGGTCGGGCAGCTTGAACTCCAGGACCTGTGCCATCAGTTCTCCGCCTCCCACTGCAGACGCCCGACCGCGTCGAGGATCCGGTCGACGCCGGGCAGGTGGTGCCGCTCCAGCATCGGCGGCGGGTACGGGATGTCGAACCCGGCGACGCGCAGCACGGGCGCCTCCAGGTGGTGGAAGCAGCGCTCGGTGACCCGGGCCGCGATCTCGCCGCCCGGCCCGCCGAAACCGCCGGACTCATGGACGACGACGGCCCGCCCGGTGCGCCGTACGGACGCGGTGACCGTCTCGTCGTCGAAGGGCACCAGCGAGCGCAGGTCGACGACTTCGAGGTCCCAGCCCTCGGCCGTGGCGGCCTCGGCGGCCTCCATGCAGACGGGCACGGACGGACCGTAGGTGATGAGCGTGGCGCTGCGGCCCGCACGGCGCACGACGGCACGGCCGATCGGCTCCACGGCCTGCGGTTCCTCGGGGTTCCAGGAGTCCTTCGACCAGTACAGGCGCTTGGGCTCCAGGAAGACGACGGGGTCGTCGGAGGCGATGGCGGCGCGCAGCAGCCCGTAGGCGTCGGCGACGGTGGCGGGGGTGACGACATGGAGACCCGGAGTCGCGATGTAGTAGGCCTCGGAGGAGTCGCTGTGGTGCTCGACGCCGCCGATGCCGCCGCCGTAGGGGACCCGGATCGTGATCGGCAGCGGCATGGCGCCGCGGGTGCGGTTGCGCATGCGGGCGACATGGCTGATTAGCTGCTCGAACGCCGGGTAGGCGAACGCGTCGAACTGCATCTCGACGACCGGCCGGAGCCCGTACATCGCCATGCCGACGGCCGTGCCGAGGATGCCCGCCTCGGCGAGCGGGGTGTCCGTGACCCGGTCCTCGCCGAACTCCTTCGCGAGTCCGTCGGTGACCCGGAAGACCCCGCCGAGAGTGCCGACGTCCTCGCCCATGACGTGCACCGTCGGGTCGGCGGTCATGGCGTCCCTCAGGGCCCGGGTGAGCGCCTGCGCCATGGTGGCGGGCTTGAGAGCGACGGTGGTCATCAGTGCGCCCCTTCTTCTTCCGCCGCCAGCTCGGCCCGCAGCAGGGCCTCCTGCTCGCGCAGTTGGGGAGTGGGATCGGCGTACACATGGGCGAAGAGGTCCATGGGGTCGAGCACGGGGTCCTGGTTCATGCGCTCGCGCAGATCGGCGGCCATCGTCTCGGCGGCGTCGCGGGCGGCCTGGATGCCGGCCTCGTCGATGAGGTCGCGTTCGGTCAGCTCGCGCTCCAGGAGCGTGATCGGGTCGTGCGCGCGCCAGGTCTCCACCTCGGCGTCGCCGCGGTAGCGGGTCGCGTCGTCGGCGTTGGTGTGGGCGTCGATGCGGTACGTCACCGCCTCGACCAGGGTGGGGCCGCCGCCCGCACGGGCGCGGGCCACGGCCTCGGCGAGCACCTGGTGCACGGCGGCCGCGTCGTTGCCGTCGACCAGGCGGCCCGGCATGCCGTAGCCGACGGCCTTGTGGGCGAGGGACGGGGCGGCGGTCTGCTTCTCCAGCGGCACGGAGATCGCGAAGCCGTTGTTCTGGACGAGGAAGACGACCGGGGCCTGCCAGACGGCGGCGAAGTTGAGCGCCTCGTGGAAGTCGCCCTCGCTGGTGCCGCCGTCGCCGACCAGGGCGAGCGCGACCACGTCGTCGCCCTTGAGGCGAGCGGCGTGCGCGAGGCCCACGGCGTGCGGGAGCTGGGTGGCGAGCGGGGTGCACAGGGGCGCGACGCGGTGCTCGTGCGGGTCGTAGCCGGTGTGCCAGTCACCGCGCAGCAGCGTGAGCGCCTGCACGGGGTCGAGACCACGGGCGACGGCGGCGAGCGTGTCGCGATAGCTCGGGAAGAGCCAGTCGCGCTCCTCGAGGACGAGCGCGGCGGCGACCTCGCAGGCCTCCTGGCCGGTGCTGGACGGGTACACCGCGAGCCTGCCCTGCTTGGTCAGGGCCGTGGCCTGCGTGTTGTACCGCCGGCCCCGCACCAACTCCGCGTGGAGGCGGCGCAGCAGTGCGGGGTCGACGTCAGCCGCCGAGTCGGTACCGAGCACGCGGTACGGACGCTCGTCGGGCAGCAGGGGCGCGGGGTCGGTGCGGGGCTGCCAGGCGGGGGGCGGTGTCGGATGGTACGCACCCCGCTGCTCCATGACCGTCATACGGCACCTCCTCGTGGGAGTGGCTCAGGGACGCGGCACGGTTGTGACACGTCTCACCTACCGATTGTTCGGTCGATGACGCATTTTGGCTACAGGCACCCCGAGGCTGTGGACAAACGGTTCTGCACAGCCTCAAATGAACGCAACACGTCCATGGCAGAGAGGCGGGGGCACATGGCACCTGAACAAATGGCCGAGCCGCCGGAGCACGGCCCGGCCCTGCCGCCCCCCAGACCGCTGGACGCCATAGATCAGGACATCCTGCGCATGCTCCAGGCCGACGGCCGCGCGTCGATACGGTCCGTCGCCGAGCGGGTCCATGTGTCCCGGGCCAACGCCTACGCCCGTATCAACCGCCTCATCGAGGACGGCGTGATCCGCGGTTTCGGGGCGCGCGTGAACCACGAACGCGCCGGAAAGGGCACGTCCGCCTACATCACGCTGAAGATCGTGCAGAACTCCTGGCGCACCGTCCGCGAACAACTGCGCCAACTCCCCGGCGCCGCCCACATCGCCCTGGTGGGCGGCGACTTCGACGTCCTGCTCCTGGTGCACACGGCGGACAACAGAGCCCTGCGCGAGGTCGTCCTCACCAAGATCCAGGGCATCCCGGAGGTCCTGAGCACCCGCACACTGCTGGTCTTCGAGGAGGAGCACGTCGAGCCGGAGGGGTGACCGGCACACACCGGCCGGAACCGGAACGGCTGGCCGATACCCGGCGGTGGGAATCGGACGACGGGTGAGCGTCAGTGCTGGGCGCGCAGCCCCGAGAAGACCAGATGCGCCACCGCTTCGGACACCTCGCGCTCGCCCATCCCGCGCCCGTCCGGCCGGTACCACTCCACGATCGAGTTGATCATCCCGAAGACCAGCCGGGTCGCCAGCCGCATCTCCACGTCCCCGCGCACGTCCCCGTCGGCGGCCGCGGCCTTCAGCAGCTCGGCGACCCGGTGGTCGAAGTCGCGGCGCCGCTCCAGCGCCCAGCGCTCGGTGTCGGTGTTGCCGCGCACCCGCAGCAGCAGCGTCACGTACGGCAGCTCGCCGATGAGGACCTCGACCATCCGCCGGACCACGTGCTCCAGCCGCTGCACGGCACGCCCCACACGCGCGGGTTCCTCGTCGAGGATCCCGAACAGCTCGTCCAGCGCCCGGCTCACCGCCCGCCGCAGCAGCTCCTCCTTGCCGCTGACGTGGTGGTATATCGACGACTTGGAGATCCCGGCCGCCCGGGAGAGATGCTCCATGGACGTGCCGTCGTAGCCCCGCTCGTTGAAGACCTGCACGGCGACGGAGAGGAGCGTCTCCGGGGTATACGTGTCGCGCTTGGCGGTGGTCATGAGGAGGTCCCCTCCCGCTTGTCGGAGGCGTAGGCGTGGCGGTACAGCGCCAGGGACGGCGCGTAGCGCCCGGAGGGGTCGCGCAGATGCAGGTCGTCGAGGAGGGCGTACGCCCAGTTACGGCCCAGCTTGCGGCCCCATTCGAAGGGACCGAGCGGGTAGTTGACCCCGAGCCGCATCGCCGTGTCGATGTCCTCCTCCGTCGCCACTCCCTTGGCCACGGCGTCGTGCGCGAGGTCGACGATCCGGGCCACCGTGCGCGCGACGATCATGCCGGGGGCGTCCCCGATGACGCTGACGTTCTTGCCGAGCGTCTGGAAGAGCCCGATGGCCTCGGTGAGCGTCTGCGACGAGGTGTCCTGGGACGCCGACAGGGCGATCCGGGTGGCCCGCCGGTAGTCGAGCGCCAGGTCGAAGTAGACGACGTCGCGGAACTCCACGGAGGTCTGTCCGTCCGCGAGGGCCAGCTGGCCGCCGCTCGGCAGGACCAGCCGGGTGCCGTGGTCCTCGTCCTCCTCGCGCACCCCGATGCCGGCCTCCCGGATCAGCGCGAGCAGCTCGGAGGCGGGCCCCAGGTCGCCCTCGACGACGACGTACGCGGGCGCCCGGGCGGGTTCGGCGGTGTGCGGCTCGGGGCGCTCGGCGTCGTCCGCGTGGTCGTACCAGCCGTGGCCAGTCTTGCGGCCGAGCCGGCCGGACTCGACGAGCCGCCGCTGGGCCAGCGAGGGCGTGAACCGGACGTCCTGGAAGAACGCCTGCCACACGGAGTGGGTGACGGACTCGTTGACGTCCTGCCCGATGAGGTCGGTCAGCTCGAAGGCGCCCATCCGGAAGCCGCCGCATTCCCGCAGCACCGCGTCGATGGTCGCGGGCTCGGCGGCCTGCGACTCGTACACCGCGAAGGCCTCGGCGTAGAACGGCCGTGCGATGCGGTTGACGATGAAGCCGGGTGTGTCGGCACAGGCGACCGGCGTCTTGCCCCAGGCGCGGGCCGTCTCGTACGCGCGCGTGGCGGACGTGACGTCCGTGGCGAACCCGGAGACGACCTCCACCAGCGGCAGCAGCGGCGCCGGGTTGAAGAAGTGCAGGCCGACGAAGCGTCCGGGGTTGCGCAGGGCGCCGCCGATGGCCGTGACGGACAGGGAGGAGGTGTTGGTGGCGAGCAGGCAGTCGTCGTCGACGACGTCCTCCAGCGCCCGGAACAGCTCCTGCTTCACATCGAGGCGCTCCAGGACGGCCTCGACGACGAGGGCGCAGTCCGCGAGGTCGGCGAGGTCCCGCGCGGGGTGCAGCCGGGCGCGGGCGGCGTCCCGGTCCCCGGCGGTCAGGCGGTCCTTCGCCACGAGGCGGTCGAGCCGGGCGCCGATCGCCTCGGCCGCCTCCTGGGCACGGCCGGGCATGGCGTCGTACAGACGTACGGGGTGGCCGGCGACCAGTGCGACCTGGGCGATGCCCTGGCCCATGGTGCCGGTGCCGACGACGGCCACGGGGCTGCTGAGGTCGAGTCCTGTCATGTGCGCGATCCTCCCGCACGGGGTTGTCCACAGATGCGGCGGACCCCCTTGTCCCGACCGATCGTTCGGTTACTCTAACTCTGTCCTCCTGTCGCTGCCCAGGTCAGGTCTCGACGCAGAGTCCCTGACGTGAGGAGTTGGTCACGCATGGCCGCCGAACTGTCCGCGCACGACCTGATCGCCAAGCACCGGCCCACGCTCGACCAGGCGCTGGAGGCGATCCGCACCCGCGCGTACTGGTCACCCCACCCCGAGCACCCCAAGGCGTACGGCGAGAACGGCAGCCTGGGCATGGCCGAGGGCAAGGCCGCCTTCGACGCGCTGCTCGGCAACCGCCTCGACCTCGACCAGCCCGGCACCGACGACTGGGTGGGCGGCGAGATTTCCCCGTACGGCATCGAACTGGGCGTCACCTACCCGCACGCGGACATCGACACACTGCTGCCCGCCATGAAGGCCGGCCAGCGCGCGTGGCGCGACGCGGGCGCTCAGGCGCGCGCGGTGGTGTGCCTGGAGATCCTCAAGCGGATCAGTGACCGCACCCATGAGTTCGCCCACGCCGTCATGCACACCAGCGGCCAGGCGTTCATGATGGCGTTCCAGGCCGGCGGCCCGCACGCGCAGGACCGGGGCCTGGAGGCGGTCGCCTACGCGTACGCCGAGCAGGTCCGCACCCCGGACGAGGCGGAGTGGACCAAGCCCCAGGGCAAGCGCGACCCGCTCAAGCTGGACAAGCGGTTCAAGGCGGTCCCGCGCGGCATCGCGCTGGTCATCGGCTGCAACACCTTCCCGACGTGGAACGGCTACCCGGGCCTGTTCGCCTCCCTCGCCACGGGCAACGCGGTCCTGGTGAAGCCCCACCCGCGCGGGGTCCTGCCCCTCGCGCTCACCGTGCAGGTGGCCCGCGAGGTGCTCGCCGAGACCGGCTTCGACCCGAACCTGGTCGCGCTGGCCGCCGAGCGCCCCGGCGAGGGCATCGCCAAGACCCTCGCCACGCGCCCCGAGATCCGGATCATCGACTACACGGGGTCGACGTCGTTCGGTGACTGGCTGGAGGCCAACGCCCGCCAGGCGCAGGTCTACACGGAGAAGGCCGGCGTCAACACGGTCCTCGTGGAGTCCACCGACAACTACAAGGGCATGCTCTCCAACCTGGCCTTCTCCCTGTCCCTGTACAGCGGCCAGATGTGCACCACCCCGCAGAACCTGCTGATCCCCCGCGACGGCATCACCACCGACGAGGGCGCGAAGTCCTACGACGAGGTCGTCACCGACCTCGCCAGGTCGGTCGGCGGTCTGCTCGGCGACGACGCCCGCGCGAACGCCCTGCTCGGCGCCATCGTCAACCCCGATGTGAAGGCCCGTCTGGAAGCCGCCGCCGGCCTCGGCGAGGTCGCCCTCGCCTCCCGCGAGATCGTCAACCCGGAGTTCCCGGACGCCGTCGTCCGTACGCCGGTGATCGTGAAGCTCGACGGCGCCAAGCCCGACGACGAGGCCGCGTACATGAGCGAGTGCTTCGGGCCGGTGTCCTTCGCCGTCGCCGTCGACTCGGCGACCGACGGCGTCGAACTGCTGCGGCGGACCATCGCCGACAAGGGCGCGATGGCCGTCGGGGCGTACACCACGTCCGACGAGGTCGCGGGGGCCGTCGAGGAGGTCTGCCTGGACGAGTGCGCGCAGCTCTCGCTGAACCTCACGGGCGGGGTCTATGTGAACCAGACCGCGGCGTTCTCCGACTTCCACGGCTCCGGAGGCAACCCGGCGGCCAACGCGGCGCTGTGCGACGCGGCGTTCGTCGCCAACCGCTTCCGGATGGTGGAGATCCGACGCGAGGCGTAAACGCACACCTGTTCGACCCGTGGCCCGGTGCCCCGTTGGGGATGCCGGGCCACGTGCGCTCAGACGGGCCACTCGGCACGCGGAGACACCGTGCTCAGACGCGGCGCCCTTGCTCAGAGGGCGCACGGACACTCGGAGAGCGCCCGAGCTCAGACCGCGCCCATGCTCCAGTGGTAGAGCGTCATCGCCACGCTCGTCGCCAGGTTGTAGCTGGACACCTGGGGGCGCATCGGCAGGGACACCAGATGGTCGGCGCGTTCCCGCAGTTCGGCGGAGAGCCCGCTGCGCTCGGAGCCGAAGGCGAGCAACGCGTCGTCCGGCAGCTTCAGGGCCCTGATGTCGTCCCCCTCGGGATCGAGGGCGAAGAGCGGGCCCGACGGCAGGTCGGCCACCTCCAGCCGCTCCACGGCGGTCGCGAAGTGCAGCCCGGCCCCGCCGCGCACGACGGTGGGGTGCCAGGGGTCCAGCGTGCCGGTGGTGACCACCCCGGTCGCGCCGAAGCCGGCGGCCAGCCGGATCACGGCCCCGGCATTGCCCAGATTGCGGGGATTGTCGAGCACCACGACGGGCGCGGTGCGCGGGGTGTGCGCGAGCGCCGCCAGACGGGTCGCGCGCGCGGGGCGCACGGCCAGGGCGGCGACGGCCGTGGGATGCGGGCGCGGTACGAGCGTGCGGTACGTCTCCTCCGGCACCTCGACGAGCAGCGCGGTCAGCGGCTCCCGCACGTCCGGCGCCAGGTCGTCGGCGAGCGCCAGCGCCGCCGCCCGGTCGACGGTGACCGCCACCGGGATCTCCGCCCCGAAGCGCAGAGCGTGCTTGAGGGCGTGGAAGCCGTCGAGCAGGACGGAGGTGTCCGCGAGACGGCGCCAGGTCCGCACCGGATCGCCGACCCCGTGCGCCGGTCCCGACTGGGGCGCGCTCATACCGCGCTCACCGGATCGTTCATGCGGTGAAGCCTACGTGCGCCTGCTCGGCCGTCTCCTTCTCCGAGGGCGGCGCCCCCTTCTCGGACCGACCGGACCGACCGGACCGGCTGCGGCCGCGCCCGAACGGCACCCGCCGCACCACACCGTCACGCGCGCGTGCCGTCCAGCCGCCCAGGCGCTTCAGGAACGACGTCGGCAGGAACACGGCGTCGGCGGCGATCATCGCGAGCGAGAAGAACGGCAGACCGAGGACGAGCGCGATCGCCGCGTGCTCGGTCATCATCACCGCGAGCAGGACGTTCTTGACGCGCCGGTTGAACAGCGTGAACGGGAAGGCGACCTGCGCGATGACCGTCCCGTACGTCACCAGCATCACCATGGTGCCGCTCGACGTCATCAGGTCGGAGAGCGCGGGCCACGGCGAGAAGTAGTCCAGGTGCAGCGGGTAGTAGACGGCCGTGCCGTCCTGCCAGCGCGAGCCCTGGATCTTGTACCAGCCGGCCGTCGCGTAGATCAGACACGCCTCGGCCATGATCACGAACAGGGCGGCGTTGTGGGCGAGGTTGCCGACGATGTCGAGCAGCACGCGGGGCCGGATGTCCGACTCGATCCGGTGCACGGCCCACCACACGCCGTGCACCACCCACAGTCCCCAGAAGACGGTCAGCCAGCCGCCCCCGAAGCCACCGGGAACCAGACCGCCGAACGTCGCCACGAGCAGCGCGAAGCCGAGGGCGCACCAAAGGAGGGGGCCCACACGGTCCGCCCGCGCCGCAGCCTCCCGCTCCAGGCGCTCGCGCGTGCGCCGTCTGCGCCGGGCGTCCAGGGACCAGACCTGGCCACAGCGGAGGAAGACCAGATAGATGGCCATGAGGTGGATGACGTTGTCGCCGCCGTCGCCCATGAACACGCTGCGGTTCTGCAGCGACAGCACACCCACCATGAACAGCACGCTCGCGGTGCGGGTGCGCCACCCGAGCAGCAGCATCAGGCTCGACAGCACGGCGAGGGCGTAGACGATCTCGAACCACACCATGCCGTCCGACCACATCAGGGTCGTGAACGCGCCGTTGCTCGCGATCAACTCGTGCGCGAGGTCCCAGCTCCACGGCCCGTCCGGCCCGTACAGCTCACGCCGGTGCGGGAACTCGCGCAGCAGGAACAACAGCCAGGTCCCGGCGAAACCGATCCGGACGATCGCGCTCTGGTACGGACCCAGCGCGTTGTCGGTGACGCGGGCGATCCCGGAGCCGATGACGGCGGTGAGACGGGCGCCGGAGGTGCCAATGGGGCTGCTGGAGCTGTTGGTGCTGTCGGTGCTGCCAGTGGGACCGGCGGGAGTCGTGGGGCTCATTCGGCGCTCGCCTCCGTGCGGTCGCGGTCGGCCACCGACCACCAGGACAGCTCCCGGATGACGGGCTTGTCGGACACCTGTTCCTCGCTCCACTCGGGCGCCGGGACATTGGTGGTACGGGACCGGACCTGTATCCGCTCGACGACCCCACCGGAGCCGCCGGCCCGCTCGCCGTCGAGCTCGCGGTCGAGGCGCATCACCACGATGCGGCGCAGATAGCGCTCGGACAGCTCACCGCGTGAGCTCGTCGCGCGGTTCTCGGTGTCGTGCGTGGAGACATAGAAGTCCCAGGCCCGACGCAGCTCGTTCTGGTCGGTATGGCTGGGCACCAGGTTGCCGTCGATGGCGGCCCCGTCCAACGCGGAGAGGTCGTACCAGCCGGTCTCACTGGATCCGCCGTCCGGCTTGCGGACCTCCGCCCTGACCTGCACGGCGATGTTCTGCTGCAACGGGTTCGGGGCGAACAGCTTCCAGTTCTGCTCGAACTCCGGGTACACCCAGTCGTCCACCGCCTGACCGTGCTGCTTCGTCATCGTGTTCGAGGGCGCCACATGCAGAAACACCATGCCGACGTGCACACAGGCCACCACGGCCACGACGGCCAGCGCCAGCGCCACGACGATCTGGTACGGCAGCGAGAGCGCGGCTATGCCGGACACGGCGGGGGGCGGCGGCTGCGGCGAGGAGAGAGCGTCGTCCGAAGACGGCGGGGTGTACGGAGGGGGCGGGGTCTGCGGACTCTGCCGCGCAGCCCACGCCGGAGCACGAGCCGGAACCGGCGCGGAGCCGGTTTCCGGGGCGGAGCCGGTTTCCGGGGCGGAGCCGGTTTCCGGGGCGGAGCCGGTTTCCGGGGCGGGTGTGGAAGCGGGAGCAGGTGGGTCGGTGTCCGCGTCGGCGCTGTCGCCGTCGCCACGGTCGGCGGTCGCGTCTCCCGGGCCTATGGAAGCGGAGCCCTCGGGCTCGTCCGGCCCGCGCCGGGCGTTCGAGACCTCGTCGTACGCGTCCATTCCGCCCCGCTCCCCGATTCCCACTCCCGGTCCGTTTCCCCACCGGAAACTTACTCAGCCGCGCGCATCCGGCACAGTCCCGATGGCCGCAGCAGTCACATCGTCACACCGATCACACGGCACCCACGAGGTTATCCACAGCCTCGGACACCTTACGGCGCGGTGCTCCACCATTGAGGTGAGCGGCCGACGCAGCCAGAGGCGAGCAGCCGAACCACCCTGACCTTCACCGACTCACTGCCGGCCCCTGTCCGGCCCCCACGTCATTCCCTTCTTCTAGAACCTGTTCTATCTTGACGCCCCGTCATCGGCGACACGGAAGGGCGGAACCGTGGACTTCACCTTCACCGAGGAGCAGCAGGCGGCGGCCGAGGCGGCGAGAGCGGTGTTCGCCGGGGTCGCCCCGGACGGGGTGCCGAGCCCCTCGCTCGTTCCGGGGGCCGTGGCCGACGACTTCGACCGGGCCCTGTGGACGCGGCTGGCCGACGCGGACCTGCTCAGCCTCCTGCTGGACCCCTCCTACGGAGGCTCGGGGCTCGACGTGATCGCGCTGTGCCTGGTGCTGCGCGAGTCGGCGAAGGTCCTGGCCCGGGTGCCGTTGCTGGAGAGCAGTGCGGCCGCCGTGACCGTCCAGGCGTACGGCAGTGAGGAAGCGAGGACCGATCTGCTCACCCGGGTGGGCCGGGGCGAGGTCGTGCTGAGCGTCGCCGCGCACGGCCGCACCGGCCACGACCCGGCCGAACTCGCGGTCACCGCTCAGCGGGACGCCGACGGGGCATGGGTCCTCGACGGAGTACAGACGGCGGTTCCCTGGGCGTACAACGCCGACTACATCGTCGTACCGGCGACGGCAGTGGCCGGGGACGCCGGGCTCACCACCGAGGCCCAGCACACCGCCATGGCACCGGTCGGCACCGACAACGTCCTGCTCGCCCTCGTCCCCCGCGTCCACGAGGGCGTGGTCCTCGCCGAGCAGATCTCGACGGCGGGTGAGCGGCTCGCCGAGCTGCGGCTGGACTCGGCCCGGATCGCCGCACGGGACGTCATCGACGCGGACGGCGCCTGGGAAGGACTCCGCGAACTGCTGACCATCGGCACCTGCGCGCTGGCCCTCGGTCTGGGGGAGGGGGTCCTCACCATGACCGGCGAATACACCGGCAAGCGGGAGCAGTTCGGGCACCCGATCGCCTCGTTCCAGGCCGTCGCCGTCCAGGCCGCCGACCGGTACATCGACCTCCGCGCCATGGAGGCCACCCTGTGGCAGGCCGCCTGGCGCATCAGCTCCGGAGCGGCAGGCGCCCTGCCCTCGGCCGGGGACGTCGCCGTGGCGAAGATCTGGGCCTCGGAAGGGGTACGGCGGGTCGTGCAGACCGCGCAACACCTGCACGGCGGCTTCGGCGCCGACGTCGACTACCCCCTGCACCGCTACCACGCCTGGGCCAAGCACCTCGAACTCTCCCTCGGCCCGGCAGCGGCACACGAGGAGTCCCTGGGCGATCTACTGGCAGCTCACCCCCTGGGTTGAGCACCACCCACCCGCTGGGCCGAGCGCCGTGCACACCGACCAAAGGGGCGCGCGAAACAAACCCGCGCGCCCCTGAACCTGGAAAGCTCTCCGAACCTAGAGAACGAACCCGCTCTCGCCCTTGTCGTCCACCACCGGCCGCCCGGCGGCCGCCCAGACCTGCATCCCGCCGTCCACGTTCACGGCGTCGATGCCCTGCTGGACCAGGTACATGGTGACCTGCGCCGAACGCCCGCCCGAACGGCAGATCACATGAACCCTGCCGTCCTGCGGTGCCGCCTCGGTCAACTCCACGTACCGCGCCACGAACTCGCTGATCGGGATGTGCAGCGCCCCTTCGGCATGACCCGCCTGCCACTCGTCGTCCTCCCGGACATCGAGCAGGAAGTCGTCGTCCTTGAGGTCCCCGACCTCGACCGTGGGCACACCAGCTCCGAAATGCATGCGTACGACGCTACCCGACCGCACGGCCCCACACCGTCGCCGTGCCCCACCTACTCGCCCCGCCCGGCCTCCGGGCGTGGCCACCCTGCCCCTGGCCGTCAGGGGCCCTCCTGACCGCCCTGGCTGCCCGGACCGCCTTGGCCGACCTGCCCCTCGTGGTTGTCCTGACCACCATGCCCCGCCTGGCCGACCTGACCACCCTCGCCGAGCAGCCCCGCCAGTTCCGCCTCCCGCTGGGCGACCTCCGTCAGCAGTTGTTCGGCGATCTCGTCCAGGAGGCGGTCGGGGTCGTCGGGGGCGATGCGAAGCATGGAGCCGATGGCGCCCTCCTCCAGTTCGCGGGCGACAAGGGTGAGCAGCTCCTTGCGCTGGGCCAGCCATTCAAGGCGGGCGTACAGCTCCTCGCTGCGGCTGGGCCTGCGCTCCTCCGGCACCGGACCCGCGGCCCACTCCTGCGACAGCTCCCGCAACAGCGTCTCGTCACCCCGTCCGTAGGCCGCGTTGACCCGCGATATGAACGCGTCCCGCCGCTCGCGCTCCTTGTCGTCCTGGGCCAGATCGGGGTGAGCCTTGCGGACCAACTCGCGGTAGAGCCGACGGGCCTCGTCGCTCGGTCGCACCCGCTCCGGGGGCCGCACGGCCTGGTCGGTGAGCATGGCCGCAGCCTCCGGGAACAGGCCCTCCGAGTCCATCCAGCCGTGGAAGAGCTCCTCCACGCCCGGCATGGGCATGACCCGCGCCCGTGCCTCCTGCGCCTTGCGCACGTCCTCGGGGTCGCCGGTCCGTGCGGCCTTGGCCTCGGCGATCTGGGCGTCGAGCTCGTCGAGCCGGGCGTACATCGGTCCGAGCTTCTGGTGGTGCAACCGGGAGAAGTTCTCCACCTCGACCCGGAAGGTCTCCACCGCGATCTCGTACTCGATCAACGCCTGCTCGGCCGCCCGCACGGCCCGCTCCAGCCGTTCCTCGGGCCGCTCACCCCCGGTGCCGCCACCGGACACCGCGCCCTCGGCGGAAGTGCCCTCGCCCTGCCCCGGACCCCCAGCGGGCTCCACGGGCTCGGCAGGGTGCTCGGACTGGGTCTGATCGGCTTCCGGGCTCGTCACCCGACCCAGCCTAGGCCACGACTCCGAGCGCCACCGAGCCCGCCCGAAGGCACCCCGCCCGACCGGGAACGACGAGATCGGACCGCTCACGCCGAGGCGACCGAGCCGAGAACCGACCAGAGCATCAACCCGAGCCGACCGCACCCTCCAAGCCGGGAATCGACCCGAGCCGACCGCACCCGCTACCGCTCACCGGGCCCCGACGCCCCGGCCCTCGTCACACCCCGGCCTCGGCCTCGATACGACCGGCCCGTATCGCCGCCACCAGGTCCGCGTGGTCCGCCTCCGTGCGGTCGGCGTAGGTGACGGCGAACGTCGCGACGGCCTCGTCGAGCTCCTCGTTCTTGCCGCAGTAGCCGGCGATCAGCCGGGGGTCGGCGTTGTGGGCGTGGGCACGGGCCAGCAGGGCGCCGGTCATCCGGCCGTAATCGTCGACCTGGTCGGCCGCGAGGGCCGCGGGGTCGACGCTTCCCTTGCGGTTGCGGAACTGCCGCACCTGGAAGGGGTGGTCGTCGACGGTCGTCCAGCCCAGCAGGCTGTCGCTGACCACCTGCATGCGCTTTTGCCCCAGGACCACACGACGGCCCTCGTGAGCCACGGTCGGAACGTCGAAACCGGCCGTCGCGAGATGTGGTTCGAGCGCGGAGGGGCGGGCCTCCTTCACCTGGAGCACGAGCGGCTCACCCCGGTGGTCCAGGAGCAGCACGACATACGAGCGCGTGCCGACGCTGCCGGTGCCGACCACGCGGAACGCCACATCGTGCACGGCGTAGCGGGCGAGCAGCGGGTGGCGGTCCTCCGAGAGGGTGGTCAGGTACTGCTCCAGGGAGGCGGCGACCACCGCGGCCTCGCCGTCGTCCACCCGGCGCAGCACCGGTGGGGCGTCCACGAAGCGGCGCCCGCCGCCCTCCACCGCCTCGGTCGACTTGGCCGCGAAGCGTCCGCTCGTGTTGGCCCGCGCCTTCTCCGAGACCCGTTCCAGCGTGCCGAGCAGGTCGTGCGCGTCGGTGTGCGAGACGAGTTCCTCGTCGGCGATGGCGTTCCACGCGTCGAGGGCGGGGAGCTTGGCGAGGAGCCGCATCGTGCGCCGGTAGGCGCCGGTCGTGTCGAGCGCCGCCTTGCGACAGGTGTCCTCGTCCGCGCCCGCCTCGCGTCCGGCGAGCACGAGCGAGGTGGCGAGGCGCTTGAGGTCCCATTCCCAGGGGCCATGCACGGTCTCGTCGAAGTCGTTGAGGTCGATGACGAGCCCACCGCGGGCGTCCCCGTAGAGGCCGAAGTTCGCCGCGTGGGCGTCGCCGCAGATCTGCGTGCCGATGCCGGTCATCGGCGTACGGGCGAGGTCGTGTGCCATGAGGCCGGCCGAGCCCCGCAGGAACGCGAACGGGGTGGCGGCCATCCGGCCGACCCTTATCGGGGTGAGCGCGGCGATGCGGCCGCGGTTGGACTCCTCGACCGCCGTCACCGCGTCGGGCCGGTCGGTGGTGAGGGTCAGGTCCGCGTGCGTACTGCGCGGCACCCGCTCACGCAGGGCCTTGCCCTCCTCCTTCGGCGAACCCTGCGAGGGCCACCGCGCGAACCCGGGCACCCACGGCACCCGCTCCTGCCCCGCCCGGCCCCCCGACTCGGCCCCCGCCGCCGTCACACCGTCTTCGATCACAGCGACCGCCTTCCCCCGCACATGTCCCCGCACGAACATCAACTCGTGATGACGGTACAGCCGGTGGCCGAAACGCGTCAGGCCCTGTGGACAACTCCACCGCGACTGCCAGCCAGCCTGTGGAAAACCCCGAACCGCCGTCTCGACCGGCACACCCAACCGGCCCTACTCCCGCCCCGCCCCCGCACAAGGCCAGCTCTGCGGCAGATGGACCTTCGCCCATGCGGCGAGCTCCTGGAGCGCCGGGTCCAGCGCTGCGCCCGCGTCCGTCAGGCGGTAAGTGACCCGCAGGGGCGGCCCCTCGTCGACCTCGCGCAGGACGAGGCCGGCCGCGGCGAGTTCCGTGAGGCGGTCGGAGAGCATGCGCTCGCTGATGCCGGGGATCGCCCGGCGCAGGTCGACGAAGTGCGCGGGATGCGGCATCAGCGCGGCCACGATCAGGCCCGTCCATCGCTTTCCGAGCAGAGCGAACACACGCGTCATGCCTTCTCCGACCGGCCGGCACGGACCGGCGCCATGGAGATCCCGCTGCTTTTCCGCCATGCGTCCAGCGTACTGGGCTCCCGTTCGGGGGTGAAAAAAAGTAAGTGACTGTGTTATCCATAGTCGAGTACGAAAACGAAGCGACTTCCTTGGAGTGCCCCATGGCCACCCTTCTCCACCTGGACTCGTCGGTCTTCCCCATCGACGCCTCGACGTCGCGCGCGGTGACGGAGACCTTCCGCAAGGCCTGGGAGGAGCAGCACCCGGACGGCACGGTCATCTACCGCGACCTCCACATCGACCCCGTGCCGCACATCAGCGCCGACGCGCACACCGCCGGCTTCGCCGACCCGGCCACGCACACCCCGGGGCAGGCCGCCGCCTTCGCCGAGCGCGAGAAGCTCATCGCCGAGCTGGAGGAGGCCGACGCGATCCTGATCGGCGCCCCCATGTACAACTTCTCGATCCCGTCGACCCTGAAGGCCTGGCTGGACAACGTGGTCCTCATCGGCCGTACCGCCATGACCGAGGACTCGAAGGTGAAGGGCACCCCTGTCACGGTCGTCGCCAGCCGCGGCGGCTCCTACGCGCCGGGCACGCCGCGCGAGCCCTTCGAGTACGTGCAGAACTACCTGAACGCGGTGCTCGCCGACGCCCTCGGCCTGGACGTCGACTTCATCGTCCCGGAGCTGACCATGGCACCGCACAACCCGGCGATGAGCGAGCTGATCCCGCTCGCCGAGGCCTCCCGCGCCCAGGCCCTCGACGACGCGGCCAGCAAGGCGAAGACCATCGCGGAGCGTCTGGCCGCGTAACCCGACGACCGGCCGGCGCACGGCGGCACACCTGCCCACCGCGCGCCGGCCGGCCCCGTCACCCACGAGATCGCCAGACCGGCGCCGCCTCCAGGGATCGGGCCACCACACAGACTCAAGACCCTCAGGCCTCGTAGGACGCGGCTTCCGCGGTCGTGACCACCTTCTGCCCGTCGGCCCGGTCGAGCAGCCCGGCCGACACCCAGGAGCTCACGGTCGCCCGCACGCGCGCGACCAGTGCGTCCTTGTCGGCGAACGGCGCCCCCGCCCAGATCTCGTCGAGCAGCGTCGTCCCGTCGGACTTCGCCGGGTTGGCCACGCCCGAGTCGGTGCCGCCGAGGACGACCTTCGGTTCGGAACGCCTGATGTACGCGTGCGTGGGATCCTCGGTGCCCTCGTGGAAGGGCGCGAACTCGGTGCCGTCCAGCGTGAAGTGCAGCGGCTTTCCGCTCACCGGTGTGAGAGAGGGCAGCAGGTCACCGGAGAGGCCGGCGTTGCCGTACAGGCCGAAGGACAAATAGCTCGTACTGGCGTTCCGGCCGACCAGGTTCACCGGCCCGTGGAACAGGGTCTGCAAGCTCGGGTCGTCGAGGGCCTTCTCCACCCTCAGCCGGAACGGGATCGTCACGTGTACGACGTCCCCGTCACGCCAGGTGCGGGAGGGGATCGTGAAGTAGCTCCCGGCGGCCGGCGTTCCGCTCACCGCGCTGCCGTTGACGGTCACCCGGAACCCGGCGGTCGCCCAGGAGGGCACGCGCAGCTTCATCTCGAAAGTGCCGCTGCCATCCTCGACGGTGATCGTGGAGCCCTGTTCGCGCGGGTAGTCGGTGGTCTGGGTGACCATCACGCCCTGGGCGGTCCAGTTGAGCGTGGTGGCGCTGTACAGGTTGACGTACAGCGCGCTGCCGTCGGCCTTCGCGAAGTACACGGAGTCCTGGTACTTGGTGGCGCTCTCCATGCCCGTCCCCTCGCAGCAGGTCGTGCCCTGCTTCGGGGTGTAGTCGCGCACATGGCCGGGCTTGAGGCCGATGAAGTACGTGACCAGCGGCTTCTCCGCGTCGGCCGTGTCCTGCTTGGAGCCGAGCACCTGGTTGAACAGGGCCCGCTCGTAGTAGTCCATGTACTTCGGGTCCTGCTCGTGGAAGAACAGCATCCGGCTCAGTTTGAGCATGTTGTACGCGCAGCAGGTCTCGGCGTTGGTGTCGCTGATCGTGCCGGATACGGCCCCGCGGGCCTTCCAGAACGCGGCCGTGCTCGTCCCGCCGATGCCGTACATGCGCTGGGGGACGACCATGTCCCAGAAGTTCT
Source organism: Streptomyces sp. MA5143a (assembly GCF_900290235.1). Taxonomy (GTDB): domain Bacteria; phylum Actinomycetota; class Actinomycetes; order Streptomycetales; family Streptomycetaceae; genus Streptomyces. Next base: position 109,245 of record NZ_OLMK01000026.1, read on the forward strand.
TGGCGGCGGTGAGATAGCGGCTCTCGCCCGTCGCGTCGTACAGGCGCACGTACCCGGTGAAGATCGGGATGTGCTGGTTGGCGTGGAGGCCGTCGAGGATGTCGGTGTTCGCGGCGCAGGCGTCGATGAGCCGGTCGAGGTCGAAGAGCTTGGCCAAGGCGAGGTGATCGGCCTCGCCGGTGATCGTGTACAGGTCGACGATGGTCTCGACGATGCCGCCGAACTCGCCGCTGGAGAAAATGCCCCACATCCGCTGCAACGTGGCGTCCGGCAGTTTGGACAGCCGGGAGTACATCCAGTCGCACATGCCGGACGCGAGGTCCAGCGCCCGGGCGTCGTCGGTGGCCAGACAGGCGTCGACCAGGCCCTTCAGGATCTTGTGCGCGGTGTAGTAGGGCGCCCACACCTTCGTGTAGTCACCGCTGGTCATCGATTCCAGCGCGATGAACTGCGTCTCCGGGTACGCGGCGAGGAACCCGGGATGGCTGGGCCCGCCCCAGGTGCGGCGCAGGGTGGCGGTGAGGCCGCGTCCGGAGGCGTCGGCGAACGTGCCGCCGTCCGTGGCCGCGAACGCGTAGGACGCGAGGTCGCCGAGTCCCGCGGAGGATTGCCCGGCCTCGTTCGACTGGAGGGAGGTGATCTCGGCCGCCGTAAGGGCCCGTGACCAGACGTTGAACTCGTCGAAGGCGCCCGCGTACACCGGGTCGCCGGAGAAGTTGGAGCGTCCCAGCCAGTTGTTCGCCAGGGTGCCCAGGACGGACGGGTTGAGCGTCATCGAGGTGTTCCGGGCGACGGCTGTGCCGTTGACGTAGAGGGTGCCCGTGGAGCCGGAGAGGGTCACCGCCACGTGGCTCCACTGGTTCAGCGGCAGCGCGGCCGTGCCGTTGAGCCCCTGCTCGCCTCCCGGGCCGCTGGTGGTGACGGCGAACCGGGGCACCCCGTCGGCGTTGCGGGTGGCCAGGTACATGTACCGGGTGGTGTTGTCGCCGAAGTCGAAGACGCGCTGCCAATGGGCGTTGTGGGTGGGCCTCACCCAGACCGACAGGGTGATCGCCGCGGCACCGCCGAGCACGGCGGACGGCAGGTCGACGTACTGGTACGAACCACGGACGTTCTCGTGGGCGCCACCCCACTTCCCGGTGACGGCGAGCGCCTTCGGGTCACCGCGCAGCGCCTCACGCACCTCGCTCAGGGCGCCGACCATGCTCCGGATCCGGTCGGCGTACGCGGTGTCCCCGGCGCCGGCGTAGGCCTGGGCCAGCATCGTCAGGAAGTGCCCGGTGTAGTGGCCCCGAAGGTTGCCGTTGGCCTCGCCGTCGAGACCCTCCCAGCCGCCGGGGGCGACCGCGCCCTTGGTGGACAACCCCGCGTTGGCACGGAACACCTGGAGCAGCCGGTCGACGTCGTAACCGCGGCCGTGGTCGAGCATCAGCTGCCGTTTGTCGGCGAAGAGGCCAGGGCCGAGCGTCACGTCCTTGAGTCCGAAGGGCCGCACGGACCAGGTGGACGGCGATGGAACGGCGGCGGCCGCGCGACCACCGCCCGCCCCGAAGGAGACTCCGGGCATGGCCGCGGCGACGATCGCGGACTGGAGCAGAAAGCGTCTGGAGAGGGGCGGAGCCATGTGCGCCTCGTCTCTGGCATGTGTGTGGGGGGCAAGGGGCCAGACAACAATCATTCGAAATTACGAACGCTGTGCGATTTACCGACGAGAACATAGGTAGGGGATGGGCGGGCGTCAACGGAACTGACGGGAACTCAGGGGCCTCACGCCCAGGCAGGAGGCCCTCCGCCGCCCGCGCACGTTGCGCCGAACCAGCGCGAACCCGGAATCACGCGCCCCCGGGAGCCACGGGGAATCCACCCGCAGGCGATCCCGATAGACGCTGGTCAGCCGCCCCACTCCCACCTTCCATCCCAGCGGCTGGTGATCGAAGCGCAGGCCGACCGGCTGATCCTGTCCGGACCATGGACAGCCCAATCGAGTTCAGCACCCCGCGACCCCGAGCTCTCTCCGACGGCGAGCGACAGGAGTTCCACGCGGTCATACGGCACACCCGCACCGGTCTGATCGCCGGCTCCGACCGCCTCCGGCCCCCTGTCACGCACGGACAACAGCAGCCCGCCATCGCCGAGCACCCCGTCTACCAGGACCTCCTGGTCCGAGCGCGCCGCCTCACCAGCTACGCCCCGCACTGCTTCACCTAGAACATCACCGATACACCGCTCTGTGACGTTTCACGTGAAACATGACCCGCCCGCGCACAGGAGACTCGGCACGCCCCCACGCCGTCTCGCGCCACCAAAGAACGAAAGCCCTTACCGAACCTGCTGAGAGACTCCTCACACTTCGCCCACCAGGCGATCGTGCCCCCGGAGTCCCCGCGGACATAAAAAGAAGCGGTCCCATCGTCTTCACGATGGGACCGCTTCGCTGTGCGCGAGGGGGGAGTTGAACCCCCACGCCCTTGCGGGCACTGGAACCTGAATCCAGCGCGTCTGCCTATTCCGCCACCCGCGCATTGGGTGTGTCCTCAGGCCCTGCCCTTTCGGTGCTGGCGCCTTCCGACATCCAGAAGATTAGCACGGTGGAGAGGGTGGGTTCACATCCCTTATCCGTGGTGGGCCCCGCCCCGGCTCACCGGCCACGGAGCGACCGGCGAGGGCCGAACACCTGCTCCGTTGCGCCACGTATCAACGAGTGCTGGTTCACGTATCAACCTCGTACCGGTCCCGGCCATCTCCACTGGAGGAGGGCAGGGTCCACGGTCAGGTGCGGGACACTGGTCTCGTGCCGCCTCTACGATCCTTGGCAGAGTTCGGGCGGGGGTAGTTCGAAGAGGAGCTCCGGTGGGAAGCCGGGAGGGGACCTCAGTGGGCTTCGGCGCCGGTGACACCGGCCGACGAGGCCGACCGGGGGAACCAGCCGATTTCCCGGCGCGTGGATACGATCAGTAAGCAGTACGGACGCAGTACGCAGAGCGGTGACGACGGAGGAGGTGCCCCATGGGAGTCCTGAAGAAGTTCGAGCAGCGTCTCGAAGGTCTGGTCAACGGCACCTTCGCCAAGGTGTTCAAGTCCGAGGTCCAGCCCGTGGAGATCGCGGGAGCACTCCAGCGTGAGTGCGACAACAACGCGACGATCTGGAACCGCGACCGGACGGTCGTCCCCAATGACTTCATCGTGGAACTGAGCACGCCCGACTTCGAGCGCCTCAGCCCCTACTCCGGCCAGCTCGGCGACGAGCTCGCCGGCATGGTGCGCGACTACGCCAAACAGCAGCGGTACACCTTCATGGGCCCCATCAAGGTCCACCTGGAGAAGGCGGACGACCTCGACACCGGCCTGTACCGGGTGCGCAGCCGTACGCTCGCCTCCTCCACCGACCAGCAGGGCCCCGGGGGCGCCCCGGCGAACGCCGGCGGTGGCCGCCCCGGCGGCTACGGCTACCCGCCCACCGGCGCCCCGCCCATGCCGGCCACGCCGCCGCCCGGCGGCCGTCCCGGCTCGGCCCCCTACCTCCAGCGCGCCGGGGCAGCCCCGGGCGCCGCTGGACGCACGCGCTACTGGATCGAGATCAATGGCACCCGCCATCAGATCTCCCGCCCGACGCTGGTGCTGGGCCGCAGCACCGAAGCCGACGTGCGGATCGACGACCCCGGCGTGTCCCGCCGGCACTGCGAGATCCGGACCGGAACGCCCTCGACGATCCAGGATCTCGGGTCCACCAACGGCATCGTGGTGGACGGGCAGCACACCACCCGCGCTACGCTCCGCGACGGCTCGCGGATCGTCGTGGGCAGCACCACCATCATTTACCGGCAAGCCGAAGGGTGAAGCGGGGGCAATGTCAGAGCTGACCCTCACGGTCATGCGGCTGGGGTTCCTGGCCGTACTGTGGCTGTTCGTGATCGTGGCCGTGCAGGTCATCCGCAGCGACCTGTTCGGTACGCGCGTCACCCAGCGGGGGTCGCGCCGGGAGAACGCGCGGCCGCAGAACGCCGCCCGGCAGGCCGCGCCGCCCCAGCAGCGCGGCCAGCAGCCCGCCGCCACCGGCGGCCGCCGCGGGCGCAACGCCCCCACCAAGCTCGTCGTCAGCGAGGGCACGCTGACGGGGACGACCGTCGCGCTGCAGGGCCAGACCATCACCCTGGGCCGCGCGCACGACTCCACGATCGTGCTGGACGACGACTACGCCTCCAGTCGGCACGCCCGGATCTACCCGGACCGCGACGGCCAGTGGATCGTCGAGGACCTGGGGTCCACCAACGGCACGTATCTCGACCGGAACCGACTGACGACTCCCACGCCGATCCCGCTGGGCGCGCCGATCCGCATCGGCAAGACCGTCATCGAGCTGCGGAAGTAGTGCTACATCATGAATAGGCGCGAGCGGAGCGAGCACGCAGCGGCGGTCCCCACCAGGGGCCCCGGCGCGCTCCCGACCGGAGGGTGGGCACCGTGCGGATGTACCCGGAGCCGACGGGCGAGGTGCGCATGAGTCTGTCACTGCGCTTCGCCGCCGGATCGCACAAAGGCATGATCCGTGAGGGCAACGAGGACTCCGGCTACGCCGGCCCGCGGCTGCTCGCGATCGCCGACGGCATGGGCGGCCAGGCGGCCGGCGAGGTCGCCTCCTCCGAGGTGATCTCCACGCTGGTCACGCTCGACGACGACATCCCCGGCTCCGACATCCTGACCTCACTCGGCACCGCGGTGCAGCGCGCCAACGAACAGCTGCGCGCCATGGTCGAGGAGGACCCTCAGCTGGAGGGCATGGGCACCACGCTCACCGCCCTGCTGTGGACCGGCCAGCGCCTCGGGCTCGTCCACGTCGGTGACTCCCGCGCCTACCTCCTGCGCGACGGCGTCCTCACCCAGATCACCCAGGACCACACCTGGGTGCAGCGCCTGGTCGACGAGGGCCGTATCACCGAGGAGGAAGCCACCACCCACCCGCAGCGCTCCCTGCTGATGCGCGCGCTGGGCAGTGGCGACCACGTCGAGCCCGACCTCTCCATCCGTGAGGTCCGCGCCGGCGACCGGTACCTGATCTGCTCCGACGGCCTGTCCGGCGTGGTGTCCCACCAGACGATGGAGGACACCCTCGCCAGCTACCAGGGCCCCGAGGAGACCGTCCAGCAGCTGATCGAGCTCGCACTGCGCGGCGGCGGCCCCGACAACATCACGGTCATCATCGCCGACGTCCTCGACCTCGACACGGGCGACACCCTCGCCGGCCAGCTCCACGACACCCCGGTCGTGGTGGGCGCGGTCGCCGAGAACCAGCTCCACCACCAGGACAACGGCATCATGCAGACTCCCGCCGGCCGCGCCTCCGGGCTCGGCCGCCAGGGGCACGCGCAGGGCGGTGGCGGTGAGTTCGGCCCGCCCGGCTCCGGCAACACCACCGGGTACATGCCGTCGGCGGGCAGCTTCGGGAACTACTCCGACACCGACTTCGTCAAGCCGCGCAAGAAGGGCCGGTGGCTCAAGAGATCCTTCTTCGGCATCCTCGGCCTCGCCGTGATCGGCGGGGGCCTCTACGGCGGGTACCGCTGGACGCAGACGCAGTACTACGTCGGCGCCAACGACGACCATGTCGCGCTGTACCGCGGCATCAGCCAGGACCTGGCCTGGATCTCGCTCTCGAAGGTGGAGAAGGACCACCCCGAGATCGAACTCAAGTACCTGCCGCCGTACCAGCAGAAGCTTGTCGAGGCCACGATCGCCGAGGGCGGTCTGGACAACGCCAAGAAGAAGATCGACGAACTGGCCGTCCAGGCGTCGGCGTGCAAGAAGAGCGCCGAGCGCCGTGAGGCGGCGGACAACAACGCCAAGACCGGTGCGGGTGAGGCCGGGGGCACCACGGGAACCACGAAGACCTCCCTCACGTCCAAGGCCACACCGTCCCCGACGTCGAAGCCATCGGCGTCCCCGAGCCCGACCCAGTCCACACCCACACCGTCAGCCGGCCCCACCCTCTCGGAGGAGGAGCAGAAGCTGGTCTCGCGGTGCGGTGAGCAGTAGGCAAGCCGCGAGGGGCCCACGCACACGATGAGCAGTACTACCAACACGTCGACGCAGCACACGTCCACGATCGGCGCGATCGGCGCGCCGAGCCGCCGCAACACCGAACTGGCGCTGCTGGCTTTCGCGGTCGCGATCCCAGTGTTCGCCTACGCCAACGCCGGTCTGGCCATCAGCGACCAGGTCCCCGCCGGCCTCCTCGCATACGGCCTCGGGCTCGGCCTGGTCGCCGGTATCTGCCACCTCGCCGTGCGCAAGTTCGCACCGTACGCAGACCCGCTGATGCTGCCGCTGGCCACCTTGCTGAACGGGCTCGGGCTCGTGGTCATCTGGCGGCTCGACCAGTCGGAACGACTCCAGCTGCGCAACGAGTTCTTCGAAGCCTCCCCCAGGCAGCTGCTCTACTCCGCGCTGGGCATGGCGCTGTTCATCGCGGTGCTCGTCTTCCTCAAGGACCACCGCGTCCTGCAGCGCTATACGTACATCTCGATGGCGGCTGCCCTCGTCCTGTTGCTGCTGCCGCTCGTGCCTGGCCTCGGTCTGAACGTCTTCGGCGCTCGCATCTGGATCTCCATCTTCGGATTCACCATCCAGCCAGGTGAGTTCGCCAAGATCGTCCTGGCCATCTTCTTCGCCGGTTATCTCATGGTGAAGAGAGATGCGCTGGCCCTGGCCAGTCGCCGCTTCATGGGCCTCTATCTGCCGCGCGGCCGCGACCTCGGGCCCATCCTGGTCGTCTGGGTCCTGTCCATCCTGATCCTGGTCTTCGAGACCGACCTCGGTACCTCGCTCCTCTTCTTCGGCATGTTCGTGATCATGTTGTACGTCGCCACCGAGCGGACCAGCTGGATCGTCTTCGGTCTGCTGATGTCCGCCGCCGGCGCCGTCGGCGTGGCCTCGTTCGAGATCCACGTCCAGCAGCGTGTCCAGGCCTGGCTCGACCCGATGCATGAGTACGAGCTGAGCCAGCAGGGCATCGCCGGTCACTCCCAGCAGTCCATGGAGGCCTTGTGGGCCTTCGGCTCCGGCGGAACCCTCGGCACCGGCCTCGGTCAGGGGAACTCGGACCTCATCGGCTTCGCCGCCAACTCCGACTTCATCCTCGCCACCTTCGGCGAGGAACTGGGCCTGGCCGGTGTCATGGCGATCCTGTTGGTCTACGGCCTGATCGTGGAACGCGGCATTCGTACCTCACTGGCCGCTCGGGACCCGTTCGGCAAACTGCTGGCCGTCGGCCTGTCCGGAGCCTTCGGACTCCAGGTCTTCGTCGTCGCCGGCGGCGTGATGGGTTTGATCCCGCTGACTGGTATGACGCTGCCCTTCGTGGCATATGGCGGTTCCTCCGTGATCGCCAACTGGGCGCTGATCGGCATTCTGATCCGCATCAGCGACACCGCGCGGCGTCCCGCGCCAGCACCCGCCCCGAACCCCGACGCCGAGATGACCCAGGTGGTCCGACCGTGAACAAGCCGCTGCGCCGGATCGCGATCTTCTGTGGGCTCCTCATCCTTGCCCTACTCATCCGCGACAACTGGATCCAGTACGTACAGGCCGACTCCCTAAAAAGCGACAACAAGAACCGCCGCGTCGCCATCGAGCGCTACGGCACCCCACGCGGCGACATCATCGTCGACGGCAAGGCCATCACCGGGTCCGTCGAGACCGAGGGCACCGACTACAAGTTCAAGCGCACCTGGAAGAACGGCGAGATGTGGGCCCCCGTCACCGGGTACTCCTCGCAAATCGTCGGCGCAACGCAGTTGGAGAACCTCGAGGACGGGATCCTCACCGGCAACGACGACCGGCTGTTCTTCCGGAACACGCTGGACATGATCACCGGCAAGAAGAAGGAGGGCGGCAGCGTCGTCACCACCCTCAACGCCGCCGCGCAAAAGGCGGCCTTCGAGGGCCTCGGCGACAAGAAGGGCGCCGTCGCCGCACTCGACCCCAAGACCGGCGCGATCCTCGCCCTGGCCTCCACGCCGTCCTACGACCCGTCGACGTTCGCCGGCATCAGCACCAAGGACAGCGAGACCTTCTCGAAGCTGGAGAAGGACAAAGACAAGCCGATGCTGAACCGCGCGCTGCGCGAGACCTACCCTCCGGGTTCCACGTTCAAGGTGGTCACTGCCGCCGCCGCCCTGGAGAACGGCGTCGTGTCGGACATCGACGACAAGACGGACACACCCGACCCGTACAAGCTGCCGGAGTCGTCAACCCCCCTCACCAATGAGCATGGCGAGTGCAAGAACGCCACCCTCCGCTACGCGCTCGAGCAGTCCTGCAACACGGTTTTCGGCAAGCTCTCCGATGCCGTCCGCAACGACAAGATGATCGAGCAGGCCGAGAAGTTCGGCTTCAATAACGCCACGCTGGACACTCCCGTCCGCGCCGCGGAGAGCGTCTATCCCGAGGACAACCGCCCCCAGAACGCCATGGCGGGCATCGGCCAGGCCTCCAACCGCGCCACCCCGCTCCAGATGGCAATGGTCGCCTCGGCGGTCGCCAACAACGGAGAGCTGATGAGGCCGTACATGGTCGACCAGCTTCGCGCCTCCAATCTCGACGTCATCGAGTCGCACGACCCGGAGTCGCTCTCCCAGGCCGTCTCTCCGGAGAACGCCCAGAAGCTCCAGGCGATGATGGAGTCCGTCGTCAAGAACGGCACCGGTACCCGCGCCCAGATCGACGGTGTCACCGTCGGCGGCAAGACCGGTACGGCCCAGCACGGCGTGAACAACAAGGAGAAGCCGTACGCCTGGTTCATTTCGTACGCCAAGCTCAGCGACGGCAGCTCGCCGGTCGCCGTGGCCGTGGTGGTCGAGGACGGTTCCGCCAACCGCGGTGAGATCTCCGGTGGTGGTCTCGCCGCCCCGATCGCGAAGAGCGTGATGCAGGCAGTGATCAACAGCAAGAAGTGACCCCGCTCACGTCACCTCCACATCGGTGCACGTTGCGATACCGGTCCTGTATCGGGTGACGCGGTTGGCCAGGTCATGAAAGGCGAGACGGGTACCGTATGCCCGGAGCACAGCCGCCGGACCACACAAGGTGCGGTCGGGACCGACGGAGAGGGCTGGTAGGAAGCTATGGAAGAGCCGCGTCGCCTCGGCGGCCGGTACGAGCTGGGCCAGGTGCTCGGCCGTGGTGGCATGGCGGAGGTCTACCTCGCGATGGACACCCGCCTCGGCCGCACCGTGGCGGTGAAGACGCTGCGAGCGGACCTCGCGCGCGACCCCACCTTCCAGGCCCGGTTCCGCCGGGAGGCCCAGTCGGCCGCCTCGCTCAACCACCCCGCGATCGTCGCGGTCTACGACACGGGCGAGGACTACATCGACGGGGTCTCGATCCCGTACATCGTTATGGAGTACGTCGAGGGCTCCACGCTCCGTGAGCTTCTCCACAGCGGCCGCAAGCTGCTGCCGGAGCGAGCCATGGAGATGACCATCGGCATCCTCCAGGGTCTGGAGTACGCCCACCGCAACGGCATCGTCCACCGTGACATCAAGCCGGCCAACGTCATGCTGACGCGCAACGGCCAGGTCAAGGTGATGGACTTCGGTATCGCCCGCGCCATGGGTGACTCCGGCATGACGATGACGCAGACGTCCGCCGTCATCGGCACCGCCCAGTACCTCTCCCCGGAGCAGGCCAAGGGCGAGCAGGTGGACGCCCGGTCTGACCTGTACTCCACGGGCTGTCTTCTCTACGAACTGCTGACGGTTCGTCCCCCGTTCGTCGGTGACTCCCCCGTGGCGGTCGCCTACCAGCACGTACGGGAGGAACCTCAGCCTCCGAGCGTCTTCGACCCGGAGATCACGCCGGAGATGGACGCCATCGTCCTGCGTGCCCTGGTCAAGGACCCGGACTACCGCTACCAGTCCGCCGACGAGATGCGCGCCGACATCGAGGCCTGTCTCGACGGTCAGCCCGTAGCGGCCACCGCGGCCATGGGCTCGGTCGGTTACGGTGGCTACCCGGACGACCAGGCCACCACGGCGCTGCGCTCCCAGGACGCCGGCGCCACCACGATGCTGCCCCCGATGAACGGGGACGACGGCTACGGCTATGACGACCGCCAGGGGCGTCGCCGCCAGCAGAAGAAGAACAACACCTCGACGATCCTGCTGGTCGTCGCGGGTGTGCTGGTGCTGGTGGGCGCGATCCTCATCGGACGGTGGATGTTCGCCGGTAACGACACGGGTGGGGACACCCTCAAGGCGCCGAACTTCGTCGGCCAGACGGAGAAGGAAGCCAGACAGGCGGCGAACAACGTCGACCTCAAGGTGACCACCACCCAGAAGGCGTGCGAGAACCAGAAGACCGGCAACGTCTGCAGTCAGAACCCCGCGGCCGACGACCCGGTGAAGAAGGGCGACACCATCGCCCTGGTGATCTCGACGGGCGCCCCGAAGGTCTCCGTCCCCGACGTCACCGGACTCCAGTTCAACGAGGCCAAGAAGCAGCTGCAGGACAAGGGCTTCACGGTCGACCGGAAGAACGAGGAGTCCGACCGCAAGCCCGGCGTCGTGATCAGCCAGGACCCCGACAGCGGAAAGCTCGAGAAGGGCTCCACGGTCACGCTGACGGTGGCCAAGGAGGCGGAGAAGTCCGTCGTGCCGACGGTCGCGGGCCGCAGCTGTGACGACGCCAAGGCGCAGATGGAGGCCAACGACCTCGTCGGCACCTGCACCGATGTGCAGACCGACGACGACAACCTCGTCGGCAAGGTCGTCGCCACCAACCCGGAGGCGGGCACCGAGCTCAACCCGGGTGACACGGTGACCATCCAGATCGGCAAGAAGGCCGAGGAGAAGAAGGCCAAGGTCCCGAACGTGGTCGGCCAGACCGTGGGTCAGGCGAAGCAGATCCTCCAGCAGAACGGCTTCACCAACATCCAGTTCGCCCAGGGCAGCGACCAGAGCGACACCGCGCTGGTCACCGACCAGGACCCGGATGGTGGCAACGACGCCGTGCCGAGCCAGACGACGATCACCCTCGCCTCGGTGAGTTTCGGCGGCAACAACAACGGCGGTAATGACAACGGCGGCAACAACGGTGGGGGCTTCTTCGGAGGCCTCACCGGCGCCCGCTTCGAGGACTGATCACCACCTCGTCCCGCATCAAGACCGATGCCCGGCCCCTCTGGAGAGGAGTCGGGCATCGGTCTTTCCGGTAGGAGCCGGACATCAGCCGCCATGGCGATGTTTCACGTGAAACAGTCGCGGCTAACGCAATTCCTTCGGCAGGGTGCGTTCCGCGTTGACCCGTTCCACCCGCTCCAGCTCGCCCCACACGACGAAGCGGTGGCGGGAGGTGTAGACGGGGGTGCAGGTGGTGAGGGTGATGTACTTGCCGGCCTTCTTCTTGCCGGACTCCCTGGGGATGCTCGACAGAACCTTGACGTTGTACTTCGAGGTCTCGGAGAGGGTGTCGTAGACCTTGTAGACGTACCAGTTGTCGCGGGTCTCGAAGACGATCGGGTCGCCCTTCTCGAGCTTGTCGATGTTGTGGAACTTGGCTCCATGACCGTCGCGGTGTGCCGCGAGGGTGAAGTTGCCGTCCTTGTCGGTAGTGGGGAGGGTCGCCTTGACCGGACTCGTGTAGTAGCCGGCCACACCACCGTTGAGGACCTTGGTCGAGGTGCCCTTCTTGACCAGGACCTCGCCGTTCTCCATGGCCGGCACATGCAGGAAGCCGATGCCGTCCTTGGTGTCCAGGGCGCCCGGGCTGTCGTCCGCCGCCTCCCAGTTGTCGCGGACCTTGTCCGCTTCCTCGCCGGCCTCGCGGTCGGCCAGGACGTTCGTCCACCACAGCGAGTAGACGACGAACAGGCCCAGCACCACGCCCGCAGTGATGAGCAGTTCACCGAAGACACTGACCGCCATCGCGATCCGTCCCATACGACGACGCTTCGGCGCCGTCTCGGACGTGTCCGTCCGTTCTTCGGTCTCGTCGGTGGTCACTGCCACAGTTCATCCGCCCTTGATCGAGCCCCTACTGGACGAGCGCGTCGGGCTTCCCCTTGCTGCGCGGCCGTTCCTCCACCATCTTGCCCCACACGATCATGCGGTACTTGCTGGTGAACTCCGGGGTGCAGGTGGTGAGGGTGATGTAGCGGCCGGGCTCGGTGAATCCCGAGCCCGGGGGCACCGGTTGGAGCACGCTGATGTTCGACGGCGAGGTCACCGGCAGGATCGAGGCCATGTCGTAGACGAAGTACGTGTCCTGCGTCTCCACGACGATCGGGTCGCCCGGCTTGAGCTGGTTGATGTACCGGAACGGTTCTCCGTGGGTGTTCCGGTGTCCCGCGATACCGAAGTTGCCCGTCTTGTCCTGGGGCATCGCCGTCTTGACGCGGTCACTGTTGTAGTGCCCGACCATCCCACGGTCCAGGACCTTCGGCTTGTTGGTGCCCTCCGCGATCGGCACGACCACGTCGAGCTTCGGGATGTGCAGGATGGCGAAGCCCTGGCCCGGCTCGAACGCACCCGGCGCGCGCTTGCCGCTCTTCCACTCCTCCTGAAGGCTGGTCGCCTCCCGGCCCGCCTGCTGCTGGGCCCGGATGTTCGACCACCAGAGCTGGTACGTGACGAACAGCAGCATCAGCACGCCGGTGGTGATGAACACCTCGCCGATCGCCCGACTCGCGACCACGCCCATGCTGGGCTTGCGCGCCCGCGCGGCCCGGCGTGCCTCCACCCGGGAGAGAGGCGCCGAGGCCGCCCCTAAGGGCTTGTCGGGCCCGTGAGCGGCTCCGGAGCCCGCCCGGGCTCCCAGGGGCCCTCCGTGCCTCCCGTGCCGTCTGGCGGCCTTACGGCGCGCCGCTCGGCCCCCCGGAGCGGGCGGCGTCTGTATCGCCTCGGCCTCGGCGGCCAGGCGCCGGGCCTCCTCCACCCGGAGGGCCACCGTCTCCTCGTCGATCGGAGGGTGCTCCTGGGCGGTGTCGACCGAGGGGTGCTCGTGCACGGCCGGTTCATAGCCCGAGGGCTGTGCCGCCTGATAGGCGGTCGGCTCGTAGTTCTCGAAGGGCTCCCCGTAGGGCGTCCTGGAGCGCGGTTCGTAGGTCGGCTCCGCGTGGTCCCGCCGGCCGTACCAGTCACCCTGGGGGTAGTCCGTCTCCTGGGGCTGGGCCTGCGGCGGGGCGTACCACTGCTGTGGCGGATCGACCGGGGGGCGGGTGCGGAAATCCTCCGCCTCGAACGACTCGGCGCCCCCGTACGCGGCCTCGCCGCCGTAGGGGGCACTCTCACGCTCGGGGCGCAGGGCTGTCACGCCGTGGCCCTGCCCACCACCGGGGCGAGCCCCGCCGACCTCGCCACGGCGTCTTCGTCCCCGCATTCCACCAGCCAGTTGGCCAGCATGCGGTGGCCGTGCTCGGTGAGCACCGACTCGGGGTGGAACTGCACGCCCTCGACGGGAAGTTCACGGTGCCTGAGGCCCATGATGATCCCGTCGTGCGTACGAGCCGTGACCTCCAGTTCAACGGGTACGGTCCCGGGCTCGGCGGCCAGCGAGTGGTAGCGGGTCGCGGTGAAGGGCGTCGGCAGGCCCGCGAAGACGCCTCTGCCCTCGTGCTCCACCAGCGAGGTCTTGCCGTGCAGCAGTTCGGGGGCGCGGTTCACGACCCCGCCGTACGCCACCTGCATGGACTGCATGCCGAGGCACACCCCGAAGACGGGCACGCCGGTCTCGGCGCAGTGGCGGACCATGTCGACGCAGACGCCGGCCTCCTCGGGGGTGCCCGGTCCGGGGGACAGCAGGACACCGTCGAAGTCGTCCTGGGCGTGCGCGGTCGCCACCTCGTCGTTGCGCAACACCTCGCACTCAGCGCCCAGCTGGTACAGGTACTGGACCAGGTTGAAGACGAAGCTGTCGTAGTTGTCGACGACGAGGATGCGGGCGGGTCGGGCGGCACTCACTGGTCGTTCACCGTCACATCGTTGAAGGGCAGCAGGGGCTCCGCCCAAGGAAAGACGTACTGGAAGAGGACGTAGACGACGGTCAGCGTGAGCACGAGGGAAAGCAGCGCCTTCACCCAGACATTGCCGGGCAGATGCCGCCAGATCCAGCCGTACATGCCGTCCCTTCCTTCACACCACGGCACCGGATTCACGCCGTACCGCCACCAGACTAACGGCGTAGCGCCTCAGGTTTCCCTGACTCCACAGGCTTCGTGGATTCGAGATGGCCCCACACGATGAGCCGATGGCTGTGGCCCCACTCCGGGTCGCAGGTCGTCAACGTCAGATAGCGCCCCGCGCGCGTGTAGCCCGATTTCTTCGGCACGGGGTCGATGACCTGGACGTCGGCGGGCAATGTCCGATAAGGACCCTTGTCGATGACGTACGTGTACCAGTGGGCGCCGTCGGTCAGGACCACCGCGTCCCCGGCCCGCAGCTTGGGAAAATCTTTGAAGGGATCGCCATACGTGCGGCGATGGCCGGCGACCGCGAAGTTTCCCTTCTGTCCCAGCTGAGCGGTGTTCGCGTAGTGCCCGAGCCCTTTCTTCAAGGTGCTGGTCCTGGTGCCCTCCAGCACGGGCTTGTTCCACGTGGAACCAAGACGCGGGATGTACATGAGAGCGAAGGGTTTCGCCTCCGTGTACGGCGCGGGCGGCTTCGGACTCGCCGTGGTCCCCGCCGCGGTGGTCGGTCGCACCGGTTGCCTGGCCCACTGGTCCTGGAGCAGGCCGACCTGGCGGTCCATCTCGGTGTCGGCCTTCACGCCGGTCCAGAAGAGCACATAGACGACGAAGAGCACGATCAAGGTGCCGACGGTGATGCAGAGTTCGCTGACGGTCCTGACGATCACACGCACCGACACAGGTCCCCCGGCTGCCGTTACGGGCCTCTACTCCACGGGCTTGGCGTACTGCAGATCCACTGTGCCCGAGTAGCCGGGCAGAGTCACCGGCCCGTCCTCGGTGACTTTCCAGCCGAGTCCGTAGACGTTGACGTACACCATGTAGTTCTGGATCGCCTTGCTCTCGGCGAGCGCCTTCTGGAGCTTCTCAGGGTCACCGACCGCCTGGATCTTGTACGGCGGTGAGTAGACGCGGCCCTGGAGGATCAGGGTGTTGCCGACGCATCGCACGGCGCTGGTGGAGATGAGCCGCTGGTCCATGACCTTGATGCCCTTGGCGCCGCCCAGCCACAGGGCGTTCACCACGGCCTGCAGGTCCTGCTGGTGGATGACCAGGTAGTCGGGCTGTGGCTCGGGGTAGCCGGGAAGCTTGGCGGTGGCGTTCGGCGGGGCGTCGTTGAGGGTGACGGTGATGGCCTGGCCCTTGAGCCGCTGGGTGCCGGCGTTCTTCTCCAGCGCCGTGAGCCGGGCGTCCTCGGCCTCGGTGCTGCCGTCGTCCCGCTCGGCGAGGGCCTCGACGTCGTCCCGGAGCACTCCGTTCGACTCGTCGAGCTGGCCGTTCTTGTGGCTGCGCTCCTGGATCAGGTCGGAGAGCTTGAGCAACGAGGCGTCCGTGCGGATGTTCGTGCCCTTGGCCGTGTCGAAGCTGGTGAAGAAGATGAGCCCGGCGAGGGCGAAGACTCCCACGGTGAGCACGCGTACGGGCCGGACACCGCCCCGGGCGGAGGCGTCACCGGTCGCGAGGGGCGAGGAGCCGTCGGACTCGGTGGTCCCGGCGGTCCCGGCACCCGGCCCGGAGGAGTCGCCGGAACCGGCCTCGGGGGAGTCGGCTGAATTGCTCAACGTACCCTTATCTCCTTAGGCGGCGCGGAAGCACTACGCTAACGGACGCCCGGGGGAGCATTCAGTGTCCCCTTGTACGCTGCCCCGGAGCCCGCCCCGTTCCCTGCGCGGCCACGCAGCGCATCGACAGGAGAGACCCTCGTGCCGAAGTCACGTATCCGCAAGAAGGCCGACTACACGCCGCCGCCGTCGAAGCAGGCCACAGCCATCAAGCTGAACAGCCGTGGCTGGGTGGCTCCCGTCATGCTGGCCATGTTCCTCCTCGGCCTGGCCTGGATCGTCATCTTCTATGTGACCGACGGCTCGCTGCCCATCGATTCCCTCGGCAACTGGAACATCGTGGTGGGCTTCGGCTTCATCGCCGCCGGATTCGGTGTCTCGACCCAGTGGAAGTAGCACCTTCCACACCCGTGTGACCAGCCCTCCCCAGAGCTATCCACGGAGTTATCCACAGGCGTTTTCCACAGTGGGGAAAAAGAACGACGATCTGTGGATAACCCATCGGGCGTTGACGCCGGTATGACTGATCCGTCACCCCCGCAAGCATGTTCGCCCCCTGCCTGACCTGCGAAAACGCAGGTGAGCGACAGGGGGCACAGCTGTTCCCGCACCCTATGCACAAGATCCGCCACGGTCTGTGGACAACAGTGCTGTAGCAGCACTGTCCGAGTGCCCGCTCACCGGCGCATCAGGGCTGATCAGGTGAGCTGGGCGGTCCTGACCACAGTCATGATCACGACGGCCGCCAGGACCAGGGCGCACACCCCGAACTGGATCAGTGACCGCCGCTCCCTAGGAGCGTGCACCATCGCGTAGCCGACCACGACACCGGCGACGAGGCCGCCCACATGGGCCTGCCACGAGATGTTGAAGAACGGGCTGAACGTGAAGATCAGGTTGATCACCAGCAGGATGACCAGCGGCCGCATGTCGTAGTTGAGATGCCGCATGAGGACGCCGGTCGCACCGAAGAGACCGAAGATCGCGCCGGACGCACCGAGGGAGGGCTGGTCCGGCGCGGCCAGCAGGTAGGTGAGGGCACTGCCGGCGAGGCCGGAGACGAAGTAGAGCGTCAGATAGCGGGCACGGCCCAGCGCCGCCTCCAGAGGGCCGCCGATCCACCAGAGGCTGAGCATGTTGAACAGGATGTGCGTGACCCCGGTGCTGTGCAGGAACATCGACGTCACCAGCCGGTACCACTGGCCCTCGGCGATGCCCTGGAACCCGAGCTCCGGGACCCACTCCCGCGCGACGAGGTAGAACCGGTCGGTGAAGCGGTCGCCCAGGGACATCTGCACCAGGAACAGCAGCAGGTTCACGCCGATGAGGATCTTGGTGAGGAGCCGGGGATCGGCGCTGACGGTGCCGCCCGCGAGGGTGCGGGGTTGGGAGGCGGAGGGCGCGTGGCTCGTGCCCGAGCCGTTGCGGACGCAGTCCGGGCACTGGAAGCCGACGGAGGCGCTGACCATGCACTCGGGGCAGATGGGGCGTTCGCACCGGGTGCAGCGGATGCCCGTCTCTCGGTCCGGGTGCCGATAGCAGGTGGGCAGGCTCTGCGCGTCCTGCGGGCTGCTCGGCACCTGGTCCATCGGTCCCCTCCGTCTCGTGTGTGGAACACATCGGCCCCGCCCATCCATACGGATGAGCGGGGCGAATGGTTCCCTTGGGGACCTTGCGAACCATTTCGGCTCCGGCGCACATGGGCGCCCCTGAGGCCCCCGGGCCCGCGTGGCGGACCTTCGGGCGGCTCAGCCCTGGCGCGTCTCGACGACGACCGACTCGATGACGACGTCCTTGACCGGGCGGTCGGTGCGCGGGTTGGTCTGGGTGGTCGCGATGGAGTCGATGACCTTCTGGCTGGCCGCGTCGACGACCTCACCGAAGATCGTGTGCTTGCGGTTCAGCCACGCCGTCGGGGAGACGGTGATGAAGAACTGCGAGCCGTTGGTGCCCGGACCGGCGTTGGCCATGGCCAGGAGGTAGGGCTTGTCGAATGCGAGGTCCGGGTGGAACTCGTCCCCGAACTGGTAGCCGGGGCCGCCGGTGCCGTTGCCCAGCGGGTCACCGCCCTGGATCATGAATCCGCTGATCACCCGGTGGAAGACCGTGCCGTCGTAGAGCTTGTCCGTGGACTTCTGGCCGGTCGCCGGGTGGGTCCACTCACGCTCGCCCTTGGCGAGCTCGACGAAGTTCTTGACCGTCTGGGGCGCGTGGTTCGGCAGCAGCCGCACCTCGATGTCGCCGTGGTTTGTCTTCAGGGTGGCGTACAGCTGCTCAGCCACGATCTGCCTTCCGTTGTCCTCTGTGACTCCCCCGATCCTCGCACGGACGGCGCCCGGAGTCGCCCGACGGCCACGCCCTCGTCCGGCATGCGCACCGAAAACGGGTCGAGTACCGACGGTATCGGCGCGCTTGGCGACGATCCGTGGCATTGTCGGCACTGTCGTGGACAAGCTCCCGTTGCCCCGTATTCATCCGCAATTGCACAGCACCGGATCGCGAACGGTTCCCGGCTTCCTGACCGCGCGGAGCCGGCTCGCATGACCCGGATGCCCGCCCTCACATGCCTCAGAGCGTTTCGAGAGGCATGATCGCCAAAAGGGTGGAAAGTCGAAATACCGTACGCCACCGAGGAGGAGGATCCCGTGACCCGCATCGACAGCGTGCGCGCCGCGACCGGTTCGGCGAAGGAAAGCGTGCTGCACGCCGCGGAAGTGGTGGCGCCCTACGCCGACACGGCCAAGGAAAAGGCCTCGCACTACGCACACGAGGCGCGCGTGAAGATGGCGCCCAAGGTGTCGCAGGCCGCGGAACAGGCACGCGTCCAGTACGGCGCCCTTGTCGTCCCGCGTCTGGAACAGGCACGCACGCACGTACCGCCGAAGATCGACAGTGCGGCCCATGAGGCCGCCGTGCGCACTCGGAAGGCGGCCCGCCAGGCCGCCGACTACTCCCGCCCGCGACTCGAGCAGGCAGTGGCCGCTGCCGGCCCCATGCGGGAGGAGGCCACGGCCCGGAGCGTGGCGGCACTGTCCGCGCTGCGCGGACAGGTGTCGCCCGAGCAGATCCAGAGGCTCGTCCGCAAGCAGCAGCGTCGCGCCAGGGCCGGCCGCGTCTTCAAGGGCGTGGCCGTGATCGGCGTCCTCGCGGGCGGCGCGTTCGCCGCCTGGAAGTGGTGGGACAAGCAGGCCAACCCCGACTGGTTGGTCGAGCCCCCCGCCGCCACCGAGGTCTCCGAGCCCGGGCGACTGTCCTCCGTGGGCGGCGGTGACGAGTCCGTCCTCGACCCCGAGGTCGAGGCCAAGCAGGCCGAGGACGAAGCGGCGAACCGCGACGACCGCCGCTGAGACGCGCGAGCGCCGCCGACGCACTGGCGGTGCTGTGATCTAAGCCGGTGGCGCCACCGCGGAAGCCGACGGGTGCCACCGTGGAGTCCGGAAGCCGGGGACCTTGGTCCGCGGCTGACACGAGTGTGCCCGCCACGCCCCAGTTCGCCTGAGGCGCGGCGCCTTCAACAGCCCTGTGGGCCGGAAGACTTGACGGTCTTCCGGCCCACAGGGCTGTTTCACGTGAAACACGCGGAAACACACCTGGGTGCGGACCGTCGAGAGCCAAAACCGGAATGCACACGTCCGATTGCAAAGAGTGATAGCCACCTTCGGCCCGGCATTCCTGTGACGTAGACCATGGTTTTCGCATATGCGCACGCCGACAGGCGCCTTGCCCCGTCGCACGGCTACAGAGGCAGTTCGCTCATCCAGTGCACAGATCGCGATCGCGACGCGGCTCCCTTGGAGCGCCACGGGACGGGCTAACGCGGGATCACAGAAAAGAGACCGGGCCGGACGTCTTCTGACGTCCGGCCCGGTCCATCCGCTGTGGAGCCTAGGGGAGTCGAACCCCTGACATCTGCCATGCAAAGACAGCGCTCTACCAACTGAGCTAAGGCCCCGGAAGGGAAGCGTCCGCCCGGAAGTACCGACCACCGGGTGGCGCCGCAGACCAGAGTACCGGGTCACCCCCGGTATCTCGCAAAAAGATTGGGGGTCCCCGTGAACGACCACTCTCCGTAAGATGCTCGTCGTGGTTCGCTACAGCGAACCGCAGTTTTTGGGGAAGCGATGGGGAGACGCAATGGACGCCGCACAGCAGGAAGCGACCGCAAGAGCCCGGGAGCTGCAGCGGAACTGGTACGGAGAGCCACTGGGGGCGCTCTTCCGTAGGCTCATCGAGGATCTGGGCCTCAACCAGGCTCGTCTCGCGGGGGTACTTGGCCTTTCCGCTCCGATGCTGTCGCAGCTGATGAGCGGTCAGCGGGCCAAGATCGGTAACCCGGCCGTGGTTCAGCGGGTGCAGCTGCTGCAGGACCTGGCGGGACAGGTCGCGGACGGCAGCGTGAGCGCCGCCGAGGCGACCGAGCGCATGGACGAGATCAAGAAGTCGCAGGGGGGATCTGTGCTCAGCAACACCACGCAGTCGACGACGAGTTCCGGGGCGCCGACGGTCAAGCGGGTCGTCCGCGAGATCCAGTCACTGCTGCGCTCGGTGGCGGCCGCGGGCGACATCATCGAGGCGGCGGACACCCTCGCCCCGACCCACCCCGAACTGGCAGAGTTCCTCCGGGTGTACGGCGCGGGCCGCACCTCGGACGCGGTGACCCACTACCAGTCCCACCAGAACTGAGATCGAGGCCCGGTCACCGAGACGGGGTCGGCGACCGGGCCGCGGCCTGAGCGGGGGACCAGTGGCGCAGGCTGAAGGAACGAGTGACGCAGGCTGGAGGCTCAGGCTGAACGGACCACCAGCACCGACGTCACGAAGACGCGGACGTAGGCTCGACGAGAGCCGAGAGGCAACGGACCGGGCCGCCGGAAGGGCGGGCCGAGGCAGAGCTCCGGAGAGGCAGACGACGCTCCGGAGAGGCAGACGACCAAGCCAGGCAGAGGCTGCGGAGGGGGCTGAGGGGACGGGCCACACAATGCGGTTGGGGGACAGAGGTACGGAAACGAGCTCCGTGGGAAACCGGTAGGCAGAAGCCGGCTCTGCGGAGGACGGCTCGGAAGCCGTGTCCTCCGCCGACGGGCAGCCAAGGGGGGAGCCGAAGGGGGAACGACGCACAACCATGGGTGAGGTCTTCGCCGGCCGGTACGAGCTGGTCGACCCGATCGGACGCGGGGGAGTCGGCGCGGTCTGGCGCACCTGGGACCACCGACGCCGCCGGTACGTGGCCGCCAAGGTCCTGCAGCAGCGCGACGCGCACGCTCTGCTCCGCTTCGTCCGTGAGCAGGCCGTGCGGATCGACCACCCTCACGTGCTCGCGCCCGCCAGCTGGGCCGCCGATGACGACAAGGTCCTGTTCACCATGGACCTGGTCGCCGGAGGCTCTCTGGTCAATCTCGTCAACGACTACGGCCCTCTTCCTCCTGCCTTCGTCTGCCTCCTGCTCGACCAGTTGCTGTCCGGCCTCGCCGCCGTGCACGCGGAAGGCGTCATCCACCGCGACATCAAGCCCGCCAATGTGCTGCTGGAGGCCACCGGCACCGCAAGGCCACGTCTTCGCCTGTCCGACTTCGGCATAGCCATGCGTCTGGGCGAGCCCCGGCTGACCGAGACCAACTACGTCGTGGGCACGCCGGGTTACTTCGCCCCCGAGCAGATGCTGGGTGCGGACCCCGACTTCCCCGCCGACCTCTTCGCGGTGGGCCTCGTCGCCCTGTACCTCCTGGAGGGCGCCAAACCCGACTCCAAGGCGCTCATCGAACACTTCGCAGCCCACGGCACACCCAAGGCCCCCAGGGGCATCCCGGAGCCTCTGTGGCAGGTCATCGCCACACTGCTCCAGCCCGATCCCCATGCCCGCTTCCGTACCGCCACGGGTGCGCGCAAGGCCCTCGCCGCCGCCACCGAGCTGCTCCCCGAGACCGGCCCCGACGACGAGCTGGTGGAGGTGTTCGACCAACTCGGCCCGCTTCCAGTGGGGTTCGGCTCGGAAGGCCCTTTGCAGCGAGCGTCAGGGCTGGACGTGAGCGGGACGAGCACGGGCACCACGTCCTCGTCGAGGTCTGGGCGAGGGACGGGCTCTTCTCGGGTCAGCGCGAATGCCCCTGTTGTGGGCGGCCCGCCGCCGGGAGCGGAAGGCTCGCCGGGTCCGGGGATCCTGCCGCCGAGTTCGCATGCTCCTCGTTCAGGCGCTGCTGCTCCTTCCAACTCGCTGGGCTGGTCCGCCTCTTCGCCGTCCGGTGTCGACATGACGCCTCCCCCTCCCTCCACGCCCCCTCCCTCCGCTCCGCCGCTTCCGGCTCAGCTGCCTGAGGCCACACCGTCCCAGGGCTCGCTCGCGCAGCCCGGCGCAGGGGACCTACCTCCGGCCCCACCCAACGGCTCCCCGTCGCCTCAACCTCCGCGCCCCGGTGCCGCATCGCCGCCGCCGATGCCCCCATCAGCGCCGCCCGGGACCAGCTCAGGCACGAGCCCAGGCACAGGCACAGGCCTAGGCACAGGCCCAGGCACAGGCACAGGCACAGGCACAGGCACAGGCACAGGGCAGTGGTATCAGGGTGCGGGCTCCCCCTCTGCGGAGCTCGGAGACCAAGCGGCCCCCGAGCCGCCCCCCGTCGCCGTACCACCGCAGTCCGACCCCATACCGGCGCTCACCGACCCTGCACCGCCTCGCCCCGAGCCCGCCCCGCCGCGACCCGAGCGCGCCCCCGGGCCACCGCCGCCCACCATGTCGGACACCGGTAGCTTCCATCTGCCGCCACCGCAGGTGCTGGCCACCCACGCTCCGCCGCGCGAGACGGAGCCGCAGTACGCGGAGCCACAGCGTGCGGAACCGCCGCACATGGAGCCACGGCACACGGAGCCACCGCACCACGCTCCCGGCTACTCCCAGCACCAGCTGAATCAGCAGGCCACTCCCACGACCGGGACGCCCCTGCGTACCCCGCAGCTCCACGAACCCACGCATGTGCCCTCCCCCCAGCCGCAACCGCCCCTGGACCCCTCTCAGGTCTCGACTCCAGCGGTGCACCAGCCCGCGTACGCCTCTACTGGTTCATACACCGCTCAGCCGTCGCAGGTTCCACGCCGATCGAGGGCGAATACGCGGCGCCGCCCCGGCCCACCCATGAAGGTGGTCATCCCCGTCCTGCTGCTCGCCATGGCCTGCTTCGCGGTGGGGTTCTGGGCACTGGGCCAGCTCTGACCCTCGGCCAGGGACCGGCTGCCCCGCCACCTCCCCCACCCGCCGGCGCTACCGCCCCCGCGACGACCCGTGCCGCCCCCGCCGCGAGGCGCGGGCTCCACCCGACGGTGCCGCGGGCCGCACCGCCGCCGCCCGACGGCGTGCCACGAGCGTCCACAGCAGCAGCGCCAGCACCAGCAGGCTCCCCGTGCCGATCCCGCCGGCGGCGACCGCCGTCATGGCGAGCCGCCTGCCCCCGCTGATCGTGGACCCGCCCGAACCACCGGCGCTCTCCTCGCCGCCGGAACTCCCCGCCTCTCCAGCCCCTTCCAGCGTGTCCCCCGTCCCCGTGCCCGTCTCGGCGGCCTCCCGGTCCTGGTCGGTGACCTCGAAGGCCCCGCGCGGCTCGGCCGGACCCAGGTACCCGGGCCCGGACTCGGCCCGACCGGACACCCGTATCCGCAGGGTCAGCCCGATCGGCTTCTCGCCGAAGCGCTCGGCCACCGCCGAGCCGAGGTGAACCGCCAGGTAGTACCAGCCGGCGAACCGCATTCCGCTGACCTCGTCGTCGAGGGAGTAGCGGTTGTCGTAGGCGACCGGGGGGAGCGGGTCGAGGGCGGCGGAGCGCTGCTCACCGCCGTAGTTGACGAGCGCGTCGTCCACGAGCCCCCGCGCCGGGTTGTACAGCGACATGACCAGCGCGTTGCCGACGTACCCTTCGCCGCCGGTCGTGCTGCCCAGCTCAGCGGTGGCGTGGAGCTGCTGCCCCCAGTCGACGGGGACCTTGTAGTAGCGCGTCTCCCCGGCCTTGATCCCGGCCTCGTCCTGCCAGATTCCCTGCGCCAGAGGGCCGGCCGAGGCGAAACCGCTCCCCCCGCGTCGGCGCTCGGGATCCCCGCGCAGGGGTTCGGGCGACGCCGAGTCCCAGGTCTCGGGTGCGTCTGTCGAGCCGCCCTTCTTCACGGCGGGCTCCCACGCGTAGCCGAGTTCGAGCCCCCACTCCTGCCCGGCCCTCCGCCCACCGGCCCCCGAGGATCCACCCGCCGACGCACCCGACGCACCCGACGTACCCGATGCACCCGATGACAGACCTGACGAGGTACCGGACGACGTGCTGGGACCGACGCGCTCGACGACGAGGTAGTACGCCCCGGCCGCCTGGCACATGTACTCGTCGGTGCCGATCTCACGCGAGGCTGAGGCGGTGACGGGGTGGGCGCTGCGCGTGGGGCCGAAGCGGGCGTTCCCGTACGAGCAGCGGTGGGCGTCGACGTCCTCGATGGAGACCCTCAGCCCGTCGGAGGAGGCGACGCTCGCCCCTGCCGCGGGTACGGCGGTGCCCGAGACGTACGCGTTGGCGACGGCGTCGAGGTCGAGGCGGTAGTAGAGCTTCTCGCCGGGGCCGATGGCACTGCGGTAGGTCCTGCCCGGCGTCAGCCGCACCGCTTGTGTGGTGCCCGTCGAGCCGTCGACCGTCGTGGCGTCCTCGGCGTAGGAGTACGGCGTCGGCTCGTCGGCCGCCAGGGCGGGAACGGGCTGTGCCATGGTCATGAGCAGGGCCGCTCCCACGGCTGCCGCAGTGCGCCCCCAGACCGTGCGCCGCCCCATCACGCGCCACCCCTCGTCGTAGCCCCGAACGCGCCCATCCTGCCGTTCCCTCCGCACAGATGCGCGCCTTCTCGGGGACGAGCGGCCGAAATCGCGCTCTTGACAGAGCACCGTTTCGCTGTTGCAAGCGAATCATTCGCGGCAGTGAAGCGCAGGTACCCCTGTCGGCTTCCGCGGGCCTGGGACGACGGACCCAGGACACACAAAACCCCGGCCGCGAATACGGCCGGGGTCTGCTCTGAGACTGATGTCGATGTTCACGAACCCGTGGGCACGGAGTCAGTCGCCTCCGTCCACAGATCCTGCTCGGCGCGATCCGCCTGGATCTGGCGGTACACGAGGAGCCCGCCGATGGCGGCCAGTGCGACCAGGAGAAGCTTCTTCACCGCGCGACCTCGTCTTTCCTTGACGTAGGGGACCTCTGGCGCCCGACTATACACACCGACCGATATCGATCGGTGACCTGCGTCGGCCCCTCAACTCCCGGCCGGAAGACCCCAGTAGAACCGGACGTCGCCGTTCCTATCGCAGGTTCATCGGACCGGTTTCCCGTACGACATCGCAGCTCCGGGGAACTCTCGCACCCCCTTGCGCCCATCCGAGTGGTGTTGATCTGAAGATCGACGCGCCATGGGCGTCGGTCCCCCACTTCGCGGCCCACATACACATCATGAGGAAAGTACGCAAATCGCCCGACCCGAAAGTGAGGGGCCATGGCCCAGAACAAGGTCATGAAGCTGTGGACCACCATCGTCACCGCCTTCCTCGCGCTGTGCACGGCGCTCGGACTCATCACAGCCACGGCGGCCGCCGCGGTACCGCAGCCCGAGACCCACCGCAACTGCGCGGCCCGCCCGACGATCGCGGACCTGCCCCTCGTCTCCCGCCCTCGCGATCGCGCCCTGCCACCGACGATGAAGCAGCGCATCCGCGCGGAGGCACACGGCTCCTCGCCCTCCTGCCGCCACCTCACGGCCCTGGACAGCCCTCCGGACGCGACGTCGGCCCTCACGGTCCCGCCGGCCGCTCCTGAAGCCCCTCCCGCGCCGAACGACCCCCTCACCCGCCTTCAGCGCTGATCCACGGACCGCGGACATCGCGACCGCCCACGACCGCGAAGCCCGCGACCTGCCGCGTCCACCCGTACACCACGGCGATCCTGCGTACGACGCCCCAGACCAAGACGAGGCCCCCGGCTCCCGGCCGGGGGCTTCTGCCGTGCAGAGCCGTTCAGACCGCGGCGGTGAGCAGCAGCAGCCCGCGCCCGAGAACCCGCCCATCACGGCCGTCAGCTCACAAAGTCCAGCCCGGTGCCGGCCGCGGCCCCCTGCCCCTGCTGAAGTCAGCCGGCAACGCCAAAGACCCCCAGCCGTTTCCGACTGGGGGTCTTTTCGCGTGTGGGGCTAACAGGATTTGAACCTGTGGCCTCATCCTTATCAGGGATGCGCTCTAACCAACTGAGCTATAGCCCCGCCGCGCTCTGCGGTGTGTGTCCCGCGCGCTGACTCCTGAAGATTAGCGCACGACGTGGGCAGTCCCAAAATCGATACCCGGGGAGGGACCGCGAAGCGGTGGGACACCCCGCAGAGGGCTCCGTCTCAGGGCCCCGTCGCCCCTACTCGTCCTCGGCCAGCGTCAGCTCGATGCCGCCGACGAAACCGGCGGAGAGGTTGTAGATGAACGCGCCGAGCGTCGCGAGGGCGGTGGCGAGGACGACGTCGATGACCGCGATGATCGCCGTGAAGATCAGCACGTTGGGCAGCGACAGGAACGACTGCAGATCGAAGCCGTTGGACTCGTTCGAGCCGGTGGCCTCGGAGATGGTCGCGCCGACCGTGGAGAAGACGCCCATCGCGTTCATGACCATCCACAGCACCGCGGCCGCGACGATCGTGCAGATGCCGAGGGCGATGGAGAGCAGGAAGCTCACCTTCATCACCGACCACGGGTCGGCCTTGGCCACCCGGAGCCGCGCCTTGCGGGTACGCGGCACCGTGCCGGCCCCCGTACGCGGCTTGCGCGAGGCGCTCTCGCCCGGCGCCGCCTGGTACGCCTGCGGCGGGTGGTACGGCCCCGTCTGCTGCTGCGGACCGCGCTCGCCCGGCAGCGCCGAGCCCGCGGCCTGTGCCGAACGCGCGGCCTGCGCTGGCGGCTGGGCCTGCGCCGACGTCTGGCGCCCGCCCGGCGCCGCGGGCGGGGTCCCCGGCGCCGGCGGCTTCGCCTGCGCCCCCCTCGTGTCCGTCACAGTTCCCCCCTGCGATCCATGCTTCTCGGACGAGGGTGAGGACGAAGGCGAAGCCGAATCGGTCGGGTCCGGCTTGATCGCCTTCAGTTGCGTCGTGTGCGTGTCCATCGCACGCGCGGCGGAGCCACGGCCGCCGCCGTCCGTTTCCGCACCGGTCGAAGTGCCGGACGAACTACCGGACGATCCGGCGCCCGTGGCTCCGCTCACGCTGACTCACTCCTCGTGCTACTCGGCCGAGGGCGCCTCACCCTCGTCCGTGCCGATCGTCGCGACGCCCTCGGCGGTCTCGTCGACGGCGACCTCGCCGTCGACCTCCTCCGCCTCACGTCCCGCCTCGGCGTTACGGGCGATACCGACCACGGCATCGCGCTTGCCCAGGTTGATCAGTTGGACGCCCATGGTGTCACGGCCGGTTTCCCTGATCTCATTGACCCGCGTACGAATCACACCGCCCGACAGCGTGATGGCGAGGATCTCGTCGGTCTCCTCGACCACCAGCGCGCCGACGAGCGAACCGCGGTCCTCCACGATCTTGGCGGCCTTGATGCCGAGGCCGCCGCGACCCTGAACGCGGTACTCGTCGACGGCGGTCCGCTTCGCGTACCCGCCGTCTGTGGCAGTGAACACGAACGTACCGGGTCGAACAACATTCATCGAGAGCAGCTCGTCTCCCTCACGGAAACTCATGCCCTTGACACCCGAGGTCGCACGGCCCATGGGCCGCAGCGCGTCGTCGGTCGCCGTGAAGCGGATCGACTGTGCCTTCTTGCTGATCAGAAGGATGTCATCCTCTGCCGATACGAGTTCGGCTCCGATCAGTTCGTCGTCGGAACCGTCCTCCTTCTCACGGAGGTTGATCGCGATGACGCCGCCGGAACGGGGCGAATCGTAATCCTTCAGAGGCGTCTTCTTCACAAGACCGCCCTTGGTGGCGAGCACCAGGTACGGCGTGGCCTCGTAGTCGCGGATCGCGAGGATCTCCGCGATCGCCTCGTCCGGCTGGAAGGCCAACAGGTTGGCGACGTGCTGTCCACGCGCGTCACGTCCCGCGTCCGGCAGCTCGTAGGCCTTGGCCCGGTACACACGGCCCTTGTTGGTGAAGAACAGCAGCCAGTGGTGGGTCGTGGACACGAAGAAGTGGTCGACGATGTCGTCTTCCTTGAGCTTCGCGCCGCGTACGCCCTTGCCGCCGCGCTTCTGCGCCCGGTAGTCGTCGGCCTTGGTGCGCTTGACGTAGCCGCCGCGGGTGACCGTGACGACGATGTCCTCCTCGGCGATGAGGTCCTCGATGGACATGTCGCCGTCGTAGGGGACCAGCATCGTCTTGCGGTCGTCGCCGTACTTCTCGACGATCGCGGCGAGTTCGGCGCTGACGATCCCGCGCTGGCGGACCGGCGACGCGAGGATCTCGTTGTACTCGTTGATCTTCGCCTGGAGTTCGGCGTGCTCCTGGAGGATCTTCTGACGCTCCAGGGCGGCCAGTCGGCGCAGCTGCATCTCGAGGATGGCGTTGGCCTGGATCTCGTCGATCTCCAGGAGCTCCATCAGGCCCGTGCGCGCGATGTCGACGGTGTCGCTGCGCCGGATCAGCGCGATGACCTCGTCGATGGCGTCCAGGGCCTTCAGCAGACCACGCAGGATGTGCGCGCGCTCCTCGGCCTTGCGCAGCCGGAACTTCGTACGGCGGACGATGACCTCGATCTGGTGCGTCACCCAGTGGCGGATGAACGCGTCCAGGGAGAGCGTGCGGGGCACGCCGTCGACCAGCGCCAGCATGTTGGCACCGAAGTTCGTCTGCAGGTCGGTGTGCTTGTACAGGTTGTTCAGCACGACCTTGGCGACCGCGTCCCGCTTCAGCACGATGACCAGGCGCTGGCCCGTGCGGGAGGACGTCTCGTCACGGACGTCGGCGATGCCGCCGATCTTGCCGTCCTTGACTAGGTCGGCGATCTTCTGCGCGAGGTTGTCCGGGTTGACCTGGTACGGCAGTTCCGTGACCACCAGGCACTGGCGGTTCTGGATCTCCTCGACCTCGACGACCGCGCGCATCGTGATGGAGCCGCGGCCCGTGCGGTACGCCTCCTCGATGCCCTTGCGGCCGACGACCAGGGCGCCGGTCGGGAAGTCGGGGCCCTTGATGCGCTCGATCAGGGCGTCCAGGAGCTCCTCGTGGGAGGCCTCCGGGTTCTCCAGGTACCACTGCGCGCCGGCCGCGACCTCGCGGAGGTTGTGCGGCGGGATGTTGGTGGCCATGCCGACCGCGATACCGGCCGAGCCGTTGATCAGCAGGTTCGGGAAGCGGGCCGGCAGGACGGTCGGCTCCTGGGAGCGGCCGTCGTAGTTGTCCGTGAAGTCGACGGTCTCCTCGTCGATGTCACGGACCATCTCCATCGACAGCGGCGCCATCTTGCACTCGGTGTAGCGCATGGCCGCCGCCGGGTCGTTGCCCGGCGAGCCGAAGTTGCCGTTGGAGTCCACCAGCGGCATGCGCATCGACCACGGCTGCGCGAGGCGGACCAGCGCGTCGTAGATCGAGGAGTCGCCGTGGGGGTGGTAGTTGCCCATCACGTCGCCGACGACGCGGGCGCACTTGTAGAAGCCCTTCTCGGGCCGGTAGCCCCCGTCGTACATGGCGTACAGGACACGGCGGTGGACGGGCTTGAGACCGTCGCGTACGTCGGGCAGCGCGCGGGACACGATGACGGACATCGCGTAGTCCAGGTACGAGCGCTGCATCTCCGTTTCGAGCCCGACGGGCTCGATGCGCAGGGTGGTCTCGCCCTCGGTGGGGTCAGGCGTGACGGGGGTGTTCTCGTCGGCCATTGCTGGTGGGGATCCTTTCTGGTGCGGTCAGCTGAGACCGACTCAGATGTCGAGGAAGCGGACGTCCTTGGCGTTGCGCTGGATGAACTGGCGCCGGGCCTCGACGTCCTCGCCCATGAGCACCGAGAACAGCTCGTCGGCCTGGGCGGCGTCGTCGAGCGTGACCTGGCCGAGGACACGGTGGTCCTGGTCCATGGTCGTGATGCGCAGCTCCTCGGCGTTCATCTCGCCGAGACCCTTGAAGCGCTGGATCGAGTCTTCCTTGATCCGCTTGCCGTTCTGCCGGCCGAGCTCGATCAGGGCGTCGCGCTCACGGTCCGAGTAGGCGTACTCGAAGTCGTCCCGGCCCCACTTGATCTTGTAGAGCGGCGGACGCGACAGGAAGACGTGTCCGGCCTCGACCAGCGGGCGCATGAAGCGGAAGAGGAAGGTCAGCAGCAGGGTGTTGATGTGCTGGCCATCGACGTCGGCGTCCGCCATCAGGATGATCTTGTGATAGCGAAGCTTCTCGATGTCGAAGTCCTCGTGGACCCCGGTGCCGAAGGCGGAGATCAGCGCCTGGATCTCCTGGTTCTGCAGGATCTTGTCGATCCGCGCCTTCTCGACGTTGAGGATCTTGCCGCGGATCGGGAGGATCGCCTGGTACTGCGGGTTACGGCCGGACTTGGCCGATCCGCCGGCGGAGTCACCCTCGACGATGAAGATCTCGCACTTGGTGGGGTCGTTCGACTGGCAGTCGCTCAGCTTGCCCGGCAGGGACGCCGTCTCCAGCAGGCCCTTGCGACGGGTGAGGTCACGGGCCTTGCGGGCCGCCACGCGCGCGGTGGCCGCCTGAATCGACTTGCGGATGATGTCCGCGGCCTCGTTCGGGTTGCGGTCCAGCCAGTCGGTGAGGTGCTCGTGCACGACCTTCTGCACGAAGGTCTTCGCCTCCGTGTTGCCCAGCTTGGTCTTGGTCTGGCCCTCGAACTGCGGCTCGCTCAGCTTGATCGAGATGATCGCCGTCAGACCCTCGCGGATGTCGTCACCCGTGAGGTTGTCGTCCTTCTCCCGCAGCAGCTTCTTGTCTCGCGCGTAGCGGTTGATCAGACCGGTGAGCGCCGCGCGGAAGCCCTCTTCGTGGGTGCCGCCCTCATGCGTGTGGATGATGTTGGCGAAGGAGTACACACCCTCGCTGTAACCGCTGTTCCACTGCATCGCGATCTCGACGGAGAGGTGCTTCTCCTTGTCCTCCGCCTCGAAGTCGACGACGGAGGGGTGCACCACGTCCCCCTTACGGGAGTTGAGGTGCTTCACGAAGTCGACGATGCCGCCCTCGTAGTGGTACGTGACCGTCTTGACCTCGTGCTTCTCGTCCTCGCCGGCCTCGTCCGCCCCCGCGGTGGCCTTGGCGGACTCGCGCTCGTCAGTGAGTTTGATCGTCAAACCCTTGTTGAGGAACGCCATCTCCTGGAAGCGCCGCGACAGCGTCTCGAAGGAGTAGTCGGTGGTCTCGAAGATGTCCGGGTCGGCCCAGAAGGTCACCGAGGTGCCGTGCTCCTCCGTGGCCTCGTGCTTGGCCAGCGGGGCCGTCGGGACGCCGAGCTTGTAGTCCTGCGTCCAGCGGTGGCCGTCGGTCTTGACCTCGACGGCGACCTTGGTCGACAGGGCGTTCACGACGGAGACGCCCACGCCGTGCAGACCGCCGGAGACCGCGTAGCCTCCGCCGCCGAACTTGCCGCCCGCGTGCAGGACGGTCAGCACGACCTCGACGGCCGGCTTGCCCTCCGACGGGACGATGCCCACGGGGATGCCTCGGCCGTTGTCCACGACGCGCACGCCGCCGTCGGGCAGGATCGTCACGTCGATCGTGTCGGCGTGCCCGGCCAGGGCCTCGTCGACGGAGTTGTCGACGACCTCCTGCACCAGGTGGTGCAGGCCACGCTCACCGGTCGAGCCGATGTACATGCCGGGCCGCTTGCGGACCGCGTCCAGCCCTTCGAGGACGGTGATGGCGCTGGCGTCGTACGCCGAGGATGAGGCCTCGGCCGTTCCGGCCAGGGCCTCGGTGGACGGGATGTTCTCGTTGGGGTTGCCGGAATCGGCCACGAAGCGCCCTTTCTGGCACAGCACAAGCCAGACTCCCGGCGGGTTTGCCGGAGCGGCTGCGGCATGTTGCGGTGGAAGCCTTTGTCAGCGTTGCACAGTGTTTCCGAAGCGGTCCCCACGAATGGGGCGGGTTTCGCTTCCAGTCTACCGGTAGCGCCGACAGTGATGGGGGTTTGCCGGTACCTGAGTCCGCATGTGCCGCCCTCAACCGGTCCTTCCCGACTCCCCATATGCGGAACGGGGCTCCAAGAGGCTCACGGAGGCACTCAGCGCTTCCGGGTGTCAACCCTTTGCTACCCCCGGGTCAGGTAGGAGTTCGCATCCGCACGCGACCGTGCGCGCGGGATCACAGGGGGGTGCGACCGGGCGGCAGACGGCTTCCGGGAGAGCGTCAAAATGTGACTACGGTCACCCGTAGGTATCGCCGGGACCGGTGCTTCCCGGGGCCCGCAGCGGGCCGTAGCGGTGGGCGGGACCACCGGGGCCGTGGACCTTGAGCAGCTGTACGGTGCCGTGGCCGAGGTCCTCGTTGAGCCGGGCGACCAGCTGCGGGGCGAGCAGGCGCAGGTTGGTCGCCCAGGCCGTGGAGTCGCACCGCACGTGCAGGACCCGCTCGTCCTCGTCGTACCGCTCGGGAACGCAGCGCCGGGCCAGGTCCTCGCCGACGATCTGCGGCCAGCGGCCCATCACCCCGCCGACGGCGGCCGGCGTCTCCCAGCCCCGCTCGGTGATCAGCCGGTTGATGGCGGAGCCGAGGGCCATCGGGTCCCGGCCGTCCCGGCGGGCGCCGGAGCGCAGACCGCCGCCACGCCGCGCCTGGCTCTTCTGCTGCGCCGCGTCCCCCCGCGCGCGTGCGGCCTCCTTGGCGGCGCGCAGCGCCACGCGGGCGAGGTCCACGCCGGACGGTTCGGGGGTTTTCGGGTTCCTCTCCGATCCGCTCATACGCGCTCCACCGTCCCGTCGGACACGGCGAACCGCGTCCCCGTCAGTACGCCGGGCACGTCGTCGTCGACCGCGGCGGTCACCAGGACCTGCTCGCCCGGGGCGACCAGCTCGGCCAGCCGCTCCCGCCGTCGCGCGTCCAGCTCGGCGAAGACGTCGTCGAGGATCAGCACCGGTTCGTTGCCCTCGGCCCGCAACAGGTCGTAGGAGGCGAGGCGCAGCGCCAGGGCGTACGACCAGGACTCCCCGTGGGAGGCGTACCCCTTGGCGGGCAGCTGACCGAGTTTTAGCACCAGTTCGTCCCGATGGGGACCGACGAGCGTGACGCCGCGCTCGATCTCCTGCTTGCGGACCTCGGTGAGGGCGGCCGTCAGCTGCTCGTACAGCTCCTCGCGCGCGTGGCCGACGATCCCCGGTGAGGAGGGCTTGTACTCCAGGCCGATGGGGCCGCCGCCGGGGGCGAGCTGCTCGTACGCCTTGTCGGCCAGCGGCTGGATGGCGGCGACCAGGTCCTGGCGCTGGGCGAGCAGTTCGGCGCCCACGCGCGCGAGGTGCTGGTCCCAGACGTCGAGCGTGGACAGGTCCATGCTGCGGCCGCCGTGGCGGCGGGCCAGGGCGGCCGTCTTCAGGAGGGTGTTGCGCTGCTTGAGGACCCGCTCGTAGTCGGAGCGCACACCCGCCATGCGCGGCGCCCGCGCGGTGATCAGCTCGTCGAGGAAGCGCCGCCGCTCACCGGGGTCGCCCTTCACCAGGGCGAGGTCCTCCGGCGCGAACAGCACCGTTCGTAGGATGCCGAGCACGTCGCGCGGCCTGACCTGCGACGACCGGTTGATGCGGGCGCGGTTGGCCTTGCCGGGGTTCAGCTCCAGCTCGACCAGCTGCTGCCGCTCGCCCTGCCGCACCTGGGCCCGGATGACCGCACGGTCGGCGCCCATGCGGACCAGGGGCGCGTCGGAGGAGACGCGGTGGCTGCCGAGGGTCGCCAGGTAGCCGACGGCCTCGACCAGGTTCGTCTTGCCCTGTCCGTTGGGGCCGACGAACGCGGTGACGCCCGGGTCGAGCGGGACCTCGACCCGGGCGTACGAGCGGAAGTCGGCCAGCGACAGATGCGTGACGTGCATGGTCGGGTGCCGACCTCCCCCAGGGTTGTGGACCGCAGTGCGGTCCTGTGGATGACTTCTCGTCGACCGTAGTGGTGTTCGTGCCCCCTGCGGGCCGTGGGGCGCGGGTTACTTCTTCTCGACCGCGTGGCCGCCGAACTGGTTCCGCAGCGCCGCGACCATCTTCATCTGCGGGGAGTCCTCCTGGCGCGACGCGAACCGCGCGAAGAGGGAGGCCGTGATCGCGGGCAGCGGCACGGCGTGGTCGATGGCGGCCTCCACCGTCCAGCGGCCCTCGCCCGAGTCCTGCGCGTACCCGTGGAGCCCGTCCAGGTGCTCGTCCTCGTCGAGGGCGTTCACCGCCAGGTCGAGCAGCCAGGAGCGGATGACCGTGCCCTCCTGCCAGGAGCGGAAGACCTCACGGACGTCCGTGACGGAGTCGACCTTCTCCAGCAGCTCCCAGCCCTCGGCGTACGCCTGCATCATCGCGTACTCGATGCCGTTGTGGACCATCTTCGCGAAGTGCCCGGCGCCGACCTTGCCGGCGTGCACGGCGCCGGAGTCGCCCTCGGGCTTCAGCGCGTCGAAGACCGGCTGGACCTTGGCCACGTTCTCGGCGTCGCCTCCGTACATCAGCGCGTAGCCGTTCTCCAGGCCCCAGACGCCGCCGGAGACACCGCAGTCGACGAAGCCGATGCCCTTGGCCGCCAGCTCCTCGGCGTGCTTCTCGTCGTCCGTCCAGCGCGAGTTGCCGCCGTCCACGACGACGTCGCCGGGCTCCAGCAGCTCGGCCAGCTCGTCGATGGTCGACTGGGTGGCGGCCCCGGCCGGGACCATCACCCACACGACGCGGGGGCCCTTGAGCTTGCCCACAAGCTCTTCGAGGCTGTGGACATCGGCGAGATCCGGGTTCCGGTCGTATCCGATGACGGTGTGGCCCGCGCGGCGTATCCGCTCGCGCATGTTGCCGCCCATCTTGCCGAGGCCGACGAGACCGAGCTCCATCAGTTGTTCCTTAGGTTGCGACGTGGCATGAGGGCACTGCGTACCCATGCACGAGCCTAAACCCGGACGCTCACGCACATCTGTGGGCATACCCGCTCATAGGTACGCCCCGACCTGCGCTTTCACACCGAGGGCCCGGTGATCCACCGGGCCCCGCAGCGCTGTGGACGGCCGCCGGCCGCCCGACGGCGGCGACAGCGGTCTCTCGACGGGTCAGCCGCTGAGCCGCACCGGCATGATCAGGTACTTGTAGGCCTCGTCCGCCTCCGCGTCCACCGCCGGCTTGCCGCTGAGCAGCGCGGGCTTGGTGGACGTCGTGAAGGACAGCTGGGCGACCGGGGAGTCGATGGCACTCAGGCCGTCCAGCAGGAACGTCGGGTTGAAGGCGATCGAGATGTCGTCGCCCTCCAGCTGCGCGTCGACCCTTTCCACAGCCTGTGCGTCGTCGCTGGAGCCGGCCTCCAGGGTCAGCACGCCCTGCTCAAAGCTGAGCCGCACCGGGGTGTTCCGCTCGGCGACCAGGGCCACACGCTTGACAGCCTCCACGAAGGGGGCGGTCTCGATCACGGCCACGCTGTTGAACTCGGTGGGGAACAGCGTGCGGTACTTCGGCAGGTCGCCCTCGAGGAGACGGGTGGTCGTCCGGCGTCCGGCGCCCTCGAAACCGATCAGACCCTCGCCGGAGCCCGAGCCGGAGAGCGCCAGGATGACGCTGTCGCCGCTCGTGAGCGCCTTGGCGGTGTCCAGGAGCGTCTTGGCGGGCACCAGGGCGACCGCGGAGGCGTCCGGGTTCTCCGGCTTCCACAGGAACTCGCGGACCGCGAAGCGGTAGCGGTCGGTGGAGGCCAGGGTGACCGTGTCGCCCTCGATCTCGATGCGCACACCGGTGAGGACGGGCAGCGTGTCGTCACGTCCGGCGGCGATGGCCACCTGGGCGGCGGCGGAGGCGAAGACCTCGCCGGGGACGGTGCCAGTGGCGTTCGGCATCTGCGGCAGGGACGGGTACTCCTCCACAGGCAGTGTGTGGAGGGTGAACCTCGAGGAGCCGCAGACCACCGTCGCCCGTACACCGTCTGTGGAGATCTCCACCGGGCGGTTGGGGAGGGCGCGGCAGATGTCCGCGAGGAGACGGCCCGAGACGAGGACGGTGCCCTCCTCCTCGACCTCCGCCTCCACGGAGACCCGCGCGGAGACCTCGTAGTCGAAGCTGGACAGGCTCAGCTGGCCTTCCTCGGCCTTCAGAAGGAGGCCGGCGAGGACAGGCGCCGGCGGACGGGCCGGGAGGCTGCGCGCCGCCCAGGCCACGGCCTCCGCGAGTACGTCGCGTTCCACCCGGATCTTCACTGTTGCCGCCTCCTGCTGTTGCCGGCGCTTCTCGGCCTGCCTGGCTTCGTCGTCTGTCGCGGTGTCGCTGGTTCCTGTGAGGGGAAGGACACCGGGGAACAGTCTGACGCACGCCACTGACACTCGGAGCCTTCCGGGGTCAAGTCGTGACGAGGCGCGGTCGGGCAGCCGAGAGCGAGTTGTGCACAGGGCCCCCTTCGAAACGAATTCCCAGCTCTCTCTAGTTGGGAGTAGTAGTAGGGCCTGTGGAAACCGTGGATAACCGCGTTTGCGCAGCTCAGGCAGGAGATTTTGTCCACCGGGCCTGTGGGTGGAGGCGGTGGACAACCAGGCCAGTCTGTGGAGAACAGAAAGTTCTGCACACACCGTGCACAGCCGGACGGCACTTCTCCCCAACCGCGTCCCCAGGTTTACCCGGCTTTCCCACAGCCCAACCAGGCAACTTCGTGTGACGCCTTTCACTCGGCGCGGTGAGAAGGCCGGTTTCCTTGCCGAACAGTGGACAGGCATGTGGAGAAGCTGGGGATCGCTGGGGACAACCGGCCGCAAGCTGTGGGTTGGCGGTGGACAAGTCTGTCCACAGTCTGTGGATCTTCGCTTCGTCCACAGTCTGTGGAGATCCTTCGTCCACCAATCCACAGGCTGTTGACCTGGCCCGATGATCGCTCACCAGGCTGCCCTGTGGACATGATCTGCATAACTTCCCGGTCCCCAGGGTGTGGACGGGAGAAAGTCCCCGAATCTGTGGAGGACGGCCGTAACGCGGCAGGTATTCGAACACCGGCTGACGACTCGATGACGCGCGGCGCGCGCCGCGGAGCCCCTGCGGAGGCTCGGGGAGCCTCGCTGAAGTGCCTCGGGAAGGGTCGGGAGCCTCCGGGAAGCGTCCGGGGAAGCGCCTGACGGGTTCCTGGGAACGACGAACCAGGGCGCTGGGAATGACGAACCAGGCTCCTGGAGACGCCGAAACGGCCTCGGGAACGTCGAAGGGCGCCCTCGGGAACTCGTCCCGGGGCGCCCTTCGAGGGGTGGCAGAGCCTGGGGCTCAGCCGTTCTTGATGCGGTTCGTCAGCTCGGTGACCTGGTTGTAGATGGAGCGCCGCTCGGCCATCAGCGCGCGGATCTTCCGGTCGGCGTGCATCACGGTCGTGTGGTCGCGGTTGCCGAACTGCGCGCCGATCTTCGGCAGCGACAGATCGGTCAGCTCACGGCACAGATACATGGCGATCTGGCGGGCGGTCACCAGGGCTCGGCCGCGTGAGGTGCCGCACAGGTCCTCGACCGTGAGCCCGAAGTAGTCGGCCGTCGCCGCCATGATCGCCGTCGCGGTGATCTCGGGGGACGCGTTCTCCCCGCCGGGGATCAGATCCTTGAGGACGATCTCCGTCAGCCCGAGGTCCACCGGCTGACGGTTGAGCGACGCGAACGCCGTCACCCGGATCAGCGCGCCCTCCAGCTCGCGGATGTTGCGCGAGATCCGCGAGGCGATGAACTCCAGCACCTCCGGCGGGGCGTTGAGCTGCTCCTGCACCGCCTTCTTGCGGAGGATCGCGATACGCGTCTCCAGCTCGGGCGGCTGGACGTCGGTGATCAGCCCCCACTCGAAGCGGTTCCGCAGCCGGTCCTCCAGCGTGACCAGCTGCTTCGGCGGCCGGTCGCTGGAGAGCACGATCTGCTTGTTCGCGTTGTGGAGCGTGTTGAACGTGTGGAAGAACTCCTCCTGCGTCGACTCCTTGTCCGCCAGGAACTGGATGTCGTCGACGAGCAGGATGTCCATCTCACGGTAGCGCTTGCGAAAGCTGTCGCCCTTGCCGTCGCGGATGGAGTTGATGAACTCGTTGGTGAACTCCTCCGAGCTCACGTACCGCACCCGCGTGCCCGGGTAGAGGCTGCGCGCGTAGTGCCCGATCGCGTGCAGCAGGTGCGTCTTGCCGAGGCCGGACTCCCCGTAGATGAAAAGGGGGTTGTACGCCTTCGCCGGCGCCTCGGCGACGGCCACCGCGGCGGCGTGCGCGAAGCGGTTCGAGGCACCGATGACGAACGTGTCGAAGAGGTACTTGGGGTTCAGTCGGGCCGTGGGCTCGCCCGGACCGGTCGCGGGCGCCGGCTGCGCGGCCAGGGGACCGGGCGCACCGCCGGCCGGACCGCCCCGGTGCGCACCGGGACCCCCCGGCGGCGGCTCGGGGACCTCACGCCGGTCCGGCCGCTGGTCGTAGTCGCCGCCCGGCCGGTCGTAGTCGGTGCGGGGCTTGTCGTAGTCGGCGCGCGGCGAGTCGTAGTCCGGGCGCTGGTCGTAGGGCGGCCGCTCCATCGACTGCGGACGGTAGTCCGACGACGGCGACGCGTACGGGTCCCGCTCGGGGAAACCGAGCCGCTGCTGCTGCCAGCCGTAGTCGTCCTGCGACGGTCGGGGCCAGGCGCCCGGCTCGGGACGCTGGTACTCCGACGGATACGCGGGGCGCGCGGTCGGGAGCTGGTCACCGCGTCCGGTGGGCGGCTGGTCCGCGCGCGGCGGCGGCAGCTGGTCGCCCGCACCGCCGGTGCCCCGGTCGTCGGCGCGGTGGCGGCCGTAGCTCTCGTACGGGTCACGGCCCTGGCCGTCGTACGAGTTCTGATGGTCGTAGGAGCTCTGGCCGTCGTACGGACCGCGCGCGTCCCGCCCGCCGTCGTACATGTCCCTGCCGTCGTAGGAGTCGCGGCCCTGCCCCGGGCCCGAGGAGAGCTCGGGCTCCTCGAAGCGGGACTGGACCGGAGGCGCCGGCGTCTCGCCGACGGAGCTGTCCACCGTGATCGCGATCCGGATCGGGCGGCCGCACTCCCGGCTCAGGGTCTCGCTGACGATCGGTGCGAGCCGACCTTCGAGTACGCCCTTCGCGAACTCGTTCGGAACGGCGAGCAGAGCGGTGTCCGCGACCAGCGCGAGCGGCTGGCAGCGTCTGATCCAGCGCTCGTCCTTGACCTCGACCCCCTGGCCTCGGCCCTCACCCAGAAGTTGTTCCAGTACTCGTGGCCACACTGCGGCAAGATCGGCAGGTACGTCAGCCACAGGGCACGCTCTCTCACAGGTCCCACGAACGTGTGGTTCTGGGACGGGGGTCGGGATGGAACTCGGGTGGTGCGCTCGGGACCAGGTCTGGTGGGTCGGTCGGTCACCCGGCAGCCGAGGAATGGGAACGAATCGGAGTTCCGTCACGGTAGTCACGGCGGCCGGTACGGTTCAAGTTGTTGTCCCCAGCCTGTGGATAGTGTCCCTCCGTGACCTCTGGTTTGACCGGATGGCGCAGCCGCGCGTACCGTAACCAGGTCGAGTTGTCGATGGCTGCTGCCGCCTGCCTCCGATGGGCACAGATCGCGTCAGGTGATCGGAAAGCGGTGCACTCGGGCGTTAATACGAGCTACTCGTGGGCGCACGGTGACAGCCAGGACGGCACCCCGCAACTACCGATTTATTACTGGAGCCCCCGAGTGAGCAAGCGCACCTTCCAGCCGAACAACCGTCGTCGCGCGAAGACCCACGGCTTCCGTCTTCGGATGCGTACCCGTGCCGGTCGCGCGATTCTCGCGAACCGTCGTGCCAAGGGTCGCGCGAGCCTGTCCGCCTGATCCCGGTCAGGTCATGCCGTCGTGCTGCCCACCGAGAACCGGCTGAGGCGGCGCGAGGACTTCGCGACCGCGGTACGACGAGGGCGTCGGGCCGGACGCCCGCACCTCGTCGTTCACCTACGTAGCGGTTCCATGGACCCGCACGCGCCTGGGGAGAGCGCTCCCCCGACGCGTGCGGGTTTCGTCGTGAGCAAGGCCGTCGGCGGTTCGGTCGTCCGCAACAAGGTGAAGCGCAGGCTTCGCCATCTCATGCGCGATCGAGTCGCCCAGTTTCCCCCCGGTAGCCTGGTAGTCGTACGAGCGCTGCCCGGTGCGGGCGACGCCGACCACGTACAACTGGCCCAAGACCTGGATGCCGCCATACGACGGCTGCTGGGAGGGGGCGCACGATGAAGTACCCGCTGCTGGCGCTGATCAAGCTGTACCAGTGGACGATCAGTCCGCTGCTCGGGCCGGTGTGCAAGTACTACCCGTCGTGCTCCCACTACGGCTATACGGCCATCGACCGCCACGGTGCGATCAAGGGCACGGCCCTCACGGCCTGGCGCATCCTGCGGTGCAACCCCTGGTCGCTCGGCGGTGTGGATCATGTCCCGCCGCGCAGGCGTCCGCGGTGGCACGAGATGCTGCGTGGTGCGTGGCGCGCACGCAAGGGCGGGTCCTCCGCCGCCGAACCGGCCACCGAGGGGCACACCCCTTCGGGCCCGGCCGCCGAGAGCCCGTCCCATGCCCAAGGAGCATGATTAGTGGACACGATTGCCAGTCTCTTCAGCTTCATCACGACACCCGTCTCCTGGGTCATCGTCCAGTTCCACAAGGTGTACGGCGCCCTCTTCGGCGATGACACCGGGTGGGCCTGGGGCCTGTCCATCGTGTCCCTGGTGATCCTGATCCGGATCTGCCTGATCCCGCTCTTCGTGAAGCAGATCAAGGCGACTCGGGCCATGCAGACGCTCCAGCCCGAGATGAAGAAGATCCAGGAGCGCTACAAGAACGACAAGCAGCGTCAGTCCGAAGAGATGATGAAGCTGTACAAGGAGACGGGCACCAACCCGCTCTCCTCGTGCCTTCCCATCCTGGCGCAGTCTCCGTTCTTCTTCGCCCTGTACCACGTGCTCAACAGCATCGCGAACAACGACACCATCGGTGTCATCAACGAGAGCCTGCTGCAGAGCGCGCAGAAGGCGCACATCTTCGGCGCCCCGCTGGCCGCGACCTTCACGGACAGCGCGGCCGAGGCGTCGGCGCTCGACGCTTCCATCACCACGGTCCGCATCGTGACCGCGATCATGATCATCCTGATGTCGCTGTCGCAGTTCTACACGCAGCGTCAGCTGATGACGAAGAACGTCGACACCACGGTGAAGACGCCGTTCATGCAGCAGCAGAAGATGCTGATGTACATCTTCCCGATCATGTTCGCCGTCTTCGGCATCAACTTCCCCGTCGGTGTCCTCGTCTACTGGCTGACCACCAACGTGTGGACCATGGGCCAGCAGATGTACGTCATCCACAACAACCCGACCCCGGGTTCCAAGGCCCAGGCCGCGTACCTGGAGCGCCTCCTCAAGCACGTCACGCGCCACGGCAAGACCCGCAACCGGCGTGAGCGCGCCATCGTCAAGGCGATCGTCGTCAAGGGCCGTGACCGCAACGAGTACGAGCGGAAGTTCATCAACGGTCTGAACAAGGAGGGCCTCGCGGCCCAGACCGACGGAACCGTGATCAAGGGCGAGGCCTCGGCCGTGGCCACCGCCGAGGACGGTACGCCGACTCCCGCCAAGCGCCAGCAGCCCAAGCGCCAGACCAAGGCCCAGCGCCAGTCCGGTGTCACGAAGACCGCCGACGACGCCGAGCAGCAGAGCGCGCCGACCTCGCTCAGCAAGTCCGACGAGCCCGAGGACGCCAAGCCGGCGGCCGCAGCCAAGAAGGCGGCGCCCAAGCCCGGTACCGGCGGCCGCAGCAAGGCCCAGTCCGGTCAGCGCAAGGGCCAGCAGCGCCCCAAGTCCCCGTCCAAGAAGTAAGAAGGAGCCCATCCCGTGACGGAAGGCACCACCTCCGCCGCCTCCGAGGGTGGAGACACCCTCACCCGCCTGGAGCAGGAGGGTGAGATCGCGGCGGACTACCTGGAAGGTCTGCTGGACATCGCCGACCTCGACGGCGACATCGACATGGACGTCGAGGCCGACCGTGCCTCTGTCTCGATCATCAGCGACAGCGGCAGCCGCGACCTGCAGAAGCTCGTCGGCCGGGAAGGCGAGGTGCTCGAAGCACTTCAGGAGCTCACGCGCCTGGCCGTGCACCGCGAGACCGGTGACCGCAGCCGCCTGATGCTCGACATCGCCGGCTACCGCGCCAAGAAGCGTGCCGAGCTCTCCGAGCTGGGTGCCAAGGCCGCGGCCGAGGCGAAGAGCACTGGTGAGCCCGTCAAGCTGAAGCCGATGACGCCCTTCGAGCGCAAGGTCGTGCACGACGCGGTCAAGACCGCGGGCCTGCGCAGCGAGTCCGAGGGCGAAGAACCCCAGCGCTTCGTCGTCGTGCTGCCTGCCTGAACCGGTACGTACGTTTCTCCGGCCCCGTCTGCCCGCAGGCGGGGCCGATCTTTGTCAGCCTGTTGTTCTGGTGTCAGCGCACAGTGCGCTCTTGCGGTACGGAAGGACGGTCCCCGTGACGGAGGCAGCGGAGCTTCCCCCTGCGCCCGAGCAGGCGCGTGACGTATTCGGTGATCGCTACGCGGACGCGGTCCGGTACGCCGAACTGCTGGCGGAAGCGGGAGTGCAGCGAGGGCTCATCGGTCCGCGGGAAGTACCTCGGCTGTGGGAGAGGCACCTGCTGAACTGCGCGGTGCTCTCCGAGGTCGTCCCCGAGGGAGTGACGGTCTGCGATGTCGGCTCCGGTGCCGGTCTGCCCGGCATCCCGCTGGCGCTCGTTCGGGACGACCTGAAGATCACGTTGCTGGAGCCGCTGCTGCGGCGCACCAACTTCCTGACCGAGGTCGTGGAGCTGCTGGGCCTCGACCACGTCACGGTGCTCCGAGGCCGTGCCGAGGAAGTCCTCGGCACGCTCCAGCCGGTCCACGTGGTGACAGCGCGGGCCGTGGCTCCCCTGGACCGACTGGCCACCTGGGGCATTCCGCTCCTGCGTCCGTACGGAGAGATGCTGGCGCTCAAGGGCGACACCGCCGAGGAGGAGCTCAAGAGCGCGGCCACGGCACTGAGCAAGCTCGGCGCGGTGGAGACCTCCATCCACCATGTCGGCGAGGGCGTCGTGGATCCGCTCTCCACGGTCGTCCGTGTGGAGGTCGGTGAGAGCCCGGGCGGTGTCCGCTTCGCAGCGAAGCGAGCGAAGGCGGCCCGGACGGGACGGGCCCGCCGACGTCGTTGACGGCGATGCTCAGCGCGCAACCACTTGCCTTGTTGCTCAGCACGCGGGCTGATCCGTCCTGACGACGAGGCATACTCCACACAAGCCCCCCAACCTACGCATGTCGGAGTGTCGCGCGGCGGTGGCCTGAGCGGCTATGCATCGTGTTTCACGTGAAACGTCGCTCACTGCTACACGGCATCATCGGCCGTGGCCGCGCCGCGGCCGAACCGCGCGACCGGAAGCCTCTCGGGTCACTCGGAGAGGCGAGGGAGATTTCCACAGAGGTGGATTTCTCCACAGAACCCCAGGCCTCACTGGTTCACGACCCCGAAGACATGGGAGGCTCTGTTCATTGCGAGCCTGAAGTCGAGGAGAGTGAATCCTTGCGGTCCGACGCCAACATCGCGGGACCGATGACCGATCCGGTCCCCGGTCCCCGTACCGAATCGATGGGGGAGGATGTTTCACGTGAAACACCGCCCCCGATGGACGACACTCCCATCGGTCGTGCTGCTCAACTGGCGGTAGAGGCTCTGGGCCGCGCTGGGGAGGGGCTGCCCCGGCCTGAGCAGACTCGGGTCATGGTGGTCGCCAACCAGAAGGGCGGCGTGGGCAAGACCACTACCACGGTCAACCTCGCCGCATCGCTGGCTCTGCATGGTGCCCGAGTTCTGGTGATCGACCTGGATCCCCAGGGCAATGCCTCCACCGCGCTGGGGATCGACCATCACGCCGAGGTGCCGTCCATCTACGACGTGCTGGTCGAGAGCAAGCCTCTGGCAGAGATCGTCCAGCCCGTTCCCGATGTCGAGGGGCTCTTCTGCGCTCCCGCCACAATCGATCTCGCCGGTGCGGAGATCGAGCTGGTGTCCCTGGTGGCCCGTGAGAGCCGGCTCCAGCGAGCGATTCAGGCCTATGAGCAGCCGCTGGACTACATCCTGATCGACTGTCCTCCCTCGCTCGGCCTGCTGACGGTCAACGCAATGGTGGCCGGCCAGGAAGTCCTCATCCCGATCCAGTGCGAGTACTACGCACTGGAGGGCCTCGGCCAACTGCTCCGCAATGTCGACCTGGTGCGGGGGCACCTCAACCCCACCCTCCATGTGTCGACCATCCTGCTCACCATGTACGACGGCCGGACGCGTCTTGCCTCCCAGGTCGCAGACGAGGTGCGCAACCACTTCGGCGACGAGGTGCTGCGGACGAGCATTCCGCGCTCTGTCCGTATCTCGGAGGCCCCCAGCTACGGGCAGACCGTGCTGACTTACGATCCAGGATCGAGCGGTGCCCTCTCCTACCTTGAGGCGGCACGAGAAATCGCGCTGAAGGGCGTCGGCGTGGGCTATGACCCGACGCACGCCCACATCGGCGCACAGAACAACCCGAGCATGGTGGAGGGGATCCAGTGAGTGAGCGACGGAGGGGGTTGGGCCGTGGTCTCGGCGCACTGATCCCAGCAGCCCCGACTGGGGAGAAGGCGGCGCCGCCGGCCATCGGTGGACCCGCGTCGTCCTCCCCGGCAGCGGTACCGGTCGTCGCCCAGGAACGTGGGGTGGCGGCCGCGAGGGTGGCCACGCTGCCCAATGTTTCACGTGAAACAGAGGAGCTGCCTTCGAACGGCGGCATCGAGGTGCCTGCAGCCCCTATCGGCGCCCACTTCGCCGAGCTGCCCCTCGACTCCATCACGCCGAACCCGCGGCAGCCCCGTGAGGTGTTCGACG
This sequence comes from Streptomyces sp. MA5143a, assembly GCF_900290235.1. GTDB lineage: Bacteria > Actinomycetota > Actinomycetes > Streptomycetales > Streptomycetaceae > Streptomyces. The sequence goes on from NZ_OLMK01000026.1 coordinate 154,011, forward strand.
AGGACCTCCTCCAGGAGCTGGTCACCTCCATCAAGGAAGTCGGCCTTCTCCAGCCCGTCGTCGTGCGGCAACTGGGACCGGCCCGCTACGAGCTCATCATGGGTGAGCGACGCTGGCGCGCCTGCCGTGAGGCCGGCCTGGAGGCGATCCCGGCGATCGTGCGGGCCACGGACGACGAGAAGCTTCTTCTCGACGCCCTCCTGGAGAACCTTCACCGGGCTCAGCTGAACCCGCTGGAAGAGGCTGCCGCCTACGACCAACTGCTCCGGGACTTCAACTGCACGCACGACCAGCTGGCGGACCGCATCGGCCGGTCCCGTCCTCAGGTCTCCAACACCCTGCGCCTGTTGAAGCTTTCGCCCGCGGTACAACGTCGTGTGGCCGCCGGTGTGCTCTCCGCCGGACACGCGCGGGCACTGCTCTCGGTCGAGGACTCGGAGGAGCAGGACAAGCTGGCTCACCGGATCGTGGCCGAAGGGCTTTCGGTGCGAGCGGTCGAGGAGATCGTCACGCTCATGGGCTCGCGGCCCAAGACGACCTCACGCTCCAAGGGCCCGCGCGCAGGCGCGCGTGTCTCCCCCGCGCTGAGTGACCTGGCGACCCGGCTCTCGGACCGCTTCGAGACCCGGGTGAAGGTCGACCTGGGCCAGAAGAAGGGAAAGATCACCGTCGAGTTCGCCTCGATGGAAGATCTGGAGCGCATCCTGTCGTCGCTCGCCCCCGGTGAAGGACCTGTCCTTCAGCGGAGCCTGCTGGACGACGACAGCGACGAGAGCGAAGCCTGAACTGTCGAACGGTAGGACGCCTTTCGGCTGGTCGACCGCATGAGCGGGCAGTGTCCGATGTATACCGGACACTGCCCGCTCTTTGCTTGCAGGCAGTGTCTAGGCAATCACATCGTCGATACGATGCGGTGGGGTAGGGCGCATCCACCTTGTGGCACCTTTATGGGAGGCGGGGGCAATGCGAACCGTGAGCCGTTCCGGTCTGCTGACAGTCGGCCTGGGGCTGGGTGCGATCGGCGGATTCGTCGGCAGCCTGCTCAGGGAGCGAAGCGCTCTGACAGCCGCTCGCGATGCTGCGGGCGTAGGAAGCGAGGAACAGCCTTCATGGGGCGTCGGCTCGTACCGCTCACACTGGACAACCTTCAGGACCTTCCCCAGCGCTGCCGCTCGTGCGTCTTCTGGGAGTTGGACCCCGTCAGCGGTGAGGCAGCGCTAAAGGCCGGTACTCCCGCACTGGAGAAGGAAGCCTGGATCTCCGCCGTTCTTCTGGACTGGGGGTCCTGCGGGCGAGTCGTTTATGTGGACGACGTCCCTGCGGGTTTCGTGCTCTATGCACCGCCGGCGTATGTACCACGCTCGACGGCGTTCCCGACAAGTCCGGTCTCCCCGGACGCGGTTCAGTTGATGACCGCCTACATCGTGCCCGGCTTTCAGGGGCAGGGGCTCGGTCGGGTGATGGTGCAGACGGTGGCCAAGGACCTTCTGCGGCGGGGCTTCAAGGCAATCGAGGCTTTCGGTGACGCACGCTGGAAGGAACCGGCCTGTGTGCTGCCCGCCGACCACCTGACCGCTGTGGGCTTCAAAACAGTCCGGCCTCATCCCGCTTACCCCCGGCTGCGGTTGGAGTTGCGGACGACGCTCTCCTGGAAGGAGGACGTCGAGTTGGCGCTCGACCGGCTTCTGGGAGCGGTCCAGAAGGAGCCCGCTCTCCGGCCGCTCTGAGAGCGACCGACTGGGGCATGCGCCAGCAAAGGGGCCGACCCCGATGGGATCGGCCCCTTCGTGTTTCACGTGAAACATCGTCACCGAGCGACGGCAGCGCCACCTTGCGGCGGTGCTCTCTACTGGGCGATGAAGTCCTCAAGGTCACGCACGATCGCGGCCTTCGGCTTGGCACCCACGATGGTCTTGGCGACCTCGCCGCCCTGGTAGACGTTCAGGGTCGGGATGGACATGACGCCGTACTTGGCTGCCGTGGCCGGGTTCTCGTCGATGTTGAGCTTGACGATCTCGATCTTGTCGCCGTACTCCTGGGCGATCGCTTCGAGGGACGGCGCGATCTGGCGGCACGGGCCGCACCACGCGGCCCAGAAGTCCACCAGGACGGGCTTGTCGTTCTTCAGGACGTCCTGCTCGAAGGAGTCGTCGGTCACGTTCTTCAGGGTGCCGGCCACGGCGGGCTCCTAACTGGTTGGTGCGGTGGGGCGGACGGGGGTCAGACGGTGGTCTTCTCGGGCTCGGCAGTCTGCTCGCCGTCCGCGAGGGCGGCGAGGAAGCGCTCGGCGTCGAGGGCGGCGGAGCAGCCGGTGCCGGCCGCGGTGATCGCCTGGCGGTAGGTGTGGTCGACGACGTCGCCGGCGCCGAAGACACCGGTCAGGTTCGTCCGGGTCGACGGGGAGGCGACCTTCAGGTAGCCCTCGTCGTCCAGGTCGAGCTGACCCTTGAAGAGTTCCGTGCGCGGGTCGTGGCCGATCGCGATGAACAGGCCTGTCACCGGCAGGTCGGACGTCTCGCCCGTCTTGAGGTTGCGCAGCTTCAACGCGGCGAGCTTCTGGTCGCCCTGGATCTCCGCGACCTCACTGTCCCAGATGAAGGAGATCTTCGGGTCGGCGAACGCACGCTCCTGCATCGCCTTGGAGGCGCGCAGCGTGTCCCGGCGGTGGACGACGGTCACGGACTTCGCGAAGCGGGAGAGGAAGGTGGCCTCCTCCATGGCGGTGTCACCGCCACCGATCACAGCGATGTCCTGGTCCTTGAAGAAGAACCCGTCACAGGTGGCACACCAGGAGACGCCACGCCCGGAGAGGGCGTCCTCGTTGGGCAGCCCGAGCTTGCGGTGCTGCGAGCCCGTGGTGACGATGACGGCCTTGGCGCGGTGCACGGTGCCCGCGGTGTCCGTTACCGTCTTGATCTCGCCGGTCAGGTCGACGGCGACGACGTCGTCCGGAACGAGCTCGGCACCGAAGCGCTCTGCCTGGGCCCTCATGTTGTCCATGAGATCGGGACCCATGATGCCGTCCCGGAAGCCGGGGAAGTTCTCCACGTCGGTGGTGTTCATGAGCGCGCCGCCTGCGGTGACGGCCCCCTCGAACACCAGCGGCTTCAGCGACGCGCGCGCGGTGTAGAGCGCTGCCGTGTAGCCGGCGGGCCCGGAGCCGATGATGATCACGTTACGGACGTCGCTCACGGCTTGATTCCTCGTCTCTGGAGAGTGCTGCGTACTGCCGGTGGGAGCTGCTCTCGGAACTCTCACCCCACCCAACGGATCCTAAGGGGCGCGCATTCCCGGTGTGTCTGGGCACACGGAGACGTGACACCGCACAGGGATGCCAGGGATGGCGGGGCGCGCCGTCCTCAGGGGCGGGAGTAGGTCTGCTTCAGCAGAACCTCTCCGGCGGATGCCGAGGCCTTGCCCACGCAGGAGGCGTCGACGACGTAGGCCGTGACGTGCGAAGCGTCCTCCGGGACGGGCAACAGGACGAGATAGGCATCCGCTCCCTGATAGGTCCCGGGTTCTGAAGCGATGGCCCCGGTCACGTCGCCGATGCCCTTGGCGATACAAGGGGGCACGTCCTTCGTGAGCTTCGTGGTGGGGTTCGAGTCGAAGTGCTCCGGATCTTCGGGTGCCGTATTGGCGCCGACCGAATCCCGACCCGGGGCATCCTTCGCCGTCTGGCCGCCGAGAAGATCGTCAACCCGCTTCTGCAGCTTGACGCCGGAGAACACGTCGGAGGCCGGGCTCTGAGCGCTCGGAGGGTTCTCACCGGAACCGCTGTCGTTCATCGACTGGACGAGCAGGACGCCGAGCCCCAGAGTGGCGGTCGCGAAGACCGCGGCGAGGATCCTGACGCGGCGAGTGCGTCGCTTGGGTGTGGAGCGGCCTGGGCCCGCGGGCCCCCGACCATGACCGGCAGGACGATCGGCTGTCTTCGATGTTTCACGTGAAACATGAACACCGTCGTCCGTCCGCGACGTCGTACCAGTCGTGCCAGACGTCGTACCAGTCGTGCCAGAGGAGTCGGACGCTTCCGCGGTCTCTTCGATCTCCGGGTCGGGCGTGGTGGCGCTCAGCAGGGCTTCGGCAGCCAGAGCAGCATCGATCCGTCCCGCCACGTCGTCGGGCATACGCGGAGGGCCCGGCAGGGTGCCGAGCATGCCGCGGATCTCCTCCAGCGAGGCATACACATCGGCGCAGAGCGAGCATTCGTCCAGGTGCTGTCGGACGTCCTCGGTACGGGATGGTGGCAGAAGACCTTCGGTGAGGTCGGAGATCTCCTCGACGTCCGGGTGTCCGGCTGTGTCGGTCGTGGAAGTCACGCTCGCCCACCTCCGCCCTTCACAGCAGCTGAATCGCTTGGCCCCGCATCATGTGGTCCTGCTGCGGGTGGGACGGATGTCCCCTGCGTCCGGTTCCTTCCGCGCCTGGACTTTTCGCCGCCGTCCCCTCCACCGTCGCCGCGGAGATGGGTCAGAAGCGGCAGAAGTCTGGCTCTGCCGCGAGCACAGCGGCTTTTCACCGTCCCGGTCGGGACATCGAGGATCCGTGCGGCCTCCGCCACCGGATAGCCCTGCATGTCCACCAGGACGAGGGCCGCCCGCTGGTCCTGCGGGAGTGTGCCCAGGGCTTCCAGCAGCTCACGGTGCACGTCGTTGCGCTCGGCGGGAGCTGATGCCGACTCGTGCGGCTCCAGGAGCTGCTCCAGCCGCTCGGTGTCGTCGACCGGGGAGGTCTTGCGCGAGGCGGCCTTGCGGGCGCGGTCCAGGCAGGCGTTCACCGTGATGCGGTGCAGCCAGGTCGTGACGGCCGACTGGCCCCGGAAGGTATGCGCGGCCCGATAGGCGGAAACCAGCGCGTCCTGGACGGCGTCAGCGGCCTCCTCACGGTCCCCCAGGGTCCGCAGCGCCACCGCCCACAGCCGGTCCCGGTGGCGCCGTACGAGCTCCGCGAAGGCATCGGGGTCGCCCCCGACATGCTGGGCCAGGAGGTCCTGATCGCTCGTCCCGCTGTGGTCAGCGACTGGCGCCATCGGACCCCCTTCCTCGAAGAACTCTCAGCCCATGAACTTCACGTCGGTGATCGCCTGCTTGTAGCCGGCGCCACTGAACTGGTCGGGCGCCGACTTGGGCACGGCGGTGAGCCAGACCAGAACGTACCGGGTCTTCACCGGCTTCTTGGCGGAGATCTTCAGGTTGGTGCCGCTGGTCGTGCTCGAGGCGATCTTCGTCATCGAGTTGAGGGGGGCGGTCGACGAGAGGGAGTCGGCCGCGTAGAGCGTGGCCGATGTGTGGTCCCCGGTGTAGTACAGCCCTATTGACGCAGCCGACACCTCCTGGGCGGAGCCCAGGTCGTAGACGATGCCGACACCCTGCTTGTAGGGCGCCAGGGTGGGGCCGTCGTTGAAGGAGTAGGTCCGCCAGTATGTGGATCCGCTCTTGTCGTAGGTCAGATCCACGTCGTCGGCGTGCTGCGGCTTCCCGTCCGGGTAGTATTCCGCGGCGCCGCTGATGCCGAGCTTCCGGAGCGGCTTGGCCGTGTTGTCGCCCTTGTCGTTGTCCGTCGTCTGGCCCGTGTCCGGGTCGTTGGACCGGTCGCTGCGCCCCATCAGAGCGTCTGCCAGCTGCCAGCTGCCCAGACCGAGCGCGGCGATCAGCAGCGCCGACACCGCCCACTTGAGGGCCTTGCCAGTACGGCTCTGCAGCGGCGGCGGAGGGGTCGGAATGGGCTGCGTGGCGCCCGGATGGGGCGACGGACGGCCGTACGTGCCCTGCTGGTACGTCGTGCGCTGATAGTCGGGCGGGGCGGTGAACGCCGACTCCGGCGGACGGATGCGAGGCATCTCACCGATCGCCTTCACCAGCTCCTCCGGCGTCGTGCACGGAGACTCGTGCCGCGAGGCGGTGGCACCGTCGTTGGCGAGCGCGCGCATCGAGAGCTCCGACAGACCACGGTGGACGCCTGCCCGTACCTGGTCGGGAGCGATCAGACCGACGCCCTTGGGGAGCCCGGAGAGGCCGTGAGCGTCGTTGTCGTACGGCCAGCGCTGGGTGAGCGACGCGTAGAGAAGCGCGCCGATCGCCTCTGTGTCCGTGCGCTGCGGGGTGTCGGAGCTGATGCCACGCAGCGCCGCGTTCACCGCGAGGCCGCGGATGCGCCACTGCCCGGCGGCGGAGCGCAGAACGGCGCTCGGGTTGAGCCGGAGATGGGACAGGCCCTCGCGGTGCGCGGCGGCCATGGCGTGCGAGACCTGCGTAACCATCTGGTACGCGTCATGCGGTTCCAGCGGGCCGGAAGCGAGAAGCGTCGTCAGTTCCGTGGCGTCGGGAAGCCACTCGTGCACCACGTACACGAGGTCGTTCTCCTCCACGGCGTCCAGTACCTGGACGAAGCGGGGGTCACCCAGCAGCGCCGAGGAACGCGCCGCCGCCAGCACGGCACGGGCGCGTGTGTGGTCGGCCGGCAGGACGTGAACTCCCACGGCACGCCGCAGTTTCTCGTCCACGGCACGCCAACTGCTGAAACCGTCCAGACGGGTGACGCACTCTTCGAGGCGGTAGCGCCTGGCGAGCTTGTGACCGCTGTGCAGTTCGGGCGGTGTCGTCCTGGAAGGGCTCTCGGTGCCGCCGCTTCCCTGTGCCTCTTTGCTCGCCGAGCTGTCCGTGTCCCGCTCCCGGTTCTGGGCCTCCCCGTCGGCCGTGGACTGGTCCGCCTGCGCGGTCAGCGGCTCGTCACCGCTGTTGTCTGCCACGTCGACGGCAGCCGTGCTCCGTTCCGCCACCGTCGTTCCTGCCTCCCCATCCGTTGCGCGCTCTGCGACGCCAAAGCCAATTGTGCCCACAGTCCGCCGCTATGAGCGACACGCGACGACGGACGATGGTTGTGCGCCTAACCCCGTCTCAGCGCCCCAGTCGTCCCCGGACCATACCGACCATCGAGTTGAGCTCTTCGATGCGCATGCGCCGCGCGGCGACGTAGAAGACACCGAGCAGAACGATTCCTCCCCCGACGAGGGCGAGCATCGAGCCGCCCACGCCCTGTCCCAGACTCCGGCTGATCCCGTAGCAGGCCGCGCCGCTGACCAGTGCCGCGGGCAGCGACGCGATGGACAGCCGTGCGTACGTCCGCATCACCCGGGAGCCGTCCAGGTCACCGCCCAGCCGCTGCTTCAGACGACGCCAGGCGACTCCCACACCGATCATGTAGGCGAGACCGTACGAGGCCGCCATACCGACCACCGCCCAGCGGGCCGGGATCACGAAGAAGCAGATCGCGGAGGCGCCGGCGTTGACGGCGGCCACGATGACCGTGTTGTAGAACGGCGTCCGCGTGTCCTCGTACGCGTAGAAGGCGCGCAGGACGACGTACTGCACGGAGTAGGGGATCAGGCCGAGGCCGAAGGCCATCAGCATGAAGCCCATGTTGGTGGCCTCGACGGTGCCGGAAGAACCGAAGATCAGGGTGCACATGGGGATGCCCAGCGCGAGGAAACCGAAGGCGATCGGCACGATGGCGACCGCAGTCGTGCGCAGGCCCTGCGAGATGTCGTCGCGGACGGCTCCCGCGTCGTCCTCGGCCGCCGACCGCGAGATGCGCGGGAGGAGGGCCGCCATGAGGGACACGGTGATGATGGCCTGCGGCAGACCCCAGATCAGCTGGGCGTTGGCGTAGGACGCGAAACCGGTGCCCTTGACGTCGGAGCCGATGCCCGCGGAGGTGGCCAGCTGGGTGACCACCAGGGCGCCCGCCTGGTTGGCGAGGACGAAGAGGATCGTCCACTTGGCGAGCATCGCGGCCTTGCCGAGGCCGTGGCCCTTCCAGTCGAAGCGGAGCCGGAGCCGGAACCCGGTCTCCCGCAGGTAGGGAATCATCGCCAGGGCCTGCACGACGAGGCCGAGCAGGATGCCGACACCGAGCAGGCGCACGCCCTCCGGCGGGATGTTGTCGACGGTCATCCGGGAGTCGGCCGCGCTGCCGTAGACCCACAGAAAAGCGCCGAGGGTGACGATGATGACGATGTTGTTGAGAACCGGCGTCCACATCATCGCGCCGAACCGCCCGCGGGCGTTGAGGATCTGCCCCATCACCACGTGGACGCCCATGAAGAAGATGGACGGCAGGAAGTAGCGGGTGAACGTCACAGCGGTCTCGTTGGCCGCGGGGTTGTTGGCGACTCCCACGGACAGCGCCCGCACCAGGAGCGGGGCCGCGAACATCGCGAGCGCCGTGAGAAGGCCGAGGACCACCATGACGAGGGTCAGCAGGCGGTTGGCGTACGCCTCACCGCCATCGTCGTCGTCCTTCATCGCACGCACGAGCTGCGGCACGAAGACGGAGTTCAGGCCACCGCCGACGGTCAGGATGTAGATCATGGTCGGCAGCTGGTAGGCCACCTGGAAGGCGTCGCCCAGCAGGGCGAGACCCAGCGCGGAGACGATCATCGCCGAGCGGATGAAGCCGGTGAGGCGCGAGACCATGGTGCCCGCCGCCATCACGGCACTCGACTTCAGCAGACCTGAGGCCCGCCCACCCTTCTTCGGGGCAGGCGCGGCCGCGGGGGCCTGCGCGGGCTCCTCGTGCTGCGGACGGCCCGGACCCGGGGCCGGAGCGGGGGTCGGGCCGGGCACGGAGGGCTGCCCCACGGGGCCGCTGCCGCTCTGCTGCTGGTCCCGGAAGAGGTGGGCGAACGCGTCGGGTTCGTGGCGCTCCTCGCCGGCCTGCGTGACCAGGTCGTCCACTCCCACGAACTGGGTCGTACGGGCGTTGTCGCCGTACGGCAGATGCCGCGACGGACCGTCCGGCTCGGGCGCGGGGGTCTGGGCCCACACCCGCGGGTCAGGGGCGTACTGCGACGGCGCAGGCTGCCCGTAGAGCGGCTGCTGCGGCTGCTGCGGCTGTTGGGCGCCCGGAGGCGGCGGAGGGTGCGAGGCGCGGTCGTAGAGCGCCTCGGCCACCGGGTCCTGGGCGGACAGATCCCGCGCGCGGTAGGGGTCCTGGTCGTAGGCGTCCTGAAGGTACATGTCCGCGGGCGGCTGCGGCGGTACCTGGGCCGAACCGGGCACCGGGCCGTCGGGGTAGCCCGAGTCGGCCGCGCCCTGGCCGCGGTCACCGTCGTACGGCGCGTTCATGGTTACCCCACCTCATCGTCCCCGGGCCCACGGGCCACGACAATCGCTCAACGGTCCACTCTCTCACCCGTTCCGGACCGGTCGGTGTTTCCCGATGCGGTGTCCGTGGCCGGGTCACTCGGGTGCTCCGGCGCGTCTGCCACGGGCTCGGCCGAGGAATCCCCTTCGTCAGTGTGTACGACTCCGTCAGTTTGTACGACCGGGGCCGCCTCGGTGTTCGCTTCCTCGCCCGGAGAAGTGCTGTCCGCCGACTCGTCCTGCGAGGCGCCCTCCGCCGCCTGGCGGGCGGCGGCGCGCTTGCGCTGGGTGTACATGCGGAACCCGGCGAGGACGAGGAGCAGGACACCGCCGGCGATGACGAGCATCACCGTGGGAGTGATCTCGGTGACGCTCACGGTGAAGACGACCGGGTCGCCGTATTTCTGGCCGTCCTTCGTGTAGAGCTGGGCGACGACGTCGGCCTTGCCGTTGGCCTTGGCATTGGTGGTGAACTTCACGGACTCGCTGTGTCCGCCCGAGATGTCGATGGACCGCTCGGCGTAGTCGTCGTCGTCGATCTTCAGGCGCTTCGGAAGCTGTGACGTGAGGCGCAGCGTCAGGTTGTCGACGCCTTGCACGAGGTTGTTCTGCACGGTCACGGGGATCGTGGCACTGCGACCCGAAAGCTTCGTCTCGGACTTTTCGATCAGCCGGACCTGGCTGGTGAGCGTGTCCAGGTAGGACTGCACGCCGTCCCGGTAGGCCCTCGCGTCCGCGGCGTGAGCCCGCCACGACGTGGACATCTCCCGGTCCATGGACCGGCCGAAGGGCGTGACCACGCGCGACTGGCGGTTAAGGATTACCTTGAAGCGGTCCAGGTCGCTCTGGGTGCCGTGGATCTCCTCGAACGCCGACTTCGGCAGTGCCTGCTTGCGCAGCGACTTGGGGTACGCAGAGGCGGACGGAATCCGCGTGCTGGCGTTGGGGTCGGGCTTCGCCTCCGCGGCCGCGGACAGGTCCTGGAACTGCGACCACGTACCGCCCTGGAGCGTCGTCAGGGCCTGTGCCATCGTCTGGGCCTGGCTGGCCGAGGGCATGCGCTGTGGGGCGACCACGATGCTGCGCTGCTTGTCGGTCTGCAGATTCGTCATCAGGCTCTGGGCGAGGAACCTCTGCACCGCCAGCGTGGAGCTTTCGGCCTTCGTCATGTCGCCCTGGAACGCCGTGGACAGCTGGGCGTCCGCGACGACGGCCGTGGTGCCGCCACCGATGGGGCGGGCTGCGGTGGGCGTGTAGGACAGGCCGCGGTTCTCCTGAAGGCTGTCGCTGCGGGCGATCACCTTGTCGGCGCCCGCTGAGGTGGCGACCTTGATGATGGACGGGTCCACAGCGCCGTTCACGGGCCATGCGAACTCGGTGTTCGGCTCCACGTGGAGGATGTTCTCGACGGTGTCCGCGGCGACGTCGGTGGCGTCCTTGAGGCGGCTGAGGGAGCCCGTGACGGCTTTGCCGTTCTGTGCCAGCGACGCCAGATCGGGGTCCGCGAAGGGGAGCGCGACGACTTCCTTGCCCTGGACCGCGGTCTCGAGGTCGGCCAGCCACGCGTTGGCGACCGCCTGGCTCCTTCCCGGGACGGTCGTGCTTCCGCTCCGGACGCTGTAGCTCTCCGTCATCGCGACCACGGAGGCCAGCAGGTCGGGGTCGATCACCCAGGTGACGTCGAGATCCTTGCCCAACGCCAGCATCTGCTCCAGGCGCCCGCCCGCGGAGATCTCCTTGGCCAGGTCGTCGTTGAGGAACGTGGGCGTCTGGCGCTCTCCCGGCCCGGTCTCGGCCGTGAGGTGGCTGGTGGAGATCAGGGGCCAGAGGTATGTGGTCTTCGTCCTCGTGTCCGCCTCGTCGGGGTGCCACGGGAGGAACGTGCGCTGGATGCCGAGGATCTGGTCGTACCGGGCCGCGGACGTCTGGCCCGAGAGGGAGACACCGAGCTGGTAGACGCCGTCCGCACCGAGGTCCAGCTCCTTGACGGGTACCGAGATGGTGAAGGGCTGGGCCACGCCGGTAGTGAGCTTGGAGAACTTCTCCACGTACTTCCCGCCGACCTCCGTGCCGTCGACGAACTGGTCGAAGCCGTCGCGCTTGGCCGCGCTGTCGATGGAGGAACGGGTCGTGAGGGGAGCCGAGCCCACCCGCAGGCCCACATGGGCGTCCGTGATTGTCTGCTTGCCCCTGTTGGTCACCGTGCCGGAGACGGTGACCGTGTCACCGTCGGTGGGCGCGCTGGGGCTGAGCGAGTCGAGCGAGACAGCCACGGTGTTCGTCCCCGTGGCATCGGCTGGCGCGGCCTTCGGCGCCGCCAGAGCCTCTGGAGCAGCGGAGAGCTGGAGTAGACCGGCCAGCAGCGGTGCCCCGGCGATCAGTGCCCCTGTACGCAGCAGCCAGCGGCGGGCAGGTGAGGGACTGGTCCCCTGGAAGTCTGCCGCCTCGGCCACGCGCTCGCCCGTCCTCGTCGTCGTCAGTGGTCGTCGGAATGTGCGTCCACGCATGGTAACGATGCGCGCCGAGGTGAAGTGCCGCGGTCCGCGTCACAAGATCGGGCGGCGAGACCGGGCTGTCCCTGTATGTACACGTATCAAAGGGGCCAGGGATGGGGTCATCTACGCGAAACCGTTGTGCACGTTCAATGAAGGCGACCACCGCCACGGTGGCCACGTACCCTTTTCTGTTGTGCCGAACGCCAACGAACAGTCCAGTGCCCTGAGCCAGGTGCAGCGCCGCGCGGTGAGTGAACTGCTGCGCGTCGCCCCTGTTGCCGACGATCTTGCCCGCCGCTTCCAGGAGGCGGGGTTCTCGCTGGCTCTGGTGGGCGGGTCGGTCAGGGACGCGCTGCTCGGCCGGCTCGGCAACGACCTGGACTTCACGACGGACGCCCGCCCCGAGGACGTGCTGAAGATCGTGCGTCCCTGGGCCGACGCCGTCTGGGAGGTCGGGATCGCCTTCGGCACGGTGGGAGCCCAGAAGGACGGCTACCAGATCGAGGTCACGACGTACCGGTCGGAGGCCTACGACCGGACCTCCCGCAAGCCGGAGGTGTCGTACGGCGACTCCATCGAGGAAGACCTCGTGCGGCGTGACTTCACCGTCAACGCGATGGCGGTCGCGCTGCCGGAGAAGGAGTTCATCGACCCGCATGGTGGGCTCGAGGACCTCGCGGCGCGAGTGCTGCGCACCCCCGGTACGCCGGAGGAGTCTTTCTCCGACGACCCGCTGCGCATGATGCGGGCCGCTCGATTCGCCGCGCAGCTCGACTTCGAGGTCGCGCCGGAGGTCGTCTCGGCGATGACCGACATGGCCGGCCGGATCGAGATCGTGTCCGCGGAGCGGGTGCGGGACGAGCTGAACAAGCTCGTCCTCTCCGCGCACCCCCGCACGGGTCTGACCCTGCTGGTGGACACCGGTCTCGCCCAGAACGTCCTGCCCGAGCTGCCCGCGCTGCGGCTGGAGCGTGACGAACACCACCGGCACAAGGACGTCTACGACCACACGCTGATCGTCCTGGAACAGGCGATCGCGCTCGAGGAGAACGGGCCCGACCTCACCCTCCGCCTCGCCGCCCTGCTGCACGACATCGGCAAGCCCCGTACGCGGCGCTTCGAGACGGACGGCCGGGTTTCCTTCCATCACCACGAGGTGGTCGGGGCCAAGATGACCAAGAAGCGCATGACGGCCCTCAAGTACTCCAATGACCTCATCAAGGACGTCTCGCGTCTGGTCGAGCTCCATCTGCGCTTCCATGGGTACGGCACCGGAGAGTGGACGGATTCCGCCGTCCGCCGTTACGTCAGGGACGCGGGTCCGCTCCTCGATCGCCTCCACAAGCTGACCCGCTCCGACTGCACCACGCGGAACAAGCGCAAGGCGAGTGCGCTGTCCCGTGCATACGACGGTCTGGAGGAGCGCATCGCGCAGCTTCAGGAGCAGGAGGAGCTGGACGCCATCCGTCCGGACCTCGACGGCAACCAGATCATGGAGATCCTGGGCGTCGGCCCGGGCCCGGTCATCGGGCAGGCCTACAAGTTTCTGCTGGAGCTGCGGCTGGAAAACGGGCCGATGGAGCATGACGAGGCGGTGGCGGCGCTCAAGGAGTGGTGGGCTCAGATGCCCTAGGTTCCGGGCGTCCTGCCTCATTTGCGGCGCGATGTTTCACGTGAAACATCGCGCCGCACTGTCGTGCCGGGAAGGGTCCGCTGGCCGCCGCTCGCTGACCGGAGTGATGTTTCACGTGAAACATCGGGCTCACGTCACCGTCTGGGAGGTCTGGCGCCACTGCTTCGCCATCCCGAAGCGCACCATGCCTACGGCGACGGCTCCATAGATCACTGCCACCGTGATCACCAGGGCGGCGGAGCGGCCGTCGGGAGGGAGCATCAGTGCGGCCACTGCCGCGGCGCCGACGAATGCCACGTTGAAGAGAACGTCGTAGAGCGAGAAGACGCGGCCCCGGTAGCCGTCGTCGACGGCGGACTGCACGATCGTGTCCGTCGAGATCTTGGCTCCCTGAGTGACGAGCCCCAGGACGAACGCGGCGACCAGCATGGGTCGCTCCGTGAAGGGCAGGCCGAGAGCGGGTTCCAGCAGGGCGGCGGTCGCGGCGCACGTCACGATCCAGAGGGCCGGACCCAGACGTCCGGCCGCCCACGGCGTCAGCACCGCCGCGGTGAAGAACCCCGCCCCTGAGATTCCCACGGCGAGTCCGAGCAGGGCGAGCCCCTCCTCCGAGTCAGCCGCGGCGGAGGGCGATGACGACCAGGCGTACCGGCACAGCATCAACACCATGACCGTGAGGGCTCCGTAGCAGAACCGCATCATCGTCATCGACGCGAGCGCCCACGCCGCCGCCCGCCGCCGCCCCGGTTCGACGAGATGTCGTACGCCCGCGACCAGTCCCCGTGCCGTGCCGGCGATCGCGGCACCCAGCCGCGTCTGCACCCGCGCGGGGTCCGGGCCGAGCAGGTCCCGGGCGAGGCGCAGTGAGGCGAGCGCCGCGCACAGATACAGCGCTGAGCCGAGGAGGACCACCAGGGCATCCGAGTCCGAGCCCAGCAGCCGTACGACGAAGGCGAGTCCACCGCCCGCTGTCGCGGCGAGCGTGCCGGCGGTGGGCGAGAGGGAGTTGGCCACCACCAGGCGGTCGGCGTCGACGACACGGGGCAGTGAGGCGGAGAGTCCGGCCAGCACGAAGCGGTTGACCGCCGTGACGCAGAGCGCGGAGACGTAGAAGAGCCAGTCGGGAACGTGGATCAGGATCAGGACGGCCGTCACCGACGCGAGGAGTGCGCGCAGCAGATTGCCGTAGAGGAGCACCTGACGGCGGCGCCAGCGGTCCAGCAGCACACCGGCGAAGGGCCCGACGAGGGAGTAGGGAAGGAGCAGGACGGCCATGGCCGAGGCGATGGCCGTGGCGGACGTCTGCTTCTCCGGGGAGAAGACGACGTAGGTGGCGAGCGCGACCTGGTAGACCCCGTCCGCTCCCTGGGAGAGCAGTCGTACGGCGAGCAGACGCCGGAAGTCCCGGAAGCGCAGGAGCACCCGCAGGTCTCGTACGACAGCCATGGGGCACAGCCTCACATACGGGGAGGGTCCCCGGGTGTACGACCCGGGGACCCTCAACAACCCGAAGAGCGAGTGGACTTAGCGCTCCGCGCCTTGTCCCGTCAGCGCTCGACCTCGCCCTTGATGAACTTCTCGACGTTCTCCCGCGCCTCGTCGTCGAAGTACTGCACCGGCGGCGACTTCATGAAGTAGGACGACGCCGAGAGGATCGGGCCGCCGATGCCGCGGTCCTTGGCGATCTTCGCGGCGCGCAGCGCGTCGATGATGACGCCGGCGGAGTTCGGGGAGTCCCAGACCTCGAGCTTGTACTCCAGGTTCAGCGGGACGTCACCGAAGGCGCGGCCCTCGAGCCGGACGTAGGCCCACTTGCGGTCGTCGAGCCAGGCCACGTAGTCGGACGGGCCGATGTGGACGTTCTTCTCGCCGAGCTCCCGGTCGGGGATCTGGGAGGTGACGGCCTGGGTCTTGGAGATCTTCTTGGACTCGAGGCGGTCGCGCTCGAGCATGTTCTTGAAGTCCATGTTGCCGCCGACGTTCAGCTGCATGGTGCGGTCCAGGACGACGCCCCGGTCCTCGAACAGCTTCGCCATGACGCGGTGCGTGATGGTGGCACCGACCTGAGACTTGATGTCGTCACCGACGATCGGGACGCCCGCCTCGGTGAACTTGTCCGCCCACTCCTTGGTGCCGGCGATGAAGACCGGCAGGGCGTTGACGAAGGCGACCTTGGCGTCGATGGCGCACTGGGCGTAGAACTTCGCCGCGTCCTCGGAGCCGACGGGCAGGTAGCAGACGAGGACGTCGACCTGCTTGTCCTTGAGGATCTGGACGACGTCGACCGGGGCCTCGGCGGACTCCTCGATGGTCTCGCGGTAGTACTTGCCGAGACCGTCGAGGGTGTGGCCGCGCTGGACGGTGACGCCGGTGCTCGGCACGTCGCAGATCTTGATGGTGTTGTTCTCGGAGGCGCCGATGGCGTCCGCGAGGTCGAGGCCGACCTTCTTCGCGTCGACGTCGAAGGCCGCGACGAACTCCACGTCCCGGACGTGGTAGTCACCGAACTGCACGTGCATGAGGCCGGGGACCTTGGACGCCGGGTCGGCGTCCTTGTAGTACTCGACTCCCTGCACCAGCGACGCGGCGCAGTTGCCCACGCCGACGATGGCTACGCGAACCGAACCCATTCCGGTTGCTCCCTGTGTGTACGAGTGAGGTCCTGGCAGGGACCTCACGTGGCGGTGTCGCCGGGCGCATCCGGACCGGGGGTGTCCCCGGGCCGGGGCAGGGCGCCCGGCGCTCCCTCTGTGGTGTCGCGAGCGGGTTCTCCATGGGCGGGACCCTTCAGATCGCGGCCTGCCCGCTCGCTCTCGATGAGCTCGTTCAGCCAGCGCACCTCGCGCTCCACGGACTCCATCCCGTGGCGCTGGAGCTCAAGCGTGTAGTCGTCGAGGCGCTCGCGCGTGCGTGCCAGGGAGGCACGCATCTTCTCCAGCCGTTCCTCCAAACGGCTGCGACGGCCCTCCAGGACGCGCATGCGCACATCGCGGGAGGTCTGCCCGAAGAACGCGAAGCGAGCGGCGAAGTGCTCGTCCTCGTACGCGTCGGGACCCGTCTGCGAAAGCAGTTCCTCGAAGTGCTCCTTGCCTTCCGCCGTCAACCTGTAGACGATCTTGGCGCGGCGGCCCGTGAGGGCGGCGGGAGCGTCGTCCTGGGCACCCCCCGACTCCTCGATCAACCAGCCGCTCGCGACCAGCGTCTTGAGGCAGGGGTAGAGCGTCCCGTAGCTGAAGGCGCGGAACACACCCAGTGAGGTGTTGAGTCGTTTGCGCAGCTCATAGCCGTGCATGGGGGCTTCGCGCAGTAGGCCGAGTACGGCGAATTCGAGGATCCCGGAGCGCCGGCTCATCGTCGCCTCCCCTCTCCCACTGGCCGTCCCGACACCCACTATGCCGAGCTGATGTATCGACTCGATACATCATGACGATAGAACGCCCCTACGTATGCGACAAGTGGGGGCACGGTGAACGGGGTCACATCACTGATTGGTACGAAGCAAGTTGCCGGATTTGGGGTGAAGTTCGGTGCTCAGCAGGTTTTGACGGTGCGTAGTCTGTGCGGCATGCACACCACCGGGAAGCGAGTGACGTTAGAGCACGTCGTGGTCCTGGGTGCGGTACGGATGAATGCCAACACGACCGCATCCGTACTTCGGGGGGACCGGAAACCAGCCGCCGTTTCCAGGCGCGCACGGGTGCGCCTGCCCGAGGAGTAGTCGTTCGATGAGCGAGCACCGTCGCAAACCGCCGCAGCCGCAGGGAGGCGGACGTGCCGCGGCCAGACGCGGCCAATCGGCGCCCTCCGGCCGCCGCGCTGCACCGCGGGGCACCAATGGGTCACTTTCCGAGACCTATGGGGCGGGAGGTGATGACTTTCCCCACGAGGGGCGTGCAGCGGCCCGACGGGCGGCGCAGAGAAGCACCGGCACCGGTGGCAGCCGCCGGAGAGCGGTCGAGCCCGCAGGGCGTGGACCGGGTCGGGGCCGGGGACGGCCCGCTCCTCCCGGTAAGAAGCGCTTCATCGACTATCCACGCGCCGGCAAGTACGGGGCCATGCGGTGGATGCCGTCCTGGCGCCAGGTGACGGCGGTCTTCATCGGGTTCTTCGGTTGCCTCGTGGCGGCCGCCGGTATCGGGTACGCCGTCGTCGCGGTGCCCAACCCGGCCGAGGCGGCGACGGCGCAGAACAACGTCTACTACTGGTCCGACGGCACGCAGATGGTCGCGACGGGTGGTGAGGTCAACCGCCAGATCATCGCCTACGAGAAGATCCCCAAGGCGATGCGCTACGCGGTCATGTCGGCCGAGAACAAGACGTTCGAGACGGACAGCGGCGTCGACCCCATGGGTATCGCCCGCGCGGTCGTCAACATGGCCAAGGGCGGTCAGACGCAGGGTGGCTCCACCATCACCCAGCAGTACGTCAAGAACGCCATGCTCGACGACCAGTCGCAGACCCTCTCCCGAAAGGTGAAGGAACTCTTCATCTCGGTGAAGGTGGGCGCCTCCGTCGAGAAGGAAGACATCATGCGCGGCTACCTGAACACGGCCTACTTCGGTCGTGGCGCCTACGGCCTTCAGGCAGCCGCCCGCACGTACTTCGGCCAGGACGCCGAGAAGCTCAACCCGAGTCAGTGCGCCTTCCTCGCCGCCATTCTCAAGGGCGCGACGTACTACGACCCGGCCGGAGCGACGTCGATCGACCCCGCAGCGACGCCCGAGGCGAACACCAAGCGGGCCACGAACCGCTGGCGATGGATCCTCGACGAGATGGTCAAGGACAAGCGCCTCGCGCCGGGTACGCGGGCCAAGTACGAGGACTTCCCCCGGATCGAGCGGCCCAGGTCCAACGCCCAGCTGGGCGGGCAGATTGGCTACCTCGTCGACACGGCCAAGGGCTACATCCTCAACAACACCGACATCACGCCGAAGGCCCTCGAGCAGGGCGGCTACGAGATCCACACGACCTTCGACAAGAACAAGGTCAAGGAACTCGAGGCGGCTGTGAAGAAGGTGCGCAAGGAGCACATCAAGCCCAAGCTGCGGCCGCAGACGGACACGCATGTGCAGTTCGGCGGGGCGTCGGTGAATCCGAAGTCGGGCGCCATCGAGGCGATCTACGGCGGTGAGGACGCCACCAAGCACTTCACCAACAACGCCGACGTGACCGGTGCACAGGTCGGTTCGACGTTCAAGCCCTTCGTCCTGGCGGCAGCCATGACCTGGGGCAAGCGCGACCCCGATCTGGATCCGGAGCAGGCGCAGGACGAGCGCACCATCGTCTCCCCGAAGAGCCTCTACAGCGGCAAGAACAACCTCAAGATCGAGGACTACGACGGCACCGTCTGGACCAACGAAGAGGGCAAGGAGTGGCTGCAGGCCAACGACGGCGACGAGTCGTACGGCAGCGCGCCGAAGTACCAGATCGACCTGCGTGAGGCGATGCGGGTCTCGGCGAACTCCGCCTTCGTCCAGCTGGGCATGGACGTCGGTCTCGACCGGGTGAAGGAAGCGGCCATCGAGGCGGGCCTCAAGAAGGACAGCCTGACAGGCACCAGCTTCCCGTCGTTCTCGATCGGTATTTCCGACCCCAGCGCCATCCGTATGGCGGGCTCGTACGCGACCTTCGCCGCCAGCGGCAAGCAGAACGACCCGTTCTCCGTCAGCAAGGTCGAGTACGAGGGCCTGACGAAGTTCGACCACGAGGAAATCGCCTCCCCCAAGGAGGCATTCACCCCGGATGTCGCCGACAACGTCACCGACGTCCTCAAGACCGTCGTCGACAAGGGAACCGGTACATCGGCCCAGCTGGCCGGCCGCGAGGTCGCCGGCAAGACCGGTACCACCGACGGCAACAAGTCGGCCTGGTTCGTCGGGTACACCCCCCAACTGTCGACCGCGATCAGCATGTACCGCATGGACGACGACGAGTCCAACAAGAACCGCACGTTCTTGGAGATGTACGGCACGGGTGGCCAGAAGACGATTCATGGTGCCTCGTTCCCGGCCGAGATCTGGCACGACTACATGGAGGACGCGCTCAAGAACGTGCCTCCGAAGGCGTTCCCGGAGCCGCAGCCCATCGGTGTCATCGTCAACGACGACCCGGACCCGACGCCGACTCCCTCGGTGGAGGAGAGCCCGGAGGAGAGCCCGGAGCCATCGCCGTCGCCGTCCCAGAGCGAGCCCGTCGTTCCGTCGCCGACGCCCAGTGACAAGCCCTGCAAGAACCCGTTCGACCCGACCTGCCAGGACACCGGCGGTACGGACACAGGGGGCACGGACACCGGCGGAACGGACGGCGGGGTGACACCAACCCCGACCGAACCGGAAGACGACACAAGAGGTAATCAGAACGGGGGTCTCTTCGGAGGACCCGCCGGATAGCTCTTCGTCCCGGTAGAGGGTGTTTCACGTGAAACAAGGGCCGCCGCACCGCTGAGGTGCGGCGGCCCTTCTCGTGTGCGGCGGCGGGAGAGCGGGTGCTCAAGAGGCTGTTTCACGTGAAACACCGGCTATCCCGGACAGCTGGATGCGGCGGTCCTCGGCGTAGTCCCGGGCACGTACGGCAGGATGTGCGGCATGCCCAGTGCGGAGACGACGCGAATGAGCGTGGACGAGCCGGAGCCGGTGCGGCCGACCAAGGAGGACGAGGTCGCTGCGGCCGGCAGCGAGCTGATCGGCGGCCCCATCGGGCGACGTGCACTGCTCGGGACGTCCTGGTGGAGCCCGGTCCGGGTCGTCGCCCTCGTCGCGATCGGCATGTTCGCGCTGGGCATGGTGCAGAAGCTGCCCTGCTACGACGGCGCCTGGTTCTTCGGGGCCAGCTCCCAGTACACCCACGCCTGCTACTCGGACATCCCCCACCTCTATCAGGGGCGCGGCTTCGCCGACGGGCTGGTGCCGTACTTCGACAAGATCCCCGGCGACATGGAGTACCTCGAGTACCCGGTGCTGACCGGTGTCTTCATGGAGGTCGCCGCGTGGCTCACCCCGGGCAGCGGCACCATCCAGGAACAAGAGCAGTGGTACTGGATGGTCAACGCAGGCATGCTGATGGCCTGCGCGGCGGTCATCGCCGTGTGCTCCGCCCGCATCCACCGCCGGCGCCCCTGGGACGGCCTTCTGGTGGCCCTGGCGCCGGCGTTCGCTCTGACGGCCACCATCAACTGGGATCTTCTCGCCGTGGCCCTGCTGGCGGCCGCGATGCTGATGTGGTCGCGTCAGCGCCCTCTCGCCTTCGGTGTGCTGATCGGGCTCGCCACAGCCGCCAAGTTCTACCCGTTCCTACTGCTCGGCCCGCTCTTCGTCCTGTGCTGGCGAGCGGGCAAGTGGCGCGAGTTCGGGACCGCGCTCCTCGGCGCGGTCGGCGCCTGGCTCGCGGTGAACCTCCCCGTGATGCTCCTGGCGCCCGACGGCTGGGCGAAGTTCTACCGCTTCAGTCAGGAACGAGGAGTCGACTTCGGCTCGGCCTTCCTCGTCATCTCACAGCGGATGAACATCCAGATCGCCCCCGAGACGGCGAACGCGTACGCGATGATCGCCATGCTCCTCATCTGCGGCGGCATCACCGCACTGGCGCTGACCGCTCCACGGCGTCCGCGCTTCGCCCAACTGGCCTTCCTGATCGTGGCGGCCTTCATCCTCACCAACAAGGTCTACTCACCGCAGTACGTGCTCTGGCTGGTGCCGTTGGCCGCGCTGGCCCGGCCCCGCTGGCGCGACTTCCTCATCTGGCAGGCCTGCGAAGTCGTGTACTACCTGGGGATCTGGCTGTACCTCGCGTACACGACGAGCGGAGAGGCCCACAAGGGACTGCCTCCCGAGGGCTACCACGTGGCGATCATGGCCCATCTGCTGGGGACGCTGTACCTGTGCGTCATCGTCGTACGCGACATCTTCATGCCGGAGCGGGACATGGTGCGCCGCACTGGTGACGACGACCCGTCCGGCGGCGTGCTGGACGGCGCGGAAGACGTGCACGTTTACGGTGCCGCCGCCCGTCCCGCGCGGCACGCGGCGCACTTCGACGGCCCCCTTGTCGAGTGGGGCAGCCAGGACTCCATGGACCGTTCGCCCTGAGCGAACACGGCAGGTGAGGCACACGAAAGGCCGTGCACGGGATTCCCGTACACGGCCTTTCACATGGCTGCGGCTTGCGGCCCCGCCCGGAACCGCGTGGGGGCCGGGCGGGCATGGCTCAGCGGTCGACGATCCGGTCGAACTGAGTGGTGGTGTGCCGCAGATGGGCCACCAGCTCCTCGCCGACCTGCGGCTCGGGCGCGTCCGAGGGAACGAAGAGGATCGACACCTGCATGTGCGGCGGCTCCGCGAACCAACGCTGCTTGCCACCCCAGACGAACGGAGAAAGGTTCCGGTTGACCGTCGCGAGGCCGGCTCGGGCGACACCCTTGGCGCGCGGCATGACGCCGTGCAGGGCCTTGGGGGCCTCCAGCCCCACCCCGTGCGACGTGCCGCCCGCCACGACCACCAGGAAGCCGTCCGAGGCCGCCTTCTGCTGCCGGTATCCGAAGCGGTCGCCCTTGGAGACACGCGTGACGTCCAGGACTGCTCCGCGGTACTCGGTGGCCTCGTGGTCCCCCAGCCACAGCCGGGTGCCGATGCGGGCGCGGAAGCGAGTCTGCGGGAACTGCTGCTGCAACCGGGCGAGGTCCTCGGCCTTGAGGTGGCTGACGAACATCGTGTGCAGCGGCAGACGGGCCGCGCGCAGGCGGTCCATCCAGCCGATGACCTCCTCGACGGCGTCGGAGCCGTCGGTGCGGTCCAGCGGCAGGTGGATGGCGAAGCCCTCCAGACGCACGTTCTCTATGGCGGCGTGGAGTTGGGGCAGTTCCTGCTCGCTCACGCCGTGCCGCTTCATCGAGGACATGACCTCAATGACCACGCGGGCACCCACGAGGCCGTAGACGCCGTCGACCGACGACACGGAACGGATCACGCGGTCGGGCAGGGGGACGGGCTCCTCGGCCCGTCGGTACGGCGTCAGCACCAGCAGGTCACCGCTGAACCAGTCCTTGATCCGGGCCGCCTCGTACGTCGTGCCGACGGCGAGGACGTCCGCGCCGAGGCGCGTGGCTTCTTCCGCCAGCTTCTCGTGCCCGAAGCCGTAGCCGTTGCCCTTGCATACGGGGACGAGTCCCGGGAACTGCTCCTGAACGTGCTTGTGGTGTGCCCGCCAGCGCGCGGTGTCGACGTAGAGCGTGAGCGCCATGGCCGGTCCCGGAACCTTTCTCGTGGCTGCGGTGTATCAGAGGTATGGAAGCAAAAACGGGGGAGTCAGCGGCGCGACATGTAGATGTCGAGCGCCTTGTGGAGCAGCTTGTTGAGCGGGAAGTCCCACTCACCGAGGTACTCGGCGGCCTGGCCGCCCGTGCCCACCTTGAACTGGATCAGGCCGAAGAGGTGGTCCGTCTCGTCGAGCGAATCGGAGATCCCGCGCAGGTCGTAGACGGTCGCGCCGAGGGCGTAGGCGTCGCGCAGCATGCGCCACTGCATCGCGTTCGAGGGCCGGACCTCACGGCCGATGTTGTCCGAGGCGCCGTACGAGTACCAGACGTGCCCACCGACGACCAGCATCGTCGCGGCGGACAGGTTCACGCCGTCGTGCCGCGCGAAGTAGAGCCGCATGCGGTTGGGGTCCTCGGTGTTGAGGGCCGTCCACATGCGCTGGAAGTACGACAGCGGGCGGGGCCGGAAGCGGTCGCGGACAGCGGTGATCTCGTACAGCCGCTGCCACTCCTCCAAGTCGTGGTAGCCACCCTGGACGACCTCGACGCCGGCCTTCTCGGCCTTCTTGATGTTGCGGCGCCACAACTGGTTGAAGTTCTTGTGGACCTCTTCGAGGGACCGGTTCGCCAGCGGCACCTGGTAGACGTAGCGGGGCTGTACGTCACCGAAGCCGGCCCCGCCGTCCTCGCCCTGCTGCCAGCCCATGCGGCGCAGTTTGTCGGCGACCTCGAAGGCACGGGGCTCGATGAAGTCGGCCTCGATGTCGCGCAGCCGCTTCACATCCGGGTCCTGGATGCCCTTCTTGATGGAGGTGGCCTCCCAGCGCCGGATGATCACCGGCGGGCCCATCTTCACCGAGAAGGCGCCCTGGTTCTTCAGATGCGCGAGCATCGGTTCGAGCCAGTCGGTGAGGTTCGGCGCGAACCAGTTGATGACCGGGCCCTCGGGCAGGTAGGCCAGATAGCGCTTGATCTTGGGAAGCTGGCGGTACAGCACCAGGCCGGCGCCGACCATCTCACCGGTCTTGTCGTCGAACCACCCGAGGTTCTCGGAGCGCCACTCGGCCTTGACGTCGGCCCAGGCCGGGACCTGCATGTGGCTGGCCGAGGGCAGGCTCTGGATGTACGCCAGATGCTGCTCTCGGCTGATCGTCCTCAGGGTCAGGCTCATTCGGGGCGCTCCTCGGGCTGGTGTGTCCCCATGGGTACAAGGGCTCCGGCTCTCGCGCCGAAGCCTACTGCGCCCTGCGGGCACGCCGAATGGCCGCATGGGACCTGCGCCCCGGCCAAGGCACGGCCGGGGCGCCGGACGGTGCTATTCGGCCGCTTGGTCCGATGTGGGACGGCGGACAGCGCGAGGCACCGCCCGTCGTGTCGACCCTGCGGCCGCGGAGAAGAGTTAGCCGATGAGTCCGCCGAACAGACCTCCATGGGCCATGCCGAGGAAGAAGCCGACGGCCGAGGCACCGAGACCCACGATCAGGCCGAAGCGCTCACGAGTCGTTTCCGAGATGAACTGCCCGTACGCGCCGGTCAGGATTCCCACCAGCCCCGTCCAGGAACTGATCAGATGAAGGTGGTGGAACATCGCCGTGATGAAGGAGACCGCACCGAGGACGAGCGTCACGGCGAGCAGCGTGTCCTGCACGGGGTGGGGCTTGTCGTCGGTCGCGAACAGGGATCCGGCGATGTTGGGTCGCAATGTCTGTGCCATGGGGCACCTCCTGCGGAAGGCGGCGCATCGTAGCGCCATACACACCCGATGTGTACAGATTGACGGTCACCACCGCCGAATTTCAACCGGAAGCGGGTGTGCGGGTAGTGTGTACCGTCTGCACCGGTGTCTGCCCAGGCCATGACAGTGGATCCCAGTAGGGAACGTCGATTGTCAGTGGTGGCCGATACCGTTGCGTACGCATCACAACCCTCCTGCCACGGAACGACCGTGGCCGCTGAGTCCAAAGGAGGTGGGTTCCACATGCGTCACTACGAGGTGATGGTCATCCTCGACCCCGATCTCGAGGAGCGTGCTGTCTCCCCGCTGATCGAGAACTTCCTCTCCGTCGTCCGCGAGGGCAACGGAAAGGTCGAGAAGGTCGACACCTGGGGCCGTCGTCGTCTCGCGTACGAGATCAAGAAGAAGCCCGAGGGCATCTACTCGGTCATCGACCTGCAGGCCGAGCCTGCGGTCGTCAAGGAGCTCGACCGCCAGATGAACCTGAACGAGTCGGTCCTCCGGACCAAGGTCCTCCGTCCCGAGACCCACTGAGCCTTCCGCTCAGCTGATCTCGGGTTTCGAGTAGCAGCACCAGCAGCCAGCAGCAAACCCGCCGAGAGGTTCCCCCATGGCAGGCGAGACCGTCATCACGGTCGTCGGCAATCTTGTCGACGACCCCGAGCTGCGCTTCACCCCTTCCGGTGCGGCGGTCGCGAAGTTCCGTGTCGCGTCCACCCCCCGCACCTTCGACCGCCAGACGAACGAGTGGAAGGACGGCGAAAGCCTGTTCCTGACCTGCTCGGTCTGGCGTCAGGCGGCGGAGAACGTCGCCGAGTCGCTCCAGCGAGGCATGCGCGTCATCGTGCAGGGCCGGCTGAAGCAGCGGTCCTACGAGGACCGTGAGGGCGTCAAGCGCACGGTCTACGAACTGGACGTGGAGGAAGTCGGCGCCAGCCTGCGCAATGCCACGGCCAAGGTCACCAAGACCGCCGGCCGAGGCGGCCAGGGTGGTTACGGCGGTGGCGGTGGCGGCGGCGGCCAGGGTGGCGGCGGCTGGGGCGGAGGCCCCGGCGGCGGCCAGCAGGGCGGCGGCGCTCCCGCTGACGACCCGTGGGCGACCAGCGCTCCCGCCGGTGGCAACCAGGGCGGCGGCGGTGGCGGCTGGGGCGGAGGCTCCGGCGGCGGTGGCGGCTACTCGGACGAGCCCCCCTTCTAGGACCGCTCGGACCGGGATCACCGGTCTGTCGGTCGAGGGCGGGGTCCGTACCCCACACTTCTTGATCACACAGGAGAAACACCATGGCGAAGCCGCCTGTGCGCAAGCCGAAGAAGAAGGTCTGCGCTTTCTGCAAGGACAAGGTCACGTACGTGGACTACAAGGACACGAACATGCTGCGGAAGTTCATTTCCGACCGCGGCAAGATCCGTGCCCGCCGCGTGACCGGCAACTGCACGCAGCACCAGCGTGACGTCGCCACGGCCGTCAAGAACAGCCGTGAGATGGCGCTGCTGCCCTACACGTCCACCGCGCGCTAAGGGAAGGGTGACAGACTCATGAAGATCATCCTCACCCACGAGGTCTCCGGCCTCGGTGCTGCCGGCGACGTCGTCGACGTCAAGGACGGCTACGCTCGCAACTACCTGATCCCGCGGAAGTTCGCTATCCGCTGGACCAAGGGCGGCGAGAAGGACGTCGAGCAGATCCGTCGTGCTCGCAAGATCCACGAGATCCAGACCATCGAGCAGGCCAACCAGGTCAAGGGCCAGCTCGAGGCCGTCAAGGTCCGTCTGGCTGTCCGCTCCGGCGACGCCGGTCGTCTCTTCGGTTCCGTCACCCCGGCCGACATCGCTTCCGCGATCAAGGCTTCCGGTGGCCCCGAGGTCGACAAGCGCCGCATCGAGCTGGGCGCTCCGATCAAGACGCTGGGCTCTCACGAGACGTCCGTGCGTCTGCACCCCGAGGTTGCCGCCAAGGTCAACATCGAGGTCATCGCGGCCTAAGCGCTGCGTGCGATAAAGCACCGTGTGGGGCCGCATCCTCTGAAGGGGTGCGGCCCCACACGTGTGCAGAAGCGCTGTGGCCCTCGTCTGCCGGCGCTCGTGCCGACACCGGTGGCTGTTTCACGTGAAACAGCGTGAACCGGGTGATGTTTCACGTGAAACGACGTTCGGCTCGCTCAGCGGGTGGCGCCGGTGACGATCCAGCGGCCCGAGCGGGAACGAAGCCACAGGGTCAGCATGCGGACCGCCATCATCAGCGTCATCGCGCCCCACAGGGCTGTGAGGCCACCATGGAAGGTCGGGACGAGCAGTGCGGCGGGCGTGAAGACCGCGAGGGTTACCAGCATGGCCCGGGCCAGATAGGGCCCGTCCCCTGCGCCCATCAGTACGCCGTCGAGCACGAAGACAATCCCCGAGATCGGCTGGGCGAGCGCCACCACGATCAGTGCGGGCAGTGCGGCCTCCTGGACCGCCGGATCGCCCGTGAAGATCGGGATGAACAGAGGGCGGGCCGCGATCACCGCAAGCCCGAGAACGGCACCCGTGGTGATCCCCCACTGGACCATGCGGCGGCAGGCCTCGCGGGCACCCTGAGCGTCGTCGGCGCCGAGATACCGGCCGATGATGGCTTGCCCGGCGATGGCTATCGCGTCCAGGGCGAAGGCAAGCAGGCTCCAGAGCGACAGGATGATCTGGTGGGCGGCGATGTCCTCGTCGCCCAGTCGGGCGGCGACCGCGGTGGCGATCATCAGGATGGCGCGGAGGGAGAGCGTACGGGCCAGCAGCGGCGCCCCCGCCTGAGCGGAAGCGCGTATCCCGGCTGTGTCTGGTCGCAGTGAAGCACCGTGTCTGCGTGCGCCGCGGACCACGACCCAGAGGTATGCGGCGGCCATCCCGCACTGAGCGATGACCGTTCCCCAGGCGGAACCGGCTATGCCGAGGTCGGCGCCGTAGACGAGTCCTGCGTTGAGGGCGCCGTTGGCGACGAAGCCCCCGACGGCGACGTACAGCGGAGTCTTGGTGTCCTGGAGGCCACGGAGGACGCCCGTGGCGGCGAGCACGATGAGCATGGCTGGGATGCCCAGTGCCGAGATCCGCAGATAGGTCGTGGCATAGGGGGCGGCTGTCTCTGACGAGCCGAAGAGCGTGACCAGGGCAGGCGCCGTGGGCACTACGACCGCGACGACGACAGCGCCAAGGAACAGAGCGAGCCAGATGCCGTCCATGCCTTGGCGGATGGCCGCTCTGAGATCGCCGGCTCCGACCCGCCGGGCGACGGCCGCCGTGGTGGCGTAGGCGAGGAAGACGAAGACGCTCACGGCAGTGACGAGGAGGGCGGAGGCGACTCCCAGACCGGCGAGTTGTGCGGTGCCGAGATGGCCGACGATGGCGGTGTCGACCATGAGGAAAAGAGGCTCGGCGACGAGCGCGCCAAAGGCCGGAACTGCGAGTGCGACGATCTCGCGGTCGTGGCGTCGACGGTCGGCCTGGGAGGTCGCTGGAGCCTGTGTCATGAGCACCAATCTAATCTTCCACAGGTAAGAGATGCAATCCGCTTGTGACTATTACATCGAGCCTGGTTGAGTGTGTCGTCGCGCACGGATCGTGATGATCTTGATCCTGTTGGGGAAGTTTTTCTTCTGCACAGCCGGTGGACGGTAAAAGCGCAGGTCAGGGCGGTTCCCTTAGGTGAGGCGAGGGCTTGTTCACAGGGCTGTCCACCGGGTCGTGCACAGGTTTCGCGGAGTTCTCCACAGCATCTGGGGCGTCGTCCACATGGCCTGTGGATAACCAGATTGGCTGAAGGTGCCCGCGGGCCTACGGTGGTGCGGCGCCCACTCCCTCGGCAGACCGCGGAAACCTCGCAAAACCGACGTGCCGTAAGCGGAGTTGGGCCTCTCATTTGTCAGTGTCGTGCCGTAGAACTGAAAAGCACGGCGAGGTCCGCTCGGCGGACGGGAGGAGGCCGCTCGGTGAGCATTTCCGAGCCCCTGGACGACCCGTGGGCCGACAGCGGACCCAGTGATCGTCTGCCTGCCTCCCGACGACGCCACGACGGCGGCCGGGGACGGGACGATCAGCACGACCGCGGCCGGGACAACGGGGAGTGGGACGGCGGGGGTTCGGCCTTCGAACGTGTGCCGCCGCAGGACCTCGACGCGGAGCAGTCCGTCCTCGGTGGCATGCTGCTGTCCAAGGACGCCATCGCCGACGTCGTCGAGATCCTCAAGGGCGCCGACTTCTACAAGCCGGCCCACGAGACGATCTACCAGGCGATCCTTGACGTCTACGCCAAGGGCGAGCCCGCCGACCCCATCACCATCGCCGCCGAGCTCACCAAGCGCGGCGAGATCACCAAGGTCGGTGGCGCCTCCTATCTGCACACCCTGGTGCAGACGGTGCCGACGGCGGCGAACGCCGAGTACTACGCGGAGATCGTCCACGAGCGCGCCGTCCTGCGCCGCCTGGTCGAGGCCGGCACCCGCATCACCCAGATGGGATACGCGGCCGACGACGACGTCGACGAGATCGTCAACAGAGCGCAGGCGGAGATCTTCGCGGTCACCGAGCAGCGCACCACCGAGGACTATCTGCCGCTCGGCGACATCATGGAGGGCGCGCTCGACGAGATCGAGGCGATCGGTTCACGTTCCGGAGAGATGACCGGCGTGCCGACCGGCTTCACCGATCTCGATCAGCTCACCAACGGACTCCACCCCGGTCAGATGATCATCATCGCGGCCCGTCCCGCCATGGGTAAGTCCACGCTGGCGCTGGACTTCGCCCGGGCCGCCTCCATCAAGAACAATCTGCCGAGCGTGATCTTCTCGCTCGAAATGGGCCGCAACGAGATCGCGATGCGTCTGCTCTCCGCGGAAGCGCGCGTAGCCCTGCACCACATGCGTTCCGGCACCATGACCGACGAGGACTGGACCCGGCTGGCCCGCAGGATGCCGGACGTCTCGGCCGCGCCCCTCTACATCGACGACTCCCCGAACCTGTCGATGATGGAGATCCGAGCCAAGTGCCGCCGCCTGAAGCAGCGCAACGACTTGAAGCTCGTCATCATCGACTATCTGCAACTGATGCAGTCAGGCAAGCGGTCCGAGAGCCGTCAGCAGGAAGTCTCGGACATGTCGCGAAACCTGAAGCTGCTGGCCAAGGAGCTGGAGTTGCCGGTCATCGCGTTGTCGCAGCTCAACCGTGGTCCCGAGCAGCGTACGGACAAGAAGCCAATGGTCTCCGACCTGCGTGAGTCCGGTTCCATCGAGCAGGACGCCGACATGGTCATCCTGCTGCACCGCGAGGACGCGTACGAGAAGGAGTCCCCGCGCGCCGGCGAGGCGGACATCATCGTAGGCAAGCACCGTAACGGTCCGACGGCGACGATCACCGTCGCCTTTCAGGGGCACTACTCGCGGTTCGTGGACATGGCCCAGACCTGATCCGACCGGTCGGCCGTCCGGAATGAAATGTGCTCGACGTGCGTGGCCGAGCCGGGTGGACTGAGCCCATGACACAACCTCTGGAAGAGCTGCTTCCCGCCACCCGCCGGGCTCTGCTGCACCGTATCGCCGTCGCTCAGACCGAGGGCCGCGCGCCGTCCTTGGTCGCCGCGGTCGTGCGGGACGGCAGGATGGTGTGGAACGGGGCACGGACCTCAGTCGACGGCCATGCGCCGGACGCGGATGTTCAGTACCGGATCGGCTCGATCACCAAGACCTTCACGGCGGTGCTGGTCCTGCGACTGCGGGACGAGGGCCTGTTGGATCTCGGTGATCCGCTGGAGAAGCATCTGCCCGGCACCAATGCGGGGGAGGCCACCATCGCCCACCTGCTCGCCCACCTGGGCGGTCTGGCGGCCGAATCGCCCTCCCCCTGGTGGGAGCGGACCCCCGGCTCCCTGCGTCCGGAACTCGCCGATGTGCTCGGCGAGGAGCCGCACCGGCATCCCGTCGGCCGCCGCTTCCACTACTCCAACCCCGGTTTCACTCTTCTCGGCGCGCTGGTCGAGCGGATGAGGGGCGCCTCCTGGGAGGACGTCCTGCGGCGCGAGGTGCTCGAACCGCTGGGCCTCACCCGCACGACGTGGCACCCCGAGACGCCGCACGCCGGCGGGTGGGCCGTCCACCCCTGGGCCGATGTGATGATGCCGGAGCGGGTCGAGGACCTCGGAAAGATGGGCCCCGCAGGGCAACTCTGGTCGACCGCAGGGGACTTGGCTCGCTTCGCCGCGTTCTTGGCCAAGGGCGACGATCGGGTGCTGGGCGCGGCGTCGGTTCAGGAGATGCGGATGCCTGCCGCTGCCGCGGGTGACGCCGCTGATGTGTCGGCCGGCTCGGCGTACGGGCTGGGCATGCAGATCCAGGACCGGGACGGCCGATTGCTCGTCGGCCATGGAGGATCGGTACCCGGCTACCTCGCACAGCTGACCATCGGCGTCGAGGACGACGTCGCCGCCGTGGTGCTGGCCAACTGCACCTCCGGGCCGGTGGTGTCGGAGGTGGCCGCCGATCTGGTCCACATCGTGGCGGAGGCTGAGCCGCGCATTCCGGAGCCGTGGCGTCCGCTGCCCGAGGTCGACCGATCGGCCCTGGAACTGGTGGGGCCTTGGTACTGGGGGACGTACAGCTTCGTGCTGCGACTCATGGCCGACGCAAGTGTGTCGTTGGAGCCGCTGTCGGGCACGGGGCGCAGCGCTCGCTTCCGGCGCGACGACGACGGCGGCTGGACGGGCCTCAACGGATACTTCGCGGGCGAGCGCCTGCAGGCCGTACGAGGGCCCGACAAGCGCGTGAGTCACCTGGACATCGGCTCCTTCGTGTTTACGCGTCAGCCGTACGAGGAGGGTGCTCCGGTGCCCGGTGGAGTGGATCCGGAGGGGTGGCGCGGGATCGCGTAGTCGCGGACTGGGCGGGGTGGGGTCCTGGCGTGATGTTTCACGTGAAACAGCGCCCCCTACCCATTACCGAGGGTGCTCAGAGCGAAAGCTTGAAGCCCACATGGGTCGCCTCGAAGCCGAGCCGCTCATAGAAACGGTGGGCATCGGTGCGCGTGACGTCGGACGTCAGCTGGACCAACTGGCATGCCTGACGTCGTGATTCGGCGATCGCCCACTCGATGAGGTGGGTGCCGAGACCGCTCCCGCGCTCATCCGCGTGGACGCGCACACCCTCGATGATCGACCGGGTGGAGCCGCGCCGGGAGAGACCGGGGATGATCGTCAGCTGAAGTGTGCCGACGACGCGGCCGTCGCGGACGGCGACCATCAGGTGCTGGTGGGGGTCACCGCTCAGTCGCTCCAGGGCCGCGAAGTACGGCGTCAGATCGTCCGGCGACTCACGCCGGGCGCCCAGCGGGTCATCGGCGAGCATGGCGACGATGTCGGCGATGTCGTCCTTGGCCACCGAGCGAATTTCAAGATCTTCCATGCCAGCACCCTACGCAGGTGCGTTCAGTGCCTCCACGGCGCGGACCAGCGGCGCCAGTGCGGGTTCTTCGCTGCTTCGTCCAGCGCCTCGCGCAGTGCGGCGTCGTTGGTGGGGCGGGCCTCTGACAGTAGCTTGAGCCCGGCCTCGGAGACCTCGGTATAGAGCACCTTCGCCGCAGTGACGGCACTGGGCGTCGTCGGCCTGCTGAGCGTCGCCCGGCTCGTCCCCGACAAACCCAAGCCGCAGGCCGTGCGCCTGCGGGATGAACTGGCGGCCGTCAAGAACGTCCAGATCTGCTCGCCATGGCGATGACCGTGCTGGGCCCCGGCGGGGTCTTCGCCGCCACCACCTACATCGCGCCGATGATGACCCACGCCGTCGGCTTCGCCGACGCCTCCGTCACCTGGCTCCTCGTTCTCTTCGGCCTCGGCCGTCAACATCGGCGCCTTCAACCTCGGCAACGCGCTCGCCGCCTGGCTCGGCGGCCTCGTCATCGACGTGATCTTCGGTTCACGGCGCCCAACTGGGTCGGAGCCGCCCTGGCGGTGAGCGCCCTCGGCGGGCGTTCCTTTCGGCGGCCCTGGAGCGCAAGAGGAACGTGCCGAGCACGGTTGTGGTCGGCGGAGCCGGGGCCGACCGGCGGACGGTCGTGCACCGCTGACAGCCGTGTGTCGTCCGTGTCCGCCCGACTCGAGCGCTCAGCCCGCCGCCACGGTCAGCGGAGCGTATCGGCGGGACCAGTCGCCCGGCAGCTCGGAAATCCCGTAGGCCATCACCGCGTTAAAGGCGACCGACTTCAGGCCGTGTTGCTTCACCCACGCCAGCAGTTCCTCGTGCCGTACGTCGATGTCCGTGCGGAGGGGGAGCCCGGCGTGGGCGGCCAGGGACGCGATGAGCGCCTTCGCCGTCTGTGTGTCCCGGGCGATCAGCGGTCCGACGACATGGGTGTCCATGTTG
Source organism: Streptomyces sp. MA5143a (assembly GCF_900290235.1). GTDB lineage: Bacteria > Actinomycetota > Actinomycetes > Streptomycetales > Streptomycetaceae > Streptomyces. The sequence continues at coordinate 186,642 of NZ_OLMK01000026.1, forward strand.
GGCCAGGCGGCCGCGTAGCCGATGACTCGGCCGCTCTCCTCGGCGACGCGGATCTGATCAGCGAAGGCGGGGAGCCGGGTGAGCACGTGAGTGCGGTCCGTGCCGAACACCTCCCCGTCGAGCCGGACGATAGTCGTGAGGTCCTCGGCGGTGGCCGGGCGGGTGGTGACAGCTCGATCGTCCCCATCGGCCGAGAAGTGTCCCCGGACCATCTCGGCCCGCCCCGTGACCTTGAACCCCAGCTCTTCGTAGAGCGGCTGTCCGTTGGGTGTCGCGTGCAGCGTCAGAGGGGTCGTCCCGGACTCGGTGATGACGTGGCGCATCAGACGGCGGCCGACGCCCTGCCGGGCGTGTCGCTCGGCCACCAGCACCATGCCGATCGCCCGAAGGGCCGGGCGGCCCGCCGCTCCGTACTCGGTCACCACACAGGCGGCGACGAGGCCACCTTCCGGGTCGTCGATGCCGTAACCGGCCCCGGCTGCCAGCAGCAGCCCCCACTTGTGCTCTTCGCGGGGCCAGCCCCGGTTCTCGGACAAGTCGGCGCAGGCGGTGAGATCGCGCAGGGTGAGACGGCGGATGGGCAGAGTAGCGGGGGAAGGTGTCGGCACGCGGGCCAGGCTGTCCGACGCAGGACCCCGACGTCCACCGGATTGCTGGGGGACGTACGCGCTTTTGGCCATCTTGCCCACAAGCGCACAGAGCACGGACAGGTGTTTCACGTGAAACAGCAACGCGCAGGCACACCCGAGCAGGCGTGAAGCGTGGGGCTGACTAGCCTCGGCCGCTATGACGCGACTGCACCTGTTCGATCTGGACGGGACCCTGCTGCACCGATCGGCAGCGCCTGTGGAGATCTCACGACAACTCGGCCTGGATCACGAGATCGCCGAGCTCGAACGGGACTTCGTGACCCGGCGTATCGATTCACGGATCTACGCGCAGCGCGTCCATCGTCTGTGCACCGGGCTCACCGAGGTCCATGTCGCCGCTGCCTTCGAGGGGGCGCCCTGGCTCCGGCGCATCCAGGACACCTGGGCCGAGATCCGGGACAGGGGAGAGTACTGCGCCGTCATCTCTCTCGCCTTCGTTCTTCGTCGAGCGGCTGACGGCGTGGGGTGCGCATGCGGCGTATGGTTCGCTCTTTCCCCCCGTGCCCTTCGCCGAGCCGGTTGATCCGGCAGGGATCCTCACCCCGGCGGCCAAGGTCGAGATCGCGGATCGCCTCTGCGCGCGACTCGGACTGACTCGCGCGGACTGTGTCGCATACGGTGACTCGCTGTCTGACGCGGACCTTTTCGGCTCGGTGCCGATCTCGGTCGCCGTAAATGCGGATCAGCATGTGGCCGTGCTGGCCACGCACTCCTATACGGGGCAGGATCTGTGGGATGCCTATGAATTGGTGCGCCACGCCCGGTAATTGAAGGAATCGCTGATTCGCCCCTGTTGAATTCCTGCCGGGACATGGGGGGACTTGTATGTGACGCGCGTGCCGGTAGGGTCGAGTCCGGTTCGTGTCCGAAGCGAGATGTAGTTGTCTCATCCTGCGGGTACGAACACAGTCCAATGCAGCCTAACCGGACAGAGAGATCGAAGAACCGCGTTCACCGTTGTGGAACGTGGGCGTTGGTGTGCTGTGGAACGCTGCCACACATTGCTGCGGCCCACGTCACACTCTCGCCTACTTGTCCGTACGGGGCGGGAAGCCGGGTTGAATGTGGCCGCATTGGTCGTGGGGGAACACAAGGGGGAAAGCAAGGCCGTCCGCGGGGGAAACATGCGACCTTCCGATTGAGGGAGTGCGCAGATCGACCGAAAGATGCTCGAGGCGAGGCACACCATGGACGCTCCGACCACCACCACGTCGGCCGGCAACGGCGCTGCGGGGGACAGTGACGGAGGCAGCTGGTTCACACCGCGCACCCAGCCGTCCCCCGACGGGGACCAGGAGATCGAGGGCAATCGTCTCGCCGGGTTGCGTCCCGTGGCTCGCCCCCGGGAGCCGTCGACCGGCCCACAGCGGACCCCGGACGAGGCTGCCCGGGAGCGAATACCTCCGTTCCAGGACACGCCGTCCAGCCCTCCACCCCGACCGGCTGCCCTCGGCGAGGAGCACGGCTCCGAGCAGTCCGTCTTCGAGGCCCGGGTCCCCACGCCCCGTGCGGGCCCTGATGCCTCGCCCGACGCCGTGCTCATCCGGCGGACCATGGCCGAGGTCGGACCCGTCGCCGACAAGGTCACCTCGTACTTCTACGCGCTCCTCTTCGTCCAGCACCCGGACCTGCGCTCCCTCTTCCCGCCGGCGATGGACGCCCAAAGGGACCGTCTGCTCAAGGCACTGCTGACCGCGGCCGAGCACATCGACAACACCCCCGTCCTCGTCGACTACCTCCAGAACCTCGGCCGAGGCCACCGCAAGTACGGCACACAGCCTGAGCACTACCCGGCGGTCGGCGAGTGCCTGATCGGCTCCCTGAGCCGTTACGCCCCCACGACCTGGGACGACGAGACCGAGGCGGCCTGGGTACGGACGTACACCACGATCTCTCAGGTGATGATCGACGCGGCGGCCGCGGACGAGCTGCGTTCCCCGCCGTGGTGGCTCGCCGAGGTCGTCTCGCACGAGCTGAGAACAGCCGACATAGCGGTCCTCACCGTCCGGCCGAACCAGCCGTATCCGTTTCTCGCCGGTCAGTACGCCAGCGTGGAGACTCCCTGGTGGCCGCGGATCTGGCGGCACTACTCCTTCGCCTCGGCGCCCCGCTCGGACGGACTGCTGTCGTTCCATGTGAAAGCGGTCCCGGCGGGCTGGGTCTCCAACGCGCTCGTGCACCGTGCCCGACTCGGCGACGTCATACGGCTCGGGCCGCCGGCCGGTGCGATGACCGTCGACCACAGCACCGACAACGGACTGCTCTGCCTGGGAGGGGGTACCGGCATCGCCCCCATCAAGGCCATGATCGAGGATGTCGCCGAACGAGGACGGCACCGCCCGGCCGAGGTCTTCTACGGGGCCCGCAGTGACCAGGACCTCTATGACATCGACACTCTGCTGCGACTGCAGCAGAGCAACTCCTGGCTGAAGGTCCGGCCGGTGGTCGACCGGCACGGGCTGCTCCAGTTGCCCGACGCCATACGCGAATACGGACCGTGGGGCGGGTACGACGCGTACCTCTCCGGTCCGCCCGGGATGATCCGCAGCGGTGTGGACGCGCTCAGGGGCGTGGGTGTCCCGTCGGACCGCATACGCCATGACTCGGTGGAGGAACTGGTGGCCGCCGGCGACTGAACCGGAAGCCCCACCGGGCCGTGACGGGCAGCGCCATCTGTCCGTCAGCCCAGGTCGGGCGCGTGCATCGCGCGGACGCCCTCGATGTTCCCGTCGAGGTAGTGGCGCAGGGACAGCGGGACGAGGTGGACGGAGGCGATCCCGACCCGGGTGAAGGGCACCCGCACGATCTCGTACTCGCCCAGCGGCTCGTCCACCTCGGGGCCGTGCCGCTTCGACGTGTCCATGGATTCCAGCCGACAGACGAAGAAGTGCTGGACCTTGACCCCCGTCGCGCCACCGTCCTCACCGATGTGTTCGACGGTGTCCACGAAGCAGGGCACGACATCGGTGATCTTGGCGCCGAGTTCCTCATGCACCTCGCGATGGAGCGCGTCGACGACGGTCGTGTCCTCCGGCTCGACCCCGCCACCAGGCGTGAGCCAGTAGGGATCGACACCCGGTTTGGTCCGCTTGATCAGGATCAGGTCGTCGCCGTCGAGCAGGATGGCGCGGGCGGTGCGTTTGACCACGGGTCGGACGGTCATGGGAGAAATGTGGCCCGTCATGTTCCACGTGAAACATCGCCCGACCACGGAAATGAGCCACGGCACCCGCTGCCTCAGGACCAGCCCACCGCCGTGCGCAGCAGCCAGTCGTGGGCCCGGGCGATGTGCGGCATGGCCAGGGTGCCGATACGGACCACCAGGAAGTACGTCCGTAGCGGCGGCACCGTCGGCTCGAGAAGCGCTATGACGTCCCCTCGCTCAAGGGCATCGACGCAGAGATAGCGGGGCAGCACCGCCAGACCTCCCCCCGAGATCGCACAGGCCAGCACCGCGCGTAGGTCAGGGACGACCACGGTGCCGGAGGCGGCGGGCCGGGAGTCGAAGACCGAGGCCCAGTAGCGGGCGATAAACGGCAGCGACTCGTGCACCTCGACGACCGGAAGCCCTTCCAGCAGGTGCGCCTCCTTGGGGTGCAGCGTGCCGGGGCCGATGCGCTCGGCCCACCGCGGGGCGGCGACCAGGACATGCTCCTCGTCGCAGAGGGCGGTCGCGGTCAGCAGCGCGCCGCGCGGCCGCGCGGTGGTGATGGCCAGGTCGTGGTGGCCGGCGGCGAGGCCCTCCAACGTCTCGTCGGCGTTCCCGAAGGACACCCGCAACGCGAAGCCCTGACCGTCGTCGATGAGTTCCGTGAGAGCGGGCAGGACGCGCTCGGCGGTGAACTCCGGGGGACCGGCGAGATGGAGAGTACCCAAGGAGGAATCGTCGTCGAGGCCCGTCTCGGCGATCTCCATCAACGCGTCGAGATGAGGGGCCGCCTTGTGGGCGAGTTCGTCGCCGATGGTCGTCGGCGTCACGCCCCGGGCCTGCCGCAGGAACAGCGGGCGGCCCAGCTGCCGCTCCAGGGTGCGGATCTGGGAGGTGACGGCCGGCTGCGACAGGCCGAGCAGGGCCGCGGCACGGGTGAACGAACCGGCCCGGTGCACGGTCACGAACGTACGCAGTAAGGCCAGATCCATGGTCGCCCCTTCGCCGCCCCGGAGCGCCCAACTATAAATAAGTCGATAGGTCTCTGTCGCTACTGTGATTGGACACTGACACAGAGTCAACTAGCCTTGGTCGGGCGGTTCTTCGCGCGCGGAACCGGGGCGGTCCGAGCCACGAGGGGGGAGGCTCGGACCGCCCGTTGTACGTACGGAGTACTAGCCGGTAGCCACGGCGAGAGCCCGCAGTACATCCGCCACCAGATCGTCCGTGTCCTCCGCGCCGGCCGAGAAGCGGATGAAGCCTTCCGGCACCGCGTCCCCGCCCCACCGTCCACGCCGCTCGGCAGTCGACCGCACCCCGCCGAAGCTCGTGGCGTCGTCCACGAGACGCAGTGCGTCGAGGAAGCGGTCGGCACGCACGCGCGTGGACAGCGAGAACGAGACGACGCATCCATAACGCCGCATCTGCTGCGAGGCGATCTTGTGGGACGGATCGCCCCCCAGTCCCGGATACCGTAGCCCGGTCACCTCGGGGCGACCCTTCAGCGCCTCGGCCACGGCCAGGGCGTTGGTGCTCTGCCGGTCGGCCCGTAGCTGGAGCGTGGCCAGTGAACGGTGCGCGAGCCAGGCCTCCATCGGGCCGGGGATCGCTCCGACGATCTTGCGCCAGCGCCGTACGGCGGCCATCAGCCCCGCATCGCGCCCGACCACATAACCGAGCAGCACATCACCGTGCCCCGTCAGTTGCTTGGTGCCGCTGGCCACCGCGAAGTCCGCACCCAACTCCAGCGGCCGCTGCCCGAGCGGGGTCGCCAGGGTGTTGTCGACGGCGACCAGGCAGCCCCGCTCGTGCGCCGCCTCGCAGAGCCGGCGGATGTCGCACACGTCGAGCCCTGGGTTGGACGGCGTCTCCACCCACAGCAGCTTGGCGCCGTCCAGGGCGTCGAGCTGGGCATCGCCGCCGGTCGGGGCACTGCGCACCTCGATGCCGTACGACCGCAGCTGCTCACCGGCCAGCGGCAGCACGTTGTAGCCGTCGCTCGGTAGGACGAGGACGTCTCCTGAGCGCAGCTGGGAGAAGAGGACCGCCGAGATCGCGGCCATGCCCGAGGCGAAGGCGAGCGTCTCGACCTCCTCCTGGCCGGGCGCCTCCAGCTCCCCGATGGCTCGCTCCAGGAGGGTCCAGGTGGGGTTCTGATCCCGCCCGTACGCGTACGGGCCGGTGGGGTCGCCCGGCAGGTGATAGTGGGCGGCGAAGACCGGGCCCGGAAGGGTCGGCTCATGCTTGACGGGTTCGGGCAGACCGACGCGGACGGCTCGTGTGCCCTCACCCAGCTCCGGGGCGGGGTTCTCCTCACTCATGCGACATGTCCTTCCACCTGCTCGCGTACGGCGGTCAGAAGGCCCTCGCTCGCGGCCTCCACCAGCTCGAGGCACTCCTCGAAGCCGTCCATGCCACCGTAGTAGGGGTCGGGAACGTCGAGGTCGTCACCCGCGGCGGGGTCGTAGGAGCGCAGAAGACGGACCTTGTCCGCGTCCTCCGGGGTGGGCGCGAGGCGGCGCAGCGCCTTCATGTGACCCGCGTCCAGGGCGACGACGAGGTCGAGGCGGGAGAACCACGAGGCGTGGAACTGGCGCGCGGTGTGGCCGCTGCCGTAGCCGTGGGCCTCCAGAACACTGACGGTACGCGGATCGGCCGGCTCGCCCTCGTGCCAGCCACCGGTGCCCGCACTGTCGACCTTGACCAGGCCGTCGAGTCCGGCCTCTTCCGTACGGGCGCGGAAGACGGACTCGGCCATCGGCGAACGGCAGATGTTGCCGGTGCAGACAAAACAGACGCGGTAGGTCATCTCAAAGCCTCAGTCGGCATCGGGCAGGACGAGGTGGAGTGCCCAGGAGACGATCGAGATGATCAGGCCGCCCAGGACTGCGGTCCAGAAGCCCTCCACGTGGAAGCTCAGATCGATCTTGTCGGCCAGCCAGGAGGTGAGCAGCAGCATCAGGGCGTTCACCACCAGCGTGAACAGGCCCAGGGTGACTATGAAAAGGGGCAGTGTGAGGAGCTGGACCAGCGGCTTCACCACGGCGTTCACCAGGCCGAAGACGAGCGCCACCAACAGCAGCGTGCCGACCTTCTTGCCCGTGCCGTCCCCGGTGAGTGTGATCTTGTCGAGGAGCCAGACGGCGACGGCCAGTGCGCCCGCGTTGGCGATCGTCTTGACTAGGAAATTCATCATGTGTCTGATCGTGGCAGAACGGATCGGTACGAGCATCGGGCAGGGGCGACAAAGTCGATGAAGGCATTCCGGTTGGATGAACTGGAGACGGAGCGGGCCGCCAACGACGGCGCCTATCTGCAGTTCCTGCGCGAACGGAACATGTCGGTCGGTCTCTACGCGCTCGACGCGGGCGAGCTCGACCCGCAGCGGCCGCACAGCCAGGACGAGGTGTACCTCGTCGTGAGCGGTAGGGCCTCACTCACCGTCGGCCTGGAGACCACGCAAGTGGCGCGAGGCAGCGTGGTCTACGTGCCCGCCGGGGTCGCCCACAAGTTCCACCACATCACCGAGGATCTCCGGGTCGTGGTGGTGTTCTCTCCGCCGGAGGGCTGAGCTCCACTTCAGGGTTCCCTAGGGGAACGATCAGGGACGGACAAGGGGTGCGAAGCCCCCGGACGCCCCCTGCGCGGCCCTAGCATCGATGGCAGGACATGAAGGGACCCGGAACCAGTGCCCGACGAGGGCCACGGGCGGAGACAAGGAGCAAGGCGATGCGGGAGATCTTCGCGGGGATGCCGTGGTGGGTGAAGTGGATCGCGGTGCCGGTCATCGCGCTGGTCGTGTTCGGCGGGCTGCTGGTCAGCATCCTCCAGGTCGTGTTCAGCCTGCTGTTCAAGGTGCTGGTCTTCGTGGCCCTGGTCGGAGGACTCATCTATGTCGTACGGAAGTTCACGGCGAGTTCGTCGTCCCGCAGCGACTGGTGACGCGTCAGCACGGGGGAACTGCTGAGGCATGAGTGAGTGAGGGCTGGTCAGGGCGCGGCGGTAACAGGAACGTGAGGTTCCCTCGGCAGGGGGAAGTTTCCCGTCGGGGCCGTCTGCGGGCGGTGGCGGGCGGTTAGAGTCCGGGAACTCGTCGCGGGCTCCACCCCGCGGGCGGCGCACCCCCTCCCGTGTCCCCCGCACGGGCGGCCCACCTCGCGCTTCGGGAGTGACCCTTGGCCACGGCTGACACCGCACCCGCAGAACCCCTCTTCCCACCGGCCCGGCCGCGCTCCCTGTCCACACCGGCCGCCGGCCCACCCGCACAACCGGGCCCCCGATCGACCCCACCGGTCGGCGCCTCCGGACACCCGCGCACCCGCTCCGCCGAACTGCCAACCCCGCCGTCGCAGCCGCGTACGGCCCCGCCCCGGCCGCGCGCGACCCCCTCGAAGCCCGCCGCACCCCCGGCTCAGCCGCGCACCTCACCGGGCGAGGACACCGCCCGCTCCACACAACCCCCTCCGGCGCCAAGGACCGTGCCCGCACCGACGCCCAGGCCACCGACGCCCGCGTCGCCGCCCAGGGCATCGACACCTGCGTCATCGACGGAGTCGGCACCCACGCCCGAGTCGGCGCCGGCCACCGAACCCGTCCGGCCCGCAGCACCCCCTCCGGCGCACAGGTCGGGGCGAGGAGCGCGCCCATCGGCCCCGGCGGCACCAGCGAGCATTCCCGACCCGCAGTCGGGGACCCTCATCGGCTCCGTGCAGCGGGCGATGCGATTGCTGGAGGCCGTCGCCGAGCGAGAACACGGGGCGCCGGCCAAACAGTTGGCGCGGGATGCCGGACTCGCCCTGCCCACGGCGTACCACCTGCTGCGCACCCTGGTGCACGAGGGCTATCTCCGCCGGGAGAAGGGACTGTTCTTCCTCGGTGAGGCCGCGGAACGGCTGAGCAGCAGCGGAGCGCAGCAGAAACGTCGCAGCACGGTCGACGAGGCCCTGGCGCACTGGCGGGACACCATCGGAGCCCCCGTGTACTTCGCGATCTACCGGGACGGCGAGATCGAGGTCAAATGCGTCGCCGACAGCCCGAGCGCCCCTGCGGTCGAGGAGTGGGCCGACTTCCGGGAGACGGGCCACGCGCACGCCATCGGACAGTGTCTGCTGTCCCAACTCGGCGACGAGGCCCGCCGCGACCACCTGGAGCGCTACCCCGTACAGTCGATCACACCGTACACAGTGCGTGACAACGAGACGCTGCTGCGGCGCCTGGACCGGATCGGACGGATGGAACCCGTCGTCGAGCGCCAGGAGTACGCCCTGGGGACGGTCTGCGCCGCGATTCCCATCACCGCGGGGACGACCGCCGCGACACTGGCCCTCTCGCTTCCCGTGCACCAGGCCGACCGGCTGCTGCCCGCGGCGCATCAGTTGCAGACCGAGATCGGAATGCTGCTAGGGACACTCGCGATCTCTATCAGCATCTGAAAAATCACTCCTTGTGATCTCTCGTGTACTTTCAGCAAACTTCCAGGAGTGTCAGGCGGATGTTTCCTGGCCAGTCGACCAACATGGCGGGGTAGGCGATGCGCGAGTCGGTACAGGCAGAAGTCATGATGAGCTTCCTCGTGTCGGAGGAGCTCTCCTTCCGCATCCCGGTGGAGCTGCGCTACGAGACTTGTGATCCCTATGCCGTGCGGCTCACTTTCCATCTGCCCGGTGACGCCCCGGTGACCTGGGCCTTCGGCAGGGAGCTGCTCATCGACGGCGTGGGCCGGCCGTGCGGGGACGGGGACGTGCACATCGCGCCCGCCGATCCGGAGTCCTTCGGTGAGGTGCTGATCCGGCTTCAGGTGGGCAGCGATCAGGCGCTCTTCCGGGTGGGTACGGCGCCGCTGGTGGCCTTCCTGGACCGCACGGACAAGCTTGTGCCGCTCGGGCAGGAGCGTTCCCTCGCCGACTTCGACACCCTGCTCGACGAGGCGCTGGACCGCATCCTGGCGGAGGAGCAGAGCGCGGGCTGACCCGTACGTCACCCACCTGCCGTAACGCTTCAGCGCTTGCGGCGGCGCCCCCTCCCCCCACGCGCCGGAGCGGCCGCGGGTGCCACGGACGCCGTCGCGGGGATGCCAGGGCGGTCGGCCGAGACGACCAGCGCGGCGAGCGCGGTGGTCACCGGCACGGAGGCGACCAGACCGATCGACCCCACGAGGGTGCGCACGATCTCCTCGGCGACGAGCTCGCTGTTGGCGACCGTCCCGACGCTGCTCTGCGCGATCGAGAAGAGCAGCAACAGCGGTAGAGCGGCGCCGGCGTAGGCCAGGACGAGCGTGTTGACCACGGAGGCGATGTGGTCGCGGCCGATGCGGATGCCCGCGCGGTACAGCCCGCGCCAGCCCATCGCCGGATTGGCCTCGTGCAGCTCCCAGACCGCCGAGGTCTGGGTGACCGTCACATCGTCGAGTACACCCAGGGAACCGATGATGACGCCCGCGAGGAGCAGGCCGCTCATGTCGATCTCCGGGTACAGGCCGTGGATCAGACCGGTGTTGTCGTCCGTGTTCCCGGTCAGTGCGGCCCAGTCGATGAACAGCGAACCCAGCAGGCCGATCAGCAGCAGAGAGATCAGGGTGCCGATCACCGCGACCGAGGTGCGGGCCGAGAGGCCATGGCACATGTAGAGGGCGATCAGCATGATGGCGCTCGCCCCGACCACCGCCACCACCAGGGGGTTCGAGCCCTGAAGGATGGCCGGGAGGATGAAGAACGTCAGCACCAGGAAGCTGATCGCCAGGGCCACCAGTGCCATGACTCCGCGCATGCGCCCCACCACCACGACGGCGAGTGCGAAGATGCCGGCGAGTAGCGCCATGGGGAACTTACGGTTCACATCGGTGACCGAGTACTGCAGATCCTTGGGCGCGGCGGGCTCGTAGGCGACCACGACCTCCTGGCCCTGCTTCAACTGCCGTGACTGGTCGGGCTGGACGATCTCGGTGAACGTACGGCCCTTGTCCTGGCCGGTGTCGACGCGCACCGTCGCCTTCTTGCAGGTGCCCTTCGCCTGCTGCTGGGCGGACGACCCCTCGGCGGTGGACGTGTCACCGGTGGGCGGCACGCCCGAGGCGTTCACGGAGGCGCAGTCGACCTCCTCGACCTTGGTGACGGTGGCTGACTGTGTCTGCCGGTCGAAGCCCACACCGGTGCGCTCGTGTGGCGGTGCACCGCCGGGCCACAGGACGACGAGGCCCACGAGGACCGCGGTGGCGAAGGGGATCAGTACCGCCGCGATCACCTTGCGCAGGTGCTGTGACACGGGCGCGGCGGGGCCGTGGCTGTGACTGTGGGAGTGGCCGTGGCCGCCGCCGGAGGACGGGCCTTGGCCGTGCCCGTCACCGGGGCCGTTTCCGCCTCCGGAGCCGTATCCCTGACCCCCGCCGGAACCATGGCCGTGTCCGTTCCCAGGGCCATGGCCGTGGGGCGGCTCGGAGGGGGGAGGCGGAGGCTGCTGCATCGTGGTCACCGACCGATCATCGCAAGAACGAGCGAGGCCCACTGTTCACCGCGCCACATCGGACGCTAGCGTGGAGACACCTTTGCACACGCGGGAGCTCGGAGCACCGGGCTGAGAGGGCGCTGACCTCCGTAGACGCGATGTTTCACGTGGAACATCGGCGGGCGGATATCGCTGCGTCGACCGCTGAACCTGTTACCGGGTAATGCCGGCGTAGGGAGTAGGTCTCATGACCATCGAGGACACACGCACGTCTGCCTCCAGCCAGACAGACGGGTCACATGCCTCACAGCAGGACGCCGATACTCAGGCTGAGCATCCTGAGGGGACCGGCCGGTCCATCGGCTGGCACAAGGCGTACATCAAGGGCTCGCGCCCGGATCTGCAGGTGCCGGTCCGTCAGGTACACCTGACCAACGGCCAGTCCGTCACCCTGTACGACACCTCCGGTCCGTACACCGATCCGACCGTCGAGACCGATGTCAGGAGGGGCCTCACTCCTCTTCGCGACAGCTGGATCATCGCCCGTGGCGACACCGAGGAGTACGCGGGCCGCCCCGTCCGTCCCGAGGACGACGGCATCAAGCACACCTCACCGCGCGGAGGTCTACGCAATCTTGACGCGGTGTTCCCAGGACGGCCGCGCCAGCCGCGGCGCAGCCGTGACGGCCAGGCCGTGACACAGCTCGCTTATGCGCGGCGCGGGGAGATCACCCCCGAGATGGAGTACGTGGCGGTACGCGAGAACGTTTCGCCCGAGGTCGTCCGTGAGGAGATCGCCGCGGGCCGGGCGGTGCTGCCGGCGAATGTGAACCATCCGGAGATCGAGCCGATGATCATCGGCAAGCGGTTCCTGGTGAAGGTCAACGCCAACATCGGCAACTCGGCGGTCACGTCCTCCATCGAGGAGGAGGTGGAGAAGATGACCTGGGCGACCCGTTGGGGCGCCGACACGGTCATGGACCTGTCGACCGGGCGGAACATTCACACCACGCGTGAGTGGGTGCTGCGCAACTCCCCCGTGCCGATCGGCACGGTCCCGCTGTACCAGGCCCTGGAGAAGGTCGACGGCAAGGCCGAGGAACTGACCTGGGAGATCTACAAGGACACGGTCATCGAGCAGGCCGAGCAGGGCGTGGACTACATGACGGTCCACGCGGGTGTGCGCCTGGCGTATGTACCGCTCACCGCCAACCGGAAGACCGGCATCGTCTCGCGTGGCGGCTCGATCATGGCCGCCTGGTGCCTGGCCCATCACAAGGAGTCGTTCCTCTACGAGCACTTCGAGGAGCTGTGCGAGATCCTCGCCGCGTACGACGTCACGTACTCGCTCGGCGACGGTCTGCGGCCCGGCTCGATCGCTGACGCCAACGACGCCGCCCAGTTCGCGGAGTTGCGCACGCTCGGGGAACTCAACCGGACCGCGAAGCGTTTCCACGTACAGACGATGATCGAGGGCCCGGGCCATGTCCCGATGCACAAGATCAAGGAGAACATCGACCTTCAGCAGGAGATCTGCGATGAAGCTCCGTTCTATACGCTCGGCCCGCTGACCACGGACGTCGCGCCGGCGTACGACCACATCACCTCAGGCATCGGTGCCGCGATGATCGCGTGGTGGGGCACCGCGATGCTCTGCTATGTCACGCCCAAGGAGCACCTGGGTCTGCCCAACCGTGACGACGTCAAGACCGGCGTTATCACCTACAAGATCGCGGCCCATGCGGCGGACCTCGCCAAGGGACACCCGGGCGCACAGGAGTGGGACGACGCATTGTCGGACGCCCGCTTCGAGTTCCGCTGGGAGGACCAGTTCAACCTGGCCCTCGACCCCGACACGGCCCGTGAGTTCCACGACGAGACGCTGCCGGCGGAGCCGGCCAAGACGGCTCACTTCTGCTCCATGTGCGGCCCGAAATTCTGTTCGATGAAGATCTCCCAGGACATCCGTCGCGAACACGGCACCTCGCGGGCCGAGATCGAGGAGGGCATGGCACAGAAGTCCAAGGAGTTCGCGCAGGCGGGGAACCGGGTCTATCTGCCCCTCGCGGACTGAGAGAGCCGTTGAGAGGTCAGGCGGCCCGGCGGTCGGACGGTGTGCGTCGGCGACGGCCCTCCACCGGCACAGGGCCGCCTTGATCGTCGCCCGTACGCGCGCCGCCGGGTGCGTGGGCGGTCGGCCGACCGCGGCACACGCGGCCGCCGGCTTTCGTGCGGGTGACACCGCCGAGCGTCGGGCGGCCGCCGCCCCCCGGGGGGTTCCGGGCAGCGGCTCGGACCCGACGGGTCACTCCGGCTGGTGTTCCGGGCCGCCGAAGTCAGGGCTGCTGAAGTCCGGGCTGCTGAAGCTGGGACGGGAACCGGAGGAGCCGCTGCCGGGGCTGGTGAAGTTGGGCCGGTTGTAGCCTAGGTGCGGCATGCGGCTGGGCGGAGCCGGCCGGTCAGGGTTGCCCAGCACCGCCGGGTCCGGGTGGGCCAGGGCGTCCCGGAGGAACGGCAGGATGCCGCGCTGCAGGAGCGCGTCACGCCATGCCTCCTTGGCGCGGGTCACCTCTTCGTCCAGCTCGTCGCGTGCTCCACGGTCCTCCAGGGCGGTGGAGCCGTTACGCAGGGCGGTGAGCAGCAGGCCGACCGCGGCCACGAGAATCGCCGCCGCCGTGACCGCGCCGAAGACCCATCCGGTCGTGAGGAGCGTCTCGGCGATCGCTCGATCGGGGTCGAGCACCTTCATGATGTAGCCGACGAGCAGGAAGATCACCGCGGCGGTGCCGGCGAGCACGGGAGCGAGTACGGCGGCCACGGCACCCGCGCCCGCTCCGGCGGCCTCGCCGACCTCTCCCATGGCGGCCACGAGTCCTACCGCCGTCCCGTCGGGCTCGGAGGCGCCGGACGCCGTGCTTCCGGAAGGGGTGCGGGCCGGTGGCGGGTTGCGCAGTTCGTCGCGGGCCTTGACGTAGTACTCGTACTCGGTCGCCGCGGCCGCAGTGATGATGGCCGTGGCGCTGAGAGCCATGGTGCGCAGTTGTTCGGGGTTGAGCCGCTGCAGACCGGCGGCGAATTCCGGGCGGTACGGTGCGGAGCGCAGCGCCTCGCCGAGGATCCGCTCGTACTCCTGGCGGTCCTCACTGAGGAGGTGCTGCGGAACGCTGTTCATGTGCATCCCCCGATGCTCCGTAGGGCTTGTGGCTCGGCATGCTGACGAGCCGTCGGGCAGAAACGGAGGGGAGCCTGCTACGGATAAGCCGATGGTAGAGCGGTGACGGCGGGCGGTGACAGGGGGTTTGAAGAAATTGGACCCTGGCCGGCGAACTCTTTCGACGAAGGAGGCCGGCCCGCCGTGGGATCAGCTCTGCAGGGGGAGTTGCTGGACCAGCAGCTTTCCTGCCATCGTCACGCCGCCGTCCATGGCGACCGCCAGACCGTCCGCATAGATGTACGGCCCCTCGACCGAGGGTCCCGCCCCGTCCTCGCCGTCCTCCGAGCCGACCTCGCCCAGGAGGTACGGGATGGGGCTGTGGCCATGGACGATGCGCGTGCCGCCGTAGATGTCGAGCAGGGAGCGCACGGCGTCCGCGCCGCCCTCGTCGCGGAACGAGAAGCGCCGGGTGAACTTGCGGAACAGGTCCCAGACCTCGTCCGCGTCGTTGCGGGTGATCGTCTCGCGGATGGTGTCGTTGACGGCCTCGATGGAGTCGCCGTAGTCGCGGTAGGCGGTGGTGTCGGAGTGCACCAGGAGGTGGCCGTCGACCTCCTCCATGGCGTCGAGGCGGGCCATCCACTGCAGGTGGTGGTCCTGGAGGCGGTCCATGTCGGTCTTCTGGCCGCCGTTGAGGAGCCAGGCGGCCTGGAAGGTGGCGGTGCCCGCGCCCGAGTTGACGGGTGTGTCGCCGAAGCGCTTGGCGCCGAGCAGCAGCAGCTCGTGGTTGCCCATGAGGGCCTTGCAGTAGCCGCCGGCCGCCGCGGCCTCGGCGGACAGGCGCATCACGAGATCGATGACGCCGATGCCGTCCGGGCCGCGGTCGGTGAAGTCGCCGAGGAACCAGAGCCGGGCGGTGCCCGCCGACCAGCTGCCCGCGGCGTCGACGAGGCCCTTCTCCCGCAGAGCGGCGATCAGCTCGTCCAGGTAGCCGTGCACGTCGCCGACGACGAACAGCGGGCCCGGCCTGCCGGAGGGCTGCTCGGCGGCCACAGCCTCCGGGTCGATGGTCACCTGAAGGGTGTCACCCCGGTTGATCACCGGAAGGTCCCGCTGGGTGGGGGTGTACCCCTCGGGGTACTCCGTGGTCTCGGCGGGATCGCCCGTCTGGCCGGGCTGAGTGGTGTGTCCGTACGGACCGGCCTCGTGGACGTACGCGGGCACGCGGAAATCACGCACCGTCGGCGTCCGCACCTCGGGTCCCTGACCGGCCCCCTGAGTCATCGACCCCTCCACCACCATCGCGCCGCATCTGCACCGCATCGGACTGCCTGGTCGCAGCGGCCCGCGGTGTCGTCCGCCCATCATAGGAATGCGGATCGCGCCATGTGATGACCCAGGGGTGGTGAAATGGCGCGGGACCCCGGTTCACCGCGGTTTTCTCCCGAATTGGGCGGGGCTCTCCCCGCCCAATTCGTGTTCGGGCCCTCAGCTCGGGCGTCAACCCGCTTCGGGGGATCGTGGCGGACTGACCGTCGTACGCGGCGAACGCCGCTCGGACGAGGTCCGCACGATCAGCTCCGTCGGTATCACCTGCTCGACCGGTTGGTCCGATTCGACCCCTTCGATGGCGTCGATGAGGAGCTGGACCACCGCCGTGCCGATCCGGCGCGGCTTCAGCGAGAGCGTGGTGATCGGCGGCTCCGTGGTGGCGTACACGGCGGACTCGCTGCAGCACACGAGGAGCAGCTCGTCCGGGACGCGCAGGCCGTAGCGCCGGGCCGCGGCGAGGAGATCGGTGCCGTTCGGGTCGAAGAGGCCGTAGACCGCGTCCGGGCGGTCGGGCCGGGCCAGCAGCCGGTCGGCTGCGACGGCTCCCGCGCACGGATCGTGCGCCGGATACGCCTCGTACACCGGATCCTGGCCCACGCGCTCGCACCAACGCAGGTATGCGGTCGTCGAGAGATGGGTGTACGTGTCCGTCGTCGTGCCCGTGAGGAGGCCGATCCGGCGGGCGCCGGCGTCGGCGAGGTGGTCGAGGATGCCAAGGACCGCCGCCTCGTGGTCGTTGTCGACCCACGCGGTGACCGGCAGGGCTCCGGCCGGGCGGCCGTCGGAGACCACCGGTAATCCCTGGCGGACCAGCTCGCTGACCACCGGGTCCTCGTCGGACGGGTCGATGACCACGGTGCCGTCCAGGGCCACGTTGGACCACACGTCGTGGCGCGAGGTCGCGGGCAGGATGACGAGGGCGTAGCCCCGGGCGAGCGCGGCCGACGTGGCCGCTCGCGCCATCTCCGCGAAGTACGCGAACTCGGTGAAGGTGAAAGGTTCATCCCCGTACGTGGTCACGGTCAGGCCGATGAGGCCGGACTTGCCCGTTCTCAGGGTTCGGGCCGCCGCCGAAGGGCGGTAGCCAAGTCGGTCCGCGACCTCGCGTACATGGCGTCGGGTGGCGTCCGGGAGCCGGCCCTTGCCGTTGAGGGCGTCGGAAACGGTCGTGATGGAGACCCCGGCGGCGGCGGCCACGTCTCGGATGCCCGCCCGGCCCGACCGGCTGCCTCGGCGGGGAGTTTCCGCCCGGCTCACCTGGTGCTTCCCTGCTGCTGTCATGGCGAGCCGATAGTAGGGCTCATGCGGTGGGGTAGTGCGGACGCATATGCACCCGTTGACAGGTACGTTTCTGCAAGGTCAATCATACCCAATTGCCTTGCAATGCAAGGGAGTTGAACGATCCAATGTCAGTACGCTGCTTGTCGGCACGCATGAGCCTGCCAAGTAGCTCATGTCTCGAAGAGGTCTCAACTCACCTGCACGGGTGATGCGCGCTAGGGCGCGAGCCACCGGCGCGTGCGTTTGTGAGCAGCGCGCCCCCGCTTTGTTCCCCTTCATGCGCTGATGCCCGTGATGCGGGTGAAACGGCAGTGACGGACCTCGTTGCCCGCACCCATTCGCAGGCGGGCCGAATCCTCATAAGGTGAGAAGCATTACGTCGACGAGGAGGACTGCGGTGAGCGAGACGAGCCCCAAGCTGCGAGCCGAGCTGGCGGGTATCCCCACCTACAAGCCCGGCAAGCCGGCCGTGGCGGGCGGTCCGGTGGCGTACAAGCTGTCCTCCAACGAGAACCCTTATCCGCCGCTGCCCGGTGTGCTGGAGAGCGTCACCGGGGCGGCCTCGTCGTTCAACCGGTACCCCGACATGGCGTGCACCGGGCTGATGAACGAGTTGTCGGACCGCTTCGGGGTGCCGCTCACGCACCTGGCCACGGGCACGGGCTCGGTCGGCGTCGCCCAGCAACTGATCCAGTCGACCGCGGGGCCCGGCGACGAGGTGATCTACGCCTGGCGGTCGTTCGAGGCGTATCCGATCATCACGCAGATCAGCGGGGCGACGTCCGTGCAGGTGCCGCTGACCTCGGGCGAGGTGCACGACCTGGACGCCATGGCGGCCGCGATCACCGACCGGACCCGGCTGATTTTCGTCTGCAACCCCAACAACCCGACGGGGACGGCTGTCCGCCGGGCCGAGCTGGAGCGGTTCCTCGATCGGGTGCCCGGCGATGTGCTGGTGGTGCTGGACGAGGCGTACCGCGAGTTCGTGCGGGATGTCGAGGTGCCGGACGGCGTCGAGTTCTACCGTGAGCGGCCGAACGTCTGTGTGCTGCGGACCTTCTCCAAGGCGTACGGGCTCGCGGGGCTCCGTGTGGGCTTTGCGATCGCTCATGAGCCGGTGGCGGCCGCTCTGCGCAAGACGGCCGTGCCGTTCGGGGTGAGCCAGCTCGCCCAGGACGCGGCGGTCGCCTCGCTGCGCGCCGAGGACGAGCTTCTCGGACGGGTGGGCACGCTGGTCTGCGAGCGCAACCGGGTCGTCGAGTCGCTCCGCGGCCAGGGTTGGACGGTGCCCGACACCCAGGCGAACTTCGTGTGGCTGCGGCTGGGGGAGCGGACGGTCGACTTCGCCGCCGCGTGCGAGGGGGCCGGCGTCGTCGTGCGGCCCTTCGCGGGCGAGGGGGTCCGGGTGACGATCGGCGAGGACGAGGCGAACGACATCTTCCTGAAGGTGACGGAGAAGTTCCGCAAGGAGTTCTAGCAAGCTCTGGCCGGGGGTGTTCGTTTGCCTCGGCTCGGCCGGCTGTCAAGGATGTGGGCCCGAGGTTCCCCCCTCGGGCCCTTTTGTGTCTGATCACAGGTCTGGCCGACGGGTCTGACCTGCGTCTTTGTGGCAGGGGGCCATCGGCGGCGGAAGAGGGACCCCCCGCCCATCGATGCCCGAACGGGTATGCGGCATAATTGCTTGTGAATGTGAACGCTTTCACAAGCGCGTCCCGGTTGCCCCGTGATGTACGGAACAGGCGGGGCTAACTGCCGCAGTGCCACGGCATGTAAGGAGAAGACGTGGACCTCGCTCTGGCGCCGGAGACACTGGCGCGATGGCAGTTCGGCATCACGACCGTCTACCACTTCCTCTTCGTCCCGCTCACGATCTCGCTTGCCGCGCTCACGGCCGGCCTGCAGACCGCCTGGGTGCGCTCGGGGAAGGAGAAGTACCTCAAGGCCACCAAGTTCTGGGGCAAGCTCTTCCTGATCAACATCGCGATGGGCGTCGTCACCGGCATCGTGCAGGAGTTCCAGTTCGGCATGAACTGGTCCGACTACTCGCGCTTCGTCGGCGACGTCTTCGGTGCCCCGCTCGCCTTCGAGGCGCTGATCGCCTTTTTCTTCGAGTCCACCTTCATCGGGCTGTGGATCTTCGGCTGGGACAAGCTGCCCCAGAAGATTCATCTGGCCTGTATATGGATGGTCTCCATCGGCACGATCCTCTCGGCCTACTTCATCCTCGCGGCCAACTCATGGATGCAGCACCCCGTCGGTTACCGCATCAACGAGGCCAAGGGCCGTGCCGAGCTGACCGACTTCTGGCTGGTGCTGACCCAGAACACGGCACTCACCCAGGTCTTCCACACCCTCTCGGCGGCCTTCCTCACCGGCGGCGCCTTCATGGTCGGCATCGCCGCGTTCCACCTGACCCGCAAGAAGCACATCCCCGTGATGAAGACCTCGCTGCGGCTCGGCCTGGTCACCGTGGTCGTCGGCGGCATGCTCACCGCGATCAGCGGCGACCTGCTGGGCAAGGTCATGTACGAGCAGCAGCCGATGAAGATGGCAGCCGCCGAGGCCCTCTGGGACGGCGAGGCGCCCGCGCCCTTCTCCGTCTTCGCCGTCGGTGACGTCGACGAGGGCCACAACAAGGTCGCCATCGAGATCCCGGGTCTGCTCTCCTTCCTGGCCAAGGACGACTTCAGCTCGTACGTCCCAGGCATCAACGACGTCAACAAGGCCGAGCAGGAGAAGTACGGGCCCGGCGACTACCGGCCCAACATCCCCGTCGCGTACTGGGGCTTCCGCTGGATGATCGGCTTCGGGATGGCGTCGTTCGCCCTCGGTGCCGTCGGGCTCTGGCTGACCCGAAAGAAGTTCCTGCTCCCGCACCACCTCAGGGTCGGCGACGACGAGGTACCGCATCTCTCGCTCCTGCCGGGCCGGATCCTCGGCCCCACCCTCACCAAGTGGTACTGGCGGATCGCCATCCTCACCCTGGGCTTCCCGCTGATCGCCAACTCCTGGGGCTGGATCTTCACCGAGATGGGCCGCCAGCCGTGGGTCGTCTACGGCGTGCTGCGGACCCGTGACGCGGTCTCCCCCGGTGTCTCGCAAGGCGAGATCCTCACGTCGATGATCGTCTTCACCGCGCTGTACGCCATCCTCGCCGTCGTCGAGGTCAAGCTGCTCGTGAAGTACGTCAAGGCCGGGCCGCCCGAACTGACAGAGGCCGACCTCAACCCGCCCACGAAGATCGGCGGCGACTCCCGTGACGCCGACAAGCCGATGGCCTTCTCGTACTAGGCCGAGGGAGCTGCACAGTCATGGAACTTCACGACGTCTGGTTCGTCGTCATCGCGGTCCTCTGGATCGGCTACTTCTTCCTGGAGGGCTTCGACTTCGGGGTCGGCGTCCTCACCCGGCTGCTGGCCCGGAACCGGCCGGAGAAGCGGGTCCTCATCAACACCATCGGGCCCGTCTGGGACGGCAATGAGGTGTGGCTCCTCTCGGCGGGCGGCGCGACCTTCGCCGCCTTCCCCGAGTGGTACGCCACGCTCTTCTCCGGGTTCTATCTGCCGCTGCTGCTCATCCTGGTCTGCCTGATCGTCCGCGGTGTCGCCTTCGAGTACCGGGCCAAGCGGCCCGAGGAGAAGTGGCAACGCAACTGGGAGACCGCGATCTTCTGGACCTCGCTGCTGCCCGCCTTCCTGTGGGGTGTGGCTTTCGCCAACATCGTGCGCGGCGTCAAGATCGACCGGGACTTCGAGTACGTGGGCAGTGTTGTCGACCTGCTGAACCCGTACGCCCTGCTGGGCGGCCTGGTCACGCTGACGCTGTTCACCTTCCACGGGACGGTGTTCGTCGGGCTCAAGACCGTCGGGGACATAAGGGAACGGGCCCGGAAGCTGGCCCTGCGCGTCGGCGTCGTGACGGCGGGGCTGGCGCTGCTGTTCCTCTTCTGGACGCAGATCGAGAAGGGTGACGGCGCCTCGCTGGTCGCTTTGATCGTCGCGGTCGCCGCGCTCTTGGTGGCGCTGGTCGCCGTCCGGGCGGGCCGTGAGGGCTGGGCGTTCTCTCTGTCCGGTCTCACCATCGTGGCGGCCGTCGCGATGCTCTTCCTGACGCTCTTCCCGAACGTCATGCCGTCCTCGCTGAACGAGGACTGGAGCCTGACGGTCTCCAACGCCTCGTCGAGCCCCTACACCCTGAAGATCATGACCTGGTGCGCGGCCGTCGCCACGCCGATCGTGATGCTCTACCAGGGGTGGACGTACTGGGTGTTCCGCAAGCGGATCGGCACGCAGCACATCGCCGAGCCGGTGCACTGAGTCCGGGTCCGCAGGCTGTGTTTCGCGATGTTTCACGTGAAACGCGCCCTCTGCGGCCGAAGGGGCCTGTTTCACGTGAAACAGGCCCGCCGAGAAGGGTGTTTCACGTGAAACCGATCGACCCACGACTGCTGCGGTACGCGCGAGCTACCCGCCTCTTCCTCACGGCGGTTGTTGGCTTGGGTGCCGTCGGGGCCGCGCTCGTCATCGCGCAGGCGATGCTCATCGCCGAGGTGGTGGTCGGTGCCTTCCAGCACGGGCTGACCGTTCGTGAACTCAACACTCCCCTGCTGTTGTTGGTGGCCGTCGCGGTGGGACGGGCCGTCGTCTCGTGGCTCACCGAGTTGGCTGCCCATCGTGCGAGTGCGGCCGTGAAGTCGGAGCTCCGAGGCCGTCTTCTGGAACGAGCCGTCGCGCTCGGACCCGGCTGGCTCAGTGGCCAGCGCACAGGCTCACTGGTCGCCCTCGCCACTCGCGGCGTCGACGCCCTCGACGACTACTTCTCGCGCTACCTGCCGCAGTTGGGCCTCGCGGTGGTCGTGCCCGTGGCAGTGCTCGCACGGATCGTCACCGAGGACTGGGTGTCGGCAGCGATCATCGTCGGCACTCTTCCCCTGATCCCGATCTTCATGGTGCTCATCGGCTGGGCCACTCGCTCCCAGATGGATCGCCAGTGGCGCCTGCTGTCCCGGCTCTCTGGGCACTTCCTCGACGTCGTGGCCGGGCTGCCGACGCTCAAGGTGTTCGGCCGAGCCAAGGCCCAGGCAGAGTCGATCAAACGGATCACCGGCGAGTACCGGCAGGCGACCATGCGCACGCTGCGGATCGCGTTCCTGTCGTCCTTCGCCCTGGAACTGCTGGCGACGATCTCGGTGGCGCTGGTCGCGGTCACCATCGGTATGCGGCTCGTGCACGGCGAGATGGATCTGTACATCGGACTCGTCATCCTCATCCTGGCGCCCGAGGCCTACCTGCCCCTACGCCAGGTGGGCGCCCAGTTCCACGCGGCCGCCGAAGGGCTCGCGGCGGCCGAGGACATCTTCGAGGTCCTGGAGACACCGGTCCCGGCGTCCGGCACGGGGACCGTCCCGTCCTCGGCTGACATCCGCTTTGAGGGCGTGACGGTCCGGTACCCCGAGCGCTCGTACGACGCTGTCTCCGAGGTGTCCTTCACCGTCGCGCCCGGCGAGACGGTGGCGCTCGTCGGGCCGAGCGGGGTGGGCAAGTCCACGCTCCTGAACGTCCTGCTGGGGTTCACCAGGACCACCGCGGGCACCGTGTCGGTCGGCGGAACCGATCTCCCCGTGCTCGACATGGAGCAGTGGCGCTCACGGGTCGCCTGGGTGCCGCAGCGCCCCCACCTGTACGCCGGGTCCATCACCGAGAACGTACGGCTGGCCCGGCCGGACGCGGACGACGCGGCGGTGCGGCGGGCGCTGGCCGACGCCGGAGCCCTGGAGTTCGTGGACGCGCTGCCCGACGGGGCCGACACGGTGCTTGGTGAGGACGGCGCCGGTCTCTCCGCCGGCCAGCGGCAACGGCTCGCGCTCGCCAGGGCCTTCCTTGCCGACCGGCCCGTCCTGCTCCTCGACGAGCCGACAGCCTCGCTGGACGGGGAGACCGAGGCGGAGGTCGTGGAAGCGGTACGGCGGCTCGCCGTCGGCCGGACGGTCCTTCTTGTAGTGCACCGACCGGCGCTGCTCGACGTGGCGGACCGGGTGGTCCGGCTGGAGGCTGCCAAGGAGTCCGCCGTGGCATCCTCCGTCGACCGCGCGGAAGGGGCTGCGCCCCGCCGACCCGACCAGCCGGAGACGATGGCCGCAGTGCCTTCTGTGTCCCTCCCGCTCAAGCGGGAAGGTGGCGTGCTGACCCGCGTCCGTCATATGGCCGGGCCCCGGCGGGGCCGCCTCGCTCTCGCCCTGCTGCTCGGCAGCCTCGCCCTCGGCAGCGCCGTCGGACTGATGGCGACGTCAGGGTGGCTGATCTCGCGGGCCTCGCAACAGCCTCCCGTGCTGTATCTGATGGTCGCGGTGACGGCCACACGGGCGTTCGGGATCGGGCGGGCCGTGTTCCGGTACGCGGAGCGGCTGGTGTCGCACGACGCCGTGCTGCGGATGCTCGCCGACGCCAGGGTGGCCGTCTACCGGCGACTGGAGCGCCTGGCACCCGCCGGGCTGCGCACGATACGGCGGGGTGACCTGCTTTCACGGCTCGTCGCCGATGTGGACGCCCTGCAGGACTACTGGGTGCGCTGGTTGCTGCCGGCCGGTGCGGCCGTGGCTGTGTCCGCCGCCTCTGTCGGGTTCACCGCCTGGCTGCTGCCCGAGGCTGGTGCGGCCCTCGCCGTCGGGCTGCTGGCGGCCGGGGCCGGGGTGCCCCTGGTGAGCGGAGCCGTGGCCCGGCGGGCCGAGCATCGATTGGCGCCCGCTCGTGGCGTGCTGGCCACCCGAGTGGCCGACCTGTTGAGCGGCACCGCCGAGCTGGCGGTCGCCGGCGCTCTGCCCGCTCGCACCGCCGAGGCGAAGCGAGCCGACCGGGTTCTCACCAGGATCGCCTCACGTGCCGCCACCGCCACCGCGATCGGCGACGGTCTGACGGCGCTCGTGTCGGGGCTCACTGTCGCCGGCACCGCGCTGCTGGGAGCCCGGGCGGTCGGCGACGGACGCCTGAGCGGTGTGGCCATGGCCGTCGTCGTACTCACCCCACTCGCCGCGTTCGAGGCGGTGCTCGGCATGCCGCTCGCGAGCCAGTTCCGCCAGCGGGTGCGCAGGAGCGCGGAGCGGGTCTACGAGGTGCTGGACGCCCCTGACCCCGTCCGCGAACCGGAGCGGCCCGCGAAGCCGCCGGTGTCGCCGTTCCCGCTGCGCCTCGAAGGGCTCGGGGCCCGGTACACGGGCCAGGAGCGGGATGCGCTCGCCGGGCTGGACCTCACCCTCGAACAGGGCCGGAGGGTCGCCGTCGTCGGCGTCTCGGGTGCGGGCAAGACGACGCTCGCCCAGGTGCTGCTGCGGTTCCTGGACGTGCGCGAGGGGACGTACACGCTGGGCGGCGCGGACGCCTCCACGCTCGACGGGGACGACGTACGGCGGCTCGTGGGGCTGTGCGCCCAGGACGCGCACCTCTTCGACAGCTCCGTGCGCGAGAACCTGCTGCTGGCCCGCAAGGACGCCGACGAGGAAGACCTGCGGGACGCGCTCGCGCGGGCGCGGCTGCTCGACTGGGTCGACGGACTCCCCGACGGACTCGACACGTTGATCGGTGAGCACGGGGCGCGGCTCTCCGGTGGTCAGCGTCAGCGGCTCGCCCTCGCCCGGGTGTTGCTGGCCGACTTCCCCGTCCTCGTCCTGGACGAGCCGGCCGAACACCTCGACCTGCCGACGGCCGACGCGCTCACCGCCGATCTGCTGGCCGCGACCGAGGGCCGCACGACCCTGCTGATCACCCACCGGCTGGCAGGGCTGGACGCCGTGGACGAGGTCGTCGTGCTGGCGGAGGGGTGTGTCGCGCAGCGCGGGACATACGCCGAACTGATCTCGGTGGACGGCCCCTTGCGGGCGATGGTCGAGCGGGAGGCGGCGGGAGAGTCGCTGGTCAGGGCCTGAGACTTTGACCAAGGGCGGAGCACCGTTGTGCGCATACGGTCTCGGGCGCTGTCGAGGCTGGTGCAGCGTCAGGTGCCCTACCCATGCGGGGGTGTAGGCAAGGAGCGTCGCCGAACCCGAGGGGTGGGACCCCTGTTCGGAGCAGATGTCCTGGTCCACCCAGCGCAGGGTGTTCCCCGGCCGGGCGCCCCGGACATGACCAGGTCTCCGTCGCGGGCCACGATCACGGCATGCGTTCACTTCGCCGACATCGGGTTCTCGTCGCCGTGTTGCGACGACCTCGGCCGGACCGCCCGAGCCCAGTACCGCGAGGGCGGCGGGATGCCGGACGGGGACGAGGATGCGGGCGCTTCGGCCCGAGCGCGGGCGCCCGCTGTGGCGGGACATCCCGGCTGCGGCGCTCCGCCCTGATTACGGCCGTTCGGCCAGCAGGCGTTCGATGACGACCGCGACGCCGTCCTCGTTGTTGGCGACGGTTCGGCCGGAGGCGGCCGTGAGGACGTCCGGGTGCGCGTTGCCCATGGCGTACGACTGGCCGGCCCAGGTGAGCATCTCCACGTCGTTCGGCATGTCACCGAAGGCGACGACCTCCTCGTGCGAGATACCGCGCTCGGCGCAGCACAGGGCGAGGGTGCTGGCCTTGGAGACACCCGGGCCGCTGATCTCCAGCAGGGCGCTGGGGCTGGACCGGGTGATGGTGGCGCGATCGCCGACGGCCAGGCGGGCGGTGGCGAGGAAGTCGTCGGGGTCGAGCGAGGGGTGGTACGCGAGGATCTTCAGCACCGGCTCGTGGTCGGCGACACCGCCCAGGGCCAGCAGCTTCTCGGCCGGCGCCAGGATGTCGGGGATCTCCATGTGGAGCTTCGGGTACTCGGGCTCCTGGTTGAAGCCGTACGTCTGCTCGACGGCGTAGACCGTGCCCGGCGCGGCGTCACGCACCAGCCTCACGGCGTCGAGCGCGTTCTCCCGCGCCAGCGCGCGGACCTTGACGAAACGGTGGGCGCCTGGGCCGCCGTGCAGGTCGACGACGGCCGCTCCGTTGCCGCAGATCGCGAGGCCGTGGCCGTGGACGTGCTCGCTCACGACGTCCATCCAGCGGGCGGGGCGCCCGGTGACGAAGAAGACCTCGATACCGGCCTGCTCGGCGGCCGCCAGGGCGGCGACCGTACGCGGGGAGACGGACTTGTCGTCTCGGAGCAGGGTGCCGTCGAGGTCCGTGGCTATCAGCCGCGGCGGGACGGTCGGGGCCGGGGTCTCGGGCTGTCTCGTCGCTGAGGTCACGGACCCCATTGTCGCGCATATGCGTGCACGGCCGTGCGGGCGCCCGCACACGTGAGTGATGCCTGCCCTGTGCATGCGTCTCGACCTGCGCGGATACGGCCGTGGAGCCGTGACGTCCCCGGCTGCGGCTGCGGCCGGGGACGCTGACCGACGGGTTCAGGACAGTTGGGCGGGGGCCTCCATGGCGATGCGTTCGAAGACCTTCTCGTCCGCCGCGAAGTCGGAGTCCGGGATCGGCCAGTGGAGCACGATGTCGGTGAAGCCCAGCTCGGCGTGGCGGCCGGCGAAGTCCACGAACGCGTCGAGCGACTCCAGCGGGCGGCCGCGGTCCGGGGTGAAGCCGGTGAGCAGGACCTTGTCGATCCCGGCGGCATCCCGTCCGATCTGGGCGGCCGCGTCGGCCAGCCTCTCGATCTGCCCGCGCATGGCCTGCACGGACTGCTCCGGAGTGCCCGTCTCGAACAGCTTGGGGTCCCCCGTGGTCACCCACGCCTGTCCGTGGCGCGCCGCGAGCTTCATGCCGCGAGGGCCGGTGGCGGCCACCGCGAAGGGCAGCCTGGGGCGCTGGACGCAGCCGGGGATGTTACGTGCCTCGTGGGCCGAGTAGTAGTCGCCCTCGAAGGAGACGGAGTCCTCCCTGAGCAGCCGGTCGAGCAGGGGAACGAACTCGGCGAACCGGTCGGCGCGCTCACGCGGTGTCCACGGCTCCTGGCCGAGCACGGTGGCGTCGAAACCGGTGCCGCCCGCCCCTACGCCGAGGGTGATCCGGCCGCCGGAGATGTCGTCGAGGGAGATCAGTTCCTTGGCGAGGGTCACCGGGTGGCGGAAGTTCGGCGAGGTCACCAGGGTGCCGAGGCGCAGCCGGTCGGTGACCGCGGCCGCGGCGGTCAGGGTCGGTACGGCGCCGTACCACGGCCCGTCACGGAAGGTCCGCCACGACAGGTGGTCGTATGTGTACGCGGTGTGGAACCCGAGCTGGTCGGCCCGCTGCCAGGTGGTGCGGCCGCCGTCGTGCCAGCGGAGGTACGGCAGGATCACGGTGCTCAGACGCAGACTCATGTTTCGAGCGTAAGCGCAGACGCGCGATGGTCCGACCCGGGGCGGGAGCGGTCCGTCCGGTCCGGGGCGTGGTCAGTGGGCCTGCGGGAAGCGCAGGTACTGGGGCGGAACCGCCTCGGTCAGCCAGACGCCGTTGGCGCTGACCCGGAACACATGGCCGTCGCGGTGCATCGCTCCGGTGTCGACGGAGAGAACGACCGGACGGCCGCGTCGGGCACCGACCCGGGTGGCTGTCTCGCGGTCGGACGACAGGTGCACGTCGTGCCGGTTCATGGGCCGCAGGCCCTCCGCGCGGATCGCCGTCAGACAGGCCGCGACTGTCCCGTGGTAGAGGTACGGCGGCGGGGTCGCCGCAGGCAGGCCGAGGTCCACCTCGACGGTGTGGCCCTGATTGGCGCGGATGCGGTCGCCCCGCACGGCGAAGCGCCGCTTGTCGTTGGCTTCGACCACGTGGTCGAGTTCCGCCCTGGTGAAGCGGAAGCCGTGTGCGGCGGCCGCCTCGATGAGTGTGTCGATCTCGACCCAGCCGGCCTCGTCCAGAGTGAGCCCGATCCGCTCGGGCTGGTGTCGGAGATGCTTGGAGAGGTACTTCGACACCTTCACGGTGCGTCTTTCGTCCATGCCGCCAGCGTGCCCGCGAGACACGCGTCACGCACGCGATTTTGGGCGGGATGTTTGATCCACAGCCAAGTGGAGTTATCCACAGGGGAATTGAAGATTCTGTGGACAACCCGGCACCCTCTTCAGGGGGATTGATCAAGTTCGCTCATATTTTGCGCACTTGCTGTCAGGGAGTCCAAGGTTCGTGTCTGCACCTCTCGTTCCACGGCCGCTGTGATGAACGCCTGGAGGTGCTCGGGGCCGACGAGCCTCTCGACCGCTTGAATTGTGGAGGCCGGGATCTGTACCGGGAACGACTCGCTCGTCCGCTGCACAGGGGCGTCGGCACCGAGATGCTGTCTGAGGTGTCGGGTCGCCAACGAGCGCATCGCGCGGGCGAGTTCCGCGTCCACCGACTGCTGGGCGAGAGGCCGCAGCCGACGTACCAGGGCTGCGGCTTCGACTGTTTCCGCCTCGCTCGGAGGCTGGAGCCCGCTGAGATAGCGAGCGAACACGTGCTCGGTGGTGAAGTCCAGGAAACGGGCGGCGATGTGCTCGATCTGCCCCCTCAACTCCCTCAGATGGCCCGTGATCGCCGACAACGGAACTCCGGCGGCATGCAACTCGGCGGCGACGGCCAGCTCTTGAGGGCTCGGCACGAGAAAGAGGTCGCCGTCACCGGGCACCGGTTCCAGTACACCCAACTCGACCGCGTCCGTCACGGCGGCCTCGTCCGGAACCCCGCCGAACCGCTCGACCAACTCGGACCGGGTGATCCGGACGGCCTCCTCGTCGGTCCACGGTCCGTCGACCTCGGCGACCAGGCCGAGCACCCCTCCCAGGCCGCGGCCCGCGTCCCAGGCCTCGAGGAGTTCCTTGATGGAGGCCAAGGTGTATCCGCGGTCGAGGAGGTCCGCGATCTGGTGCAGCCGCTGGAGATGGGCCCCCGAGTAGACGTTCGCCCGGCCGCGCCGCTCGGGGCGGGGGAGCAGCCCCTTGTCCTGGTAGGCGCGGATGGTGCGAACGGTGGTGCCGCTGAGGTGCGCCAGATCCTCGATGCGGTAGGTGGAGGCGGGGCTGGGGGTGGAGGTGGGTGCGGGCAGGCGAGTTCCGACGGGCGGGAGCGCGGTGGTGGGGGCACTGACCGCGGTGGCCTGCGGTGTGGCGGTGGCGGGCGGGCGCGCCGCAGCCGTGGGCGCGCCGGTCGTCTCTGCCGGTTTGTCGTTCATGGTCCTCATACCTTCCCCGCCTCCTTCGCTTTGCGCCCACGTACGAGACGGCCCGGGCGATCTCGCCGTCTACGTCCCCGCTTGTACGATCGCCGCCGCCGTAGTACGTGCCGGGGTGCTCTTCGCGCGGGCTCACAGCCGGGGTTCCAGTCGGGCGAAGGCGCGCAGCGCCCTGGGAGTGAAGCGCGCCATGAGGTGGCCGCCGCGGGCCTCCGGGGTGACCGGCACAACGGCCTGGTTGCGCACCACTGCCCGCAGAACAGCGTCGGCGACCTTCTCAGGAGGGTAGTTCCGCAGACCGTACAGCCGGGCGGCGTTCCGCTGTCGGCGCTTCTCCTCCGCGGCGTCGACGCCGGTGAAGCGGGCGGTCGAGGTGATGTTGGTGTTGACGATGCCGGGGCAGATCGCCGAGACCCCGATGCCCTTGCCGGCCAGCTCCGCTCGGAGGCATTCGCTGAGCATGAGCACGGCCGCCTTGGAGGTGCTGTAGGCGGGCAGTGTCCGTGAGGGCAGATAGGCCGCGGCTGAGGCGAGGTTGACGATGTGGCCGCCCTGCCCGCGTTCGGCCATCTGCCTGCCGAAGAGGCGGCAGCCGTGGATCACGCCCCACAGATTGACGTCGAGGACCTTCCGCCAGTCCTCGGGGGTGGTGTCGAGGAAGGAGCCCGAGAGGCCGATCCCGGCGTTGTTCACCAGGACGTCCACCACCCCGTACTCGGCGGCGACCTTCTCGGAGAGTTTCTCCATGGCCTGCTCGTCGGAGACGTCGACCGTCTCGGCCCAGGCCTCGGGGGCGCCGATCAGCCGGGACAGTTCCGCGGTGCGGGCCGCGCCCTCCGCGTCCCGGTCGACGGCGATGACACGCGCACCGGCTTCGGCGAACGCGAACGCCGTGGCCCGCCCGATCCCGCCCGCGGCGCCGGTGACCAGCACCAACTGCCCGCCGAACCGGTCGGCGTACTTGCCGGTGGCCGCTGCGGGTGCTGGGCGTCCGCCGTCGGTGGCCGTGACGAATTCGGTGATCCAGGCCGCCAGTTGGTGAGGGCGTGTGCGCGGGATCCAGTGCTTGGCGGGGAGAGTGCGACGGATCAGCCGCGGAGCCCACTGCTCCAGTTCGTCGTAGAGCCGCTCGGACAGGAACGCGTCTTCGAGGGGAGTGATGAGCTGTACGGGCGCGTGCGCGTACGCGTCGTCCCGCGGCTCGGCGAGGCGGGGCCGTACGTTGTCCCGGTACAGCCACACGCCGTGTGCGGCGTCCTCAGGCAGCGACCTGGACGGATAGCCCCCGCTCGGCGACAGTTTCTCGGCCCGCTGGACCATGCCGGGCCACCGCTTGCCGAGCGGACCGCGCCAGGCGAACTCGGGCAGTCCGGGTGTGTGGAGCGCATAGATGTACCAGGACCTGACGCCCTGGTTGAGAAGCTGGCCGAGCCGGCGCGGGGTGGGCAACTTCGTGCGCCGCTTGATCCAGTGGCCGAGATGGTCGAGCGAGGGTCCGGACATCGACGTGAAGGACGCGATGCGGCCCTCGGTGCGCTCGACTGTCACGAACTCCCAGCCCTGCACCGAGCCCCAGTCGTGTCCCACGAGATGAACGGGCCGGCCGGGGCTGACCGCGTCCACGACCGCGAGGAAGTCGTCCGTCAGCTTCTCCAGGGTGAAGCCGCCGCGCAACGGCCGCGGCGCCGTCGACCCGCCGTGGCCGCGCACGTCATAGAACACCACGTGGAAGCGCTCGGCGAGGTGCGTGGCCACCTCGGACCAGACCTCCTTGGAGTCGGGATAGCCGTGCACGAGCAGCACGGTCGGCTGCTGTGGGTCGCCCAGCTCGGCCACGCACAGCTCGACCCCGTCCGCGCGCACCCGGCGCTCCCGCGCACCTGCCGGCCCCACCGAAGCCTTCACCTCTTCCCCCTCGCTCATCGGCACTTCTCCTCCGCCCACCGCCGTACGTGCGGCAGGTCGTCGTCCAGCCAGAACGCGCTCTCCTCCGGGTCCCGGGAGTCGGTGACGACCAGGAGCTCCTCGAACTTGGCGCCGGTGCCGCGGAAGCCGAGGTGCGGCTCGACCGCCCACAGCCCGGGCTGCGGCGGATGGTCCGAGAACCGGTACGGGGACCACAAGGGCGACCAGCCGTCACGGTGCCCGTGCAGCGCGTCCGCCGCCAGGCCTCTCAGCGCCTGTGTGCCGAACCCGAAGACATGAGGTGACCAGCGACGTTCCTTGACCTGGTCGACCTTGTGCGCGATGACGCCGAAGGGATAGGCGCGATGGCGGTTGGCGTACCCCTGGCGGATCATCAGCCGGTCCACGTCCTCGTATATCTCCCGCAGTGAACGCCGCTCGCGCACCTCGCGCAGGATCAGCTCCCGGTGCGCTTCGAGGTCCGCCATCAGTTTGTCGTGCAGGGGACTGGGGCCGAGGCAACCCGAGTAGCCGATGTCCGCGGTGTAGCCCTTGTGGACGGGGGCCATGTCGAGGATGAACGGCATGCCCGGCTCGAGACGGCGGTCGGTGGGGAAGAACTGCAGCGGTATGCGGAAGTTCACGAACGCCGTGCGGTCACCGAACCAGGCGAAGGGCAGATGGAACCAGTCCCGCACCCCACGCTCCCGCAGCCAGCGACGCTGCATCCGCGCCGCCTCGCGCTCGGTCACGCCCGGCTTCAACTGGGCCGCGACCGCTTCCGCACATTCGTACGCGAGGGTCTGCACCTCACGGAACCCCCGCAGGTCCGCCGCGCGTTCCCCTGTCACCGAGCTCATGTCACCGCCCCACCTGTCTCCGTCGGCTACGGTCCGTGTTCGCAATGTGACATCGACGAATGTGACAGTGATTGGCGACTGCGTCAATAGGGGATGTCCGAGGCTGTGGAGAACCGGCGGGCACCAATTCGAGAAGCCAGTCGTTCTCCCATCGCGGCGACCCCTTCCGCCGGGCCCTGGCCTGCCGGTTGTTCGACCTCAGGGTGACCCCTAGGGGGACTGACGGTTGATGCCCCCTACGGGCCCGTACGACTCGAGGGTGACGTCGAGACAGCTCTGCGGGGTGACGACCCCGAAGGCTCCCCGGCCCTAATGTCGAAATCGTGACTGTGATCGCGACCGAAAGCCTGAGCAAGCGGTTCCCGAGGGTGACCGCTCTTGACCGGCTCTCCGTGGACATCGGACCCGGTGTGACGGGACTCGTCGGTGCCAATGGCGCCGGCAAGTCCACGCTGATCAAGATCCTCCTGGGTCTGTCCCCCGCCACGGAAGGCCGTGCCGAGGTGCTCGGCCTGGACGTCGCCAGCAAGGGCGGCGCCATCCGCGAGCGCGTCGGATACATGCCGGAGCACGACTGCCTGCCGCCCGATGTGTCGGCCACCGAGTTCGTCGTGCACATGGCCCGAATCTCGGGGCTTCCGCCGACCGCCGCCCGAGAGCGGACCGCTGACACCCTGCGTCATGTCGGCCTCTACGAGGAGCGGTACCGCCCGATGGGCGGCTACTCCACCGGCATGAAGCAGCGCGTGAAGCTGGCCCAGGCCCTGGTGCACGACCCACAACTGGTCTTCCTGGACGAGCCGACGAACGGCCTCGACCCGGTCGGCCGGGACGAGATGCTCGGCCTCATCCGCCGCATCCACACCGACTTCGGCATCTCGGTCCTGGTCACATCGCACCTGCTGGGCGAGCTGGAGCGCACCTGCGACCACGTCGTGGTGATCGACGGCGGCAAGCTCCTGCGGTCCAGCTCCACCCGGGACTTCACCCAGAGCACGGCCACCCTCGCGATCGAGGTCACGGACACCGACGAGCACCCCGACGGCACCAGCGCGCTGCGTGAGGCGCTCCAGGCGCGCGGGGTGACCGTCTCCGACGGCAGCGGCCTTCCCGGCGCCGGGCACATCCTCCTGCTCACCGCGCAGGGCGAGGAGACCTACGACCTGATCCGTGACGTCGTCGCCGATCTGGGCCTCGGTCTGGTCCGCATGGAGCAGCGCAGGCACCACATCGCCGACGTGTTCCAGGACAGCGACGAGCAGGCACTTTCGCAGCGCACGCAGGATGCCTGGAAGGAGGCGGTCGGCCATGGCGGTTGAGCAGACCCGGGCCCAGGCCCCGGCTCAGGCCGGTGCACAGCCCACACGCACCGGCGAACAGAGCCGAATTCACAACATCGGCTACCGCAGCTACGACGGCCCCCGTCTGGGCCGCGCCTACGCCCGCCGCTCGCTTTACTCGCAGTCCCTGCGCGGTGCGTACGGGCTCGGCCGTTCGGCCAAGTCCAAGGTGCTGCCGATGATGCTCTTCGCGGTGATGTGCGTGCCGGCGGCCATCATGGTGGCGGTCGCGGTCGCCACCAAGGCCAACGACCTGCCCATCAAGTACACCGACTACGCGATCATCATGCAGGCCGTCATCGGGCTGTACGTCGCCTCCCAGGCGCCCCAGTCCGTCTCTCTCGATCTGCGCTTCAAGACGGTGCCGTTGTACTTCTCGCGCCCGATCGAGACCTCGGACTACGTGCGCTCCAAGTACGCCGCACTGACCTCGGCGCTCTTCATCATCACCGCCGTCCCCCTCGTCGTGCTCTACGTGGGCGCCCTGCTGGCCAAGCTGGACTTCACCGACCAGACCAAGGGCTTCGCACAAGGACTGGTGTCCGTGGCACTGCTGTCACTCCTCTTCGCCGGCATCGGTCTGGTGATCTCCGCGGTCACGCCTCGCCGAGGGTTCGGCATCGCCGCCGTCATCGCGGTCTTCACCATCTCCTACGGAGCCGTGTCCGTCGTCCAGGCCATCGCCGACGCGCAGTCCAGCAGTGGCGTGATCCCCTGGCTCGGCCTCTTCTCGCCGATCACGCTCATAGACGGCGTGCAGACCGCCTTCCTGGGCGCCACCTCCGCCTTTCCCGGCGGGCACGGGCCGTCCGGCGGACAGGGGGTCGTCTACCTCCTCGTCGTCCTGGGTCTCATCGTGGGCTCCTACGGCCTGCTGATGCGCCGCTACCGAAAGGCCGGGCTGTGACCACGCTCAACATCGACCACGTCTCACGCTGGTTCGGCAACGTGGTGGCGGTCAATGACATCACGATGACCATCGGCCCCGGCGTCACCGGCCTCCTCGGCCCGAACGGCGCCGGGAAGTCCACCCTCATCAACATGATGGGCGGCTTCCTCGCCCCCTCCACGGGCACGGTCACTCTCGACGGCCGGCCGGTCTGGCGCAACGAGAAGATCTACAAGGACATCGGCATCGTCCCCGAGCGGGAGGCGATGTACGACTTCCTCACGGGCCGTGAGTTCGTCGTCGCCAACGCCGAGTTGCAGGGCCTGGGGGCGACGGCGGCCCAACGGGCGCTCGCCACGGTGGAGATGGAGTACGCGCAGGACCGCAAGATCTCGACGTACTCCAAGGGCATGCGGCAGCGCGTGAAGATGGCGTCCGCCCTGGTCCACGACCCCTCCCTACTGCTGCTCGACGAGCCGTTCAACGGTATGGACCCGCGCCAGCGCATGCAGCTCATGGACTTGCTGCGGCGCATGGGCGACGAGGGCCGATCGGTGCTGTTCTCGTCGCACATCCTCGAAGAGGTGGAGCAGTTGGCCTCCCACATCGAGGTGATAGTCGCCGGGCGGCACGCGGCGAGCGGCGACTTCCGGCGCATCCGGCGCCTGATGACGGACCGGCCGCACGTCTATCTGGTGCGTTCCAGCGACGACCGGGCGCTGGCCGCCGCGCTGATCGCCGATCCGTCGACCGCCGGCATCGAAGTGGATGTGACCGAGGGCGCGCTGCGCATCCAGGCTGTCGACTTCGGACGGTTCACCGCTCTGCTGCCGAAGGTCGCCCGGGACCAGGGCATCCGTCTGCTCACGGTCTCGCCGTCGGACGAGTCCCTCGAGTCCGTGTTCTCGTATCTGGTCACGGCGTAGGAGGCCGAAGATGTACGACCCCACAGTCGCCCGGCTCACCTACCGGGCCCTGCTCGGCCGCCGTCGGGCTCTCATTCTCGCCGCGCTGCCGGTGCTGTTGCTGGTGATCTCCGCGGCCGTACGCGGTCTGAGCGGAGCCGACGACCAGGTCGCGGCCGACCTGCTCGGCGGGTTCGCGCTCGCCACCATGGTGCCGATCATCGGCGTCATCGCGGGGACGGGCGCGATCGGGCCTGAGATCGACGACGGTTCGGTGGTGTATCTGCTGGCGAAGCCGGTGAAGCGGTCGACGATCATCTTCACGAAGCTGATCGTGGCGATCGCCGTGACCATGGCCTTCTCGGCGATACCGACGTTCGTCGCGGGCCTGATCCTGAACGGCAACGGGCAGCAGATCGCGGTCGCCTACACGGTGGCGGCTCTGGTCGCCTCCATCGCGTACGCGGCGATGTTCCTGCTCCTTGGCACGGTGACCCGGCACGCGGTGGTCTTCGGACTGGTCTACGCGCTCGTCTGGGAAGCCCTGTTCGGGTCGCTGGTGCAGGGGGCACGCACGCTCAGTGTCCAGCAGTGGTCCCTCGCCGTGGCCCAGAAGGTCACCGACGGAGACCTCGTGACCTCCGAAGTCGGACTGTCCACGGCGGTGATCCTGCTGACGGTCGTCACGGCCGGGGCCACCTGGTACGCGGGACAGAAGCTGCGGACGCTGAAGCTGGCCGGCGAGGAGTGACGCACCCCTCCGGGGAGGCGGCCGCGGACGCCCTTTCGGGCACGCAGCCGCCTCGACGGGCCTCTCTGCCATGGTGGCCGAGGGCTTGACGGAGGCTTCACACACCTCCAGGCACACTGGGCAAGGGGTGCGAAGCGGTAGGAGACGGCCAGGAAGGGCGGCCAGGAGGCAGGAGGGCACCGGGATGACGGCTGAGGTCACACCCGACGGGGGCGAAGGGCAGGACAGGGTGTCCGGGGGCGGTTCCGAGGCGGCGTCAGGGGCCGGGGGCACGAGCCGCGACGAGTCGGCGGGCTGGGACGACCTCGTTCTGGATGAGGACTTCATACGGTCCGCGGAGACCGCCGAGCCGTCGGCGAGAGCCCGGATGCTCGCGGCGCGTTGGCGGGAGCAGGCGCCCGATCCCCAGCCGTGGCGGTCGGACGAACCGCCTGCCGGGTGGTTCTTCAGCAAGGCGCGTCGGCGCAAGTGGCGTCGCCGCTGACCGTTCTCCACGGCCACGGCCACGGTGGGATGGGCGCGGGCGATATTCGGTGGCGGACAACTCGGGCGCCAGGCAGAGTGGTTGGTGTTCAGGCCGCCGGATCGAGGTGGCACCACGTTCTGGGAGAGGAGCCCGGCGATGCTGTTCATCAGGCGCAGTACGTCGAGTTCCCGACAGGGCAGTCCGCGGCGGAGTCCGGAGTAGTTACCCCTCCGTCGAGTTCGCGCCGCAAGGGAACTGCCCGGGGCGGCCGCTTCGAGCACGCGAATCGCTTCGCGTGGGTCGCCCACCCGGAGGATTGGCCGAGTGGTAAGGCACCGGCTTGCTAAGCCGTGGTCGGGTTTTGCCCGCGCACGTTCGAATCGTGCATCCTCCGCCGGATCGCTGTCGCTGTGACTTGGGCCGAGTGCTTGGGGCTGGGGGCGCGTGTCAAGGTCTTCGGTGTTGGTGCCGAGCCACCGACCCGCGCCGGGGCCGTGGCCACCTGCTGATCCAGACCGCGCCGTCAGGCGAGGAGGCCGATCCCAGGTGACGGCTCAGCCGGGACGACGCCCGGCCACGCCCGCCCCGGGGCCGTCGCTCCCCCACCCACAGATCCCGGATCCATCGACCCCGGCCATCGCTCCGCAACCGCCAGGCTTCGGACCTACAGGCCCCAGACCCCGGCTGTCGCCCCCGAAGCCTCAGCCCACCGACCTCCAGAACGAGCCTTCGCCCCGCCCCCAGCCCCAGCCCAACCCCCAGACCGAGCCCCGCCCCCCCAGACGGATCCCCAGCCCCACTGACCTCGGTTCCCCAGGCCTCAGATCCGCTGGCCCCGGCCATCGCTCTCCAGCCCGTGGACCTCAGACCCGCTGGACCGAAGTCCGGCCACCTCGAAGTCCTCGACCCCGAGGTCGGCGTGACTCGTCGGCGGCCGGTCGTCGCGGCGTGAGCAGGCTCAGGTGGGGAGCAGGCGTTCCAGGACCTCGGCGATGCCGTCCGTCTCGTTGGAGGAGGTCACCTCGTCGGCGACGGACTTGAGGGTGGGGTGGGCGTTGGCCATGGCGACGCCGTGCGCGGCCCAGGTGAGCAGGGGGATGTCATTCGGCATGTCGCCGAAGGCGATCGTGTCGGCGGCCTTGGCCCCGAGGCGGCGCGCGGCGAGGGAGAGCCCGGTGGCCTTGGTGAGGCCGAGGGGGAGGAGTTCGACTATGCCCTCGCCGGCCATGGCCACCGTGACGAAGCCGCCGGCCGCCCGCTGGGCGGCTTCGGTGAGTTCGTCGGTGGTCAAGGTGGGGTGCTGTAGGTAGATCTTGTTGAGGGGCGCCGACCAGAGGTCGGACACGTCCGTGAACGGGACCGTGGGGAGGGAGCCGCGGAAGGCATAGCCCGGGCCGGCCAGCAGCTCGCCGTCCAGGCCCGCGCGGCTGGCGGCCAGGTACAGCGGGCCGACCTCCGCCTCGATCTTGGCGAGGGCCACCGCGGCGAGCTTCCGGTCCAGGGTGACCGCCGTGAGGAGGCGGTGCTCCCCGGCGTCGTACACCTGGGCGCCCTGGCCGCAGACGGCCAGGCCGCGGTAGCCGAGGTCGTCGAGGATGTGGCGGCTCGAGGGGACGGCCCGGCCGGTGACGACGATGTGGGCGGCGCCCGCCGCGGTGGCCGCGGCGAGCGCCTCACGGGTGCGCTCCGAGACCGAGTCGTCGGAGCGCAGGAGCGTTCCGTCGAGGTCGGTCGCGATCAGCTTGTACGGGAAGCCCGAGGGCGCGGAGAGAGCCCCTGCGGGCGCTTCCCCGGTGGCAGCCGAGTCGCTCACTTGGTGACCGGCTCCAGGACCTCGCGTCCGCCCAGGTACGGGCGCAGGACCTCGGGGACACGGACGGAGCCGTCGGCCTGCTGGTGGTTCTCCAGGATCGCGACGATCGTGCGCGGGACGGCGCACAGCGTGCCGTTGAGCGTGGCCAGCGGACGGACCTGCTTGCCGTCACGGACGCGGATCGACAGCCGACGGGACTGGAACTCGGTGCAGTCCGAGGTCGAGGTCAGCTCGCGGTACTTGCCCTGGGTGGGGATCCACGCCTCGCAGTCGAACTTGCGCGAGGCCGAGGAACCGAGGTCGGCGGAGGCGACGTCGATGACGCGGAACGGCAGTTCCAGCGACGTCAGCCACTGCTTCTCCCACTCCAGCAGGCGCTGGTGCTCGGCCTGGGAGTCCTCCGGGGTGACGTACGAGAACATCTCCACCTTGTCGAACTGGTGGACGCGGAAGATGCCTCGGGTGTCCTTGCCGTGCGAACCGGCCTCACGGCGGAAGCACGGCGAGAAGCCGGCGTAGCGCAGCGGGAGGCGGTCGGCGTCGATGATCTCGTCCATGTGGTACGCGGCGAGCGCCACCTCGGAGGTGCCGACCAGGTAGAGGTCGTCCTTGTCCAGGTGGTAGACGTCCTGGGCGGCCTGGCCGAGGAAGCCGGTGCCGGCCATCGACTGCGGGCGGACCAGCGCCGGGGTCAGCATCGGGGTGAAGCCGGCCGCGGTGGCCTGGGCCATCGCCGCGTTGACGAGGGCGAGCTCCAGGAGGGCGCCGACGCCCGTCAGGAAGTAGAAGCGCGAGCCCGAGACCTTGGCGCCGCGCTCGGTGTCGATGGCACCGAGGAGCGTGCCCAGCTCCAGGTGGTCCTTGGGCTCGAAGCCCTCGGCCGTGAAGTCGCGGATCTCGCCGTGCGTCTCCAGCGTGACGAAGTCCTCCTCGCCGCCGACGGGGACGTCGGGGTGGACGAGGTTGCCGAGCTGGAGGAGGAGTTCCTGGGTCTCGGTGTCGGCGGCGTCCCGCTCGGCGTCGGCGGCCTTGACGTCGGCCTTGAGCTGCTCCGCGCGCTTGAGCAGCTCGGCCTTCTCGTCGGCGGTGGCCTTGGGGATCAGCTTGCCGAGCGACTTCTGTTCGGCGCGGAGCTCGTCGAAGCGGACGCCGGAGGACCTGCGCCGCTCGTCGGCAGACAGGAGAGCGTCGACGAGCGCGACGTCCTCTCCACGGGCGCGCTGGGACGCGCGCACACGGTCGGGGTCCTCACGAAGCAGGCGAAGGTCAATCACCCCTCAAGGCTACCGGGGAGTGCTTCCGCCCCACGACTCGGAATTGCGGTACGTCGCCGCAGTAACGATTTGCGTGAAATGTCCACCGCGTTCATGAGGTTGGTGGACGTCAATGAATTGTGGGCCGATTCCCTGAAAGTAGGCGCGAAGATGGCCTTTGGTTGACTCGAATCCCTTGCGGCGTACGGGACTTGGGGCCTGATCGTCCACAGGGATCCACGGTGCGGAAAAGTTATCCACAGGCTGTGCGAAAGATCTGTGGACGGCCGGGAAGATCGTTTCGAAAGGCGGTGGTCGACTCCAGGATTCCCGACTCAAACCGCCCTCACGCCCACGTTCGAGTGGATTCATGGGGGAATGGGTCGCTCTAAAGGATTGACCTCGGGAAACGCGTGGACGAAGGGTGATCTACGGGGGTGTGGACAGAGTGCGGTCCGCAAGGGGATTTGTCGACTGCGTGGCACTGCGCTGTCGACTTGTCCCCAGATCGAGAAGCCCACCTGTGGATAACTTCTGTGGACAAAGAAAATAAGCAGGTAGGACCAGCCGCGTGGCCTAGAACCGACCGTCCTGGCAGCGCGCCACCCAGTCCGCGGCGGCGACGAACTCGGCGTCCGAGGTCCCCGTCAGCGTGGGCCGCACCTTCGCCACGGCGGCGTCCGCACGCGGGTACGAGCCGAGGAAGCGCACCTGAAGGCAGACCCGCTTGAGGCCCATCAGCGCCTCGGCCACCCGGCGGTCGGAGATATGGCCCTCGGCGTCGATGGCGAAGCAGTAGTTGCCGATGCCCTCACCGGTCGGGCGGGACTGGAGCAGCATGAGGTTGACGCCACGGACGGCGAACTCGCCGAGCAGATCGCGCAGACCACCGGGGTGGTCGTCGCGCTGCCAGATGACGACCGAGGTCTTGTCGGCGCCGGTCGGGGCGGCGGGCCGGGCGGGGCGGCCGACCAGGACGAACCGGGTCTGGGCGTTCTCCGCGTCGTGGATCTCCGTCTCCAGGGCCTCCAGGCCGTACCGCGAGGCCGCGAACTCGCCGGCGAAGGCGGCGTCGTAGCGGCCCTCCTGGACGAGCCGGGCGCCGTCGGCGTTCGAGGCGGCGGACTCCCAGACGACGTCGGGGGGCAGGTTGGCCTTCATCCAGTTGCGGACCTGCGGCTGGGCGGCCGGGTGCGCGGTGACCGTCTTGATCTCGGAGAGCTTCGTGCCCGGGCGGACCAGCAGCGCGAAGGTGATCGACAGGAGCACCTCGCGGTAGATCATCAGCGGGGCGCCGGCGACCAGTTCGTCGAGGGTGGTGGTGATACCGCCCTCGACGGAGTTCTCGATCGGGACGAAGGCCGCCTCGGCCTCGCCGGTACGGACGGCGTCGAGGGCGGCGGGTACGGACACCATCGGGACGAGCTCGCGGGTCGCGGACTCCGGCAGCGTGCGCAGGGCGACCTCGGTGAAGGTGCCCTCGGGGCCGAGGTACACGTAGCTGGCTGGCATGACCTCACCCTAATGGGCCTGCACGGGGACGGCGCACGACTACGTCCACACCACCCCCGCGGACGACTCCGACGCCGGAGCGCCCCCACGAGCGGGCCCGGCACCGGACCTCGGCACCGAACCCCAGCAAGACGTCAGCCCCGAAGCTCGGCAGCACCTCAGCCGACCCCCGGCGCCGTACCCGCTCCCCCTCCAGCAGCCGCTGGCCGGCGCCGTACCCGCTCCCCCTCCAGCAGCCGCTGGCCGGCGCCGTACCCGCTACCCCTCCAGCAGCCGCTGGCCCACGTACTCGCCCTTCGCCGCGCCGCCCGGCACCGCGAAGAGGCCGCTGGACTCGTGGCGGATGAAGGTGGAGAGGGCGTCGCCGCGGTCGAGTTTGCGCTGGACAGTGACGAAGCCGCGGAGCGGGTCGGCCTGCCAGCAGACGAAGAGGAGGCCCGCGTCCGGGACGCCCTTCGCGTCGATGCCGTCGTGGAAGGAGAACGGCCGGCGCAGCATGGCCGCGCCACCGTTCTGGTCGGGGCGGCTGATCCGGGCGTGCGCGTTGATCGGGACGAGCAGATCTCCACGGGAGTCGGTCTTCTCCAGGTCCATCTCCGTCGTCTCCGTCGCCTTCGCGCCCCCGCTCAG
Organism: Streptomyces sp. MA5143a; assembly: GCF_900290235.1. Classification (GTDB taxonomy): domain Bacteria; phylum Actinomycetota; class Actinomycetes; order Streptomycetales; family Streptomycetaceae; genus Streptomyces. Next base: position 228,058 of record NZ_OLMK01000026.1, read on the forward strand.
GGGAGCGCCGTCCGACTTCCGCCGCCCGATGACGTTCTCCTGCTCCTTCAGCGACAGCTGTTCCCAGTCGTCGAGGAGCATGCGGATACGGCGTACGACGGCGTACGAACCGTTCGCCATCCACGCCGGCTCGCCGGACGCCCCCGACGCGGGTACGAAGATCCGCTCATCGAAGTCGGGCTCGGCGGGCTTGGGATTGCGCGTGCCGTCGATCTGGCCCATCAGATTGCGGGCTGTCATGGGATGCGCCGTGGCCCCCGGCGAACGGTTGAAGCCGTTCATCTGCCAGCGCACCCGGGCCGCGCCGCCCGCGTCCTTCTGGATCGTGCGCAGGGCGTGGAAGGCGACGAGGGCGTCGTCGGCGCCGATCTGCACCCATAGATCGCCGTCGCTGCGCGCTTTGTCCAGGTGGTCGGAGGAGAAGTCCGGCAACGGGTCCAGCGAGTCGGGGCGCTGCTTCTCCAGCCCCGTCCGGGCGAAGAAGCTGTGCCCGAAGCCGAAGGTGACCGTCAACGAGGAGGGTCCGGCGTCGCGCGCCACGCCCGTGTCGTCCTGGGCCGCGGCCTCACCCGCCATCAGCCGCCGGGCCGTCTCCGACCAGCGGCGCAGCAGCGCTGCGGCCTCCTTGCGACCCGCCCCGGCGGCCAGGTCGAACGCGACGAGGTGGCCGCGGGCCTGGAGCGGCGTCGTGATCCCCGGCTGATGTTTCCCGTGAAACATCACCTCTCCGGCCCCGAGGGAGGAGAGCGGGGCGACCTCCTCCCCGGAGGTGGACGAGGACGACGGGTCGGACGCGAACGAGGACCCGGCCGCGTATCCGACGGCTCCCCCGGCCGCGCCCAGGGCGAGACCGGTGGCACCGGCGGTACCGAGCAGACGGCGTCGGGAGATCGCTCCGTCGGAAGGGGCAGCCTCGGAAACCCTGGCGGGCCCACCCTTGGGAGAGGTGCCCTTGGCGGGGGCCCCTTCGGACGGGACGTCGGACGGGACGGTGGTGGACTGGTCGGTCATGGTGCGGTTCAGCCGATCTTCGCGTTCTTGCTCACGGTCACCTGGTCGATGTCGGACGTGCGCACGGTGACCTCGATGTTCCAGTCGCCCGCCATGGGGATCTGCACACCGTCGGCCGTCCAGTGCCCGGTGGCGATGTGGTCGGGCACCACGGGCAGGGGGCCGATGTCCTTGGCCTCCAGGGTGAAGGCGACCTTCACCTCGGGGATGTCGTGGGCCTTGCCGTCGGGGCCCTGGACGTAGACGTGCATCTCGTTGGCGCCGACGCGCGCCGGGTCGATCTCCAGCCGGACGACGCCCTTGCCGTTCTTGCCCCCGGTGTCGAACGACATGTCGAGCGCCAGCGCCCCCGACTGGGTGTCCGGCGCGACGGCCGCGTTGGCCGCCTTGGCCTCCTCCACGGTGCGGCCCGGCTCGGTGGAGGTCAGGGCCGTGGTGACGGCGAGGAGGACGACGGCGACGCCCGCCTCCGCGAGCACCGACCGGCGCAGGCCTCGCCGACCCGGATCGGCGTCCCGCAGCCGCTTCTCGCGCGCGGTGGCCACCGCGACCCGCTGCCGGGCGAGCTGGGCGGCCCGCTCGGGGTCGTCCCGACCGTCGTCGCCGACGCCGCCCACACCCACGCTTGCGCCATCGTCGGCGGTACCCGTACCCGTACCCACACCCACGCCTGCGCCATCACCCGTGGCCTTCTCCCGGTCCTCCTCCGTCGGTGCCGGTGCCTCCGCCAGCTGGGCGGTCCACCGGCGGGAGATCCACGCGATCCCGACCAGCACGGCGACCAGGCCGATCTTCACGAGCAGCAACTGCCCGTACGACGTGCCGGTCAGCGCCGACCAGGTGCCCACCTGCCGCCAGGACTGGTAGATCCCGGTGGCCGTCAGCACCAGCACGCTGCCGAACGCGACCCGCGAGAAACGGCGTACGGCCGCGGTCTCGATCTGTGCGTCGGAGGGCGCCCGGAACAGCGCGACGAGCAGCGTCGCCAGACCGCCCAGCCAGGCGGCGACCGCCAGCAGGTGCAGGATGTCGAGCGGCATCGCGAGGCCCGCCTGGAGACCGGTCGAGGCGTGCTCGGCCATCGCCCAACTCGCGGCGAGCCCGGCGGCGACGACGCCACCACCGATGGCCAGGCCGAAGGTGAGGTCCCGCTGGTAGGAGCCGTCGTCGGCGTCGGAGAGCTCGTCGTCGTCCTCGGAACCCGCCCCCTCCGGTCGGTCCGTCTCCGTACCGCCCGTTTCCGTGCCGTCCGCCTCCCGGACGACGCCTTCCTCGCCCTCTTCTTCTCCCTCACTCTCCTCGACGCTCTCGTCGTCCTCCTCGTCGTCCTCCTCGTCCCGCCGGGCGTACGCGCCGAAGAGGACCGCGATGAAGAGGGCCGCCGCGGCGAGCAGCAGCAGACGGGAGATGAGGGCGGCGCCCGTCTTCGTCTGGAGGACATCGCTGAGCAGGTCCAGGTCGAAGACGTCGCCGAGCTTGCCGGAGCCGGTGTACGAGCCGCGCAGGAGCAGCATGGCGAGGGTGGCCACGGCGAGCGTGAGCCATCCGGAGACCACGAGCCGCTGTACGGGTCGTACCCCGGCGCCGCGCTGCCAGCAGGCCAGGACGAACGCGGCGCCGCCGACCAGCAGGATGAAACCGGCGTACGACAGGTAGCGGGCGAAGCCGTAGAGCCCGCCGACCACCCCGCCGCCGGCCTCCTGGCCCGGCACGGGGACCGTCGTCTTAGACGGTGCCCCCACGGAGAAGGTGAAGGCGCCGGAGACGGGGTGGCTGTCCGCCGAGACCACCTGGTAGGTGACGGTGAAGGTGCCGTCGGGTTGTCCGGGGCGCAGCTTCACCCCGTAGCTGTTGCCGCCCAGGTCGGCGATGTCACCGGTGTCGACCTGCTTGCCCTTGGGGTCGTACACGCGCACCGAGCCGTCGGACGTCGCGACCTTCTCGGAGAAGGTGAGCGAGATCTGGGACGGCGCCTCCTGGACCACCGACCCCTGCTGTGGGTCGCTGCCGGTGAGCGCGGCGTGGGCGGCGACCGGCACGGCACCGGCGAGCACCGCCGCGACCGTGGTGATCAGCAGCAGAAGCAACGCCCTCAGCCGGTTCGACGACGGCGAAGCACCACAGGCCGACCGCCTCACGACGCCGGACTGCCGCACGCCCTCCGACCGCCAGGCCGCGCCGGACTGCCGCACGCCCTCCGACCGCCAGGCCGCGCTGGACTGCCGCACGCCCTCCGACCGCCTCGCCGCACTGGGCCGCCGCACGCCCCGCGACCGCCAGGCCGCGCTGGACTGCCGCACGCCCTCCGACCGCCTCGCCGCACTGGACCGCCGTACCTCACTGGACCGCCGTACCTCACTCGACGGTCTCGGCCGGTGCGACGGCCGCAACCCGTTCAAGGGCCTCAACGGGGTTCCCTCCCTCAGTGACCGGTCGTCGGCTGGTACGTCGCCGACTTCACGGGCATCTCGACCGTGATGGCCTTGGACTTGGTGAAGTTCAACCGCAGGGACACCGTCTCGCCTTCCTTCGGCTTGCGCTTCAGGTTCTCGAACATCAGGTGGTTTCCGCCGCTCCGGAGGACGAGTTCGCCACCGGCGGGGACCTTCAGCGCCGAGACCTGCTTCATCGCCTGCCCGGCCGTCTCGTGGACGGTGACGTCCTGAGCGAGGTCGCTGGTCACGGAGGTGAGTTCGTCCGCCGCGCCGCCCTTGTTCTCGATGACGAGGTATCCGGCCGCCATGGAGTCGGTGACCGGCTGCGGCATGTACGCCGCCTTCACGGACAGCTCGGCCGCGGAGGAGCCGGAGGAGTCCGACGAGCCGCACCCGGTCAGCGTGAGCCCACCGGCCACGATTCCACCGGCCACGAGCCCGGCGACCCTCGCCGCACGCGCCCTCACGGCTTCGCGCCCTTGAGCAGCTTCGGCAGGTCCTTCTCGTAGTCCTGCACGTTCGCGTCGTCGTCGTACAGCACATAGCCCGCGTCGGTCTTCGGCGAGAACGCGATGACCTGGGTGCCGTGCTCCGAGACGGTCTTGCCGTTCTCGTCCTTGGTCGGCGGGGCGATGGAGATGCCGAGCTTGAGCGCGCCGGCCTGGATCTTGTCGAAGTCGCCGGTCAGACCGACGATCTCGGGGTCGATGCCTTTGAGCCACTTGCCGAGCTCGGCGGGGGTGTCCCGCTCCGGGTCGGTGGTGACGAAGACGATCCGGAGGTTCGCCAGCTCCGACTTCGGCAGCTTCTTCGAGACCTCCTTCTTCGCGACCGCGATGTTGTTCATGGTCAGCGGGCACACGTCGGGGCAGTTGGTGTAGCCGAAGTAGATCAACGTCGGCTTGCCCTTGGTCTCCTTGCGGAGGTCGTACGACTTGCCCTCGGTGTCGGTGAGCACCAGGTCCGGCTTGACGAACGGCCGGTCGAGAACCGTGGACGGCTTGGTCGGCCCGGTCTCGGAGACCTCGGCGACGGACGTCGTGGACGCGTCCCCACTGCCGCAGGCGGAGAGGCCGAGGACGGCCGCGACGAGCAGGGCACCGACCGCGTACGTCTTCCTCGCCCTCGTCCTCCCCGTCCTCCCCGTCCTCCTCATCTTCATCGTGTCCTTCGTCATCTTCGTGTTCGTGTGCATATGGAAATGTCCCAGATGGTTCGAGCCCCGGCGCGCACCGGGCGGGCGCCGCTACGGCGGACACACACGCCGTACGACGACCGCGTGCGCGCCGGGGAAAGGAAGGGAGTCGGGAGTCCGGGGGCCTCAGGCCTCGGTGCGCCGACGGCCGGCGAGGACGCCGTACGCCACGCCCGCGGCACCGACGACGATGCCGACGATGGCGAGCACGCGGGCCGTGGTGTCACTGCTGTCGGCGGGCTCGGCCGCGGTCTCCTTCGAGGCGGCCTCGGCGTCCTTCGCGTTCTTCGCGTCCTCCGACTCGTCCGAGGCGGCGGTGGACGAGCCGTGGTGGTCGCCGGACGCGGCGGACAGCGCGAGCACCGGCGCCGGGTGCTCGGGCTCCTCCTGCCCCTTCTGCGGGACCTCGATCCAGCGGACGACCTCCTTGTTGGAGTACGTCTGCAGCGCCTTGAAGACCAGTTCGTCGGTGTCCTCCGGGAGCTGGCCCAGGGAGAGCGGGAACTTCTGGAAGTAGCCCGGCTCGATGCCCTTGCCGGTGGCGGTCCAGGTGACCTTGGACACGGCCTCGTCGATCTGCTCGCCGTGCAGTTCGATCGGCTTGTCGAGCTTGGCGCGGGTGACCTCGATCTTCCAGCCCGGGACGGCCTCCGGCTGGGCCGAGGCGAGCGGGTGGTCGGTCGGGAAGTTCACCTCGACCTTGGTGGTGGAGGCGTCGTCGCGCTCGTTCGGGACCTTGAAGTTGACGGTCGCGTACCCGCCCTTCGCCGCCGTGCCCTCCGCCGCGACGCTGACGTGCGCGAACGCGGGACCGGACAGGACGAGGACGGCGGAACCGGCAAGGGCGCCGACGGCGGCGATACGAGAAGCCTTCATGACTGGTGACACTCCACGGTGAGTGAGGAGAGGAAAGGACGGAAGGGGAACGCGTCACGACCAGTTGAGGGGAGGCGCGAGGAGCGCGGATCGAGCCACGCTCGCACCGCACCCACACCCACGCCCGCTCCCCACAACCGCGACCGCACGCGCGCGTGCGCCGCACGCCGACGTCCCCGACTCCCCCCCCGTGCGATGCGCGGCGCGGCGACGCGAGGCGGTGAAGCCCCGCGCTGCCGAGCCGTGCGCAGGCAGTACGTGGAGTGTGAGTGCGAGTGGACCGTCGTCGTGTCAGGCGGCGAGGGTGAGCGCGGCGGTCGGAGGGCCGCGTCGGATCACCGTGTGCTGGAGCGTGGTCGTACACGGGGCCGGCGGCGTGGTGTACGCGGGGCGGGGGGCGCGCGACACGGCGTCCGGCGCGCCCGGGAGCCCGGACCGCAGTGCCCGCGCCAGCGCGAGCGCCCCTCGCAGCGACCGTACGAGCGGCTCGTGGGCCGACAGCCGGGCGAGGCGCAGCAGCGCGAGGTCGCCGTGGCGGAGCAGCCACCCGGCGGCGACGGCCGCGAGGACATGGCCGAGCAGCATGGGCAGCGACGGCAGGACGGCGGCCGAGGAGTCCGGCGCGGTCGTCATGGCGTCCGCGGGGTGGTGCGTGGCGTACCCGCCGAGCCCCGCGTCGACGAGGATCCGTCGGGCCTCGGCGGGGCTCATGGCCGCCGCGGTGGCCCCGCAGACGAGTCGTGCGGCACGTTCGACGAGCGCCGCGTCCATGGCTGCGGTGGCCTTCGACGTGGCCTCCGTGCCGTGCTGGCCGAGCCCGAAGAGGGTGTGCAGCACGGTCTGGCCCACGGCGAGCAGGGCCGCGATCCCCGGCAGCGAGCGTTCCCTGCCGGCCAGGGCGACGGCGACGGCGAAGACGCCGACGAATCCGACACCGAGGCTCCACAGCGGAACGGCCGCGCACGAGGCGAGCGCGTGGCCCGCACCGGCCAGCACGACGCAGACCGCGGCGAACACCGCGGCCCGTAGAACCCGGAGATCACCTCCGGTGCGTGTGCGGGCTTTCATGGCGGGGTCATCATCCCATCGAGGTCCGGTCGGGGGAGCGCCGGGTTCCCACGCTGGGGTACGGGGCGGGAGGGGCCGGTGTTCAGGCGGCGGTACGGCACCAGAGGGGCCGGTGTTCAGGCGGCGGTACGGCATCAGAGGGAGGGGAGGGGCCCTTGGCACCGGAGACCGTCGCGCACCAAACGATATAAACGCACCAGTCAGGCATTTCGCCCACCTCCCGTGCCCTCGCGGCGACGCGACACCCCGGCACCCCGGCCCGCCCCCCCCGTGGCCGCATTCCTGGGTCCCGAGGTGTGGAAGGGGTGGGGGATTCGGAAGGGTTTCGTTCGCATACACCGAATGTGACGAGGCCGCATCCGCCGTATGGGCGGCGGGACCGGTTCCGGGCGATTGCGCGCCCCTCTCGGTGGCAATACGTAACGGTATGTCGAGCCGCGGCCGGGAGGCTGGAGCATGAGCATCTGGTGGTCACTCCATCTGCGGCGTGATGCTGCGAGCGTGCCGCTCGCCCGGCGGCTGCTGCTCGGCACGATGGAGACGGCGGGCGTCGACCCGGACGTCTCGTACGACCTCTCCGTCGCCCTCAGCGAAGCCTGCGCCAACGCCGTGGAGCACGGTGGCGCCGTCCCGTCGGGCAGCACCTCCGAGGCGTACCGGGTCACCGCGTACCTCGACGGCGAGAAGTGCCGTATCGAGGTCGCCGACTCGGGCCCCGGCTTCCCGCACCGTCAGCCGCCCCGCCAGGCCCACGCCGACGACGAGAACGGACGTGGCCTCTGCCTGATCCGCGAACTCGCCGACCACGTCCACATCGGCAACAAACCGGGCCGCGGCGGCGCCGTCGTGAGCTTCGACAAGATCCTCAAATGGCGGGAGGGCGCACCGCTCGTGGCGGTGTAGCGCGCGCTCCGGGCCGGGTGGCCGTCCGGTCGCGGTGTTCAGGTCTGCTGTGGCTCCAGGTCCCTGCCCACCCGGCGCCATGCGCGGATGGACTCGGTGACGGGATGGGTGTCGCCCAGCAGCACGGACGCGCAGGACTCCGTCTGCTGCTGGAGCCGTTCGGCTTCCTCCTGACGCCCCATGTCCCGCAGAGTGATCGACAGATTGCCCATGCTGACCAGCACGTCGGGATGGGTGGGGCCGAAACGGCGGCGCAGCCCCTCGACGGCCAGCCGCTCCCAGCGCTCGGCACGGTCGTACATGTCCATCTCCCCGTACGCGTTGGCGAGATTGATGCCCGCGCAGAGCACGGCCGGGTGACCCTCCCCGAGGCTCTCCGCCAAGGCGTCACGGGCCTCCTTGCTCAACTCGGCGGACTTCTCCACCTCGCCCAGGGCCCGGTGGTAGATGGACAGGTTGTTGAGGCAGCACATGACGAACGGGTGCTCGGGGCCGAAGGAGGTCTTGTAGCCCTCCAACACCTCGTTGACCAGTTCGACCGCCCGCGCGGCGCCGTTCTCAAGATCTGTGGCGAAGTGGTCCGCCGCGAGGCTGAGCCCGCACGCCAGGGCCTCGGGGAGGTTGCTGCCATAGCGGTCGCGGTACAGGGCGTACGTCTCCCAGGTCTCCTGGGAGATGCGCAGCGCCTCCGCGGTCCGGCCGTCCTTGCGCAGGGAGACCGCGAGGCTCTTGTCGACCCGCAGTACCTCGGGCACGTTCGGGTTCAGGACCTGCCTGAAGCCCTCCCGGACCTCGCGGAGGATCTCCACCGAGTTCTTGTAGTCGCCCAGTTCCCGCAGGTCACACGCATGATGACCTTTGGTGGTGAGGGTGTACGGGTGCAGCGGCCCGAGCAGCGCGGTACGGCGGTGGACGGTGTCCTCGTCGAGCCGCAGGGCGGCCTCGCTGTCGCCGGCCAGCCGGTAGTCGATGGCGAGGTTGTTGGCGGCAGTCAGAGTACGAGGGTGATCCTCGCCGAAGATCTCACGGAAGCTCCGGTAGATCCGCTGGTCCAGATCGAGGGCCTCCTTGAAGCGGCCCACCGCGCGCAGGTCGGCGGCGAAGCTGCCGGAGGTGATCAGGATGCTCGGGTGGTCGTCGCCGAGGAGCTCCCGCTGGTCGGCGAGGGTCTTCTCGTCGAGGTCGAGGGCCTCCTGGTACTGCCCCTGCGAGCGCAGCACATTCGCCAGCTCGAAGCGGAGGTTGAGGATCTGTTCGTCGTTCGCGTCGGGGAACTCACCCGACCAGAACTCGTTGAGCTGGGTGCTCAGGGTGCGGGCGGCGTGCAGGTCACCGCGTTTCCACAGGTAGCGCACGCGGTAGACCATCAGCTGCCGCGGGTCCTCCTCTGAGCAGTTGCGGATGTTGGACGGCGCCAGATGTGGCCAGATCACCTCGAAGCCCGGCCATTGCGCGGGGTCGTCCAGGGCCTCTTCGGGTGGTCGGGCGGCGGCCAGAATGCGGTGCACCTCATGGAGGGTGTCCTCGAACTTCGCCTCGTCCATGCCGTCGCGGACGGCGGCCTGGACGAGGCGGTGCACCTGGATGGAGTTGTCGGTCGAGTCGACCTTGGCGAGGGCGAACCGGTTCAGTGCCTGGGTGACCCGGCCCAGCATGTAACGGACACGCAGGTCCCGGTCGTACGGCAGCAGGGCTTTGATCATCGCGTCGCTGCCGATGAGGCTCATCGAGATGGGTTCGGCCGAGAAGAACGCGCAGAGTTCGAGGAGGCGGGCGGCGGCCGGTGACTCGTCCCGGAGGCGGTTGATAGAGATGTTCCACGTGGCGCCCACGGACCTCGGGTACTCCACGGCCTCCACCGCCTCCTTGACGGAGAGCACCTGGGTGGACTGTTCGCGCAGCTGCTCGATGTACCCCTCGACGGGTGTGGCCGTCGCCTCCAGCCAGGCCGCCGCGACCTCGATGGCGAGCGGCAGGTCGCCCACCGCGTCGGCGACCAGCGCGGCGTCCTCCTCGCTCAGTCCCGGCACCCGGCGGCACAGGTGCTCCACGCTCTCCTCGCGGGTGAAGACCTCCACCTCCTGCGGCTGGACCTTCGCCAGGGTGGGCCGGGTGCGGGTGGTGGCCAGGAGGTGGCCGTAGACGTGCTCGGGGACGGGACCGGTGTACTTCGGGAACCTGTTCCGCATTTTGTCGAGGTCCTCGACGTTGTCGAAGATCAACAGCCAGCGGTTGAACGGCTCCCCCTCCCTCAGCGCCTGGATCACCGAGTCGGCCGCCTCCTTGACGTCCCCGCCCACACCGAGGCCGAGGTGCTGCGCGAGCGCCGCCAGCTTCGGCATGACGAGTTCGGGCTGCTCGGCGTCGACCCACCACACCACGTCGTAGTCCGCCATGAACCGGTGGGCGTACTCACGGGCGAGCTGTGTCTTGCCCACACCGCCGAGGCCGTGCAGTACCTGCGGTACGCGCTGACCGGGGCGGTTCGTGGTCAACTGCTCGCGCAGCTTGTCCAGAATGGTGGAGCGACCGGTGAACCACCGGTAGCGGGCGGGGACGTTGGAGACGCGCCTGCCCACACCGGGGAAGCGCAGGCCGCGCGAGCTGGGCGAGATGGTGGAGACGGCTTCGGGGCGGTCGAGGCCGTTCAGCAGAGCGCTGTAGGCCTGGGTCTCGTTGAGGCCTTTGAGGTCGATGACGCTCCGGCCGGCGAACGGCAGACTGATCTGCACGTCGTCGACGCGGATCGACACCGGCTGTTGCTGCTTCTCCGAGCCACCGGAGTGCACCGCCGCCTCCCAGGCGAACAGCGCCCGGCGGGAGTCGACGAAGCTGAGCGAGAGCGCCGCGAGCACCCGGTGCGCCCCGCCGGGCATGGCCTCGGCGCCGATCTCCGCCGTCGGCACCGTCTGCACGTTCTTCGGCACGACCTCGAAACCGGCACCGCGCAGCACCGACTCCAACCATTCCACCCACATCCGGTCCTCGGACACGTAGTAGAGCGTCAGCTGCGACAGCAGTACCGGCCGTTGCCGGGTGTACGCGGCCTTGAACCGGGCCCGCTTCGCCTCACTGATCGGCGGCAGCTTGGTGACCCGCGCCTCGGTGATCACGGAGGTGAGCCGTTCGCAGGCGCTCAGCATGGAGTTGGCTGACTTCGGCAGGTCGCCGAAGGCCGCGAGGATCTCCTCGTACGCGTAGTACGGCTGGTAGAGGATCTCCGCGCTCGCCCAGTAGTCGGCCATCTGGTCGGCGTTCAGGCCGGAGGGCAGTCCCGAGAAGCGTTCTCTGGCGCGGGCCCGGCCGGCGGCCAGCTTGTCCTTCTCACCGAGGTCGATGCGCATGGCGACGGGCAGGATGCGGATGCCCTTCTCGCCGTACAGTTCCTCAATGTCGTGCGCGACGGCGGCGGCACCCTCGATGCTCTGCTCGCTCAGCGTGTAGCAGACGACCAGGGTGTTCGGCATCTGTACGGTGCAGATGTCCGCGAGGTCGCTGAGGCCCGTCCGGCTGTCGATCAGCGTGTAGTCGTAGTTGCACTGCATGTCGTCGCGCATCGCGTCGAAGAACTGCCCGCCGCCGTAGTCGGCGCAAAAGCGGTCCCAGTCCATGTTGCCGACGATCGGGTAGTCCCGGTGCCGTCTGCCCGCGGACAGGAAGTCCAGGCTGCCGCCCTCGGGAAACGCCCAGTCCAACGACAGAGCGTGCGGCCTGACCCGGGCGTAGTGGCGGTGCCAGTCCGACGCCCGGTCGGGCAGGTTGCGCAGGGCTTCCCGGCGGTAGTCGTCGATCAGGTTGATCAGTCCGGGGGTCCCCCGCAGCAACCGGGCGTCGAGGAAGGGATGGAAGAACTTGTGCAGGCCCGGCGCCTCCAGGTCCCAGTCCACGGCCAGGACCCGGTGTCCGTTCGCGGCCAGGATCCAGGCCACGTTGGCGAGCGCCATGGTCCGCCCGCCGCCGCCCTTGTACGAGTAGAACGTGATCACGGTGCCGTTGCGGCTCTCGGACATGCGCTGCTCTCCCCCGTGCCGGCTTGTATCGGCTTCGCGGTGGTGCCATGGGAGTCGGAGTCTCACGGTCAGGTGCCCCATCAGCCCAGGTCGGGCCCCCGTAGCCGCGGACATTCGTACGGCGGCCCTTCAGGCGGGTAGGTCGCGATGTTCTCCCCGTAGTAGTGGATGGCCGACCTCACGGCCCGGTGCGGCTCGTTGCCGGAGAAGTCCAGGTCACGGCTGCTGGCGTTGGTCGAGTAGTGGCCGGCCCGGTCCGTCATGCGGGACATGCGGACGAGCTCCGCCGCGTGATCGCCCAACGGCACGGTGGACTCGGGGTGGTAGGGGTTCCAGTCGTGCGGCTGGTCCCCGTGGAAGTCGGGCTTGCGGCCCTGCGGCAGATCGAAACGGGTGCGGGCGAGCACGGGTATGTCGAACTCCGGCGGACGCTCGTCCATCCATAACGCGGGGATGATCGTGTTCTCCCGCGCGGGACCGCCGTGCGCCCGCTGGGTGACCTGGCGTCGCGAGAACGCCCACCACTCACGGCCGCACTGCCGGCTCATGAAGTAGCGCGGCGAGTACAGCGGGACGAACACCTTGCAGCGCGCGAGATTCATGGACAACTCGTCGGTCCACTTGGTGCCGGCCGACACCTTCTCGTCCAGGAACCCGACCTTCGCCCCCCGGGGCAGGTCGGTCAGCCCCCTGATGTGTTCGCACAGACCGTCGTACAGCTTCTTCACCCACACACTGGGGTCGCCGCCACTCGAGTCATGGCTCGGTGTGTGCGCGTAACTGAGGAAGAAGTAGGGGCTGCCCCCACTTGTGGTGAGACCGGTTCCTCGCACGTATGCCCCCGACGCTCCGTGACTGGGCCCCTAGTGTAGAAACCAACACGTCCTGTTCGGAACAGGACGAACGCACTCGAATCTCCTCCAGGGGTGGGGGTGAACGGTCAGGAAGAACCACGCCGGACGAGGCCGAGGCCGCCGCTGTCCCGGGCGAGCCCTACCGCGTCTCCGCCTCCCAGGCTCCCCGATGCTCGTCGGCCGCCTGCCGGGCCCTCCGCAGTGCCTCGGCCCCGATGTCGGCTGTCCGGAACCCCCGGAGGGTCCCACGCATCCCCGCCACGAACCGCTCTCCCGCGGGAGTGAGCGCACCGGACCCGGAGAGGGTCTCCACCGCCTCGGCCGTCTGGTCCCGCCAGCGGGAAAACTGCACCTCGGCCTTGCTGGCCGTTTCCCCCTCGGCGGACCGCCACCGCGCCAACCAGAAGTCGATCACCGCGAGATGGGCGTACGTCCCCTGCAACAGCCCCTCCAGCGGACGCGGATCGGGGCGCCAGGGGGCGTAGAACCACTGCGTGCACATCGGGTCGTGGAGGTCGACGAGGTCCATGACCGCGCCCAGTTTGACGTGCTGGAACTCGTGCACGAGCAGCAGCGCGAGTGACTCGGGGGTGCTCGGCCGGGCGATGGCGACCGCGCCGAACGCGTCCCGGGCGGCCGAGCTGATGTCGGCGTTCTCCGGGGACGGACGGAGCGGCGTGATCACGCGAAGAGCGGCGGCGAGAGCGTCGGCGTACTGCGGCAGTTCGGCGCGGATCCACGCCCATGCGGCGTCCAGCTGGGCCCCCCACGCCTCGGCCTCGCTCTCGGTGAGCCGGGGGTGCGCAGGGTGTCCGTGGCAGTCCCGCCAGGGGTCGGTGTCCTCCAGCACGACGGACCAGCCGTCCAGTTCGTGGACCCGAAGCCCCTGCCAGGCGGGGTCCTTGTCGCCCTTCCACGCCACCGTGTACGTCCGGTCCTCCGCGAGGACCCTGAAGCCGTCCGCGTCGGCCCGCACGACCACCTGCTCGACGGTCCCGCCCACGGACAGGGCGCCCAGCGTCGGCAGCCGCAACAGCCCGCCGTGGACCGGGACGACGACCGTCGTCGCCCGTCCGGCCCGCAGGGCGGCGGCCGCGGCGATCTCCGCCACCCCTCGCACGACGCGGTCCGCGACTCCTTTCGCGTGCCCCCGGAGGCAGTGCAGGGCCCAGGAACGCGTGTACGGGTGGGCCAGCACCGTGTCCACGGCCTCCGGCGCCTCCTGGTCCAGTTCGGTCAGCACGTCCCACGCGGCCGCGCCCGGTTCGCTGGGCGGTGTCCCGTGCCAGACCAGACCCAGCAACTCGCGGCCGAGGGAGAGCTGGTGGCGGGCCAGCAGGTCCGTGGTGGCGGTGGAGCCGAGGCCCGTGGCCAGTTCGTCGAGGTGCTCGTCGGCCAGCGCGGGCTCGACGGACCGGTCGAGCTGCTCGGACATGTGTCGGTCCCGGATGTCGGTGATGAGGCGCAACAGGTCGGAGCAGTACACGGACGGGTTGAGGAAACCGCTGCCGGTCCGGTACCGGTGCGCGTACAGCCCACCGCCGCAGGAGCGCACGACCGGGCAGGTCCGGCACTGGTCCGCCAGCCCGTCCAGTCCCTGCTGCCGGGCGACGAGGCCCGGATGCGCGGCCACTTCGTCGAGCGAGTGGGTGATCACGTCCATGCCGGTGACGGGCGCGCCGTCGTAGGCCGTCTTGAGGGAGTCGGCCTGTTCGAAGCTGCCGTCGGTCTCGATCACGGCGAGGTCGGCGGGCGCCAGCCCGAGCGACTCGGTCAGGCTGCTGTCGCCGCGCAGGGTCCGCAGGACGGAGTCGAAGATCCGTACGTCCATGGGGCGGCCCTCCGCCGCCCAGCGGTCGTACACGGCCAGCAGCCAGCGGGCGTAGGCCGTGCCGTCCGTGTCGTCGGCCGGCCGGAGCGGGGGTTCGTCCCAGGTGGCGTGCGGGAGGAGGAAGTCGACGCGGGGCGGCCGGAGTTCGGCGAGCGCGTCGTAGACGGCGACCGGGTCGTTGCGCACGTCGATGGTGCAGAGAATGCCCGCGAACAGATGGCGGTAGCGGGGGCGGCCGAGCAGGGCGATGCCCCGCAGGACGCGGTCGTGGCTGCTGCGCCCGTCGGCGTAGCGGCGGTGCAGGTCGTTCGCAGCCTTGTCGCCGTCCAGCGAGACGCCGACCTTGATGTCGAACTCGTCGAACAGGTCGAGGAACCGCTCGTCGAGGGTGACGGCGTTGGTGTGGATCCGCAGGTCAAGAGCGCAGACACCGTCGAGGGCGGTGGTCAGTGCCTCGGCGGCCCCGCGCAGCCGGTCATGGCCGGCGAGGAGGGGTTCGCCGCCGTGCAGCACCACGTGGACGGTGTCCAGACCGTGGGCCGCCGCGTGCTCGGCGATGCGTGCCGCCGCGCCGCGCAGGACGTCGGGGGAGATCACCTTGGGCCGGGCGCTCCAGCTCTGGTCCGCGTGTTCGTAGACATAGCAGTGGTCGCAGGCGAGATCGCAGCGACTGTGCATCTTGACCACGAACTGGCGCAGTGGGACGAGCGGCCGGCCCCAGGCGGTCATGCGAGTGCTGTCCTTCCGGATCGGATGGATCAGATGGATCAGGCGGATCGGACGGATCAGGTGGATCAGGTGGATCGGATGGATCAGGTGGATCGGGAGGGTCAGGCGGATCGGGAGGGTCAGACGACTGAATGCGGACGACGTCCGATGAGTGACGGGCCGGGTGGATCGAGCCGGTCAGACGGAGGACTGGAAGGCGGCCACCGAAACCCGCCCCGGGCCCTTCCGCTCGACGTTGTTCGACACGATGCGAGTCAGGGTGGGAGACGCGGGGCCGCCCGCCCGCGCGGCCAACTGCACCAGAGGCACCCGCTGCGCGGGGACCGGGGATGCGTTCATGGAGACCTCATCAATCTGTGCGTGAGAACCGACGGGCTTACGAAGTCTTGCGGCTCAATCAACCAGATGCCGACAGGAATCGCTCACTGAGGTACCAGCCGCAGAAGAAGTTAACGGCCGACGAGACGAACGGCACCGAATGTACGGTCAGCCGTTGATCGCGAGCAGAGAACATAGCCGACCCCGGGGGGTGCTTTCAGCTGGCACCACAAGCCTCGTCCGTATACAGGTCGGCAAACGTGAGAACCGTCTCATTGGCCGATGGACGCACGACAACCGAGCGGGAGTGCCATCCCTCTCGCTTCAGCCGCCCCACTCTCAGTGCGCTCACAGTCACTTCCGAGCCCCCTGACGGGCCGTGTGCCTAGTTTCTGCGGCATGACGGGACATCACACAAGCAAAACGATCACTCGGCGCCGGGGGCTCGCCGTGACCGGAGGGACGGTCGCGGCCGGTGGGCCGGCACCGCCGCGTCCGCGTCCGCTGCGTAGGGCACGGCCATGAGCGGCCGTGAGGACGAGACACTGGCGCATGCCGCCGTGGACGCGCTCACCCGGCAGTTGGAGCTGACTCCCAAACCCGGGCTGCCCGATCCGCGCGACCTCCGTGCCCGGATCACCCGCCAGGACCACCGTGCCCTGCGCTGGTCGGCGAAGGCACTGCTCCCCGGCCTCGTGGCGATGGCGGCCTGCGCCCGCCGCAACGGCATCCCGACACCCGAACTGCGCGCGGAACTCGGGGCGATCGGGCGCTCCACCGAACACTCGGTGACCCTCGCCGGGGGTGGCCACCGGGGCGCCACCTGGATCCTGGGCCTCCTGGTCGCCGCGGCGGCCCTGGAACCGGGCGCCCGGGGCCGTGAACTCGTCACCATCGCGAAGAAGATCGCCGCTCACCCCGACCGTGGGGCGCCCCGGCGGCCGTCCCGAGGGTCCACCGTCTCCGCCCAGTACGGCGCGGCCGGCGCCCGTGGCGAGGCCCGCGCCGGGTTCCCGCATGTACGCCGGGCCCTGGACGTCCTGGCCGCGGCGCGCACGGTCGGCGCAAGGGAGGAGGACGCACGGCTCGATGCCCTGCTGACGGTCATGTCGACCCTCCAGGACACCGAACTGCTCTACACCGCCGGCCCGCACGGACTCCGTCACGTCCAAGCGGCCGCCCGTGGTGTCCTCGACGAAGGGGGTACGGCCACGACGGCAGGCCGCCGGGCCTTGGCCGGGTTCGACGCGGATCTGCAGCAGCGGGGGTGGAGTCCGCGGGGCAGCGGCTCGCTGCTCGCGGGCGCGCTGTTCGCCGACGCGCTGCGGGTGGGGGCGGGGGTGGGGGTGGGCCGGGGCGCCCAGTAGCTCGGGGGTGCGTGTTCGTCGGCGGGTGGGGGTGGTGTCCGGTTTCTCGCGCAGTTCCCCGCGCCCCTGGAGGATCGGGCCTGCGGCCCGTCCTCCCCGGACGGCCCGCTCCCCCTGAAGGGGGTTGAGCCGCGGCCGGCCTTCATCGGGGCGCGGGCAGCACGCACCCACCCGCGGACAAAGACGACGGCCGGAGCACCCCCAAGGGCACCCCGGCCACAGCCCCGCCCTCTTCTCAGCTCTGTCCGGCGCCCTTCACGGACGCCATCCACAGCTCGACCTCATCGCTTCGGCGAGGCAGCGCGGCGCTGAGGTTCCGGTTGCCGTTCTCCGTCACCAGGATGTCGTCCTCGATCCGGACGCCGATCCCCCGGTACTCCTCCGGAACGGTCAGGTCGTCCGCCTGGAAGTACAGCCCCGGCTCGACGGTCAGCACCATGCCCGGCTCCAGCGTGCCGTCGACGTACGTCTCCACCCGCGCCGCCGCGCAGTCGTGGACGTCCATGCCGAGCATGTGCCCGGTGCCGTGCAAGGTCCACCGGCGTTGCAGGCCCAGTTCCAGGACGCGCTCCACCGGGCCCTCGACGAGCCCCCACTCCACCAGCCGCTCGGTCAGCACCCGCTGCGCGGCATCGTGGAAGTCGCGGTACTTGCCGCCCGGCTGCACCGCCGCGATACCGGCCTCCTGCGCGTCGTACACGGCGTCGTAGATCTTCCGCTGGATCTCGCTGAAGCGGCCGTTGACCGGCAGCGTGCGCGTGACGTCGGCGGTGTAGTACGTGTGGATCTCCACGCCCGCGTCGAGCAGCAGCAGGTCGCCGGAGCGCACGGGGCCGTCGTTGCGGACCCAGTGCAGCGTGGTCGCGTGCGGGCCCGCGGCGCAGATGGAGCCGTAGCCGACGTCGTTGCCCTCGACCCGGGCACGCAGGAAGAACGTTCCCTCGATGTAGCGCTCGGAGGTGGCCTCCGCCTTGTCGAGCACCCGGACGACGTCCTCGAAGCCGCGCACGGTCGAGTCGACCGCCTTCTGCAGCTCACCGATCTCGAACTCGTCCTTGACCAGCCGTGCCTCGGAGAGGAAGACGCGCAGTTCCTCGTCGCGCTCGGCGGTGACCTTGTCGGTGAGCGCCGCCTCGATGCCCGCGTCGTGGCCGCGGACGACCCGGACGGGGCCGGTGGCCTCGCGCAGCGAGTCGGCGAGTTCGCGCACGTCGGAGACGGGGATGCCGTACAGCTTCTCCGACTCGGTCAGCGAGTGGCGGCGGCCGACCCACAGCTCGCCCTGGCCGGAGAGCCAGAACTCGCCGTTCTCGCGGTCGGACCGCGGCAGGAGGTAGAGCGTCGCCTCGTGACCCTCGCCCTTCGGCTCCAGGACGAGGACGCCGTCCTCGGTCTGGTTGCCGGTGAGGTACGCGTACTCCACCGACGCCCGGAACGGGTACTCGGTGTCGTTCGAGCGGGTCTTCAGGTTGCCCGAGGGGATCACCAGCCGGTCGCCGGGGAAGCGCGCGGAGAGCGCGGCGCGGCGGGCGGCGGTCTCGGCGGCCTGGGCGATGGGCCGCAGGTCGTGCAGTTCGGTGTCGGCCCAGCCGGACTTCATGTTCTCGGCCAGTTCGTCGGACACGCCCGGGTACAGGCCGTTCTTGCGCTGCTTGATGGGCTCCTCGGCTTCGGTGGCCTCGTTCTCCGGGGTCGCCGGCTCGAGCTCGTCCGCCACGGTCATCCTCCTAGGTACGGCACTGGACCCCGTCCATCGTACGGTCGCGACGGACGGGGCCCAGGGCCCTTCAGGACGTCTCACGGGCGGTCACCGACGGCTCACGGGAAGCAGCCGCGCGGGCGGGCGTGCAGCGGTCGGGCCGGCTCGCAGGAAGCAGCCGCGCGGGCTCGTACGAGGTGCGCGAAAGCGGCCGTACGGGCTCGTACGAGGTGCGCGAAAGCGGCCGTACGGGCTCGTACGAGGTTCGCGGGAAGCGGCCGTACGGGACTCGTGGGAGCAGCCGCGCTCGCTCGCGCGATGCCGTCGCGGCCCCCGGCCGGGGTCGGCTACTCGAACCGCGCCGCCAGCAGCACCACGTCCTCCGCGCCCTCCGTCGCGTCCAGCTCGTCCGGCAGCACGGTCCGCAGGACGTGGTCGGCGAGGGCGCCGGGTTCGGCGCGCAGCGCGCGGGGGACGCCGGCGGCGGCCGCGTGGAGCCGGGCGAAGGCGCGGTCGACGGGTTCGCCGGTGCGCTGGAGGAGGCCGTCGGTGTACAGCAGGACGGTTTCTCCTGGCTGGGCGGTCAGCTCGATGCTGGGCGCCTCCCAGCAGGCGAGCATGCCGAGCGGCGCCGAGAGCGACGTCTCCACGAACTCGGTGCGCCGCTCGCCGATCACCAGCGGCGGGCTGTGCCCGGCCCCGGCCAGCGTGAGCTTGCGCAGCACGGGCTCGACGTAGGCGAAGAGGGCCGTCGCGGAGCGGGCCGGCTCGGTGAGGCGGAGCAGCAGTTCGAGGTCGGAGAGGACAGCGACGGGGTCCTCGCCCTCCATCACGGCGTACGCCCGCAGCGAGGCCCGCAGCCGGCCCATCGCGGCGATCGCGCTGGGCCCGGACCCCGTCACCGAGCCGACCGCGAGGCCGAGCGCGGCGTCGGGCAGCGGCAGGGCGTCGTACCAGTCGCCGCCGCCGCGCGGTCCGGTGCGGTGCCGGGCGGCGAGCTGGACCCCTGCGACGCGGGGCAACCGGGAGGGCAGCAGTTCCTCGGCGATCGTCGCCATGGACACGCGGGTCCGCTCGACCTCGACGAGCCGCGCCAGGTGCTCGGCGGCGTACCGCGCGTACAGCCCGACGAGGTGCCGTTGCCGCTCGGCCGGTTCGGCGGGCTCGTCGTACAGCCAGACGACGGCGCCGAGGCGGCCCGCGGCGTCGGTGGACAGGGGGAGCGCGTAGCTGGCGGCGTATCCGAGCCGGGCGGCGACCACGCGGTGGCGGGGGTCGAGTCCGTCCTCGGCGAACAGGTCGGGTTGCGCGATCTCGCCGTCGCCGCCGGGCAGTCCGTCGAGGATGCGGCCGTACGGCAGGGAGCTGCGCGGCACGGTCTCCATGTGGCCGAGGTCGGCGCGGCCGAGGCCGAGGCCGAAGGTCGTGTCGGGCCCGAGTCCGTCGCGCGGTTCCAGGACGACGAGGCCGCGCCGGGCGCCGACCAGGGCGGCTCCCGCGCTCAGCGCCTCCTGGAGGGCGCCGTCGAGCGCGTCCGTGCGTGCCAGGCGTTCGGTGAGTTCGTGCAGGGTCGTGAGGTCCGAGACCCAGCCGGCGAGCCGGTCCTGGAGGACGGCCCCTGGGGGCGTGCCCATTCCTGTGGCGGGAGTGGCCGACGAGGCACCCGGGGCGGCAGGCGCGGGCGCGACAGTGTGTGCGGGAGAGGGAACCGTGGAATCGATTCCGGCCACTTTCGGAGGGTGAGGGGCGTTCATGGTGTCCGGCTTTCCGACCGGTGCGTATTGCTCAAAAGCATCGCAAACCCCCATGTCATTCTGCGCCGCTAGCAGTGTCTCCACATGTACACGCACTCGTGAGGGGATGTCCAGCATTGTCCTGCTGGGATATGTGGTGTCCGCGTGGCCCTGTTGGACTCGGGTCGGGTTACTGTCCAGTCCTTTGGGAAAATCAAAATTGGCCGAAAAGTGTTGTGGTGAACGGTGTATTGAGGTCGACTGGCCTTGTTCAACAGAGCGTCACAGCGGTCGTGATGGGTACGTACTCGGTGAAGGCCAGGGGTGGCGTCAGTCATCCGGAACCTGGCGACGGAACCGGGCGTCCTATCCACCGACGACCGAGCCCCATCCTCCCGTGGCGGAGGCGGCGAGCAAACGCCGGACGGCAAAACGCCAGGCGTCGCCACCCCCACGCCACGCCATGCTTTGGACAGACTGCAAGTCAGCGCAAGCGATGGACGCGGACGTAGCCGAGCCAGGCCCGCAGGGGTTCCCCTTGTCCGCGACAGGGGTGTGATGCGCCAGCAGGTACGCACAGTGAAGTGAACGACACATGTTGTGAGTGACCCCACGGTGTTGCCATGCGTGCAACGGAAAGGACGAGCGCTCATGCGCGAGATCCCCGGAAGGCGACGCAGGCTCCTGTCCAAGCGCAACGGCGGGAGGCCCGAGCTGCTCGAGCAGGCCCTGACGTTCGCGAGGGAATGGCAGTGGCCCGTACTCCCGGGCGTGGCGCCGGACCCGCAGGGGCGCGCCCGCTGCGCCTGCCCGGACCCGGAGTGCGTGGTGCCCGGCGCTCACCCGTTCGATCCCGGCCTGCTCGCCGCCACCACCGACGAGCGCATGGTCCGCTGGTGGTGGACCAACCGGCCCACGGCACCCATCGTCCTGGCCACCGGGGGCTCCGCGCCGTGCGCGGTCAGCCTGCCGGCCCTCGCCGCCGCACGGGCCCTCGCCGCGCTGGACCGCAGCGGCATGCGCCTCGGCCCGGTCGTCGCCGCCCCGCACCGCTGGTCGATCCTCGTCGCCCCGTACTCGATGGAGCAGCTGGGCGAACTGCTCTACGCCAAGGACTTCGTCCCCGGCTCGCTCCGCTTCCACGGCGAGGGCGGTTACATCGCACTGCCGCCGTCCGAGACGGGCCACGGCCGGGTCCGCTGGGAGCGCGCGCCGCTGCCCGGCTCCGCGGCCCCCTGGGTGCCCGACGTCGAGGCCGTCGTGGACGCGGTCGTCGACGCCCTCACTCGTACGGGTGTGAGCGCCCCCGAGTTGTGAGCCCGCCCGGCGCGCGCTCGGCCGGGCGCCCCGGTGGGTCGTTATCTTCCGCTCATGCAGCGTCTTCCCGGGGGCCTCGGGGCCCCGTCGCCGCGCGGTCGGCACAGTGCGCCCTCACCCCGGACCCACCGAGCGACCGGAGTGGTGCGCGGTGGTCCGGACGCGCGGGGGCTCCGGCTCCTCGGGCTGACGGTCGCGGTGGCGTGCACCCTCACCCTGCCGCTCGTGGCGTCGGCGGGCCCCTTGGCCGACGCCGGCGACACCATGGCGCGCCGGGCTGCCGGACAACTCGACGGCGCGGGTGCGGAGCCACTCTCCGCCGATGCAGCCGATGCAGCCGATGCAGCCGATGCAGCCGATGCAGTCGGAGTCCCCGGAGCCGCTGAAGTCGCCGATGCCGCTGAAGTCGGCGGACGCGCGGGGACCGGGCGCTCCGGGGACGGGTCCGCGGGGAGGCCGACGGTCGCCGGGCCCGGCGACGAACCTGACGACGGACCCGACGACAAGGCGCGGGACGCCTCCGGGGACGCGTCGTCGTCCCGCTCGCACATGCTGCTCGGCCTCGGGCTCGCCACGGCCGCCCGTTGCGGCCCCGAACTCACCTCGCCCGACGGCATCGAGGCCCAGACCTGCGTCCTCACCCAGGGTGAGGAGACCTGGGCACGTACGTACTACCGCAACGCGACCGGACGAGAGCTGAGTTCGGTCCTCAGCATGATGGGTCCCGGCGGCCGAAGTGTGCGCATGCACTGCGCCGTGGGCGCGGAGGACGAGCCGGGGGCGTGCGAGACACCGAGGGAGCGCACTCAGGGCGAGCCGGGCGCGTACACGGCCGTGGCGGAGTTCGCGGCACCCGACGGGAGTGGGCCGCTTCTCCTGCGTTCCGGAAGCAACTCGGGCCGCACGCAAGGGCGTTGACGGCGGCGGTGAATCCGTACAGTGCGGCCGCTCGCGGGCCCGGACATGAAAAGACCCGGTTGCTGGCGACGGGGGATGCACCAGCAACCGGGCTGATGGAACCGTAACAAGAGATCGGCGCTTCGCAAATTCGATCTCGGCTATTCGGACACGAATTTGCCTGTCACGTAGGGGAGTTGTGACAGGAGTCACCACAAACGCAGGGTCAGCGCCGACCGGTGGACGACCGGCCGGCGCTTCCCGTGTCAGCTGAGCGTGACCTGCCGGTTGGTGAGTCCGCCGCGGGCCCGGCGCTCGTCCGGGGTGAGCGGAGACTCCTCCGCCAGGGCCGCGGCGAGCCGCTCGGCGAACTCCGCGGCCGGCTTCTCGATGTCGTCCGCGCCGACCCCGGTGGGGAGGTCCCACACGGGCACCGTGAGCCCGTGAGCACGGAAGGAGCCCACCAGACGGGTGCCCTCACCGAGGCTGGAGCCGCCCGCCGCGTGCAGCCGCGCCAGAGCGTCCAGAAGACGCTCCTCCGGGTGCGGCATGACCCAGCGCAGATGGTTCTTGTCGGGGGTCTCGCACCAGTAGGCCGCGTCGACGCCGGAGAGCTTCACGGTCGGGATCGCCGCAGAGTTGGCCCGCTCCAGGGAGGCGGTGACCTCAGGGGTGGCGTTCTCCGTGTCGGGGACCCAGAACTCGAAGCCCGTGTGCACAACTGGCTCGAACTCACCTTCGGGGTCGAGCAGGTCCTGAAGCCGGGGCCCGTCGGCCGGGGCGCGTCGGCCCTGGACGGGGGTGCCCGGCTCGGCGACGAGGGCGCGCTGCAGGGTGTCGGCGAGGTCGCGGCTGATGTCGCCCGACGCCGTGTCGTTCTGCAGGCCGATCAGTACCGAGCCGTCGTCGCGGCGCAGCGCGGGCCACGCCATCGGCAGGACGGTGGCGAGCGTGACCGACGGGACGCCCTCGGGGAGCGCCTCGCGCAGCTTCAGCTCGACGGTGGCGGCGGGGACCAGCTCGCGCAGCGCCACCCAGTCGCACTCGCCGGGCAGGCCCTCGAACGGGCGCTGCACCAGCTCGGTCACGGCCTGCGCGGCGGCCCGGCCGTGACAGGCCTTGTAACGGCGGCCGCTGCCGCAGGGGCAGGGCTCGCGCGCACCGACGACGGGGACCTGCCCATCGGCGCCTGCGGCGCCGACTCCGCCGGTGCCCTGCGGGCGCTTGGCCTTCGTGTGGGGTCGCTTCTTGGCCATCGTGGGTGTCTCCCGATCACGGCTCGTCTCGTACTGGCGCGAGCCTAGCCGCTAGTACGGCGGCCGACGGGACCCTGTGGACAACGCACCGAGTCGTCCCGGAACCGGTGATTCAGGCCAGGTTGTTCGAGTCGGGGAGGCCAGGGGGGTCAGTCCATGTCCTCGAACGCGTCCGCGAAGTCCAGGTCGGGGAGGGACGAGACCGATGGGCCCGTGACGCGCGTAGCGAAGTCGTCCCGGCGGTGGGCGTGGCGGACGTCGTCCTGGACGACGACCCAGACCGTGACCTCGCCCCGGGCGTCGTCCCGCACGCCCCAGTCGTCGGCCAGCGCGGTCACGATGTTCAGTCCGCGGCCGCCGTGCGCGGTGACCGAGGGTGTGGACGGGATCGGGCGGGTCGGGCCACCGCCGTCCGTGACCTCGAGGGTGAGCCGCCCCGTGGGGTCCATGCGCCACCCGCAGCGCACGTCGCCGTCGCCGGCCAGCGCGTCGTTGAGGGGCCTGCCGTGTTTGCAGGCATTGCTCAGTAGTTCGGAAAGGATCAGCAGGGCGTCGTCGATGACCGACTCCGCCACTCCACCGTCACGCAACTGATCACGCAACCGGTGCCTCGCCTGCCCCACGCCCGCAGGGCCATGGGGTACGGCCATGCTCGACGACGTGGGCACCTCCTGTGCCACCACCAACGCCACCCCCGAGACCTCCTTCACCCCACGCCACGGTGTGAATGCCCCATGGGACTGGACTGGAAACCGGCCAACACATGTGCTCTGACGCACTCACACCGATCGAATACTGTCCGAACGCGCCGGTGCACTCCCTGTGAGCGGCTGGCTGAATTTCGCCCCCGATGTACGGACTTGTCCGCGCGCGCAGACTCGCCGTTCTGGCGGAATTCTTACCTCCGCCGACCTGGTGTGCGGGGCTGCGGAGAGGGCCAGTGGCATGGCCAAGAGTGAACAGGCGCGTATTCGAACCGGAGGCGCGCGGCGCGTGGAGGAGTGCCCTGAGGCGGCGCCCGGAGGGGAGGCCCGGAGGGGGCGTACGGAGGGGGGTGTACGGAGGGGGTGGCGGCGCGTACGCGGCCAGGGGGCGGTGGCCCGCGGAGGGGGGCGCGTACGCCGCGCGCGCGACGTGGATCAGCGGTGGAGCTGGTCGAGGACCGCGCGGGGCCGGTTGGTGATGATCGCGTCGACGCCGAGCTCGACGCAGAGGTCGACGTCCTCGGGTTCGTTCACCGTCCACACGTGGACCTGGTGACCGGCCTTCTTCAGGCGCTCGATGTACGCGGGGTGGTTGCGCACGATCCTGATGGAGGGGCCCGCGATCCGGACCCCGCCCGGCAGACGTCCGTCCCGCAGCCGGGGCGAGACGAACTGCATGAGGTAGACCGCGGGCAGCGTCGGGGACGCGGCCCGTACGCGGTGCAGCGAGCGCGCCGAGAAGCTCATGATCCGCACCGGTGACTCGTCGGCGGACGCCGGCGCGTCCAGCCCGAACCGCTTCAACAGCACCAGCAGCCGCTCCTCCACCTGCCCGGCCCAGCGGGTGGGGTGCTTGGTCTCGATGGCCAGTTCCACACGGCGTCCGGCGTCGGCCACGAGTTCGAGCAGCCGTTCCAGGGTGAGGACGGAGGTGTCGGCCCGCTCCTCGGGGGCGATCTCCCAGTCGGGTGCCTCGTCGCCGTTCTTCCAGGAGCCGAAGTCCAGGGCGGCGAGATCGGCGAGCTCCAGGGTGGACACCGCGCCGCGGCCGTTCGACGTACGGTTGACGCGTCGGTCGTGGACACAGACCAGATGGCCGTCCGCGGTCAGCCGGACATCGCATTCGAGGGCGTCCGCCCCGTCCTCGATGGCCTTCTTGTACGCGGCCAGCGTGTGCTCGGGGGCTTCCTCGGAGGCCCCTCGGTGGGCGACGACCTGGATCGGGAGCTGTCGTGCGTGGGTCACCGCGTCATGGTGCCACCGTGAAGGGGGTACGCGTGGGGGCGGTGGCGTCGTACGGCTGCGGCACCAAGGGTGATGTGCACCTTTGGTCAGATAGATCCTATATAAAGGTTCCTCCCGGACCCACAGACACCGCTTATGGTGCCCTGACGGCTCGTGGGAAAAGCTGACCGCATACAAGAACTCGCGCACGGCCCCGCCGTGCGCCCGAGACGAGTCGACCGCCGACAGGTGACAGCCGTGGATCGAGGAGAGAAGCTGTGAGCACCGAGAACGAGGGCACCGCGGTACCCCCGGCCCCGTCCGCACCTCCCGTGCCGGTGGACACTCCCGCTGCCTCCGCGCCGGCCCCGGCCCCCGAGCCGAGCGCGGCCCCAGCGGGAACCACCTCCGAGCCGGCGCCGACCGCCCACACGGCGCCCCCGGCCGCGGCCGACGCCACCGACGGGAACGCCCCCACGGCCCAGCTCCCGCCGGTCCCGCCCACCGCGCCGGACCAGACGGCGGTTCAGCCGCGGCCGCCGCACGAGCAGCCGGTGACCCACGCACAGCCGCAGCCGCACGGGCAGCAGGCGCATGGGCATCAGTCGTACGGGCAGCAGGCTCAGCCGGAGCTGGTGACCGCTGGTGCGCCCGGGTACGCGGCCGCCCCGACCCCCGGCCATGGAGCCGGCCACGGCTACGGACAGGCGCCCGGCGCCGGCGGAGGCTACGGCCAGGCACCCGGCGGTCCTGGTGTTCCCGGTGCGCCGGGAGGTCCCGGTGCACCCGGTGGCACCTCCGCACCCGACGCCGCGTGGCCGCCCCCGGCTCCGCCGACCGTCCCGTCGTACGCGGACGGCGGGCACACGTACGCCGACGGCAGCGGTGTCGCGGGACCGGGCGGTCCCGGGGACCAGGGCGGCTCCGGCGGGCACGGCGGTGGCGCGGGTGGCGGCTGGGGTTCCTCGTGGCAGCAGACGCAGCAGCCGGCCCCCCAGCCGGGCGGCAAGAAGCGTGGCGGTCTGATCGCGGCGGTCCTGGTGGCCGCGCTGGTGGCGGGCGGCGTCGGCGGCGGTATCGGCTACACGCTGGCCGACCGCAACGACAACTCGACCGGGTCCACGACCGTTTCGGCCTCCCAGAACGGCGGTGACGTCAAGCGCGCGGCCGGTACGGTCGCCGCGGTGGCCGCGTCGGCGCTGCCGAGCACGGTCACGATCGAGGCGTCGGGCAGCGACGGCGAGGGCGGCACGGGCACGGGCTTCGTGTTCGACAAGGAAGGGCACATCGTCACCAACAACCACGTGGTGGCGGAGGCGGTCGACGGCGGCAAGGTGTCGGCGACCTTCCCGAACGGCAAGAAGTACAACGCCGAGGTGGTAGGCCACGCGCAGGGCTACGACGTGGCGGTCATCAAGCTGAAGAACGCCCCGACGGACCTCAACCCGCTGACGCTCGGCGACTCCGACAAGGTGGCGGTGGGCGACTCGACGATCGCGATCGGCGCCCCCTTCGGCCTGTCGAACACGGTGACGACGGGCATCATCAGCGCGAAGAACCGCCCGGTCGCCTCCAGCGACGGCTCCCAGGACAGCAAGGCGTCGTACATGAGCGCCCTGCAGACCGACGCGTCGATCAACCCGGGCAACTCCGGCGGCCCGCTGCTCGACGCCCGGGGCAACGTCATCGGCATCAACTCGGCGATCCAGTCCGCGAGCAGCGGCGGCTTCGGCTCGGGTCAGGCGGGTTCGATCGGTCTGGGCTTCGCGATCCCGATCAACCAGGCGAAGAACGTGGCCCAGCAGCTGATCAAGACGGGCAAGCCGGTGTACCCGGTGATCGGCGCCTCGGTCTCCCTCACCGAGGGCACCGGCGGCGCGAAGATCACCGAAGCCGGGGCGAACGGCGCGTCTTCGGTCACCCCCAACGGCCCCGCCGACAAGGCCGGTCTGAAGTCCGGCGACGTGATCACCAAGCTCGACGACCACGTCATCGACAGCGGCCCCACCCTCATCGGCGAGATCTGGACCCACCAGCCCGGTGACAAGGTCACGCTCACGTACACCCGCGACGGCAAGACCCGCACCGCCGAGGTCACCCTCGGCGAACGCGAGGGCGACAGCTGACGGAGGCACACGCGGCCGGCTGGCACACGAGCGTGCGCCGGCCGGCTGGCTGGGGGGCACCCCCGGCACCTCCCCTCTCCGGGGAGGACGGTGCGCGCGCCGTCCTCCCCGCGAAGCACCCCCGCGCGGCCCACGGCCCCCGCGACCCGCGCCGGGCCGGTACGCTGTACCCGCTCCGCCCCTGGTGGGCCGGGGCACGGGTGGGTTGCCCGAGCGGCCTAAGGGAACGGTCTTGAAAACCGTCGTGGCAGCGATGTCACCGTGGGTTCAAATCCCACACCCACCGCGTAGTGAACGGCCCCTGACCAGGTGAGACGGTCAGGGGCCGTTGTGGGCTCCTGGACCTCGTCTTGGGGGCGGGAGATCATGTACTCATGAGTATGGGTTTACGTCGTGCGGGCGGGATCGTGGGTGTCATGGGCGGTATGGGGCTCGCGGCCTGGCTGGTCTTCGGGGGGCCCCAGGATTGGGACGGGGGCCTGCGCTTGGTGCGGCATGGCTTGGCGTTGGTGTCTCTTGGTGCGATCAACGGCGGTGCCTGGCTGGTGTTTTCGGGCAGGCAGGACGATGCGTCCGATGTGGCGGCCGGCTGAGGGTGGGTGGCGAGTCGGTCGGTGCGGCAGTCAGCGGCTGTGCCGGGCCGCGTAGACGTCCAGGGGGTCCAGCGCGCCCCACGCCAGGTCGAAGCTGTCCGCGAAGTACCTCAGGAAGGCGGGGCCTTCGACGCTGAAGCCCGTCAGTTGTTGGCGGCCCGCGCCGGAGAAGGACAGGAACGTGACGGAGTCGTCCACGAGGCCGGTGTTGTGCCAGGCGCAGGAGGCGGTCCAGGGCATGACGCGCGCCTCGTAGGCGTAGATGTCCGCCGTCTCCCTCTGGTGGTCGAGCAGCCACTGCAAGTACGCCGGCTCCGGTGTGCCCTCGCGCTCGGGGACGCCGATGATGCGCCGGACGCTCGCGCCCTCACCGGAGTGGTCTCTCGCCCAGTCCAGCACCGTGTTGTAGTACTCGGCCACTTCCGGTGCTCCCCAGTGGCCGGGCGGGTGCCGTCGGACGTAGGTGAGCCGGATCTCGCGGCGGGCCGCCCGGATGCGCGCGGCGGAGGCGCGGTAGAAGGACGACGGGTCCGGGTAGCGCACCATCTCCGCCCTCAGCGCCTCCACCGGTGCCTCGGGGCCCTCCCGCCTGAGCCTGTCCAGCTCCGTCCTGGCCTCGCGCCACAGGGACTGCCACTGGCTCCACTCCCCGTCCAGCGCGGCGACCAGGCGGCGGGTGACCGTCTCGCCGGGCAGGCGGCGCCCGTTGAGGGCCTCGGAGACCGTCGACGGACTGCACTGCGCCCGCGCGGCGATCGTCGTGACCTGTGGGGTGCCCGCGGTGATCCGCAGCCGGCTCAGCTCCGCCGCGAAGCGGCGCACGGCCGGCGGCACACCGCCCGCGTGCACGTTCATCGTTCCCCCTGAGTTACCCCTGAGAGCGTCGCCCGGTCCGACGACGACCGTCATCCGGTCCGACGGCGGCGATCGGGTCCGACGCGTGTGATCGGTCGACGACCGTGATCGTCCCACTCTCTCCGGGCGGCCGCCGAACTTCGCCGAATCCCGCCGAAGAAGCCCGAACTCCGCCGAAGCTTCCAGGACTTTCGGGCTCTGCCGGAATCCCTGGACCGCGTGGAGCGGCGCCTGGTCAACTGGCCGACATCTCAAGCCGAGGATCGGAAGAGGAAGGTGATCGCACATGCCGATCGACCTCAGGATGTCGCTGCGCCGCCACTACACGACGTTTCTCGCCGTGCTCGTGACCGGGATCGTTCTGATCATGGCGGCCAACGCCACCGCGCCCACCGCGCCCACCGTGGACGTCTACCTGAACTGCCTGATGAGCGTGGCGGGAATGATCGCCACCTATGTGCTCGCGCCGCCGGATCCCTCCCGCCGGGGCGAACGCGATCAGCGGCCCGGCGCGACGGGGGACGAGGCGCGGTGATTACGGCGGCGTGGCCGGGGGCGGGGGTCTGGGGTCGAGGGCCCGGGGTCTGGGGTCGAGGGGCCGGGGTCGAGGGCCCGGGGTCTGGGGTCCGTGGGCCGGGTCACCGGCGCCATGCGGCACACCAGGCACACCGGGCACACCGGGAACGGCCCCCTGACCACGTCGGATGGTCAGGGGCCTTCTTCTGCGCGGTGGGCGCTAGGCAGCCTTGGGGGACCGGGCTGACCGGGACGGTCGAGCCGGCCCTGCGGCCTGGCTCGGTGCCGGGGCCGGGTCCTGTGCGTCCTCAGGCCAGTAGGGCTCGTCCTCTCCGAAGTCCGGGGCCCGGAACGGGTCTGTCGTCGGAGGCGGCGATACCGCGGTGGGACGGCTGGGCTGCCCTTCCAGGGCGGAGAACAGCGACGTCGACGTCGGGTCGATGAGAGGTCTGCCTTTCGTTACAGGTCCCTGAGGGGACCTGGTGTGCCGTGACCGGGCACAGCGGTTCTACAGCTTGGTCATCTTGGCGTACGGGCTCGAGATCCGCACCTGCGCCGAGCCGAAATCGACGAGCGCCGCGATTCCGTCCTCGATGCCGACCACCCGGCCGAGTCCGTACACGTCGTGCGTGACCTGGTCGCCCAGGGCGAAGTGTTTGGGAGCCGGTGCTACCGGGGCCTTGAACGGGCTGGTGGGCAAGTGACGCTTCGGTGCCGCGGGCTTTGTCATGGCTCAGTATGAGCCTACGCGTCTCCGGCCCGCTGTGGCCGTCGGCACATATCCCTCGGGAAAACCGTGTTATTCCGGGCACCACGGGAGACAGCCGACGCCGTCGTATCGCACAAGCCCGTGGGCTCACACAGAGCCGCGCCGGGCGAGCGTACGGGGGCTTGGCCGCCCGCCGGTGTGCGTCCGCACGCTCTGCCGGGCGCGACCCGGTGGCTGGAACGATCCCCCTGCCGGTATCGGCGAGAAATCAGCTGAAGGGGGCCTGGCATGGCTGTGGTGTTGTCGATGCACTGGGCGGGGGTCACGCCGGAGCAGTACGACACGGTGCGGGACGCGGTCGGGTGGGAGGAGGTGCCGGCGGCCGGTGGGCAGATGCATGTGGCCTGGTTCGACGACCAGGGGTTCCATGTGACGGATGTGTGGGACTCCCAGGAGGCTTTCGAGGCGTTCTTCGGCGAGCGGCTCGCGCCCGCGATCCAGAAGGCCGGCCTCACGGGGTCGCCCGAGATCGCCTTCAGCCCGCTGCACCGACGCTTCGTCGCGCCCGGCGTCGGCGGTACGGGATGAGCACGCGCGCGTTCCGGTGAACTCGCGGGTGGAAGGGGTGTCCCGGTGTGCGGGGCGCCCCTTGCGCGTCTCCGGATGCGAGGTGGAGGACGGGCGCCGATTCTGGAGGGGACGGCGAACGGCGGAAGGAGCCGCGATGTCTGTGATGGACAAGCTCAAGCACATGCTGAAGGGCCATGAGGAGCAGGCGGGCAAGGGCGTCGGCCGGGCCGGTGACTTCGTCGACGAGAAGACCCAGGGCAAGCACAGGCGTCACGTCGACACCGCTCAGGACCGGCTCAAGCAGCAGCTGGGCACGGACCAGACAGGCCAGACGGACCCGGGCGGCCGAGAAGAGCCGCCGCCGCGGTAGGCGGCACGGGTGGCACGGGGTGACGAGGGCGTGGCCAGAGCCGCGTGAGACCAGACCGGCGCCCGAACCCGGGCGCCGGTCCCGCGCCGGTTGTTACGAGTGCTCCTGGACTCCCGTCCCGGCTCAACCTCACCCCCTCACCCCCTCACCCCCTCCGCCCCGACATCCGTGCCGCCGACGTCACCGTCGAGCGGGCCTCGCGTTCCGTGAGGCCCGTGTGGATCGCGGCGTCTATGAGGGCGTTGGCGAGGTCGGGGCCGAGGCCGTTCTCGTAGGCGCGGCAGGCGGCCCAGAAGAGGCGGGTGTTGCGTTGCCCTTCATGGGCCGTGAGGACGAAGTGGATCAATCCGTGGCCGTGGGCGTGGCCCCTGGCCGGCCCCAGACCCCCGCTCGGCCCCGGACCCCTGCCGCCCGGCCCTCCGGCCGCGCCTCCCCGCCCTCCGGCCGCGCCTCCCCGCCCGTGGGGGCCCCTGGTCGGCGGCGTCAGAAGCAGCCGCAGCAGCGCCGAGGGGCAGGGGGCCGGCGGGAGGTGGGCCGTTCCCGGGACCGGGCCGTAGGCGCCGTGGTCCGTGCGGGAGCCGGGGCCGACCAGGTATCCCCCGGCGCCCCTGATGTCGATGCCGGGGGCGAGACGGCTCGCCGAGTTCGGCACCACCACGTCGGGCGGGCCGGTGAGCCACAGGTGGCGGCCTCCGCTGGGGGTGAGGATCACGACCGTGTCCGGGATCGTGAAGAGGTGGCGCAGGGCCAGTTCACGGAGGGCCGCGGAGGAGTCCGTACCGGATTTCGTGTCGAGGTCGACGCCGATCAGATGGTGGGGGTGGAGTCCGCACGCGATGCCGTAGCCGGTGGCCCAGGGCGCGGCGGCGAAGAGCGCGCGGATGCGGCGGGGGTCGGTGGAGGCGTCGTACACGCCGTGCCCGAAGCGGCCGCATTCGCCGTGGCAGGGGGTCGGGGCCGGGTCGTTGCGATGGGGTGAGCGCAGGGCCGGGAGTTTCGAGCGGGACAGGGGGATCACCGCCAGTCCGCGTTCGGCGGCGGAGAGGGCGTGTGCCAGGGCCAGGGTGGTGGCCTGCCGGTCGATGGTGGCCATGCTTCCATGTTCGTACGTACGTTCGATAAAGGGAAGAGGGCCCGGTCGGGGTTTCGGGTGTACGGCCGTTCCGTCGTGCCGCCGTCTCGGCCCTGCCGCTCGCCGTCGCTCTCTTCGGCGGTGTCGCGGCGGCCGGCAGCGGTGTCGACGTGGACCGCGGATCGAACGCGGCCAACGCCGTCGCGCAGGTGTTTGGCGTGAGGCTTCGGTGCCGCCGTCCAACCGATGAGCCGGTTGTCGCACCGGCGTATTGACAGTCCCCCCACCACTTCCTGCAATCTGACGCATAGTCAGAAACCTCCGGAGGGGGCCGTGGCGTGGTGATCGAGGATCTGTCCGTGCGACTCAAGGTCTACGAGGGGCGCCCCGCCGTACGCGGTGGCCTGGGCAAGGACCCCGTCAACCCGCCCATGATCCGGCACTGGTGCGAGGCCATGGGCGACACCAACCCCGCGTACACCGGCCCCGACGCGATCGCGCCGCCCACCATGCTCCAGGTGTGGACGATGGGCGGCCTGAGCGGACACGAGACGCGTTCGCCGGCGTACGAGGAGCTCCTCGCCCTCCTCGACGGCGCCGGGTACACCTCCGTGGTCGCCACCGACTGCGAGCAGGAGTACCTGCGGGTGCTGCGCCCCGGCGACGAGATCAGCTTCGACTCGGTCATCGAGTCGGTGTCGGACCGGAAGACCACCAAGCTCGGCACCGGGTACTTCGTCACCACCCGTACGGATGTCCGCGTCGGCGACGAACTCGCCGGCACCCATCGCTTCCGGATACTGAAGTACGCGCCCCGCGTCGCGGCCCCGCCACGGGAACCGGCCCCGCGCCGGCCCCGCCCCGTCGTCAACCGCGACAACGCCGGTTTCTGGGAGGGCGTCGCACGCCACCGCCTCCTCATCCAGCGCTGCACCGGATGCGGCACGCTGCGTTTCCCCTGGCTGCCGGGGTGCAACGCATGTGGCTCGCCCGAGTGGGACACCGTCGAGGCGAGCGGCGAGGGCACCGTCCACTCGTACGTCGTCATGCACCACCCGCCCTTCCCGGCCTTCGATCCGCCCTACGCCGTCGGGTTGATCGAACTCGCCGAGGGCGTACGGATGATCAGCAACGTCATCGGGGTGCCGTACGACAAGGTGCGGATCGGCATGCCCGTACGGCTCGCCTTCGTGCGGTACGACGAGGAGTTGGAGTTGCCCGTGTTCCGTGGTGCGGAGGAAGGGGTGCGGGCATGAGGGCCGGGGACGGGCTTCCTCCGCTGCGGATCCCGATCACGCGGACCCTCGTGGTCGCCGGAGCCATCGCCTCGCGCGACTACCAGGACGTGCACCACGATCCGGAGCTGGCGCGGCGGCGCGGATCGCCCGACGTCTTCATGAACATCCTGACGACGAACGGGCTGGTCGGACGGTACGTCACCGACTGCTTCGGCCCGTGTGCCGTCCTGCGGGGCGTCGCCATCCGGCTCGGGGCGCCCAACTACCCCGGCGACACGATGGTGTTGTCCGGCACGGTCGAGGAGGTCGACGGGGACACGGCCACCGTGAGGGTCGTGGGGGACAACGGCATCGGCCGTCATGTCACGGGGACGGTCACCGTCACCGTCCCGGCGGAGGGCGTCGTATGAGCGTGCGTGCGAAGGACCGGCTCGGCGGGCGGGCCGCCGTCGTCGGGATCGGGGCGACCGACTTCTCCAAGGACTCGGGGCGCAGCGAGCTGCGGCTGGCCGTGGAGGCGGTGCGGGCCGCGCTGGACGACGCGGGGCTGACGCCCGCGGACGTGGACGGGATGGTGACGTTCACGATGGACACGAGCCCGGAGATCACGGTCGCGCAGGCCGCCGGCATCGGGGAGCTGTCCTTCTTCTCCCGCGTCCACTACGGCGGCGGGGCGGCGTGCGCGACGGTGCAGCAGGCGGCGCTGGCCGTGGCGACGGGCGTCGCGGAGGTCGTGGTCTGCTACCGGGCGTTCAACGAGCGGTCGGGGCGGCGGTTCGGGGCCGGGGTGCGGCACCGCGAGCCGTCGGCGGAGGGGACGGCGCTCGGCTGGACGCTGCCGTTCGGGCTGCTCACCCCGGCGTCCTGGGTGGCGATGGCGGCGCAGCGGTACCTCCACACCTACGGGCTGACCCCGGAGGCGTTCGGGCACGTGGCGGTGGTCGACCGCGCGTACGCGGCGACGAACCCGGCGGCGTACTTCCACGGGCGCCCCATCACGCTCGCCGAGCACGCGGCCTCCCGGTGGATCGTCGAGCCGCTGCGGCTGCTGGACTGCTGCCAGGAGACGGACGGCGGCCAGGCGCTCGTCGTGACGTCGGTGGAACGGGCACGGGACCTGCCGAAGCCGCCCGCGGTGATCGTCGCCGCCGCCCAGGGAGCCGGCCGGGCCCAGGAGCAGATGACGAGCTTCTACGGCACCGACCTGACGGGGCTGCCCGAGATGGGCGTCGTCGCGCGCCAGCTGTGGCGGACCTCCGGGCTCGGGCCGGGCGACATCGACGTGGGCATCCTCTACGACCACTTCACGCCGTTCGTGCTGATGCAGCTGGAGGAGTTCGGGTTCTGCGCGGCCGGGGAGGCGGCCGGCTTCGTCGCGGAGGAACGGCTCCCGCTGAACACGCACGGCGGCCAGCTCGGCGAGGCGTATCTGCACGGCATGAACGGCATCGCGGAGGCGGTACGGCAGCTCCGCGGCACCGCGGTCAACCAGATCGCCGGCACGGAACACGTCCTGGTCACCGCGGGCACCGGAGTACCGACCTCGGGCCTGGTGCTGGGCACGGGTGGATGAGGGCAGGTGAGTGAGGGCCGGTGCTCCGGGCACAGGCGGGTGAGGGCGGCGACGACCCCGTACCCGTACGGCCCGGGCAGGCGTTCCTCAGGGATGCACCCTCAGTGGATGGGGGCCGTTCATCCACCTCCAGTAGGTGGGGTCTGCCCTACTCCTACAACCTGAGGGGGATTCGTCTTAGGGACCTGCGGCCGATCCGCCGGGGCGGGACCGCTCCTAGCGTGGAGCCATGACCACACTCGTCTGCACCAGCGCTTCGAACGCCGCTGTACCGGCGACGCGGACCCTGCCGAACCCGCCCCGGGTGACCCTGTCGTACCCGTCGTTCTCGGCGTACGTGAAGGCCCGCCAGCCGCTGCTGCTGCGGACCGCCCGGTCGCTGACGGCGAACCCGAGCGACGCCGAGGATCTGCTGCAGACCGCGCTGGCCAAGACGTACGTCGCCTGGGAGCGGATCGAGGACCACCGGGCGCTCGACGGGTATGTGCGGCGGGCGCTGCTGAACACGCGGACGTCCCAGTGGCGCAAGCGCAAGGTGGACGAGTTCGCGTGCGACGAGCTACCCGAGCCGGACGGCGTCCACACGTCGGATGCGGCCGAACAGCAGGCACTGCACGACGCGATGTGGCGGGCGATCATGAAGCTGCCGGCCCGCCAGCGGGCGATGGTGGTCCTCAGGTACTACGAGGATCTCAGCGAGGTGCAGACGGCCGAGGTCCTCGGGGTCTCGGTGGGCACGGTGAAGTCGGCGGTGTCGCGGGCGCTCGGCAAGCTGCGTGAGGACCCGGAACTGGAACCCGTCCGCTAACCCGATCGTTGGCCTGACATGCGGCCGCGATCAAGCTTCTCGGGTAACGCTCTCTGATCGATCATCCCGGCACCTAGTGACATACCGCGCGGTATGTGAGCAGAATCAGCGCAACCGTTACCACCGCGTAGGCAGAGCCGCCCCGGGAGGACGCCGTGCTGAGCACCATGCAGGACGTACCGCTGTTGATCTCCAGGATCCTGACCCACGGGCAGGTCATCCACGGGACGTCGCAGGTGATCACATGGACCGGCGAGGGGGAACCCGACCGCCGCTCCTACGCCGAGATCGGCGCCCGCACCGCCCAGCTGGCCCACGCCCTGCGCGAAGACCTCGGCGTCGAGGGCGACGAGCGGGTCGCGACCCTCATGTGGAACAACGCGGAGCACGTCGAGGCGTACTTCGCGATCCCCTCCATGGGAGCCGTCCTCCACACCCTGAACCTGCGGCTGCCCCCCGAGCAGCTCGCCTGGATCGTCAACCACGCCGCGGACCGCGTCATCATCGCCAACGGCTCGCTGCTCCCCCTCCTCGCACCGCTCCTCCCGCACCTCAAGCCGGTGGAGCACGTCGTCGTGTCCGGCCCCGGCGACCGTTCGCTGCTCGCCGGAGCGAGCGTCCAGGTGCACGAGTACGAGGACCTGATCGCCGGCAAGCCGACCACGTACGACTGGCCCGAACTGGACGAGCGCTCCGCCGCGGCCATGTGCTACACCTCCGGCACCACCGGCGACCCCAAGGGCGTCGTCTACTCCCACCGCTCGATCTACCTGCACTCCATGCAGGTCAACATGGCCCAGTCCATGGGCCTGACGGACGCGGACCTCTCCCTCGTCGTCGTCCCGCAGTTCCATGTGAACGCCTGGGGCCTGCCCCACGCGACGTTCATGACCGGCGTCAACATGCTGATGCCGGACCGGTTCCTGCAACCGGCCCCCCTCGCCGAGATGATCGAGACGCAGAAGCCGACCCACGCCGCCGCCGTTCCCACCATCTGGCAGGGCCTGCTCGCCGAGCTGCACGCCCGTCCGCGGGAGGTCTCCTCCCTCACCCAGGTCACCATCGGCGGCTCCGCCTGCCCGCCCTCCCTCATGGAGGCCTTCGACAAGCTCGGTATGCGCGTCTGCCACGCCTGGGGCATGACGGAGACGTCCCCGCTGGGCACCATCGCCCGGCCGCCGGCCCATGTCGAGGCCGACTCGGAGGAGGAGCTCGCGTACCGCCTCACCCAGGGCCGTTTCCCCGCCTCCGTGGAGGCCCGCCTCACCGGCCCCGGCGGCGAGCGGCTTCCCTGGGACGGCGAGTCCGCCGGTGAGCTGGAGGTCCGCGGCCCCTGGATCGCGGGCGCGTACTACGGCGGCCAGGGCGCCGAGCACCTCCGGCCCGAGGACAAGTTCAGCGAGGACGGCTGGCTGAAGACGGGCGACGTCGGCACGATCAGCCCGGACGGCTTCCTCACCCTCACCGACCGCGCCAAGGACGTCATCAAGTCCGGCGGCGAGTGGATCTCCTCGGTCGAGCTGGAGAACGCCCTCATGGCCCACCCGGACGTCGCCGAGGCCGCCGTCGTCGCCGTACCGGACGAGAAGTGGGGCGAGCGCCCGCTGGCCACCGTCGTGCTGAAGGAAGGCGCCAGTACGGACTTCGCGGCACTGCGGTCCTTCCTCTCGGAGGAGGGCCACATCGCCAAGTGGCAGCTCCCGGAGCGCTGGACGATCATCGAGTCCGTCCCGAAGACGAGCGTCGGCAAGTTCGACAAGAAGGTGCTGCGCAGGCAGTACGCGGACGGTCAGCTGGACGTGACGCAGATCTGAGGGTCCGGCGTCCGACCGGCTGAGAAGACCTGCACGACCTGGGGCACTGTTTCACGTGAAACAGTGCCCCAGGTGCTGTTGTCGGTGGCCTCAGCCCGTGTGTCGGCGGCCTCAGTTCGTGCCGATGCGGGCCAGGAGGTCCACGATGCGGGTCTGGACGTCCGGGCTGGTCGAGCGCTCGGCGAGGAACAGGACGGTCTCGCCCGAGGCCAGGCGCGGGAGTTCGGCCTGGTCGACGGCGGCGGTGTAGACGACGAGCGGGGTGCGGTTCAACTGCCCGTTGGTCCTCAGCCAGTCGATGATCCCGGCCTGGTGACGGTGGACCTGGAGCAGATCCATCACCACGAGGTTGGGGCGCATCTGCGCGGCGAGGGTGACGGCGTCCGCGTCGGACGCGGCCCGCGCGACCTGCATGCCCCGCCGTTCCAGCGTGGCGGTCAGGGCGAGCGCGATCTCCGCGTGCTCCTCGATCAGCAGGACCCTCGGCGGATGCTGCTCGGAGTCACGCGGGGCGAGCGCCTTCAGCAGGATGGCCGGGTCGGCCCCGTACGCCGCGTCACGTGTCGCCTGGCCGAGCCCCGCCGTGACGAGCACGGGCACCTCGGCGGCCACCGCGGCCTGGCGCAGCGACTGAAGGGCCGTACGCGTGATGGGACCGGTGAGCGGGTCGACGAAGAGGGCGGCCGGATACGCGGCGATCTGCGCGTCGACGTCCTCACGCGAGTTCACGATGACGGGCCGGTAGCCGCGCTCGCTGAGCGCCTGGTGGGTGGGCACGTCCGGAGCGGGCCACACGAGCAGCCGGCGCGGGTTGTCCAGCGGCTCCGGCGGCAATTCGTCGTCCATCGGCTGCGGCTGGGGCCGGTCGGGAACCTCCACCGCCCCGCCGGGTCCGTCCAGCGGCTCGGGCCCTTCGTCCGCGTTCTCGTCCGGGGCCCCTATGGCGTACGAGCGCCCGGCTCCGTCGGTGTTGCCCGCCAGCCGGGACTGCCCGGCGAGGGAGGGCTGCGGCGGCAGGGGCACCTGTCCGGCGAGCGAGGCATGGGGCGGCAGCGGCACCTGTCCGGCCAGGGACGGCTGGCCCGGCTGAGCGGGCAGCGGGGTCTGCCCGCTGCCGTTGCCCTTGGCCTGTCCGGGCTGCGGGTGGGGGCGCGCGGCCGACTCGGGGCGGTCACCGGCGGGTTCGGGCGGCGTTCCGAGCTTGCGGCGCCGACCGGAACCGCCGGGCTGGTTCGGGGCGGGGGTGGACCCCGGCTGGGGCTGGCCCTGCGCCTGGGGGGCGCCCTGGCGGGCGAACGGGACCCCCTGGCCCAGCGTCCGCACGCTGATCGCCCGGCCCTGCGTCGAGTTGGGGTCGAGCGAGGCGACGGGCCCGGCGGTCGGCGCGGCCTCGGCGGGCAGCGGCTGCGCGACACGAGGCTGCTGCTGCACGGCTCGCTCCGGCGGCAGCGGGGTCCCCGACGACGGCGTCGACTGCGGAGGCAACGGAGCCTGCGCACCGGCCACGGGCACACCGGCGCCGGTGCTGTCCTGACCGGGGTCGGGCCAGGACTGGGGCTGCGCCTGCGGCGTGGCCGGCTGACCGGCACCGGGCACGCCCTGGGCGGGCACCGGCTGCGGGGCACCCTGAGCACCCGGTACGGCACCCTGCGCGAGACCGGACTGGCCGGGCGCGGCGACCTGCTGGGGGGCACCCTGGGCCGGTGCGGCAGCTACCTGCTCCGCGGCCCCGGGGACACCCTGGCCGGGCACGGGCTGCGCGCCCGCGCCGGGAGCGCCGACGGGCTGGCCGGGGGCGGCGGCGTGGGCGGGCACCTGCTGGGCCGGACCGGCGACACCCTGCGGCGGTGCGGCAGCGGACTGTGCGGCAGCGGACTGCGCGGCGGTCCCGGGAACGCCCTGGGCGGGCACCGGCTGCGGGGCGCCGGGCAGACCCTGGGCGGGGATGGGCTGACCGGGAGCAGCGGCCTGCGCGGGAGCGGCACCCATGGGGACGCCCTGCGCGGGCACCGGCTGTGGAGCGGCGGCGCCCTGCGCGGGTACCGGCTGGCCGGGCACCATCTGCGGAGGGGCGCCCTGACCCGGGGGAACCTGGACCGGCACCGGCTGCTGCCCGGCGGCGACCTGTGCCCCGACGTCGCCCTGTGCAGCGGGGCGAACGGCGCGGCGGCGGCCGGTCGGCGCGGGCAGGGGATGCGGCTGCGGCGGGGTGTGGTCGTCCGCCGGGTTGTGCAGCGCGGCGTCATGGCGCCCGTCGTCCGCACTCCCGACGGGAGCCCCCGGCACCTGACCGGCGACGACCGCCTGGCCGACCCTGGCCGCCTGCGCGGCATCCGGCACCGGTACGGCACCCTGCGCGGCCGCGACACCGGGCACCCCGGCGCCCTGGACCTGCGGCGGAGCCTGCACCTGCCCTTGAACCTGGCCTTGAACCCGCGGTTGCGGCTGGGCCGCCTCACCCGTTGCCTGCACCTGAGCCTGGGCGGGCTGGGCGAGCCCGGTGGCGGGCACGGGCCCCGCGGCAGGTACGGGACCGGCCGCGGGTACGGGGCCCGGGGCGGGGACCGGACCCCCGGCGGGCACCATGCCCCCAGGCGGCACGGGTCCCGGCATCGGCTGCCCGGGCGACACAGGACCTGCCCCCGGCATCGGCTGCCCGGCGGGCACCGGCCCAGCGGCAGGGACCGGCCCCCCACCAGGCACAGCCCCCGTCACCGGCACAGGCCCACCGGCCGGTACCGGCCCACCAGGCGGTACGACCCCTCCTGCGGGCAGCGCGGCCCCACCGACGGGCACCATCCCCCCGGGCACCGCGGCTCCCTGGCCGCCCTCAGCCTCGTACACCTCCGCTCCCGGGGCCCCCGGGACGCTCTGCGACCCCTGCGCGGGCACCGCAGGCACGGCCACAGCTCCGGCAGGCGCGCCCGGAGTACCCGGAGTCACCGCCCCGCCCGGCGCCGCAGGCACCGGCACCGGACCCAGACCGGCGTTCTGCGCGTACTCGGGGCCACGGTCGGCCTCGGCCGGCGGCAGCGCGAAGACGGCACGCCCGGCGGGCTCGGCGGCGGCGCGCTCCTCCGCCTTGGCCAGCGCACGACGACGGCGGCCGGAGGGCTGGCCCTCGCTCGTGTCACCGGTCGCGGCGTCGGGCGAGGGGGTCGTGGCCGGGCCGGCGGGCAGCGCGGGCGGCAACGCGTTCTGCGCGGCGGGCTCGCGGCGTGCCCGTCGTCCACTGGGCGCGGGCACGCCCTGGGGCGGCACGGTCCCGCCGAGCCCGGAGGCGGCGGCAGCGGTGCCGGCGGCGTGCTCGGCCGCCGTGACGACCGCGCCCTCGGCGGCGACGGCCTCTCCGGCACCGTCGGCAGCGGCTGCCCGGCCGCGTCGCCGCCCGGTGCCCTCGGCCTCGTCGGTGCCGCCCTGCCCGGGCACGGGCGCCTCGGCGGGGGGACCGCCCGCGGCGTCCTCGGCCCGGCGCCGACGACGCCCGGTGGGAGGCGCGGCGGGCGCGGCCTCCGCCTCGGGGGCGTCGTCGCTGTCCAGGAACGCGTCCACGGACGACCGCCGGGCCCGACGCCGCCCACCACCGGCTCCACCGGCTCCACCAGCGCCACCGGCGGCGGCCGGCTCGGGCAACGAGACCTCGGCACCGGCGGCCACGGGACCGTCGGCAGGTGACTCGGCGAGGGGCGCGGACTCTTCGACGGCCACGACGGGGGCCTGCACGGGAACCGTGCCCGCGCCGCCCCCGAGCGGCACCTCCAGCACGTACGCGCTGCCGCTCATCCCCGGCACCTCGTGCGTCTGCAGCACACCGCCGTGCGCGCGCACGATCCCCTGCACGATCGGCTGGTGCACCGGGTCACCCCCGGCGTAGGGGCCACGGACCTCGATCCGTACGACCTCGCCGCGCTGCGCCGCCGCCACGACGACGGTGTTGTCCATGTAGCCGCCGACGGACATCGGCGCGTTGCCGGTCGCGTCGACGCCGGCGACATCCGCGATGAGGTGCGCGAGGGCGGTCGCGAGCCGGGCCTGGTCGACCTCCGCCTCGATGGGCGGCGCGTGCACGGCGAACTGCACCCGCCCCGGCCCGACCAGTTCCACGGCACCGTCGACACCGGCGGCGACGACCGCGTCGAGCATCACCGTCGTACGGACGAGGCCGTCCTCACCGGCGTCGATCCGCTGGTACCCGAGCACGTTGTCGATCAGGGTGGTGATCCGCGAGTACCCGGCGGTGAGGTGGTGGAGGACCTGGTTGGCCTCGGGCCACAGCTGCCCGGCGTCGTCAGCGGCGAGGGTGCCCAGTTCGCTGCGGAGCTGGTCGAGCGGGCCGCGCAGGGAGGTGCCCAGCACGGCGAGCAGCTGCTCGTGCCGCGCGGCCAGCGCCTCGTAGCGGTCCTTCTCCCGCTCGCCGAGCGCGGCGTACCGCTCGTCACCGGCGGCGAGTTCCTCGGCGTGCTTCTCGCGCAGCTCGGCGAGTTCGGTGGTGTGCTGCTCCCGCACGCCCTCCAGTTCCTCGGCGTGCTCCTCGGCGAGCTGCTTCAGCTCCTCCGCGTGCCGCTCGGCCTCGGCGCTCTTCTCCTCCGCGAGCTGGTCGTAGGGCCGCCGGTCGGTGAACGTCATCACGGCCCCGACGAGCTGGTCCCCGTCGCGCACCGGCGCGGTCGTCAGGTCGACCGACACCTTGTCGCCGCTCTTGGACCACAGGACCTGGCCGCGCACGCGGTGCTTGCGCCCGGACCGCAGGGTGTCGGCGAGCGGCGACTCGCCGTACGGGAAGGGGGAGCCGTCCTCGCGGGAGTGCAGGACGAGGGTGTGCAGCTCGCGCCCGCCGAGATCGCTGGCCCGGTAACCCAGTATCTGGGCGGCGGCCGGGTTCACGAGGACGATCCGCCCGTCGGTGTCCGTCCCCACGACGCCCTCGGCCGCGGCCCGCAGGATCATCTCGGTCTGCCGTTGCGAACGCGCGAGTTCGGCCTCGGTGTCGACGGTGCCGGAGAGGTCGCGTACGACCAGCATGAGCAGCTCGTCATTGGCGGAGCCGTAACCGTCGTACGCCTGCTGCCCGTTCTCCAGATTCGCGCTTGTGACCTCGACCGGGAACTCGCTGC
The DNA here is from genome assembly GCF_900290235.1 of Streptomyces sp. MA5143a. Lineage (GTDB taxonomy): Bacteria > Actinomycetota > Actinomycetes > Streptomycetales > Streptomycetaceae > Streptomyces. Next base: position 270,843 of record NZ_OLMK01000026.1, read on the forward strand.
CGTCGGTCCGGCGGGCGATCATGCGGGTCGGCTTGGTCCGCCCGGTCGGGTCCATGGTGTCGGGCCGGCGCATCGACCCCGGAATGAGCCGGGAGTCGAACTCGGGGAGAAGGTCCAGCAGCCCGCGCCCCACCAGGGCGGTCCCCGGGGCCTCGAAGGCCTCCAGGGCGATGGTGTTCGCGTTGACGACGGTCCCATTGGCGTTGACCAGCACCAACGCGTCAGGCAGCGCGTCCAGTATGGCTGCGAGGCGAGCAGCGCCTCGGGATGGCCTGCTGCTCACGAGACGCTTCCTCCCTGTTACCGCACCTTGCCGACCGCCTGGGCCATCTTGCCAACCGGCCCGCGACGTGTCACGCGAGGGAGTCTACGGGCAGAGGTTGCGCTCGCGACGCCGGATGAGAGGGAGGTCGCACACCGAACATACGGAGATGCCGTGACCGTGTGTTTTGCCGAACCACACGCCTCGCGGCACATATGTACGGCGCCTACGACCCCCGCTCGGGCTTATGGGCATATGCCGTCGGAGTTATCGGGGGAGGGGCGGGCGGGGGCGTGCCGACGGTCCGAGGGCGGGGGGAGCGCCGTGATCGGGGCGAGGGCGGGAGGGTGCCGTGATCGTGAGCGTGGGTGGGGAGGGCGCTGTGGTCGTAGGCGGGGAGGGCGCCGTTACTTACGGAGATCAGGAAGTACGGGGACGAGTGAGTCCCAGCGGGCGATCTCGCAGCCGTTGCCGCGCTCGAAGCGCGCGTCGACCGGGCGACCGGCCCAGATCCCGGTGACATGGGCGGTGGCCGGTCCGCCGTACAACATCGTGCACACGGTGCCCGGCGCGACGGGTGCGAAGGGATCCTTGCCCCAGACGGTCCGCTGATCGAGCTGCCCGCAGGCGTCCCGGGTGTGCGGATGACTGCCCCCTTGAGGATGGCAGCGCAGCTCGAACCGCCCGTCGGCCCCCTCGCCCGCACCCCGGACCGTGACGACCAGCCGGTCCTGAGGAGCGACGGGCAGGGGCAACGCCGTCCGGGGGAGCGCCTCGCCGATACGGGGCGACGCGTCGGCGGCGTACGCGACCGGAGCGGCCGAGGGTGAGAACGCCCCGGCGGCGGCCGCGGCGAGGGAGACGACGGCACCGAGCAGAACCCGGCGAGCGGAACGGCCGGGGGTGGCGGCACGGGAGGCGCCGGGGGCGAACGGGCGGACGGGCCGACCGGAGGCCGCGTGACGGGCGTCGGCGGGGGTGGGGGCGAGGGCGGAGGCGGAGGACCCCTGCGGCGGTGTGGGTGGACGGCTCTGCAACATGACCTGACTAACGCCACGGGGGTCCCACGGTTGCGGCGGACGCAGGAGCGGACGCAGGAGAGGGGCCCTGTCGCGCCGACCCGCCCCGCCGATCCCGGACGTCCCTGACGAACCGTTCCCGAACACCCTCCGACCCGCCGCGACGTGCCATACGGCTTTGCCCTGCGGCCTCTCCGCCTAGTACCGTGGGAGGCGATTGGTGACAGCCCACTCGGCTGTGTCATCATCTGCACGCACCACTCGCGCTCGCGCGGGCGGTTGTGCGGGAGGCGTCGCCTAGTCCGGTCTATGGCGCCGCACTGCTAATGCGGTTTGGGCCTTAAAGCCCATCGAGGGTTCAAATCCCTCCGCCTCCGCGCTTGATCACCGAAGCCCCGGTCCACGCGACCGGGGCTTCGTCGTTCCCTGGAGGGCCCACGGAGGTGTTTTCGCAGGTCACAAGGGGTGCGGCAAACGGATTTCACATGGCGACGGCAGTCATGTAATGTTCTTCCTGTCGCCAAGAGCGGGCCGAAAGGGCCGGGACCGGCGGAAAACAGAACAAGCACTCGTAGCTTAACGGATAGAGCATCTGACTACGGATCAGAAGGTTGCAGGTTCGAATCCTGCCGAGTGCACACAGGTGAGAGGCCCCGGAGAGATCCGGGGCCTCTTGCGTTTCGGGGGCGTGCAGCGGCGAAGTACAGCAACGGGTGGCCCAAGGGGGCCGGCCGGCTTCGCGGACAGGGTCCACGCCATCCGTATGCGACCGGGGGTCGCGCACGTGCGCAGTAGGGGGAGGGGATCTCATGAAGATCAAGACCGGCAGGGTGGTGCTCATGACCATGGTCCTGGCGGCGCTGGTGGGGTGCGGGCGCAGCGCAACCGAGGGAACGGGGGACTCGCCGGCTCGGGCTTCAGGTGCGCCGTCGTCGGCGCCAGACGGTCTCTCTCCTGAGGATCTGCAGAGCCGATGGTGGACGTGGGCACTGTCGGAACCCGAAGGCACCAATCCGGTCGCTGACGAGGATGGGAGCGATTGTGAGCGCAACCAGCCGCAGGACGTGTGGTTTCTGGCGGGTACCTTCGGCACTCGGGCCGAGCGCACTTGCCACGTCCCCGAAGGGATCCCTGTCGCGTTTCCCCTGGTGAACCTGATGGGTGAGCCGGAGGACTGCGCAACCTTCATGAGCGAGGCCAAGGGGTCCGCAGTCCTGGACGGCAAGAAGGTCGAATCGGAGACGAACCGCGGAGAGCCGATCTCTGTGAAGGGCGTTGCCTTCAACCCCGTCACAGGCACGGACGAGCGCCTCACGACCACAGGGTGCGGCCTCTGGGTCCAGTTGCCCCCGCTGGAGCCCGGGAAGCACACACTGAAAATTCGTGGTCAGGCCCAGGACTTCGCCGTTGGTGTGGACTACTCCCTGACCGTGGATGCCGCATAGGCGAACGACATGCAGGGGGCCCCGAGTTCGGGGTCCCCTGGAGAGCAGGTCATGGTTACGGAGTCCTCAGCCGACGCCACCCATGGCTTCGGACAGTTTGCCCAGTGCTGCCCGCACCTCCTCCTCGCTCGCTTCCGGGTGGGGGCGGTCGTCAGTAGCGGTGGCCGGGCCAGTGTGGGTCCGTCCAGCGGTCCTCGTCGGTGAGTCCCAGGAGTCGTATCCGGTGCTGTAGGTCTTCCGGTGCGTTCGACTCGCGGAGCCGCGTCACGGCGTGGTCGAGGAGCCACGTGACCAGGTCGGCGCGCATCTTCTCCTCGTCGTGCTCGTACCAGCCGACTCTCCAGGGCAGGCCGTCCCCCAGGAGCTCGTACTCCCATTCCGCCGCCGCCTCGGCCAGGCGGCGGTCACTGAGGGGCTCGGTGTGCTGCTCCCATGCGGCAAGCCACGGTCCCAGCGTTCCGGACGCCTCGGCACACAGCACGAGGACCCGGTGCGCCGGTACGACCGCATCCGGATCGGTGAGGCTCTGGGCCCACCAGGCATGCAGGAACTCGCGTACCGGACCGGCGTGATCCTCGGGCCACTGCTGCCAGCGGCCTCGGGCCAGGGAGTACCCGGCCTCCTCCAGTGCGTCGTACCGGGGATTCACGCGACCGGCGACCAGGTCTGTGGCGAACTGCGGCAGGATGCGGCGCAGCACGGCGGCGTGGTCGGTCCAGTCGACGGCCTGCCAGGTCCTGCGCAGGAGATCCGGATCCAGTTCCACGTCCGGCGTCTTGAGCAGGGCGATCTCCTCCGGACTGCCCCAGTGGCACTCGCAGTTGTGCTCGTCCGGGTGAGCGGTCATGCCGCGGAAGGTGGTGGAGAGGTTCTCCAGGGCGGCGCTGAGGCGGCGGCGTGCGGGATGGTCGGCGAGTTGCATGTGCCCGGCCTTCGAGGACTCCGTACGGCTTCCGCCGGCCGAAGATCGCCACCTTACCCGAGCCGTCGCCGTGTCATGGCTCGGACCGTTGGGGCTGGGTCGTGGTTCTGTCCGACGTGGGCCAGACGTAGGGGAGGTCGGGTGGGACGTCGGGGAAGAGGGGGGTGTACGTGGCGGGGTCCTTGCGGAGGAGTGCCGAGCGGTGGCTGCGGTGGAACGTGTCGTCGCCCAGCCAAGGGGGGAGTTCGGCGGCCTCCCCCAGCGCGGTCTGGGGGCGGATCTGTGTTCCGGGGCGGAACGCCAGGAGGTCGGCGACCAGGGTGGTCGCGCAGCTGTCCTGGTGGCCCTGCTCGCACCACACCGCGCACACGTCCAGGCCGTACCGGACCAGCGCTTCCTCGTATCCGGCCCACATCCGTACCGCCGGGTGGTGGCGCCAGCCGTAGCCCGGTACGACGAGGCCGCGGAGCACCTGCAACGCCTCGACCCGCTGTTTGCCGAGGCGGCGGCGGTCCAGCGTGAGCGCCGACGCCCGGAAGTCGGGGTAGGGCAGGAACGTCTGCATGGTGGTGTCACGAGTACCGCGCCGACGGCCCTGACACATCCTGACGTCGACCGAATGGGATAGGGAGAAAACGGGCACTTCGGGAGTCATGAACGCACAGCACGACGGCCCCGACCGCGCTCATCAGCGGCCCGAAGGGCTCAGCGACACGACGGTGGAGGCGCTCGGGGCGCTCTCCAAGGCACTGGAGATGACCGAGCGGGCCCGCGGCCGCCTCTACGACTTCCACCAGCTCACCGGCGGTGCCGATCTCGAACTGGACCGGGCCGTGCGCCTGCTGCGGGAGGCCGGGCACCCGGAGTGGGCGGACAAGGTGCGGACCGAGATCCTCGGGCGCAATGTCATCCCCGGGCACTGGACGTTCCAGATCGTCGAGGCCTACAACGACACCTACTACGAGCCCTTCAAGGCGCTGGAGAAGAGCGCCGTGGACGAGCTGGCCGACGGCCGGGACCATCTCTATGAGGCGGAGATGAAGGAGGCCCGCCGTACGGCCGGCCACCCCGCCCACACCGCCCGACCCGACAGCCCGTGAGTGGCTTCCGCGTGTCCCGACGTCCGGCGGCCGGGTCGTTTTCGCAGATCAGTCGCATTGTCAGTGGTGCCCTCTAATGTCGTGAGGGATGGCACACGCGTGGAGATGTACCGGGCTGCGGTGGGGCGGCGCCGAGCCCTGTCTGGTGTGGGAAGGCGGGCGGAGGAGTCCTCTGCCTCGGGGGAAGGCGGTGGTTTTCGGAGTCGTGGACGGGGGCGGACGGACCTGTGTCGGGGCCCGGGGGCACGCGTGTCCGGTGCGGGCGGGCGTTCCGGGGCGGAGTACCGGCGCGCGGTGCGAGGAGTGTGCGCGGCTGGACCGGGCGCACTCCGTCGCGGCCGACACCTTCGCCGATGATCCGCGGCCGTACCACGTGTACCTCGCGTGGTTCGGGCCCGGCATGGTGAAGGTCGGGATCACGGCCATCGAGCGGGGGTCGGCGCGACTGCTGGAGCAGGGGGCGGTGTGCTTCGCGTGGCTCGGGCGGGGGCCGCTGATGGCCGCGCGGCGGGCCGAGGAGGTGCTGCGGGCCGCGTTGAAGGTGCCGGACCGGATTCCGTACGCCGAGAAGAGGCTGCTGCGGGCCGCCCTGCCGGAACCGGCGGAGCGCGAGGGGGAGTTGGCGGCGGTCCACGGGCGGGCCCTCGCGCTGCCGGGGTGGCCGGAGTCCCTGGAACCGGTGGCGTTCCAGGCGGTCGATCACTTCGGGGTGTTCGGGCTGGACGCGCTGCCGGCCGCCGACGGGGTGGTGAGCGAGCTGGTCGCGGGCGGTGTGGTGGGCGGTGAGGTGCTCGCCGTCGCCGGGCCCGATCTGCATCTCGCCACCGGGCAGGGAGTCGTCGTTCTGGACACACGGCTCATGACCGGGTGGGAGTTGACCGCTCCCACGGGCGAGGGGGCGCGTGACGCGGTCACGGTGCCGATCAGAGAGGTGCGGAAGCGAGAGGGAGGGGCAGGGGGAGGGGTCCAAGACGGGCTGTTCTGAGGGCGGGTGAGGGGGCCCGCGGGTGAGGGGGGAGCGAGGGCGAGCGGGTGAGGGGGTGCGGTGGTGTGATTGCGGGCGGCCGGAGAGGGCTTCGCGCCGGCCGTGGTCGTCGAGCTCCGGGTAAAGACTTCGATCCCTTTGGGATCCCGTACGGAAAGGCGCTGGACGGTGGTCGATGACCGAGGCGACAGTGGGCGACATGAGTGATCAGCGGATAGCACCTGTTCCTGCCTTCGAACCGCCTTACTACGCCGTGGTGTTCACCTCCACGCGGACCGAGGAGCAGAGCGGTTACGGGGAGACGGCCGAGCGGATGGAGGAACTGGTGAAGGACGTGCCGGGGTACCTCGGGATGGACCACGCACAGACGCCCGGCGGCCTCGCCATCACCGTGGGGTACTTCCGGGACGCCGACGCCCTGGAGCGGTGGCGGAGCGACACGGAGCACCGGTCGGCACAGAAGCGGGGGCGCGCCGAGTGGTACCGGAGCTACTCCCTGCACGTCGCCAAGGTCGAACGCAGCCACGGGTTCGTGAAGGAGAGGGAGTAGGCGAGCATGACCGCGCTTGCATGAGGCGGGGGGCAGGACGGGGGCGCGCGTCCCGTTTCCTGTGGGGCGGGGGCTGTGGGATCGCGGTGAGGCGCCCAGGCGAAGACCTTGCGCCGGGGCATGAAATCGCAGGTCAGCTGGGAGGTTCTCCCGGAAGTCCGGAACATCCCAGGTGTTCCCTGAGAGGCTCCTGTGTGTTTCTCAGAAAAATCACAGGTTCCAGAAAGGGTGTTCTCAGAGGGCCCCGACAAGGTGTCCAGCATGACCACGACCTCGCCCCAGGGGCGCACCGAACTGCTGAGGCCGGACGGGAGCCCCGTCCGCGTGCTTGTGGTGGACGACGAGCAGTCGATCACCGAACTGCTCTCCATGGCCCTTCGCTACGAGGGATGGCAGATCCGGAGCGCGGGGGACGGCACCGGTGCCCTCCAGACCGCGCGCGACTTCCGGCCCGACGCCGTCGTCCTGGACATGATGCTCCCCGACATGGACGGGCTGACCGTCCTCGGGCGGCTGCGGCGGGATCTGCCGGACGTGCCGGTCCTCTTCCTCACCGCGAAGGACGCGGTCGAGGACCGGATCGCCGGACTCACCGCCGGCGGCGACGACTACGTCACCAAGCCGTTCAGCCTGGAGGAGGTCGTCGCCCGGCTGCGGGGCCTCATCCGGCGTTCCGGCGCCGCCGACCGGCGCTCCGACTCCGTGCTCGTCGTCGGTGACCTCATGCTCGACGAGGACAGCCACGAGGTGTCGCGCGGTGGGGACGACATCCACCTCACCGCCACCGAGTTCGAGCTGCTGCGGTTCCTGATGCGGAACCCGCGGCGGGTGCTCAGCAAGGCGCAGATCCTCGACCGGGTGTGGTCGTACGACTTCGGTGGCCAGGCGAACGTGGTCGAGCTGTACATCTCCTACCTGCGGCGGAAGATCGACGCCGGGCGCGAGCCGATGATCCACACGCGGCGGGGAGCCGGTTATCTGATCAAGCCCGGCGCTTCATGAGCGGGCGACGACGGACGCGTACGCGGTGGTGGTCGCGGCTCGGGCCGGGACGAGGGAAACGGCAGCCGCGCACACTGCGTACGCGGCTCGTCGTCTCCGCGGTGGCGTTGATCGCGGTGGTGTGCGCGGTGATCGGAACGGTGACGACGATCGCGCTGAGCGAGCACCTCAACAACCAGCTGGACCGTCAGGTGCAAGACGTGGGCGACCGGGCGTCCGGCCCTCCCCAGGAGGCGCTGGACGGGCTCAAGCCGAGCGGCGGCTACCCCGGTTTCCAGAAACCGAACGGCTCAGGGGCCGGTGACAGCTCCGGTGCGTTCACGGCTCGGACGACGGACGAGAAGCTCGAGGACTTCGTGAGGGGCCCGACGCTGGAGAACACCGTCATCGCCGCGGTCGACGACAGCGGCAAGGTCAGCAAGGCGGTCGTGGCGCGGGAGAAGTCCACCGACTCCGGCGGCTTCGACCGGATGTACGGGACCGAACTCCCGGCCGCGACGACGAAGGAACTCGCCGCCGCGTCCAGGACGGGCATGGACACCGTGGAGCTCACCGGGCTCGGTGACTACCGGGTCACTTACGTCACGGGCATCAAGGGCACCTACTACGTCGCGCTGCCGACCACGGACGTCGACAACACCCTCAACACCCTCGTCGTCGTCGAGCTCAGCGTCACCGGAGCCGGGCTCGTCGCCGCCGGTATCGCCGGGTCCGCGCTGGTCGGGGTGGCCCTGCGGCCGCTGCGCAAGGTGGCGGCCACCGCCACCCGTGTCTCCGAGCTGCCCCTGCACACCGGCGAGGTCACCCTCAACGAACGGGTGCCCGAGTCCGAGACCGACCCGCACACGGAGGTCGGACAGGTCGGGGCCGCTCTCAACCGGATGCTCGACCACATCCACGGCGCGCTGCACTCGCGGCAGGAGAGCGAGACGCGCGTCCGGCAGTTCGTGGCGGACGCCAGCCATGAGCTGCGGACACCCCTCGCGTCCATCCGGGGCTACGCCGAACTCACCCGGCGCGGCCGGGAGGCCATCGGGCCCGACACGCGGCACGCGCTCGGCCGCATCGAGTCCGAGTCCGGACGGATGACACTGCTCGTCGAGGATCTGCTGCTGCTGGCGCGGCTCGACGCCGGACGGCCGTTGCAGTTCGAGCGGACCGATCTGATCCCTCTGGTCGTGGACACCGTCAGCGACGCGCGGGCTGCCGGGCGGAGCCACAACTGGCGGCTCGACCTGCCCGACGCGCCGGCGCCGGTGTCGGCGGACGCGGCACGGCTCCAACAGGTCCTCGTCAATCTGCTGGCGAACGCCCGTACGCACACACCGCCCGGGACCACGGTCACCGCACGCGTGCAGCGGCGCGGGCCCTGGATGTGCGTGGACGTCGAGGACGACGGGCAGGGCATCCCCGAGCAGTTGCTGCCGCACGTCTTCGAACGGTTCGCGCGCGGGGACTCCTCCCGGTCCCGGGTGTCCGGCTCGACCGGCCTCGGACTCGCCATCGTGCAGGCCGTGGCCGATGCGCACGGCGGTGCCGTGACCGTCGACAGCGTGCCCGGAAGGACCGTGTTCACCGTGCACCTGCCCGTCCTCGGCGGGCCCGGACCCCTGCTCGACGACGCCGCCGACTGGCGGTTCGACGACCTGGACCACGACGCCGACCCGGACGTCGACCCGGACTCCGGACACGACACCGACCTGGACTTCGCTCTCGACACCGGCGGCGTCGGCCAGGACCTCGTCGACGCCGCGCACCGGCCCGTACCGCGGCCCGCGCACCGGCCCGCCCCCCGGCAGCCGGACTCATAGGCACAGCACAGCGTCAGCACACGGGCATAACAGAGCCGGTCGCGAATGTACGTGTCATGCGAACCGACTCTTCTCCCGGCACCCTGCCGGCGCGGGAGCACCTCCCGGCCGGAGACGCCGGTACGCCTGTCCTGGACGTAGTGGTCCCCGTCTACAACGAGGAGAAGGACCTCCAGCCGTGCGTCCGCAGACTGCACGAGCACCTCGCGCGGACCTTCCCGTACGCGTTCCGCATCACGATCGCGGACAACGCGTCCACGGACACCACCCCCCAGGTGGCCGCGCGGCTGGAGGCGGAGCTGCCGCGGGTCAGGTCGTTCCGGCTGGAGCAGAAGGGGCGCGGGCGGGCCCTGCGCGCCGTCTGGTCCGCCTCCGACGCCCCGGTCCTCGCCTATATGGACGTGGACCTGTCGACCGACCTGAACGCCCTGCTGCCGCTGGTGGCCCCGCTGATCTCCGGCCACTCGGACCTCGCGATCGGCTCCCGGCTCGCCCGTTCGTCACGGGTGGTGCGCGGCCCCAAGCGGGAGTTCATCAGCCGCGCGTACAACCTGATCCTGCGCGGCTCGCTCCAGGCCCGCTTCTCGGACGCGCAGTGCGGGTTCAAGGCGATACGGCGGGACGTGGCGCAGGTGCTGCTGCCGCTCGTCGAGGACACCGGGTGGTTCTTCGACACCGAGATGCTGGTGCTCGCCGAGCGCGCCGGGCTCCGGATCCACGAGGTGCCGGTCGACTGGGTCGACGACCCCGACTCGACCGTCCACATCGTGAGGACGGCCACCGACGACCTCAAGGGCGTGTGGCGGGTCGGCCGGGCCCTCGCCACCGGGTCGATCACCCTCGACCGGCTCGCCCGGCCCTTCGGGGACGACCCCCGCGACCGCGACATCGAGGACGTGCCGCGCGGCTTGGCCCGCCAGCTTCTCGGTTTCTGTGTCGTGGGCGGCCTGTCCACTCTCTTCTATCTGCTCCTCTACAGCGGTTTCCGCAGCCTCGCGGGGTCGCAGACCGCCAACGCGCTCGCCCTCCTCGTCTCGGCGATCGCCAACACGGCGGCCAACCGGCGCCTCACGTTCGGCGTCCGGGGCCGGGCCGGCGCCGTCAGGCACCAGGCGCAGGGTCTGGTGGTGTTCGGTATCGGCCTCGCCCTCACCAGCGGCTCGCTCGTCGCCCTGAACGCGGCCACCAGCGACCCCGCGCACTCCACGGAACTGGCCGTCCTCATCGCCGCCAACCTCGCGGCGACGGTGCTGCGGTTCCTGCTCTTCCGGGCCTGGGTCTTCCCCGACCGGCGTGACAGCGGCACGCCGACCGCTCCCGCCGCCCACCCCGCCGCCGGGTACGTGAGCACGGCCGCGGTCCGACCGGGGCGGCCAGGCCCGTACGCCCACCAGGACCGGTTCCAGCCGACGGCCCACGGCTCGACGGAGGCCCACCCTCCGACAGCGACCCACTCTCCGACAGCGGTCCACCCTCCGACAGCGGTCCACCCTCCGACAGCGGCCCATCCCCCGACAGAGGCCCGCACCGTGCCGCGCCCCGAGTACGAGGCGGCGCCGACCGTCCCGTACGGGACCACCCCGTACCCCACGACCCCGTTCCGCGCCGGTGACGCCGCGGACCGCGCCTGGGGCGACGCGACCATGCGGATGCGGCCGGTGCGCCCGCACGACCAGGATTCGAGGAACACACGATGACCACGGACTTCGACACGTCGACGCACCAGGGGGGCACGAGCCCGGCCGACCCCGGCTGGGGGCCGCCGACGACGAGAGCAGACGTCCAGGGGACGGAAGTCGCGGATCCGCCCGGCACTCCCACGGCACCCGGCGCCGGTGAGCCCCGGCAGCCCCTCGGCCGGCGGATGTGGCGCGGGCGCCCGGAGGACAACCGCTGGGTGCGCCCCGGCTTCCTCCTCGCCCTAGTCCTGATCGGCGGCCTCTACACCTGGAACCTCACGGCGTCCGGGTACGCCAACTCCTTCTACTCGGCGGCCGTGCAGGCGGGCAGCCAGTCCTGGAAGGCCCTCTTCTTCGGGTCGCTGGACTCGGCCAACGCCATCACCGTCGACAAGCCCCCGGCGTCGCTGTGGCCGATGGCCCTGTCGGTGCGGCTCCTCGGCCTGAACTCCTTCGCGATCCTGTTCCCGCAGGTCCTGATGGCCGTCGCCACCGCCGGAGTGCTGTGGGCGGCCGTACGCCGCCGTTTCCACGCCACGGCCGGCTTCCTCACCATGGCGGTGTTCGCGCTCACGCCTGTCGCCGCGCTGATGTTCCGCTTCAACAACCCGGACGCGGCCCTCGCGCTGCTGATGGCCACCGCCGTGTACTGCACCCTCCGCGCGATGGAGAAGGCGCAGACCAAGTGGCTGGTCTGGGCGGGAACCGCCATCGGCCTCGCCTTCCTGGTGAAGACCCTCCAGGCCTTCCTGATCCTGCCGGTGCTCGCACTCGTGTATGTCGCCTGCGCCCCCGGCACCTGGAAGAAGCGCGTCGGCCAGGTGCTGCTCGCCGGGCTCGCGATGGTCGTCTCCGGGGGCTGGTGGGTCGCGATCGTCGAGCTGTGGCCGGCCTCGTCCCGCCCGTACATCGGCGGCTCGCAGAACAACTCCTTCCTGGAGCTGACCTTCGGCTACAACGGCCTCGGCCGCATCAACGGCGAGGAGACCGGCAGCGTCGGCGGCGGAGGTGGCGGCGGCAACGGCGGTGGCATCTGGGGCGAGAGCGGCTGGGACCGGATGTTCAGCTCGAACATCGGCGGCCAGATCTCCTGGCTGATCCCCGCCGCGCTGATCCTGCTGGGCGCGGCGATCTGGGCCACGCGGAAGCTGCGGCGCACCGACGGCACCCGTGCCGCGTTCCTCCTCTGGGGCGGCTCGCTGCTCATCACCATGGTGGTGTTCAGCTTCATGCAGGGCATCTTCCACGAGTACTACACCGTGGCCCTCGCCCCCTACATCGCGCCGCTGATCGGCATGGGCGCGGCCCTGCTGTGGGAGCGGCGCGCCGAGGTGTGGGCGTCGCTCACCCTGGCCGCGGCGACGACGGCCACGGCGGTCTGGGGGTACGTCCTCCTCACCCGCTCCTCCGACTACCTCCCCTGGCTGAAGTGGGTCGTCCTGGTCGGCGGTCTGGTCGCCGCGCTCGGCCTGGTCTTCGCGGCCAGGCTGGGTCGTCAGCTGGCCCTCGCGGTCGTGGGCCTGAGCTTCGTCACCGCGCTGGCCGGCCCGACGGCGTACACCCTGACCACGCTCGGTGAGGGCCACACCGGTTCGATCGTCACGGCCGGCCCGTCCGTCCAGGGCGGCCGGGGAGGCCCCGGCGGAGGCATGGGCGGCGGCCCCGGCGGCCCCGGTGGCGGCGGGATGCCGGGCTGGCAGGGCGGCCAGAACGGCCAGAACGGCAACGGCCAGAACGGCAACGGTCAGATGGGCCAGCCCCCGACCGGCGGCTTCGGCGGAGGCCCGAACGGCCAGCAGGGTCAGCAGGGCCAGCAGGGTCAGCAGGGACGGCAAGGTCAGCAGAACGGTGACGGCGGCCGGATGGGCGGCGGTGGCGGCATGGGCGGTCTGCTCAACGGCGCGAGCGTCAGCGACGAGGTCAAGGAACTCCTGGAGAAGAACGCCGGGGACTACACCTGGGCGGCTGCCGCGACAGGCGCCCAGAACGCGGCCAGCTATCAGCTCTCCACGGGCGAACCCGTCATGGCCATCGGCGGCTTCAACGGCACCGACCCGTCCCCCACCCTCGCGGAGTTCAAGAAGTACGTGGAGGAAGGAAAGATCCACTACTTCATCGCCGGCGGCTTCGGGGGCGGCATGCGCGGCGGGAGCGACGGTACCTCCGCGCAGATCAGCTCCTGGGTCCAGGAGAACTTCGAGACGGTGACGGTCGACGGCACGACGTTCTACGACCTGACGCAGGCGAAGTAGGCGCGGCCGACGCGGAGTGGGGCGGTGGCCCGGGGTGAGGACGAGACCCCGGGCCACCGCCTTGCCGTACGCCGCTCCAGCAGCGTTGTACGGTGTATAGGAAACTGTTCTACGGTGTAGAACATGGCGACCACCCCGACCCTCCCCACCACCCCCTCCCCCCAAGGTCACCCCCGACGCTGGCTGACCCTCGGCGTCATCTGTCTCGCGCAGCTCGCCGTGCTGCTGGACAACACCGTGCTGAACGTGGCGATCCCCTCGCTCACCGAGGAGTTGGGCGCGGCCACGTCCGACATCCAGTGGATGATCAACGCGTACTCGCTCGTCCAGTCGGGCCTGCTGCTCACCGCGGGCAGCGCGGCCGACCGCTACGGCCGGAAGAAGATGCTGCTCGCGGGGCTCGCGCTGTTCGGCGTCGGCTCGCTGGCGGCCGGACTCGCCCAGTCGACGGGGCAGTTGATCGCGGCGCGGGCGGGCATGGGTGTGGGCGGGGCGCTGCTGCTCACCACGACCCTCGCCGTCGCCATGCAGATCTTCCCGCCCGGGGAGCAGCCGAAGGCGATCGGCATCTGGAGCGCGGTCAACGCGCTCGGGTTCGCGGCCGGTCCGCTCCTCGGCGGTTTCCTACTGGGCCACTTCTGGTGGGGCGCGATCTTCCTGGTCAACCTGCCGGTCGTCGCGCTGGGGCTGGTGGCCGTCGTCGCCCTCGTCCCCGAGTCGAAGAACCCTCAGGGGGACCGGCCCGATCTGCCGGGGGCGCTGCTGTCGACGGTGGGGATGACCTCGCTCGTCTACGCGATCATCTCGGGCCCCGAGCACGGCTGGGCCTCCGGGCGGGTCCTGGCCACGGCCGTCGTCGCCGTCGTGGTGCTCGCGGCGTTCGCGTTCTGGGAGAGCCGTGTCCCGTATCCGATGCTCGACCCGCACTTCTTCCGTGACCGCCGGTTCACGGGAGCCGTGGCCGGGGCGGTCCTCATCACGTTCGGGATGGGCGGGGCGCTGTTCCTGCTCACCCAGCACCTGCAGTTCGTCCTCGGGTACGGCGCGCTGGAGGCGGGGCTCAGGACGGCGCCCCTCGCCCTCGTCGTCGTCGCGCTCAACTTCTCGGGGCTGTCGGCCCGGTGGACGGGCCGGCTCGGTATGCCGGTGTCGATCGCGCTGGGCATGGTGCTGATGTCGGGCGGCCTGGTCTCCATCGCGGCCGGGCCGGACGGTTACGGTGCGACGCTCGTCGGGCTGGTGCTGATCGGGGCCGGGGCGGCGATCGCCAACCCGGCGATGGCCCACGCGATCATGAGCGCGATTCCGCCGGCCAAGGCGGGGGTGGGGGCGGGGGTCAACGGGACGCTCGCGGAGTTCGGCACGGGGTTGGGGGTGGCCGTGCTGGGGGCGGTGCTGAACTCCCGGTTCGCGGCGCTGATCCCGCTGGCGGCGGCGTCGCTGCCCGCGGCGCTGGGGGCGGCGGGGTCGAGGGAGGAGAGGAGGGAGATCGTGGCGGCGTTCTCCTCCGGGGTGCAGACGAGCTTGCTGGTGGGAGCGGTGGCTGTACTGCTCGGGGGGTTGCTGGCGGCGGGACTGCTGCGCAGGGCGGAGACGGGGGTGGGGGAGGTGGGGGGTGCCTAGCGGGTCGGGGTGCGGGTTGGTGGGCGGCTGCGGGTGCGCTGGGGCCATTCGCGCAGTTCCCCGCGCCCCTGAAGACGCTCGCCGCGCGCCCCCGGTGTTCGTGCGGCCCTAGCATCATCACCAAGGACGAACCGTCGTCGTGTCGGGGAAGGTGCTCATGGTGAAGGCTGCCGGTCGGGCCGGAGGCCGTGCTCGGGTCAGCGTGTGGCTGGAGGGCGAGGCGCGGGCGCGGCGGGGCGGGCAGCCGTCGGGGCTGGACCGGGAGCGGATCACCGAGACGGCCCTGCGACTGCTGGACGCCGAGGGGCTGGCCAAGTTCTCGATGCGGCGCCTGGCCGCCGATCTGAACGTGACGGCCATGTCGGTGTACTGGTACGTCGAGACCAAGGACGACCTGCTGGAGTTGGCCCTCGACCGGGCCTTCGGCGAGATGCGGCTCCCCCCGGCGGACTCCGACGAGAACTGGCGGGACCAGCTCCGCACACTGGCCGAGCAGTACCGGGCCCTGCTGGTCCGGCACCCCTGGGTGTCACCCCTCGCCGGTACCTTCCTCAACATCGGCCCGCACTCGCTGGACTTCTCCCTGGCCGTCCAGCGGGTGATCGGGCGGACGGAGCTGCCGGCGCACGGCCAGGCGGGGGCGATCGCCGCGGTCTTCCAGTTCGTGTACGGCTTCGGCACCATCGAGGGCCACTACGTCCAGCGCTGTGCGAGCGCCGGCATGACCCAGGAGGAGTACTTCCGGCACGCCATGACCGCGGTGACCGTCACCCCCGAACTCCACGAGGTGGTCCAGCACTCCGCGGACCTCATGGAGGCCCGCGGTGGCGACACCGTGGAGGAGATGCGCGAACGGGACTTCGCCTACGCGCTGGACACGCTCATCGCCGGCATCGAGGCGATGGTCGAACGCGGCTGACCGACCCCGCGCCGGCGCGACCGGCTTTGGGCCCCGGCCCCGGGAAGGCCCCGGCTCTGGGCCCCGGCCCCGGGAAGGCCCCGGCTCTGGGCCCCGGCCCCGGGAGGGCCCTCAGCCCTCGCCCGGCCCTCAGCCCTCCTCCACCAGCCGTGCCGGGAAGCCCCCCGTCGCCACCGGGCCCCAGCGGTCCGGGGTGATGCGGATGATCGACTTGCCCTGCTTGACCATGGCCTCGCGGTACTCGTCCCAGTTCGGGTGCTCGCCCGCGATGTTGCGGAAGTACTCCACCAGCGGCTCAACCGACTCGGGGGAGTCGATGACCTCGGCGGTTCCGTCGATCTGGACCCAGGGGCCGTCCCAGTCGTCGCTGAGGACGACGACGCTGACCCGCTCGTCCCGCTTGGCGTTGCGCGTCTTGGCGCGCTCGGGGTACGTGGAGACCACGATGCGGCCCGAGTCGTCGACACCGCAGGTCAGCGGTGAGGCCTGTGGCCCGCCGTCGGCCCGTCGGGTCAGCAGGAGCGCCCGGTGCCGGGGGCGCACGAAGTCGAGGAGCTCGTCGAGGGAGACCTTGGTGTTGGTCGCGATGTTCCGTGCCATGCGCACAGCGTAGGGCCGGGGTGCCTGAGGGAGCGGGACACCCGCCGCCGTCACCGAGCCCCCGGCAGGCTCTCCCCCCGCACCGCCTGGACGTCCAGTTCCACCTTCAGGGTCGTGCCGATGGCCGCGATGCCCGCCTGGAGGACCTGGTTGTAGTTCATCGCGAAGTCCTCGCGGCGCAGTTCCGTCGTCGCCCGGAACGCGGCGCGGGTGCCGCCCCACGGGTCGGGGCCGGTGCCGAGGTACGCGAGGTCGAGGTCGACCGGGCGGACGACGCCGTGCAGGGTCAGCTCGCCGTGCACCGTCCAGCGGTCCGGGGCGACGGTGGTGAGCCCCGTCGACACATAGGTGATCTCCGGGTGCCGTTCCACGTCCAGGAAGTCCGGGGACCGCAGGTGGTCGTCGCGCATGCCGTTGCCCGTGTCGATCGAGGCGGCCCGGATCACCGCCGCCACACGGGACTTGGTGCCCTCGTCCGGGGTCGGCGCGATCTCGATCGAACCGGAGAACTCGGTGAACCGCCCGCGGACGCTGGAGATGCCCAGGTGCTGGGCGACCGCCGCGACGGACGAGTGGGCCGGGTCGACGGTCCAGGGGCCGGGCGGCGGGAGTTCGGTGCCGCCGAGCCGGGCGAGGGTGACCGTGCCGACCTCAGCCCGGCCGCTCGCGGTGACCAGGGCGCTCGACGCGACCGGTCCGTAGCCGACGGCCGTGACGATCACCGTGTACGCGCCGGGCGCGAGCGCCGTGGGCTCGTGGACCGCTCCCTCCGCGTCGGCCTCGGCCCGCATCACCTGCGTACCGGCCATGTCGGTCACCGTGACGACCGCGTGCGACACGGCCCAGCCGTCCCTCGTGCGGATCCTCGCGGTCAGTCCCATGTGCGCGTCACTCCTCGGGTGCGACCGGTCGGCGGGGCGGAGGCACCGCCCCGCCGACCGGGTGTGAACTACTCGCCGGGGTGGGCGAGTTCGATGTCATGGCCGTCGACTCCGGTGCCGGAGACCGTCAGGGCCGTGGCCACGGGCGGGTACCCGGTGGCGATGACCGTGTAGTCGCCGCCGTCCAGGTCGGCGAAGGCGTACGCCCCGTCCGAACCGGTGGTGGCGGTGGCGACGACGTTGCCCGCCGCGTCGACGAGCGTCACGCGGGCGTCGGCCAGCGGTCCGCCCGGCGCCCGGACGACCCCCTGGAGCCGGGCCCCGGCGTCCAGGTCGATCTCGACGCGGGTGACGCCGGTGCCGCCGACCTCGACGGGCAGGGCGCGCGGACGGAACCCGGCGGCGTTCACCGCGACGGTGACGGGACCGGGCACCAGCTCACCGAAGCCGAACTCGCCCTGCTCACCGGTGGTTCCGGTGGCCAGCACGTCCCCGCGCACATCGGTCACCACGACCATCGCGTCCTCCACGGGCAGCGCGGCCCCGGCGGCCCGCACCACACCGCTCAGCCCGCTCGTGCCGCTCAGCAGGATGTCGTACGCGACCGGCTCGCCGTTCACGACGATCGTGGACGCCTGCGGTTGGAACCCGTCGGCGGCGGCGATCAGCACATACGACCCGGCGCCGGGCGCGTCCACCGCGTAGACCCCGTCGGCCCCCGCGACCGAACGGCCGAGCTGCCGGCCCCCGAGCGAGATCAGCGTGACCGCGGCCCCCGGCACGGGCGCCTCCTCGGCCCCGCGCACATGCCCCCGCACGGCCACCCCGCCGCCCACCGACGCCGGGACGGAGCCCGAGGCGGCGGCCGCCGGAGCCACATCAGCCGTGGCGGAAGCCGCAGCGGTGGAGGGAGCCGAGGCGGAAGGAGTGCCGGCCCCTGCCGCAACCGGGGTCGGCGACGGTGCCGTCCCGGCCGTCTCCTTCTCCGTCGCCGCCTGGGCGAGCGCCCCGTGGGTCCGCAGCGGGACCTCCTTGATGAAGACGGAGAAGACGAGCGCGAGGACGGCGAAGGGGGCGGCGTAAAGGAAGACGTCTCCGATGCCGTGGCCGTAGGAGCTCTCGATGACCGTGCGGATCGGCGCGGGCAGCGCGTCCAGGTCGGGGATCTCGCCGTGGCCCATGGAGGAGCCGGACACCCCGAGCCTCGCGAGGCCCTCCTCCGCGTAGTGCGTGATCCGGTGGCTCAGCACCGCGCCCAGCGCGGAGACGCCGATCGCGCCGCCGAGGGAGCGGAAGAAGGTGACGGTGGAGCTGGCGGCGCCCAGGTCGCCCGGGGCCACCTGGTTCTGCGTGCACAGCACCAGGTTCTGCATCATCATGCCGACGCCCAGGCCGAGCAGCGCCATGAAGACCGCCACGTGCCAGTACGGGGTGTCGTACCGGAGGGTGCCCAGCAGACCGAGGCCCGCGGTCACCAGCACTCCGCCGGCGAGCAGCCAGGCCTTCCAGCGGCCGGTGCGGGTGATGACCTGGCCGGAGACGGTCGACGAGACGAACAGACCGGCGATCATCGGGATGGTCAGGACGCCGGACATGGTCGGCGACTTGTCGCGGGCCAGCTGGAAGTACTGGCTGAAGAAGATGGTGCCCGCGAACATCGCGACACCGACGAAGAGCGAGGCCAGCGAGGCCAGGGTGATCGTCCGGTTGCGGAACAGCCGCAGCGGGATGATCGGCTCGCTCGCCTTCGCCTCGACGAGGACGAACAGCGCGAGCAGGGCCACCGTGCCGCCGACCATCGCGTACGTCTGCCAGGACACCCAGTCGTACTTGTCACCGGCGAAGGTCACCCAGATCAGCAGCAGGCACACCGCGGCGGTGATCAGGAAGGCGCCCGCCCAGTCGACCTTGACCTTGCGCCGGACGACGGGCAGGTGAAGGGTCCGCTGGAGCACGATCAGGGCGATCACCGCGAAGGGCACGCCGACGTAGAAGCACCAGCGCCAGCCCAGCCAGTCGGTGTCGGTGATGACACCGCCGACCAGCGGGCCGCCGACCATGGCGGTCGCGAAGGTGGCGCCGAGGTAGCCGTTGTACCGGCCGCGCTCCCGCGGGGAGATCATCGCGGCGAGGATGATCTGAGCCAGCGACGACAGGCCGCCCATGCCGACGCCCTGCACCGCGCGGAACCCGATCAGCATCCCGGCGTTCTGGGACAGTCCTGCCGCGGCCGAGCCGAGCACGAAGATGACGAGCGCCAGCTGGATCAGCAGCTTCTTGGAGAACAGGTCGGCGAGCTTGCCCCACAGCGGGGTGGACGCGGTCATCGCCAGCAGCGACGCGGTCACCACCCAGGTGTAGGCGCTCTGGCCGCCGCCCAGGTCCTTGATGATGTCGGGCAGCGCGTTCGAGACGATCGTCGACGACAGGATCGCCACGAACATGCCGAGCAGCAGTCCGGTCAGCGCTTCCATGATCTGCCGGTGCGTCATCGGAGTGCCGTCGCCGCCGTGCGAGGCCCCCTTGGCGGGGCCGTGGCCGTGCTTGGCGTGGGCCCGCACACCGGCTGGTGTGGTCGTTGCCATGGGCTTCCTTCTCTTACGTGGTCTTCGCGGGTGTACGGGTTGTGGTGGGTGTCTTTCAGGGGGCCGGGCGGGAGGCGGCGGCCCCGTCGAAGCTGTGGCGCAGCCGGCCGAGGAGCCGGACCAGCTCGCCGACCTCGTCGTCGGACCAGTCGCTCAGCCGATGGGCCATCACCCGGCTGGTGCGCCGGTGGAGTTCGGCGACCAGGGCCCGGCCCTCGGGGGTCAGGCGCAGGATGCGCGAGCGCCTGTCCGCCGGGTCGGGGAGCCGTTCGATCCAGCCCCGCTCGGCGACGTGCGCGACATGGCGGCTGGTCACCGACATGTCCACCGAGAGCAGCTCGGCGAGCCTGCTCATCCGCATCTCGCCGTTCCGGTCGAGCAGCGTGAGGACTCCCGCCGATCCGCCGGGGCAGTCGTACGGCAGCATCCGTGCGATCTCCCGCTTCACGACCCCGATGGCGCTGAGCTGGCGGGCCAGCTCCTCGTACTGCGCTCGCTCGGCCATGGGAGCCCCTCCCGTGTTTGTTGCTTAGGGCAACCATAGAACTGGATGGTTGCCGCAGGCAAGCGAATCGGTGGGTTCGCGGACCAAGTCTTGGCAAAGGAGGGCGCCGCGGAGGGAGCCGCTCCGCCCCACCCCACTTGGGTGCCCCCTCACGGATTCGCTAAGGTCTCGGGCCATGGCTGACAACCAGGGCCCCCAGGGCAACTACGACCCCGCCGGGAGCACGCAGATGTTCCGCGCGTTCGTTGACGAGACCCCGCGGGGTGGCCGTGCGGAGGTGGCCTCCTCCGGGCCCCGCGTCGGTCTGATCGTCGGGATCGTCGCGGCGGTGGCGGTGGTCGCGGCGGTGGTGTGGCTGGCGCTGGGCTAGCGGTTCGGTGGGGGCGGGCGCCTGTGCGTCTGCCGGGAGCCTCCGGCGAGGTGGCGGGCGCCTGTGCGTCTGCCGGGTGACTGTGATCTTGCGGCTGCGGGTGGGTTTGTGGCTGGTCGCGCAGTTCCCCGCGCCCCTTGACGGCATGGGTGGCACCCGGCGTCCTCAGGGGGCGCGGGGAACTGCGTGAGCAACCACCCGCCACCCGCACGCATCCACCCGGCTACTCCGCCCCACCCGCCTAGTTACTCCCCCCGGCATATCCATCCGCGCGCACGACGACCGCCGGGATGTCCTGAACGAATGGACATCCCGGCGGTCGTCTCTCTGTCTGGGCGCTCCCCAAACCCCTCTTGACGGGGGCTCAGTCGGAGATGAGGCCCTCGCGGAGCTGGGTTAGGGTGCGGGTGAGGAGGCGGGAGACGTGCATCTGGGAGATGCCGACCTCTTCGCCGATCTGGGACTGGGTCATGTTCGCGAAGAAGCGGAGCATGATGATCCGGCGCTCACGGGGCGGGAGTTTGGCGAGCAGCGGCTTGAGGGACTCGCGGTACTCGACCCCTTCGAGCGCGGTGTCCTCGTAGCCGAGGCGGTCCGCCAGCGAGCCCTCGCCGCCGTCGTCCTCGGGGGCGGGTGAGTCGAGCGACGACGCCGTGTACGCGTTGCCGACCGCGAGGCCGTCGACGACGTCCTCCTCCGACACACCCAGCACGGCGGCGAGTTCGGTGACCGTCGGGGAGCGGTCGAGCTTCTGCGACAGCTCGTCGCTGGCCTTGGTGAGGGCCAGGCGCAGCTCCTGGAGGCGGCGCGGCACCCGGACCGACCACGAGGTGTCGCGGAAGAACCGCTTGATCTCGCCCACGACCGTCGGCATCGCGAACGTCGGGAACTCCACGCCCCGTTCGCAGTCGAAGCGGTCGATCGCCTTGATCAGGCCGATGGTGCCGACCTGGACGATGTCCTCCATCGGCTCGTTGCGCGACCGGAAACGGGCGGCCGCGTAGCGTACCAGCGGGAGGTTGAGCTCGATGAGGGTGTCCCGGACGTAGGCGCGCTCGGGGCTGTTCTCGTCGAGGGCGGCGAGCCGCAGGAACAGGGAGCGGGACAGGGTGCGGGTGTCGATGTTCGCCGAGGCCGGCAAGGCCGGGAACTCAGGCGCCGGTGGAGCCTCGGTGCCGGGAAGGTTCTCGAGCTCCTGAAGGTCCTGAGGGGCCTGGATAGCGTCGGGCGCGGTCTCGCTCTTGGCGAGCGTGAGCACCTTCGAGCTGCCCTGGTCTGCGGACATGCCACCCCCTTTGGGTCGCGGACGGTCGCGGCGGACGCTCCGTCGTAGGGAACGCAGCCTCCACCTGAATACCGGCGGCGAGGCCACGGCAAACGCGCTGGGGGAAGAATGTCACACGTCGGCAACGCGATGTAGTGACATGTCGACATGGAGAGGGGCAATTAGCCCTGGAAAAGGGCAGTCTGACGATGTTTCGGCCTATTGCTGTCGGAAAGAGTTGCTGTGAGTGATTCGCTCTCGGCGGTGATGCCTCGACAGCGCATTCGGTTAGGCCAGATGGCCTGGGCACGTGTGCTCGTGGCCCATTCTGTGCGCCCCGCCTGCCTTTGTGCGCCCCGCGTGCCCCACGGTCCCTCCGAGGT
Source organism: Streptomyces sp. MA5143a (assembly GCF_900290235.1). Taxonomy (GTDB): domain Bacteria; phylum Actinomycetota; class Actinomycetes; order Streptomycetales; family Streptomycetaceae; genus Streptomyces. Next base: position 293,000 of record NZ_OLMK01000026.1, read on the forward strand.
GGAACGAGGGTTGCCGGTTACCGACGGTCACGCCGGCGCCCCCGGTCATGCGGTGCCCGGAAAGGCCGACTGCGGCCGCGCCGTGGCCCGGTCATCGCCGCGGCCGAGGCGTGCTCCGGACGGCAAGCCCTAGGGCTCGATGCGGTTCGCCGACCGCAGTCGCGCGAAGCTCCGGGCCAGTAGTCGGGAGACGTGCATCTGGGAGACGCCCAGCTCCGCGCTGATCTGCGACTGCGTCAGATTGCTGTAGTAGCGGAGCAGCAGGATGCGCTGCTCGCGCTCGGGGAGCTGGACGAGGAGGTGGCGTACGAGGTCACGGTGTTCGACGCCGTCGAGTTCGGGGTCCTCGTAGCCGAGCCGGTCGAGGAGCCCCGGCATCCCGTCCCCCTCCTGGGCGGCCTCCAGCGAGGTCGCGTGGTAGGAGCGGCCGGCCTCGATGCAGGACAGGACCTCGTCCTCGGTGATCCGGAGCCGCTCGGCGATCTCGGCGGTCGTGGGGGTGCGGCCGAAGGCGGTCGTGAGGTCCTCGGTGGCGCCGTTCACCTGGACCCAGAGCTCGTGCAGCCGACGGGGCACGTGGACCGTGCGGACGTTGTCGCGGAAGTAGCGCTTGATCTCACCGACGACGGTCGGCATCGCGAAGGTCGGGAACTGCACGCCCCGGTCGGGGTCGAAGCGGTCGATGGCGTTGATCAGGCCGATGGTGCCGACCTGGACGACGTCCTCCATGGGCTCGTTGCGGGAGCGGAAACGGGCGGCCGCGTACCGCACGAGCGGGAGGTTCGCCTCGATGAGCGCCCCGCGTACGCGGTTGTGCTCCGGAGTGCCCGGTTCCAGGTGCTTGAGCTGACCGAAGAGGACCTGGGTGAGGGCGCGGGTGTCGGCGCCGCGACGTTTCTCCTGAACGGGCGCTTGGGTTTCTTCCTGGGGTGGCGCAGTACTGGCCGACACGGTCAACGCCACCTCTTCGTCGATCAACTCATCAACTCAACCGTCAAAAGCGGTCATAGCATCACAAGACATGTGTGCTGCGATCAAGCACCGCATATCGCCGTGTTGAGGGAGAGTTGAGACCGTGCCGGGCAATCGGGGGAACCGGGAAACGGGGCACGACGAAGCCCCGCACCTTTTGAGTGGCGCGGGGCGGGCCGTACGGGCGTATGGGCGGGCGGTCGACCGGTCAGTACTCGTAGTCCGCGATCACCCACGTGGCGAACTCCCGCCACAGGGCGACGCCGGCCTGGTGGTCGGGGTGCTCGACGTACCGGCGCAGGGAGTCCGCGTCGTCGAACGCCGAGTTGATCGCGAAGTCGTACGCGATGGGCCGGTCGCTGATGTTCCAGCCCAGCTCCCAGTGGCGCAGCTCCGCGATGGTGCCGTCGAGGGCCCGGAAGGCCTTCTCGCCCGCGACGACCCGCGGATCGTCGCGCTCGACGCCCTCGTTGAGCTTGAACAGGACCAGATGGCGGATCATGGGCGCTCCGGAAAGGTCGTACGACGCGTGGTGCTGCGGGTCATTCCGCCCCGTCGGCGATCCAGGTGAAGAAGTCGCCGATGGACTGGGCGGCGGTCGAGACGCCCTCGAACCCTATCTGGACGTAGTCCGCGGCCTTGGCCGGGTCCGTGATGATCACGTACAGCACGAAGACCACGAGCACGTACAGCGCGATCTTCTTCCCCTGCACCGCCACAGCGGCCTCCCCCGCCTCATATGTCCCTGTCCACCGGCGGCGAGTGTAACCCGATCATCCGTTCGTAGAGATCCCCGGAACGCAGGAAGGGCCCCGCCTGACGGCGGGGCCCTTCTCCGCGGACGGTGGGGTCAGGAAGGCTTGACCGCCGAGACCGGGGTGGCCTTCACCTTGTTGTCGCACTCGGCCCACACGCCTTCGTTCAGGGCGACCTGGTGCTTCCCGGAGCGCGGCAGCCCGATGACCATCGTCGGATAGGTCTTCGGGGTCTTGCCCGACTTGCAGTAGCCGTCGCCTTCCCCCTGGACCTGGACGAAGGTCAGCTTCACCCATGCCTTGCCGTGCGGCCGGAGCTTCACGGTGGTGGCCTTGCCGGTGCGGGTGACCTTGAGCGGGGTGTTGTGGGCGGGGGAGCCGTTGCCGGCGCCCGCGACCGTCGGATGGCCCTTCAGGACGCACGTCCTCTTGGAGACGTTGGTGAACTTCACGACCGCCGCCCCGGTCCCGGTCCCGACGGGCGGGTGGGCGGCCTGCCGGGCGCTGACCTGGAGGGCGGAGGCCCGGCAGGCGGGCGGCGGGGTGGAGGTGGTGGTGCTCGCCGCCATGGCGGTGCCGGGCAGGATGCCGGTCACCGCCGCCGCGATGGCCGTGGCCGCCGTCGTCGTCGCCAGAGCCGCCCTGCGAATGCCGTTGCTGTGCCGCATGCTGTCGTCCCCCTGAGTCGTCTCGTCCGCGGGTTTCGGTCGTCGGTTGTTGCCCCGCGGCACGTGTGGTCGTCGTACGTGAGTGCAGATAGGGCGGGAGAGCGACGGGGTTCCGTGCGGCGACTCCTGTGACGGAACGGTGACGCGCCTGCTGAGACGGAGCAGCACGAAGGGCCCGGTCCATCGGACCGGGCCCTTCGTCTGCCAGCGGTAGCGGAGGGATTTGAACCCTCGGTGACTTGCGCCACACTCGCTTTCGAGGCGAGCTCCTTCGGCCGCTCGGACACGCTACCGAGGGAGACCTTACAGCAAGGTGGGGCGTGCTTTGAAATCCATATGCGGGGAGGGTCGGGTGGGCTGCCGCAGGCGGTTCAGCGGAGGCGGAAGAAGTCCGTGAGGAGCCGGGCGCAGTCGTCGGCGAGGACGCCCTCGACGACCTCGGGGCGGTGGTTGAGGCGGCGGTCGCGGACGACGTCCCAGAGGGAACCGGCCGCGCCGGCCTTCTCGTCGCGGGCGCCGTAGACGACCCGGTCGACCCGGGACTGCACGATGGCGCCCGCGCACATCGTGCAGGGTTCGAGGGTGACGACCAGGGTGCAGCCGGTCAGCCGCCACTCGCCGAGTGCGGCGGCGGCCCGGCGGACGGCCAGGACCTCGGCGTGGGCCGTCGGGTCGCCGGTCGCCTCGCGTTCGTTGTGCCCGGTGGCCAGGACGGTCGTGCCGTCCGGGGACAGGACGACGGCGCCGACCGGGACGTCTCCGCCCGCGGCGGCCCGCCCGGCCTCGTCCAGGGCGAGCCGCATCGCGGGCCGCCAGCGGTCGCGTACCGGATCGGGGCCCGGTGCCTCTGCGTCGGTTGCTTCGGTCACCCGGGGAACCTAGCGGATCGGCCGCCGGCGAGCCGTCCGGGAGTCACCCCGAGGCCCGCCGCCCGCCAGGCAGCCCGCCGCGCCGTCCGCCAGGCAGCCCGTCGCGCCGTCCGCCACGCAGTCCGCCGCCGGGCCGTCGTGCCGACGGGCCCGGCGACGGCCTAGCGAACCGTCTCCAGGACCTCCGAGGCGCCCAGGGCCTCGGCGATGGAGTTGAGGGCGTCGTCGGCGTCGAGGGCGCGCAGTTCCTTCTCGCTCACGCCGAGGTCGTCGAGGATCTCGGTGTCGCCGACGGGGCTGTGCGGCACGGCCTCGGCGGCCGTGTCGTCGTCGTCCTCGTCGTCGGGCTCACCGTCCTCCGTACCGTCGAGGTCGAGGGAGTCCAGGTCGGGACCGTCGTCTCCCGGCTCCTTTCCGAGCAGTTCGGCGGTGAGCAGGATCTCGCCGTAGCTGCTGCGGGCAGCGGCGGCGGCGTCCGAGATGTAGATACGAGGGTCGTCCTCGCCATCGATGCGGACGACGCCGAACCAGGCGTCCTCCTGCTCGATGAGCACCAGCACCGTGTCGTCGTCGGGCGAGGCTTCACGGGCCAGGTCGGCCAGATCCGACAGGGTCTCCACATCGTCGAGCTCTGTGTCGCTCGCTTCCCACCCGTCTTCGGTGCGCGCGAGCAGTGCGGCGAAGTACACCGTGACTCTCCCACTGGTCATAGGCGTGCCGGTTGGGGGTCCCCCCGGCGGAGGTCGGTGGGCGGGGAGTGCTGTCCTCCGAGCCCCACCCACTCGGAATCGTGGCAGAAACAGAGCGCCCAGGGGACGTCTTCGGCTCCCTGTGTCCGGCAGTTTTGATCGCCGGCCGGGCAAGGCGTTCACCTGCGCACCTGTTGCCACCACCTGCGGATCGTACGCGGACTTCCCCGCCGCATATGCACGGCCACCCCGTGAGCGCCCCGCGCATGCCCCGTGAGCACCTCGCGAGGGTCCCGGAAGGGGGCGTACGGGGCGTGTCGCACGGGGGTGTTCGCGGGGTGCCGGCCGGGCTACCAGCGGAAGGTGCGCATACGCATCGCGTGCCGGAGCCGGGCCGCCTTGGCCCGGCGCGGCTGCACCCGGTCGCGCAGTTCGCGTGCCTCCGTCAGCTCCCGCAGGAACTGGGCCCTGCGCCGCCTGCGCGCGGCGTCGCTCTGTTCATCGGGGTCGGGGGCGCCCGCGTCGGTGCTCGCCCCCGCCGGTTCCCGCAGGTCCGTGCCCCGCAGGTCCGTGCCCCGCAGGTCCGTACCCCGTGGGCGTTCCCCGTCCGTCGCGCGCCGCGGATCGCCGTCCGCGCCTCGCTGTCCTTCCCGGTTCGTCCCCCGCGACCGGGTCCCGCCCGTCCTCCGCGGACGCCGGGACTCGTCGTCCACTCCCGCCATGGGCTCACCACCGTCCGGCATCGGCTCACCACCCCCGCCATGTCCCTCCCACTTTCCCTCCGGCGGCGGGTTTGATGCCATCGGAAGGGTGAACGGCGCGGGTCGGGGTTGCTGTGCGGTGAGTGAACGGTTCCGCGGCCGGGGACGGGGAGCCCGCCGCTGTCACCCCCGTTACTGTTGTGGTCATGCGTCTCCACGTCGTCGACCACCCCCTGGTCGCCCACAAGCTCACCGCGCTGCGCGACCAGCGCACCGACTCCCCGACCTTCCGTCGTCTCGCCGACGAGCTGGTCACCCTGCTCGCCTATGAGGCCACCCGTGACGTGCGCACGGAACAGGTCGACATCGAGACGCCGGTCGCCCCGACCACGGGCGTCAAGCTCTCGCACCCGCGCCCCCTGGTGGTGCCGATCCTGCGCGCCGGCCTCGGCATGCTCGACGGCATGGTCCGGCTGCTGCCGACCGCCGAGGTGGGCTTCCTGGGCATGATCCGCAACGAGGAGACGCTGGAGGCCTCCACGTACGCCACGCGGATGCCCGAGGACCTCTCGGGGCGTCAGGTGTACGTCCTCGACCCGATGCTCGCCACCGGCGGCACCCTGGTCGCCGCGATCCGTGAGCTGATCGACCGGGGCGCCGACGACGTGACCGCCGTGGTGCTCCTCGCCGCGCCCGAGGGCGTGGAGGTCATGGAGCGCGAGCTGGCGGGCACCCCGGTGACGGTCGTGACGGCCGCGGTCGACCAGCACCTGAACGAGCACGGCTACATCGTGCCGGGCCTGGGCGACGCGGGGGACCGGCTGTACGGGGCGGCCGAGTAGGCACCGCCCGCCTGCCCCTCGTGGGGCTCAGCAGGTCTTCGTCGGAGTGGGCGTCGGCTCGGGCCTGGTCAGTTCGGCCAGGGCCGCGTCGGCGTCCTTCTGCTTGCTGAGGGCCCTGAACCCGGTGCCGATGACGAGGTCGACCTCGGTGGCCTTCTTGCGCCCGTCGGTCTTCAGCCGGGCGCCGGCGAGCTGGGTGTTGAGGACGGGCAGCGCCGTGTCCTCGGCCGCCTTCGCGCCGAGCAGCAGGGCGGTGCCCTTGACCTTCTTGTCGTACTCCTCGGTCGCGTTGCCCACGTTCCCGATGCGGAAGCCGCGCTTCTTCAGTTCCTCGGCGGTGTCCTTGGCGAGGCCCGAGCGGGGTGTCGCGTTGAGGACGTTGACGGTGATCCTCCCGGGCGCCGGGTACGAATCGGGCTTGCCGGAGGTCTTGCCGCCGGCCTTGGCCGGTGTCGGGGAGGGGCTCACCCGGGCCGAGCAGTCCGCCTTGGGGCCGGCCGCCGCGGCCTGGTCGTCGCCGCCGGTGAAGACGTCGATGAGCTGCAGGGTTCCCCAACCGGCCAGGGCCAGCGCGGTCGTGGACGCGACGACCGCGAGGACGAGCCTGCGGCGCCTCTTCGGTCGGCGCAGCCGCGGGTACTTGTCCCCCGTGATCCGGTACTGGCCGCCCATGCCGGGAGGAGTCAGCATGCTCATGGGCGCAGCGTAGTGCCGTTGGGCGGCAATGCCTACTAGATGATCATTGGCCGCGCGGCAGTCCAACCCGAAAGGGCCAACCGGTGCCTCGGCCCGCCGGAACGCGAGGGTCCGGTCAGTCCAGTTCGAGGACGCGGGCGTGCAGGACCTGGCGCTGCTGGAGGGCCGCGCGTACGGCGCGGTGGAGGCCGTCCTCCAGATAAAGGTCGCCCTGCCACTTCACCACGTGCGCGAAGAGGTCGCCGTAGAACGTGGAGTCCTCGGCGAGGAGGGTTTCCAGGTCCAGCTGCCCCTTGGTCGTCACGAGCTGATCGAGGCGGACCGGGCGCGGCGCGACGTCCGCCCACTGCCGGGTGCTTTCCCGGCCGTGGTCGGGGTACGGCCGGCCGTTTCCGATGCGCTTGAAGATCACACGGAAAGCCTACCGGTCGAGACGTTCCGGGCGCAGCCACGGCGACGGAGTGCGACCCGGGAAAAGGTTCCGTGAATCGGTCAAACGGCGCAATCCCTGTGGGTCGATGGCGTGTGATCCGCGCTGTCCCCGCGGTCCGAGTGCCCCGGAGTCCGTGGTTCCGGGGCACTCGGGCGGAGCCCGGTTCAGTCGGTTTGGGGAGCCTTCTGGCCGTTTTGCTCCCCGCGCTCGGGGTCCCGGTCGCGTTCCGGGTGCTGCTCGGGGCGTGCCTTGGGTGCGCTGCGCACGGCCTCCGCGCGGAGGAGGGCGCGCAGGACCGTGTAGGGGTCGCTGGGCATGGTCGTGGTCCTGTCCTGTGCGGGGTTCTGTGCTGGGTCCGTGTCGGTTCCCGCCGCGGGTTCTCGCGGGGGTGAGCTGCGGGAACGGCTCGTTCAGCAGCGCAGGACGACGGAGCGCAGGACGCGCGGGGCGGACGGGGACCGGGGCGGGGCCGGCGCGAGCGGGGGGCGCTCCGCCGTGGCCGGGGCCGGTGGACCGACGGCGGGGGCCGCCGGGCGTGTCGCGGTGGCGGGACGCCGGTGGTGCCGGGACGGCGGTCGCGGGGCCGTCTCCACGAGGTCGTACTCGACGAGGGCCGTCTCGCCTGCGACGGGCGGCGCGCCACTCGCGTGAGCGGTGCCGTGGGCGGCCGGGAGGACCAGGGCGAGGGCCAGCACGAGCACACGCAGCCACAGCCGTACGGCGACGGGGGCGTGCGGGGTCGTGCTCACGGTGACTGTCTGCCCGCCGGGCGCCCTTCTTGCATCGAGCCGCCCGAAGAACCCCCTGTTCGGCGTACCCGAGGGGCGTACCCGAGGAGGGGACCAAGCCCTCTCCAGGGGCGCGGCGAACCGCGCGTCCGCCCTCGGCTGCCCCGCACCCGCCCCGCAGCCCCGGCCACCCCACCCCTAGGGCGCGTCGACGGCACTCTCGCGCCGAGGGGCCCCGTACGCGACGGCGGCGGAGGCCCCCTCACCCGGCGCGGCCCCTCTCGCGCGGCGCGCGGCTTACCTCTCGTCCGAGATGGCTCCACTCTCGTCCGAGATGGCTCCACTCTCGTCCGAGGTGGCTCCTCTCTCGTCCGAGATGGCTCCACTCATCCGGTGTGGCTCCCCGCCCGGCGTGGCCCGTTACCCGGCGCGTGGCCCCGGCCAGGCGTGCTTTCCCCCGCCCGGCGCGGTCCCCTTACCCGGCGCTCTGCTTCTTCGCCTTGGCCGCTGCCTTCATCTCCTGTTTGTGCGCCCGGACCTTGGCCAGTGACTCGGGCCCCTTGATGTCGGCCACGGAGCGGAAGGAATCCCGTTCGCCGTACGCCCCCGCCGCCTCCCGCCACCCCTCCGGCTGGACACCGAGCTGCTTGCCGAGGAGGGCGAGGAAGATCTGTGCCTTCTGGCGGCCGAAGCCGGGCAGGGCCTCCAGCCGGGCCAGCAGCTCCCGGCCCGTCCCCGCGCCCTTCCAGACCCCGCTCGCGTCACCGTCGTAGTGCTCCACGAGGTACTCGCACAGCTGCTGGATCCGCTTGGCCATGGAGCCGGGGTAGCGGTGGACCGCCGGCTTGGCGGAGAGGATCCCGGCGAACGACTCCGGGGACATCGCGGCGATCTCATGCGCGTCGAGGTCGTCCGCGCCGAGCCGCCCCGCGATGGTCGAGGGGCCCTTGAACGCCCACTCCATCGGCACCTGCTGGTCCAGCAGCATGCCGACCAGCGCGGCGAGCGGACTGCGCCCGAGGAGTGCGTCGGCCTCGGGATCCTGGGCGAGGTGAAGGGTGACGTCCATGCCCCCGATGATGGCGCGGACACCGACCCACCGCAGCCCGGCCACCCCCGAGGCGCCGACCTGCCGCAGCCCGGCCACCCCGGGCCGCCCGCCCGCCGCAGCCCGGCGTCCCTCTACGGCCGCCAGTACCCCAGTGCCTGTATCCGCTGCTTCGGCAGGCCCAGTTCCTTGCGGAAGTACGTGGTGAGGGAGCGGGTCGTGGCGGTGTCGCAGGCGATCCAGACGTACGGGTCGGGGGTGCCCTCCAGCAGCGCGGGCGCGTCCGACCGCACCCGGGCCACGAGGTGCGCGCCGCCGTCCCGGCGGGGGACCGGGCGGAGTTCGTGGTGGTCGGGGTCGCGGCGGAGCGGGAGGCCGCCCACGGCGTCGGACCCGTTCTCGGCCGGGGTCTCGAACCAGATCGTCGTGAGGGTCGAGGGCAGCGCGCCCAGCAGGGAGTTGATGGCCGGGAGCGAGGCCGGGTCGCCGATGGCGAGGAGGTGGGAGGGGGCCGGGTCGGGGTCGGTGAAGCCGGTGCCGTGGACGGTCGCCTCGATCGTGTCGCCCGGCTTCGCGGAGCGCGCCCAGTCGCTGGCGCGGCCCTCGTGGAGGGCGAACTCCAGGCTGAAGGTCCCGGCGGCCGGGTCGGGATCGACCAGGGTGTACGCCCGCTGGTGCGGGCGGGCGGCGGCCCCCGTCTCCCCGGTGGGCGCGAACCAGAGCCGTACCCACATCGTGGGGTGGACGCCGGTCGTCGCGAGCATGCCGCCGTCGGTGAGATGGATCCGCCGGTAGTCGTCGGTGACCTGTTCGGCGCCCGTGACGGTGAAGACGAAGTCCTTCGCGCGCAGCAGTTTGAGGACCGCGCCCTCCCAGCCGTGACCCTGCCCCATGACGCCCGCACCCTTCACGTACGCTTCCCCCACCATTGCTTAGGTGAGGCTAACCTAAACCACAGTTGCACGTCAGGGACAGACATGAGCACCGAGACCTACCGGGACGCCTGGGGCATCCCCCACCTCCGCGCCGCCGACGCCCGTGCGCTCGCCCGCGCCCAGGGCCGGGTCACCGCGCACGACCGGGCCTGGCAGCTGGAGGTCGAACGTCACCGGTCCCAGGGCACCTCGGCGGCCTTCCTGGGTGCGGACGCGCTCGGCTGGGACCTGTTCGCGAGACGGGCCAGACTCGACGACACCGCCAGACGCTGCTTCGCCCGGCTGGAGAGACAGGACCCCGGCACCGCCGACTGGGTCCGCGCGTATGTCGACGGCGTCAACGAGGGGCTCGCCGAAGGGGCCCGGCGCGCTCCCGAGTTCGAGCGGGCAGGGCTCGCCCCCGGGCGCTGGGAGGACTGGCACCCGCTCGGGGTGTGGCTGGCCACGCACATCCTGTTCGCCGGGTTCCCCGCGAAGCTCTGGCGCGAGGAGGTCGTCCGGCACCTGGGCACCGACGCGGTGGGCCTGTTCGCCACCGACGGGCCCGGCACCGCAGGGAGCAACGGCTGGCTGGTCGACGGGTCCCGTACGGCCACGGGGCGGGCCCTCATCGCCGGTGACCCGCACCGGTTCATCGAGGAACCCGGGGTCTACCAGCAGATCCGCCTCTCCTGCCCCGAGTTCGACGTGGTGGGGCTCGCCGTCCCGGGCATGCCCGGCATCGCCCACTTCGGCCACACCGGGCACGTGGCCTGGGCGATCACCAACGCCATGGCCGACTACCAGGACCTCTACCGGGAGCGCCTGCGGCGCACCCCGTCCGGGGGAGTCGAGGCGCTCGACCCGGACGGACGGTGGCGCGCCGCGCACCGGCACGTGGAGACCGTCGAGGTCGCCGGCGGGGCCGCCGTCGAGGTGGAGGTCGTCGAGACCGCCCGGGGGCCGGTCGTCATCGGGGGCTGCGGGACGGAGAGCGACGGCGACACGGGCACGGTCACCGGCGCCCACGCGGGCACCGCCTCCTCGGCCGACGCCCACGCGGGCACCCCCTCTGACATCCCCTCCGTCGGTCCCATCAGCCTCCGCTACCCGCCGCGGGTCACCGAGGACCTCGGGATGAGCGCGCTGCTCCCGCTCCTCCGGGCACGCGAGGTCGCCGATGTGGACCGGGCGCTGGATCTGTGGGCCGAGCCGGTGAACGTCGTGCAGGCCGCGGACACCAGGGGCGGTGTGCTGCACCGGGTGGCGGGGCGGGTGCCGGTCCGGAGCGCGGACAACCGCCGGAGGATCGTTCCGGCGTGGGAACCGGGCCATGCCTGGGAGGGCTGGCACGAGACGCCGTACGGCACGTTCGAGGACGGGGTCGCCGTCATGGCGAACCAGCGGGGCCCGGCGACCCCGCTCGGCGTGGAGTTCGCGCCACCCCACCGGGCCGACCGCATCCGGGAGTTGCTGGCCGAGCGGCCGGTCTGGTCGGCACCGGACATGCCGGCCATCCACATGGACACCCACCTCGCCTCCGCCGGGCCCCTGCTGGACCACCTGGCCGCTCTCCCCGACGACCCCGACGGACCCCATCGCTCAGACGGCTCGGACGGTTCGGGCGGTCCCGTGGGCCTCACCCCTGCCGCCGCCGACCTGCGCGCGCGGCTGCTGGGCTGGGACCGGCGGATGGCCGCCGACAGCGTCGAGGCCACGGCGTACGCGGCGGTGCGCGACGCGGTCGTACGGCGGCTCGCCGCCCAGCCCGCCCTCGCGGCGCTGGCCGTGCCGCCGGCGTACCCGGAGGTCTTCCGGCCCTGGCTCTCGCTCACCGTCCGGATCGGGTTCGCGCTCGAACATCTGCTGCGGGCCGAGGAGTTGTACGGGATCGACCGCGCGGGACTGGTGCGGGAGGCGCTGGAGGAGGTGGCGGGCGGCGCGTTCGGGCCGTGGGGCGACAGCCACCGGCTCGCGCCGTGGCGGGCGCTGGACCCCGTGGACCCGTTCGCCGCGCACGTCGAGCCGGGGCTCGCCGGTGACCACGACTGCGTGCTGTGCACCTCCGCCGTCCCCGGGATCACCGACCGCAGCGCGCGTGGCCCCGCGGCCCGTTACGTCTGGGACCTGGCCCGACGTGAGGACAGCCTCTGGGTGGTGCCGTTCGGGGCGTCCGGCACGGCCGGCTCCACCCACCACCGCGACCAGCTCCCCCTCTGGCTCCGGGGGGAGCTCGTACCGGTCGTGACCGACTGGGACCGGCTCACCAGGGACACCGGGCCCACCGACCCCGACGAGCACAACAAGGCCGGCAAGCACAGCAAGCACAGCAAGCACAGCAAGGACAGCAAGGACAGCAAGGACAGCAAGGACAGCAAGGACAGCGAGGGGAACGACGATGAGCGTTGACGCGTACGGCGGGCGCGTGGCCGTCCACGAGCAGGTGATCGACGGCTTCGGGACCGTCCGCGTCCTGCCCCTGGACCCGACGGCCGACGCCGGTGTCGTCCACGGCTGGGTGAGCGAACCCCGGGCCGCGTTCTGGGGCATGAACGGACTCACCCAGGAGCAGGTCCGGGAGATCTACGCCCACCTCGACACCCTCGACACCCACCACGCCTTCCTCGCGCTGCGCGACGGTGAGCCCGTCGGACTGCTCCAGACGTACGAGCCGGACGCCGACCGGGTCGGCGAGTGCTACGACGTCGAGCCCGGCGACATCGGCGTGCACGTCCTGCTGGCGCCCGCCGGGCGGGACGGGGCGCGGCCCGGCTGGTCGGCCTCGGTGCTGGCGGTGTTCTCGGCGTTCGTGCTGGTGGGCCTGGACCGGCGGCGGGTGGTCGTCGACCCCGACGTGCGGAACGAGAAGGCGATCGCGCGGTTCCTGCGGCAGGGCTTCGAACGCGGGCCGGTGGTCGTGCTGCCGGAGATCGACCTGCCCGACGTGTACCTGCCGGAGAAGCGGGCGCAACTGGCGTTCCTGCGGCGGGACACGGTGTTCCGGCGGTAGGAGGACGCTGCCGGGGTGGCGGGAGGTGGTCACGGGAGCGCGGGAGGTGGTCTCGGGGTGGCGGGAGGTGGTCTCGGGAGGGCGGGGGGACGGTGTCGGGGCGGCCCGTTCGGACGTAGCGTGGGCGGGTGACTCCTGAGGACCTGATCGCGCACTACGCGTTGGAGCCCATCCCCCGGGAGGGCGGGCGCTTCCGCCAGACGTGGGCGGGGCCCCAGCGGGGCGACGGGCGGCCGGAGGGGACCGCGATCGTCGCCCTGCTCACCACCGAGCCGGGGGACTACTCGGCGCTGCACCGGCTGCCGACCGACGAGATCTGGCACTTCCACCTCGGCGACCCCCTCCGACTGCTCCTCCTGCGCCCCGACGGCTCCTCCGACACCGTCGTGCTCGGGCCGGACGTGCTCGGCGGGCAGCACGTGCAGTACGTCGTGCCCGCCGGGACCTGGATGGGCGCGCGCGTGCTGGGCGGCGACGGGGCATGGACGCTGTTCGGCTGCACGATGGCGCCGGGGTTCACCTTCGAGGGGTACGAGCACGGCGACGCGGGGGAGTTGGCGCGGCGGTACCCCGAGCGGGCCGCGCTCATCGCGGAGCTGGGGAGGGAATGAGGGCGGACGCCCGGGATGAGTGGTGAACACACGGTTCCCGGCGCCCGTACCTACTCGGAGGAATCCGAGCCGGCGACAGTGGATCCGGAGCACGACGTGGGCCGACGCAGTGACAGGGACGAGAGTCGACAGGGCGGAACCGGCGGAAGGGGCGTGAGGGGCCTCCCGTATGTCCGCCCGTATGTCCGGCGCCTGGTGCTGCTCGGCACCGTGCTGGTCCTGTTCCTCCTCGGCGGGACGGGGACCGCTTCGGCGCACGCCGCGCTCAAGGGCGCCGATCCCGCGGACGGCAGCGTCCTCGACTCGGCGCCGAAGGACGTCACCCTCACCTTCACGGAACCGGTGAGCCTGCTCCAGGACTCCATCCGCGTCATCGACCCCGAGAACCGCGCGGTCGACACGAGCAAGCCGGGGCGGTCCGGCGACCGGTCCGACACGGCCCGCGTCACCCTGCCCGCGGGGCTGGCCGACGGCACGTACACCGTCGCCTGGCGGGTGATCTCCGCCGACAGTCACCCCATCTCGGGAGCGCTCCTCTTCTCCGTCGGCGAACCCTCCGCCACCTCCGCGACCCTCCCCGCCGACCTCACCGAGGACCCCCTCACCGCCTCCTTCTACGACATCACCCGCTACTTCGCGTACGGCGCCCTCGCCCTGCTCATCGGCGTCACCGTGTTCGTGACCGCGGTCCTCGGCCGGGCGAACGACACGCTCCGCAAGCTGCTCCTGTCCGGCTGGCTGGCCCTGACGCTCTCCTCGGTGGTCCTGCTGCTCCTGCGCGGACCGTACGAACGGGGCAGCGGCGTCGGCGCCGTCCTCGACCCGTCCGTCCTCGGCGGCACGGTCGGAACGCGTCCGGGCCTCGCGCTGCTGGCCCGGCTCGCGCTGCTCGCGGTGGTCCTCTTCCTCCTCGTCCGGACCCGCGGTCAGGAGAACCGGGGCCGGGGCGCGGCCGGAGCCGGGGTGCTGCTCTCGGTCGGTCTCGCCGGGACCTGGGCCGCCGCGGAGCACGCCTCCGCGGGCATCCAGGTGCCGGTGGCGATGACCTCCTCCGTGCTCCATCTGCTCGCCATGGCCGTCTGGCTGGGTGGCCTGACCGCCCTGCTGACGGTGCTGTACCGGGCCCCCGAGACGCTGTCGGCCGCCGTCGTCACCCGTTTCTCCCGGCTGGCCTTCGCCTCGGTGGTCGTCCTGGTCGTCACCGGCGTCTACCAGTCCTGGCGCGGCCTCGGCTCCTGGTCCGCCTTCACCACCACGGCCTACGGCCAGGTCCTCCTCGCCAAACTGGCGGCGGTCGCCCTGCTGCTGGCCGCGGCCGCGTTCTCCCGCCGGTGGACGGCGCGGTTGGGCGCGGTGGCGGTCGGGGTGAACGCCGAGAGTGGCGAGAACGCCGAGTACGCCGAGAGCGCCCGAAGCGGCGGGGTCGTCGTGGCGGAGGCTCGGGTGCCTCAACCGGTGGGGGCGGTGGCCCGCGTGGACGACGCGGCAGTGGCGAAGGCGCCCGCGGTCTCCACCGTCGATGCCGATGCCGATGCCGATGCCGATGCCGATGCCGACGCCGACGCCGACGCCGACGCCGACTCCGGCTCCGCCGAGGGCACAGACGCCGACACCGACGCCCCCAAGGCCCCCGACGCCCCCAAGGCCCCCAAGGCCTCCGACGCCCCCACCGAGCCCGCCGACCCCCACCGCCTCGCCCTGCGCCGTAGCGTGCTCGGCGAGTTCACCGTGGCGGTGGTGGTGCTGGTGATCACCACCGTGCTGACGGGCACTCTGCCGGGCCGGGCGGCGGCGGAGAGCGCGCAGGGGGCCGGGGGCGCGGCGGCGCCGGGGGAGGTCACGGCCTCCTCGACCGTCGTGCCGTTCGACATGGGCACCCCGAACGGGCACGGCAAGGTCCAGATCGACCTCGGTCCGGGCAAGGTCGGCAAGAACTCCATCCAGGCCGTGGTGTTCGGCCCCGACGACGGCATCGCGACCGTCCCCGAACTGCGGCTCACGTTCACGCTGAAGGCGCAGAAGGTGGGCCCGATCGACGCCAAGCTGACCGACCGGGGCGGCTACTGGGCCACGGACACCCTCCAGATCCCCCTGCCGGGCACATGGACGATGAAGCTGACGGTCCGCACGACGGACATCGACCAGGTCACGGTGGAGAAGAACGTCAAGGTCGGCTAGGGCCCAGCCGCCCCTCGGCCCGCGCCCCCGCCCCCGCCCGCTTCCCCTCCCCCGGTCAGCAGGCGGCGCATCGTCTCCGCCGCTCGGACGGCCGCGTCGGCGCAGCAGTTGTTGAACAGCACGTGCAGCTCGTCGACCTGCTCGGCGGCGGCCCGCAACCGCGGTAGCCACGCCGTGAGTTCGGCCTCCGTGTAGTCGTGGCGGAAACGGTCCTCCTTGCTGCCGGTCCCCCAGGCGGGGCTCCGGCCGTGGAACCGTACGACGGCCAGCTCGGGCGTGGTGACGGGCGCGAGGGGCGGCAGTGAGGTGCCGAGCCCCTGGGCCATGTCGACGCCGACGGCGATGAGGCCGAGCCGGGACAGCAGGGCCCTGGTCTCGTCCGCCTGCCCGGGGCGCCACCACGCCGGGTGCCGGAACTCCACGGAGACCGGCCAGCCCGCCGTGCGCTCCGCGCACTCCGTCAGCGTCTTCTCCGCCCGCGGCCCCGGCGCCAGCCACGGCGGGAACTGGAACAACACGGCCCCCAGCCGGTCCGCGAGCCGCAACGGCTCCACGGCGTGGGCGAAGCGCTCCCAGATCCGGTCGAGCAGGCCCGGCAGAGGGGACGTCCGGTCGCGCAGGTCCTCGGGGAGCGCCGTCGGCCGGGTCGGATGGCCGGTCAGGAGCGAGAATGCCTTGACGTCGAAACGGAATCCGGGCGGCGTCCGCTCGGCCCAGAGGACGGCGTTGCGGCGGCTGGGCAGCGCGTAGTAGCTGGAGTCGACCTCGACGACCGGGAACTGCTCGGCGTAGTACCGCAGTCGGGACTCGGCGTCGCGCCGGCCGCGCGGATACCAGCCGCCGGCCAGTAACGCGCGGTCCGTCCAGGAACAGGTACCGACCAGCAGCTCACCCATGCGGTGCCGGTTACCCGGATTCGGCCGGACGACTACTCGGCGCCACGCCGCACGGCCCCGCTCCTGCGCGGACGAGGGCCCCGGCCGGGCGGCTAGGCGTCGTGGGGGTCGTGCAGCGGCGCGCCCACGAGGGACTTCGACGCGGTGCCGTCCACACCGGCGGGCGGCTCCCCGGCCACCATCACCCGGTGCATGATGCGCGGGAAGTCCAGGTGCGCGGTGTCGTTGGGGGCCAGATGGACGGTGGCCCGGTTGTCCCAGAGGGCCACGGAGCCCGGCTCCCAGCGGAAGCGGACGGTGTACTCGGGGCGCGTGATCTGCTCGACGAACAGCTCAAGGAGGAGCCGGCTCTCCGCTCTGCTGACGTCGACGATGTTCTCGACGTAGTACGGGTTGACGAAGAGGACGCGTTCGCCGGTCTCGGGGTGCACGCGGACGACGGGGTGCACCGAGGCCACCTGATGGTCCTGGAGGTGGCGCAGATACGGGTCGGGGCCGGAGCGGGCGAGATAGCCGACGCCGAGGCGGTGCTCGGCGCGCAGCCCGTCGGCGAACCGGCGTACGGGTTCGGAGAGCCCGGCGTAGGCGGTGGCCAGATCGGCCCAGGTGGTGTCGCCGCCGTACGGGGGCACCTGTTCGGCGCGCAGGAGGGTGAGGGCGGGCGGGTCGATACGGGCGGTGTGGTCGCCGTGCCAGCCGCGCAGGGTGGAGTGGCGGCGGCGCTCCAGCCATTCGGCCTGGTCCATGCCGTGCTTGCGGCCCAGCTCCTGGCGGTCGGCGGTCGTCTCGATCTCGGGGTACTCCGCGGGTGACACCGAGCCGCGCGAGCGGAGCCGGATCGGCTCCCCGAAGCGCCGCGCGAACGCGATCTGCCCGGCGTGGTCCAGCCGCTGCCCCCGGAAGAACACGACCTTCCAGCGCAGCAGCACCGAGCGGATCCCGTCGACCGTGCGGTCGTCCAGGGGCCCGGAGAGGTCCACGCCGTGGATCTCGGCGCCGATGTACCCCGAGGCGGGGCGTACGTCGAGCCCGTCGACGGCTCCCGTGCTGTCGCTGTTCATCGCTCACCTTTCATCGCTCACCGTTTCCCGCTTGGGGACCTACCCGCCCCGCGGCCCCTTTCAGCCGGGCACGAGCCCGGCGGGCCGCGCCGTACCTACCGAGAGCCGCCGGTCGGCGCGGTCGGAGACGTAGGCTCCGACGGCGAGAAGTCGAACGGTGATCCGGGAAGTTGTTGATGGGAGATCACGTCATGAGCGACAAGCCGACCGTCGGCGTTCTGGGCACCGGCATCATGGGGGCCGCGATGGCCCGCAACCTCGCCCGGACCGGACACCCCGTCCGCGCGTGGAACCGCACCCGTGAGAAGGCCGAGCCGCTGACCGCCGACGGCGTCCACGTCGTTGACACCCCCGCCGAGGCCGTCCGGGACGCCGATGTCGTCCTCACGATGCTGTACGACGGGGCGACCGTGCGGGACGTGATGCGCGAGGCGGGGCCGGCCCTGCGCGCGGGCGCCGCCTGGGTACAGTCCACCACCGCCGGGCTGGAGGACGTCGCCGAACTGGCCGCCCTGGCAGGCGAACACGGCCTGGTGTACTACGACGCCCCGGTCCTCGGCACCCGGCAACCCGCCGAGGCCGGGCAGCTGACGGTCCTCGCGGCCGGCCCGGCGGCGGGGCGGGACACGGTGACGCCCGTCCTCGACGCCGTGGGCGCCCGTACGGTGTGGACCGGTGAGGACGGCGCGGCAGGCACCGCCACCCGGCTCAAGCTCGTCGCCAACAGCTGGGTGCTCGCCGCCACCAACGCGGCCGGGGAGACACTCGCCCTGGCCAAGGCCCTCGGTGTCGACCCGCGGTCCTTCTTCGAGATCATCGACGGCGGACCCCTCGACATGGGTTATCTGCGCGCCAAGTCCGCGCTCATCCTCGACGACAGGCTGTCCCCGGCGTCCTTCGCCGTGGCCACCGCCGCCAAGGACGCCCGGCTGATCGTCGAGGAGGGACAGCGCCACGGGGTCCGCCTCGACGTGGCCGAGGCCGGCGCCGAACGCCTCACCCGCGCCGCCGCGCAAGGCCACGCCGACGAAGACATGGCCGCCGCGTATTTCGCCAGCTTCGACGAGACCGCGGAGAAGTAAGGGGACCCCTCCCGGGCCGGGGCCCCATCCGGTGCCGGTGCCGGTGCCCTCCCGGGCCGGTGCCGGTGCCCTCCCGGGCCGGTGCCGTCATCTCCGGGCCGGGGCCTATCCCGAGCCGGGGCCTGTCCCGGGCCGAGGCCCTCATCCCCGAGCTGGGGCCGTCATCCCCGGGCCGGGACCCATCCCGGGCCGAGGCTCTCATCCTCGGGCGGGACTCATTTCCGGGCCGGGACCCCTTCCCGGGCCGGGTCCTATCCCGGGCCGGGACCCATCCCGGCCGGGGCCCATCCCGGCCGGGGCCCTCATCCTCGGGCGGGACTCATTTCCGGGCCGGGACCCCTCCCTGGGGCCGGGTCCTATCCCGGGCCGGGACCCATCCCGGCCCGAGGCTCTCATCCTCGGGCGGGACTCATTTCCGGGCCGGGACCCCTCCCCGGGGCCGGGTCCTATCCCGCGCCGGACCCATCCCGGCCGGGGCCCTCATCCTCGGCCGGGACCCCTTCCCGGGCCGGGTCCTATCCTGAGCCGGGACCCATCCCGGCCGGGGCCCTCATCCTCGGCCGGGACCCCTCCCCGGGCCGGGTCCTATCCCGAGCCGGGGCCCATCCCCGAGCCGGGGCCCATCCCCGTGCCGGCACTCACCCCCGTGCCGGCACCCATCCCCGAGCCGGCACCCATCCCCGAGCCGGCACCCATCCCCGAGCCGGGACCCACCCCGAGACCTCAGGGCCGCTCGGCGGTGTCCCGTTCCTCCGCCGTCGGCAGGACGTCGTGCGCCGTTCCGGTCAGGGACGCGGAGTCCGACGGCGCACCGCCGTCCGCCGTGGCGGTGGCGACCGCCGGCTGCCCGGCTGCCGGCTTGCCCAGCCGCCCCGTCACCCACAGGGCGACCGGCTCGGTGAAGCGGGCGGTCAGCGGGCCCGCGATGACCAGGATCAGGACGTACGCGGTGGCCAGCGGTCCGAGGGACGGTTCGATGCCGGCGGTGACGGCGAGCCCGGCGATGACGATGGAGAACTCGCCGCGCGCGACCAGCGTGCCGCCCGCCCGCCAGCGGCCCTTCGCGGAGATCCCGGCCCGGCGGGCCGCCCAGTACCCGGTGGCGATCTTCGTCAGCGCGGTGACGACGGCCAGCACGAGCGCGGGCAGCAGCACCGGCGGGATGCTCGCCGGATCGGTGTGGAGGCCGAAGAAGACGAAGAACACGGCGGCGAACAGATCCCGCAGGGGCGCCAGCAGACTGTGCGCCCCCTCGGCGACCTCCCCGGACAGCGCGATGCCGACGAGGAACGCGCCCACCGCCGCGGACACCTGGAGCTGCTGAGCGAGTCCGGCGACCACGAGCGTCAACCCCAGCACGACCAGCAGCAGCTTCTCGGGGTCGTCGTTGGAGACGAAGCGGGAGATGTGACGCCCGTACCGCACCGCGACCAGCAGGACGAGCCCGGCCGTGCCCAGGGCGATGGCGAGGGTCGCGCTGCCCGCCGCGAGCCCCACCCCGGCGAGCAGGGCGGTGACGATCGGCAGATAGACGGCCATGGAGAGGTCCTCGAGGACCAGGATGCTCAGGATGACCGGCGTCTCGCGGTTGCCGAGCCGCCCCAGGTCGCCGAGGACCTTCGCGATGACACCGGAGGAGGAGATCCAGGTGACACCGGCGAGCACGACGGCGGCGACCGGGCCCCAGCCCAGCAGCAACGCCATCGCCGCGCCGGGCAGCGCGTTGAGCGCGGCGTCCACCAGACCGGCCGGGTACTGGGTCTTGAGGTTGGAGACGAGATCGCTGGCGGTGTACTCCAGGCCGAGCATGAGCAGCAGCAGGATCACGCCGATCTCGGCGCCGATCGCCACGAACTCCTCGCTCGTGCCGAGCGGCAGCAGCCCGCCCTCCCCGAAGGCGAGCCCGGCCAGCAGATACAGGGGGATGGGCGAGAGCCGGAACCGGGCGGCGAACCGCCCGAGCAGCCCGAGTCCGAGGATGATCGCGCCGAACTCGATGAGGAAGACGGCGGAGGAGTGCCCGGAGGACTCGGCGGCGAGTCGCACGGGCGAGGCGAGCTGCTGGGGAGCCTGGGCGGCGAGGGACGCGGAGAGCTGAGCGGAGAGGTGCATGGGCCGCTCACTCCCGGCCGAGTATCGCGGCGGCCGCCCCCACACCCTCACGGGTGCCGATCACGATGAGGGTGTCCCCGCCGGCCAGCCGGAAGTCCGGTGCCGGTGACGGAATCGCCTCCGCCCGCCGCAGCACGGCCACGATGGACGCGCCCGTGTCGGTCCGCATCCGGGTGTCCCCGAGGACCCGCCCGTTCCAGTACGACGTCGAGGCCAGTTCGATCCGCTCGGCGACCAGGCCCAGTTCCGTCGTGGACAGCAGGTTGGGGCTGTGGTGGTCCGGCATCAACGCGTCCACGAGGGCCGTCGCCTCGCTCCCCGTCAGCCGTACCGACAGCGCGCACGCGTCGGGATCGTCCTCCCGGTACGCGCTGAACGTCCGTGACCCGTCCCGGTGCGCCACGACCGAAAGCCGCCGGTGCTCACGGGTGTTGAGGTCGTACCGCACACCGATCCCCGGCAACGGCGTACTGCTGAGGCGCGGAGCACCCACGGCTGGCCCCCTGTCTGGTTCGGACATGTCTTCGGAAACCCGATGGGTGCCACCCTAACGAGACCCGAGACGGCCTGGCCGAGGCGAGATTGAGTCCCCGATGGGACAATCCCCGTCCGGCCCCTCCGGCGTTGACGCCGGTGACCTGCCCAGTACCCCCCTGTCGGCGGTCATGCGGACCGAGGCCGTCGACATCCGCCGCCGCGCCCGCTCCGGCCGCGGCTCCGCCCGGGCAGCGGGGGAAGGACCGAAAGGAAGCGCAGGCATGATCCAGTGGGTGTCCCTGGCCACCGGCCCCCGCCCCGTACCCCAGCCCGTCTCCACACCGCTGGTGTGGGCCACGGCGTTCGCCGGCGCGATGGCGCTGGTCGCCCTCCTCAACGCCTTGGTCGGCACGGACCGCCCCGGCCTGGCCCTGACCGCGCTGTCCCTGCTGTCCGCGCTGCTCGGCGTCTACGCCCGCTTCACCGCCGCCCCCGGCACGGCCGCCCTGTGCTGGCTCTTCCTCAACGGCTTCGCCATACCGCCGGTCGGCGTCCTCACCTGGGCCAACCCCCGCGACATGTTCTGGCTGGTCTGCCTCCTCACGGCGGCCCTCACCGGCACGACCCTGGCCCGCCTCCTCCAGGCCCGAGCGGCCTACCGCCGCCTCACCACCAGCGTCCTGCCGCGCACCCAGGAGCCGGGGGACTGGCCGGGGGACGTGTGAACGGCAGCCCGCGCCCTGCGACCGCCGGGGTTCAGCGCCGGTAGGCGGTGACGGCGACGGCGGGCAGGACCGCGAGTGCGAGGACACCGCCGGTGAGGGCGAGGACGGGGTAGCCGGAGGCGGCGACGACCAGGCCCGAGCTGATGCCGCCGGTGGCACCGGCGACGGCGATGGAGACGTCGACCATGCCCTGCGTCCTGGCGCGGGTGGCGAGCGGCACGGCGTCGGTGATGATCGCGGTGCCCGACACGAGGCCGAAGTTCCAGCCGAGACCCAGCAGCGCCAGGGCCAGCGCGAGGAGGGCGACGGAGTCGCCGGGCGCGGTGGCGGCGAGCAGCCCGGAGGCGAGCAGGGTGAGGCCGGAGGCGGCCGCGATCCGCAGTCGGCCGAAGCGGTCGACGAGCCAGCCCGTCAGCGGCGAGGGCAGATACATGGCGGCGATGTGGACGGCGATCACGACGCCGGAGGCGGCGGTGCCGTGGCCGTGGTCGTGCAGATGCACCGGCGTCATCGTCATGATCGCGACCATGACGAGCTGGGTGAGGACCATGATCAGCGCCCCGAGGACCACGCCGCCGCGGCCTTCGCGGTCGGTGGTGCCCGTGGTGGTCCCGTCGGCGGGGGCGCCTCCCTCCGGCCCGGCGTCGGCGAGGGCACGGGCCGTGAGCAGTGGATCGGGCGCAGTCGGACGGCGAGGACGAGCGCGGCGAGCGCGTAGGCGACACCGGACAGCAGGAACGGGCCGGCCAGCCCGGGGATGCCGAGCTTCTCGGCGAAGGTGCCGGTGGGGGCTGCGAGGTTGGGTCCGGCGACGCCCCCGAGGGTGGTGGCGACCAGCACGGTGGACACGGCCCGGGCGCGGTGGTCGCGGGGCGCGAGGTCGGCCCCGGCGTAGCGGGCCTGGAGGTTGGTGGCGGTTCCGGCACCGTAGACGAACAGGGCGACGAACAGCAGGACGGGGCTGTCCAGGACGGCGGCGGTGATGACGCCGAGGCTGCCGACGGCCCCCGTGAGGTAACCGGCGGCCAGTCCGGGCCGACGCCCGTGGCGCTGGGAGACCCGACCGACGACGACGGCGGTCAACGCGGACCCCGCGGTGAACAGCGCACTCGGCAACCCGGCGAGACCGGTGGCACCGAGCATGTCCTGGGCGAGCAGCGCCCCCACGGTGACACCGGCGGCGAGCCCGGCCCCGGAAAGAACCTGAGAAGCGACCAACACCCGCAACACCCGGCGCTGCACGACGGCGGCGTCGGGCAGAACACCGGTCGTACGGTCGGACGCGATCCTGTTCATGCCTCCCTCATCCGATCTGCCACAGCCGACCGTCACTGCCCTCGCGGCTCCGACGAAGAGACCCACGTTGCCCCGCTGGTGGCTGGTGGCTGGTGGCTGGTGGCTGGTCGCTGGTCGCTGGTCGCTGGTCGTAGAAGCGTAGGGCGACACGCGATTCCTGGACCCCTTCGCGTACACGATCCAACTGAGCGAGGCGGCAGCGCGGGCACCGGAGATCCCGAGGCCCGCCCGGCTCCACCCGCCGCTCCACGATGAACTCCATGCGGAGAGGTCAGAGTGTGTGCGGCCCCCCTTCGTGCTCCGCGAGGAAGTCGTCGAGCAGCGCGAAAAGTGTCGTGATGACACGTTCTTCCTGCTCGGGTGAGAGCTGCCAGTGATCCCAGGGTTCATCGGGAAGCGCGATGTGACGGACCAGACCCATCCACGCGTGGTTGCATTCCCGGCCGCGCTTGGCCACCAGCCAGTCACGCCAGCCGTCGAGCCCGCGGCCGCCGTGCCGCCGGGCGTGGGCGTCGTAGCCGATCAAGAAGCTCTCCACGCGGGCGAGCGTGGCCCGACCCACGAACACCTCGGGGCCCTCGGACACGAAGGCCCAGTACTCGCGCACTCATGTCCCTGAGATTCACTCGCCCACCCTTCCGCAACGTCGAAGGGCCCCACCGCGAACGGTGGGGCCCTTCGACATCGTGCCCGGTGAGGCACTGGCGGAGGATACGAGATTCGACTTGTCGGCGACCTTGAGCCGGGAGCACCCAGTCCCAGCGCTGCTCGGTAGTCCTGCCGTCGAACGCCTCGACCAGCGTCAAGAGAGACGGCACCACCTCGGCCCCACCCCCGGCCGCGAGGTCGAGCCAGGCGATCGTCTTCCTGTCGTCGCGTACCGCAAGGGACAGGGCTTCGCGGTCCAGTACGAAGGCGCGGAGGGGCGGCTGCCCATAGAGCCACGTTCGTCACGCTCCCGCCCCCACACCCCTGGGCTCGACCATTCCGCGGTCACAACCTCTTGCTCTGCGGTGTGAGAGCGGCGCAACGGAATGTCCCACGCGGTCTAACAGGCAGGAAACCGGCCGCTACGGCGGTCGGACTAACTTCGTGACATGAGGGTGTGGATGCCCGTACGGCCGTGGCGCGGCAGGCTTGCCGCGATCGGCAAGGGCAGATTCGGCAAGGGCGGTTCAGCGCGCCGCCACGGGGGCCGAACGACTCCCGGACGACGGCCGATGCCTGGCTGGCGCAG
Organism: Streptomyces sp. MA5143a; assembly: GCF_900290235.1. Lineage (GTDB taxonomy): Bacteria > Actinomycetota > Actinomycetes > Streptomycetales > Streptomycetaceae > Streptomyces. The sequence goes on from NZ_OLMK01000026.1 coordinate 317,000, forward strand.
CATCAGGGGCCGGGTGGCGGTGGTCATAGCGGTGCCGATCTGCTTGCTGCTGACGGTGGCCGGTCTCGCCGTGCACGGCAGCGCCGAGGCCCTCGGCGATGCCCGGACGACCCGTGCCGAGGTGGGCCTCAGTCTGCGCATCCAGGCCCTGGTGCACCAGCTGCAGCGCGAACGCGGTCTGACCAGCGGCCTGTTGGGCGGTGAGAAGGAGTTCCGCCCACCGCTTTCCGCCACACGAAAGCGCGTTGACACGGCACTGCGCCGTATGCGCGGTGAAAGCGCCGTCGAGGACGTCGTCCAGCGGCACTTGCGGCGTCTCGCCGACATCCGAGCCGCCGCCGACAGAGGCACCGCCGGCCAGGCCGCGACCCTCACCTTCTACACCAGCGCCGTCAACGCCCTGAACGCCGTCGATCCGGTGGCGGAGACCGCGACCGGCGCCGACCCTCAACTGCGTGACGGGTTGGCCGCGTTGCGCGAGCTGGCCGCCATCACGGAGTCCGTCGCTCTCGAACGCGGACTCCTCAACGGTGTGTTCGCCCAAGGCGCCTTCCGCGGCCGTGCGTACATCGACTTCATCGAGGTGCGAGCCACACGCGTCGCCGCCCTCGCCCGCTTCCGGCAGGTCGCGACCGCACCTCAACACGCGGCACTGGAGAGAGCCTTCGCAACCGAGGACGCCGAACGTGCCACCGCCTACGAGAAACAGGCGGAAGGCGCCGCCGACGGCTCCCCCCTGCGCGCCGACGCCGGCACCTGGTGGGACGCGATGACCGTGCTCGTCGACGATCTGTACGCCGTCCAGCAGTCGGTCGGTGACGGCGTACGGGACCGGGCCGATCGGCTCAGCCACGACGCCGAGCTGACCCTCGCCGCATATCTCGTCGCGGGCACGCTCATCGTCGGCCTTGTCGCGGGCCTCGCCGCTGTTGCCTCCCGGTCCCTCACGCGCCCGCTCCGTGGGCTCGCCGAGACCGCTCACGACGTGGCGCGCCGCCGGCTGCCCGCAGCCGTCGCCCGTATCCAGCAGTCCCCGCAGGACCATGCTCAGCTCCTCCCGTCGGAGAACGTACGGGACAATCCCGATGCGCGGCTGCTGGGCGGTGCGGCCGAGATCGCCGAGGTCGCGGCGTCCCTGCAGCAGGTTGAGCACACGGCCCTCCAGCTGGCTGCCCAGCAGGCCGGCCTGCGTCGCAACACCACGGAATCGCTCGCCAATCTCGGCCGCAGGAACCAGAGCCTGGTGCGTCGCCAGCTCAGCCTCATCACCCGCCTGGAACGGCAGGAACTCGACCCGGACGCCCTCGCCGAGCTCTTCGAGCTCGACCACCTCGCCACCCGTATGCGGCGCAACGCTGAAAGCCTGCTGGTCCTGGCCGGGCAGAATTCGCCGCGGGCCACGGCAGCACCCGCCGACAGTCTGGAGGTCGTCCAGTCCGCAGTCGCCGAGGTGGAGCAGTACCGTCGAGTTCTGATCGCGACCGTGGAGCGGGTGCGGGTGCGTGGGCACGCCGTCGCAGATGTCGCCCACCTCCTCGCCGAACTCATCGAGAACGGACTGAATTTCTCGCCCCCGACCGAACTGGTCGAGGTGCACGGCTGGTACGACGCCGAGGACGACACGTACTCCTTCGGTGTCGTCGACCACGGCATCGGCATGTCCGAAGCCGACAAAGCACGTGCGGGCGCCCTCCTCTCCGACTCCGGCGAGGAGAGCCTGGTTGCCGCACCCACTCGGTTCCTCGGCCACCTCGTCGTCGGCCGAATCGCCCACCGTCTCGGTGAAGGCGCTCAAGTCCACCTCTTCGACACTCCTGGCGGCGGCCTGTCCGCCCTTCTTGTCCTCCCCGGGCGCCTGCTCGCCGCCGTGGAGGGCCCCTCCCCCTCACCCCCACCCGCCAGGCCCGCTGTCTCCTCTCTGCTCAACGGCTTCCGAGCAGGTGTCGCCCGCGCCGAAGCCAGAAACCCCCAAGGAGCGTCATCGTGACCACCGCCGTCCAGAGTTTCGGCTGGCTCGTCTCGGAGTTCGTGCGCACCGCCGACGGCGTCACCGATGCCGTCGCCGTTTCCTCTGACGGCCTGCTCATGGCCGCCTCGGACAGCCTCGGACGAGATCACGCCGACCACTTGGCCGCCGTCGTCTCCGGCATCACCAGCCTCGCCCAGAACGCGGCGACGGCACACGGCTTCCACGGCATGAAGCTCGTCATGATCGAAATGCTGGGGGGCTTCCTCATGGTCGGTCGTATCCGCGACGGCAGCTGCCTGGGCGTGCTCGCCGCCGAAGGGTGCGACGTGGGCCTCGTCGGCTACGAAATGGCCGTCCTCGCCGACCGCGCCGGCGAGCTGCTCACCCCGCAGTTGGTACGCGAACTGCACTCCGCGCCCAGGTGAGCCCACCCGTTCGCCGCCCGCCCCTGCCTCCGTTACCAGTCTGTGCCGCGAACGGTGGCGTGGCCGGGCGGTTCGTCTTTCATGGTGCCGGTCAGGCGACTGCGGAAGATACGAGATTCGAACTCGTGAGGGGTTGCCCCCCCCACACGCTTTCCACATGTTCGTCTGGGGGTCCCGGCGCGTACGGCAACGTCCTGACCTGCGGTTCAGCGGGTCAGGGCGGGGGTTCTGAACGGTGCTGTACGCAGGTGAATGCAACCAGAACCGCAACCACGGAAGTGGAGCAGCGTGAGTGTGTCCGGCTTCTGTTCGTGATTCCTGGTCAGCGGGGAATCGCCTCGTTACTCCCCCTTCTGCGACCAGGCCGCGGTGAGCGCGGTGACCGGGTCACTGTCGGCTGGTGCCGCGGGCCACCATTCGCCGTCGTCGTCCCGGAGGTAGGGGTACCAGCGAGCGTCGGGGCCCAGGCGCAGTTGGATGCCGTGGTGGGTGAGGGTGAGGCGGTTGCGCCAGGTTCTGAGGTGTGGGGGGAAGTCGGTCATCTCGGCGAGGGCCGCGGCCAGGGCGGTGCGGGTGGCTTTCATCACCGTCGGGTCGGGGGTGTGGGGCTGTTCGGCGACGGTGATACCCGTGGGGCCGCCGTGGCGCCAGGCGCGGGTGAGGCGTGCGAAGGCAGTGGGGTTGGTGCCGGTGTTCTGGATCAGGTGGTGGAACCACTCGGGTCCGGGGTTGCTCGCGGCGATGCGGACGGCGTCCTGGTGCTGGGTCAGGTGAAGGTCGGCGGTGTCGCCCGCGAGGAGCCGGGCGGCGCGCGCGGTGGCGTCGGCCATGAGGCGTTCCAGGTCCGCGGCGGCCAGACCGGTGCCGGATGGCGGGGCGACGGGCAGTGCTGTGGTGTGGGCGGCGGGTTCCGGGGGTTCGGGCAGTTCGGGGGGCTCTTCGGCCCAGCGGGCGTACGCGGCGGCTGCCGGGATGCCGGCCGGTGCCGGTGGGGCGGCGGTCTCCTGTGCCGCCGTACGGAGTGCGCGCAGCTGGGCGAAGACCTCCTCGCGACCGCGGCCGCGCAGCGCGAAGAGCACGAATGGGTCGGCGTCGATGGTGGCGGCGATGGCGTAGCAGAGCGCGGCGGCGTGTTTGCAGGGGTAGCCCCAGTCGGGGCAGGAGCATTCGGGATCGAGTTCGGCGGGCTGCGGGAGCAAGGGGACGCCTGCTTGGTGGGCGTCGTCGACGAGTTCGGCGGGCATCTCGCCGTCGAGGAGGGCGGCGAGATGCCCAACTCGGGCGGCGATGGTGTCGAGGAGAGTGCCCCATTGGGCGTCGGTGAGGACGGGCAGGTGGACGGCGGAGCGGTAGGGGCGGGGCCTGCTGCCCTGGACGACGGCTTTGACCTGGCCGGGGGCGATGGTGACGGCGCCGACCATGCCCTGGCGGGCGTAGGTACGTCCGCGGGACAGGCGCCCCGAGTCCAGGGTGGAGTCCTCCAGGGCCGTCACCCATGCCTGGCCCCACCAGGTCGCGGCGAAGGCTCGCTTGCCGCGGGCGGGCGCACGGCGCGGACTGGGGACAGCGGGGCTCATGTCTGCCTCCCCAGGGCGACGAGTTCGGCGAGGTCGGCATCGGACAGTTCGGTCAGGGCGGCCTCACCGGAGCCGACGACGGCGTCGGCGAGCGCGCGCTTGGACTCGAGAAGCTTCGCCACCTTGTCCTCCACGGTGCCCTCCGCGAGGAGTTTGTGGACCTGTACGGGCTTGTCCTGGCCGATGCGGTAGGCGCGGTCGGTGGCCTGGTCCTCGACGGCCGGGTTCCACCAGCGGTCGTAGTGCACGACGTGGGTGGCGCGGGTGAGGTTGAGGCCGGTGCCCGCGGCCTTGAGGGAGAGCAGGAACACCGGCACCTCGCCGTGCTGGAAGCGGTCCACCATCTCCTCGCGCGCGGTGATGGGGGTACCGCCGTGCAGGAGGAGGGTGGGCACTCCGCGCTCTGCGAGATGCTTCTCCAGCAGGGTCGCCATCTGCTTGTACTGGGTGAAGACCAGCACCGACTCGCCCTCGGCGGTGATGGTGTCGATCAGTTCGTCGAGCAGGTCGAGCTTGCCGGACCGGCCGCGCAGCGGTGACGACTGGCGCAGGTACTGGGCGGGGTGGTTGCAGATCTGCTTCAGCGCGGTGAGGAGCTTCAGAACCAGACCGCGGCGGGCGATGCCCTCGGCTTCGGCGATCTTCGCCATGGTTTCGCGGACCACTGCCTCGTACAGGCTTGCCTGCTCGGCGGTCAGAGGTACGACACGGTCGGTTTCGGTCTTGGCGGGCAGTTCGGGTGCGATGCCCGGGTCGGACTTCCTGCGGCGCAGCAGAAACGGGCGGACAAGACGGGACAGCCGGTCGGCAGCCTGTGGGTGCTCGCCCGACTCGATCGATCGGGCGTGCCGTTCGCGGAAGGCCGTGAGCGGGCCGAGGAGTCCGGGGGTGGTCCAGTCGAGGAGCGCCCACAGTTCGGAGAGGTTGTTCTCCACGGGGGTGCCGGTGAGGGCGACGCGGGCGCGGGCGGGCAGGGCGCGCAGCTCACGGGCGGTGACGGCGTAGGGGTTCTTGACGTGCTGTGCCTCGTCGGCGGCGATCAGCGACCATGCGTGCTCGGTGAGGGTCTCCCGGTCGCGGCGCAGGACACCGTAGGTGACCAGGACGATCTCGTCATCGGCGAGGTCCTTCAGGTGGCGGTCGCCGCCGTGGTAGCGGCGCACGGGGATGGAAGGTGCGAACCTGGCGGCCTCGCGCTGCCAGTTGCCGAGCAGAGAGGTGGGGCAGACGACGAGCGTGGGGCCGGCGGTGGCGGGGTCGGTCTGGCGGTGCAGGTGCAGAGCGAGCAGGGTGATGGTCTTGCCCAGGCCCATGTCGTCGGCGAGGCAGCCGCCGAGGCCGAGTGCGCACATCTCGGCCAGCCAGGCCAGGCCCCGTTTCTGGTACTCGCGCAACGTGGCCTCGAGGGCGGCGGGCTGGGGCACGGGGGTGCGGGACTCGGGGTCGCGGATACGGGCGACCAGGTCGCCGAGCGCACCGACCGCCGCACAGGGGACCCGGTCACCGTCTCGCTCGGCCTCGCCGGTCAGCGCCGCGCTCAACGCCTCCATGGGGGTGAGCGGTTCCATCCGTCGGCGCTTGGCGCGGGCCACCAGCTTCGGGTCGGCGACCACCCACTGGTCCCGAAGTCGGACGAGGGGACGGCGTGACTCCGCGAGAGCATCCATCTCGGCCTCGGTGAGAGGCTCGCCGCCGAGGGAGACCTGCCAGCGGAAGTCGAGGAGGGCCTCGGTGTCCAGCAGGCCGCCTGCGGCGGAGCCGGGGGCGGTGCGCTGTCCGATCTCCGCGGTCGCGGTGAGCGCCTTGACCAGTTCGCGCGGCCAGTGAACGTCGACACCGGCCGCGCGCAGTGCGTCCGTGGCGTCCCCGAGGAGATCGAAGGCTTCGTCGTCGGTCAACCGGAGCTGATCGGGAGCGGCATCGTCGAGCAGCCGCCGCAGCGGGGGCCAGGCGCGGGCGCCGCGGCGCAGGGCGAGCAAGGTCTCGGCCTCGGCGCGTGGGCCGAGCAGTCGCTCCGCTTCGGTCGGCTCGCTCCACAGTCGTGCGGCCTCGATGACGAGCGCCGGGTCCGCCGCGGTGTGCAGTTGCAGGACGGCCCGGAACTGCCGTCGGCGTCCTTCGGGTACGTCCACGCGCAGGGAGACACTGACCTCGGCGGTGAGCGCCACTTGAGTTTCCTCGGCCCATTCCCGCAAGGCGGGCACGGCACGGGCCTCGCGCCAGGCGTACGGCAGCGCTCCCATGGCGAGCGGCGCGGCAGGTGTACGGACCAGCTCGTCGGCGACCGCGTCGCAGAACTGGCTTACCAGCGCAGCCGGTTCGGCGATCCGTACCGGAGCAGGGCCAGGCTCGGGCAGGCAGTGGGCGTGTGGCGAGAAGGCGGCGGCCAGGGCGTCCAGCGTCTGGCGCTGGGCGGCGGTGAAAGGGCCCGCCTGCCAAATGTCGTAACCGGCGGGGGTGAGGGCCGGGTGGAGGCGGCCGTCGGCGAGCAGCCGTAGCGCGAAGCGAGTGGCGGCCTGCCAGGCGGCGCCGGAGGGATGCGTCGGCTCCGCAGTGGCCAGGGCGGAGACAGCGACGGCGACAGGCACCGCGTAACCCTCGACCCTGCGCCGCCTGACCGAGCGGCCGTGCGGCAGGACCAGTTCCACCGCCTCGGTCTCGAGGCCGGTGGGCGCCGTACTGTCTCCGGCTGCCGCCCCGGTCGGCTTCCACAGCAGCAGCCGCCCAAGGCGGGCGGGCTCACCGGGCAGGAACACCGCCGCCCAGCCGACGCCGAGCAGCTCCCTGACGAAGGCGGACGTTTCCTGCCGGGCCAGCGGCGGTGCGCTTTTCGCGCCCGTACTCGGCTCTCGTACGACGACTCGTGCCACTCTCTCCCACCCTGTCGCTGGCCGGACCTTCCCTTGGGCAGCTCACTACCGAACCCCACCAGGCAATGTCACAGGCTGGCAACCACGGGCCTTGGCTTGACTGCCGGCGACGGCGCCGCGACGGATACGTCACTGCTGAACACACCGGCCTCAACCGTACGGCGCAGCGCTACGGTGAGGCCATGAGCACCTGGGACCCAGCCGTGCTGGAGGCGTTGATCGAAGAGGCCACCGTCGACGCCTACGGCGAGGATGAGCAGCTCACCGGCTTCTTCACGATGATCGCGGGAGTCTTGCCGTGCCGTTCACCACGACTGTTCTCGGCGTCGAGGTGAGCGTGGTCGGTGCCGATCTGGCCGAAGACGGACGCGTGGTCGCACGCTGCGCCCGGGGGTCGGTCCGACAGGACATCGGAATTCTGGACCTGCCGCTGCCGGACCCCGCCCCCGAGGGCTGGCAGTGGATCGAGGCATACCGCTACTGGGCCCGCTGAACTGGCGCGTCGTACAGCCGCCCAGCTGAGCCCCTGCTCGAACGGACAGCCGCCCCGACTGCCGCTCACCGGACCGACGGCGGGAACAGACAACCCGTAGCGCGCATACCGCAGTATGCTTGGAGCTATGGCTGACACCACACGCATCACGGTGACACTCCCCACCGAGCAGGTGGCGGAGCTGAAGAAAATCACGGGCAACATCTCCGGCTACGTGGCCGAAGCGGTCGCCAGGCAGATCCGGCACCAGCTCCTGGGGGCCGACCTGCGCAGCCACACGGACGAGCACGGGGCCTTCAGCGAGGAAGAGCTGGCCGAGGCGCGGGCGCGGATCTTCGGTACGACGTCGGCCGGCGGCGGCGCGAGCGCAGCGTGAGCGGGCACATCGAGACCGTCGTCCTGGACAGCGAGGGGCTGTCGGCCTGGGTGGCGCAGGACCGGAAGGTTCTGGCGATGTTCCAGGTGTTCCATGACATGGGCGCGGACCTTGTCGTCAGCGCCAACACCATTGTCGAGGTGAGCCACACCAGGGTGAACCTGCCCCGACTGCAATGGGCGCTCTCCCGGGTCAAGGTGGAGCCGATCACGGAGGCGGCGGCCAAGGCGGCGGCCCAACTGCTCAAGGGCGCCGGTCTGCACGGACACAAGTACGCGATCGACGCCACCGTCGCGGAAGCGGCCTTGCGTCAGCCTGGCCCGGTCGCCATCCTCACGTCGGATGTCGATGACATGACCCGGCTGTGCGGCAGCAAGGTCCGGATGATCGGGCTATGACCGCGGCATCGTTCCGGGACCATGGACAGATCCGAGTGGATCCGCAGCTACCAGAGTCGCCGCAGTGTCAGCCCGCGATGGGTGAATACGTCATCGACGGATGCGGGAGCATGAGCGCGTTCGGTGTCCAAGCTTCTCAGGGTCTGCGCCGGTCGCCCTGGAGGACCTGAGCGTGCGCCTTTCCTGCTTGACGATTTGTCCTAAATGTTGCTTATGAGTTCAACCGAAACTGCAACCAGGACATGTCGGCCGGACCGCAATGAGCGGTCCGGCTCCCCGTTTCGCCTGGCCGGAGGGAGCTTCAGACGGCGTCGACCGGGGGTGAATGAGACCAGAACTGAGACCAGACGCCGGGTCATACCTTCTTGACGACGATCGAGTCGGAACCAGCTGTTCCAGGTCGTCCACGTCCGAGGTGAAGACGGTGACCTGCCCCTTCTGCTGTCGCGCGATGACGGCGAGAACGGCGTCGATCGCGTACTTGCCTCGCACTTTCGCGAGTGGGGCTGTCCGAGCTTTGATCGAATAGACGGAGAATGCTGCTGACCTGCAACGATGGGACTTTTCGAGGGTCCTGTCAGCTGCAAGGAAAGAAGCACTCTCCAGGTGAAGAAGCGTAGCGGGTCGTACCCGCATGCCCGTGTCGCGGGCGGTGACCACGGAGTGGTCTCGAAGTCCGGGTCGGTGGGCAAGATCGAGGCTTGTGGCTGTGCAGCTTGGTATCGGCCAGGAGGCGACGGGCCTGGCGGGCCTCGTCCTTCCCGATGTCGGCGACCTTGAGCCCGGAGAGCACCCAGTCCCAGCGCTGGTTCTGCTGTCGTACGCTTCGACCAGCGTCGCTGCATTCCCGGAAATCCGCTGAGCCGGCAGATAATCACGAACCGGATGTCAGGCGACCATGCCGAAGCCCTGGCAGTGCCGAGTGGTACCTCCACCCGCACTCACTCGGCGGATAGGCACCCCAAAGCGTATCCAATCACCCTCCACGGAATGAAATGGGACCCCATTTCTTTTCCTGCGCTTGTGTTATTGTGCGGCATCGTTATTCGCGAAAGTGAGTGACGTAAAGATTCGGTGGACAAAGCGCGAAGGGTTGACTGTGTACAAGTACATAAAGGTGGCGGCTGGCGTGATAGCCCTCGCGGCCTTGGTGCCGGCTGCCGCATCCGCGGTGACTGGCGGTCAGGGGGGCGCCGGGGCCGCATGCACCTCGGATGGCAGCGAGCCGACTGGGCACCTCCTGGCCAAGCGCATCGAGAAAGACATAAACGAGGCCCTAAAGGGTCGCGACAGTGTGGCGTCGGTTGCACTCTACGACCGCAAAACCGGCATTGCTTGCGCATACGACGAGAACAGGCAGCAGGACGCGGCAAGTGTGATAAAGCCGGTCATCCTGGGCGCGCTGCTGTTCCAGAGCAAGGGGCCCCTGACCGGTGAGGACGACGCTCTTGCCAGAAAAATGATCACTGCTTCGGACAATGCTGCAGCCACGACTCTCTGGAAAAAACTTTCGGACCTGACGAATCCGTCCGCCCCAAACCCGGTAAAGATTCAGGAATTTCTCGACGCGGCGGGAATGAAAAACACCATCCTCGACAAGGAAGGCTTCTGGGGTCTCAGTCAGGTCACCGCAGCGGATCAGCTTCAACTTCTGAAGGTGTTCACATACAACAGTGACACAGCAGCGCCGGTGCTCCCCCAAGAGGCACGCGCCTACGCGCTGGAGCTCATGAATCACGTCCAAAGTGACCAGCGATGGGGAGCCCCGGCAGGAGCTCCCCAGAACGCTGTCGTCCATGTCAAGAACGGCTGGCTGCGGCGCTCCGACAATCCTGGTGTAGACCCCTACGACAGGCTCGACTGGAAGGTGAACAGCATGGCTGCGTTCACTGGGGACGACTACGACTACGGGCTTGTTGTCCTCACCGAGAACAACAGAGTCCCTGACGGCCATCCGGCAGAATCGGGGTGGATTTACGGGATAGGCACCATTGAAGGAGTCGCTCGCGCAGTCCACCACGATCTGTACCCGGAGCAGTCGTCTTCCCGTCGCCTCCAGCCCACCCCGCAGAATCTGGTCAAGCAGCTCAAGTTGCAGCCTCACCAGCCCAGATGAGGTGGATGGGTGGCTGCGGCAAAGCGGTGCTCCGGCCAGGGCTTCGGCGTTCGTGTACACCGCAGCCTGTACTGCCCCGCGCTGCGGCTTTTCCGGCGTCAGAAGGCGGCCCTGAATGTGATGAATTCGCTTCTGGCCGAACCCCAGGAGGCGATCCGAAGTCAAGGTGGGCGGTTGATGGGGTTGCGGCTCCGGGCGACTGCGGCACCCGTCCCTTGGTCCAGGTGTGGCTGGCTGGGGAGAGACCGTACAGAGGCCAGCTGGGGATGGATGAAGGTATGCATCAGCCCTGGCTGTAGAGCGTTGCCAGGCCGATCAACTGGACGCAGGGGTCGGCCTCGGCAATAGCGCGTGCTTTGTCGTTGAATCCGGCTCCGCTGAAGCAGATGAGCTGGGCGCGGCTCGTGTCGTAGCGTCCGGCCAGAGCGATGAGGTCGCGGACGTGCCGGAGGCGGTCGATGTGGGCCTTGCCCATGGTGTCGTTCCACTTGGCCTCGCCGATGGCCAGGAGCGGCGGTTTGGCGCCGTCGGCGATGCCGATGACCGCCACGTCGACCTCGTGGCCGGTGCGGGCCTTGGGGTCGTGGACGATGCCGTGCCCGACGCGGGCGGGCAAACCACCGAGCAGTTCGGGGTCGGCGTGATGGAGGGCCCATTCGCGGCAGACCTGTTCGAAATGAGGTCCGAGGACGTTGCTGACGAAGCGTCGGCGGCTGGCCTGCCAGACCCGTGGCGCACTGCCCGGGCGTTCGAGCTGGTCCCAGACCGGACGCATGATCGCGGGGTAGAAGCCGATCAGTGGCTAGGCGATGCGGTAGGTGGGCCGGTTGTCGCGGAACGCGTCGGCGTCACGGTGCAGCAGACCCGCGTCTTCGAGGACGTTGATGGGGTGCGCAACGTCGGTGGCTTTGCGTTCCAGATAGCCGGCCATGCCCCCGCGGGTGGCGTTGCCGTCGGCGACGGCGGCCAGAACGGACAGGTACAGGGCGGTGTCGCGAAGGTCGGGTTCTTCGGCGAGCAGATAGCGGGCCTCGCGGAAGAGGGGGTCTCGGGATTGAGGACGGTACGGACGACCCAGTCGTCGAAGTCGTCCGCCCGTTGGGGGTGTCGCCGCGTGCGAATTCGCGCCGGTAGGCGGGGGTGCCGCCGACGATCGCGTTCACCTTCATGGCCAAGTGGGGGTCGGTGATGCCCCAGAACTCGGCGGCGAGGCGGTGGTCCAGGGGGCGGACGACCAGCTCCAGCCCAGCCCGTCCGCGCAGTGGGGCGTTACCTGAGAGCACCCTGCCCATGAAGGACAGCGCCGAGCCGCACAGCAGCAGCCGGGTACGGGAGCCGGTGCGCTGGTCACGCAGGGGGCGCAGCGCCTCCTGGATGATCGAGGGCAGCTCCCGGGTTGGCCTTGGCGAGGTATAAGTGAGACCAAAACTGAGACCTGGGCACGCCGAAGACCCCGGCCGCCAAGCGGTCCGGGGTCTTCGTTTCGCCTGTTCAGGCGGCTGCGGAGGATACGAGATTCGAACTCGTGAGGGGTTGCCCCCAACACGCTTTCCAAGCGTGCGCCCTAGGCCTCTAGGCGAATCCTCCGCCGGAAACATTACATGACGGCGGAGGGTGCTTGCGAACGCGTTCCCCCTCGGTGACGAGGGGGAGGCGTCGAGGTGGGGAGGCGGGCGGGCGGGGTCGGGGGATCGGGTAGGCTGGGCGTAGCCCCTCACGCGGCGCTATCTGACTGAACTCCCCCAGGGCCGGAAGGCAGCAAGGGTAGGTCGGCTCTGGCGGGTGCGTGAGGGGTCTTTCGTTGCCCAGGGGCCGCGGCCCGGCAGAGGGGGCTCGGGGAGCGAGCCGGGTCGACGTCCCGGGAGACGGTCCGCTCGGCGTCCGGTCCCGCTTCGGCCGCGTCCGGGTTGTCAGTGGGCGCCTATAACCTCGTAGGCGTGTCGTCTCTCGCGCTGTACCGCCGCTATCGCCCGGAGTCGTTCGCCGAGGTCATCGGGCAGGAGCATGTCACCGACCCGCTGCAGCAGGCGCTGCGGAACAACCGGGTCAATCACGCGTACCTGTTCAGCGGGCCGCGCGGCTGCGGCAAGACGACCAGCGCCCGTATCCTCGCGCGCTGTCTGAACTGCGAGAACGGCCCCACGCCCACCCCCTGCGGCGAGTGCCAGTCGTGCCAGGACCTGGCGCGCAACGGCCCGGGTTCGATCGACGTGATCGAGATCGACGCCGCCTCGCACGGTGGTGTCGACGACGCCCGTGAGCTGCGCGAGAAGGCGTTCTTCGGACCGGCCGCCAGCCGGTACAAGATCTACATCATCGACGAGGCCCACATGGTCACGTCCGCCGGTTTCAACGCACTGCTGAAGGTGGTCGAGGAGCCCCCGGAGCACCTCAAGTTCATCTTCGCCACGACCGAGCCCGAGAAGGTCATCGGGACGATCCGTTCGCGCACGCACCACTACCCGTTCCGGCTCGTCCCGCCGGGCACGCTCCGCGACTACCTCGGCGAGGTCTGCGGCAAGGAGAAGATCCCCGTCGAGGAGGGCGTCCTCCCGCTGGTGGTGCGCGCGGGCGCCGGTTCCGTGCGTGACTCGATGTCCGTCATGGACCAGCTGCTGGCCGGCGCGACGGACGAGGGTGTGACATACGCCATGGCCACGTCCCTGCTGGGCTACACGGACGGGTCGCTGCTCGACTCGGTCGTCGAGGCCTTCGCCTCGGGTGACGGGTCCGCCGCCTTCGAGGTCGTCGACCGTGTCATCGAGGGCGGCAACGACCCGCGGAGGTTCGTCGCCGACCTGCTGGAGCGGCTGCGTGACCTGGTGATCCTGGCCGCCGTGCCCGACGCCGTCGAGAAGGGGCTCATCGACGCCCCCGCGGACGTCCTGGAGCGGATGCAGGCCCAGGCCGGCGTCTTCGGCGCCGCCGAGCTGAGCCGCGCCGCCGACCTCGTCAACGAGGGACTCACGGAGATGCGGGGCGCCAACTCCCCCCGCCTCCAGCTGGAACTGATCTGCGCCCGGGTCCTCCTCCCCGCGACCTACGGCGACGAACGCTCCGTCATGGCCCGCCTGGACCGGCTGGAGCGCGGCGTGAACTTCTCCGCGTCCGGCCCCGGCCCGGCCATGGGGTACGCCCCCGGGCCCGACGTCCACGGGGGGGCGGCGGGCGCGCCGATGGGCATGGGCATGGCCCCGCCGGTCGTTCCCGGTCCGCCGGTGCCGCCGGGGGGCGGGCCGGCCGCGGCTCGGGCCGCTGTGCGCGGTGCCGGGGGCGCGGGGGCGCCCGGAGGCCAGGGGGCGCCGGGGACCGCCGGGGTGCCCGGGGGGTCGGGGATGCCCGGTGCTCAGGGAGCGCCCGCGGCCGCAGGCGGTCCCGCCGGGGGGCCGGGTCCGGACGCGTACGGTGCCGGGGGCGCCGGTGGTTTCGCAGGGCCGGGCGCGGGTGGTCCCGCCGGGGCCGCCCCGGCCGCCGCCGCTGCCCCGCAGGGGGCTCCGCCGGGCAACGCGCCCGCCGAGCCCGCCGCCCAGTCACGACAGTCGGGAGAGGCAGGGACGGCCGCCGCCCCGCCTCACGCTCACCCGAACACCCCCGCCGCCGCGGCGCCGGAGGCCGCTCCTGCCGCCGGTCCCGGTTCGTGGCCCACGCCGGCCGCCGCCGGCAGCGGGCGGCGCCCCGGTGGGTGGCCCACGGCCGCGCCCGCCGGTGGTGGAGCGGCGCCCGGAGGTCCGTCCGGCTCCGCGCCGGGCCAGGCCGCCGCGCCCCCGTCCGCCGCACACGGCCGGCCGACTCCGCCCCCGGCGGACCGGTCCGCCCCGGCCGCGTACACCCCGGCCCCCGGCGGGCTGGACCCCCGCATGCTGTGGCCGAACATCCTGGAGGCCGTGAAGAACCGCCGCCGGTTCACCTGGATCCTCCTCAGCCAGAACGCGCACGTCGCCGGCTTCGACGGCACGACCCTCCAGATCGGCTTCGTCAACGCGGGCGCACGGGACAACTTCGCGAGCAGCGGCAGCGAGGACGTCCTGCGCGCGGCGCTGGGCGAGCAGTTCAACGTCCACTGGAAGATCGAGGCGCTCGTCGACACATCGGGCGGCGGCTCGGCCCCGGCCGGCGGTTACGCGCCCCCGGCCCCCGGTGGGTACGGCGGGGGCGGTGGCTACGGCGGTGGAGCGGGCGGCGGCTACGGCTCCCCCGACCCGGCGTCCCGCCCCGCCCCGCCCCAGGCCTCGCCCTCGGCCCCCCACCCGCCCGCCGCGTCCACCCCGGCCCCGCCGAGACCCCAGCAGCCGGGCCCGGCCGCACCCACCGCCGCGCCCACACCCCCAGCGGCCCCGGAGCCCCCGCCGGTCTCCCCCGAGGACGACATTCCCGAGGACGACGACCCCGACCTCGACGAATCCGCCCTCTCCGGCCACGAACTGATCGTCCGCGAACTGGGCGCGACGGTCGTGGAGGAGATCGCGAACGAGTAGCGGGGCGGGACCGTACGGAGCCGGGCGGGGAGTGCGAGCGACAGCGCCGTCCGTGGGCGGGGCCGGGAGCAGCGTTACCCGTCCGCGGGGACCGGGAGCAAGGGCGACGCGTCTGCGGGGACCGCGAGCAGCGTTACCCGTCCGCGGGGACCGGGAGCAAGGGCGACGCGTCTGCGGGGACCGGGAGCAAGCCGGTCCCGGCCCACCGCCGTCGCCCCTTTCGTCTGACCCACAAACCCCCGCCGTCCCACTCTTCGGAAGCCCCCACAAACCCACCCCGCCCAGCCGGTTAGGCTGGCCCCGTGAAGGTCCTCGTCATCGGTAGCGGTGCCCGCGAGCACGCGCTGTGCCGTTCTCTGTCCCTCGACTCCGACGTCACCGCGCTCCACTGCGCCCCCGGCAACGCCGGCATCGCGGAGGTCGCCGAGCTGCACGCGGTGGACGCGCTGGACGGCGCCGCCGTGACCGCGCTGGCCACCCGACTGGAGGCCGACCTGGTGGTCGTGGGCCCGGAGGCCCCCCTGGTCGCGGGTGTCGCCGACGCCGTGCGCGAGGCGGGCATCCCGGTGTTCGGCCCCTCGGGGGAGGCCGCGCAGCTGGAGGGCTCCAAGGCCTTCGCCAAGGAGGTCATGGCCGGCGCGGGCGTGCCCACCGCGCGGTCGTACGTCTGCACCACCGCCCAGGAGATCGACGAGGCCCTCGACGCCTTCGGCGCCCCCTACGTCGTGAAGGACGACGGACTGGCCGCCGGCAAGGGCGTCGTCGTGACCCCGGACCTCGGCGCCGCCCGCGAGCACGCGCTGGCCTGCGGTCGCGTCGTCATCGAGGAGTTCCTGGACGGCCCCGAGGTCTCCCTCTTCGCGATCACCGACGGCACGACCGTCCTCCCGCTCCAGCCCGCCCAGGACTTCAAGCGCGCGCTGGACGGCGACGAGGGCCCCAACACCGGCGGCATGGGTGCGTACTCCCCCCTCCCCTGGGCCGACCCCAAGCTGGTCGACGAGGTCCTCCAGACCGTGCTTCAGCCGACCGTCGACGAGATGCGCCGCCGCGGCACCCCGTTCTCCGGCCTGCTCTACGCCGGTCTGGCGATCACCAGCCGGGGCGTACGGGTCATCGAGTTCAACGCCCGCTTCGGCGACCCGGAGACCCAGGTCGTCCTGGCCCGACTGAAGACCCCGCTGGCCGGTGTCCTCCTCGCCGCCGCCAACGGCTCCCTCGGCGACCTCGAACCCCTTCGCTGGAGCGACGACGCGGCCGTCACGGTGGTCGTGGCCTCGCACAACTACCCCGGCACCCCGCGCACCGGCGACCCCATCACCGGGCTCGACGAGGTGGCCGCCGTGGACGCGCCGCACGCGTACGTGCTGCACGCCGGGACCAGGCGCGACGGCGACGCCGTGGTCAGCGCGGGCGGACGCGTCCTGTCCGTCACGGCCACCGGCAAGGACCTCACCCAGGCCCGCGACCGCGCGTACACCGCCGTCGCCCGCATCGGCCTGGACGGCTCCCAGCACCGCTCGGACATCGCCGCGAAGGCGGCGGCCGAGGCCTGACAGACGGCCTGACAGACGGCCTGACAGACGTACCCGGGCTCTGCGCGGGGCACCTGACGCATCGCGTGACGGAGGTGCCGTGCGCGGCCCCCGAGCGCCGTGCGCCCCGCGCGTCCAAAGGCTCACGGTCCC
The DNA here is from genome assembly GCF_900290235.1 of Streptomyces sp. MA5143a. Lineage (GTDB taxonomy): Bacteria > Actinomycetota > Actinomycetes > Streptomycetales > Streptomycetaceae > Streptomyces. Next base: position 333,387 of record NZ_OLMK01000026.1, read on the forward strand.
CACTTGGCCACCCACCGGCCCCCCGTCACCCGCACCGGCCCCCCGTCACCCCCACCGGCCCCCCGTCACCCCCACCGAGCCCCCTCCCGAGCGCTCTCGGAGCCCTTGGAACCGCGGGCCCCTGGTCCCTCCCCGCTTCGATCACCTCTCCCCAAAGCCATTCCATCGAGTGACCGATGGGCCATCCGGCTGACGGGCGCCGAGGCCCCAACTAGGGTGCGGCGCAAGTGTTCCGGCACTTGGCCCACCGGCATTGCGATGTCAGTCGTGGGTGCCACAGTGGGGGAGTGAGCAACGTCAGGGCAGTCGGCGGCCACGACGCCGACGGGAAGCCGTCGCGGCGCACGCCGCACGGGACAGCAGGGGGTGACGTCGCATCGTGAGCGGTATGGCGGGTGGTGAGGAGGCGGGTGCGCGGGCAGCGCGCTCGCGGGCCCTCGCCGTGCTGCGCGTCCGCAGCCGCGCGTCGGCCGTGGCTCTGCTGCCGGCCGCCGTCGCGGTCGTCCTGGTGGCCGGCGTCTCCACCGGCCACCTCACCGGACCGTTCTGGTCCACGGCACGCTGGGTGGTCTCCGGCCTCGCCGCCCTCGTCCTGCTCGCCGCCGCCGGTATCGCGCTCGTCGTGGCCCGGGCCCGGCCCGCCGTGAGCCCCACCGTCCCGATCACCGAGGAAGCCGCGCCCGACCTCTACCGCCTGGTCCGCGACCTGGCGGACCGCCTCGACGTCCCCGCCCCCTCCGCGATAGCGCTCACCCCCGACTGCGACAGCTGGCTGGAGGACCGCACCCACCCGTCCCACACCTCACCCGGCAGCCACACCTCCACCGCATCGGCCGCCACCTCGCCCGGGACCTCGTCGGCCGCCACGTCACCGTCCGGCGGCACGTCGAGCGGGGCGTCGGGCGCCGCCGGCCCCGGCGGACGCGGTCCCGGCAGCGGCCACGAGACGGCCGACGCCCGAGAAGGGGCGTCCGGCGTCCCGACCGGGACCGGCGTCGCGCCCGGCATCCCCTCCGGCCTGTCCTCGCACCGCCGCCATCGTGCCCCCACCGCGCCCGTGCTGGTCATCGGCTCACCGTTCCTGTGGTGGATGCGGGTGGGGGAGCTACGGGCGGTGCTCGCCCCGGTCGTCGCGGGTACGGGCCCGTCGGCGCACCCGGACATAGCCGCGGCCCGCCGTTTCGTCCGCGGCCTGGACGCCGCCGTCGCCGTCAGCTCCGCCCCGACGCACGGTCCCCTCGTCCGTACGGTGCTGGCCGGCGTCGGCTGGGTGACCCGGCTGCTCCTGCGCGGCTGCCGGGCCCACGCGGCCGAGATGGAGCGCGGGGTGGCGGCCGCCGCGGCCGAGCGTGCACAGGCTGTGGACTACGGTCTGCGGATCGTCGCCCAGGAGCAGGTCGGACTGGCCTACGCCGGCTGGGACCGGCTTCTCACGCGCGTCGCGCTGCCCGCCTGGCGGATGGGACGCTGGCCGTCCCGTCTCGACGCGGGCGTCGTCGCCGCGCTCACGGAGCTGTCCCGCCGCGACCGCCTCGCCGAGGGCTTCGCCTCCCGGCTCGGCGAGCGCCCCGCCTGCGACCTCCTCGAAGAACCCGGCACGGTCGACGAGGCCGCGTCACTGCTCGCCGCGCGCCTCTTCCACGGCGGCCCCGCCGAGGCCGGCCGCGACTGGGCCCCGGTCGCCTGGAACGAGTACCCGGACGAGGTCGTCGACCGCAAATGGCGCACGGAGGCGGCCCGACTCCACCGCGTGCTCGACGCGCTGGGCGTCCACCGCACCACCGACCGCACCGGCCCCGACCAGACCGGCCCCGACCAGACCGGCCCCACCCTGGACCGCGTCCTGGACCACCTGACGGCACGGACAGGGTCCCCCGAGGCACGCCCCGACGGACAGCCGACCGGTCCCACGGCCACCGGCGCGCCGCACGACGCCACCCCAGCCCCCGCCACGGAACCGGCCCCCGAGCCGCAGCACCGAGACATACCCACCCCCGGTGCCACAGCCGAACTCCCGACCCCCACGCCCACCTCGGAAGCCGCCCCGGCCCTCACCCCCTCGGACGAGGACGACGAGCAGGGCCCCGCCACCGTGCAGGCCGCCGCGTTGGCCGCCGGGCTGACCGCGGAGCTGGCGAGGGAGGAGGCGGCGGCCCCCCGCCCCGCGGAGCAGCAGCCGGGCGGCGCCGAGGCGCAGGGCCCGGACCGGGCGCTGTGGGAGGACGGCCTGTTGCCGCTGTTCCCGATGCAGCCGCCCCGCACGGGCCGCGACCTGCTCGCCGAACACGTCGCCGCGATGGTCTGCTGCGCGGCGATGGACACGGCCGGCGCCACCCCGGGCCTCGACTGGCTGGACGGCCCCTCCCTCCTCGTCCACGGCGAACGGGCCTCCGACCTCACCCCCCGCGTCCTCACCCTCGTCGAGGACGGAGACCCGGACCCCCTCCGCGAGTGGCTCCGCAGACTCGGCGTCCGCCCCGAGAAGCCGGTCCGCCTGGTCTGACCGGCCTCCCCATCCGGAGCCCCGGTTTCCACTCTCATCAATTCGCGACGAACGGTGACGAAGCGCGTGCTCAATGTGATGTGCTGGGACCGTTCGCGTACGCGGCAGAGGCTTGTGACGGCTCACGGGGGCGAGGGAGGGGAGAACTCATGGGCACGGAGCACCGCGTCCGCCGCTGGGAGTCGGGCGCACTCGCACACGCCGTGACCGACCCCTTCGGCCAGGGCCCCGTTCCCTGGCTCCGGGGCAACGTGACGTACTTCGACGACACGGGCCAGGTCGTCCCCTGGTACGTGGACCAGGCGACGCTGCCGCCGAGCGGCAGGACCACCGAGCCCCGCATCCCCGCCCCGCGGTCGACGTCCGGCCCCCGCTCCGCCGACGACGTACGGCGCCAGATCAAAGGCTTCACCGCGACCGGTGCCGCCGCCCCCGGCGAGTCCATCGACTTCCACATCACCGTGGACCCGCCCCAGGAATTCGCTGTCGACATCTACCGCGTCGGCCACTACGGCGGCGACGGCGCCGCGAAGATCACCACCAGCCCCCGCCTGTCCGGCATCGTCCAGCCCCCGCCCCTGACCGCCGACCGCACGGTCTCCTGCCACCACTGGTGGCTGTCCTGGCGGCTGCAGATCCCGAGCTACTGGAACATCGGCGCGTACGTGGCGGTCCTGACCACCGCCGACGGCTACCGCTCCCACGTGCCGTTCACCGTCCGGGACGACCAGCCCGCCGACCTGCTGCTGCTGATGCCCGACATCACCTGGCAGGCGTACAACCTGTACCCGGAGGACGGCCGCACCGGCGCCAGCTTCTACCACGCCTGGGACGAGGACGGCCGGCTGCTCGGCGAGTCCCACGCCGCGACCACCGTCTCCTTCGACCGCCCGTACGCCGGCGCGGGCCTGCCCCTCCATGTGGGCCACGCCTACGACTTCATCCGCTGGGCCGAGCGCTACGGCTACGACATCGCCTACGCCGACGCCCGCGACCTGCACTCGGGCCGCGTCGACCCCACCCGCTACCGGGGGCTGGTCTTCCCCGGCCACGACGAGTACTGGTCCCCGCAGATGCGCCGCACCGCCGAGACCGCCCGGGACAGCGGGATCTCCCTGGTGTTCCTCTCCTCCAACACCATGTACTGGCAGGTGGAGTTGGGCCCGTCCCCGTCCGGTGTCCCCGACCGGCTCCTCACCTGCCGAAAACGCCGGGGCCCCGGAAAACCCGCACTGTGGCGCGAAATCGACCGCCCCGAGCAGCAGTTGATGGGCATCCAGTACGAGGGCCGGGTCCCCGAACCCCACCCCCTGGTCGTGCGCAACGCCGACCACTGGCTCTGGGACGCGACCGGCGCCCACGAGGGCGATGAGCTGCACGGCATGGTCGCCGGCGAGGCCGACCGCTACTTCCCCCGCACCGCGCTCCCCGAGCACCAGGGCCGCATCCTCCTCGCCCACTCCCCGTACCGGGACCCCGAAGGTGTCCTCCGCCACCAGGAGACCTCCCTCTACCGGGCCCCCTCCGGCGCCTGGGTCTTCGCATCCGGAACGTTCGCCTGGTCCCCCGCCCTGGACCGCCCCGGCCACGTCGACACCCGTATCCAGCGGGCCACGGCCAATCTCCTGGACCGCATCTGCAAACGGGACTGACCTCGTCCTCCGCAACGCGCCCGAACGCCCTCACCCGCACCCCTGGCCCAGACCGGTCGCCCCGATACGGGACAATCGAGCCACTTGGACATCACCACGGGGAGGAACCGTGTCCGGATTCGTAGAAAAGCCCGAGCCGATCCAGGTTCCGGGCCTGGTGCACCTGCACACCGGCAAGGTGCGCGAGCTGTACCAGAACGAGGCGGGCGACCTCGTGATGGTCGCCAGCGACCGAACGTCCGCGTTCGACTGGGTCCTGCCGACGGAGATCCCCGACAAGGGGCGCGTCCTCACGCAGCTGTCCCTGTGGTGGTTCGACCAGCTCGCCGACCTGGTCCCCAACCACGTCCTGAGCACCGAACTGCCCGAGGGCGCCCCCGCCGACTGGGCCGGCCGCACCCTCGTCTGCAAGTCCCTGCGGATGGTCCCGGTGGAGGCGGTCGCCCGCGGCTACCTCACCGGTTCGGGTCTCGCCGAGTACCGGGAGAGCCGTACGGTCTGCGGTCTCGCCCTGCCCGAGGGCCTGGTCGACGGCTCGGAGCTGCCCGCGCCGATCTTCACCCCCGCCACCAAGGCCGCGGTCGGCGAGCACGACGAGAACGTCAGCTACGAGGAGGTCGCCCGCCAGGTCGGCGCGGAGACCGCCGCCCAGCTGCGGCAGACCACTCTCGCCGTGTACAGCCGCGCCCGCTCCATCGCCCGCGACCGGGGCATCATCCTCGCCGACACCAAGTTCGAGTTCGGCTACGAGGACGACACCCTCGTCCTCGCCGACGAGGTCCTCACCCCCGACTCCTCCCGCTTCTGGCCCGCCGACCAGTGGGAGCCGGGCCGCGCCCAGCCGTCCTTCGACAAGCAGTTCGTCCGCGACTGGCTGACGTCCGCAGAGTCCGGCTGGGACCGGGCGAGCGAGCAGCCCCCGCCGCCGCTCCCGGAGGAGATCGTCACGGCCACCCGCGCCAAGTACGTGGAGGCGTACGAGCGTCTGACGGGCACGCGCTGGGCGTAAACGAACAAGGCCCCCGGGAAACCGGGGGCCTTTTCTGGAGCGGACGACGAGGCTCGAACTCGCGACCTCAACCTTGGCAAGGTTGCGCTCTACCAACTGAGCTACGTCCGCAGTGCGCCGTGGCGCGAGAGCAACTATACCCAACCTCGCTCCCGTGCGAGCCGTACCGCCGCGTGCCGGTTCTCCACCCCGAGCTTGGAGACGGCCGACGACAGATAGTTCCGTACGGTCCCCTGGGACAGCGCGGCCCGCTCGGCGATCTCCACGACGGGCGCCCCGTCGGCGGCCAGCTCCAGCACCTCCGCCTCGCGGGCGGTCAGCGGCGAGTCCCCGGAGGAGATCGCGTCGGCGGCCAACTCGGGGTCGACGTAACGGTTTCCCGCGTGCACGGTACGGATGATCTCCGCGAGCCGCTGGGCACTGACCGTCTTCGGTACGAACCCGCGCACACCCGCCTCAAGCGCCCGCTTCAGATGCCCCGGCCGGCCATGACCGGTGACGATCAGCACCCGGCAGCCGGGCAGCTCCGCCCGCAGCGATGTGGCCACCCTCACACCGTCCGCCCCCGGCATCTGCAGATCGAGCACGGCCACGTCCGGCTCGTGCGCCCGGGCCATCGCCAGTGCCTCCGGCCCGCTCGCCGCCTCGGCGACCACCAGCAGATCGTCCTCCAGGGCGAGCAACGCGGCCAGCGCCCCCCGGATCAGATGCTCGTCGTCGGCGAGCAGCAGCCGCACGGGCCGCCCCGCCTCCGGTACGGCCGTCACGACGCGACCTCCCGTACGGCGCCCGCCGCGGAGGTGACCGCGACGCCCCCGCCGACCGGACCCGGAGCGGTCTCCGGCGTCAGCGGCACCCGGGCCACCACCCGGAACGCCTCCCCGTCCACCGGTCCCGCCTCCAGCGTTCCGTCCACGATCGCGAGCCGCTCGCGTAGCCCGGCCAGCCCGGATCCGGCGGAGCGCTCCGCGACGGCACCCGCCGCCATCCGCTCCCCGTCCCCGTCGGCCGCCCGTATCCCGTCGTTCTCCACGGTCAGCACCACCTGCCCCTCCGTCACCTTCAACACCACCGTGCACTGACCGGCGTTCCCGTGCCGCAGCACGTTCGTCGTCCCCTCGCGCACCACCCAGGCGAGCGCGGACTGCACCTCGCCGGGCAGTCCGGCGGTGTTCGCCCGGTCGACCGAGCACGCGATGCCGGCCGCCTCCAGGACGCCCTGCGCACCCGCGAGTTCGATGCCGAGGTCCGCCTCGCGATAGCCGCGTACGACGTCCCGGACCTCCCGCTGCGATTCTTGCGCGATCCGCTGGACCTCGGTCATCTGGTCGACGGCCTCGGGCCGTTCGCGGCGGGCCAGCTGGACGGCCAGCTCGCTCTTGAGAGCGATGACCGCGAGGTTGCGTCCGATCACGTCGTGCAGATCGCGCCCGAACCGGAGCCGTTCCTCGGCGACGGCGAGCCGGGCGCGGGTCTCGCGGGCCTCGTCGAGTTCGTAGACGGCCTTGAGGAGCCAGACGGAGAAGACGGAGGTGAAGGCGAAGAAGGAGGTCCCGACCAGAACGGCGATCGTCGCGGCGAGCGCCTCGGACGCACTGCCGCCCACGACCAGGCTCATGACCGCGGTGCCCGCCGCGCAGCCCGCGCTCAGGTACAGAGCGCTCCGCCGTCTGCGCACGCCGAGCGAAATCATGCCTATGCCGAAGACCATGACGCCGGCCAACAGCCCGCCCAGCGCGGCGTCCGTCTCGTCGTCGCCCACCCGGCCGATCATCGCGCACACGACGATCCCGACCATCCCGCTGAACACGGCGAAGGCCCACATCAACCGGAGCGGCTGGTCACGGACGTCCCGCACCCAGTCGAGGGCCCGGGCCCCGGTCAGCGCGCCCAGCGCCGCGTGCCCGGCGAGCAGCGCGAACAGCCAGCCCGCCTGCGGCATCGGAACCTGCCCCAGCACCGGCAGCCCGAACGTGGCGACCTCGATCAGCGGGAACGAGTAGAACGACCACCGGGTGTACGTCTCCACCTTCGCCGGTGTGCTCTTCCCCCGCCACCATGCCCCAGGCCCCCGCATGGCCAACTCCCCTCATCGGCGCGGTTCCCAGCGGAACCACCGTCGTACAGCAAACACCGCGAGCACGGTCCAGGCCAGCGCGGTGGCGACGGCCCCCAGCGACTCGTACGCGGTGAGGTCGCCGGTCCAGCCGCCGCGCACCAGCGTGATGACCGGGGAGAGCGGCAGCAGCTCGCAGACGGACGCCACCCGGTCGGGCAGCACTTCGAGCGGGACGGTGACCCCGGAGCCGAGCAGCGACACGAACATCACCGGCAGGGTGGTCACCTGCGCGCTCTCGGCGGTACGGCTGAAGCTCGCCGTCACCGCGGCCAGCGCCACACACAGCACGATCCCCAACAGCACACCCAGCACGGCGAGGTGCGGCGCGGGCGGCGCCCCGAGATCCAGCAGGACCGTGCAGCCGACGGCGAGGAGCACGCACTGCGCGAACCCGATGCCGACGGCCGGCAGCGCGGCCCCGACCAGGATCTCCGGGTCCCGCAGCTCCCCGGTCCGCAGCCGCTTGAGCACCAGCTCCTCGCGGCGGACGACGTAGATGTTGGTGAGGGCGGCGTACACCGCGAACAGCAGGGAGAAGCCGACGGCGGCGGGCAGCATGACCGTGCCGACGCTGAGTCCCACCTCGTCCAGGTCCATCTGGTCGGTCGCCGACCGCACGCTGAGCGGCAGCAGCAGCGGCACCAGCACCGCGGTGACCAGCGTGGCCCGGCTGCGCCCGAGCAGGGTCAGCTCGGCGCGGGCGAGCGCGGTCATCCGGCCCTTCAGGGTCGTCCGGCCGGTGCCGGTGTCGGTGTCGGTCATGGTGCTCATGCGCTCACCCCGTCCTTGCGGGCCCTCGTGCCCGTCAGCGCCCTGTCGTCCGCCGCCGCGCCCGTACCGGCCCCCGTGCCGGTACGGGCCGCCGTCTCCCGCGCGATGCGCAGGAACGCCTCCTCCAGCGAGGCCGACCGCACTTCGAGCCGCCGGAGTTCGACCCGGGCCCGCTCCGCCCAGAGCAGCACCCCGGTGGCGGCCCGCTGGAGTTCGTGGGTGCGCAGCACCACCGCGCGTCCTTCGACGTCGTGTCCGGCGACGCCCAGTTCCCCGAGGGGCGGCAGGTCGCCGAGGAAGTAGCCGTCGGGCAGTTCGAAGGAGATCCGGGACGGCTGGGAGGCGGTCACCTCGGCCGGGGTGCCGGTCGCGGCGACGCTTCCCTCGTGGAGGATGGCGAGCCGGTCGGCGAGGCCCTCCGCCTCCTCCAGGTAGTGCGTGGTGAGGAGCACGGTCGTGCCCTGGTCGCGCAGGTCGCGGACGAGCGCCCAGGTGTCCTGGCGGCCCTCGGCGTCGAGGCCGGTGGTCGGCTCGTCGAGGAAGAGCACCTCGGGGCGGCCGAGGAGCGCGAGGGCGAGGTCCAGGCGCCGCTTCTCGCCGCCGGACAGCTGCTTGACCCGTACGCCGGCCCGGCGCCCGAGTCCGACGATCTCCAGGGCCTCCCCGACGGGCCGGGCGCCGCTGGTGCAGCCCGCCCACATCCTGACCGTCTCGGTGACGGTCAGCTCGGAGGGGAAGCCGCCTTCCTGGAGCATGACGCCGATACGGGGCCGGACGGCCGCGCGCTCGGTGTACGGGTCGTGGCCGAGGATCCGCACGCGTCCGCCGGACGCCGGGGCGAGGCCCTCCAGCAGCTCGACCGTGGAGGTCTTGCCGGCGCCGTTGGTGCCGAGAAGGGCGAAGAGTTCGCCCCGGCGTACGGAGAAGGTGATTCCCCGTACGGCTTCGAAACCGCCCCCGTACACGCGCCGCAGGTCGGTGACCTCGATCACGTCCTCGTGCCCGTTCGTTTTCATGCTTCCAGCGTCCCGGTGGTGCGGGCCGCGGAGCAGTGCGCGCTGTCATCGGTCGGCATGACAAATGTCAGGGGAAGATCGGGAACCGGGGCGAGCCGCAACCCGGGTGATCGGAACGCGGAAGATCTGGGAACGCACAAGACCCCGGTCCAGTGGACCGGGGTCTTGATTCAAGAGCGGACGACGAGGCTCGAACTCGCGACCTCAACCTTGGCAAGGTTGCGCTCTACCAACTGAGCTACGTCCGCATTGCCTCCGACCGGCTCCCACCGATCGGCGCGCAGACCACATTACCTGATCCAGAAGGATGGTTGGTAAGTGATCAGAGCGGGTGACAGGAATTGCACACTGCGCCTTCCCCCTGGAAGGAGGATGTTCTGCTACTGAACTACACCCGCGTGACTCCGGTGAGCCGGGCCTTTCGGCCTTGCCCCTCGGCGTGCTCCAGACTCTAGCTGATCCGCAGGGGTGCAACGCAAGTCGGTTCCCGCCGGGGGCCAAGTCCGCCACCCCCAGGGTCCGCTGACGGACACTGAGGGCCGGCCTCGGCAGGGTGCCCGACCCGGCACACCCCGCCGGGCCTCACCCGACCCGGATCACCCGGCGGCCTCGCCCGCCCTGGTCACCCGGCGCGGATCACCCGCCCCGGCTCACTGGGCGTCGGCGAACGCCTCGTAGACCTTCTTGGGGATCCGGCCGCGGGCCGGCACCTCCAGCTTGTTGGCCATGGCCCAGGCGCGGACGGCCGCGGGGTCCGGGGCCACCTGGGTCTGCTTGTAGGCCTTGCCCGACCTCGACCGCTTCCGCCCGGCCTCCACGTACGGCGCGAGCGCCTCACGCAGTTTCTCGGCGTTGGCCTCGTTGAGGTCGATCTCGTACGACTTGCCGTCGAGTCCGAAGGCGATCGTCTCCGCCGCTTCCGAGCCGTCGATGTCGTCGGAGAGAGTGACCACGACACGCTGCGCCACGAATATCGGTCCCTTCGTGTGACATCTCTCCGCTGACGTGCCCTTACGTCCCGGTGATGTCGTCTGTCCGGCGGTTAATTGGGCAAAGTATCGGCTATTGCCAATTCATTTGTACAGGTCCCCGCATTGCATTGTGAAGACAGACTTAATCCGCTGGCGTGTCCGTCGCGCAATAGGGTCGGGGGATCTTTCCCGGAAGTTTTCACGAAGAGGATCACCCGATACCGGATCGTGACCGCCATCACCAGGAATGTCTGTAGATTCCTACGAATCTACTCGCGTAGAAATTTTGTGCGGGTAGTCTGAAGGGACCTGCTCAGCACCACACACCGGGAGTGCCAGTGGCACGCGTCGTAGTCGACGTCATGCTCAAGCCGGAGATCCTCGACCCCCAGGGCCAGGCGGTGCAGCGCGCGCTGCCGCGCCTCGGTTTCGAGGGCGTCTCCGACGTACGTCAGGGAAAGCGATTCGAACTGGAAGTGGACGGACCGGTGGACGACGCCGCGCTCGCCCGCATCCATGAACTGGCGGAATCCTTCCTCGCCAACACCGTGATCGAAGACTTCACCGTGAAGGTGGAGGAAGTCGTGGAGGCAGGAAAGTGACCGCACGTATTGGCGTCGTCACTTTTCCCGGCAGCCTCGACGACCGCGACACCCAGCGCGCGATCCGGCTGGCGGGTGCCGAGCCCGTCGCCCTGTGGCACAAGGACAAGGACCTCCACCAGGTCGACGCCGTGGTGCTGTGCGGCGGTTTCTCCTACGGCGACTATCTGCGCGCCGGAGCCATCGCGCGCTTCTCGCCGGTGATGGAGACCCTCATCGAGCAGGCGAAGGCCGGACTGCCGGTCCTCGGTATCTGCAACGGCTTCCAGATCCTCACCGAGGCCCACCTCCTGCCCGGCACGATGCTGCGCAACGACCACCTGCACTTCATCTGCCGCGACCAGAAGCTGCGGGTGGAGAACGCCGAGACCTCCTGGACCACCGACTACACGGCCGGCCAGGAGATCCACATCCCGCTGAAGAACAACGACGGGCAGTACGTCGCCGACGAGTACACCCTCGACAAGCTGGAGGCCGAGGGCCGGGTCGCGTTCCGCTACCTCGACTTCAACCCCAACGGCTCCCAGCGGGACATCGCCGGCGTCACCAACGAGGCCGGCAACGTCGTGGGCCTGATGCCGCACCCGGAGCACGCCGTGGAGCCGCTCATCGGCACCGGCCGCACCGACGGCCTCCCCTTCTTCACCTCGATCCTCAAGAAGCTGGTCAACGCATGAGCCGGACGCCTCTGGACACGGTCGAGCACGCGGCCGCGACCCCCGACGTCGAGCTGCCCTGGGCCGAACTGGGCCTGAAGAAGGACGAGTACGAGAGGGTCGTCGAGATCCTCGGCCGCCGCCCCACCGGCGCGGAGCTGGCCATGTACTCCGTCATGTGGTCCGAGCACTGCTCGTACAAGTCGTCGAAGGTGCACCTGCGCCAGTTCGGCGAGAAGGCGCCCCAGTCGGACGCCCTCCTCGTCGGCATCGGTGAGAACGCCGGCGTCGTCGACGTCGGCCAGGGCTACGCGGTCACCTTCAAGGTCGAGTCGCACAACCACCCCTCCTACGTCGAGCCCTACCAGGGCGCGGCCACGGGCGTCGGCGGCATCGTCCGCGACATCATCGCCATGGGCGCCCGCCCGGTCGCCGTGGTCGACCCGCTGCGCTTCGGCGCGGCCGACCACCCCGACACCAAGCGCGTCCTGCCGGGCGTCGTCGCGGGCATCGGCGGCTACGGCAACTGCCTGGGCCTGCCCAACATCGGCGGCGAGGTCGTCTTCGACGCCTGCTACCAGGGCAACCCGCTGGTCAACGCCGGTGCCATCGGCGTCATGCGGCACGAGGACATCCACCTCGCGAAGGCCTCCGGCGCCGGCAACAAGGTCATCCTCTACGGGGCCCGCACCGGCGGCGACGGCATCGGCGGCGCCTCCATCCTGGCCTCCGAGACCTTCGACGACGCCAAGCCCTCCAAGCGCCCCGCCGTCCAGGTCGGCGACCCCTTCCAGGAGAAGCTCCTCATCGAGTGCACCCTGGAGGCGTTCAAGGAGAAGCTGGTCGTCGGTATCCAGGACCTCGGCGCGGCGGGCCTGTCCTGCGCGACGAGCGAGCTGGCGTCGAACGGCTCCGGCGGCATGCGCGTCACCCTCGACGACGTACCGCTGCGCGACTCCACGCTCTCGCCCGAGGAGATCCTCATGAGCGAGTCGCAGGAACGCATGTGCGCGGTCGTCGAGCCCGACAAGGTCGACCGCTTCCTGGAGATCTGCGACAAGTGGGACGTCATCGCCACCGTCATCGGTGAGGTGACCGACGGCGACCGCCTGGAGATCTTCTGGCACGGCGGCAAGATCGTCGACGTCGACCCGCGCACCGTCGCGCACGACGGCCCGGTCTACGAGCGCCCCTACGCCCGCCCCGACTGGCAGGACGCGCTCCAGGCGGACGACGCGAACAAGCTGCCCCGGCCGGAGACCGGCGAGGAGCTGCGCGAGCAGGTCCTGAAGCTGGTCGCCTCCCCGAACCAGGCCTCGAAGTCCTGGATCACCTCCCAGTACGACCACTTCGTGCAGGGCAACACGGTGCTGGCCCAGCCCGAGGACTCGGGCATGATCCGCGTCGACGAGTCGACCGGCCTGGGCGTCGCCATCGCCACCGACGGCAACGGCCGCTACGCCAAGCTGGACCCCTACCACGGCGCCCAGCTGGCCCTGGCGGAGGCGTACCGCAATGTCGCCACCACCGGTGCCAAGCCGCTCGCCGTCTCCGACTGCCTGAACTTCGGCTCGCCCGAGGACCCGGCGGTCATGTGGCAGTTCGCGGAGGCCGTCCGCGGTCTGGCGGACGCGTGCCAGCAGCTGGGCACCCCGGTGACCGGCGGCAACGTCTCGCTCTACAACCAGACGGGCGAGGTCGCCATCCACCCGACGCCGGTCGTGGCCGTCCTCGGCGTCATCGACGACGTGGCCCGCCGCACGCCGGTCGCCTTCCAGGAGGAGGGGCAGCTGCTCTACCTCCTCGGCGACACCCGCGAGGAGTTCGGCGGCTCGGCCTGGTCCCAGGTCGTCCACGACCACCTCGGCGGTCTGCCCCCGCAGGTCGACCTGGAGCGCGAGCGCCTGCTGGCCGAGATCCTGATCTCCGCCTCCCGCGACGGCATGATCGACTCCGCGCACGACCTGTCCGATGGCGGCCTCATCCAGGCGGTCGTCGAGTCGGCCCTGCTCGGCGGCAAGGGCGCCCGCCTGATCGTCCCCGACGGTCTGGACGCCTTCACCTTCCTGCTCTCCGAGTCGGCCGGCCGCGCCGTCGTGGCCGTCCCCCGCTCGGAGGAGGTCCGCTTCAACGACATGTGCGGCGCCCGGGGCCTCCCGGTCACCCGCATCGGCGTCGTCGACGGCGACACCGTCGACATCCAGGGCGAGTTCACCCTCACCCTGGAGGAGCTGCGCACGGCACACGAGGGCACGATCCCGGCACTGCTGGCGTAACCCCCTGCGCCGTACGAACCCCGCCCGGCTGTCCGGGCGGGGCCTTCGTACGGGCGCGGTCAGAGGGGCGGAGCCCCCTTCCGGGCGTGCGTCGACCACGTCACCGCCGGCCGGGACCGCGAGGACATCACGTTCCCCACCCCCTCCGGCCTCCCCTCCGCATAGGCTCCCCACCATGCCCCCGGCCAGGAAACGCCCCCGCGCCTACGACCCCGCCAAGACCCGCCAGGCCGTGCTGGCCCAGTTCGCGACCGTACGACAGGCGGTGACCGCGCTCGGCCCGGAGCAGCTCGCGCTGCCCACCCGGCTCGGGGAGTGGACCGTACGGGACCTGGCCGCGCACCTCACCATGGCCGTGGAGAGCGTGAGCCGGGCGCTGGACCGGCCCGAACCGGCGAAGGCGGAGGTCGGCCCCCTCGACTACGGCGCGGCCACCGCTCCCTTCGCCGACGCCGTCGACGAGGGCAGCCGCGCCCTGGCCGAGGCCCACCCGGACCTCGGCGCCCTCTACGCCGAGACGGAGCGCCGGCTCACCGAGCGGCTCGCCGCCACCCCGGACGACCGGATCGTCGACACCCGCGCCGGCGCCATGTCCCTCGCCGGCTACCTGGTCACCCGCACCGTCGAGCTCGTCGTCCACACCGACGACCTGAACGCCGCCGTCCCCGGCCTCGACCTGCCCTTCGACCGCCACGCCCTCGCCACCTGCGTCCGGCTGCTCGCCGACACCCTGGCCGCGCGGGCCCCCGGCGGCTCGACGGAGGTGCGGATCCCGCCGTACGCCGTCGTGCAGTGCGTGGAGGGGCCGAGGCACACCCGCGGCACCCCGCCGAACGTCGTCGAGACCGACCCGCTGACCTGGGTCCGCCTGGCCACCGGCCGCCTGGAGTGGGCCACCGCCCTCGACGAGGCGAAGGTCAGTGCCGGCGGCGAGCGGGCCGACCTGAGCGCGCTGCTCCCCCTGCTGAGCTGAACCGCCCTCGAACAACCAGGTGGAACCGCCCACGCACCCCACCCGTCCCACCGGCATGGACAAGCAGCGACTGACCCGCACCGCCCTGCCCCTGGCAGCCCTGACCCTGTTCCCGCTCCTCGCGGCCTGCGGCACCGAGTCCGGTACCGGCGCCGGCAGCGGCTCCGTGGGACCGGGCGCCAAGGAGTCGGTCACCGGGGTCCACTGGACGGTCGACAGCCTCACGGTGGACGGGAAGACCACCAAGGCCCCCGACGGCGCCTATCTGAAGATCGACGACAACGGCGAGGTCAACGGCAACTACGGCTGCAACACCTTCGGCTCGACCGCCGACTTCAAGGACGACTCCGTCGACTTCGAGATCGCCCGGTCCACGGAGATGGCCTGCGGCGACGCCCCCATGAAGTTCGAGAAGAGCTTCTCCCGCACCCTCGACACCGGGACGTTCAAGGCCAGGGCCACCGACGGCGGACTCACCCTCACCACGGCCGACGGCGACACCGTGCGGCTCAGTGAGGAGAAGCCCGCCGAGCTGTACGGCACCAAGTGGCGCGTCGACTCGCTCATGGACCACGACGTCGCCCAGTCCCTCCCCGGGGAGGCCGAAGGCAAGGCCTGGTTCACCTTCGACAAGAAGAAGGGCACCCTCAGCGGCAGCCTCGGCTGCAACGAGGTCACCGCGGAGGCGACGGTGAGCAAGGGCGAGATCACCCTCGGCCACGCGCGCACCACCCGCAAGATGTGCTCCGACTCACTCATGGCCGCCGAGCGGACCCTCCTCGGCCTCTTCAAGGGCACGGTGGAGTATCGGATCGATCACCGCAGTATCACGCTGACCAGCGAAAACGACCTGGGTGTCGGTGCGGTCGCCGACAAGTGACCTGCGGCGGCAAGCAGTCGGGACCGGCGGTGGGCGAGATCTGCGGATTCGGACCGGTGCGCGATCTCGCCTACACTCGGTTGCGTGCCACGTGGTGACGGACGACTCAACCACGACCTTCTCCCCGGCGAGAAAGGCCCCCAGGACGCGTGTGGCGTCTTCGGTGTCTGGGCCCCGGGCGAAGAGGTCGCCAAGCTCACGTACTTCGGGCTCTACGCCCTCCAGCATCGGGGCCAGGAATCCGCGGGTATCGCGGTCAGCAACGGCTCCCAGATCCTCGTCTTCAAGGACATGGGCCTCGTGTCCCAGGTCTTCGACGAGACCTCGCTCGGTTCCCTCCAAGGTCACATCGCGGTCGGTCACGCCCGCTACTCGACCACCGGCGCCTCCGTCTGGGAGAACGCCCAGCCCACGTTCCGTGCCACCGCGCACGGTTCCATCGCCCTCGGCCACAACGGCAACCTGGTCAACACGGCCCAGCTCGCCGAGATGGTCGCCGACCTGCCCAAGCAGGAGGGCCGTACGCCGCGTGTCGCGGCGACCAACGACACCGACCTGCTCACCGCGCTCCTCGCGGCCCAGGTCGACGAGGACGGCAAGCCGCTGACGATCGAGGAGGGGGCCCACGCGGTCCTCCCACAGGTCCGCGGCGCCTTCTCCCTCGTCTTCATGGACGAGCACACCCTGTACGCCGCGCGTGACCCGCAGGGCATCCGCCCGCTGGTCCTCGGCCGGCTGGAGCGCGGCTGGGTCGTCGCCTCCGAGTCCGCCGCCCTCGACATCTGCGGTGCCTCCTACGTCCGCGAGATCGAGCCGGGCGAGTTCATCGCCATCGACGAGAACGGACTGCGCAGTTCCCGCTTCGCGGAAGCGAAGCCCAAGGGCTGTGTCTTCGAGTATGTGTACCTGGCCCGCCCGGACACCGACATCGCCGGCCGGAACGTGTACCTCTCCCGCGTGGAGATGGGCCGAAAGCTGGCCAAGGAAGCCCCCGTCGAGGCGGACCTCGTCATAGCGACCCCGGAGTCCGGCACGCCGGCCGCCATCGGCTACGCGGAGGCCTCGGGCATCCCGTTCGGTGCGGGTCTGGTGAAGAACGCCTACGTCGGACGTACGTTCATCCAGCCCTCGCAGACGATCCGCCAGCTCGGTATCCGGCTGAAGCTGAACCCGCTGAAGGAAGTCATCAAGGGCAAGCGCCTGGTGGTCGTCGACGACTCGATCGTCCGCGGCAACACCCAGCGCGCACTGGTCCGGATGCTCCGCGAGGCCGGGGCGGCCGAGGTCCACATCCGGATCTCCTCCCCGCCCGTGAAGTGGCCCTGCTTCTTCGGCATCGACTTCGCCACCCGCGCCGAGCTCATCGCCAACGGCATGACGATCGACGAGATCGGCACCTCCCTGGGCGCCGACTCCCTGGCGTACATCTCCATCGACGGCATGATCGAGGCGACCACGATCGCCAAGCCGAACCTCTGCCGTGCCTGCTTCGACGGCGAGTACCCGATGGAACTGCCGGACCCCGAGCTCCTCGGCAAGCAGCTCCTGGAGACCGAGCTGGCCGCCGGGCCCGCCGCCACGGCCGCGGCCGACGCGATCCGTCGCCCGTAGTCCGCCGCCCCCTGCTCACCCGCAGTACGACACGAAGGTTCTCATCAGCCATGTCTGAGACCCCCATCGCCGAGGGCGGCGCCAGCTACGCCGCCGCGGGCGTCGACATCGAGGCGGGCGACCGCGCCGTCGAGCTCATGAAGGAATGGGTCAGGAAGACGCAGCGCCCCGAGGTCCTCGGCGGCCTCGGCGGCTTCGCCGGCCTCTTCGACGCCTCCGCCCTCAAGCGCTACGAGCGCCCCCTGCTGGCCTCCGCCACGGACGGCGTCGGCACCAAGGTGGACATCGCCCGCCAGCTGGGCGTCTACGACACCATCGGCCACGACCTCGTCGCGATGGTCATGGACGACATCGTGGTCTGCGGCGCCGAACCGCTGTTCATGACCGACTACATCTGCGTCGGCAAGGTCCACCCCGAGCGGGTCGCCGCCATCGTCAAGGGCATCGCCGAGGGCTGTGTCCTCGCCGGCTGCGCCCTCGTCGGCGGTGAGACGGCCGAGCACCCCGGCCTCCTCGGCCCGGACGACTTCGACGTCGCAGGCGCCGGTACGGGCGTGGTCGAGGCGGAGCACCTGCTCGGCCCGGATCGCATCCGTAAGGGTGACGCGGTGATCGCCATGGCGTCCTCCGGCCTTCACTCGAACGGGTACTCGCTCGTCCGGCATGTCCTGCTGAACCAGGCAGGGCTCTCCTTGGACGCCCGGATCGCCGAGTTCGACCGCACCCTCGGCGAGGAGCTCCTGGAGCCCACCAAGATCTACTCGCTGGACTGCCTGGCCCTCACCCGCACCACCGAGGTCCACGCCTTCAGCCACGTCACGGGCGGCGGGCTCGCGGCCAACCTGGCCCGCGTCATCCCCGACCACCTGCACGCCACGGTCGACCGCTCCACGTGGACCCCGGCCCCCGTGTTCGACCTCGTCGGCCGGACGGGCCA
Organism: Streptomyces sp. MA5143a; assembly: GCF_900290235.1. Taxonomy (GTDB): domain Bacteria; phylum Actinomycetota; class Actinomycetes; order Streptomycetales; family Streptomycetaceae; genus Streptomyces. Next base: position 351,363 of record NZ_OLMK01000026.1, read on the forward strand.
GGTCGAACGCCTGGAGCTGGAGAAGACCCTGAACATGGGCGTGGGCATGATCGCCATCGTCCCCCAGGAGTCGGCGAACGTGGCCCTGACGACCTTGGCGGACCGAGGCGTCGAGGCCTGGCTCGCCGGCGAGATCACCGACCGAGCCGCTCACACGACAGGCGCGGAACTGATCAACGACTACGCACGGAGCTAGAGGAACCCGACGCGCCCCTGACGGCGGCGAAGCCGCCAAAGGGGCGCGGGGAACTGCGCGACCAGCCACCACGAACCCGCAGCCGCCGACGCACAGTGACCCCCGAGCTACAAGGCGCCCGGCCCCTCAAGCGGAGCGCAACCGCACAAAACCCGGTCCGGCGTAATCCGCTCGGACCGGGTGAAGCGCAGCTGGACGGTCAAGCCCCGCGGCGATGGGACGCAGGACCGGACTCGTCGTCCTCATCCTCGTCGTCGTCGGAGTTGTACAACTCCGCATACCGCGCGTACGGGTCGTCGTCGTCCTCGTCGTCCTCGAACGGTTCGCCGTTCGGAGGCTGGCTCGAAGTCGATGCGCCCAGCTCGCTGGCCAGACGCGACAGGTCAGTCCCACCGCTGTTGTACTTCAGCTGGCGGGCGACCTTCGTCTGCTTGGCCTTGGCCCGGCCGCGCCCCATGGCTCGACCCCCTCGGTGACGGGGCTCGACGGCCCCAGAGTCTTGACACGCGTTCATGATCTGGAACGGGCTCTCCGTGGAGAGACCGGTCCGTAGGGCTTCCACGGTACCTGAGCCCGCGCCCATACGGTACGTCGCCCGCAGGACGTGGGTGTGCCCAGAACCTGCGAGGAGCCCTTTCCCCGCTGGTCAACCGCGATTTTAACCGTTTCTTGGCGGACGACCCGCCGACGGAAGTGAGAGTTCTCTCTAAAGCCGTCGGCGGGTACCGGGCCGCGTCGTGCGACCCTCGCCCGCGCCTGCCCGCGGAACGTCAGCGTCCGCGGGCGGCCGCCGCCTCCTGCATCCGCTGCTCGGCGATCCGGTCGGCCGCGGCGGCCGGCGGAATCCCATCCGTCTTCGCACGTGCGAATATGGCCAGCGTGGTGTCGAAGATCTTCGACGCCTTCGCCTTGCACCGCTCGAAGTCGAACCCGTGGAGTTCGTCGGCGACCTGGATGACGCCGCCGGCGTTCACCACGTAGTCCGGCGCGTAGAGGATCCCGCGGTCCGCGACGTCCTTCTCGACGCCGGGGTGGGCGAGCTGGTTGTTGGCCGCGCCGCACACCACCTTGGCGGTGAGCACGGGCACGGAGTGGTCGTTCAGCGCCCCGCCGAGCGCGCACGGGGCGTAGATGTCGAGCCCCTCCACGCGGATCAGCGCCTCGGTGTCGGCGACGGCGGTGACGCCCTCGGGGTGGCGGTCGAGGATCCGGCGCACGGCGTCCTCGCGCACGTCCGTGACGACGACCTCGGCGCCCTCGGCCAGCAGGTGCTCGACGAGGTGGTGGCCGACCTTGCCGACGCCGGCGACGCCGACCTTGCGGTCGCGCAGCGTGGGATCGCCCCACAGGTGCTGGGCGGAGGCCCGCATGCCCTGATAGACCCCGAAGGCGGTGAGGACGGAGGAGTCTCCGGCGCCGCCGTTCTCGGGGGAGCGGCCCGTGGTCCAGCGGCACTCGCGGGCCACGACGTCCATGTCGGCGACATAGGTGCCGACGTCGCACGCGGTGACGTACCGGCCGCCGAGCGAGGCCACGAACCGTCCGTAGGCGAGCAGCAGCTCCTCGCTCTTGATCCGGTCGGGGTCGCCGATGATCACGGCCTTGCCGCCGCCGTGGTCGAGCCCGGCCATGGCGTTCTTGTAGGACATCCCGCGCGCGAGGTTCAGGGCGTCGGCGACGGCCTCGGCCTCGGTGGCGTACGGGTAGAAGCGGGTGCCGCCGAGGGCGGGGCCCAGCGCGGTGGAGTGGAGGGCGATGACGGCCTTGAGGCCGCTGGCCCGGTCCTGGCAGAGCACGACTTGCTCGTGACCGCCCTGGTCCGAGTGGAACAGGGTGTGCAGGACGCCGTCAGATACGTCGGTCACTGTGGTGACTCCTGGGTAAGAAGCGGCGGTTGGTTCCAGCTCCCCGTACGGGTGGCGGGGGCTGTGAGCATGAGGTTAGAGCCTCACGGCCGCTCTGGAGCGGCGGAGCTTCAGGATCACCCACTCCTGGAGTACGGCCGTGGTGTGATCCGCACAGTTTTCCGGCCCGCCGATGGGCGGGTCCCGCAGGTTTCCCCGGTGGTCGGCGGGGGAGGGAGCAGGCGTGCCCAAGGTGTCCTCGGTGATCGTCCCGTACGCGTCCTACCTCCGCGTGTACGAGCCGCTGGCCGCCTTCCCGGAGCCGGAGCGCACCCACTGGACCCGGTACGCCCGTCGCGCCGAGCGCCCCTCCTACCAGGACGAGCTGCGGCGGTCGCTGGCCGATCTGCTGCCCACGCCGCCGATCCCGGTGCCGGTGCACGAGAGCGGTGACGCCTTCGTGCTGGAGGTGGACGGCGTGGTCTGTGTCTGCCCCTGGCGGACCCGGCTGCGCGGCTGGCAGGCGCTGGGTGATCTCGCCGAGGAGTTTCCCGCGCCGCTGCTGGACGCGGTGCTGCCGCCGCTGGTGCGCCGGCAGGCCGGCCAGGACTACGAGCGCTGGATGACCCGCAACCCCGACGCCCGTCCGTGGATCCGCACCTCGACCTGGCACGTGCCGCTGAACTGGTTCGTCCTCGTCTCCGACGAGGAGCGCACCTATGAGAAGGGTTCGGCCGAGAACTCACCCGTGCTTCGCTATCGCACGCCCATGGTGCAGGCCCGGCGACGGGTGGCGCGGGGGCTCAGGGCCCTGCGGGAGGCCCTCGACGAGGGGCCGCTGATCGACGGGCTGGTCGACGTGGGCCGCTGGCTGGAGGAGTTCCACCCGCGCTCGCTCGTGGAGCTGGACTACGGCGGTCTCGTGCACGTCCTGCCGGCGGAGGAGCTGGACGGCGACCACTCCGCGGCGGATGTCGCCGAGGGCATCGAGGCCCTGCGCATCGGGGACGGCCTGGCCGCCGGTGAGGCGTACGGGCGGCTGGTCGAGCGTTGGCGGGCGGTACGGGACCGGCGCTCCGCGAACTGAACGGCCGGTCGGTGAGCCGGACCGGACGGAACCGGTTGAACCAGCTCAACGCCCCACCCGGACTTGTGACTTGTGGGGCGGATGGGAAAAGGCTTTCCATGGAGGCCGAAGCATGGTGAACTGTCCACCCTTGGCCCAGGCTTGACGCACCGAAGTTCCACTCGGGCGTCATCATGGGACGTAGGTCCCCGATCCGGGCTTTTGTGTCAAGCAGTCGTCAAGCGTGACGGATTGCACTTACGCGGGCCTTGCCTCTTACGCACCTCCTCATGCCAAAATAGGACAAGGAGTCCGGGGGAGGCTCCCTCTGCCCGCCTTTGGGTGGAATCTCAGCATTGCACGCTATTGGGGGGTCTCGTGACTCCTGCACGCCACTGTGACTGATCGTCACAGTGGCGTGACTGTCCGCTATGGCATGGTCCATCGGCATCCGTCGCTGATGAACACCTGGGAGGGCAATTCCATCGGTTTGGCCGACGCGGCTGGACAGATGGTGTAGTTGTAGTGCCGAGGACAAGCCGTTCGTCCTATAACCGACTCGACTCGCGTCCGCCATTTCGGGCAACGCGGGTCAAGGTGCAGAATTTAGAGGAAAGAACCGAGAAGGTTCGGTTCTCCCGAGGAGGCCGCTCATGACCGCTCGCACCCCTGATGCCGAGCCGCTGCTGACCCCGGCTGAGGTCGCCACCATGTTCCGCGTCGACCCCAAGACGGTCACGCGGTGGGCGAAGGCCGGCAAGCTCACGTCCATCCGTACGCTCGGCGGACACCGCCGTTACCGCGAGGCTGAGGTCCGCGCACTGCTCGCGGGTATTCCGCAGCAGCGCAGCGAGGCCTGAAGCACCGCAGAACAGGGCATTTCGGCTGGTCCCCCAATCAGTCGAGCCGCCTGAAAGCGCAGCTCAACCGCTCACACAGCGCCAAGCGACGCGGGTTCTGCCCCAACAGGTCCCACGCCCGAGCCATACAGAGCTTTCCAGAGCTTCCATCTGTTCTGGGTTTCGCCAGGCAAGCAACAAGGGTGCGTCGTCAGATCGCGCTGGACTCCGCCGGGTCCAGCGCGATCTTTTTTGTGCGCTTGGGTGGACGACCGGGCCTCCGGGTCCGGTCTTCCGCGTGTCCGGCGCGACTCTTTCGCGTGTCCGGCGCGCCGACTTGTGCGTGGCTCTGGCCGTCTGTGCGCGGGACTGTCGGACTCTGGGGAGGGCTGTCGGATCTCCTGTGGGGGGCCTCGGGAGACTGGTGCAATTGCACATATTAAATTGACCAGTTGTAGGAGAGCTGTAAGAACCCACGTTCCGGAAACTTATGCGGTGACACCCGTCACATGCCGAGTGTCTTGTTACTCATGAGTCACGTGCGGTAAAGGGGGCGGGAGTTGAGGCGGGCGCGTAGTCGTGCCGGGTGTGTTCCCCGCCCGTCGGCGCTCGCGCCATCGTTCATGCCTTGGAGGGGCTCTCGTCCTCCGTGGGGCCCTCGGAGCGGTCCTCGTCGACTGTGGGGGTGTCCGTCGTCAGGATGCGCGTCGTCACGGTGTCCGGCGCCAGGCGCAGCAGCCGGTGGCAGATCGGGCAGTGCCGGGTGAAGTGGCGGTAGGAGGAGGCGGCCGACAGGTGGGCGCGGAGCAGAGCGCGGGTCTCGTGCCGAGCGGACGCCGCCATACGCCACCTCCGGGGTCTTGGGGCCCTGTTTCCGAAGTACCGATGGAATGTGACTCCGTCAAGCCCCGTCGCGTCCGCGTGGGGGCGGGGTGCCTGGTGGGGTGGGGGTGCGCGGTTCGTTGGCGGCACGCAGGCCCAAGCCTTCAGGGGCGCGGGGAACTGCGCGAGAAACCACCACGCACCCGCAGCCGCCAACGCACCCCCGGCCGCTCCCCCTGTCGCGACCGGTGCAGCAAAAAGACCCGCATCCTCGACGGATGCGGGTCTCTCTGAATCGTGCGGTCCTGACGGGATTTGAACCCGCGGCCTCCACCTTGACAGGGTGGCGAGCACTCCAAACTGCTCCACAGGACCAGGTTTCGCAGTCAGCGTGTGTGCGCTGGCCTGCGAGAAGAGACTGTACAGGAGGGTGAGCCCCCTGGTCGAACTCACCCAACGTGCAGTGCTCGTCACAGTGTGACGGCTACGGCACCGCCGCGTCGATCGCTTTCACGATGCGCTTGTCGGAGACCGGATACGCCGTCCCCAGGGCGTGCGCGAAGTAGCTGACGCGGAGTTCCTCGATCATCCAGCGGATGTCCAGGACCGACGATGGTACGGGCCGCCCCTGGGGGAGTTGTTCCAGCAGCCAGGCGTACTCGTCCCGCATCTCGTGGACCTTCTCCATGCGGGAGGTGTCCCGCTGGACGCTCGTCGGCATCTGCTGGAGCCGCCGGTCCGCGGCCACCAGATAGCGCATCAGATCCGGGAGCCGGCGCAGCCCCGTCTCCGTGACGAAGCCCGGCTTCACAAGGGCGTCCAGCTGCCCGCGTACGTCGGCGAGGTTGGGCAGGAGGGCGGGGCTCCTCGTGGCCTTCAGGCGGCGCTCACAGGCCTGCCAGGCGGCGAGGACCTGCTGGACCTGGCCGACCGTGCGGACGGTGGTGTCGACGATCTCCGCGCGGACCTTGTCGTAGAGCTTGCGGTACGACTCCTCGTCCCAGGCCGGTCCGCCGAAGTCGGCGATGAGTCTGTCGGCGGCGGCCGTCGCGCAGTCGTCGAACAGTCCTTGGATCGAACCGTGCGGGTTCGCCGAGAGGGCGAGCTTCTGCGCGTTGGTCAGCTTTTCGCTCGCGAACTTCGCAGGGTTGACCGGAATGTTTCGCAGGATGAGCCTTCGGGTGCCCTTCCACATCGCTTCCGACTGCTCCGCCTCGGTGTCGAAGAGGCGTACGGAGACGGTGTCGCCGTCGTCCACGAGGGCCGGGTAGGCCTTCACGGGGTGGCCGGCGCGCCGGGTCTCGAAGACGCGGGTGAGGGAGCCGATCGTCCAGTCCGTCAGGCCCGTGCGTTCCAGGGACTCGCCGCCCTGGCGTTCGGCGGTCGCCGCGGCGGCCTGGGAGAGCGCCTTGCGGGCCTTCGGCTTCAGTTGGAGCCGAAGGGATTCCAGGTCCTTGTCCTCGGCCAGCTTCCGGCGCCGCTCGTCGACGATACGGAAGGTGATCTTCAGATGGTTGGGGACGCGGGACCAGTCGAAGTCCTCGGCGGCGACGGGCACGCCCACCATGCGCTTGAGTTCGCGGGCGAGCGTGACGGTCAGCGGTTCCTGGAGGGGCACCGCCTGGTCGAGGAAGCGCTTGGCGAAGTTGGGGGCCGGGACGTAGTTGCGGCGGATCGGCTTGGGCAGGGAGCGGATCAGTTCCGTCACCACGTCCTCGCGCAGGCCCGGGATCTGCCAGTCGAAGCCCTCGTCGGTGACCTGGTTGAGGACCTGGAGGGGGATGTGGACGGTGACGCCGTCCGCGTCCGCGCCCGGCTCGAACTGGTACGTGACGCGGAACTTCAGCTGCCCCTGGCGCCAGGAGTCGGGGTAGTCCGCCTTGGTGACCGCCTCCGCCGACTCCCGGATGAGCATCTCGCGCTCGAAGTCCAGGAAGTCGGGCTGCTCGTGCCGCTTGCGCTTCCACCACGAGTCGAAGTGGGCGCCCGACACCACGTGTTCGGGGACCCGCTGGTAGTAGAAGTCGAAGAGGGTGTCGTCGTCGACCACGATGTCCCGGCGCCGGGCGCGATGCTCCAGCTCCTCGACCTCGCTGAGGAGCTTGCGGTTGTCGGCGAAGAACTTGTGGTGCGTACGCCAGTCGCCCTCGACGAGCGCGTTGCGGATGAAGAGCTCGCGGCTCGCCTCGGGGTCGATGCGGCCGTAGTTCACCTTCCGCTGGGCGACGATCGGGACGCCGTACAGCGTGACCTTCTCGTACGCCATCACGGCCGCCTGGTCCTTCTCCCAGTGCGGTTCGCTGTACGTGCGCTTCAGCAGGTGCTCGGCGAGCGGCTCGACCCACTCGGGCTCGATCTTCGCGTTGACGCGGGCCCAGAGGCGGGAGGTCTCCACCAGCTCGGCGGACATCACGAAGCGCGGGGGCTTCTTGAAGAGGGCCGAGCCGGGGAAGATCGCGAACTTGGCGCTGCGGGCGCCCAGGTACTCGTTCTTCGCGCCGTCCTTGATGTCCTTCATGCCGATGTGGGACAGCAGGCCGGCCAGGAGCGAGACGTGCACCTGCTGCTCGGGGGCGTCCTCCTCGTTGAGGTGGATGCCCATCTGCTTGGCGACCGTGCGGAGCTGGCTGTAGATGTCCTGCCACTCGCGGATGCGCAGGAAGTTGAGGTACTCCTGCTTGCACATCCGGCGGAAGGACGACGAGCCGCGTTCCTTCTGCTGCTCGCGGACGTAGCGCCACAGGTTGAGGAAGGCGAGGAAGTCGGAGGACTCGTCCTTGAAGCGGGCGTGCTGCTGGTCGGCCTGGGTCTGCTTGTCGGCGGGGCGTTCGCGCGGGTCCTGGATGGACAGCGCGGCGGCGATGACCATGACCTCGCGGGCGCAGCCGTTCTTGTCGGCCTCGACGACCATCCGGGCCAGGCGCGGGTCGACGGGCAGCTGGGAGAGCTTGCGGCCCATCGTGGTCAGCCGCTTGCGGACGTCCTTCTGCGTGGGGTCGAGCGCGCCGAGCTCCTGGAGGAGCTGGACGCCGTCGCGGATGTTGCGGTGGTCCGGCGGGTCGATGAAGGGGAACTTCTCGATGTCGCCGAGGCCGGCCGCGGTCATCTGCAGGATGACGGAGGCGAGGTTCGTCCGCAGGATCTCGGCGTCCGTGAACTCCGGGCGCGCGTCGAAGTCGTCCTCGGTGTACAGGCGGATGCAGATGCCGTCGGACGTACGGCCGCAGCGGCCCTTGCGCTGGTTGGCGCTGGCCTGGGAGATCGGCTCGATCGGCAGCCGCTGCACCTTGGTGCGGTGGCTGTAGCGGCTGATGCGGGCGAAGCCCGGGTCGATGACGTACTTGATGCCGGGGACGGTCAGCGACGTCTCGGCGACGTTGGTGGCGAGCACGATCCGGCGGCCGGTGTGCGGCTGGAAGACGCGGTGCTGCTCGGCGTGCGAGAGCCGCGCGTAGAGGGGGAGGACCTCGGTGCCCTGCCCATGAGCGCCTCCGGCGCGGGGGTAGTTCTTCTTGATCAGCGCGTCGGCGGTGTCACGGATCTCGCGCTCACCGGAGAGGAAGACGAGGATGTCGCCCTTGCCCTCGCCCTGGAGCTCCTCGACGGCGTCGCAGATGGCGGTGATCTGGTCCCGGTCGGCGTCGTCGGAGTCCTCTTCGAGGAGGGGGCGGTAGCGCACCTCGACCGGGTACGTACGGCCGCTGACCTCGACGATCGGGGCGTCGCCGAAGTGGCGGGAGAACCGCTCGGGGTCGATGGTCGCGGAGGTGATGACGACCTTGAGGTCCGGGCGCTTCGGGAGCAGCTGGGCGAGGTAGCCCAGCAGGAAGTCGATGTTGAGGGACCGCTCGTGGGCCTCGTCGATGATGATCGTGTCGTAGGCGCGCAGCTCGCGGTCCGTCTGGATCTCGGCGAGCAGGATGCCGTCCGTCATCAGCTTGACGAAGGTCGCGTCCTGGTTGACCTGGTCGGTGAAGCGGACCTTCCAGCCGACGGCCTCGCCGAGGGGGGTGTTCAGCTCCTCCGCCACCCGCTCGGCGACGGTGCGGGCGGCGATCCGGCGGGGCTGGGTGTGCCCGATCATGCCGCGGACGCCGCGCCCCAGTTCCATACAGATCTTCGGGATCTGGGTCGTCTTGCCGGAGCCGGTCTCACCGGCCACGATGACCACCTGGTGGTCGCGGATGGCGGCCGCGATCTCGTCCTTCTTCTGGCTGACGGGCAGCTGTTCGGGGTACGAGACGGCCGGCACGCGGGCGGCGCGCTCGGCCATACGGGCCTCGCCCTTGGCGACCTCGGCCTCGATCTCGGCGAGGACGGCGGCCCGGGCCTCGGGCTTACGGATCTTGCGCGCGCCTTCGAGCCTGCGCCCGAGCCGGTGCGCGTCGCGCAGGGACAGCTCGGCCAGGCGGGGGGCGAGGGCGCCGAGGGCGGGGGCAGGTGGCGTAGACATACGCCGTCCAGGATCTCACCTCGACGAAACGAGGGGCGAACGCTTTTGCGTTCGCCCCTCGCTGTGCGCCTGTGATGCGCGTTACCGCCGGCCGCCGCGTGGGCCGCGGGTGTCACCGCACGTCGACGTAGTCCTCTTTCCCGCTGCCGACGAAGTGCTTGCCGTCGGGGTACAGGAAGACCGGCACCCAGGTGCCGTCCTGCTGGGCCGTGAAGCCCTTGCTGAAGGAGCCGTTGGACTTCGAGGTGACGGTCGTCATCAGGTACCAGGTCTTCTTGCCCTTGGGCCGGAAGAGAATCTGGACCTTCTTGGACCCGTACGCCTTCCAGGTCGAGGTGCCCGCCTTGCGCTCCTGGAGCACGCCCTTGACGGTGAGGGTCCGGCCCTTGCGGACCGGCTCGGGCGTGGCGTCGGCGCTCTTGATCCGGGTGAGGGCCCGGTTCTTGCGCAGGACGCTGCTGGTGGTGCCCTTGACGTCGGTCGTGGTGGAGCCCGCGTACTTCAGCCGCCAGTAGCCGTCGGTGTAGCCCGGGAGGGTGGTGTGGAACTGGGAGTCGAAGCTCGTCTTGACGGTTTTCTCGGTGGTCCAGCCGGTCTTGCCGTCGGGCGAGTACTGGACGGCCACACCGACTCGCTCGCCGTGGTCGTCCCCGGTGACCCCGAGGATGCCGGAGACGCTGAGCTCGGCGTACTCGTCCAGCGAGGCCGTGAACTCGCGGAACCTGGTCGTCGCCGTGACCGACACCTTGACATCGGCGGTCGCGGTGCGCTGGATCCACTGGTTCTTCGGGTACGGCGGGAAGGCCACCTCGTAGACGGTCTTCTGATAGGGGCTGGCGGCGAAGCTGAAGCGGCCGTCGGTGCCGGTGGTCGCCTCGATGGGGTTCGAGATGCTGCTGCCCTTGTGGTCCATCTCCAGCGGGATGCCGGACAGCGGCTTCCATGCCTCGCCGCTCTGGTACTCCAGCGTGCCGGTGACGGTGATCTTGTCGCCGGCGGTGGGGTGGAAGCTCGACTTGTCGAGGACGAGTCGGGTGGGCGCGGCCTTCGGGTCGATGCTCACCCAGGGGACGGTGGCGTAGCCCAGGTCGCCCTGGTAGGTGGCCCAGGACCAGCCGCCCTCCTCCACCTGCCGGGAGACGGAGAAGTGGCCCTTCTCGTCCGCGGTGGTGGTCGTCTCGATCTGCTGGCCGATCCTCAGGTCCACGGAGGCGTTGGGCAGCGGTTCGGTGGCGCGGGTGCTCGGGTCGCGGACGACCATGTCACCGCTGACCGTGACCGTCTTGTCCTCGATGGTCGGCTGGGTGGGTGTGACGGCGAAGTCCTGGATGACGGGCTGCTTGCGGTACCGCAGCGTCCCGGCGTCCTTGCGGACGGTGGTCTCACCGCCGCTGGTCGTGGCCTCGACATCGATCGTGTAGTCGCCGAGGGTGTCCAGGTGGACTGGCGGGGAGGACCAGACGCCTTCCCAGCCGCTCACCCAGTAGGTCTGCTTGAACTCGGTGACGGTGGCCACCGGGGTCTCCGACTGGTCGCTGCCGACCGGGCGGAGCGTCGCGGTGATCTTCTCGACGTCCTCGCCGAGGGCGCTGCCATGGTTGAGCCGTACGTCGATGACCGACCAGTCGGCCGAGTCGCTCGTCGCTTCCTTGACCGTCGGTGCGGCGGCGTGCGCCGTGCCGGGTATCGCGAACGTGGAGAACAGAACGGCACCGGCCGTCACGATCCCCCTGGTGATGCCTCTCAAGAACCCCCCATGGTTCTCGGTGCGAGCGATGGTGGCTCGCTGTGAGCGACGAAAACCCCCTCCGGTCACCCGGAGGGGGTTTTCATACGGTGTGGCTGGGGCCGGGGTCGAACCGGCGACCTATCGCTTTTCAGGCGATCGCTCGTACCAACTGAGCTACCCAGCCACGGTGTTTCACGTGAAACACCGAGCGGTCCTGACGGGATTTGAACCCGCGGCCTCCACCTTGACAGGGTGGCGAGCACTCCAAACTGCTCCACAGGACCAAGGTTGCGTACGACAGTGTCGCACACGTTCTTGCGTGCCCCCAACGGGATTCGAACCCGTGCTACCGCCTTGAAAGGGCGGCGTCCTAGGCCGCTAGACGATGAGGGCTATCGGCCCGCCGTGGGCGCTTCATCAGCGCGTCGGGGACGTGAGAAGCATATGGGATGGCGGGAGGTAACGCCAAAACGGTTTACGGGCGGGCCGGGGAACGGGTGGCCGCCCCGCCGGGTGACGTGCTCGGAGGCGTGCCGGACGGGGTTCCTGACGGGGTTCCGGAGGGGGTGCCCGACGGGCTTCCGGAGGGGGACGGGGACTGGAGTGCTCCCGGCTGGTTCTCCTTCGGGAGGTGGCGGCTGACCTCGGCCGTCGTCAGTCCCAGACCCCCGAGTTTGATCTCGTCCCAGGCCTGGAGGCGATGGGTGTCGCGGTCGAGGTACAGGACCGACGTCTCGATCGGATCCGGGTAGTCGCCCTCCAGGGCGCGCAGCCCGCTGCCCCCGGTCGAGCCCTCGATGCGCAGGCGGGTGCCCTCGTCCAGGACCTCCATCTCCGGGTGGTGGAGGTGCCCGGCGAGGACGAGCGGCACGTCCCCGTCCGTCTCGCGTGCCGCGTCCGGGTTGTGGGCGATCGCGATGTCCACGGGTGTGCCGGCCGCCTTCTGGGCCCGCAGCGCCCCCGCCAGCCGCTGTCCGGCCGCCTCCTCCGAGGGCAGGCCCGCCTTGTCCGTGGAGCGGTCCGGGGTGAACTGGGGGTCGCCGATCCCCGCGAAGCGCAGCCCGCCCACGTTCACCGCCTTCCCGTCGTCGAGGACGTGCGTGTTCTTGACGCCCTCCAGATACCGCTGGGTCTCGCGGGAGTCGTGGTTGCCGCGCACCCAGACGTACGGCGCCCCGAGGTCGGCGATCGGGTCCAGGAAGGCGTTCTCGGCGGCGGTGCCGTGGTCCATGGTGTCGCCGGAGTCGACGATCACGTTGATGTCGTACTGCTCCACCAGCGAGGCGATGATCTTCCAGCTCGCGGGGTTGAGGTGGATGTCGGAGACGTGCAGGACCCGGATGGTGGTGGGGTCCGGCTGGTACGCGGGAAGGGTGGACGTGACGTCGTACAGCTTGGTCACGTTCGTCACCAGGCGTGCCAGTTCCTTCTGGTAGACGTCGAACTCCGTGACGATGCTGCGCGCGTTGCCCACGAGGGAGGGCGCGGAGGAGAGCAGGCCCGAGAACTTGGGCTCCAGGACCGAGTTCGGGTTCCAGGTGGCGGCGGCGGTGCCCCCGGAGGCGGCGAGCAGCCCGAGCGCCAGGCCACCGGCGGCCAGGGCGCGGCGCGGGCGGCGGTAGACGACGAGCCCCAGCGCGGTCGCCCCCGTGACCACGGCGACGCCCGACCGCAGGGCCAGGTCCAGCGTGCCGCGCCGGACGTCCGACGCGATCTCGTCCTGGAGGCCCGAGATCCGCTCGGGGTGGTCGACCAGGGCCTGGGCGCGGTCGGGGTCCAGCTGGTCCACGTTCACGTCGAGGCGTACGGGGGCGTGATGACTGCTCAGCTCCAGGGCGCCCAGCGGCGAGACGTTGATCTTCGTGCCGCCGGTGAGCGACGGGCGCAGCGTCATCGTGGTGTTCATGGGGCCGACGGGGGTCCGTACGTTGCCCACGACCAGCAGGCCGAGCCAGGCGCCGACCACGACGACGGTGACCAGGCCGAGCGCGCGGGCCCACGGCCGGGCGCGGCGCGCCGGTTCGACCGCCGGCCGCGGGTCGCCTGGGCGGCGTCGGCGGGTCGTGGCCCGGGGGGCCGGTGGCAGCGCGCGGCGGATGCGGCGCAGGGTCGTACGGATGGCGGTCATGGTGGTGGCTGTTGCGGCGGGGACGCGGGCCATTGAGGCCGTATGCCCAGGAGGGTGGGGGGATATGCGGGGGATTGGGGACCGGGCCCCGTTCCGTGGCGTGACCCCAGCGGTCGTCCTGTGACCCGTATCTCTCGTCCGGGCGGGTCGTGCCCGACAATGGGCCTGTGCTGGAGATGACGCGCGAGGAGCTCGAGGAGCTGGTCGCCGAGGCGTTGGACCGGATCCCGCCGGAGCTGACGCGGCTGATGGACAACGTGGCGGTGTTCGTCGAGGACGAGCCGCCCGCCGACGACCCCGAGCTGCTCGGGCTCTACGAGGGGACTCCGCTCACGGATCGCGGGGAGTGGTACGCGGGGGTGCTGCCGGACCGGATCACGATCTACCGGGGGCCGACGCTGCGGATGTGCGAGACCCGGGAGGACGTCGTCGCGGAGACCGAGGTGACCGCGGTGCAGGATACCCCGTCATACACCTCTTTTGTTGGTCTCCTGCCAGTTGGGTGACATCCCCGGAGGGCCTGTTATTGCCCCTGGTCGGGGGCCGGGTGGGGGCGTCACAGGGACGCCAGGAGGTCAGCCCCAGCCCAGTTCGTGGAGCCGCGCGTCCTCAATGCCGAAGTGGTGCGCCACCTCGTGGACGACCGTCACGGCCACCTCGTGCACCACGTCCTCCGACGTCTCGCAGAAGCGCAGGGTCGGGCCCATGTAGATCGTGATGCGGTCCGGAAGGACACCGGCGTACCACTCGCCGCGTTCCGTGAGCGGGGTCCCCTCGTACAGCCCCAGTAGCTCCGGGTCGTCGGCGGGCGGCTCGTCCTCCACGAAGACGGCCACGTTGTCCATGACCCGCGTCAACTCCGGCGGGATCTGGTCCAGGGCCTCACTCACCAGTTCTTCGAACCTGTCGCGTGTCATCTCCAGCACAGGCCCATTGTCTGTGAGTGGTCACGAAATCGGAGCACTTACGGAGCCCTGACCTTCCGCCAGGCACACATCCAGGGCTCAGCCGTCTTAGCTGTCCCGGCCCTGGTGAGTACCAGTTGGCCCGGTTGGCCGGTAGGTCCTGGCCCGTACCGGTGTCCGTCTCCACCGTCTACGTGGCCATGGCGGGCCCTGTGATGGCACCCGCGCCCCGGCATGATCTCCAGGCCGAGGATCGGCCATCCTGGGGCGCCGATGGCCCCTGACTTGAGCCGGACCGGGGGCGTCCACCCCTCCACCAGGTGGTTGGCGACGGCCACGGCGACACGGCCCGTGGCGTCCTCCCGGTCCGTCTGCTCCGGGAGCCAGGCAACAGAGTTCACGTCAGCCTCCAGGGCCTCTCTGGGGCCCGCCAGGGCCCAGGTAGGGAAAGGGGGCCCGGCCCTGTCGCCAGGCCCCCAGGTGGGCGTTCACGCCTTGGAGGTGGCGTCCCGAAGGGCGGAGACCAGCCACTCCCCCGTTACGCGCGGGTCCGTGGACTGCGCCACGCGGAAAATCGCGCCCCACTCACTTCCGTCGGTCACGTCGTCGTTGGCGTACTTCAGTCCCGCCGGGGCCGCCACGTCGCCCAGCTCCAAGGACAGGTACTCCGCGCGGGCCCTGACGGCCGCGAACCGCTGGTACGCGCGCTCGGCCTCCACGGCCAGCTCCGCCATGCGAGCGTGTTCGCCCTCCAGGGCCTTCACCAGGGCGTCCCGCTCCTCCGCCATGACCGCCGGGTCCGTTTCCATGGCGTCGTACTGGACCCTCAGCTCCCGGGCCCGGTTCTGGGCCGCCTGGAGGGCCAGGAGCTTGTCCTCCCGCTGGGCCAGGTAGTCCACGCGCTTGTACGCCTTGGGGGCCGGGCCGCCCGCCAGGTGGGCCGCGTGAGCCTCCCGCCGCTCCCGCTCCTGGCGTTCGTCGGCCGTCCGCAACTCCCGAAACGCCTCCCGGAGACGGCTCACCACGTCCAGGCCCTCCGTTTCTGCGTGCACGAGATCGCCCACCACTCGGCATCGACGACGCCCGGCTGCACGCCCTGGGCTACGGGTAGGGGCGGCCGGGCGGTCGGGTCGGCCGCTCCGGAGCGTGGGGTGGTGGAGGTCCGGCTGGTCGCTCCGGCGTGACGTGGTGGAGGTCCGGCGGGTCGGCCCGGCGCGGGGTGGCGGGGGCCCGGCGGGTCGGCGTGGCGCGTGTCCTCTTGTGTGCGGCGGGAGTTGAACAGGGGGACTCCCCTTTCCGCCCCCACGGAGGTGGCCGCCGTGCGCGCCTTGTACGTACCCGTTCGCCTGGCCGCCACGGTCATGGCCGTCGCCGCGGCCGCCGGCTGCATGAGCGTGGGGGACGGCGGGCAGCACCCCGGCCCCTCGCCCTCCGCCGGGCAGCGGGGCGGTGAGCGGCCTGACGGGGGCACCGCCGTGACGGGCGGGGGCGGTACGGGGTACCAGGTCGGGCGCGGCAAGCCGCGTCCCTCGGGCTCGCCCGACCCCTCCGCCTCCCGGTCGGCCTCCGCCTCGGCGGCGGCCTCCGAGGGGGCGGAGCCGTCCAAGAAGGCGAAGCCGCCGAAGAACGGCAAGGGCGGGAACGGCAAGGGGGGCGGCGAGCGGCCGCCCGTGCCGGAGCCGACGAAGGGCGAACCCACGCCCGCGCCCTCCTCCGCCCCGCCGGAGCCGCCCGAGCCGTCGGCCCCGGCGGAGTCCCCGGCGCCGGAGCCGTCGGCCGAGCCGTCGTCGTCCGCGCACGAGCAGGGGGCGCAGCTGATGGAACGGGAGCCCGCGCCGGAGGCGGGGGACGCGGCGTAGCGGCCGGACGGGACTGCTGTGTGCCGCTGTGGGGCGGGCGGGAGCCTCGCCGGGGTGATCGTGGCCGCGTCCTGCGGGGTGATGGCCGTGTGCGCGGTGGTCGTCGCCGTCTGCGCGGTGGCGGTGGCCTTTCGGCGCCCGCAGGAGTGTGGCGGACGACACGGGTGCCAGGACTGCGCGGCGGCCGCTCCCGTCCCGGCCGGGAAGACGGTGCCGCCGACCCCGTCGCAGGGCCCCTGGCCAGCGGTTTCCCCTCTCATCGGTGAAGTCGGTCAGGAGTCTGGCTTTCCCAGCCGAGGTCCGCTGATCGCCTTCTGACCTGCGGGTATCAGCTCGGTTTGCCTTTAGGGGTGGAGGGTGCGTATGGTTATAGATCGTTTGATTCATTTGCCCGGCGCCAACGCAGAAGCGCGCCGTGTGGCGCGTTCTCTCCCTTACCGTGGCTGACCGCATAGAGGCGGTCGTATTGCGAATCACGGAGTTGACGGGCGCGTGCCGACGAGACTCCGGAAGGTTTCGCATACGCATGTCCATTTCCAGTTCTGATCACGCCGTCATGCCCGAGAACGGCGAGAACGAGATCGTCGAGGAGACCCCCGCGGTCACCTTCGCCGACCTCGGTCTCCCCGAGGGCGTTGTGCGCAAGCTCGCGCAGAACGGCGTGACCATCCCCTTCCCGATCCAGGCCGCGACCATCCCGGACGCCCTGGCCGGCAAGGACATCCTCGGTCGAGGCCGCACCGGCTCCGGCAAGACCCTCTCCTTCGGTCTGCCGACCCTCGCGACGCTCGCCGGCGGCCGCACCGAGAAGCACAAGCCCCGCGCCGTCATCCTCACCCCGACCCGTGAGCTCGCGATGCAGGTCGCGGACGCGCTCCAGCCGTACGGCGACGTCCTCGGCCTGAAGATGAAGGTCGTCTGCGGCGGTACGTCGATGGGCAACCAGATCTACGCCCTGGAGCGTGGCGTCGACATCCTCGTCGCCACCCCCGGCCGCCTCCGCGACATCATCAACCGCGGTGCCTGCTCGCTGGAGAACGTCCAGATCGCCGTCCTCGACGAGGCCGACCAGATGTCGGACCTGGGCTTCCTGCCCGAGGTCACCGAGCTGCTCGACCAGGTCCCGGCCGGCGGCCAGCGGATGCTGTTCTCCGCGACCATGGAGAACGAGATCTCCACCCTGGTCAAGCGCTACCTGAGCAACCCGGTCACGCACGAGGTCGACAGCGCCCAGGGCAACGTCACGACCATGTCGCACCACATCCTGATCGTGAAGCCCAAGGACAAGGCGCCGGTCACCGCCGCGATCGCCTCCCGCAAGGGCCGCACCATCATCTTCGTCCGCACCCAGCTCGGCGCGGACCGCATCGCCGAGCAGCTGCGTGACGCCGGAGTGAAGGCCGACGCGCTGCACGGCGGTATGACGCAGGGCGCGCGGACCCGGACGCTGGCCGACTTCAAGGACGGCTACGTCAACGCGCTCGTCGCGACCGACGTCGCCGCGCGCGGCATCCACGTCGACGGCATCGACCTCGTCCTCAACGTGGACCCGGCCGGCGACCACAAGGACTACCTGCACCGGGCCGGCCGTACGGCGCGTGCCGGGCGTACGGGCACGGTCGTCTCCCTCTCCCTGCCGCACCAGCGCCGCCAGATCTTCCGGCTGATGGAGGACGCGGGCGTCGACGCCGGGCGCCACATCATCCAGGGCGGTACGACGTTCGACCCCGAGGTCGCCGAGATCACCGGTGCCCGGTCGATGACCGAGGTCCAGGCCGAGTCCGCCGGCAACGCCGCGCAGCAGGCCGAGCGTGAAGTCGCTCACCTCACCAAGCAGTTGGAGCGGGCCACGCGCCGCGCCGCCGAGCTGCGCGAGGAGGCCGACCGGCTGACCGCGCGTGCCGCGCGGGAGCGGGGCGAGGACCCCGAGGCGGCGATCGCCCAGGCGCGCGCCGAGGAGACGGGCGAGGGTGCCACCGTCGTCGAGGCGGCTGCCGCCGCTGTCGACGCCGCGGTGCTGTCCGAGGTGTCCGTGCCGGAGCAGCCGGCCGCGCAGGACGTCGAGCGCGTCGAGAAGACCGAGCGGTTCGAGCGGACCGACCGGGCCGAGCGCGGTTCGTACGGGCGTCCCTCGTCGTACGAGCGTCGTGACGACCGCGGCGGTTTCCGACGGGACGACCGCGACAACCGTGAGAACCGCGGTGAGCGTCGTGACGACCGGGGCGGTTTCCGTCGGGACAATGAGCGTGGCTTCGACCGTGGTGGTCGTTCCTTCGAGCGTCGTGACGACCGCGGC
>NZ_OLMK01000051.1 GCF_900290235.1 Streptomyces sp. MA5143a
ACTAGTGCTGGATTCCTCATTCAGTGGGCATATGTGCTGGTGGCGGGGTGGTTCGGGTGCTCGGGGGCGGGTGCTGGACGGTGGTGTTACGGACACGGCCGAGCCGTGACGAGAATGAGCAACGGGTTGTGCTTCGGCTGTCGCGAGCGCGCAAGGCACCGCTTGATCTGGTGTTGAGGGCACGGATGGTCGAGCTGAGCTGGGCCGGGCAGCGGGTGCCGGCCATCGCGGACGAGTTGAGGTGCAGCCAGCGGACGGTCCGCCGCTGGTTGCACCGCTTCAACCGCTTGGGCCTGGACGGGTTGGAAGATCTGGGCGGGCAGGGCCGCAAACGGCGGATCACCGAGGCGGAACGCTCAAGAATCATCGGCCTGGTCAAGCAGCCTCCGCTGGGTCGATTGACCGTGCAGGCCGACGGCGAGTTGGCCGCGGAGGATGAGTCCGGGCCGCCGGAGTGGACCCTTGACGCACTGGCCGCCGAAGCCAGGAAGCTGGGCATCGAGGTCGGCCGCAGCCAGGTCCGCCGGATCCTGCTGGCCGAGGGAGTGCGCTGGCGACGCACCCGGTCCTGGACGAGGTCGACAGACGCGGACTTCGAGGGAAAAGGACCAGGATCATCGAGCTCTACACCTGCCCGCCCGAGGGCGCGACGGTCGTCTGCGCCGACGAGCTCGGACCGGTGATCCCCCGCACGTTCCCGCCGGCGCCGGGCTGGTCGCCGGACGGCCACCGCATCAAGTCCGAAGTCGACTACGGTCGTGGACCGGAGAAGACCTGGGTCTACGGCGCACTACGACTACGGGACGGACACGAGGTCACCATGACCGCCTCCTCCCGCAACAGTGCCTTCTACCAGCAGTTTCTTCAGAAGGTCGAGGTAGCCAATCCCACCGGGGACATCTACGTCGTCACCGACAACCTGTCCTCGCACAACAGCCTGTCCACCCGGACCTGGTTGGAGGACCACCCCAGAATCCGGCACGTCTTCATCCCCGTCGGTGCCTGCTGGCTCAACCTTCAGGAAGGCTGGTGGCGCATCTTCCGCAAGGCCGCCCTCGCAGGGCAGTCCTTCGCGGGACCAGCCGAGATCGAACACGCCACCCGCCTCGCAACATCCCAGCTCAACGCCCGAGCCCGGCCCTGGGTATGGGGCAGACCCGCACCACCAACTCGCCTATTGCGGCGCCGATATGTGTACATCCAATGAGGAATCCAGCACTAGCGTTCCGCTCATCGTCACACCGAGTGCCGGATCCCGGCGCACGGTGTGACGGTTCGAGTTCTCCTGAGGCGGAAGGCGGGGCCGGTGGGCTGGCTTGCGGCGGGTGACGCGTACGAGGTCGCCCTGGTGGAGGGGCGGGTGGTGGCCAGGGCCACGTCCGGCCGGTCGGCGGGGCGGCAGTTGAAGTCGCTGCCGAAGACGCTCAAGGACCATCCGGAGGTGGAGCGGCTGCGCCGCTTCGCCGAGTGGCTGGAGCGGCACGGGGCCGCGTGTGTGGCGCAGGTGGACACCTGGATGGTGTCGTCGCTGCCGGTGCCCACGGAACTGGTCGCCCGTGTCTGGCCCGATGAGGCTTGGCGGTCTGCGCTGCGTGACCTCGTGGTGGTCGGCGACGGACCCGACGAGGTGGGCTTCCTGCGGGACGCCACGCAGGCCGGTGAGCTGCGGGTGGTCGACCTCGATGGCGAGACCGTACGGCTCTGCCCGCGGACCGTGACCTTCCCGCACCCGGTGCTGCTGCCGGACCTGGAGGACTTGCGCGAGTTCGCGGCCGAGCTGGGGATCGTGCAGCGCGTCGAGCAGCTCCACCGGGCGACCTGGAGCAAGCCCGACGGCCTGGACGAGAAGGCGAGGGACGTCTCCGAGTTCGCCGGGGGCCGGTTCTGGCGTTCCGCGCTCGCCGCGCGTGCCACCTCGCTCGGCTACCGGGTCTCCGGCTCCCGGGCCACCTGCCGGGTGCGCGACGGGGAGCGCACCGTCGAGGCGGCCGTGTGGATCGGGGAGCCGTGGGACTACGAGGTGCACACCGGCGCGCTGTCCTGGCTCGCCCCGGAGGGCCGTCGGCTGCGGCCGGCGGAGGTCGGCCCGGTGGCCTGGTCGGAGGGGATGCGGATGGCGGCGGCGCTGTACGCGGGGCGCGAGATCGAAGAGGGGGCGGGCGCGTGAGCGGGGAAGCGCGGGTGTCGTACGAGGAACTGCCGGCCGGTGCGGTGCTGCCACTCGGCACGGAAGGCGCGGGGGAGCGGGCGGTGCCGCTGACGGCACGGTCGTACACCCATCCGGGGCTCGACGACCGTGTGGTCGTGCGGCTGGTGGCCGGGGAACTGGGCGCGGCCGAGGATCTGGCCGCCGGTTACCTCGGCCTCGAACCAGCGGCGGAACCGGTCGTGGTCGGGCTCGGGGCACGTCAGGCGCTCGGGTTCCCGGAGTGGGTGCTGGTGCACCACCCACAGGACGGCCACCAAGCGCTGGCCGTCGTGCCGGAGCTGGAGAGGATCGCACGCCTGGCGAAGTCCCGTCCGAAGGCCGCCCTGGATGCCTACCGGGAGACAGCGCGGCAACTCGCCGCGGCCGTCCCGCACTTCCTGCCCACCTTCTACGAACAGGCCGGCCGGGTCTTCCTGTCGGTGGAGAACCCCACCTACGCGGCGCAGATGTTCGGCAGGGCCCGCGCCGCCGAGGCCGAGTACGGGCTCGTGGTGGACGAGGAGCGGCTGGACGCGGTGTTCCTGGAGTTCGCTCTCGCCGGTGCGCTGACGGCGACGGCGCTCTCGGGGTACGGCAGGGAACTGGCCGCCAGGGTGCCGGCCCCGCAGGCACTGGAGCGCTTCACGCGGATGTGCGTACGGCGCACCGCGGGCGGACTCGTGCCGTCCGCCCAGCTCGCGACCGACGTCCGGAAACTGGCCCGCGCGGCCGGCCGGGACGGGGGCGGGGTCGAGCAGGACTACGTGGCCGGCCTGCTCGCTCTGTCCGCCACGGCGAAGGCGGCCCCGGGCTGGTGGAAGCGCCACCGCGCGGCCGTCCTCGCCCTGGCCCGACGGGAGCCCGCGGTGCGCGGCACGCTGCTGAACCTCATGCCCGACAGTGGCGACCGTGAAGTGCTGCTGCTGTGGCTGGACCTTCTGGAGGAGTCCGAGGCCCTCGCGGGGGTCTGGGACGACTCGCGGTCCGACGAGGAGCGGCCGCACGACGGCACCGCGGGCTGGTTCGCCCGCTTCCTGGAGTTCCAGGCGAGGTCACAGAGCTACGGCGAGCCCACGCACCTGCCCGCCCTGTACCGGATCACCGAGTTGTCCGCCGACCGTCTGCGCGCCGAACTCGCGGTCTCCGGGGAGAAGTTGTGGGCCGGGCACGATCTGGACCTGCTGGATCTGCTGCTCGCGCTGGACGTGCCCGCAGGCGTTCACCACCAGGTGGAGCTGGGGCGGTGGGCGAAGGGCGACGACCGGCGTGACCTGCTCGCCCTCGCCGCCGACGAACGGTTCCGGGCCGCCTTCCACGAGGCGGCCGACACCTTCGGCGGCGACGAGGACGACCTGGACACCATCCGGGTCCTCGCCCAGTCGCCCGGCGGCAGGACGATGCTGGCCGACTGGGTGCGGGAGGTCGCGCGCCGCTCGGTCACCACCGGACTGCCGGACCTGCCCGACGCGCTGAAGCGGCTGAAGTGGCTCCCCGGCGAGGCACTCAGACTCGCCGAGGAGGAGATCCGGGAGGTGGCCGCCACCGACCTCGGCCCGCTGCTCGCCCGCACGCTCAGGAGCGGGCTCATCGACGAACTCGGCTGGCCCGCCTGGGAGGAGGCGGCCAGGGAGCTCGTGCCCAGGGAGAACGTCCAGGACCTGTACGTCGCCGACGCCTGGCCGTATCTCATCACCGCCGGTTCCGCGCAGGTCCGGGTGATCGGACCCGAGGGCACCGTGCTCACCCATGATCTGCGGCTGCCCGCCCAGGGCACCTTCGGGGACCCCGATTTCCACTTCGTGGACGGTGAACTCCTCGTCTACTGGCAGACCCACGACCACGGCCTGCGCGGATACTGGCACCACAGCCCCGACCGGGTCCTGCCCCTGGCGGGTGCCCGCGACGGCCGGGGCACCCGGATGGACTGGTACCGGGAGGACACCGGCGTCCCGACCCTGCCCCTGCCCGACGGCGGGCGGATCACCGGCGCCGGAGTCCTGCACCGCGGTGACACCACCGTGCCCCTTGAGGCGAAGCTGCTCGCGGACGGCACCTCCTACTGGACCTGGGGAGGCAACGCCTGGCTCGAGTACGACCCGGCCACCGGGAGACTCGGTCGCGAGAGCGTGCCCGCCTTCCTCGCCGACACCCACGGGGAGGGCACCCGGGTGCGGGGCTCGCTGACGCCCTCTCCCTTCGACGAGGTCACGCCCGCCGGAGTGCCGGTGGACGGACTGCTCGGCTGGCGAGAGGTACGCCTGCCCGACGGCTCCCGGCGCGGCGAGGACCTGGCCGGACGCCAGGTCACCGTGCCGGCCGAGCTCGGAGCGCCGTACGCCGCCGTCCTGTTCCCCGGCGCCGACCGGCCCGTGGCCGCGACCCGGGACAACTGGCGCATCCACCTCGTCGACCCGGACGGCGTCGTGACCGCCACCGCGAGGGTGGACGGTGCTCCGGGCGACTTCGCGGAGGGCACCCCCATCCTGCCGCCCCTGCGGTACTGGCACTGCCTGCGCCCACGGGAC
Source organism: Streptomyces sp. MA5143a (assembly GCF_900290235.1). Lineage (GTDB taxonomy): Bacteria > Actinomycetota > Actinomycetes > Streptomycetales > Streptomycetaceae > Streptomyces. The sequence goes on from NZ_OLMK01000051.1 coordinate 4,714, forward strand.
CCGCAGGGCTCCGCGGCCCTGCGCGCCCTCGACGACAACACCGCCCGCGCCCTGCTCAAGGCCGAACTCACGGGTGACGTAACGGAGTCGCCGCACCAGGTCACCGACACGGCGCTCCTGGCGGGCATCACGGGCGTGGTGCGGTACGCCGCCGAACAGCAGAAGGTCCTCGACGCGGCGGCGACCCGGCTGACCGCGGAGCTCGCCGGCGCCGAGGAGGAAGAAGGCCCGGCCGGTCCTTCCGACCGCGTGCTGCGCGACGCGCTCAGCGGCCTCGACGGCTCCCGGGGCGGCTGGTACCACTACGGGGCCGACCGGGACAACGTCTTCCGGCGGCTGCGGGTGCTGAAGCGGGCGGTGCGAGCCGGTGAGGACTCGGACCCGGCCGACGGTTCGGTGGGGGACTTGCGCGCGGCGGACGACTCCGCGCCGACCCCGCGCCTCCACCTCGACGGCCCCGAACTGCCCGACGGCTACCTGTACGAGGAGCCCCTGGCCGACTTCTTCTCGGCGACGGCGTTTCGGGTCGCGTCTCCCACCACCCCGCCGGAGCACCGGCAGGCCCTGGTGGCGCTGCTGCGGGAGTTCGACGCACTCGGGTTGAGCTCGGCCGCCGGGCCTTCGCGCTGGCGCCGGGTCTCCCTCCAGGTGGAGGCGCGCCATCTGCGCACGCCGGACGGCGAGTGGCGCGAGGGCAGTTGGCGGGGCGTGCTGCCGCTGGACGGCGGTGCCTTCCTCGCGGTCACCAAGTGCACCTCGCGCGACGTGAAGGACGGCTGCGGCTTCGACGCGCTCTTCCACGACCCCGCCGGCCGCTTCGAAATCCCCGCTCCCTACACCGTCGAATCCACCCATCAGGTCGGAGAGGACCGAGAGGCAGGCTGGCTCACGGCGTTCCTCGCCGAGCTGGACGAGCGTGGACCGGCCCCGTGGATGCCGGCGGCGGCGGAGGAGTTCGCCCTGCTGACGGGGGTCACCCCGACGATGGCCCGGCTGATCGTGGCGGGACTGCCGCAGGTGGACAGCGACGAACGGTCGTTCCTCACCCCCGAGGCGCGGACCGTGCTCCGGGTGAAGGCGACGGAAGCCGCCCTGGCGAAGGACGAACTGCGCAAGACCCCCTTCTCCGTCCTCAGGGCCGTCGCCGCCGCACTGCTTCCCTCCGACCCGGCCCTGCTGTGGACGGACGGCCCCGACACGGCAGCCGCCGCCGAGGTGTGGAACAGCGAGGTCGGCAAGCGAAGGATGCTGCCCGAGGCGTTGCTCGGTGAGGCGCGGCGCGTGCTGAACGCCGGGCACTCGACCCTGGCCGCGCTGCTCGATCCCGACTCCGCGCCGCGCCTGAGCCGGGACCTGGAGTGGGCGGTCACCGGGGACCGGGCCACACCGGTCGACGAGGACGCCGTCGGATTCACCGCGGCCGCCCTCGTCGACTCGGTCGCCCTGGCCGCCTGGCTGGCGCACCGGCTGCCCGTCGGCGACCCCGTCCGCGCCGCACTGCCCGCCGCCCTCGCCGCGATGCGGGACCGGCTGGCGCACCCCGGGCTGCTGCTCGACCTCGATCGGTACGTGAACCTGCCCGACTTCCGCAAGGCGGCCGGCCGGCCCACCAAGACCGACGAGGGATTCGAGCGGTACGGCGCGATCATCATGGCCACCCATGACGACCAGCCAGCCCCCGCCCTGTGCGTCGCCCTCCTCGACGCGGACGGCCAGGACCCGTACCTGCCCGCGCTGCGCCTCGCACAGGACGGGGCGCCGTTCGCGGCGGAGGTGGCCCTGCGCCTCGCCCGCTCCGCGCGCTTCGCGGCCCTGCTCGACGACCCGGGCGATCCGGTCGCTGGTGTGCGAGGCAAGGACGGCACCTGGTATCCGCAGGACCCCACCCGTTCCGCGCCGGAGTTGGTGACCGAGGTGGCGAAGGAGTACGGCATCGGAGAGGACGCCGCCGCGCTCTACCTGATGCTGCTCACGATGCCCGACCCCACCGACCGCAACACGGCCCGCTGGACCGGCTGGAAGCCCGCCCGGCTCAAGGCCGCCCGCGCCGAACTGGGCGCCACCGAACGGGTGGTGGAAGCCAGCCGCGGCCGCGCCGGACGCTCACTGTTCCTGCCGGGCGGCTGGGAGGCCCTCGCGTCCCCGCGTCTGCCGCTGGAGCAGTGGAAGCTGCCGCTCTACGGCGAGCTCGCCAAGGTCCGCGTGGGCCAGCTCGTACCGACCGAACCGGCCCCCGACCTGTACCGCAGGGCCTGGCGGCGGATCCGGGAGGGCGATGTGCCGCGCTTCGAGGAACTGAGGGTCAAGAGCCGCCGCCGAAGCTCATGACCCCGCCCTGGCCGTCGCGGTCGACCCGGTCGACCGCGGCGGCGGCGTCTTCGGTCTGCCGGCCGCGCCGACCGGAGACCGCTGGGCGGACCGGCATGCCGCCCAGCGCGACGGCCGACGCCTCCTCGACACCCGCCGCAACGCCTCTCCGGCCATACCGAACGACGAAGGACATCCATGAGCACCACGACGGCCACCGCCGCCCCGAGCCGGCAGATCCTGCCCGCCGAGGAGCGCCACGCCACCGAACTCGCCTTCCTCGCCGCCCACGACGACGGCCCCCGACCTCCGGGCTGGGCGCTGACCCCGCGTGCCGTCGTCACGTTCATCTGCGGCAGCGACGGCAAGGCACTGGAGGGGCCCGGACAACGCCTCGTCATCGCCCCCAAGTTCGTCGGCGAACGCGCTCTGGTCGAACGATGCGTGGTCACCCTCGCCGGGGAGCGCGGGCTGCTGCTCGTCGGTGAGCCCGGCACGGCCAAGTCCCTGCTGTCCGAGCTGCTGTCGGCCGCCGTCTGCGGCACCAGCGCGCTCACCGTCCAGGGCACCGCCGGCACCACCGAGGACGCCTTCCGCCACGGCTGGAACTACGCCCTCCTCCTCGCCCAGGGCCCTTCCCGCCAGGCACTGGTCGACTCCCCGGTCCTGAGCGCCATGCGCACCGGCAGGGTGGCCCGCGTCGAGGAGATCACCCGCTGTCTGCCCGAGGTCCAGGACGCCCTGGTGTCGATCCTCTCCGACCGGCGCGTCAGCGTCCCCGAACTGTCCGGCACGGACGACGCCCAGGTCGCGGCGGCACCCGGTTTCACCGTCATCGCCACCGCGAACCTCCGCGACCGGGGCGTCTGCGAGATGTCCGCCGCCCTCAAGCGCCGCTTCAACTTCGAGACCGTCCATCCGATCGCCGACCCCGAGGCGGAGACCGCGCTGGTCCGCGGCCAGGCGGTCGCCGCCGTCCAGCGGGCGGGCGCGGCCTTCGGCGTGGACGACGCGGTCCTCGACGTCCTCGTCACCGTCTTCCGCGACCTGCGCACCGGCCGCTGTGCCGAGGGCTGGGACGTGGAGCGGCCCGGCACGGTGATGTCGACCGCCGAGGCGGTCCAGGTGGCCACCAGCCTCGGCGTGGCCACCGCCTACCTGCCCGCCGGGGACACCCTCGACCTCGTCCCCGGCCACCTCCTCGGGGTGGTCCGCAAGGACGACCCCGCCGACCACGCCCGCCTCCTCGGCTACTGGGACGGCCCGGTCCGCCGCCGGGCCGAGGACGGCTCGGCGCTCTGGCGGCGCCTGTGGGATTTGCGGGAGAACCTCCGGTGACCACGCACGTCCCGTACGGCGCCCAGGACCGGGAAGAACCCCGGGCCGCCGTCGCCGCCCTCGCCGATTCCGTACGGCCCCACCTCCTCGGCGTACGTCATCACAGCCCCGCGCTCGCCGCCGTCGTGCCCGCGCTGCTCGACGCGTCCGGCGCCGATGTCGTCTGTGTCGAACTGCCCGCCGACTTCCAGCCCTGGCTCGTCCACCTCGCCGACGCCGGCACGGTCGCGCCCGTCGCCCTCGCGGGTGCGCGGGAGGACGGAAGGATCGGCTTCTACCCCCTCGCGGACTTCTCCCCGGAGCTGGCCGCCGTCCGCTGGGCACGCGGACGCGGGGCCGAAGTCCTCTGCTGTGACCTGCCGTTGGCCAACCCGGGCTGGGGCGCTGACGGGCCCGACAAGGCCGGTCATACGCGGACCTCCTTCGCCGACGCCCTCACCGCCGCCGGTACCGGACGCGACGGCGACGACCTGTGGGACCGGGCGGTGGAGGTGCTGGCTCCGGGGAGCACTCCCGAGGCGGTGCGCCGGGCGGCACTCGGCGTCGGCTGGGCGTTGCGCCGGGACGCGGAGGCATCCGGGGGAGTGGCGGCCGTGGACCTGGCGCGGGAGGCGTACATGCGGTCCACAGTGGCGCGGGCCGTGGCGAGCGGGCGGCGGGTGGCGGCGGTGGTCGGGGCCTTCCACGCCCCGGCGTTGGCCGACGTCGACGGAACCTTGCCGGGTGCCCGGGGGAGGGTGGACAGCACGGTGACGGGCGCCGCGGAGAGCGCGTCGAGCGTCGTCACCTCTTTCGTCCCGTACGCCTTCGACCTGCTCGACTCGCGCTCCGGTTACCCCGCCGGTATCCGTGACCCCCGCTGGCAGCAGGCGGTGTTCGCCGCCGCCGGGGATCCGGACCGGGTACGCGACGCCGCCGCCTGCGCGATCACCGACGTGTGCCGTGCCCTGCGTGGGGCGGGACACACCGCGGGCACCGGCGAAGCGACCGAAACCCTGCGGCTGGCCTGCGACCTGGCCCGCTTGCGGGGGCTTCCCGCTCCCGGGCGGAGCGAGGTGCTGGAGGCGCTGACGACCGTGCTGGGCCAGGGGGAACCGCTGGGCCGCGGCCGGGCCCTCGCCCGGGCCACGGAAGGGATTCTGGTCGGCAGCGGCTGGGGCAAGGTCGCCCCCGGCACCCCGCGCTCCGGCCTCGGCCCGTCCGTGGAGGCCGAACTCGCCGAGCTGCGGCTGCCCGGCCCGGACGACCCGGGGCCGCGCGAGATCCGACTCGACCCGCTCCGCTCCGCACTCGACCGCCGCCGCGAAGTGCTGCTGCGGCGCCTCGCGGTGTGCCACGTGCTCTACGGCGAACCCGTCGGGGTGGCCGGCACGGGCGACGGCACCGCGCTCACCACCCGCTGGAAGCTGGCGTGGACCCCGGCCGTTCCCGTACGACTCGACCTGGCCGGGGTACGCGGAGTCACCGCCGCCCAGGCCGCCGAGGGAACCCTTCGCGAGGCCCACCGCCACGAGACCGCCGCCACCTGCGCCCACCTCATCGCCGGGCTCCGGGCGGCCGCCCACTGCGAACTGCCCGCCCTGGTCGCCGAACGCCTCGCCGACGCCGCCGACATGCTGCCCTCGGCCGCCACCCTCCCCGAACTCCTCGAAGCACTCGACCTGTTGGAGGCACTGCGCCGGGGCCATCTGCCCGGCACCACACCCGAACGTGAGCGGGAAGTCGCCGAGCTGACCGACACCCTCCTCGAATCCGCCGTCCGCGCCCTGCCCGGACTGGCCGGCAGCGACCAACCCGAGGACGCCGCCGCCCTGATCGCCCTCACCGCTCGCTCCGGCGAACAACGCCTCGGTCTGCGCATGGACGACGCCCTCGACACCCTCGCGCGCACCGCCTCCCCGCTGATCCAGGGCGCCGCCCTGGCCGCCCGGGTCCTGCTCGACCTCGACGGCGCAGCCACCCTGGGCGCCCGCGTCGTCGGCTGGATCGACACCGCCACCGACCCGGACGGACGCCGCCGCCTGACCCGGCTGCTCACCGGCCTGCTCGGCGCCACCGCGCCCCTCCTGGAATCGGCCCCCGCCGCCCTGGACCCGCTGCTCGACCGCATCGACACGCTCACCGACCAGGACTTCCTGGAGCGGCTGCCCGCCCTGCGAGGCGGCTTCGACACCCTCACCCCGGCCGGCCGCGGCCGACTCCTCGACACCGTCACCGGACGCCTCGGCGACCGGATCGACCCGATCCTCACCGCCCCGCCCGAACTCCTCGCCGTGTGGACGGCGGCAGACGCGGCCGGTCTCGCCGAACTGACGGCACTCGGACTTCCCGTGCCGACCTGCGCGGCGGCCGCACCCGAACGCCTCGCGCCGGCACCGCGACCGACGCCCGCGTCCCGGCTCGCCCCCGCCGACCGCTGGCGCCTGCTCCTCGGCCGGGAGACGGACCGGCTCCCCGACTCGGCCCGCCGCTACGCGCACGCCCTCGACGAGTTGTACGGGTCCGGCCGCGGCGAGGGTTCCGCCGACCTCGACCAGGGCGGCGGCGGAGGCCAGGAGCCGTCCTTCCCGAGCGCCCGCGGGTGGGGCGAGGAACTCACCGCCCTGTTCGGCGAGGAAGTCCGCGAGGAGGTCCTGGCGCGGGCCGCCGAGCACGGCCGTACCGACGTCCTCGCCGAACTGGATCCCGCCGCCGTACGCCCGTCGGTCGAACTGCTCACATCCGTGCTCTCCCTCGCCGGAGGCATGCCCGAGCAGCAACTGGCCGGACTGCGCCCGCTCGTCCACCGCCTGGTGGACGAGCTGGCCCGAGAGCTGGCCACCCGGCTGCGCCCGGCCCTGACCGGCCTGGCCACCCCGCGCCCGACCCACCGCCCCGGTGGGCGGCTCGACCTGCCCCGCACCCTGCGGGCCAACCTCGCCCGCACCCACCGCCTGGACGACGGCCGGACCGTCGTCGTGCCCGAGCGGCCCGTGTTCAGCACACGTTCGCGCCGGGAGGCGGACTGGCGGCTGATCCTCGTGGTCGACGTGTCCGGCTCGATGGAGTTGTCCGTCGTCTGGTCCGCGCTCACCGCGGCCGTGCTCGGCGCAGTGCCCACCCTCTCCACCCACTTCCTCGCCTTCTCCACCGAGGTGATCGACCTGACCGACCGGGTGGACGACCCGCTGTCGCTGCTCCTGGAGGTGCGGGTCGGCGGCGGCACCCACATCGCGGCAGGCCTCGCCCACGCCCGCTCCCTGGTGACCGTCCCCAGTCGCACCCTCGTGGCGGTGGTCAGCGACTTCGAGGAGGGCTACCCGCCGGCGGGGCTCCTCGGCGAGGTACGGGCCCTCGCCGACTCCGGAGTGCACCTCATGGGCTGCGCCGCCCTCGACGACACCGGCACGCCGCGCCACTCGGTGCCGATCGCCCGGCAACTCGTGGCCGCCGGCATGCCCGTCGCCGCCCTCAGTCCCCTCGCCCTCGCCCGCTGGGTGGGCGACCGCCTGCGCGGAGAGGTCCGTTGATCCCGATGAAGCCCGAACTGCCCCCGGTGGCCCCCGAGGTGGTCGTCGCCGCCGTGGAGTGCCTGACCTCCCGACTGCGCAAGAGACTGGACGCCGCGATCGAGTCGTACGCGGCGCTCCCGGTCGCCGCCGAGGGCGCGACCCGTCGTGTCCGGTGCGGAGAGGACGCGGAGGTCACCCTCACACCGGGACCGTCCGGCGTGCTCACCGACGCCGAACAGGCCGTGTGCGGCTGTCTGCTGGCTCCTCGGTGCCTGCATCGCGCGGGGGTGCTGAGCGTGTGTCCGGTGGCGGAGGCGGAAGCCGTCGCCGATACGGACGCCGAGCGTGAGCACCCGGCGGCCGACGAGGCACCCCCGCCGACCGTGGAACCCCCGCCGACCGCGGCACCCCCGCCGACCGCGGCACCCCCGGCCACCGAGGCGCCCTCTCCACCCACTCCCTCCCAGGTCACCGCCGCGACGGGGCTCCGCGCTGCCGCCGCAGCGGTACTCACCGCCGGAGTTCCCGCCGCCGGAGCCGTACCTCAGGCCGAGCTGCTCCGGGCCGCCCACGCAGCCAGGCTCGCCGGGCTGCACCGGGCCGAGGCGGCGGCGCTGCGCGTCGTACGCGGTCTGCGCGCCGCCCGGGCCCGCGAGGACGGCCACCGACTGGCCGACTTGGTCGCCGCCCTGCGTGAACTCCTCCTCACCACCCACCGGTTGGCTACGGCCGACCCCGCCCCGGCCCTCATCGGCACCGCCCGCCGCGCCTACCGACCGGGCGGCGCGCTGAAGGTCCTCGGCGTCTGCCGGGAGCCGGTGATCAGTGCCACCGGCTACGGCGGCGTCGTCACCCACCTGGTCGGCGAGGACGGCCGCTGGTTCTCCGTCGCCGACGTCAAGCCCGGCGGCCCCGCCCGCGCCCGAGCAGCGGCCACGGCGACCGTCGCGCTCGGCTCCGGCGCCCTCGACCACGCGGGGCTGGCCCGCGGTGGCCTGCTGGTCTCCGGTGCCACGGTCTCGCCGGAGGGCCGCCTGGGCTCCGGCAGGGGCGTACGCGCCACGCCTCTCACGGGCCTGACCTGGTCGTCCGGCCCGCTGGCCGCCCTCTTCGGTCGCCCCCTGCGCGAGACCGTCCGCGACCTGCTGACGGAGTCCCAGGACACGCCTTTGACGCTCATCGGCTGTGACGTGGTCGTCGTAGGGGCTGTGGGGGACGGCCTGCTGGCCCGCGAACCGGGCCCGGATTCCGCGCAGGACGGCCCGTTGATCCGTCTGCTCCCCGCGCACGGTCACCCCGACCTCGCCCACGCCGCCAACTTCGCCCAGCTCGCCGCCCGCCCGGGCATCCACGTCCGGGTGATCGGCCGCCTCGACCTGGACCGTGCCGCCACCCTGCGCCCCCTCGCGGTCGGCCCGGTACCGGACACCGAGGCCACCCTGCGGCTCCCCGAGAACTGGCTGGGCCGCGCCGACCTCGGCTACGACCGCCTCCGAGGCGCGCACTTCCCACCACCGGACGCGCTCCCACCCGTGGCGGGGCGCGACGGCTGCCCGGCCGATCCGCTCGCCGACTCCCCGCTGTGGCGGATGCGCCGCCTGGTCGAACTCGCCGTCGCCGGGGGCCGCCGGGCGGTCGCGGAACCCGCGCGGGACGGCGACCGGCAGGGCAACGCGGCCGCCCTGCGCCGCGGCGGCTTCGGCACCATGGCCGACCTGGCCACGGCCCTCACCACCGAGGCCGACCGCCGCACCCGCGACGCCTTCGGCCGCCTGAGCGCCGCCGACGCCGACCGCTACGCCCTGGTGTGGCTCAGCGCGGCCGTCCATCTCGCGGGCGCGGAGCGGGCGTTGGTGAGGGCGACATGGTGAGGGCGACATGGTGAGGGCCGGCATGGTGAAGCCGCGTCCACGAAGGCCGGGTCCCGGGGCGTGTCCGTGTGGACGCGCCGCGCTTCCCAGCGGTCCACGGCACGGACCTGCTGACTCAGGTGCTCGAACGACAGGGTCTCCTGACCGACGCACCCTCCGCCGTGTCGTGGGCATCGCCCAGGCGCATCACCCGTGGGCACGTTCGGCGCGGAGTCGGCCGCGGGTACGCATCAGGATTTTCCCGAGCATGTTCTTGCCGTTCCCGGTCCTGCCACGGCCCCAGTAGTGATCGGCCGTGGTGTCCTCGACGATCTCCTCGTCACCGGTGGACAGCAGAATCTCGCAGATGTCGCCGTGCGCACGGAACTTGGTCGCCACCGCACGGCGCATCACGTCGTCCTTGATCCGCTCCCAGTCCCTCCGCAGGGGTGTGGACGCGTCACGGCCCAGTTCGGCTGCCCGCAGGGGCGTACGAGCGCGTCGGACGAGCTCGGCATGGCGGGTGCCCGCGAACTTCTGCGCCTGGAAGTAGTGCTCCGAAGTGGGCCACCACAACCCGTCGAGGTCGAAGCCGTGATCGGAGAAGTTCGAGAAGCATCCGTACGGGACCTCGTCGGCACCGTAGAAGTAGATCGTCACAAGGGCCTCGTCGCGAGAGTGGCTGAAACGCTCACAGTGTCAGAAGCCCTCCTGCCGCCCGCAACCAGGTTTCCTCGCCCGCCCGGCCCTCAGCACACCCGTCGAACCGGTGAACCCAACCTACCCCTGCACGGTGAGCCGGGCCCGGTCGAAGCGTTGGTC
>NZ_OLMK01000082.1 GCF_900290235.1 Streptomyces sp. MA5143a
CGGCGTGAAACTCGTCTAGCCCGAACCCGCTGCACATGGCGGCCTACCAGCATGAAGGAACTTGTATGCACGAGTATACGAGCACCGCCCGGGTCTGGGGACTCACTTGCCCAGGATTTCCGGAAGAGGTGAGCCGGGCCCGCCGCTGGACCCGTGACATCCTGCGCGGATCTCCCCTGGCCGACGACGCCGAGCTGATCGTGAGCGAGCTGAGCGCGAACGCGATCCTCCACACGGCCAGCGGCATGGAATCCGGCAGCTTCCACCTGGCCCTCGCGGTGACCCGGCAGGTGATCGCCCTGTCGGTGACGGACGGCGGAGGAACCGGCACAGCCCCCAAGGCTGAGCACCAGGACGACGAGGCCGAACACGGCCGGGGCCTGGGCATGGTCACCGCACTTGCCCACCGAGTCGCCATCCACGGCAGCAACGGCGGCTACACGGTCACAGCGGAACTGTTCACCGGCACCCGACCGGGAGACCACCTGTGCTGAAGGACGAAGCCCGCCGGGGCTACTGGTGCGAGTGCTGGACTGAAGACCTCACCGACAAGGGCCCGTTGACACTCCGAGCATCTTTCGACGCCTACACGGCACCCCAGGCCGACCGATGGGTTGCCGTCGCGCTCCGCACCATCTCACCGGCATTCGACCCCGACGCATCCGCCCAGGCGTGGGAGTGGCTGTACGACGGCCGCATAGACACACGCCGAGCACTCCTACGCTCCGAACCCTGCACCGTGTCGGTCACCATCGACTCGACCCGCATCACCTGGACGATCCGCCCGGTGATCTTCCTGCCGCTCGCACACCGAGACAGAGCTGAACTACCGGCTTGCGCATACGAGTTCAAACCGCAACAGACCGATATCTAGTCGCGGTTGATCGTCAACGGCTGATGCCTGATGTCATCCTGAGGCGATCAACCGCAGATCGCGGCGAGGGCTCACTTGAAGATGAAATCAGCGCACGCGACGATCGCCGAGATGACGCCCATAGCTACTCCGAGAGTCGCGGTCATCTGTTGTCGGTCCTGCATGAGTGCGGCATGCGGGCCCTGGGCGCCATCCTCTCCAGCACCACGCAGCGCTTTGAAGCCCTGCCACTTGTGCTCACGGATCCAGCACCCCCGCAGCAAGCCTTGGGCGTTGTTGCGGCACCTTCCTTGCCTACCCAGGGCGATGCACCGAAGCGGCGCCTGTAGAAGGAAGTACAGAATCGCTGCTGCCGCCACGAGAATAAGTACCCCCGGCCCGATGATGTCCGCAGCCCAGGCCAAGATCCCCAGCAGGAGGATCACCACGCCCCAACGCTTCTTTAAGAACTCCCCCAGGCCACCCATGGCAAGGACGGTAGAGCACTCAGTCCTGCCCCGGTAGACCGCCTGGCGATCACGGCCACCGTCAACCATCAGCTGGGATCGAAGTGTCAAGCATCTACCGGGACCGGACAACGCCGGCCAAGCGTGTCGGGTCTCAGGTGATGCTTGACGGTTCGGCGTCGGGTGATGCTTGACGTCTGTCCTAGACGATCTTTCGTCCTGTTGTACTCCCCGGACTTGCGGACGACCACCCCCTTGGCGGTGGTGCGGGGAACGGTGGTGATCAGGTCGTCGCCGTGGAAGACGCGGATGACGCTGTCGTCAAGGTGGGCGGTGACGACCTGACGGGAATAGGCCCGGCCGAGCTGGATGCGCTGGCCTGCGACGACGAAGCCGCCGACGCTGCTGACGGTCCGCTCGGCGATCTGCGGAGCGGGTGGCGGGACGGTCGGGGGCGGCCCGGCTGGTCTGGCTCCGCGCAGGCGGCCGCAGGCGGTGGCCGACAGTGGGCAGGGCAGCGCGGCCAGCAGGATCCGCTGTTCGTCGAGGACCTGCATCACGGTGCCATCCAGCCGCAGGGTGACCCGCTGTCCGGCGAAGGCCCAGCCGATGTTGCAGCGGTCGCCGCCCAGGCCGATGTAGCCGACCGGGTTGACCGTGCGGTCGACCTCCACCGCGGCCGTGTCGGCAGGGCCGGGCTCGTCCGCCCATGGCCCGGCAGGTCGGGCATCTCCGCATGCCAGCAATGCGCGCAGGTCGCGGCCGGACAGCTTCGAGGGAAGTGTCTTGTGCCGTGCGCCGCCGATGAGCACGTGCAGCCGGTTCACGTCGATCCGCAAGGTCACCTCGGTGCCGGCCAGCGCCGGTCCGAACCAGATCTGCTGTCCGCTCACCGAGAGGTTCCCGCTCGGCGGCACCGTCCGCACTATCTCGATCGTGCCGACCTCGTTGCCGGTCACGGGCCAGGAGCGGGCCGTCTGCTTCTGCTCCGGCGGCTGACGCGGGGCAGGCACCACCACGGGTGTCTCGGTGCCGGTGACCGCCTGAAGGCTCGGCGGCAGCTTCACCGGCAGTACCGCGGCCTCCGCCCGGGCCGCCTTGGTGCTGAACCGGACGGCGGGAGCCTGCATGCCCAGTGCCTGGTGCGGACGGGCCTGGTTGTAGTCCTCAAGCCACCCGTCCACCGTCTGCTGCGCGGCGGCCAGGTCCGCGAACGGGCCGTGTTCATCGAGCAGTTCACGCCGCAGCGTCTGATGGAACCGTTCGATCTTCCCCGTGGTCGTGGGCGACCTCGGCTTGGTGAGCCGGTGGGTGATGCCGTTCTCCCGGCAGATCCGGTCGAACATCGTCTCTCCCGGCTTGCCGGAGCCGAACCGGGCGGTGAACTGCTTGCCGTTGTCGGTCAGCACCTCGCCCGGCACCCCGAACCGCTGCAGAGCCTCACCGAAGGCCAGACACACCGCCCGCCCGGTCGCCCGCCGCACCACCTTCGCGATCACCACGAAGCGGGAGTGGTCATCGATGCCGGTGACCAGCTTGCACTCGGCCCCGTCGGCCAGCAGCAGCCCGCCCACGATGTCCATCTGCCACAACTCCATCGCCGTTTCCCGCTCCCACCTGCGGTAATCCGACCTACGCCGTTTGCGCACCCCCGGCTGCACCAGGCCGTTGCGGACCAGCACCCGATAGACCGTGGCCCTGGAGGGCACCGGCAGCACACCCCGACGCTCCAGCTCGTGCACCAACCGGCGCGGCCCCCAGCCCGGATGCCGGCGCCGCAGCTCACACACCGCCGCCTCAACGTCCGCCGCGATCCGGTGCGGACACGAAGCCGGCCGATGCGACCGGTCCGCCAGCCCCGGCAGACCCGACTGCTCGTACTTGCGCACCCAGGAATGCACGGACTGCCGTGACACCCCATACCGGGCCGCGACTTGGGTGACTGCAACCCCCGCGGCCACCTCCATGACCGCGTGATACCGCTGCTCGACCACGCTCAACTCCACCAGCACGGCCTCAGCCCTCCCTGCACGCGCCGATCAGACGCGCACAGCCAAGCCGAGGCAAGCGGTGTCAAGCATCAGGTGAAGCCACAGTGTCAACCATCAGTCGAGACAGGACAAACGCCGGCCAAGCGACTGCGTTACAACTTTCTCTACTGGTTCAAGGCGGCTCGCTCCGCTCCCCGCGCGCGGCCCGGCCCCCGGCCGGGCCTGCGCTCCTGCCTGCGTCCCGCTCCAGCCCGGCCGGCGCCCGCGCCGCGCGGAACAGCAATCAGTCGCCTAACCTTTAAAGAAGGGTTACGTCGTGGCAGAGGCGGCCAGCTCCACGGCTTTACACCGCCGCTTTGGTGCGAGCCTCGAAGATCACGGCCCCAACGTCGCGCTTTACCGGGCAGGTCCACAGACCGCCCGACGCGCCGGAAGCTTCCGGGGCCATGATCACTCGCGCCAAAGCCGCTCCGCCGACCTCCGCTCATTGCCTCACACTCCGGACGGCCAATCGCCCATCCGATTGACAGAAAAAATTCCGCACCGAACGAGGGTGTCGTTATATTTCGGAGACAAAGCCGGGGGGTCTAGATACTTACAATCTAGCGACCTACGCAGCATCTAAAGAGTTGACCGAGAAACGAAAAATCAGCGAGATTGAGGGATCACAATGGGAACCGACGAGCCAAACCAAGCTGAACTAATCGCCAAAGCAGCAGCATTGGAAATCGAAGATCTGTACATAGAGATAGGGAAGTTGAGTGATTTTGGAGTAAGTGAACCATCCCCTGGGGAGTTGCTCCGCCTCGGGCGCCTATGGGTTGCCGAAAACTGGGAAAACCTAAGGAATTCTATCTGCCCGCAGCGTGACGCAATTAACACTGCAGGCGACAGTGCGGCAACGGCCAGTGCGCTTCTTCCGTTCCTTGGATCCATTGCGTCTGAAACGGCTGGGGTAATAGTAGCTGCACTGGTAGCAAAGATCGGCGTACAGGTTTTCTGTAGGGGTTTCGATGAACGTGGAAATTCCGAGTGAGTGGCCGGAATCAAAGGATCTGATTGACATTGACCAGATAGAGGAGTCGCCTACGACTCGACTGGTGACGAGAGATTTTCTTCATCTAACGCAGGATGCCCTGCGGAGACAAGCTGCTGACCTCCAAAGAGACTTAGGGCATCTCGGAATCGACACAGACTCTGTCAGCATTTGGCACACAATGTCTTCGGGTGGAGGGAGGATGCGCTTCAGTTCCCGCGCCAATGACTCTGGAACCTTCGTGTTCATTTCCTTCGTGGCACCGTTTCAATTGATGGACGTCTATAACCGTCTCCTTTCCGGAGGGAACTCTCTTACGGCCCTCGGCATTGAACGACCGGTGGTTCCATACGCGCTAGCAGCTCACTCTACGTGCGAGCCATACACACGAGTACTTGTTCACGGAAATCGATACATTGCAAAGCAAGACGACGCCGCGGATCTGCTAGATTACTGGCAGGCCCTCATTCGCTTTTCCATGAGGGCAATGTATTTTCATGAAATCGGACATGTGATAAATAGCCACTTTGACACATCGATACTCCGGTCAGCGCGAATGCGTCGCCGAATGGAGATTGAAGCTGATTATGCAGGAAGTCTGACTGCGTTGGACCTCCTCAAGGATGAAGGGGAGAAAAACAGGACCAGCGCAGAGCGCTACTTCCTCTGGGGGTTCTCCCTAGGAACAATGTTTAGCCTTCTCGAGAAACTCGCACAAATTGATACGGCAACAGGAATCAAGGTGACAAACTTTGACGGGATCGCGCCGTACCCACGCGGAGGTTTTCGCGGCTTCCTGAGCAGTCAGGTCTTACACATAGCGGGCCTAGATTGGCACGATGATTTTGGACGCTCCGTGAAAGAACGCGTAGACTTGGGATTCACCTCTTCTCTCGAAGCATGGCAAAGAATTGGCTGGGGAGCAATGGAGGCTTGCACTGAGGTGGAACTCAGAGAGATTATGAGGATGTTTGCCTTTTCGTGAGCCTGTTGAGCTGCTTCTCCCATTCTTCGAGCTGGTCGTCATCGACCACAATCCCACCCCGCCGTCCGGCTCGTTTGGCCTTTACCGCTTCGAGTAGGGCGCAGTAGTGAGGAACACTCTCACCTTTCGGCGCATACTTTGACAGCAGTGCCATGATGCGATCAAGGTTAAATCTTTCGTGCGCCGCTGCCCCCTGCCCGGACTCCCTAAGAAGGTAGATGGCGGAGCCGACCATGAAGCCAACGCAAAGGGGGCGACGGCGTTTACGCCCCCAGTAGAGTTCGACAGCGGAAATCCCTACATTTCTATTCTGCGTTCCCCGTTTTACGAATTCCAGCGCCTTGAAGAAGAGTTCGTCCGCCTTGTGGCGTCGATTAATCTCAGCACCTACGAGCCCAACGATAAGCCCCACCACTCCGCCCACCAGCCCACTCGTCATGGTTGCAGTCGACTGTGCAACTGCCAAGATCTCACCAGAATGCGCAAGAGGATCAGAGATATTTACAGACAAAATTGGCATTTAAGTACGCCCCGTAGTCGTAACAATCGAGTGCGTCCAGATGCTTCTCCCGGCCCGGCAAACCGTCAAGGGTCACACGGAAAATTACTTCTCTCGCCACATACTGATCCTTGAAATCTCTGACTATATTCCGAACCCGCATCGGGATTAAAGATCCCTTCCCGCTTCGGCCGTCGCGGCTTGCTCTGGTCGACGGCACCGACAGCGTGGCTGAGGCCGGTGGGGGTGCAGCGAGGCACACGCGCGCCTGGTCGGTCGGCTGACGCGCCGTCGTGGCGGGCTTTCGTCGGCCGAGGCTGAGACGGACCGCAACGAAGGTGCCGGCCGTTAGCCGAGCGAGGTCCCGCACCGGGCAAAGCTGGGCCGTCCCTGGGCCGTCCGAGGCCGCTCACCAGTGGCCAAGGACGACCAACGACGACCACCAGGCGCACGAGCCCACTGCCCCTGACCAGCGAAAACGCAGGTCACCAAGATCCCCGGCAAGACCCAGGGCAAGAAGAAGTAACCAGCGCCGAAAAAGCCCCCTACCTGCGGTCTTTCAGCGGGTAGGGGGCTTGTCGCTGAGAGGACAGGGATGGGCGCCGCGGAAGACGTAGCACTCCTGGGGCACGCTGAGATGTGCCAGTACGTCACAGCCGTCGTCGAAGCCCTTCGAGAGGTCGGGGCCCCGCCGAGCGAACGATGGGACGAGGCGCGGGCCAGTGCCCTCTACTGGACGGAAGGCGAACCCGTTCTCGCCGGAGGACCGTGGACGCGCGGAACGGTTGTGTTCTGGCGGATGACGGACGGCTGGCACTGCGCTCCCTTGGGCGCAGAGGGAGATCCCGAACGGAGACACGCCCACCCCCTTCCGATTGCCCCGCTGGCCCCGCCCGGCGCCCTTGCCGAGTTCCTGCTGCGGCTGTTCCAGTCGGGTGGGACGCCCCAGCCCGGTCCTGACATGAACGCCGAGGAAGGCCGCCGATGACGCTCAGACGGTTTCCGGGTTCGGCTGCACGCCACTGGTAGCCACGCCCAGGATCTCGCCCCGGCGCAGCCCGCAGCCGTCCGCCCTCTATCCCCGCACCCGGATGCGCAGAGCCTGGACGGACCACTCGAACGCCGGCGCCAGACTCTCCGGCGCCGACCAGCCGTTGATCACCGCGAGCAGCTGGACGTACCGCTCCCTGCGGGCGTCGTTCACGCTCTCCAGGCGGGCGAGCAGCCGACGGCGGAGTTCGACGTCGTCGGGGCGACCGAGGACGTGCGCGTAGTCGGCCGCGAGCGCCGCGACGATCGAATCGGCTTGGGGCGAGGCCGGGTCGATGCCGGACGTGAGGGCCGGACCGACCTGGTGGAAGACCGTTGCGGCAATGTCGCGGCGCAGCCTCATGGTGTCGCCCCGGGCCTGCTCGGCTGCCTGGTCCTCGGCCATCCGCCGCGCGCTGGCGCGGAAGTCCGGGTCCTGGGACAGCTCGGCCAACTCCACCCACGCCTGGATCTGCTCGGCCTCGGGGTTGTCAGGTAGTTCTGGAGTCATCGAGCGCTTGACGCCCGCGAATACGGGGTCTGCGCCGAGGCCGCCGAAGACGGCGTCGAGGAAATCGCCGATCAGACGTCGGCGTTCGTCCTCGGAGAGCTGGGCCAGCCTGTGCATGAGATTCGCCTCCTCAGGGGTGGACCCGCGGCTGGCCACTGTCGTCAGCACCGCTCGCCGCAGGCGCAGGGTGCGGATCTGCACTGCCAGGGCTTCGGCATGGGCCGAGGCAACCTCCGGAAGTGAGAGCTCCCGGTCCATGACCTTCTGGATGAGGGGAAGACCCAGACCCAGGTCGCGCAGGGTTCGCACGAGGTCCAGACGTGCGGCGGCGTCGATGTCGTAGAGGCGGTAGCCACTGGGGCTGCGGTGGGTCGGCGCGACGATTCCGCGATCGGAGTAGAAGCGGATGGTCTTGACCGTGAGACCGGTCCGCCGGGCCAGCTCGCCGATCGAGTAGAGCGTTTCGCCGTCCATGCCCCCACCATCGCGTCTCCCCCTACGGGAGACTCAAGCCCATTCGTGTGTCGGAGGCCGACCAGTCCCTGTCCACCGACCTCGACAACCGCTCTTCTGTCGGCCCTCCGATGCCTGAAAGCCCCCGGGGCGCGGCTTCGTTCGCGGCCCAGGGGCCTTCGGCGAGGTGCCCGACCCTACGAGGTGACGTACGTGAAGTCGTGTACCGCGATGTCGGTGAGGCGGACGTAGCCGAGGCGTTGGTAGAGGGCGTTGCTCGTGGGGTTGGCGGCGTTGGTGTAGAGGACCACGTCCGTGGCGCCCGCGGCCAGGGCGGCTCGGCTCACCTCCGTCGTCACCGCCGCCCCGTAGCCGCGGCCGCGGAGGTGGGCCGGGGTGTAGACCGGGTCCACCCGGGCCATGCCGGCGACCATCGGGTTCACGCCCGCCATGGAGACGGGGGTGCCGTCCGGGGCCTCCCAGTACGTGTACCGCTTCTCGGCGAAGCGGGTGTCCGCCCACGTCGCCGCGTCGATCGTGACGTCCTCCTCGACGTCCGCCGCGAACTCACGGCACCACCGCATGAGGTGCTCCTGGTCCTTCTCGCCCACGAGCCGGCCCCGGCCCTCCGGGTGCGGGTCCGGTGGCGTGAGCGTGCCCAGCCGGTACAGGTGGAGCCGGACACGGCTCGCCGCCGTCGCGCCCGTGCGCCTCCGCCACGCCTCCGTGAACGCCGCGATCGTGTCCTCGTCAGCCGTGATGGCCGGCAGGGACCGGTCCATCGCGGTCAGGCGGGCCGCGAGGCTGTCGGCCTGCTCCGGGGTGAGCGACGTGACGTTCATACCGCGGGACGGGAAGCGGTAGAACGTGGCCTCCACCTCACCCCCTCGCTCCAGCCGGCCGAAGACGGGGAACTGGCCCTCGTACGCGGCCGCCCCGAGCGTGCGGAGCTTCTCCGTCACCGAGAGCTGTGTGGTGTGCAGGGCGGGGCGCGAGCGCAGGAACTCTCCGGCTCGCGCGAGGAATTCGTCGACGTCTTCAGTGAGGTGCCAGTCATCCGGACGCATGCCTCATGATCTCGGATGGCCTCGGCCGCGGGGAGGCGGATGAGCGGAAATCGGCCGGCCGCAGCATCTGTGCGGGGGTGATTCAGACCAACGTCAGCGGCACCGGGTGTACCTCGTCCGCCCTGTGGCCGGTGCGTTCGTGGATGGGGGCCCGTCCATCGGACAGGCCCCTCGTTCCTCACACCTCACCCGTACGAGCGCGACCGCCTGCCGCTCAGCCGCACTGGCACGGGTTGCCGGACTGGCACCCGCATCCACAGCCGGACCCGCAGCCGCAGGCGCCGAACAGGGGCAGGGACTTGATGTCGGCGGGCTGCTGGGTGTCCCGTGTCCGTGTCGGGTCGGGCGTACTGGGGCTGGCGGGGGATTCGGCCATGGTCCCTCCTCGAAGGCTGGTGCCTGTGCCCATTGGATGCCCCATTCCATGACGTTTCAGCCGGGCGCATCAACGGCGCACAGAGGCGTCCGTACGCCCGGCGGAGGCGCCACGCGCCCACCTTCAGTCACGCTCCCAGCCCCGGGGCCCTACGCCCCCTCGACCCCCGTCACCGGCTGGATGTCGGCCTGCAGGTCGTCCGCGTGTTCGCCGGTCACCAGGTACACCACCCGCTTGGCCACGGACACCGCGTGGTCCGCGAAGCGCTCGTAGTAGCGGCCGAGGAGGGTGACGTCGACGGCGGTCTCGATGCCGTGCTTCCAGCGGTCGTCCATCAGGTGCTGGAAGAGCGTGCGGTGGAGGAGGTCCATCGCGTCGTCGTCCTGCTCCAGCTGGAGCGCCAGGTCGACGTCCTTGGTGATGATGACCTCGGCGGCCTTGGCCATGAGCCGCTGCGCGAGCTGGCCCATCTCCAGGATCGTGGCGTGGAGGTCGCGCGGGACCGCACGCTCGGGGAAACGCAGCCGGGTGAGCTTCGCCACGTGCTGGGCGAGGTCGCCGGAGCGCTCCAGGTCGGCGGACATGCGCAGCGAGGTCACGACGATACGGAGGTCCGTGGCGACCGGCTGCTGCCGGGCCAGCAGCGCTATCGCGCGGGCCTCCAGGTCGTGCTGGAGGTCGTCGACCTTCTGGTCGGCCTCGATCACGCTCTCCGCCAGCTTCAGGTCGGCGTCGAGGATCGCCGTCGTGGCGCGTCCGATCGCCGACCCCACCAGTCGGGCCATCTCGACCAGGCCCTCACCGATCGAGTCAAGTTCCTCGTGGTACGCGTCCCGCATCAGGGTGTCCCTCTCTTACGTGCGTCTGCTCGTGGGTTTCCGAAAAGGCCGTGCCCGAAAGCCGTGCCGCCACACCGACGGTCGTGCTCCCATTCTCCGGAAGCCGTGCCGTCCCTGGGCGATGGCCGCCCTCCGTCCGTCCCGGAAGCCGTACCGCCCTCGGCGATGGCCGTCCTCCGTGCCCGGAGCCGTGCCACCACCCGGTGGTGCCCGCGGCCCTCCGTGCCCGGAAGTCGTACCACCACCCGGCGATGGCGCCCTCCGTGCCCGGAAGCCGTACCGCCCTGTCGGCGACGGACGGGTTCCGCTTCCGGGGTGGAAGCCGTGCCGTGCCGTCGCATCGCCGGCCGCCATGCCCGTGCGAAGGCGCGGCCGCCGTTCCGCCGGGCCGGAGCGGATGCCGGCCCGGGGGGCCCGGATGAACCCCACGCTCCCACGTTCCGACCCGTACGCGTCCGTTTCCGCCATCCCAAATGAACCATCACTGGCTCCAAGGTGAACTCTGGGCGACGAGTGTTCGAGGTCGCCCTTCGAGCGCTGTGGGGATGTCCGACCTCGTGCCTAACCTGGACGCATGGACGTGAACGCGGCGGTCGCCGCAGCGGCGGCGATCGCCGGTGTACTCACCGGTGTCATCGCCATGCTGGCGTTCCGCTTCAGCGAGCGGGAGCAGAAGCGTCCGACCAGGACCTCCCTGCACACCGACCCGGTGCTGCCGCCCGGCGTGGACACCGTGCTCTCCGTGCTCCGCTCCTCCGCCGTGGTGCTCGACGAGGGCGACGGCGTCGTCAAGGCGAGCTCCGCCGCCTACTCCCTGGGGCTGGTGCGCGGTGGGAAGCTCACCATCGAACCGATGCTCCAGATGGCGCGCGACACCCGCCGCGACGGGGAGATACGCCAGGTCGAGCTGGATCTGCCCCGGCGCGGCACCGGACGCGGCGAGGCCCTCGCGGTCTCCGCGCGCGTCGCCCCGCTGGGCTCCCGGCTCGTGCTGCTCCTCGTCGAGGACCTCACCGAGGCCCGTCGCATAGAAGCGGTACGCCGCGACTTCGTGGCGAACGTGAGCCATGAGCTGAAGACCCCGGTCGGCGCCCTGTCTCTCCTCTCGGAGGCCGTCATGGGCGCCAGCGACGACCCGGAGGCGGTGGAACGCTTCGCCGGGCGGATGCAGATCGAGGCCACCCGGCTCACCAACCTGGTGCAGGAGCTCATCGACCTCTCCCGCGTGCAGAACGACGACCCGCTGGAGGACGCCGAGTCCGTACGGGTGGACGAGCTGGTCGCCGAGGCCGTCGACCGCTGCCGCCACCAGGCCGGCGCCAAGCAGATCACCATCGCCGCCGGCGGCACCGCCGCGCTGAAGGTGTGGGGCCATCGTGGCCAGCTCGCCGCGGCCCTCGGCAACCTCGTCGAGAACGCCGTCAACTACTCCCCGGCCCGCACCCGCGTCGGCATCGCCGCGCGCAGGGTGTCCGCGCACGGCGGGGACCTCATCGAGATCTCCGTGACCGACCAGGGCATCGGCATCTCCGACAAGGACAAGGAGCGCATCTTCGAGCGCTTCTACCGCGTGGACCCGGCCCGCTCCCGCCAGACCGGCGGCACGGGTCTCGGACTCGCGATCGTCAAGCACGTGGCGGCCTCGCACGGCGGGCAGGTCACGGTGTGGAGCTCCGAAGGCCAGGGCTCCACGTTCACCCTCAGGCTGCCGGAGGCGGGCGCGTCCCGCGACCGCGCCACGCACCACCCGGACCTCGACGACGAGGACGGACAACCACACACCGAGTCATCCCCGTACGCATCGCATCCCGCCCCGGAGGTCCTTCCGTGACCCGAGTGCTCGTCGTCGAGGACGAGGAGTCCTTCTCCGACGCCCTGTCCTACATGCTCCGCAAGGAGGGCTTCGAGGTCGCCATCGCGACCACCGGGCCCGACGGACTCGACGAGTTCGAGCGCAACGGCGCCGACCTCGTCCTCCTCGACCTGATGCTGCCCGGTCTGCCCGGCACCGAGGTCTGCCGTCAGCTGCGCAGCCGCTCCAACGTCCCGGTGATCATGGTCACGGCCAAGGACAGCGAGATCGACAAGGTCGTGGGCCTGGAAATAGGAGCCGACGACTATGTCACCAAGCCCTTCTCCTCGCGTGAGCTCGTCGCCCGTATCCGGGCCGTACTGCGCCGCCGCGGCGAGCCCGAGGAGGTCACCCCGGCCGCGCTGGAGGCCGGTCCGGTCCGTATGGACGTCGACCGTCACGTGGTCACCGTTTCCGGCTCCAAGGTCGACCTCCCCCTCAAGGAGTTCGACCTGCTCGAGATGCTGCTGCGCAACGCGGGCCGCGTGCTGACCCGTATGCAGCTCATCGACCGTGTCTGGGGCGCCGACTACGTGGGTGACACCAAGACCCTCGACGTCCACGTCAAGCGCCTCCGCGCCAAGATCGAGCCGGACCCGGGCGCCCCGAGATACCTGGTCACGGTCCGCGGCCTCGGCTACAAGTTCGAGCCCTAAGTCATAACCGGTGACAACGCCGAAGGGCGGCACCCCACGTGGGGTGCCGCCCTTCGGCGTGTGTCGCGCGTTGTGTGTACGGCGCTCAGTGGCTGGAGGCGGACGGCGAGCCGGAGGAACCGGCGGCGGCGCCCTCCTCCTCGGCGGCGCCCTCCTCCTCGGCGGCGCCCTCCTCCGGCGAGCCGGAGGGGGACGGCGAGCCGGAGGCCTTGTCCGACGGGCTCGGGCTGGTGACCGGGGCCTCGGGGATGTCGCTCGGGCCCCACTTCTCGAAGTAGTGCTCGGCGGGGACGACGAAGGCGCGCAGGCTCACGTCACCGGTCTCGCTGAAGGTGAAGGTGACCTTCTGGGCGTTGCCGTTCTGCACGGAGGAGCCGATGTCCGACAGGACGGCGGAGGCGTTGCCCTCGCCGCCGAGGATCACGGAGCCGCCGGCCGGGACGACGAGCTTGCCGCCCTTGCCCTCGCCCTTGACGGGGGTGACCTCGGCGGCGCCGGCACCGTCCACGGTGACGGAGTCCAGCGTCTGGTCGGTGGTGGAGTTGTTGAACAGGGTCGCGGAGACGACCGCCGGGCCCTTGGCCGCGGCGTCCGGCTGGGTGACCACGATCGCGTTCTGGATCTTGATGTCCCCGACGGTCGTCGCCGCGTTGTCCGGCTTGACCTGGAGCGTCTGGGCGTTGCTGCCGGCGCTGCACGCGGCGAG
Source organism: Streptomyces sp. MA5143a (assembly GCF_900290235.1). GTDB lineage: Bacteria > Actinomycetota > Actinomycetes > Streptomycetales > Streptomycetaceae > Streptomyces. The sequence goes on from NZ_OLMK01000082.1 coordinate 13,321, forward strand.
CGAGGCGATCGAGAACGCGAGGGCGGCGGCGGCGAGCGTGCCGCGTCGAAGGCTGCTGCTCACGGCGGCGGCAACTCCTTGAACGTGGGCGATACGTGATCGGTAGCGGGCTTAGGTTACCGAGCCGCCCCATCACGGCCGCACCCGACCCTCCCCAAGTGCCCCGCGAGTCACCGGAAGCAATTGAGGGACGGTCACCCCGCGCGCTCGTCCGGCATTCACATAACCTCCTTCGATCCCTTCCGCGCCGCGCCTCGATTTTCGACGAGGAATGCGGACGGCCGCGAAAAATCGATCAGCCGCCAGAACCCCCCGGAACCCCTCCGGAACCCCTCCAGAACGGCAGCGGAACCCCTCTGGAACACGATCCGGTAACGGCGGAACATCTCCGGGAGATCGAACTCCTTGATCAATTCCGGATTCGTCTCGTACCCGACTCCGCCCACCGAACGGAGTAACGGAAGTCGCACACTTGGAGTAGGACAAAGTAGGACGTTCGGACAGTTGGGGAGCCCTCCGGATAGGTGTAACGTGCGCGTTTCGCTCCGCCCGGAGAGCCGCTCCCACCTGCGAATACCCGCCCCCGTTCGCCCCTCGCAGCACGTTCCTGTCGCTGTTGTCAAGCCCCGAGATATGCCCTGACCTGCGAAAACGCCATTCAGAACACGCCGTATCCGTGTTACCCTGGATAGCCACGGAAGGGGTACCTGTCACATGACGTTCAAGGTTGGCGACACCGTGGTCTATCCCCATCACGGGGCCGCGCTGATCGAGGCCATCGAAACTCGCCAGATCAAAGGCGTGGACAAGACCTACTTGGTGCTCAAGGTCGCCCAGGGTGACCTGACGGTGCGCGTACCGGCGGACAATGCGGAGTTCGTGGGTGTGCGTGACGTGGTCGGTCAGGACGGCCTGGATCGGGTCTTCGAGGTGCTGCGCGCACCGTACGCCGAAGAGCCCACGAACTGGTCGCGTCGCTACAAGGCAAACCTGGAGAAGCTCGCCTCCGGCGACGTCATCAAGGTCGCGGAAGTAGTCCGTGACCTGTGGCGTCGTGAGCGTGAGCGCGGACTGTCCGCCGGTGAGAAGCGCATGCTCGCCAAGGCCCGACAGATCCTGGTGAGCGAGCTCGCCCTCGCGGAGAACACCAACGAGGACAAGGCCGAGGCCCTGCTCGACGAGGTCCTCGCGTCCTGAACTGACTGAGGCAGGCAGCCAGCCCGCTCAGCCGCTCAGCGCAGCACAGTAAATGCCGCGGTGCCCGATGACGTGTGTATTGTCGCCGGGCGCTGCGGCATGTTCGTACCCGGCCACGGAACCGGATGCCGTACGACGGGGCGGAGTCCCCGATACTTGGCGTGCCGGGCCCGGGCAGCTGGCTCGACCAGATGTCACGGAAGGGTCCGGTCAAGATGTCGCGCCCGGCACGCTGTGGCCATACCCACGTAGGCCGAGCACACAAACCTGACAGGAACCGATGTCTGACGATTCGCGTCCCTCGCCCTCCGGGACCGGCGCGGGAGCCCGTACGGCAGCCGTGATCCCGGCCGCCGGTCGGGGTGTACGCCTCGGTCCGGGCGCCCCCAAAGCACTGCGCGCGCTGAACGGCACCCCCATGCTCATCCACGCGGTACGGGCCATGGCCGCGTCCCGCGCCGTCTCCCTCGTCGTCGTCGTGGCACCGCCCGACGGGGCCGCCGAGGTCAAGTCCCTGCTCGACGCGCACGCGCTGCCCGAGCGGACCGACTTCCTCGTCGTACCCGGCGGTGAGTCACGGCAGGAGTCCGTACGCCTCGGCCTCGACGCGCTGCCGCCCGGCTACGACATCGTGCTGGTGCACGACGCGGCGCGTCCGCTCGTCCCGGTCGACACGGTCGACGCCGTCATCGAGGCCGTACGGGACGGGGCGCCGGCCGTGGTGCCCGCGCTGCCCCTCGCCGACACGGTCAAGGAGGTCGAGCCGACGGCGGTGCCGGGCACGCCCGAGCCGGTCGTCGCCACCCCGGAGCGGGCACGGCTGCGGGCGGTGCAGACACCGCAGGGCTTCGACCGCGCGACCCTCGTGCGGGCGCACGAGACGGTCACCGGCGAGGTCACCGACGACGCGAGCATGGTGGAGCGGCTCGGACCGCGTGTCGTGGTCGTGCCCGGGCACGAGGAGGCGTTCAAGGTGACCCGCCCGCTCGACCTGGTCCTCGCGGAGGCGGTCCTGGCCCGCAGGAGGCTGAACGATGGCTTCTGAGACACCCGCGGCGCCCACGACACCCGCGGTGGTGCTTCCGCGGGTCGGCATCGGCACCGACATCCACGCTTTCGAGGAGGGCCGGGAGCTGTGGTGCGCCGGCCTGAAGTGGGAGGGGGAGGGTCCGGGCCTCGCCGGGCACTCCGACGCGGACGTCGTGGCGCACGCCGCGTGCAACGCGCTGTTCTCCGCGGCGGGCCTCGGTGACCTGGGGCAGCACTTCGGCACGGGCCGGCCCGAGTGGTCCGGCGCGTCCGGGGCGACGCTCCTCGCGGAGGCCGCGCGCATCGTCCGCGAGGCGGGGTTCGTCATCGGCAACGTGGCGGTGCAGGTGGTCGGCCCGCGGCCGAAGATCGGCAAGCGGAGGGACGAGGCGCAGAAGGTGCTGTCGGAGGTCGTGGGGGCACCGGTCTCCGTCTCCGGCGCGACGACGGACGGGCTGGGGTTCCCCGGGCGGGGTGAGGGATTGATGGCGGTCGCCACGGCGTTGGTCGCGAGGGTCTGAGACGCGGGGCGCCCAAGGGGTCGGGGGTGCGGGTGCGTCGGCGACCGCAGGCCCGTCGTGGCCGTTCGCGCAGTTCCCCGCGCCCCTGAAAAGCGACCGGGGCTGCGCCCCGTGCTTTTTCATGAAGGCCGGGCCGCAGGCCCAAGCCTTCAGGGGCGCGGGGAACTGCGCGAGAAACCCCCACACACCCGCACCCGCCGAACCCACCCGTACCCCCGAGCTACTAGGCGCCCCGCCCAGCGGCGCAGCCACGTGTCACGAATTCGTGGACCTTCGCCCGGATCGGCGCAGCGCACTTGCGGTTGCCCACTACCCTGGAGGGCGTGACTATTCGCCTGTACGACACCAGCGCCCGGCAGATCCGTGACTTCGACCCCATCACGCCGGGTTGTGTCTCGATCTACCTGTGCGGTGCCACCGTGCAGGCGGCCCCGCACATCGGCCACATCCGCTCGGGGCTCAACTTCGACATCATGCGTCGGTGGTTCGAGTACCGCGGGTACGCCGTGACGTTCATCCGGAACGTCACGGACATCGACGACAAGATCATCGCGAAGGCGGCCGACCAGGGTCGCCCGTGGTGGTCGATCGGCTACGAGAACGAGCGCGCCTTCAACGACGGCTACCACGCGCTCGGTTGCCTGCCGCCGACCTACGAGCCGCGTGCCACCGGGCATGTGACCGAGATGGTCGAGATGATGCGCGGACTGATCGAGCGCGGCCACGCCTACGCGGCCGACGGCAACGTGTACTTCGACGTGCGGTCGTACCCGGAGTACCTGCGGCTGTCCAACCAGGAGCTGGACAATCTGCTCCAGCCGTCCGGCGAGGGCGAGACCGGCAAGCGCGACCCGCGTGACTTCGCCATGTGGAAGTCGGCGAAGCCGGGCGAGCCCACCTGGGAGACGCCCTGGGGCCGGGGCCGGCCGGGCTGGCACCTGGAGTGCTCCGCCATGGCGCACAAGTACCTGGGCAGCGAGTTCGACATCCACGGCGGCGGGCTGGACCTGATCTTCCCGCATCACGAGAACGAGATCGCGCAGGCCAAGGCCTTCGGCGACGCGTTCGCCCGGTACTGGGTGCACAACGCCTGGGTCACCATGAGCGGCGAGAAGATGTCCAAGTCGCTGGGCAACTCGGTCCTCGTGAGCGAGATGGTCAAGCAGTGGCGTCCCATCGTGCTCCGCTACTACCTGGGCACCCCGCACTACCGGTCGATGATCGAGTACAGCGAGGAGGCCCTGCGCGAGGCCGAGTCGGCGTTCGCCCGTATCGAGGGCTTCGTCCAGCGGGTCGTCGAGAAGGCCGGCGGGGTCGTCGAGCCCGCGGCCGAGGTGCCGCCGGCGTTCGCCGAGGCCATGGACGACGACCTGGGTGTGCCGCAGGCGCTGGCCGTCGTGCACACCACGGTCCGCCAGGGCAACAGCGCGCTGGCCGCCGACGACAAGGAGGCCGCCGTGGCGCGCCTCGCCGAGGTGCGGGCCATGCTCGGCGTCCTCGGTCTCGACCCGCTCGACGCCCACTGGGCAGGCGAGGGCGGCGACCGGGGCGACGACCTGCACGGTGTCGTCGACAGCCTGGTCGGTCTGGTCCTCCAGCAGCGCGAGTCCGCCCGCGCCCGCAAGGACTGGGCCACCGCGGACGCCATCCGCGACCAGCTCAACCAGTCCGGCCTGGTCATCGAGGACAGCCCCGACGGTCCGCGCTGGACGCTCGGCCCCCGCTGACCCACGATCACCTTGATCGATTGTGCCGCCCGGCCCTCCGGGCGGCACACTGCATAGACGAGACTTCAATGACGTACACGCGCATGTGTACGAGACGCTTCAGGAGACGGGTAGGTCATGGCCGCTAACAACCGCCGCATGTCCGGCAAGAAGGGCGCGCAGGTCGGCAGTGGCGGCCAGCGACGCAAGGGGCTCGAAGGCAAGGGCCCGACGCCGCCCGCCGAGATGCGCAAGGGGCACAAGAAGAACCGCATCGCCAACGCCAAGGCCAAGCAGACGGCACGCCGTCCCGTGGTGCGCGGGCGCGGCGGCCGGGGCACCTCGGAGATGGTCGTCGGCCGCAACCCGGTCGTCGAGGCGCTGCGTGAGGGCGTGCCCGCCACCACGCTCTACGTCCAGCAGTTCATCGACAACGACGAGCGGGTGCGCGAGGCGCTCCAGCTCGCCGGTGAGCGCGGCGGCATCCACCTCATGGAGGCGCCCCGCCCCGAGCTGGACCGGATGACCAACGGGCTCAACCACCAGGGCCTCGTCCTCCAGGTCCCGCCGTACGAGTACGCGCACCCCGAGGACCTGGTCGCCGCCGCGTTCGACGAGGGCGAGGACCCGCTGATCGTCGCCCTCGACGGGGTGACCGACCCGCGCAACCTCGGTGCCGTCGTCCGCTCGGTCTCCGCGTTCGGCGGCCACGGCGTCGTCGTACCGGAGCGGCGCGCGGCCGGGATGACCGCCGGCGCGTGGAAGACGTCCGCCGGTACGGCCGCCCGTACGCCCGTCGCCCGTGCCACCAACCTGACGCGTGCGCTGGAGGCGTACAAGAAGGCCGGTGTCGTCGTGGTGGGTCTGGCGGCGGACGGCGAGGCCGAGGTCGGTGAGCTGGAGGCCCTGGAGGGGCCCGTCGTCATCGTCGTCGGCAGCGAGGGCAAGGGCCTGTCGCGGCTCGTCGGGGAGACCTGCGACTTCCGGGTGCGGATTCCGATGCCGGGTGGCGCGGAGTCCCTGAACGCCGGTGTGGCGGCGGGAGTTGTGCTGTACGAGGCGGCTCGCCGCCGACGCTGACGGGGCCCCCAACTGGGGGTTCGGGGTGTTCGCGATCACCTTGACGCGGTCCGGACAGATCGGCGCGGTCAAAGCAGTGTCCTAACGACACGTCACTCGGTTAGATGAGTGTGGACACCAGAACACCCCGCACACCCACGGGGGACCGCTCGTCGGGATACGACGACGCTCCCGCGCTGAGCATGGTGAAGGTGCCGAGCGATCCGGCGCAGGTCATCGTCAACCACGCGAGTTTCCGCGTGCAGTTGGGCGCCTCCACGCGGGCGTCCCCGCGGATCGCACGGCACCTGAGCGCCACCGAGGACACCGCGCGCATGCCCGTCGTGGGCACGGTGGTGCGCGCCGGCGCGCCCGCCGCCGGGCGCCGGCGCCCGGTCGTCTGGAGCGGGAAGTCCGCGCCGGACGACACCGGGGCCCACCGTCTCCTCCAGGCCGTCAGGGAGGCCGGCGCCACCCAGGTCATCCCGCGCCTCGGCGTCACGGAGACCGACACCGGCGGGTTCGGCGTCGAAAGCGGCCGCTACGACGCCGACTTGACGGTGGAGACGATCGAGACGCCCATCGTCGGCAGCCAGCGCACCCACGGCGACCACGCCGCCCCCGACGGCACCCGGCTGCTGCCCCCCATGCGCCAGGTCGGCAGCGCGTACGACGAGCCGGGGTACGCGGGACGGGACGACTACGCCGACGACCGTTTCGCCGCCGACCGCCTCGCCGACGCGTACGACGACGGCGACCCCGACGGCGAGCGGACGCGACGCCGTGCCGCCAACGAACCCGTGCGGCAGGGCTATTACCCCGGCCGGCGGATGAACCTGGGCGTGGTGCTGCTGCCGCTGCGCGTCTTCCTCGGCTTCATCTCCGTCTACGCGGGCATGGGCAAGCTCTGCGACCCGCACTACTTCGACGGCGGCAAGCGCGGCTCCATGGTGAAGTGGCTGAACACGCTGCACCCGTGGGAGGTCGCCGAGCCACTGCGGCAGTTCGCGCTGGAACACCCGGTCGGCTCCGGCCTCGTCATCGCGTTCGCCCAGGTCGTCGTCGGTGTCCTCACGATCTTCGGGCTGTGGCAGCGGGTCGCCGCCGGGTTCGGGGTGCTGCTGTCGGCCGCGCTGCTGGTGACCGTCAGCTGGAAGACCGTCCCCGTCTACGAGACGCCCGACATCATCTACCTCGCCGCCTGGTCCCCGCTGGTCATCGCGGGTGCGCCGGTGTACTCCGTCGACGGGCGGCTCGCGGGCGGTGCCTGGCGCACGCTCGGGCCGCGCGCCGACATCTGGGAGCTGCGGCGGTACGTGCTGCGCCGGGGTGCTCTCGTCGCCGCGATCGTCGTCGGTCTCACGCTGCTGGTCGGGTCGTTGCTCGGCGGAGCGGTGCGGGACGCCGACCGGATCGTCGTTCCCGGGCCCGGGGAGGCGCCGCGCAACGAACTGCCCGGGTCGCCGCTTCCCGGTGAGGCCGACAAGGACCGCAAGGAGCGGCGTAGCCCCTCCGCGTCCAACTCGCCGAGCGCCGGAGCGACGTCGGCGAGCCCCACGCAGGGGGCCACCACGACGCCGGGTGCGACGCAGGACGCGGGCGCGGCCACCGGGCAGCCCAGCCAGACGCAGGGGACGGCGGGGCAGGCCCCGCCGCAGCAGTCCGCCCCGGTCGAGCAGGCGCCGACGACGGCGGGGCCGACGTCCAGCGGCGGCGGGGGTACCTCCGGAGGGACGACCGGGGGGTCGGGTGGCTCCACCGGGGGTTCCGGGGGGAGCTCCTCCGGTGGGCAGCCTGGGCTGGTCGGAGGGTTGCTCGGGTAGGTTCTGTCGCCTTTCGAGTTCCGAGGCGGTGAGGGGACGGGCCCCGCAGGAATTTCCTGTGGGGCCCGTTCTGTGTGTTCGTTCCTCTAGTGCTGTGACCGGAAAGGTTTGCCGGGAAGCTCGCGGCGTCCGGTGCGGTGCCTCGCAAGGCGGAGCATGACCCGCGTACTGGATGTACTCGGGTCATGCGACAACGCCGCGAGGTGCCGTGCCGGGCGTCGCGAGCCGGTGAACCTTTCCGGTCACGGCACTAGCGGCCCAGGGTCGCCAGTTCCCTCGCTGCTTCCGTCAGGTCCTTCGCCGTGTCGATCGCGCGCCAGTAGGCGCCCTGCGGGATCGGGAAACCGGCCAGGCGGCGTTCCCGGGCCAGGCGGGGGAAGGTGGTGCGTTCGTGGTCGCCGCGCTCCGGGAGGAGGCCCGCGAACTCCGGGGAGAAGACATAGACGCCGGCGTTGATCTCGTACGTCGTCGGCGGGGCCTCGATGAAGTCGGTGACGCGGCCGAAGCCGTCGGTCTTGACGGCGCCCCAGGGGATGCGGGGGCGGGCGAGGGCGAGCGTGGCTACGGCGTCGCGCTCGGTGTGGAAGTCCGCCATGTCGCGCAGCGAGAAACGGGTCCAGATGTCGCCGTTGGTGGCGTACCAGGGCCGGTCGGGGTGGGGTAGATGCGCGGCGGCGTACTTGAGGCCCCCGCCGCGGCCGAGGGGTTCCGTCTCGACGACCGTGGTGACGCGGACGGGCAGGTCGGCCGAGTCCAGCCAGTTCTCCAGGACGTCGGCGAGATGACCGCAGGAGACGACGACGTCGGTGACGCCCTCCTCGGCGAGCCAGGTGAGCTGATGGCCGATGATCGGGGTGCCCGTGCCGGGGATCTCGACCATGGGCTTCGGCCGGTCATCGGTGTACGGGCGCAGCCGGGAGCCCTGGCCACCTGCCAGGACCACGGCTTGAACGGGGCGCGACGCGGCGTTCGGATCGGTCATGCCCGAACTGTACGTGGCGCCCCGTTCGCGGGAGCACGGCCCTGGGTGATCGGTATCGGGGGAGCGGACTGGGGGAGCGAGCGCCCTGGGCGTCCTGCGAGGTCCTCCGTGTTTCTGCGGACCCTTGCGGGGCCCTCAGCGTGTGTGTGAACCCGTGGCGGGCCCTCAGCCGTGCAGCGCTGCGACTCCGGTCGAGAAGGAGGTGTCGCAGACGGGGCGGGCGTACGACTGGGCCCGGGTGGGGCCGTACGCGCGGACGGCGGCGCGGCCGAGGGCGCGGGCGATGGACGTGCAGTGCTTCGCCAGCGACGGGCGGCCGTTCACCGCCTGCTGGAGATGGGTGAGGGCGACGCCGGGGTCCTTCTCCTGGAGCTCCACGAGGAGCTTGTCGCGCAGCAGCTCGTGCGGGGCGCGGGCCTTGGCGCGGGGGGACGTCCGCTGGGCGGAGACGTCCGACGCGGCGAGGATCGACTCGGAGGAGTCGGTCCCCGACCAGTTGACACTGGTGACCGCGAGCGTGCCGGAGAGCACCAGGACGACGGGCAGGACGAGGGCGAGGGAGCGGCCGATCCGGTGGGCGGGGCCACGGCCGCGGCGCGTCCGTTGGGTGTAGGTGTGGGTGTGCTTCACGTGAGTGAGGGTAGCGCAGGGTAGTGTTACGGAGACCTTGGGTCACCGGTACGGGGGACGCCGCGCCGCCGCTTCTCGGGCGCCGTGTTGACGCACAGGAGTCGAAATGAACTGGATTGCCGGGGTAGTTGGGGGCATGAAAGAGGGCCCCGCGGGCTGGCTGCGGGGCCCTCTTCGTCAACCTGGGTGATCTATCCCGGGCCGGTGGTTTCGCGGACGGTCGGGTCCGGGTCAGTCGGTGAGGCGCTCGCCCGTGGAGGTCGAGAACACGTGGGTCTCGCCCGGACGCGGCACGACGTGCAGCTGGGCGCCCTTCTCGGGAACCTGGCGGCCGTTGACGCGGACCACGAGGTCCTTGGTCTCGCCGCCGACCTCGGCGGTGCCGTAGACGTAGCCGTCGGCGCCGAGCTCCTCCACGACGTTGACGGAGACGGCGAGGCCGGCCGGGGCGTCCTCGGAGTCCTTCGTCAGCGCGGAGGCGGCGGCGCCGTTGTGCTCGACCACGTCGAAGTGCTCGGGGCGGACACCGACGGTGACCGTGCGGTCGCCCCTGTCGGCGGCGGCCTTCAGGGCGTCACGGTTGACCGGGACGACGCTGTTGCCGAACTTCACACCGCCGTCGGTGATCGGGACCTCGACCAGGTTCATGGCCGGGGAGCCGATGAAGCCGGCGACGAAGAGGTTGGCGGGGCGGTCGTACATGTTGCGCGGGGTGTCGACCTGCTGGAGCAGACCGTCCTTGAGGACCGCCACGCGGTCGCCCATCGTCATGGCCTCGACCTGGTCGTGGGTGACGTAGACGGTGGTGATGCCGAGGCGGCGCTGGAGCGACGCGATCTGCGTACGGGTCGAGACACGGAGCTTGGCGTCGAGGTTCGACAGCGGCTCGTCCATGAGGAACACCTGGGGCTCACGCACGATGGCGCGACCCATGGCGACACGCTGGCGCTGACCACCGGAGAGGGCCTTCGGCTTGCGGTCCAGGTACTCGGTGAGGTCGAGGATCTTCGCGGCCTCTTCGACCTTCTGCCGGATCTCCGCCTTGTTGACGCCGGCGATCTTGAGCGCGAAGCCCATGTTGTCGGCGACGGTCATGTGCGGGTAGAGCGCGTAGTTCTGGAACACCATGGCGATGTCCCGGTCCTTCGGCGGCAGGTGCGTGACGTCGCGGTCGCCGATGCGGATGGCGCCGCCGTTGACGTCCTCCAGCCCCGCGAGCATGCGCAGGGAGGTGGACTTGCCGCAACCGGAGGGTCCGACGAGGACGAGGAACTCGCCGTCCTCGATCGCGATGTCGAGCTGGTCGACGGCGGGCTTGGTGGAACCCGGGTAGATCCGGGTCGCCTTGTCGAACGTGACAGTGGCCATGGGTCGTAGACCCCCTTCACCGGCAGGAACGTGCCGGACGATCCGAGTAAAGGTGGTGAGCCACCGGGGACGGTTCCACGGTGGTGTAGTCCATGCGAGGGACTGGCTCAGGACGGTACCTGGCGTTCACCTCGTCTGTCAGTACCTCGGCCCCTGTGAACTTCGCGGAAATTTTCGACGGAACCGGCCCATGACGTGGGTACACTGCACGGGCGCCCCCGCGGGGGGCCACGCCTCCTTAGCTCAGCTGGCCAGAGCAACGCACTTGTAATGCGTAGGTCGTCGGTTCGAATCCGACAGGGGGCTCTGGGAGAGACCCCGGGTCTGGTGATCGCCGACCCGGGGTCTCGTCGTTCAGAAGTCGTCCGGGGTCCTGACGCGGTCGCGGATCCAGGTGCCCGCCGGCTTGAGGGAGGCCGTGCCCGTCCAGGGGCCGTTGGCGTCGCAGGTGCCCGGCTTGTAGACCGCGCCGGTGCGCTCGTCGTCGGAGAAGTTCCAGTTGACCCAGCTGATCTTCTTGGCCGCGAGGAGATCGAGGTAGCGCTGCGACATGGCGAAGTCGTTCGCGCCCTCACCGGCGTAGTTCTGGGTGCCGAACTCGGTGACGAAGACCGGGATGCGGTCGGCCGCGCGGGAGAGGGTCTGGAGGTACTCGTCCCGGTGCGAGTACGCGTAGAAGTGGAACGTGTACATGATGTTGGACGCGTTCACCGGGTTGTTGATCACCTCGGACTCGTTCGCGCCGTCCGAGACGCCGAGTGAGGACCAGGCGCGGGTGCCGACGAGGATCGGGGTGTCGGGGTCCTTGGCCCGGATGACGGGGATGAGCTGTTCGGCGTAGCTCTTGACGCGGGACCAGCTCACGCCGCTGGGCTCGTTGGCTATCTCGTACAGCAGGTTGTTCTTGGCGCGGTGACGCTGGGCTATCTCGGAGAAGAAGGTCTTGGCGCGGGCCAGGTTGTGGTGGGGGTCGCCGGGGTCGAGCATGTGCCAGTCGACGATGGCGTACATGCCGCGGGCGGTGGCCTGCTCTATGACCGAGTGGACCAGGTCGGTGAAGCGGCGCGGGTCGGTCTCGTAGCCGTCCTCCTGGATGTACATCGAGATGCGCAGGACGTCGGCCTTCCAGTCCGTGGCGAGCGCGTTCAGGGAACCGCTCGTGACGCACTGGCTGTACCACTGCAGGCCATGGGTGCTCATACCGCGCAGCTGGATCGTTTTTCCTCGTGAGTTGCAGAGCTTGGTGCCGCAGACCTTCAGCTGTCCGTTCGCGGCCACGGGGGTGACGGCGGCCGGGGCGGCCCGGACGGTGTCGGGCCGGACGGCGTCGGGCCGCGGGGAGTCGGACGGGGGGTGCGTGGCCTGCGCCGACGCGGGGGTGAGGACGAGGCCGAGCAGGAGGAGCGCGGCGGTGAGCAGGACGGATCGTGCCGGTCTCATGGGGGGCTCCTGGCGGTCGAGGGATCGACGGAGGCGGGGCTCTTCGTGCCAGTGGTGCCGGTCGTGCCGGTGGTGCCGGTGGTGCCGGTGGTGCCGGTCGTACCAGTGGTGCCGGTGGTGCCGGTGGTGCCGGTCGTACCAGTGGTGCCGGTCGGACCGGTCAACTAGAAGGAAACCTTCCTAACAGATATGGGTAACGGTTGGTCCGGACCTTTGCAAGAGGTGCGGCAGGACCAACCGGGGGCGTTCAGCGCAGTCGGCGGGCGATCTCCAGGTCGTCCGGCTGGAGGGTGCGCCCCTCCTCGATGTCCCACAGGGCGTTCTGGAGGACGCGGGCGAGTGTCCAGGCTCCGGCCCGGCGGCGGTCCAGGCCCAGGATCTCGGTCATCGCGTGGAAGCGCCAGCGGACGTCGGCGGGGTCGAAGCGGTTGTCGAGGGCGGGCCAGAGGTCGAACCCGGGGTCGCCGGCGAGGGGCTTGGGGTCGATGGCGAGCCAGGGGGCGCGGTCGGCGGCCAGGACGTTGTCGAAGTGCAGGTCCCAGTGGAGGAGCCGGTCGCCGGGCTCGTCCAGCACCTCGCGCAGGGCGGCGGCGCAGTCGGCGATCAGCCGGCGGTCCCCGGGGTCCCCGATCCGGGCCAGCACCGCCGGGGTCCGCTCCAGCATGCCCGCCCCGATGTCGGACAGCCGCCGCAGGCCCTCCGGGGCGGGCGTCGCCGTCAGATGGGCCAGCAGACGGGCGATGACCAGGACGGCCTCGCGGGAGTCCGGCTCGTGGGACAGCATCCGGGCCGGATCGAGGCGTTCGAGGAGCATGGTGCCCGTGCCGTCGTCGTACCGCAGGAGCCGTACGGCTCCGTCGCCGTCCCAGACGCGCAGGGCTACCGGCTCGCCCTCGCTCTCCTCGTCGAGGATCTGCAGCTTGAGGACGGCCGGGGTGCCGTCGGCCGTGTCCACCACGGGGACGACCAGGGCGCACATGCCGTGCATGGGGGCCCCGTCGAGGCGCAGCCCCCAGCGGTCCAGGAACTCGGCGGTCAGCCGGGGGAGCCCGGCGACGAACCGTCGGCCCGCCGCTCCGTTGATCTCCGACTGCGTCTCGGCCAGTGCCTCCGGAACATCGATCACGTGGGCGACCCTACGCGCGCGGCGGGGCGGAATCCCTTGAATTTCCGGGCCTCCGAGGGGCCGGGAACGACGGAATCCGAAGGAGACAAGGCCCGTCGGCAGAAGTTAGCGTCCGGCCATGAGCAGCACGGACGCGACCACCTCCACCGTCAACGGCGGGATCTCCTTCTGGTACGCGCAGGCCGGTATCCCCGCGCCGAGGGAGCCGCTCACCGGGGACGCGACCGCCGACGTCGTGATCGTCGGCGGCGGGTACACCGGTCTGTGGACGGCGTACTACCTGAAGAAGGCCGCGCCGTCGCTGCGGATCGTCGTCCTGGAGCAGCGGTTCTGCGGGTACGGGGCCTCCGGGCGGAACGGCGGCTGGCTCTACAACGGGATCGCCGGGCGCGACCGGTACGCCCGGCTGCACGGGCGGCAGGCCGCCGTGCGGTTGCAGCGGGCCATGAATGACACGGTCGCCGAAGTGGTGCGGGTCGCGGCGGACGAGGGCGTCGACGCCGGGATCCACCGGGGCGGCGTCCTCGAAGTGGCCCGCACTCCGGCCCAGTTGGCGCGGCTCAAGGCGGTCCACGAGCACGAACAGGCGTACGGGGAGGACGACCGGGAGCTGTACGGGGCCCGGGAGACCGCCGAGCGGATCCGGGTCGCCGGTGCCGTCGGATCGACGTGGACGCCGCACGGGGCCCGGCTGAACCCGGTGCGGCTGGTGACGGGGCTGGCGGACGTGGTCGAGGGGCTCGGGGTGACCGTGCACGAGCTGACGCCGGTCACCGAGATCCGGCCCCGGCACGCGGTCACCCCGTACGGCACGGTTCGGGCGCCCTATGTGCTGCGCTGCACGGAGGGGTTCACGGCCAACCTCAAGGGCCAGCGGCGGACCTGGCTGCCCATGAACTCGTCGATGATCGCCACCGAGCCGTTGACCGCCGAGCAGTGGGCGTCGATCGGCTGGGACGGGCGGGAGACGCTCGGCGACATGGCCCACGCGTACATGTACGCCCAGCGCACCGACGACGATCGGATCGCGCTCGGCGGGCGCGGGGTGCCGTACCGCTTCGGGTCCCGGACCGACAACGACGGGCGTACGCAGCGGGCGACGGTCGAGGCGCTGCACGAGATCCTCGTCGGCTTCTTCCCCTCGCTGACCGGGGTGCGGATCGCCCACGCCTGGTCCGGTGTCCTCGGGGTGCCGCGCGACTGGTGCGCCACGGTCGCCCTCGACCGGTCGACGGGCCTCGGCTGGGCCGGTGGCTACGTCGGCTCCGGTGTGGCCACCGCCAACCTCGCCGCCCGCACCCTGCGCGACCTCGTCCGGCGGGACTCGGGGCAGGGCGGGGAGACGGAGCTGACCTCGCTGCCGTGGGTGAACCACCGGGTGCGCAAGTGGGAGCCGGAGCCGTTGCGCTGGGCGGGCGTGCAGGGGATGTACGCCACGTACCGCACCGCCGACCGGCGGGAGACGGCCTCGCTGAGCGCTCAGTCGTCACGGCTGGCGCGCTGGGCGGACCGGGTGGCGGGGCGGCGCTGAGGGGCGCGGCCGGAATTCGTGGGTGCTGTGTCACAAGTCTGTGCAAGCATCGGCTCACTGACCACTTGAGCCCCGGACCCGACCGCTCCGCCGGCTCTCGCCTTTCCGGGGGAACCCATGTACGGCTCATGCCTGCCCGCGAGACGCAGACGCGGGCGGTTCGACGTGCCGCTGCTCGCGCTGACCGTTCTCATCTCACTGCTCACCGGATCCCTGACCCTGGCCGGGGCGGGGCCGGCCCGCGCGGACGACCCGGTGGAGTGCGCCCCGTTCACGCTCGCGCCCTTCGGGGACCCCGGTGATGCGGTCGCGCGCGGCACGCTCGCGGCCGGTGCGAGGACCTGCCGCACGGTGACCGCCGAGGCGGGCCGCCACCAGGTGTCGCTCGCCGACCCCCGGCATGAGGCATGGCTGGACGTCCGCCGCGCCGACGGAACGCAGGTGGAGTGCACCGAACCCAGCCGCCATGTCCGCTGGTGCGACTTCCCGGCCTCCGGTGCCTACACCGTGGTGGTGGACAACGCGCGCGGTTTCGACCCCACCGACTTCCAGCTCAGCGTCGTCCCGCTGGCCGGGTCCGAGGGCTGTGCGCCGGCCGTGGGCACGTCGTGGGACCTGCCGCCGGCGACGTTGCGGGGCGTCAGCCCGGTGCAGGTCGACTGCCTGCCGTTCCACGGGGAGCCGGGCGAGCGCGTCACCGTGTACGGGGACGAGGTCCGGCAGTGGATCACTGATGAGACCGGCACGGACATCTGCGCGCGCGAGGAGGGCGACCAGCACGGCTGCGTGCTGCCCGGTGACGGGCCGTACCGGGTGCTGGCGTACCGCTTCCAGGGTGGCGGGCCGCCCGCCGACGAGCGGGTCCAGATCCGTCGGCTGTCCGCGGCCGAGGGCTGCCCGGCCCTGACGCCCGGCGCGTACGGCACTGCGCCCGCGCCCGGCACCCTGCGCTGCCGCTCGCTGACCGTGCCCGGGGCGGGCCGGTTCCTGGTGGACCCGCTGAACCCCGAGCAGAACGAGACCCTGTGGTCGTACGTCTACGACGGCGCGGGCAAGCGGGTCTGCCAGGCGGGCGGTTGGTGCGCCTTCCCCGCCGCCGGGCGCTACGTCCTGGTGGTGGGCGATCCCGACCGTGTCACGGACCCGGAGTACGCCACGGTTTTCCTCGACCGCACGGGCACCGAGGGCTGCCGCTCCGTCGGGTGGGGGCGGTACGAGGGCGAGTTCGGCGGCGCGGGCGAGTACGAATGCCTGTTGCTGCCGGGCGGTGAGGGCGTGCGGTTCGCCGCGCTCACCAAGCTCGGCGGCCCGGGGCCACGGCCGGCGGTCGAGGTCGTCGACGCCGAGGGCGACACCCAGTGCACCGACGACGCGCTGGACGCGGGCACCTGCGAGCCGAAGGGCACGGCGCCCCACCGGCTGCTCGTGCACGCGGACTCCGGCACGACCGGAGCCTACGCCCTCGACCTCGTCCGCACCGACGCCCCCGAGGGCTGCGCCGAACTGCCGAGCGGGAGCTTCACCGACGACGGCGCCGTGGCGACGATCCGTACCGGCGGCGGGGTCTTCTCGCGCTGCCTGACCGTTCCTGCGGGCACGCACACCCAGAGCGAGGTCTTCCAGCTGATCGCCACGTCCGGCGGTGTCGCCGCCCGATTCTCCGTGGTCGACGCCGACGGCAGGAAGGTCTGCGACCGCAGCGCCACCACCGATGGCTGGGTGCTGTGCGCGCTGACGCCGGGCAAGGCACACACCGTGCTCGTCAACGGCCGCGACCAAGCGGCCGCGTACACGCTCGCACGACGTGACGTCACCTCGTCCGCCGCCTCGGCGGGCTGTGTCACGAGCGCCGCGACCAAGGTGGGAGGGGCCTCCCGCCAGGGGGTCTACGGCGTTCCGGGCAGCCTGCGCTGCCACCGCGTCACCACCGGCGCCGCCACCGATGTCGTCCACATCGACGTACGGGACAAGCTGGGCACCGGCAACATCGCGGTGTTCGGCGACGACGGCGGCATGGAGTGCTCGTTCCGCAACCGGCCCTGCGCGGTGAGCGGTTCCAGCAGCCACCAGGTCCTTGTACAGGTCCCGGCCCGCCTCAAGACCGCGCCCGACTACCGGCTGGACACCCTGCGCATCGCGACCGCCGACGGACCGGCCGCCGAGTGCGAGAAGGTGCCCACCGTGGCGTACGGGTACGGGCCGGTCACCGGCCGGCTCGACGAGTCGCGGACAGCGGTGTGCGCGGTGCTGCCGACCGCGGGCTTCGACACCCTGGACACCGAGATCAGCGACACCACCGGCGCCACGACGACGGCGGTGCCCGCGCTCTACACCATGTCCTCGTGGTCCAACGGCTGCGTGAACTCCTCGGACGGCTACCGCTGCAACGTGGACGGCTCACCCGGACAGAGCGCCCCGAGCCTGTTCCTGCTCGGCCTGCCGGAGAAGGCGTCCACCACCTCCTACCGGGCGAGGCTCGTCTGCTCGCCGTCGATGTGCGGGACCGACGAGGTCGGTGTCACCTCCGTCGGCCCGGACACGGGCCCGGCCGGCGGCAAGGTCACGCTCACGGTGACCGGCACCGCGCTGCCCTCGGACACCGAGGTCCGGCTGTACGAGGGCGGCAGGACCATCACGGCGAAGACGGAGTCGTTGTCCGCGGACCATCGGACGCTCACGGCCACCCTCGACCTGACCGGGGTGTCCCCGGGCACCTGGAGCGTCAGCGTCATCGCACGCGGCTGGGAGTTCCCGCGCGGCACCTTCACCGTCACGCGGGCGCAGCTGAGGAGCACCGCCCCGCCCAAGGTGACCGGCACGGTCGCCGTCGGCGCCAAGGTAAGGGCGGCGCACGGCAGTTGGTCCGCGGCCCCGTCGTCGTACACCTACCAGTGGAACGCGGACGGTGCGGCGATCAAGGGGGCCACGGCCTCGGCCTACACGATCCCGGCGGCGCTGGCGGGCAGGAAACTGACCGTGACGGTCACCGCCGCCAGGTCCGGCTGGGACGGCGGCACCGCGACCTCGGCCGCCGTGACCGTCGCCAAGGGGGCCGCGCCCAAGGCGAAAAAGCTTCCGGTGATCAGCGGAAAGGCGAAGGTCGGGAAGACACTGACGGCGGGTGAGGGTGCCTGGAGTCCGGCCGCCGCCTCGTACGCCTACCAGTGGTACGCGAGCGGGAAGGCGATCCAGGGGGCGACCGCGTCGTCCCTGAAGCTGAAGACCGCGCAGAAGGGCAAGAAGATCACGGTGAAGGTGACCGCGCGGCGACCCGGGCACCAGGATGGGGCGGCGGTGAGCAAGGCGACCGGAGCGGTCGTCGGATGAGCTGACAGCCGTACCGCGACGGCCCCCGCCCTGCCCGGGCGGGGGCCGTCCGTCTGCCGGGGCCTGTGTCAGGCGGTGGCCGGTCGGGGGGCCTTCGCCGTGACCATCGTGGCCGCGAGGAGGCCGGCGAGGAGGAGGATGGCGGCGGCCCACCATAGGGCGGTCGTGTAGCCGTGGACGACGCTCTCGCGGACCGTGGCGGCGGCGCGGCCATGGGCGGTGACATAGGCCGTGGCACTGGTGGTGGCGATGGTGTTGAGGAGCGCCGTGCCGAGGGAACCGCCCACCTGCTGGGCGGTGTTGACGGTCGCGGAGGTGACGCCCGAGTCGTGCGGGGCGACCCCGGCGGTGGCGGTGGAGAAGACCGGCATGAACGTCATCCCCATGCCGACCCCCGTCAGGACGAGGGCCGGGAGCACCCCGGTGACGTACGCCGAGTCGACCGTGAGCCGGGTCAGGGTGGCCATGCCGGTCGCGGTGAGCAGCGTGCCCGGGACGATGAGGAGGCGGGGCGGCACGCGGTGCATGAGGCGGGCCGAGATCTGGGTCGAGCCGGTGATGATCGCGGCGGTGAGCGGCAGGAAGGCGAGCCCCGTCCGCATCGGCGGGTAGCCGAGGACGACCTGGAAGGAGTACGTCATGAACAGGAACATCCCGAACATGCCGCCCGTGGCCAGGGCGATCGTCAGGAAGCAGCCCGCGCGGTCGCGGTCCTTGAGGATGTGGAGGGGGAGCAGGGGGTACGCGGTCGCGCGCTGACGGAGGACGAAGCCCGTGAGGAGGGCGGCGCCCGTCGTGAGGAGGGTCAGGACTCGGGGGTCCGACCAGCCGCGCGGTTCCGCCTCGCCGACGGCGTGGGCGAACGCGAGCAGACCGCCCGAGCCGAGGAGCACACCGGGTACGTCGAGCCGGGCGCCCCTGGCGCCGGGCTGGTCCCGCAGGAGGACGAGCGCGCCGGCCAGGGCGGCGCCGGCGATGGGGACGTTGACGTAGAGGCACCAGCGCCAGTCCAGGTGCTCGGTGAGCAGACCGCCCGCGATCAGGCCGAGCGCGGAGCCACTGCCCGCGATGGCCCCGTAGCTGCCGAACGCCCTGGCGCGTTCCCGGGGGTCGCCGAAGGTGGTGGTGAGGATGCTGAGCGCGGTCGGGGCGAGGACGGCGGCGAAGACGCCCTGGAGGGCGCGGGCGCCGAACAGCATGGCCGGTGTCGTGGCCGCGCCGCCGAGCGCCGAGGCCGCCGCGAAGCCGACCAGGCCGACGACGAAGGCCCGTTTGCGGCCGACCAGGTCCGCGACCCGGCCGCCGAGCAGGAGCAGACCGCCGAACGCCAGGGTGTAGGAGGTGACCATCCACTGGCGGTCGCCGTCCGAGATGCCGAGGTCGCGCTGGGCGGACGGGAGCGCGATGTTCACGATCGTCGCGTCGAGGATGACCATCAGCTGGGCGAGCGCGATGACGACCAGCGACCACCAGCGGCGGGGGTCGGGAGGACTCAGGTGGGGAGACGGCCCGGTGGTGGGCGGGTCGGTGGGCCGGGGGCCGTCGGGGGTCAGCGGGGTCGGTCGGCGGCTGTGGTCGCTGCTCGTCGTCACGGCTCCAGGACCACCTTGCCGGTCGTGCCCCGGTTCTCCAGGGCGCGGTGGGCCGCGGCCGCTTCGGCGAGAGGGAAGCGGTGGACCGCCGGGGTGAGGCGTCCGGCGGAGGCTTCCGCCAGGGCGCGGAGTTCGAGGGTACGGATCGGGTCGGGGCCGCCCGCCCGGCGCAGCATCTTCTCGCCGAGGACCGACTCGGTGACGCCTTCGACGACATACGGTCCGCCGCCCTTGATGCCGTCCGCGGACCAGCCGAAGACGAGGTGCTTGCCGCCGGGCGCGAGGAGCGCGACCGACGCGCGGGCCACCTCGCCGCCCACGCCGTCGAAGACGACCGTGACCTTGCCCCGGTACGCGGCGGCCCGCTCCGGCCAGGCGGGGTCCGTGTGGTCGAGGGCGAGGTCGGCGCCGTTCGCCGCGACGCGGGCCGTCTTCGCGGGGCCGCCGGCGAGGCCGATGACCGTGGCGCCCGCGTTCCTCGCGTACTGCACGAGCAGGGTGCCGATGCCGCCGGCGGCGGCCGGGACCAGGACCACGTCGTCGGGGCCGAGGTCGGCGAAGAGGAGGATCCCCATCGCCGTACGGCCCGTGCCGATCATCGCGACGGCCTAGGGCGTGTTGCGAAAGTCCCGTCTGCCC
>NZ_OLMK01000103.1 GCF_900290235.1 Streptomyces sp. MA5143a
ACCGCGCCCGCTTGAGGTCGTGGACCGTTCCGATTCCGGGCAGGAGCAGAGTCGTGGGGACGGCCCGGCGCACGGCGCCCACCACCGCCTCGATCCACTCCCAGTCCGTGTGGGCGCCGACGCCGTAGTTGACGCTGGAGCCGGCCAGACCGTCGCCGTGGGCGATCTCGATGGCGGTCACCCCGGCGGCGTCCAGGGCGGCGGCGATCGTAGCGGCCTGGTCGACGGTGTAGCGGTGCCGGACGGCGTGCATGCCGTCCCGCAGGGTGACGTCCTGGACGTACAGGTGGGTCATCTTCAGGCCACCTCCGTGGCACGGTGTGCGGCCATGCGTTCCGCGGTGCGCAGCGCGGCCGAGGTCATGATGTCGAGGTTTCCTGCGTAGGCCGGGAGGTAGTCGGCGGCGCCCTCGACCTCCAGGAAGACCGAGACCTTGAGGACCTCGGCCGCGCCGGGGGCAAGGGTGCGCAGCGGGTCGTCGGCCGCCAGCTTCGCGAACTGCACCTTCTGCTTGAGCCGATAGCCGGGCACGTACTCCTGCACGCGCGTGACCATCTCCTCGACCGATGCCGCGACGGACTCGGTGGCGCAGTCGGAGACCAGGCAGTGCACGGTGTCCCGCATGATCAGCGGAGGTTCGGCCGGGTTGAGGATGATGATCGTTTTGCCGCGCCGGGCGCCGCCGACCCGCTCGATGGCGGAGGCGGTGGTCTCGGTGAACTCGTCATGTTCGCCCGGGTACCGGGGCCGGCGGAGCGGGAGGACATGGAGGCGACGATCTCGCCGTGGTGCACGGGGGTGACCGCGCCGACGGCGGCGACGACCGGGATGGTGGCCTGGCCGCCGCAGGTGACCATGTTGACGTTCAGTGCGTCGATGTGGACGTCGCCGTTGACGGGCGGCACCACGTACGGGCCGATCGCGTCCGGAGTGAGGTCGACGAGGGTGCGGCCGAGCGGGCGCAGTACGTCCTCGTGGTGCCGGTGTGCGCCGGCCGACGTGGCGTCGAAGACGATCTCGATGTCCGCGAACTCGTCCAGCCGGACGAGTCCTTCGACGCCCTCGTGGGTCGTGACCACCTTCAGCCGGCGGGCGCGGGCCAGGCCGTCGGAGTCCGGGTCGATGCCGGCCATCGCCGCGATGTCGAGGGTCTCCGACAGCCGCAGCACCTTGATCATCAGGTCGGTGCCGATGTTGCCCGAGCCGATGACGGCGACCTTGGTTCGTGTACTCATGCCTCAGTCTTCTCACTTGTGAACTCGATACCTACGGTGCCCAGGTGGCTGATGGACGCCTCGAACCGGCCCCAGGGCTCCCGTGAGCACCAGGTCTCCTGCGCGCAGCGGGTCGCCCCGCTCGGCCAGGGCGGAGGCGAGCCAGACGGCCGCGTTCAGCGGGCTGCCGAGACAGTCGGCACCGCTGCCCTCTGAGACGGTTTCACCGTTCCGTGTCATGGTCATCGTCACGGCGCGCAGATCGACTCCGATGAGTGACAGCGGGGTGCCGCCGAGCACAAACAGGCCGCAGGAGGCGTTGTCGGCGACCGTGTCGACGAGGGTGATGTCCCACCCTTGGACCCGGCTGTCCACGATCTCCAGAGCGGGCAGTGCGAAGTCGACCGCGCGCAGCACATCCACCACGGTGCACCCGCCGTGCGGCAGATCGCGGCCCAGCACCAGCGCGACCTCAGCCTCCACCTTGGGCTGCAGCAACCGTCCGGCCGGCACCCGGCCGCCGTCGGCCACCGCCATGTCGGCGAACAGCGCCCCGAAATCGGGCTGGCCCACGCCTAGTTGGCGTTGCACGGACACCGAAGTGAGGCCGATCTTGCGGCCCACGATCCGGCGGCCGGCGGCCTGGGCGCGCCGGATGTTCAGCTGCTGCACGGCGTACGCGGTCTCCAGATCGCCGCCTTCGTCGAACAGCGTACGCACCGGCGGACAAGCGGCTCCGGTACGGGCGGCTTCCGCCAGCAGGTCGGCTGCCGTGACCACCGCTGGTGGCACGGTGTCCGGGCTTGCGCTCTCGAGCCTGGTAGACACGGGTTACCTCCAGAAGGAAGCGGAATGGGCGGTTGTACACCGGTTTAGACAGCACCGCCGCGATGGGCCACTCTTTGTTCCGGGACGCGGAACACCATGGGCGGTGTCGGCGGCTCTCGCTGCCGATGTGGGGCCAGGCAGAGTGGCGGCAGCGGGGCCCTTCTCCCCCGCTCCGGCGGTTGCGCCACCCTCAAGCGGCTTCCGCTCGCCGTGCGAAAGGCAGCCCGGGCAACAAGCACGGACCGCGGTCCGCAACTCAACCGAGTTCAACGACGGCTTCGGCCACGGCGTGCCCTTTGCCATGACCGCGAAAAGCGTGGCCCAGGCCAGCCTCGCCGGCCTGCGCTTCGTGACGGTGCTGGTCTGCGTCCATGCGCTCAGCGGCACCGACATCCGCCACCTGCTGCTCACCGACCTCGACCTGTCCCGTGAGCGCCTCATCGTCCGGCGCCCCGGCAAACGGCACATCATCTACCTGGACGAACTCACCTACCGCTGCGCCTCCGCGTGGCTCCGCGAACGTCACCGCCGCTGGCCAGTGACCACCAACCCTCGTCTGCTGATCAACCTGATGGACCGCGGTAGGCACCATTCAATAGCCCATCGGCACCACGTTCACCGCCGTCTTCCGGCCCACCGGACTCACGATGCAAACGCTACGGCAGGACCGGATCCGCGACGAGGCATGCGAGGTCGACAACCCGCTGCACCTGATGCGCCTGTTAGGTATCTCCTCGCAGACTCCAATGCGGTACATCACTGCGGCTCACCCCGAACGCACCGCGAAGCTTCCCCGATGAGGCGAGCGGCAGCCATCAACCAGCAGAGCCGTTGATGAGGACCACGTGATGCGGCAGCCGCGCATCGCATACTTCGGCCGTACTCTCGCCTTACAGAAAATCATTCTTTCACTCCGGCCGACGCCGGCGTATCACTTCACGGGCACTTTCATTCCGAACAGTTTCTCTGCATTTCGGAACGCAATCTTTTCCTTGTCTTCGCGTGGCAAATCGACTCCGCGGAACCAGTCGGTCTGCTCCTTTATGTCCGCGAACGGGTAGTCGGTTGCGAACATCACTCGATCCACGCTTATGTACTTCAGCAGGAGATCGAGCAGTTCGGTCTGGGGGAATGCGCTGGTCGTGACCCAGAAGTTGTCCTGGAAGTATTGCCCGATGGGCTTCTCGAGCGAGTCTTCGGTTGGCTCGCCCATGTCATTGACGATCCGCTCGTAGTAGAAGGGAAGACCTTCGCCCATGTGGCCGATGATGACTTTCAGTTTGGGGAATCTGTCGAAAACCCCGTACGTGATCATCCGAATGCATTGGGTCAACACCTCCTGGTGCCAGCCATATCCAGACCCACTGAAAATGTAGTCTTGGTACTCTTCCGTGTATTTAGACCGTGTGGTGCTGTAGTAGATCTGGAAGACCTCGTCGGCTGGATATCCGGGATGCAGATAGATCGGCACATCGAGAGCAACGGCACGTGCCAACACAGGCTCGAAATCGGGATGATCGAGATACTTCTTCGCGATGTGTCCGTTGGTCAGTGCACCCAAGAAGCCATCTTCCCGAACCGAGCGTTCCAGTTCGTCCGCCGCCGCTTCCGGGCTCTGCAAGGGCAAGGTGGCGAAAGCCTTGAAGCGGCCCGGATATTCGGCGATTGGCCCGTCTACAAGTTGCCGGTTAAGCCGATAGGCAAGGTCGACGCCTCTTTGCCCAGGGACATTTTGCACGGAGGGTGTATGAGCAGAGAGGATTTGAACGTCGAGTCCCCCCGCATCCATATCGCCGATGCGGCGTTGCCCTAAATCCGAAAGGCCAATTTCCTCAAGGAACGCTATGTGATCCTGATTGATGGAGTTCAGCTTCAACAACGTGGGAGTCGAAAAGGTCTCCTCCGTGCCGATGAAAGGCAGGTCCCGGTCTCGCAATGCAATGTCCGCAGTCTTGTCCGGAGTCTTTTCCGGAGTCTTGTTCCCGTCCGTTGCCGAAACGGCGGCATACGCGGACAAGCCAGCACCAGCGCCAAGTGCCGTGGAAGCGGCTAGAAAGCCGCGACGTCCCATAGACTTCATGTCAGTCTCTCCTCAGGTGTTTGTGTGGTGCGGTATCCGTGCGGCATCCGTCTGCGAGATGCACCAGGACCCGTCCGAGCCGCCGCCCTCCGGCGGCGCGGGCGTCTAGGCCTCGGCCATCCTCTGGTCGAGGAACCGCTCGCCGACACGCAGCGGCTGGGGTGGAACTGACGACCCGCCCACGTGCGCGCTGTGCGGGCCGGTCGCGGCGGGCGCCGCACTGTTGTCGGCGTGCGACTCGCGGGCGGCGACAGCGAACGCCGTCGCCAGCGCCCTGGTGGCCGCCCCGAACCTCAACCGCCCGGGCGGCGCTTTCCCTGACGGCGCTGCGTCGACTGCCATCACCAGCCTCCTGCATACGGGTTGCATCGCTTATCTGGATGCCTACTTCCTACCGAGCGAACCTGAGACGAACGTTAGAACCCGTTCTTAAACCGTCGCGGTGCAGAGGCCGGACGGATGCTCGACGGCCGACGCTTTGGCATATGGCTCTCGTCCCCCCGTAGATCCATGTTGTGTATCGGTGCGAGAATCCCTGAATGCGCTCGACCGCTGACACGATTCCGGTCACTCTCTGGCCAGCGGACAGCGAATTGCGTCCCGTTATGGAACAGTTGGCGCAGTTCTACCGTCATGACATGTCGGAGTGAGCTGCCCCGAGTTTCGTAGCGGCCGATCGCGGAGTGCCGCCAGATCAAGCACTGGCAGCCCGCGCCTCTTTGCGCGGCGATTTTCAACTCGTGGGACTGACGGGTCACTCAACCTGCGATGGCACGCGCTCAAGGGCTCAAGGTCCGGTGCCGCAGGACAACCGTTCCACTCGTCTGCGCGTACACCGAGGCCCGGCGCTCCAACAGAGACATCATGCCAAGTGCCTTTGTGGAGGCTGCCGTTCGCCTGCCAGGCGTGCGATACGTCTCCCACCGTGATCGTGTGTGCACCGCCTGCGCCCCCTCCGCCGACAGGGCCTTGCCGTAGTCGGTGGTGTCGGTGACGGTGGTGACGGTGGTGATCGCCGCCTCGGGCCAGGTCTCGGGGTTGGCGAAGCGGAACCCCTTGCCGTGCATCGGCGGTCGCCCGCCCTGGGGACAGGCCAGGGCGTACTCCTTGATCGAGGGCTTCGGCAGCCGCACCACCCGGTCGCTGCGGATCCGCCCCACCAGCCCGACAGGAGCCCTGATGCGACCCGGCCCGCAGACGAGGGCGCTGTGGGAGATGTTCTCCGACCTGATGGACCTCGACGACGCCCACCGGTACGTCACCGACCCGCTCGCCGGCATGGACGCCCGGTACGACCTGGGCGACGACCACCGGCTCGTCGGCACCCTGTGCCCGGACATGAAGTTGACGCTGGAGCGGCCCGACCCGGACGTCGTCACCGCGAATGACCCGGTCGGCGGACCTGCTGCGTGAGGGTCGTGGGCCCCTGCTCGACCCCGTCGACCGCGCGGAGGCCCGCGACGCCGCGGCCGCGTGGACCGGACGGGTCAACACCGTCACCGCCCGCACGAGCCGGGTGGACGTCGACGCGTTGCTCATCCGGCCCGACGGCCTCGTCGCCTGGGCCTTGCCCATCGGGCGGGACCTCGACGCCACCACGCTGGTGCGTGCGCTGGGCACATGGTTCGGCCGACCGGCCTGAGCACCGTACTAACAGTCGTCTCAGGTTCGCTCCGTAGGAAGCAGGCATCCAGATAAGCGATGCAGCCCGTATGTAGGAGGTTAGTGATGGCAGTCAACGCAGCGCTGTCCGGGGAAGGGCCGGCCGGTCGGTTGGCAGGCCGGTGGGTGCCCTGGTTGGTGATCGACTTGTGGCTGGTGCTGGCGGCGGGCATGGTGCCGCTGAGCGGAAAGCTGAGCTCGGTCACCACCGACAGCGCCGTGGACACCCTGCCGGCCAGTGCCGAGTCCACCAAGGTGGCGGTGCTGGACGACAGTCTCCCCGGCGGTGACAACAACACGTTCGTCTTCGTGTACCACCGCGCCGGCGGCATGACCGACGCCGACCGCGCGACGGTCGAGCGCCACTACAACACCCTTGCCAAGCGGTACCCGCCGAAGGCGACGGCTGCGGCCGGCGAGGACGACGAGGGCTCACCACCGAGTCCCTCCACCGACCGCAAGGCGATGATGTTCACCCTTGAGGTGAGCACGGCCTACGGCGCACCGGAGGACATCGTCGGCCCGTTGCGTGACGCCGCGAAGGACCGCCCCTTGGGCCTGGAGCTCGACGTGACCGGCCCGGGCGCGATCGACGGCGACATGGAGGCCGTCTTCGACGGCATCGACGTGCAGGTCCTGCTCACCACCATCGTCGTCGTCACGCTCCTGCTCATCCTCACCTACCGCAGCCCGGTGTTGTGGATCATCCCGCTGCTGGCCGTGGGCGCGGCCGCACTGACCGCGATGGGGACCGTCTACCTGCTGGTCAAGGGCTTCGGCATCGTGGTCAACGACCAGAACTCGGCGCTGCTGACGATCCTGGTGTTCGGCGTCGGCACGGACTACGCGCTGTTGCTCATCGCCCGATATCGGGAGGCACTGCACCACCATGAGAACGTCCGGGTCGCGATGGTCCACGCGCTGCGCGGCTCGGCGCCGGCCATCGTCGCGTCCGCTGCCACCGTGGTCGCCGGCCTGCTCTGCCTGCTCGTCGCGGACCTGAACAGCACCAGCGGGTTGGGCCCGATCGGTGCGGCCGGCATCCTGTGCGCGCTGGTGGCCATGCTGACGCTGTTCCCGGCGGTGCTCGTGGTGCTCGGCAGGCGGATCTTCTGGCCGGCCGTCCCGCGGTTCAGCACGGCCGTGGAGGAGAAGCCGGGGCTGTGGGGACGGCTCGGCACCGCCATCGGCCGCCGCCGGTGGGTGGCGACGCTCGGCTCGCTGGGAGTCCTCGGCGTGCTCGCCCTCGGGCTGGCGGGCAACACCGGCGCCCTTCGGGAGCAGGACCAGTTCCTGTCCGCGCCGGAGTCGGTCACCGGGTTCACCGTTCTCCGCCAGTACTTCCCGGAGTTGGGCGGCCAGCCGATGACGGTCTTCACGCGCCCGGCGCACCGGGAGCGGGTGCTGGACATCGTCAAGGACACGCGTGGTGTGGCCCTGGCCGTCCCGGAGCAGACCAGCGGTGGCTGGGCCAACATCTCCGTGTTCCCGAAGGACGCGCCGGACACCGTCGCAGAGTACGACACGATTCTGCGGGTGCGCACCGCCGTGCACGCGGTGAACGGGGCGGAGGCGGTCGTCGGCGGGCCGAGTGCGGAGAACCTCGACACCGAGGTGACCACCAAGCGCGACGAGAAGCTGGTGATCCCGCTGGTGCTCGCCGTCGTCCTGATCGTCCTCGGGCTGCTGCTGCGCGCGATCCTGGCCCCGCTGGTCCTGATGGCCACCGTGATCGTCTCATTCGCCGCAGCCTTCGGCGGCAGCGTGTTCGTCTTCGACACGATCCTCGGGTTCAAGGGTGTCGACTATTCGGTGCCGCTGCTGGCGTTCCTGTTCCTGGTGGCGCTCGGCGTCGACTACAACATCTTCCTGGCCAGCCGGGCCCGGGAGGAGACCGTGCGTCTCGGCACCAGAGAGGGCATGCTCAAAGCCCTCTCGGCCACCGGTGGCGTCATCACCTCGGCAGGCCTGGTCCTGGCGGCCACGTTCGCGGTCCTCGTCACACTTCCGCTGGTGATGCTGATCGAGGTCGGGTTCCTGGTCGCCTTCGGCGTGCTGCTCGACGCCCTGCTGGTGCGGTCGGTCCTGGTGCCCGCCCTCACCTTGCTGATCGGCCGACGGATGTGGTGGCCGAGCCGGCTGTCCCGGCCGGCGGCAAAGCTGCCGGACGGTCAACAGCCGCTCGCCGACGACGAGGAGCCCGTGCTGCAACGGTGAGCGCGGCGGCACGGACGACATCCGGGACGGGCCTGGGGCCCGTCCCGGATTTCTTCATGGGCCCGACGGTCGCCGCCCTTTGGTCCTGCGCCGTGCGGCCGGGGCTGGGGCCGGCGCGCCACGGTCTCCTGGCCCGGCGGTGAGCCGCGCGGGGCCATGCCCGAGGGCCGCGGTCCCGTGTTCTGCGCCGCGCCGCCGGGGCGGGTCAGCACGCCGCGGTGTCCTCCCCGGCGGTGAGCCGCGCGATCGGGGCGATCGGGGCGGGCGGGGCCGCGGCCGGAAGGTCGACCCGAAGCAGCGCGCCACCGCGTGCGGAGCGGGCGACGGAGGCCCGACCGCCGTGGGCGTCGACGACCCGCTGCACGATCGACAGCCCCAGACCGGATCCCGGCAACGCCCGGGCGCTGTCGGCACGGTAGAACCGGTCGAACACCCGCGGTACGTCGGCGGCATCGATGCCCGGCCCGGCGTCGTCGACCTCGAGCACCACCGACGCGCCCTCGGCACGGAGCCGGACCTGGACCGGCTGGTCCGCGGGAGACCACTTGCCGGCGTTGTCGATGAGGTTGAGCACCGCCCGCTCGAGCGCGGCGGGACGCCCGCTCACCCACACAGAGGTCACGTCGAGCGCGACCTCGATGTCGGGCAGGCGGGAACGCGCCCGGGTCGCGGCCGCCACCACCACGTCGGCGAGGTCGAGCACCTCGGTGCTCTCGTCGCTGACCTCACCGCGCGCCAGGTCGGTCAGCTCGGCGACAAGGGTGCTCAACTCGGCCACCTGGGCACCGAGATCGTTGAGCAGCCGGGTCCGGCTCTCCGCCGGCAGTGCGCTGTCCAGGGTGCCGCGCCGATCCAGCCGGATCAGCAGCTCGACGTTGAGGCGCAGGCTGGTGAGCGGGGTCTTGAGCTCGTGGGCGGCGTCCTCGGCGAGCAGCCGCTGGGCCCGCCGGGAGTCCCGGAGCGCGGCGAGCATGTCGTTGATCGACTGGATCAGCCGCCGAATCTCCCCACCGCCCTCATCCGGGATGTCGGCGTCGAGATCCCGGGTGTCCGCGACACGTACGGCGGCGGCGGTCAGCCGGTCGATCGGTGCCAGCCCGGTCCGCGCCACGGTCCGCCCGACAAGGGCGCCGCCGACCACGCAGAGCAGCCCGATCAGCAGCATGCCGAACCCGAACTGGTTGATCGGACTGTCGTCGGCGACCTGGGCCACCTGGACCGCGCCGTCGCCCGCCCGCAGCGTGTAGATGATGTAGCCGTCCTCGTCGCTGTCGTTCGACTCCATCAGGTCGGCCGACGCGCCCTGCGCCACGCGCCCGGCGTGCTCGCTGACGGGGGGCAGCGCGGGTTGGCCGGCCGGCGTCCGGACCGAGCCGTCGGGCAGGATGACCCGCACCAGCCGACCGGATCCGGGATACGGCGGCAGCTCGACCTGCGCCAGACCGGCGCGCTGCGCGTTCGTCGCCAGGACGCGGGAGTCGGCGCGCAGCTGAGTCTTGGCACTGTCCTGCAGCTCCCAGCCCAGGAGTTCGCTGGCCACCTGGAAGGCCACGAACACGCTGACCGCGATGGCCGTCGCCGCGATCACCGTCAGCCTGGCCCGCAGGGACCGCCGGCGCCACCATCGGGTCAGCCGACGCGGTTCCCGCCCGGCGGGCCGGCTCACGGAGGAGTCTCCCGCAGCACGTAACCCAGGCCGCGCAGCGTGTAGACCAGTCGCGGCTCACCCTCGGCCTCCATTTTGCGGCGCAGGTAGCTCACGTACACCTGGAGGTTGTTGGCGGTGGCGCTCATGTCGAAACCCCAGATCGCCTCGAACAGCGCGTCGCGGGTCAAGACCCGGGTCGCGTTGCTCATGAGGACCCGCAGGAGGGAGAACTCGGTCCGGGTCAGGCGCAACGGCCGCTCGCCCCGCCACGCCTCGAACCTGTCCGGATCGAGCCGGACGTCGGCGAACGACAGGATCTGCGACTCCCCGTCGGTCGGCATGCGCCGGCGCAGCAGGGCCCGCACCCGGGCCAGCAACTCCTCGGTGGCGAACGGCTTGGGCAGGTAGTCGTCGGCGCCCGCGTCCAGCCCCGTGACCCGGTCGGAGACCTGGTCACGGGCGGTCAGCATCAGCACCGGCAGATCCCGGCCCGCGGCCCGCAACCGCCGGCAGGTCTCCAACCCGCCGAGGCGGGGCATCATCACGTCGAGGATCAGCAGATCCAGCGTGTCACCGTCGGCCCCGACGACCCCGTCGAGCACGGCGAAACCGTTGGCGACGGTGCTGGTGTCGTAACCCTCGACTTGGAGCACCCGCTCCAGCGACTCACGGATGGCCGCTTCATCATCCGCGATCATGATCCGCACGCCGGCCCGCCCCCTTCCAGTCGATGTTTTTGCCGCTCATTGTCCCCGATCAACCTGAGGCCAGGATTAGAGCGTCGCTGGGTGCTGCGCTCTTACGGATACCTGAGAAATGGAACCTACCGTCGGCTCATGAGCAGGGCAGGTCCAGATGACCGGCATCGCACCCGGCAACCAGA
The DNA here is from genome assembly GCF_900290235.1 of Streptomyces sp. MA5143a. Taxonomy (GTDB): domain Bacteria; phylum Actinomycetota; class Actinomycetes; order Streptomycetales; family Streptomycetaceae; genus Streptomyces. The sequence continues at coordinate 10,533 of NZ_OLMK01000103.1, forward strand.
CAAGTAGATCCTCCGCACCGGTCACGGGCGCTCGGCGTCCCCAGGTGGCTCCCGCGCCCCACCCTCATCATCCTGCGGCTGCTGCCATTGATCCCGGTGTCCTGGTGACCGTGCTGACGGCCGCTGTGCTCACCGGCGACGACGGCGCCGTGGCCATGCTGAAGCGCTGCGTCGGCTGAGGGCTGTGTCCGCCGGAGCTTCCCACGGCCCTATCCTGCTACGTGATTCGGCTGAGGTGCCGCCGGGCTCGGCCGATGAACAGCTGTGTGTTGTGGCGCCGAGTTTGTAGCAGCTACTGCTCGCGGCGCCGCGTCCGGTGGCACGAGACCCCGGCCTTGCCATGGCAGCCTGAACTGATGCCGCTCGCGGTCGCCTCGGCGACCGGCGCCGACCTCGAAGAGATGGAACGCTGCCTGTACGGCGTCCAACACGCCACGAAGTCCGAGCAGTTCGAGCGCTGGGACACCGCTTTGCACCACAGCTTCGCCGTCGCCACGCACAACACCGTGCTCATCGGTGTCAGTTCGATGCTCGTCAGTGCCCGACGCCAGCCCATCTGGGGCAGCCTCAAACTGCGCAGCTTCAGCACGGACGCCACCGCTGCTACCGCACCGAACACGAACGGATTGTCGCCGCCGTGCGAGACCGGGACCCCCAGGCGGCTCGCGACGCCCTGCGCGAGCACCTGTACCACGTGCGCCGCGTCCTGCTCGGCGACCGCCTCTGACCTGCCTCAGATCCGCGAGGTCGTCGAACGGCTCATCGCCGCCGGTCAGTGGCAGCAGGGAGACACGGAGATCCTGGTGGTGCTGGACGCCGGATACGACGCGCCCCGCGTCGCCCACCTGCTCACGGACCTGCCCGTGCAGATCCTCGGCCGACTCCGCTCCGACCGCGTCATGCGTCGGCCGACACCACCAGGGGTCTACGACCCAAGGGAGGACGACCGCCCGAACACGGTGGTGAGTTCGTCTTCGGCGACCCCACCATCTGGGGCACAGAACAGGCCGTCACGGTCACGGACACCCGCCTTCGGAAAGGAGTGCTTGCAGGCGGCGAGGAACGAGTGCGGCTTGGACCAGTACGAGGTCCGTCGACATGTCGGCTGGTATCGACACATCACCCTGGCCATGTTCGCCCACGCCTACCTCGCGGTCAGGGCGGTCGACGCGGCGAAATAGGGGATGAAGATCCTTCGAGGTCGTACGCGCCAAGCGGTGGGTCGGCACCGGCAGCTTCCACCTGACCAGCCTCTCCGACCGCGACCCGCAGCACAAACTGCCGGTCGTCGAGCAGCTGGAGGCCGCGCTCTGCACCGACGCCCTGGTCACCCTCGCCGCCACGTGCACCTTCCCGCTGAAGCAGCTGCCCTCGGGGACGCTGATGAGCGCCATGCATCACGGCGTCCCCAACCGGCATTGGACCGCCCCGGAGCCGGTCACCAATAGTGCTGGGGATGGGCGCAGACGCCGTGACGGAGGTTCACCGATGACCATCTCCCCCCCACCCGGAATTACCGAGCCGGCCCGTGCCGCCTCGCCGTTGACGATCAGCGAGCAAGGCGCGTTCTGGGTCGGTGTCGGGCGCAAGCCGACCGAGGGCGGGACCGCCGCCCAGGCCGCGATGTACGTCCAGTACCAGATCCCGGCCGATCTCCGGCATCCGCTGCCCGTGGTGATGGTCCACGGGGGCGGCGGCCAGGGCACGGACTACCTGTCGACGCCGGACGGGCGCCCCGGCTGGGCCACCCGTTTCCTCCAGGCCGGTTACGCCGTGTACGTGGTCGACCGTCCAGGTCACGGGCGCTCCCCCTACCACCCCGATGTCCTCGGGCCCATCGAGGGCGCGGCACCGACGTACGAGTTCATCCGCTGGCTGTTCTGCGAAGGGGCGGGACGACCTGGTGGCCAGTGGCCCGGCAGCGGCGAGATCGGCGACGACTCCGCGTTGGACCAGTTGATGGCGAGCCAGGGCCCGACGCTGCCCACCTTCGCCGAGAACGAGGAGCAGATGCGGCGCTGCGGGGTCGAGTTGCTGGACCGTATCGGACCGGCCGTGCTGATCACCCACTCCATGGGTGGGCCGTTCGGCTGGCTGGTCGCCGATGCCCGGCCCGGGCTGGTGAGGGCCATTGTCTCCATCGAGCCGATCGGGCCGCCGTTCACCGAACTGCCCGGCCTCGGAAAGCTGGAGTGGGGGCTCACCGCCGCCCCGATCACTTACGAGCCGCCGGTAACGGCCCCGGACGAACTGCGCCTTCGGCTGCGCGAGGCGGGGGGCGGCGGGCTGCAGGACTGCCTCGTCCAGGACGAACAGGCCGGCCCCGTGCGGTCCCTGCCAGGGCTCCAGGGCTTCCCGATCGCCGTGGTCGCGGCCGACACCTCGCCGTTCGCAGGGTTCCAGCACGGTGTCGCCGACTACCTCGCCCAGGCCGGTGCGGATGCCGAGTTGCTGCGCCTGGCGGACCTGGGGCTCACGGGCAACGGTCACCTGCCCATGGGCGAGAAGAACTCCGACGACGTGGCCGAAGCACTGATGACCTGGCTGAACAAGCGACTGGCGGATGGGGAGGAAACGTCCCGATGACAACCGCGCCGACCGTGCCGACCGTCGAGACCGATGTGCTCATCGTGGGAAGCGGGCCCGCGGGAGCGAGCGCCGCACTGGCACTGAGCACCTATGGCGTGCCGAACGTCATGGTCACCCGCTACTCACGCCTCGCGGACACGCCCCGGGCGCACATCACCAACCAGCGCACCATGGAAGTGCTGCGTGACCTGGGTGTCGAAGAGGATGTGATCGCCCAGGCCACTCCGCAGCACCTGATGGGCAACACCGTCTTCTGCACCGCCCTCGCGGGCGAGGAGCTCGGCCGGCTGAGGTCCTGGGGCAACGAACCGCTCGTGCAGGCCGCGCACGAGCTGGCGAGCCCCACCCGCATGTGTGACATGCCGCAGCACCTCATGGAACCGGTGCTCGTGAACGCGGCCATAGCCCGCGGAAGCCAACTACGGTTCGGCACCGAGTACCTGTCGCACGAGCAGGACGCCGACGGCGTGACGGCCACGGTCCGCGACCGGCTGCGCGGCGACACGTACACCATCCGCGCCAAGTACCTGATCGGCGCGGACGGCGGCCGCAGCAAGGTGGCCGAGGACGCCGGGCTGCCGATGGGCGGCCAGATGGGCGTGGCCGGCAGCATCAACATCGTCTTCGACGCGGACCTCAGCAAGTACGTGGCGCACCGACCCGCCACGCTCTACTGGGTGCTGGCGCCCGGCGCGACCGTGGGCGGCATCGGCGCCGGCCTGGTGCGCTGCGTACGGACGTGGAACGAGTGGCTGATCGTGTGGGGCTACGACGTCGACGCCGGGCCGCCGGACCTCACCGAGGAGTACGCCCTGTCCGTCGTCCGCAAGCTGATCGGCGACGACGAGATCCCGGTGACCATCAAGTCGTCCTCCGCGTGGACGGTCAACGAGATGTACGCCGAGACGTACTCCAGCGGCCGGGTGTTCTGCGCGGGCGACGCCTGCCACCGGCACCCACCGTCCAACGGTCTGGGCTCCAACACCTCCATCCAGGACTCCTACAACCTGGCGTGGAAGCTGAAGCTCGTCCTGGACGGCACCGCGTCCCCGTCCCTGCTGGACACCTACAGTGACGAGCGGGCACCGGTCGGCAGGCAGGTCGTCACCCGGGCCAACCAGTCCATCGGTGAGACGGCCCCCGTCTTCGAGGCGCTCGGCGGCCTGGCGCCGCGGACCCCCGAGCAGCTGTGGCGGAACATCGCCGCCCGCAAGGACGCCACTGCGGAGGCCGAGGAGCAGCGGGCGCGGCTGCGGGAGGCGATCGCCTTCAAGGCGTACGAGTTCAACGCCCACGGCGTGGACCTCAACCAGCGCTACACCTCCGCCGCGATCGTCCCGGACGGCACCGAGGACCCCGGCTTCGCACGCGACCCCGAGCTGCACTTCCAGCCGAGCACCCGCCCCGGCGCGAAGCTCCCGCACGCCTGGCTCTCCGCGGGCACCCGCAACCTGTCCACCCTGGACCTGGGCGAGAACGGCCGGTTCACCCTGCTCACCGGCATCGGCGGCGAGCCCTGGACGGAGGCCGCCCGCATCCTCGGCAAGGAGTTCGGCCTGGAGATCGCCACGGCGGTCATCGGCCCCGGCCAGGAGTACGAGGACCCGTACGGGGACTGGGCCCGGCGGCGGGAGATCGGCGACTCGGGCGCGCTGCTGGTACGCCCGGACAACCACGTGGCCTTCCGCCGCCAGGACGCCACCGGTGACGTCACGGCCGCACTGGGCGACGCGCTCCGACGCATTCTCGGGCGGGGCTGAGCGGCCATGGACCTCACCGCGAAGACCGCGAAGGCCGCAAGTTCCGGGAATTCCGCGAATTCCGCGAACTCCGCGACGACGACGGCGGTGCTGGAAAGTTTCGCCCACACCTCCGATCCCCGACTGCGCGAGGTGCTGGCCTCCCTGACCCGTCACCTGCACGAGTTCGTACGGGACATCGAGCCGACTCAGGCCGAGTGGGAGCGGGCGATCGACTTCCTCACCGCGACCGGGCACATGTGCGACGACACCCGGCAGGAGTTCATCCTGCTGTCGGACGTCCTGGGAGTGTCGATGCTCATCGAGACGATCAACGACCACAAGGCCGCCGCCGGGACCGACTCCACTGTGCTCGGCCCCTTCCACATGACCGAGTCCCCGGTCCGGGAACTCGGGGCGAACATCGATCTGGTCGGCGCCGGCGAGCCCTGCGTGATCAGCGGACGGGTCGTCTCCGTCGACGGCACCCCGCTGCCCGGCGCGACGCTGGACGTGTGGCAGGCCGACGACCAGGGCTTCTACGACGTCCAGCAGCCGGAGAAGCAGCCGCCGGGCAATGGGCGCGGGCTGTTCACGGCGGACGCGGAGGGGCGGTTCTGGTTCCGCTCGTGCGTTCCGAGCCCGTATCCGATTCCGACGGACGGGCCGGTCGGCTCGCTGCTGGAGGCGACCGGCCGTCACCCCTACCGTCCGGCCCATGTCCACTTCATCGTGGGCGCCGAGGGGCACAGCCCGGTGACGACGCACATCTTCGTGGCGGGCAGCGACTATCTGGAGTCGGACGCCGTCTTCGCCGTGAAGGCGAGCCTGGTCGAGGAGTTCGTCGAGGTGGACTCCCCCGAGGAGGCCGCGGAGTTGGGCCTGGCCAACCCCTTCCGCCGGGCGCGCTTCGACATCGTGCTGCAACCGGTGATCGCGTGAGGGAAGGCGCCCTGGACTTCACCTACCAGGCCCAGCCGATGCGCGTCCTCTTCCGGTCGGGTGCCGTCCCGGACGCGGTGCCCGACGAGGTCGCGCTTCTCGGACTGCGCCGCGTCCTCGTGCTGTGCGACAACCATGGCCTGGACACGGCCCGTGCCGTCGCCGCGTCTCTCGGCGACGCCTGCGCCGGGCTGCACGCGGGGGCGGTGACGCACGTCCCGGTGGAGGTCGCCGACCTGGCCGTCGAAGCGGCTCGCGAAGCCCGGGCGGACGGCTGCGTGGCGGTCGGCGGCGGTTCCGTGACCGGCCTGGCCAAGGCCGTCGCGCTCAGGACCGGCCTGCCGATCGTCGCCGTCCCGACGACGTACGCCGGATCGGAGATGACGCCCGTCTGGGGCCTGACCGAGGGCGCGGTCAAACGCACCGGGCGCGACCCGAAGGTATTGCCGCGCAGCGTCGTCTACGACCCGCTGCTCACGCTCACCATGCCGCCCGTGGGGTCCGCGACGAGCGGCATGAACGCGATCGCGCACGCCGTCGAGGCTCTGTACGCCCCGGACTCCACTCCGATCGTCTCCCTCATGGCGCAGGAGGGTGTGCGGGCGCTGACTGCGGCCCTTCCCGAGATCGTCGCCGACCCCTCGGGCCATGACGCGCGCAGCCGGGCGCTGTATGGGGCGTGGCTGTGCGGTGCCTGTCTCGGCGCCACCACCATGGGGCTGCACCACAAGCTCTGCCATGTGCTCGGCGGCACCTTCGACCTGCCGCACGCCGAGACACACGCCGTCGTCCTGCCCCATGTGCTGGCCTTCAACGCGCCGGCGGTTCCCGAGGCACTGGCGGCGCTGCGCCGGGCGCTCGATGTCCCCGATCCCGTACGGGAGTTGCACGAGCTGGGCGAGCGTCTTGGCATCCCGCGATCGCTCGCCGACCTGGGCCTGACCGCCGCCGACGTGGACCGTACGGTCGATGTCGCTCTCGGGGCCCCGTACGCGAATCCCCGCCCGGCCTCCGCGGACGAGCTGCGCGCCGTCCTGCACGCGGCCTGGGCGGGCGAGCCGCCGTACGGCGGCTGACCCCTCCTAGCGGGAGATTTCAGCGTACGGAACGCCGGTCGCGCGTCGGGCCACCCGGCGTGCGACCTCGGCGAACGCCGGGGCGGCGGGCGAGTGACCGGCCTCCGGAAACACGACGGCGGCCACCAAGCCGAGGGGCTCCTTCGGAGCGACGTTATGCACTCCCGGGTGCGGGAACATCCGGGTGGCCGACAGCGGCATCAGTCCCACCATGTGCTGGTAGGCGATCTTCAAGGACACGTCCCGGGCCGAGCGGGCGTGGAAGCCGACCGTCGGGGCGTCGTCGTCCCCGTGTCGTCCGCCCACCCAGAAGTCGAGACCCGGCTCGGGGGTGACCCAGGGCTGGTCGAAGACCTCGGTCACGTCCACCGCGGCTGCCCCAGCCAGCGGATGCCCCTTCCACAGCGCGAGGGAAGCGGGCTCGGTGAAGATCGGTACCCGTGTCACGCCCGGCATGTCGACGTTCAGGGGCAACAGCGCCACGTCGTACTCGCCGGCCAGCAGCGGGGCGAGACCCTGGTGGAAGTCCGCTTCATGTACCCGGACCGTGACGCTGGGATACCGCTCGCAGAACGCCTCGATGACCGGATGCGTCAGCTCCGCGAGAGCCACCCCGTAGAGCGCGACCCGCACCTCGTCCCGTCGCCTGGCCCTGATGGCGCCCGCGGCGGCGGCGAGCCGGTCGGCATCGGCCAGCACCTCGCCCGCCCGTTCGAGCAGTTCCGCGCCGTCGGCGGTGAGCGCCACATGCCGTTTGTCGCGGTCGAACAGCTGGACGCCCAGCTCACGCTCGAGGGCGGCGATCGATCGCGTCAGCGCGGGCTGGGTGAGGTGCAGACGCTCGGCGGCGACCCGGTAATTCAAGGTCTCGGCGAGCGCCGAGAAATGGCGCAGGTTCCGGAGTTCCACTCAGCCCTCCAGAAAGGCGAGGTCCACGACGTTGTGGTCCGCGCCAGGTTACAGCGCGCTTCCCCGCACGTCACCAGTCAGAAATGTGCGGCATTCCCGTCACCCTCTCCGACCTGCTGTGATGCACGACACTCATCAAGCCCGCAATCACCGGCATTGGACGGTTCTTCACCGCGCTGCCAACACTCCCTTCAGGCCGACCCGGAACATTAGCGGATGGGGTGCGAATTGTCCGAGACAACCGAGACAACCAAGGCAGCCGAGAAAATCATCGAGATTCCGCAGCCGGAGCCGGATCTGACCCCGGAGGAACTGGTGCGCCGGGCCGCCGGCATGAGGGCCTGGCTACGTGATCATCAGGACGAGACCGAGCAGCGGACCGGTATCTCCGAGGACACGCACAAGGCGTTCCTGAAGGCGGGCTTCTACCGGTCCCTCCAGCCACGCCGCTTCGGCGGCTACGAGTTCGACCTGCGGACCTACTCCCGAATGGTCACCGAGGTGGCCCGCGGCTGCCCGTCCAGCGGCTGGAACCTGTGTCTGGCCGCCTCCCACAGCCTAGTGGTGGCCGGCCGCTTCCCCGAGAGCACCCAGCGCGAGGTGTTCGGGCCGGACGGTGACTTCCGGGCCCCGCTGCCGATCGCCCCGAGCGCCACCGCGACGAGGGCCCCCGACGGGTACCTGGTCAACGGCCGCTGGGACTACTCCTCCGGAGTCAACGTCTCCACGCACTTCCTGGGCGGCGTCCTCATCATCGACGAAGAGGGCGGCATACCCACCCCGGGCATGGTGCTCGTGCCCTCCGGCTGGCGGATGCTCGACAACTGGGGCGAGATCCTGGGCTTCCGCGGCAGCGGCTCCAACAGCGTCGTGGCCGAGGACGCCCTCGTACCGTACGAGTACGTGTCCAGGACCCATCTCGGGGCGGCCGACGCCACCGACGGGCCGGGGGTGGAACTGCACGGCAACCCGATGTACGCGGGCCGGCTGATGCCGTTCTTCAACATCCAGCTGTGTTCGATCGTGGCGGGCACCGCCTGGGCCGCGGTCGACGAGTACCAGCGGATCATCACCACCAAGAACAGCCAGCTGCCGACCTTCAGGCCGCGCAGTCACGATCCGGAACACCAGCGCAATCTCGGCCTGGCCACGGCCCTGGCCGACAGCGCGCAGCGGATCATCCTGTCGGTCGCGGACGACTACACCGCGTACGCCGCCCGGGGCCTGGCAGGGGGCGAGCCCTTCTCCGAACTGGACGACCAGGCCCTCTCCCTCACGGCCCGACAGTCCGGCCAACTCGCCTGCCAGGCCGTCGAGATGCTGGCCTCGGCCAGTGGCTCCAGCGCGCTGGCTAATGGCGAGCGCATGCAGCGGTACCTGCGCGACGTCGCCACGTACAAGACACACATCAACGCGCAACACGGCTCGTGGGCCACGGGGTACGCCCGTTCTCTGCTCGGGCTGGAGACTCCGGCGTGAACCGGCAGACGCCCGCCGCGACGGCGCCCGGCGGTGGCCCGTCGGACGACCCCGACCTGTTCCGGCAGGTGCTCGGCCACTACCCGACGGGTGTCACGGTGGTCACCGCGAAGGAACCCGACGGCACCCCCGTCGGCATGGTGATCGGCTCGTTCACCTCGGTGTCCCTGGACCCTCCGCTCGTCGCGTTCCTCCCCGGCCGCTCCTCCACGACCTGGCCCAGAATCATGGCCGGCGGCGCCTTCTGCGTGAATGTGCTGGCCGCCGGCCAGGAGGGCCGCTGCCGGGACGTCAGCGCCAAGGCACCCGACGTCTTCGACCGTCACCCGTGGCGCGGCGCGCCCTCGGGCAGCCCCGTCCTGGCGGGCGCCGTCGCCTGGATCGACTGCGACATCGCCGACGTGTGGACCCTCGGCGACCACTACTTCGTCCTCGGCCGGGTGCGGGAACTCGGGGTGGAGAAGACCGGCGTCTCGCCGCTGGTCTTCTCCCGGGGGCGGCTCGCCCCGTTGCCGCCCCGCCGGGACCACGACGAATCGGCCGACTACACATGGCCCGACTGGTTCTGAGAGCTCTGAGGGCTCTGAGAGAGGAGAGACGCACCATGCGCGATCAAGGGCTCGGCTCATGGCCCGCGCGGCGTGCCCGCATGGCACCGGAGGCCACCGCCGTCGTGCACGACGGTGGATCCCTGTCCTACGAAGAACTGGCCGCGCGCGTGACGCGGCTCGCTCACGCCTTGCGTGCCCTGGGGGTCGGCCACGGCGACCGGGTGGCCTACCTCGGCGTGAACCATCCGGCCCTGGCGGAAACCCTGTTCGCCACGAACGCGCTGGGCGCCGTCTTCGTCCCGCTCAACACCCGCCTCGCGGCCCCCGAGTTGGCCTTCATCCTGGGCGACTCGGGAGCGACGGTGCTGGTGTTCGGGGCCGAACTCACCGACATCGTTCACGCGTTCAGGGACGACGTCGAGGTGAAGCACTACGTCGAGGTGGGGAAGGCGTACGAGGAGCTGCTCGCGAACGCACCCGACGACCCCCCGGACGAGACGGTCGGCCTCGATGAGGTGTGCATGATCCAGTACACCTCGGGCACCAGCGGCCGTCCGAAGGGCGTCATGCTCACCCACGCCAACATCGCCTGGAACTGCTTCAACCTCCTGCTGGACGTGGACATCGCCTCCGACGACGTCGCTCTGGTGGTGGCACCGATGTTCCACACCGCCGCCCTCAACACCGTCTTCCTGCCGGGCTTCCTCAAAGGAGGGACGTCGGTGCTGATGGGCGGTTTCGATCCGGAACGGGTGCTCGACGTCATCGCCGAGCACCGGGTGACGAGGATGTTCGGCGTGCCCGCGATGTACCGGGCCATGGCCCGGTCGTCGCGGTGGGCGACGGCCGACCTGTCGTCGATCCGGATCCTGATGTGCGCGGCGGCACCCGTACCCAAGGCCCTCATCCACACATACCAGGACCGTGGCCTGACCTTCCTCCAGGCGTACGGCCTGACCGAGACCGCCCCCGCCGCGCTGGGCCTGCGCGCACCGGACAGCATCCGCAAGGTCGGCTCGGCCGGCACACCCTGCTTCTTCACCGACGTACGCGTGGTGCGGCCCGACCTCACCGATGTCGCACCGGGCGAGGTCGGCGAGGTGATCATCGAGGGCCCCAACGTGATGAAGGGCTACTGGCAGTGGCCCGAAGCGACCAAGGACGCCTTCGTGAACGGAAGTTGGTTCCGCTCCGGAGACGCGGCCACCGTCGACGAGGAGGGGTACGTCACGATCGTCGACCGGATCAAGGACATGTACATCTCCGGCGGGGAGAACGTCTATCCGGCCGAGGTCGAGCAACTCCTCTACCAGCATCCCGCGGTCGCCGAATGCGCGGTGATCGGCGTACGCGACGAACGATGGGGCGAGGTCGGCAGAGCGCTGGTCGTGCCCCGCGCGGGCGCCGGCGTGTCGCCCGACGACATCATGGACTCCCTGTCCGGCCGACTCGCCAAGTACAAGCTCCCCAAGTCGGTCGTCCTCGTCGACGCCCTGCCCCGCAACGCCACCGGCAAGATCCTCAAGGCCCACCTGCGCAGCCGGTACGGCTCCCTGTCGGACCGCGGCGCCGAGGAGACATGACGCCAGGCTCCGTGCGTAGGACGCGGGCCCAGCCCCGGCCCACCGCACGGGACCTTCTCGATGCCTCCAAGCGCGTGCACCTCACCAGCGGAGACCACGGCGGGCCGAAGGACGAAAGCCGAAAGGCCGGCGGAAGACCAGCAGTCTCGGCGGCAAGGCGCGAGGTCGTCGGGTGTGTCGAAGGCGGTGTTGGCCATGGCGCGGCGTGCCAGTGACCAGACGGCCTCGACGGGGTTCGGGTCAGGTGCATACGGCGGGAGGCGGACGGTGGTGAGCCAGTCATGCTCGGCCCGCGAGGTGATCGGGCAGGCACGGGGCCCAGGTCCGCGATCACTCGCAGGAGCGAGCAGAGCCTGCCTCACGGCTTTGCCTGCCCCACCCCTGGTGTGGTGTCGGCGGGGAGGCGGAGCACGCGCCGCAGCTCTGCCTCGACGCGGCCCGCCACATCGAGGACGTCGCGCGCGTCGGGGTGGAGGGTGGCGAGGGTCTGCACGTGGGTCTCGCACGCGGCGACGGCGTCCTCGGCGCGTCCTGGTCCCAGCCGCCGGACCGCGCGATGTCGTGCAGCTCGAACGCGGCATCCGCCATGGCCCGCGCCCACATCCCGACACGCGGCGCCCCGTCGGGCCGCCCGTCCCCTGCGGCTACCGGCTCCGCCGCCCGCGTGATCCTGGCAGTGCTCGGGCCGCTGCTCGGTCGACGGCGCCGGGGGCTGCTCATGACGGAAGTCTGCCGCCTCGCCAACTGTCCTGTGACATCAAACCCTGAGCGCGTGCCACCGAAGTTTGATCACAGAATGACGGCGCGGTGGGGTTGGAGCAGAAGGAGCGCTGTGTCGTCTGTGTGTTGTTTGGTGTGGCCTACGTGGTGGATGAGGGCGTCGACGAGTTCGTGCAGTGGGAGGCTGCCGAGTCCACTGAGGTGGCGCGCGAGTTCGGCGGTGGTCTCAGTGATGTCGATCCCGGGAGTTTCCACGAGACCGTCGGTGTAGAGGGCCAGGAGGGAGGCTGTGGGGAAGGGCACCGTGCTGACCGGGTAGGACGGGGTCCCGATGCCGAGTCCGAGAGGCGGGCCAGGACGGATGCCGAGGGCGTGGGCTCGGTTGTCGGGGTGTCGCAGGAGTGGGGGCGGGTGGCCGGCGCTGGCGATGGCCACCTGCTGGCGGGCCAGGTCCAGGTGGGCGTAGAGACAGGTGACGAAACGGCCGGCGTCGAGGTCGGCGAGGTCGCGGTCGGTGCGGGTGAGGACCTGGTCGGGTGCGGCACCGGCGGTGGCATGGGAGTGGACGGCCATGCGGACTTGGCCCATCAGGGCAGCCGCTGTCATGTCGTGGCCCTGCACGTCTCCGATGACTGCGGCGGCAGTGGTATCGGTGAGGCGGATGAGGTCGTAGAAGTCCCCGCCGATGTCCATGCCGTGGCTGGCGGGCAGGTAGCGGGCGGCGACGTCGAGTCCGGCGATGGTGGGCAGGGCGCGGGGCAGCAGAGCTTGCTGGAGGGTGTGGGCGAGGCTGTGCTTGGTCTCGTAGAGGTGTGCTCGGTCCAGGGCCTGGGCCACGAGGCCGGCGAGCGGAGTGAGGATCGAGCGTTCGGCAAGGGTGAAGGCGTGGGGCTGGTTGTAGGCGAGGAGGAGGCAGCCGAGGGGACGTCCGGAGCTGATCAGGGGCAGGAAGGCCCACGACTGCTTGCCGCTGTTCTGTGGCACCTTGGCATGGGGGTAGAGGCGGGTCAGTTCGCTGCGGTCGGCGAAGAAGGCCGCAGTGCCGGTGGCGAGCGCCCGGCCGGCGGGTGTCAGATCGGCGTCCGGGGGCACGCCGTCGAGTTGCTCGATGACGTCGCGGGTGTAGCCGCGGTGTCCGATGATGCGGATCCGGCAGGCGTCCACGGTCGACATGATCATGCCGTGGGCGCCGAAGGCGGGCAGAATCTGATCGGCGACCAGATCCACGACATCCTGGACGCCGATGGTCTCGGTCAGAGCGGCGGCCAGCACCATCAACAGGTGAATCCGGCTCTCCGGCGGACTGCCGACCCTTGGCCTGCTCTCCGGCGGACTGCCTGCCGAGGGCGGCTGCATGGCAATCGGCTTCGAGGCGCAGTCCGGTGTGATCAAGATGCTCATGCCGCTGTCGTCCGCGTGGAGGCGGAAGTCGAGCCACTGCTCCACCGGGCGCAGGACGGTCAGTGTGACAATCTCGTGGCTGTTCACGGCCATGCGGTACGCGTCCATGTACGTGGCGTTGTCCAGCCATGGCAGCGACTGCCAGGGCAGGGTTGCCAGCAGTTGTTCCGCGGGCCTGTCCAGGAGAGTGGCGGCTGCGGCGTTCACGAAGGTGATACGCCCTTCGAGGTCGAGGGCCAGGGTGCCGAGAGGGAGACGGTTCACCAGGTCGGCCGCTGCAAGCCCGGGCTGTGCCTTCGGCTGTGGATTGTAGGGGTGTATGAACCGCGGGCGCTCCGGGATGGGTGGAGCTACAGCCGCTGCGTCAAGGACCCGGGCAATACGCTGGGCACCGCGAGTGATGCGGCGGCGCTCGCTGGGGCTGAGCGGAGAACGACCCGGAGTCCAGGCCAAGAGCAGCACACCTCGGCAGTGCCGCACGCCCGTGAGCGGGATTGCCGCCATCGCGTTTGGATACGGAACGCCCGCTGCCACACGCGGGTAGAGCTGGGCCAGCTCCTCCAGAGAACCCGCCCAGACGAATCGCTCTTCACGTACCGCGTCCTGCATCAGACCGCGAACGGCAAAGACAGTCCGCCACCATGGCGCGAAAGCCTCGACCGATACACCACACAGCGCGATCAACCCCAGCGTGGCTTCGGCCGGGTCCAGCAAATAGACGCCGCCGAATCTGGCGCCCGCACCGCGCACCGCCGCCGCCAATGCGTCGTCGAAGGGATCGCCCTCAGCCAGCCCTTCGCCAACTCCGATCCCGCTCATGCAGCGCAACACCTCACGCCCATGCCCAGAACGCTAACCCCGCACGAGGGCGACGGCATGTGGATCAACCTGTTGGCGTCCACAAAGGCACACCCAGTCCGGTGTCCCTTGCCCGACACAGGTCCTCGAAGAGGACGGCATGGGCAGATGGTGTCGCGACCGGGGACCGTGTGGCTCGACATCCCTTCGAGGGCTCGCGCATCGGCCTCCGGTCCAGACGCTCCGGTGCGCTCCACCGCCTGCCACCGCTCGTCGATGAACAGCAACGGCACCCCGTCCTGCGGAGCGGTGAGCACGATGTCGGCCTGGGCGCCGCCCTTGCCCGGCGCGTTCCACCCCTTCGCAGCGCGGTCGGAGACGTCCCGCCCACGAGTACGAGACCAACCACTACGCTCAGCACCAGCCCTGACCGGCGGCTGGAGTCAACGCATAGAGCCTCCACCGATCCCGGAGCGGTTCAACCTCTCCCCCGCACCACCCACTGACAAGGGGCCGCGCATGCGGGTGTTGAACCATTCGAGCTCGATACCACAGCAGTTCAGCGGGTGCCCTGTGGGTCGGGCATCGTGGTAGCGGCTGAAGCGTAGATGGCGACTGCGTGCGGCGCCGCCCCCTCACACGGGGAGCGGCGCCCGGCGCGGTTCAGGCCCGGTGGACCTCCAGGGCGGCGCGCACGGCGGACTCCAGCGCTCCCTCGATCCACGCCGGTTTCACGGAGGTGTGGTCGCCCGCGAAGTGCAGCGGCCCCTCGGGGGCCGGGATGGACGTGAGCAGCTCCGTGTGCTGGCCGGGCAGCAGCACGGACGCCTCGCCGTAGGCGTACGGGTCGCGCATCCAGCTCTGGGTGCGGCCCGCGCCGGTGTAGAAGACCTCGATCCGCTGGCCGTACACCTCCTGGAGTCCGCACAGGGCGTGCGGGTAGCGGGCCTCGTCGTCCAGGGAGTCCCAGCGCAGGGCGTCGTCGGCCCAGCTGTAGGACGCCAGGACCACCCCGCCGGCGCTGCCGGGCACCGCGTGGGACGGCTGGTACATGAACCGGTTGGCGTTGTCCGAGACCGAGCCGCCACCGACGACGTCGACCGCGGCCGGCTGGTCGCGGGTGACGGCGCGGTTCGCGGCGTAGTGGGTGCGCTGGCCGGCGGTGATGTGGCCGGACGGGACGGACGGGTGTGCGCCGAGCAGGCTGCCGTCGCCAGGGGTCCGTCCGGCGCGGTAGGCGTCGTACAGCCCTGGGTCGATGCGGCCCAGCTCCCGCTTCCAGTCACTCTCGTCGAACTCCCACCAGCGGCGGCTGAACTCCAGCAGCACCTTGGTCGCGCAGTCGTAGTGCAGCTCGGTGACCGCCCGCCGCTTGCTGTACGACATCGGCGGGCTGACCTGCACGTGCCGCAGGCCGGAGAAGGGCACCGTCACTACCGCCGCGTCCGCCGTGAACTGCTCGCGCACGACCGGGCCGCCCCGTCCCTCGGAGACGGTGTCCACCCACACGTGGGGTCCCCGGGCGCGTACGTGTCGGGTGTCGCTGCCGGCCCGGTCGGGGTCGGGGTCGTAGTACTCGATCCGGGTCACCCGCCGGTCGAACCGCACGGTGTCGCGGACCTTGGCCAGCAGGGCGTCGGGCAGGACGGCCGTGCCACCCTCCAGCTCCCAGAACGCGGTGTCCGGGCTGATCAAGGAGGACCCGATGAAGCTGTGCACGAAGGACAGCGGCAGCCGTGAGGTGAGGTTCTCGACGGTACCGATCAGGTCGACCGTCCGCTCGTCCAGGCCCGCGTGCTCGGTCAGGAAGCGGAACATCGACCAGTCGCCGAAGCGCTGGATCACCCTGGCCCAGCCCTGGATGCGTGCGGGCAGCGGCTTGTCGGTGCGCTTGCCGTCCGGCCCGAGCGTGCTGAACTCGTCGCGCACCGGGTCAAGAGCCGAGCGCAGGATGGCCGCGGCCGGGGTGTCCCAGCGGGCGCGCGGGACGCCGAAGGAGCGGTTGATGCGCCGGGGCGCGCGGGCGTAGTCGGCGCGGCGCATGCGCACGCCGTTCACGTGGATCCAGGTGTGCGCGGCGGGCCGTCCTTGGCCGTCCACGTCGACGTAGTGGAACGGCCGCTTCTTCAGGCCCAGTTGGCCGATGAGGTCCATCACCAGCGGGTGGCTGCCGGGCAGCCGCATCGCGCCGGCCTCGGCGTACTGGCGCGGGTCGGCGAAGGGCTGCGCCGCCTTCTCGTGGCCGCCGCGACGGAACGTCTTGATGCGCCCGCCCACCCGGTTGCCGTTGGCCTCCAGGACGGTCACGTGGTGTCCGGCGCGCTGGAGCAGCCACGCCGTGACGAGGCCGGCCGGGCCCGCCCCGATGACGAGGACCTTCGTGGCCCTGGCCGTCCGGGTGCGGGGCAGGCCGTCCTTGAGCACGCGCCGGTAGCCGGGGACGAGGGGCCGGCCGTCGTCGTCGACGACGAGCAGGGCCCGGGCGACGGCGAGGCAGCGGTCGAAGTCCGCGCCTTGCGCGGCGGAGAGGGCCGCCGCCGGGGCGGGATTGCGCGGGGGCGGCTGTGTGGGCAGGGCCGCCGCACTGCCGGCGCTGAGGAAGGCGGCTACGGCGGTCGTGCCCGCGGCCGTCGTGAGCGTACGTCTGGTCAGGCCGCCGTGATCGGCGTCAGCCTGGTGATGCTCGGTCATGCCGCAACTTCTACGGGCCCGCCGGACCGGTTCACTCCAGGTTGTGGTGAATTGCCACGGACGAGGGAAGGCCCTCGTTCAAACCGGTGCGTGACCGGGTGCGCGGGGGCACGCGAGGGCGGGCGCCTGCCCCCGATTACGGCGAAGGGATGAATCGCGCCGCCTAGCCGCCCGGCGCGCGAGGCCAGGTCAGGACACTGCCCCTACAGACCTGCGCGCGGAGGGGGAACACAGTGGAACAGCGGCCCGGGGCGGGTGCCCGAGCGCGGTACTGGTTGGACACGACCCTGGCGCGCGGCACCTCGGCCCTGGTGGGCTGGCTGGTCCTGGTCTGCCTGGCCGTCGTCGTCCCCGCGAGCGCGGCGCTGGTGTGGACGAGCGGGCACGCCCCCGCCACCCTCTCCGGGAAGGTGGCGGCGATCTGGCGCCTGACCGGGGAGACGATGCGGCTGGGCGGCACCACGGGCAGTCCGGCCCGGGTGGCGCTGTCGGTGCTGCTGGCCCTGGTCGCCCTGGTGTATGTCTCGACCCTCGTCGGTCTCATCACCACCGGGCTCACCGAGCGGCTCATCGCCCTGCGGCGCGGCCGCTCCAAGCTCCTGGAGCGCGGCCACCTGGTGGTCCTGGGCTGGTCGGAGCAGGTCTTCACGGTGGTGAGCGAACTGGTCGCGGCGGGCGCCAACCAGCGCCGGTCGGCCGTGGCGATCCTGGCCGACCGGGACAAGACGGCCATGGAGGAGTCCCTGCAGAGCAAGGTCGGCCCGACCGGCCGGACCCGGCTGATCTGCCGCAGCGGTCCCTCTGCCGACCCGGCCGTACTGGCGCTGACCAGTCCGGCCACCGCCGACTCGGTCATCGTGCTGCCGCCCGACGCGTCCCGCAGCGACGCGGACGTCGTCAAGGCGCTGCTGGCACTGCGGGCGACGGCGCGCGGGGGCGACGTCACCGTGCCCGTCGTGGCGGCGGTCCGCGACAGCGGCTACCTACTCGCGGCCCGCCTGGCCGCCGGGCCCCGAGGCGTCGTCCTGGAGAGCGACACCGTCACCGCCCGGCTGATCGCGCAGGCGGCGCGCCGCCCGGGACTGTCCCTGGTCCACCGCGACCTGCTCGACTTCGCCGGGGACGAGTTCTACCCTGCCGCCCACCCGTCCCTGGCCGGCCGTGAGTTCGGCGAGGCGCTGCTCTCCTACGGCAACGCCAGCGCGGTCGGGCTGATCCGCGGCGGGGTGCCCTGGCTGAACCCGCCCGCGCGGACGGTGCTCGAACCCGACGACCAGCTCCTCGTCATCGCCGCCGACGACGACACCGCCGAACTCGCCGACTGCGCGCCGCTGGTCGACGAGCGGTCCGTGGCGGGCCCCCGGCCGTCGGACACCCGGCCGGAGCGGCTGCTGGTGCTGGGCTGGAACCGCCGCGCACCCCTCGTCCTGCGGGAGTGGGGCCGCAACGCACCCCCGGGTTCGGTGGCCGACGTGGTGGCGGACGAGGACGAGGCCGTGGTGCGGGCCGCCTGCGACGACGACGGTGACGTCGGTGACGGCGACGGCTCCGGCTGGACCTGTGTGGCCCTCAGGGGCGACACCACCCGCCCAGAGACCCTGGCCGGCCTGGACCTCGGCTCCTACGACAGCGTCATCGTGCTCGGCCAGGAGCCACGGGCCGGTGAGCCCTCCGAGGAGCCGGACACCCGCACGCTCGTCACCCTGCTCGTCCTGCGCCACCTCGAAGGGCGCACCGGGCGGGAGCTGCCGGTGGTCACCGAGCTCACCGACGACGGCAACCGGCCCCTCGCCCCACTGGGCCCGGGAGCGGACGTGATCATCAGCGGCAAGCTCATCGGGCTGCTGATGGCGCAGATCTCCCAGAACCACCACCTGGCGGACGTGTTCGACGAACTGTTCTCGGCCGGCGGCACGCAGATCCACCTGCGGTCAGCCGCCGACTACGTCGTGACCGGCCACGAGACGTCCTTCGCCACGGTCGTCGCGGCGGCACGCGCCCGGGGCGAGTGCGCCATCGGCTACCGCAGCCACGCCGACGCCCACCGGGTCCCCGGGTACGGGCTGCGCCTCAATCCGTCCAAGGCGGACCGCCGGCGCTGGTCCGACGGCGACGAGGTGGTCGTCATCGCCGGGGAGGGACGGCGGGGTGCCGTCAGCAGCGGCGGAGTCCCGCTTGCTCGCCGTACTCCCCGAGGATGATCACATCGAAGGCGGCGCCCGCGAAGACGCGTATCGCCCGCAGGGGGTCGCCACGGCAATAGTGGTGGCTGCCGGACGTCGACAGGGCCGTGGCACCGGGCGGACGACCCGATGCCGAGGCGCGGGTGATGGTCGCTGCACCCGGGAAGGGCCTTCAGGGTTCGGTGTGGATTGCGACATCTACGTCCGGTACTCGGGAGGCCCTCGTGTCCCACCGTAAAGCCCCGCTGACGCCGACCGGCCGGCCGCGTCTGGCCCGGTGTGTCGTCGAGGACGGCTGGCCGCTGCGGCGGCCGCGGA
Source organism: Streptomyces sp. MA5143a (assembly GCF_900290235.1). Classification (GTDB taxonomy): domain Bacteria; phylum Actinomycetota; class Actinomycetes; order Streptomycetales; family Streptomycetaceae; genus Streptomyces. Next base: position 29,512 of record NZ_OLMK01000103.1, read on the forward strand.
ACGCTTCCAGGTCAGCCCTACCACCGCCGCGCGCCATGCCGACCGTACCGCCCGCATGTAGGGCCAGTGCGGCAGCAGCTCGTACGGCAGCAGGCCCGGCGAGTGCAGCGGCAAGATCCCTCGTCTCCCGGCAGGTTCAGGAGGCGGGGGCGGGGCGTAGGCGTGTGGCGGCCGGGCCGATCGCGTCGGGGCCGAACCTGGCGCGGATGCGGCCGCTGACGGCCTCCGCCGTCAGCCGGTCCTCGCGCTATTGTTCGAGGCTGATCTGTAGGGCGACCTGGTCGGCGTCGACGAGGTCCTCGCCCTTGAGGGAGAAGCCGGTCGGGCAGCCGCCTGCAGACCGGCCGCGTCCATCATCCGGTAGGCGAGCGTGCGCAGGTCCTCGTCGTGCGCGGAGGCCTCGGGCAGGCGCCGGGTGATCTCCCAGGTGGCGCCGCCGGCGAACTTCAGAGTCAGCCGCAGGGCGCGGGCGGCTTGGCCTCGGTGGCGCGCAGGTCCTGTCCTAGTGCTCTCACCGGGAAGGTTGGCCGGGTTGAGGGCTCCGACGGTTGGATGGGCGCTGAGGTCCGTCCGATTGCTGGGTGTGTGGTGGTTGAGCCTGTCCGTGTGCGCAGGTTGAACGATCAGGAGGGGCAGAAGCTGCAGCAGATCGTGCGTCGGGGCAGTACCAGTTCGGTGCGGTTCCGGCGGGCGATGATGCTGCTGGCCTCAGCGGGCGGGAACCGGGTGCCGGTGATCGCGAAGCTGGTGCAGGCCGATGAGGACACCGTGCGTGACGTGATCCATCGGCTCAACGAGATCGGTCCGGCCTGCTTGGACCCTCGGTGGGCGGGAGGCCGTCCCCGCCTGCTCAGCCCTGACGACGAGGACTTCGTCATTCAGACGGCCACCACCCGCCCGACCAAGCTCGGCCAGCCCTGCCCTCGCTGGTCGCCGCGCAAGCTCGTCGTCTACCTGCGGAAAGTCCACGGCCGCGTGATCCGCATCGGCCGCGAGGCGTTACGCGGTCCACTCGCCCGCCGCGGCGTCACCTTCCAGCGCACCAAGACATGGAAGGAATCCCCCGACCCGGACCGCGAGGCGAAGCTGGACCACATCGAGGTGATCCTGGACCGCTTCCCCCCCACCGGGTCTTCGCCTTCGACGAGTTCGGACCGCTCGGCATCCGACCCACCGCAGGCTCGGGCTGGGCCGAACGGAAGCTTCCCGACCGAGTGCCGGCCACCTACCACCGCACTCACGGGGTGCGTTACTTCCACGGCTGTTACTCGGTCGGCGACGACCGCCTGTGGGGCGTCAACCGCCGCAGGAAAGGTGCCGCGAACACGCTGGCCGCGCCGAAGTCGATCCGCGCCGCCCGGCCCGACGGCGCCCCGATCTACGTCATCCTGGACAACCTGTCCGCCCACAAAGGCGCCGACCTCCGCCGCTGGGCGAAGACGAACAAGGTCGAGTTGTGCTTCAGCCCGGCCTACGCGTCGTGGGCGAACCCGATCGAGGCGCATTTCGGACCGCTGCGGCAGTTCACCATCGCCAACTCCCACCACCCCGTGCAGACCCGGGCACTGCACGCCTACCTGCGCTGGCGCAACGCCAACGCCCGCCACCCCGACGTACTTGCCGCCGAACGCAAGGAACGCGCCCGCATCCGCAGCGAGAAGGGCATCCGCTGGGGCGGACGCCCCCTCAGCACCGCAGCCTGACCGACCGCGAACCGCAGCCCCGGAGTGCCGAAAGCGACAGAAGGATGACTCAGGAGGCGGACGGTTCGATCTCCCCCGCAAAGACGATGACCTGGTCGATGAGGCTCCGCCGCAGATGGACGACGTCCGTTCCCGCCAGGCGGGGACCTCCATCCGGCGTGGTGAAGACCCACTGGTACCGGGCCCACTCGTCAGGCATGTCCACCGCCGAGCAGCGCACCATCGTGCCGGTCCCCGCCGGGTGGCGCCGGATGTCCAGCACGAACCGCTCGACCGCCGCGATTCCTTCGCTGCGACCCAACGGCCCCCAGAAGACCACGTCTGAGGTCAGAGCCTGGGAGAGCAGCTCAGTCACATAGCTGTCGTCCGAGGCGTTGAACGCGGAGATGAACGTGTCGATCGCGGAGCGTGCAATCTCTTCCTGCATGCCCCAGTAATACCAGCCGTTTCGCGTGCGCTCGTCCCGCGAGCCGACTTCCGATCACGGTGAACCATCCCGGTCACAGCATTAGCCGGACGACCAGAGCGAGCAGGGCGGCGCGGCAAGGTCCCTCACCCCCCGGCGTTCTCGGGGAGCAGAGTTCAGGAGGCGGAGCGCAGGCGGGTAGTGGCACGGTCGCCTCACCGCTCCTTCAACGATGAGCTGACGGCTCCGTCAGCGGCCACACACACGGTTTGGCGGGGCTGTCCCGGGGACCGGAGCACGGGGCAACGCACGCGGCTCGGGCTGACCGGAAAGTGGTGTCCCGCTGTTCACGGTACGGAAAGGCGGCTGCATGGGCTCGTGGTGACGGCATGTCAGGGGCTGGGTGCGGGGGTGGCTCGAAGGAGAGGACAGGCAGGGTCAGGGCGAGCGCGGCGGTGCCGCGCAGGACGCGCAGGACGCGCAGACGCACGGGGGTTACCTTTCATTCCGGCGGGCCGGGAGTTACGGCAGAGGCATGACATACCGAAGGGGCCGGGTGGTGTGCCAGGCCTGATGCCTGAGCTCATGGCGAAAGTCGGCATTCTGACGAAACCTCAGCCCGTGCGGTGGCCCGCTCGACGCGCGCCGGACGCTCCCCCGACGCTCAGCCGGAGCCCAGCGCCCGCAGGACGAAGGGCAGCAGGCGGTCGGCCCACGCCCTGGCGGTCTCGGGGTCCACTTCGTCCGGCGCCTGCGGGGTGATCAGGAAGTGGCTCATCACTGGGCCGGCAACCAGGTCGCCGAGGATGCCGAAGTCGTCCACCGATGGGATGTCCCCCCGGGCCACGGCCCGCGCCACCACCTCCTCCACGCGGCTGCGCACGGGGGCCAGGAACGTGGTCGCGAGGGCCTCGGCGAGGGCGTCGTTGTGCGCGGCCTCACCGACGAGGGCGCGCATCAGCCGCCCGCTCTCCCCAGTAAGGCTCGCGGCCTTGTCCCTCAGCAGGGCCCGCAGATCCCCTTCGAGGGTGCCGGTGTCGGGCCGCTTCACGAGGTCCTCGGCACGCGCTGCGGCGGCCGCGATGACCAGGGTTTCCTTGGAGGACCAGCGGCGGTAGAGCGTGGCGGTGGAGACTCCGGCCCGGGCGGCCACGGCGGCGGTGGTCAGGCCGCCGTAGCCACTCTCGGCCAGGACGGCCAGGGTGGCCTCCAGCAGGGCCCGGTCCCGTGCCGCGTCACGGGGGCGGCCCCGGCGCGGCGCGGCCTCAGGCATCGGCCAGACCGGGGAGGTGCTCGGCGAGGTGCATGGCGTGCAGCCGCGCGAACTCGTCGTGGGTGCAGCGGCCGTAGGCAGGGTGAAGCGCGTGCGGACCGCTGTGGCCGCCGAAGAGGGCCACAGCGTCCGCGAGGTCCGCCGCGGCCTCGGCGGCCGGCAGGTGCGGGTCGAGGGCGGGGGCACCGTCGAGTTCCGCGTCCAGGGCGTGCTTCGTGGCGCCCCGGCTCAGGAACACGCGCTTGGCCAGGGCGCCCGCGGTGGCCCGGAACAGCGCCGGCTTCAGCCGCGGGTATCCGGTCACCGAGTAGCGGACGGTCTGGGCGCAGTGCTGGAGCGTCTGGGAGAGGTTCCAGGTGCTGCCCGGCGCGAGGAGGTCGGACTCGGGAACCGCGAGGCGCTCGGGCAGCCGCTCGGTGAGCTCGGCGAGGGGCGGGACGGGGATACGGGTGGTCATGCAGCGAGTGTACTCGATAACGAAACGAAAGAATTTCGTTTCGTATATGCTCCGGGCATGCATCCTGACTCCCGCCTCCAGCCCGCCGTCGCCCCTGACGAGACCGTCTCCCGACTGCGCACGGTCTTCGCCACCGGGCTCACCCGCCCCGTCTCCTGGCGCCGGGCCCAACTGCGCGCGCTGCGCGACATGCTGATGGAACACCAGGCCGAGTTCGCGGCCGCCCTGCACGCCGACCTCGGCAAGGGCGCCACCGAGGCCCATCTCACCGAGATCGGCTTCGTCGTCAAGGAGATCGACCACACCCTGCGCCATCTCGCCCGCTGGCTGCGCCCGCGCAGGGTCTCCGTGCCCCTGACGCTCGCCCCGGCCCGGGCCCGGACGGTACGGGAGCCGCTGGGCACCGTGCTGGTCATCAGCCCGTGGAACTACCCCCTGCAGCTGGCGCTGGCGCCGCTCGTCGGCGCGCTGGCCGCGGGCAACTGCGTGGTGGTCAAGCCCAGCGAGCTCTCCCCCGCGACCTCGGCCGCGCTCGCCCACCGGCTGCCGCAGGCGCTCGACCCGAGCGCCGTGGCGGTCGTCGAGGGCGGTATACCGGAGACGACCGCCTTGCTGGAGCAGCCGTTCGACCACATCTTCTACACCGGCAACGGCACCGTCGGACGCGTCGTGATGGCCGCCGCGGCCCGCCGTCTCACGCCGGTCACGCTCGAGCTCGGCGGCAAGTCCCCCGCCGTCGTCGAACCGGGCGCGGACCTCCGGGCGGCCGCGCGCCGCATCGCCTGGGGGAAGTTCATGAACGCCGGGCAGACCTGTGTCGCCCCCGACTACGTGCTCGCGATCGGTGAGGCGGCCACCGGGCTGGAGCCGCACCTCACCGCCGCGGTCCGTGAGATGTACGGCACCGAGCCGTCCGCCAGTACGGACTACGGCCGCATCGTCAACGACCGTCACTTCGACCGGCTGGTCGGCCTGCTGGGCGGCGGCCGGCTGGTCACCGGCGGGGAGCACGACCGCGCGACCCGCTACCTCGCCCCGACGGTCCTCGCCGACGTGGATCCGCAGGCGCCCGTCATGAGCGAGGAGATCTTCGGGCCGATCCTGCCGATCGTGCGCGTCCCCGACCTCGACGCGGCGATCGCGTTCGTCAACGCGCGGGACAAGCCCCTCGCCCTGTACGCGTTCACCGCCTCCCCCCACTCCAAGCGGCGGCTGACCGCGGAGACCTCCTCGGGCGCCCTGGCCTTCGGCATCCCGAACGCCCATCTCAGCGTGCCCGGCCTGCCGTTCGGCGGCGTCGGCGAGAGTGGGGTCGGCCGCTATCACGGGCCACACTCCCTCGACACCTTCAGCCACACCAAGGCGGTACTGGACAAGCCGCTGCGACCGGACGCGCTGCGGCTCGTCTACCCACCGTTCACCCGCCGGAAGGAGCGCCTGCTGCGCCGGTTCCTGTGACCGGGCCCGAGGACCGGCGGGTGTCCGGGAGAAGTGCCGGGGGGCACTCCCAGCAGGGTGAGCCGACTGCGGCCCCGCCGGGGACCATTGCTACGGTGCAGCCGTGTCCGACTCCTCAACGTCCTCACGCCGAACCCCCGAAGGCGCCGAAGGCGCCGAAGGCGCCGACTGGAGCGACGCCGAACCCGGCGCGTACCGGCGGCTCATCCCCGGCCGGACAGCGAAGATCTCGTGATTCGATCCCCGGATGCTGCGGGCCGCCCCGCAACGGTGTGCTCGCCTCATGGTTCGGGGACCCCACGGGCCGAACCCGTGGCCGGTGGGTGTCGCGGCGTCAGGCGGTTGGAGCACCCACGGACAAGGAGATCCGGCGTAACGCGGACAGCTTCTCCTTCGTGATCATCGGCGACACCGGTAGGGCGACGACCCAAGTGTGCTGTGGTACCCAACTTCCTGAGGCACAGTCAGGAAGCGTTCTTCACGGTCATCGCCAGTGTCGTGATCTACCCGGCGGCAGCACGGACGACTACGGCAGCAAGTTCTTCCGGCCGTACCGGGACTACCCAGCGCCCATCTACTCGATACCGGGCAACCGCGACTGGTACGAGGACCTCGGCGGGCCTGTCCTGCATCGGTCAGCGTGAGCGTCCGGCTGATGCGCTCCACCACGCGCACCCCGAGGCGTTTCTCCAGCTCTCTGAATTGCTGTCTCAGCGCTGGCTGCGTGTTGGACAAACGTGCGGCGGCCCGCCCGAAGTGGAGTTCCTCGCTCAGTGTGAGATAGAGCCGAAGCTGATGAATGCTCGGCTTCTTCGACACGGTCACCCCAACGGAGGCAACCTCTTTGCCCGTCTGACCTGATGACATAATAGGAAGGTTATCGATCGGCACGCATCCTGTGCCCCTGATTCGATGACACCCCTGTGCTCACCAGGTGATAGTCAACAGCGTCACTTGAGCAGCCTGCCGGCGCCGCGGCTCGGGGCAGGGGCAGGGGCAGCTGGCCGGTTCCTCAAGCAGCACCGGATCCCGACTGACCAGGAGAAGTGAATGCGTCAAGCCGTCATCGGTTTGTTCGTGGCACTGGCTGCCGTGCTCGCCGTAGTGCCCCTCGCCAGCACCGACCAGACCAAGACCGTCGCCTGCTGCGGCCATACCCCGAAGTAGTGGGTACTCACCGCTAGCGCGATCTTGCAGTGAGGGTCCGTCAGTCGCTGGCGGCCCCTTTCCCTATGTTCAGAATGGTGGTCAGCCCCGAAGCGAACAGCAAGACCTGGCGGGCCAAGCTCGGGGCTGAGTGGCTCCAGTCGCTGGCCGAACTCGGGTTCAGTGGGCGGTGAGCGAGGAGGCTCACCGCTACTGATCATCCGACGGTCAGCAGTGCCGCCCAGAGGCACCGTGCTCGGGGCGCCGCCGTGAGCACCACTCCTCCACCCTCTGGCGCAACCTGCCAGGGGAAGGACCGCTTCGACCTCCCCAGGCTTTGACGGCCCTTCCCCGGCAGGCACCGCCCGCCTACCCAGAAGTTCCCGGCTCATGTCCGGCCGGCTTGCCGGGGAAACCATCCATCGGGAATGCCAGGAGCGGCGAGGCCCAGGCGGCCGTCCCAGCGGTCCGGCGAACGCCATCCGTACGATCGAGTTCGACGACTCGTTCGACCGTGACAGCGAGGGGCGTAATGCCGGAGATCGTTCAATGGCTCGTGGAATGGCATGCCGCACAAGCACACGAACTCCGCTCTCGCGGGATCAGCCCCACGGTGAATCAGCCAGTCCCTTGCACAGCAACCAGAAGGCGCCCGAAGGCAACGGCCGTGAGCCTCACTCTGGAGTCGGACGAACGCCTGGGGAAGCTGTTCGTATGGGGCTCGGGAAGCGCTTCACTGCTCTTCATCGACTCCCAGACCGAGTGCACCTGGCAAGACCAGCAGGTGATCACCTCGGAGAACGACCTGCCCCGTATCCTGTCTCAGCTTCTGAAGCTCGTCGAAGGATCCGCTGACCAGGATTGCAGGACAAGCTAAGCGGGACGCCGAGCAGCGCACCCCCCGTGCCGTGAGAGGCGAAGCCTCGTTGAACAGCACGACTCCATGCACCGGGCCCCGGGGATGCCTTCCCCCCCGGGGCCCGTGATGTCTCCGGACGTGGGTCAGTTCTCCCCTGCCGCCGTGGTGGTGAGCCAGTCGGCGGCTTCGGCGTCGGCCATCGCTGGAATGGTCATCGTCCGCCGGGGGATTGCGCGGAGGGCGGGAGCGCCAGGTCGAGGAAGGCTTCGAGGGTTTGGCGATCGAGGCCGCTGTCGAGGCTGAGGGAGCGTCGTAGAAGGCTCGGCCTGGGGCGGGGGCAGGTCCTTCCGCCCGTGCTTTCGGATGCGGCAGGTCCTCCAGCTCCAGTTCGGCGATCTGCGCAAGGCCGGCGCGGTCGACGAAACGGGTCGGGTCGAGTTCGTGGTGCTCACCGAAGCGGTTCTTCCCACGGGGCAGCAAGGGCAGCTGGGGTTCCGCCTGATGCACTGGGCGCCGAGGGTGTGTGGTATGCGGGTGAAGTCGGCGTCGCCGCGACGCCTCCGTCGCATCAGTCCCCGACGGTGAAGACAGCGTGGCGCGTGGCGCCCCTACCTGACCAGCGGCTTCGGTTTTCTCCGGTTCGGGCGAAGCCGGACGGAGCTGACGACCCGGTCGTACGCCAGTTGTCGCGGGGGTCCTCCAGGGGGACGGGTTGCGGTCGGCAGGCAGCAGTCAAGCGCCCGCGTGGAAGCGCGGGTCAAGTGTTGTGTGGCGTTACCAGGCCGGATTCGTAGGCGAGGACGACGAGTTGGGCACGGTCGCGGGCATGGAGCTTGGTCATGGCCCGGTTGATGTGCGTTTTCGCGGTCAGCGGGCTGATCACCAGACGGTCCGCGATCTCGTCGTTGGACAGGCCCTGCGCTACCAGCGCGACGGCCTCGCGTTCGCGGTTGGTCAGCTGTTGCAGCCCCGTGCCGGCGCCGGTGTTGAGTGGCTGGGCGACGTACTGGTTGATCAGTTTGCGGGTGATCGACGGTGCGAGCAGGGCGTCACCGCGAGCGGCGACGCGTACGGCGTACAGGAAGTCTTCCGGCAGGACGTCCTTGACGAGGAATCCGGCGGCGCCGGCGCGCAGCGCGTTGAAGACGTATTCGTCCAGACCGTAGTTGGTCAGGATGACGACGTGCACCCCGGCCAGGGCCGGGTCCACGGCGATGCGCCGGGTCGCCTCGATGCCGTCGGCGACCGGCATCTGGATGTCGATGAGCGCGACGTCGGGCAGGTGTTGTTTGGCGAGCTCCAAGCCCTCGCTGCCGTCGGCGGCCTCGGCCACCACCTCGATGTCGTCTTCGAGGTCGAGGAGCGCGCGGAACCCGCTGCGAATGAGGGGCTGGTCGTCGACCAGCAGGACACGGATCATGACGTTCGGTTTAGGGGGAGTTCGGCCTGGATGGTGAAGCCGCCCCCGCCGCGCGGTTGTGCCCGCAGTCGGCCGCCGAGGGCGGTGACGCGTTCGCGCATGCCCAGAAGCCCGACGCCGGGTTCCGGAGCGGTGTCATGGGTCGCCTTGCCGTCGTCATCGATGCGTATCGCGAGAACGTCCGGACCGCAGTCGATCCGGACGGACGCCGTGGCCGCGTCCGCGTGGCGGGCGATGTTGGTCAGCGACTCCTGAACGATCCGGTAGACGGTCCGCCCCACCGCGGTCGGCACGCCGTGCCGCTGTCCCTCGATCGTCAGCGTGGCCTCCAGGCCCGTCCTGCTTGCCCGTTCCACCAGTTCCGGGACGTTGTCGAGGCCGCGCGGCGGGGTGGTGTCGTCGTCGCGCAGCGCCTGAAGGGTCGCGCGCAGTTCCCGGGTCGCCTCACGTCCGGCCTCCTGGATCGCCAGCAGGGCCTGCGGCACCTGCTCGCCACGCCTGCGGGCCACGTGGACGGCGACTTCGGACTGCACCTTGATGACCGAGATCTGGTGGGTGAGGGAATCGTGCAGTTCCCGCGCGATGCGCAGCCGCTCCTCGTCGGCGCGGCGTCTCGCGGTCTCCTCTCTGGTGCGCTCGGCCTCGTCCGCCCGCCGCTCGGCCTGCCGCAGCGCCTCCCCCGCGGCGCCCGCCGCGATGAGCCAGGCGATCTCCAGGGCGCCTCGGGCCTGCGCGAACGCCTCGCCCGTGTCGTGCAGGCCCGAGGCCAGGGCTGCGAGGGGGAGAGCGGCCAGCATGGTTACGCTCGCCGCGACCGTGATGGTGCGGTATCCCGCCCGTACGGCTGCGTAAACCGCGAACAGGTAGGCCACAGCAGGCACGTCGAAACCGGCCGCCTGGTAGCCCGCGGCGCACAGCCCGGCGACGACCAGTACGGCCACCGGAGCCCGACGGCGCGCGGCCAGCACCAGGCCGCCAGCCGTCAACAGCGTGTAGCCGAGCAGGTCGAGGCCCGTGGCGGAGTGCTGCTCGGACAGCCCGGTGACCAGCAGCGCCGTCGCCACGCCGACAGCGATGCCCCACTCTCCGACACGGCCCCGGACACCGGTCTCACCTGCACTCATGCGCGCACCCTAGCTGGCCGCCGCCGCGGGCGAGTCCCCCTCGTGGACGAGTAGCTGACTACCGCCCACGCAGTACCTTCACGGCGCCTGCGGCGTCCGTGGTAGCCGGATGCGGCACCGGCGGCAGTGCGAAGTGTCTCCGTCCGCCGGACGACCGGGGGCGGATCCGGCAGACATGCTCGGTCCACACCCGTCGCAGGAAGAGAAGGAGCATCTTGATGTCTGTTCGTCGCCTGCTTGCCGCACCAGCGGCCGCGCACGTCTCGGCCCAGTCGTCGGGAGTCGGCGCATACACGCTGACCACAGCACGATTCTGGGCAACCGCGGCCGCGCTGCTGGCGCTGGCCGGCGTTGTCATCGGCCGGCGGGCTCTGACCCGCTCGGTCCGCCGTAACGGCAACGGCGGGACGAAGGGGGCGATCACGGCCCTGGCGGTGGGGCTGATCACCATGGTGGGTGGCACGGTACATCTTGCCGTCGCCGACGGTGGTCCCGGCACCGGGAACGGAGTGGTGGGAGGCGGGGCTGCCCTGCTCTTGGGGCTGATCGCCACGGTCCTCGGGTGGCTGGCTCTGGGCCGTTCCCGCCGCACAGGCTGACCTCAGCGCACAGGAGCGAGCGTTCGGGTCTGCCTGAAGGCCGACCAATGCCCCGCCCTCGGTGCTGTCGAAACTCCCAAGTGCCTGTTCTTGCGGTCTCCCGGTGGAGTTCGCCCGGCTCGGATTCGATGAGACACCCGTCGAGTTGGGTGCATGATGGCTTCTGTAGGCTGCCGTCAGCTGTGTGTCGGGGGGATGTATTGCACTACGCTCTGCAGTCGAGGCGCTGGCAACTCTCCTCACCTGAGGCACTGCCAACGCCCCCTGGGGACCAGGCAAACCCGGATGATCCTTCCCAAACGGGGGCCCACGCCGCTCACGGCCCAGCGAGTCGAAAGGGACTCCCGAAGCCACCTCCAGCCGCCAGAGAGCGTGTCACTTTAGGTGGGGGCTTCCAGGGTCTTCGCCAGCCCTCTTGCCAGTGAACGCTTCTCGCAGTCGATCATGGGCAGCATGTGCTGATGGGCCTCAGGGTACTGATCTCCGGTCGTTGAGCGGGTGCGTCATACCGGGGCGCCGCCGTGCAGCGGCCACAAACTTGGTCACGGGAGGATTCCCTTCAGCGCCAGGGTGAGGAGCGAGCGGAGAGCTTGTTCGGTGACCGGTCGTGGGTTGGCATAGCGCTGGGCCCGTGCCTGGGCGATGATCTCGTCGACGTCGCGTTCCCTCAGGCCGAGTTCGGCCAGTGAGCGTGGAGCGCCGAGTTCGGCGGATGTGTGCGCGAGGTGCTTCGGCACGTCGTCCGTGGCCAGCGCGCGGCGCAGCGCTTGCTCGGCGGCCGGTGCGGCAGGGAGGTTGAAGGCGGTGACGTACGGGAGCAGGACCGTGTGGACGGCGGCGTGGGGCAGGTCGAAGGTGCCGCCGAGGATGTGGCAGAGCTTGTGGTGCAGTGACATGGTCGTGGCTCCCAGGCACGCCCCGCACAGCCACGCGCCGCGCAGCGCGTCGATACGGGCCGCCGCGTCGCCGGGGTCGGCGGCGATGAGCGGCAGGGAAGCGGCCAGTGAACGCACCCCCTCCTTGGCCATCAGGGACACGATCGGTGAGGCGTCGGGCGCGTACAGGGCCTCCACCGCATGGGCGATGGCGTTGAATCCGCTGGTCACGGACACGTCCACGGGGAGGCCGAGGGTGAGTTCGGGGTCGTAGACCACGCTGCGAGGCAGGACGGCCCGGTCGCGGCCGGTTTGTTTGCGTCCGTTGTCGGTGAGTCCCCAGACGGTGGTCATCTCGGAGCCGGCGTAGGTGGTGGGTACGCTGATCACGGGCAGGCCGGACGTCAGGGCGATCGCTTTGCCCAGACCGATGGTGGAGCTGCCGCCGATGGCCAGACAGCCGTCCGCGCCGGCTTCGTGGGCGGCCGCGCGAGCCGCTTCAGCGACTTCGACCGGCACGTGCATCCTGGCTTCGGTGAAGAGCCCCACGCATGTGTCGCCCAGCAGGGTGGCCGCGTGCTCGGCGAGAGCGCGCTGACCGGGCGTGGACAGCACCAGCAGTCGGCACAGGCCCAAGCGGTCTGCTTCTTCGGGTAGTTGGCGCAGGCTGCCGGGGCCGAAGACCACTCGCATGGGCAGGGCCTCGTAGGTGAAGGTCATCGCGTCGCCTTTGCCTCCGGTGCCAGCACGATGTCGAACCCGGCGTGGGTGAAGGGTGCGGTGACGCCGAAGTGCTCGGCGTCCTGTTCGTCGTGGGATTCGGCGAAGTCGGTGATCAGGCCCCGCTTGACGGCGAAGACGGCGTCCGAGTCGATGTAGGGGCTGCCCGCGACGAACGTGTGCGTGGTGACCGTCCGGTGGTGCGCGGCGCCGACGATGAAGTGGATGTGGGCGGGCCGGTTGGGGTGCCTGCCGGTGGCTTGGAGGAGGCGGCCTACGGGGCCGTCGGTGGGGATCGGGTAGTGGGAGGGGACGACGGTGCGGAACCAGTAGCGGCCGTGCTCGTCCGTGCGGAAGAGGCCGCGGCCGTTGCCCGGGGGCTGTACGTCGGGCTGCTGCACGTCGTAGAAGCCGTCCTGCGAGCACTGCCACACGTCGAGTTCCGCGCCCTGGAGCGGGGTTCCGTCGGAGGCGAGCACACGGCCGGAGACCACGCAGGGACGGCCGGTGCCGAGGAGGTCGATGGAGTCACCGAGTTCGCGGCGGGGGGATTCGGTCATGTGGAAGGGGCCGAGGACGGTTGTCTCGGTTCCCTCCTCGGCACCGTTGATGGTCTCGACGAGCATGGAGACGCCCAGGATGTCGGAGAGCAGGACGAACTCCTGGCGGGTGTCGTCGCACGTGCGGCCGACCGCGGTGAGGAAATCGATCGCCGCCTCCCACTCCTGCATCGTGGGTACGATGTCCCTTACGAAGCTGTGCAGATGGCGGGTCAGGCTCTCCATGATCTGCCGCAGCCGCTTGTCCTTGGTCTGCCGAAAGCTCTCCACCACGGCGTCGGTGGCGGTCTCGACGGTGAAGTCCACTGGTCTTCCTAACTGTTGGCGGTGCCCTGGCCGGTCAGGTGGTCGGTGAACCAGTCTCCGGTGAGCGCGTCGCGTTCGGCCGCGTGGTTGTAGAGGGTGTGTTCGCCGTCGGGCCAGATGCGGGCGGTCGCGCGGGTGGGGTCGGCGGCACGCAGGAAGGGCTCCTGGTCCTCGTAGCGGGCCAGGGGGTCCTGGCCGCCGTGCAGCAGGAGCAGGGGGCAGGTGATGCGGTGCTTGTCCGGGTTGAAGCGCAGGGCGCCCATGACCTCGGCCACCCGGTCCAACTCGTCGGTGCCGACCACGGCGGCCATCTGCTCGCGGGCGGTGCGGAATTCGGGCACCGTGGGCGTGGCCGGGGCGCCGTTGACGACCACCGCACCGACGCGCGGGTCGGCGGCGGCCAGGTGGGCGGCGAACAAGCCGCCGAAGCTGATGCCCTGCACACCGATCGCGCCGCCAAGGCGGGGATCGGCCTCGACCAGGTCGACGAAGCGGGCGAAGCCCTCGGTGACGCGCTCGTCGACGTACAGTCCGTGCCGCAGCCGCGACTCGCCCTGCCCGGGGCCTTCCGCGAGCAGGCAGGCCAGGCCGCGCGCGGTGTAGGCGTCGGCGACGGGCAGGTATGCGGCGCCCCAGCCGCTGAGTCCGCCCCAGACGATGACGGTGGCCGAGGCCTCGCCGCTCGGCGGCAGGCACAACCAGCCGCCGAGCGCCCCGTGACGGTGCGGGATCTCCACGCGCTCCACGGCGGGTGCGAGAGCGGCGATCGCGGCGGTGTGCCGGGCGTACAGCTGCCGTTTCTCCGCAGCGTCGCTCTGGTACGCCATCTGTGCGAACATCCAGGCCGCGGAAGCGAACCGGTACGCCTGCCGGGCGGTTGTGCGGTGGCTCGCCTCCTCCGCCCGCCGGGCCCGTACCAGCTGCGTCTGCGCGATGGCCGCGGCGGCGTCCTGCCATGGTGTCCCAGTCGCTGTGTCGGCGAGCAGGCGGCGGGCGTCGGCCGGGTCCATGCCGCAGTCGGTGAGCCGGGTGAAGGGCATGGCCCGGTGCTGGGCCGCCACCAGCGGCGGCAGAGAAGCCGTCCTGGGGACTGCGGGCGTCATACGGCCGCCTTGGCCGTGCCGGACAGTGCGTCGTCCAGGTCGTCCACGAGCGCGCCGAGGTCCGTGCTGTCGGCCGCCGTACCGAACAGCACGAAGTCGGGACGTGCCAGGTAGGCGACCGCGCCGAGCCGCTGGAGGTACTCCCGGTGCCGCCCGTCGAGGTCGTCGACCGTGTCGAGGGCGACCACGGCGCAGCCCAGACGCTCCAACCTGGCGAGCCGGCCGGGGCCGAGGGCGGCGGTGGGGTCCTCGGCCGTGACGACGGTGAAGCCGTATCCGGTCAGGTCGTCGAGGCGCCCGGTGCGGCCATCGGCCAGACGGATACGGCCCTGCGGGGTGAGGGTGCCGACCGGTGTGCCGGCTTCCTTGCGCAGCACTCCGCCGCTCAGCGGCGGGAACGGCGGCGGCGGTGGCACCTTGCCCGCGAAGAACGCGGCGTCCCGGGCCGCCGCGGCCTCGACGTCGTGGGTGTTGGCGACCTTGCCGAGGCCGATCGCCATGTGGGTGAGGGCGGTGACGTGCGGGCGGCGCTCGCTCTCGTAGGTGCCCAGCAGAGCCTCGGGCGCCAGGCCACTGAGGACGAGGTGCAGTTTCCAGGCGAGGTTGGTGGCATCGCGGATGCCGCTGCACGCACCCTGGCCGAGGTAAGGGGGCATGGTGTGGGCGGCGTCGCCGGCCAGGAAGACCCTGTCGGTGCGCCAGCGGGTGGCGATGCGGGCCTCGAAACCGTAGACGAGCTGACGGATGATCCGCACATCGTCCGGACCCAGCTCGTGGTACTCCCCCAGCAGCCTCCATGCCGTCTCCGGCGCGGTCATCTCCTCACGCGTCTCGCCCGGCAGGACGGCGAACTCGAAGCGCTGGCGGGTTGTGCCGATGTTGATGGTCATGTGGCCGCGTGCGGGATCGCAGTACTGGGTGCCGTGGGCGAACTCCGGTGGCTGGGGGCGCAGCCACTCGGTGTCGATGTTGAGCCACTGTTCGTTGAAGCCGAAGTCCTCGCGCTCCACTGCGAGCAGTTCCCGCACGCCGCTGCGGCTGCCGTCGGCGGCGATCACATAGCGGGCCCGGACCTCGTCGCGCGGACCGTCCGCACAGTTTGTCTCGGTGTTCCAGCCGCTCAGGTGCAGGGTGACGCCGTCGTCGTCCTGGTCGAGGCCGGTGACCGCCCAGCCCTGACGGACGTCGACCGTGCCGTAGCCGCGCAACCGCTTGTCGATCGCCTGCTCCACGTGCGGCTGATACATGGAGATGTGGTCCGGATAACCCATCGGGCCGTCGGGGGTCGCCGGGATGCGCACCAGCGTCTCGCCCTTGCCGTTGACCCACAGGTACTCGCACGGGGACGAGTCCCGCAGCGCCTCGTCGACATCGCCCGCCGCCTGGACGGTACGCGCGGTCTCGTCGTCGATGTGGGTGAGCCGGGGCAGCCCGTACAGGGCAGGCCAGCGTTCGCAGACCACCACCCGGTGGCCGAGCCGGCCGAGCAGGGACGCCGCGGCGAGTCCGGTCGGACCGTAGCCGACGACGGCTACGTCATAGTGCGGAGCCATCGGACACCTCCGAAGACAGCCCCGCGCCGTTGCGAGGGGCTGTGGTGGGAAGGAGAGAGGTGCGGCTCCACCGTGCGGTGCATGTCGCGCTCCATGTGAATTCGGATTCACACTTTGAGTGAAGCGAGATTCACACGATGGCAACATGGACGTCAAGACCCCGGTCGATAAACTGCACAGATGACCGAGTCCCCCGCCCGCAGGCCTGCCGCCCTCCGGGAAAGCAGTCGCCGTTCGCAGCAGGACCTCACGCAGGCCGGGTACGCGCTGCTCGAAGAGGGTGGAGTGGACGCACTGACCGTGGCCGCGGTCGCCGAGCGGGCCGGCATGGCGGTCGGCAGCATCTACCGCCGGTTCGGCGACAAGGAAGGACTCCTGCTGGCCATCCAGCACGCCTTCACCGAGAACCTCCAGGCCGAGATCACCCAGCGCATGTCCCCGGAGCGGTTGCGCATTCTGCGCGATCCGGCCGTGGCGGTCGCCGAGGCAGTGGGCGCGATCACCGACGCCTTCCAGGCCTACGAGTCCCTGCTGCGCGTCTTCCTGCTGCTCGGCACCCGGCATGAGGCGGTGCGGGTCGAGGGCTCACGCGTCAGCGCCGAGGGCAACCGCACCTTCGCCGAGGCGCTGCGTCACATCCCCGTCGCGCACCCGGATCCCGAGGCCGCGCTGGACTTCGCCTTCCGCCTGGTCTACGCCACAGTCGCCCACCGCGTCACGCAGGGCGAGTTCCTGGAGTCCGACCGCCCGCTGCCCTGGAGCCAGTTGCGCAGTCACCTCCAGACCGCGGTCATCTCCTACCTCCTCGCCACCCCGGACGGCCGGTGACCTCCTCGCTCGCCGTCGCGCAAGTGCGCGCACAGTGAGTTCACGCTCACCACATGTGTGAGTCATGACTCACATATTGGCTCGCCTCTCTGCGCTTCCCACGCCATCGCGCCGACAGCTCAGGTCCTCCGGAGTTCCGTCGTAGCCGGAGCGATCGAAGGAGAGTTGTCGATGCATGCGACCTTGCCTCTGCCCACCTCCGCCCGCGGACCGGAGCAGTCGGCATCAACGACTCGATCCTGTCCCACATCGCATCGATGATCACTAATCGGACAGACACGTCCGATCAACTCACCAACCCTCAAAGAGACACGCGCTGGTTCTAGAACTGGCGGGTGTTATCGACAGGTGGGTCTCCCGTCCCTATGAGGCCCGCACGACTGAACGAGATCTCGCAAGACGCGCCCGCCATCGGCTCGCAGTGCTGCGCCACGCGAAAGAGGTGAGCGGCAACATCGCTGCCACGTGTCGCTACTACGGCATCAGCCGCCAGTGCTTCTACACCTGGCGCCGACGCTACGAACCAGTCGTCCGGCACAGGGTTCAGCCGCCCAGCCCGGCCTCGAAGAGCGCGAGCGCGCCGACCCCCACGCGATGTCCCGTAAGTGATCTCCGCTGAGGCGGTGACGCAGATGCCCGTCGGGCGGCTTGTTCGATCAGCCCACCAGGGCGAGGTTGTGCAGGCGTGCGATGCCGAGCATCGCGTGGTGCACGCCGTCACCCTTGAGGCGGCAGTCGCGCATGACCTTCCACCCCTTCATGCGGGCGAAGACGTGCTCGATTCGGGCTCTGACCTGCTTGTGGGAGCGGTTGTGTGCCGGCTTCCAGTCGGGGAGTTCGGCCTGGCCTTTCGCGCGTCGGTGCGGCATCACCAGGCCGGTGCCCGGGTAACCGCCGTCCGCGATGGTCATCGTCTTGCCGACGGCGTCCTTCGCGCCGGATTCCGCCCACGCCCTGCAGTCGTTGCGGTTGCCCGGCAGGGGCCGGCCGACCACGACGACGAGGCGGGTGTCGGCGTCGATGACGGCCTGGTGGTTGGTCGAGTAGCGGTAGTTCTTCGACTGCTCGGCTACCGAGTGGTCACGCGTGGGCACCAGAGTGCCGTCGACAACGAGCACAGCGTCCTTGCGGAACTGCTTCTGCTGTCGGAGCGCCAGCAACGGTCCGATGTGGTCAATGATCCGGTCAGCGGCCGACTTGGAGATCCCGAACAGCAGAGCAAGCTGTCACATCGTCAAGCTCGTTCGCCAATAAGCCGTCATCAACAGGACGCGATCCTCCAGCGGCAGGCTCCAGGGCCGGCCGCGTTGCTGATCCAAGGCTTGCTCGCGTCGCACCGAGGCAACCAACTTGTCGAAGCAGCGCAAGCTCAGTCCGGTGAACGGCTCTATCCGGGACGGCACCGATGCCGTGATCACACCAGCCACCTCGTAATCGTTTCACTCGGCGAGAGGCAACACCGCCCCACGCCTTCTCGGTCCGAGCTGGCCCAGAATGCCGCCATGACCGACGAAGAGCACACCAAGCCCGCCGCACGCTCCTTCCTGTCATGTGCCACCGAGGTGGCACGGCTGATGGACCTCGGGGATGCAGCCGACGTGCCGGAAGCCCGCCGCGCGCGGCACCTGGCCCATGCGGTGCGCGAGCCGTTGCTCGAACGCGCCCACCTGCCCGAGGAGTTCTTCGCCCCCCTGCTGGCGGCAGCCGTCTACGACCCGGACCCCAGCTTCTGCCGCTGGTTCGTCGAACCCGCGGTCTACGTTTTCGGGCGCCGCCGGGTCATGACCGCCCTGCTCGGCTATTTGCGGACCGGCACGGACGCGGAGCAAGCAGGCGCCAAGCGAGCCTGGTACTGCGCCCACGTGCCGCTCCGCGCAGACCGGTCTCCTGCCTACGCACCTGGCGGAAGCCGCGATCCCGCCCTGGACGAGTCCCGCGATGTGAGGGACCAGTGGCGAGAAGCCCTTCAGGGATCAGTTATGTAAGACGGTGCCGCCGCCCTGGGGTTGTAGCTCACCCTGCCCACTTTCGGGACAACCCCTAACAGGGCGTGACTGTCCTGGGCGACGGCGCCTACCTCAACTGCGGAATGGTCGT
Source organism: Streptomyces sp. MA5143a (assembly GCF_900290235.1). GTDB lineage: Bacteria > Actinomycetota > Actinomycetes > Streptomycetales > Streptomycetaceae > Streptomyces. The sequence continues at coordinate 47,999 of NZ_OLMK01000103.1, forward strand.
GCCGCACCGCAAACGCCCGCACCGGCCCCTGCTGCCGGGCGAGGAGGGCGACAACGCCGCTCACCGCAAGGTGCGTGCACGGGTGGAGCATGTGATCGGCCGGATGAAGAACTACAAGATCCTCCGCGACTGCCGGCAGCGCGGCGACGGCCTCCACCACGCGGTCCAGGCCGTCGCCCACATGCACAACCTCGCGCTCGCATCATGACCAGAAGTCCGCGATCACGGGCCCTGACCTGCCCGAACACGGCCTTGTGCAACACCCTTTGGCCGCTGCTGTCATGAGTTCTCGTACTCATGCCCTGACGCCTGACGTAGGTCAGACTGTCGGTGTCATGACAGACGAGCAAGAAAGGCAGGCGCGATGAGCGCACGGAAGATCATTGCGACGGCGATGCTGACAGCCCTCGGGATGGCGGGCCTCGCGACCACGCCGGCAGCGGCTGCCGATGGCCTCCTTCCTCACCCTGGACCGGAAGGGCTGGTGTGGGTGGAAGAGATGACCGGAGACGGCGGAGTCGCATCCGGCGGGGCCTGGGAGAAAGCACCGACCGTCCTCACCGTGGCATGCGAAGGCGGAGGCAGTGTCGCAGTGAAGATGGAATCACAGCAGAGACAAGTGGCCGACTTCACCGTGGACTGCCCCACCGGCACCGCAGGAGTCGGCTCGGTGACGATGGACGCGGGCGTCGTACAGTCAGGATCCTTCACCATACGAGTCGACGCCTCGGACGAACACATTCGCTGGTCCCTGACAGTGACTCAGCCCGAGTAAGAGGCAGCCAGTTCCTTTGCCGTGCCCTCCCTCGCGAAGAGCGCCCCTCACTTTGGTGGCTAGCTGGGCCCGCGGCAGCGGGCTCAGCGTAGCTAGCCACCGTTGCTCTACGGTGTGGCGAACCAGTCATTGCCCCAGGCCAGAGCCCGTCTGGGAGGTCTCGAACGCGTGTGGGAACTGGGCTCAGTTTCGTTACTGACGTTGTTGCCGTGATGTCGTCAAGGTGAGTCCGGTTTCGGCGAGGCATCCGCTGACGAGGTTGCTGTGGTACTGGATCTGACGGGAACCGTGTCGGAGCGTTCCGATGAGGTGGTCTGGGTCGTTGACGGCGGTGTTGACCTCTGGCTGCTGCGTCGCAGCAGGGGCCAGATGCCCTCGCCGGGGTTGAGGTCCGGTGCGTAGGCAGGCAAGAAGTAGCAGGTGATCCAGTCGTGGGTGTCGATGAAGTCCCGCAGCCGGCGGTCCTCGTGAACGTTGAGGTTGTCCCACACGAGCACAATGGGTGCGGTGCGCCGAGCTGCTGCCGGTGTGCGGCGATGAGCAGGTCGCGGCGGTGACACCGAGCAGGACTGCGCTGACGAGGGCTGAACCGCTCTGGGTCTGATGGCGGCTCGATTCCCTGAGAGGATCGAGTCATGGCACATCCGTCCGTCTCTACGAGGTCCTGGTGGTAGCAACTGTCTTCCATCCAGAACGTCGGGTGGAACAGATAGTGCGCGATGCCGACCAGCTCCCCTTGCGACCAGGCGCCAATGCCGTGGAACTCGGTGTCGCCCCGTAGCCGCTGCCACGTCTGCTCGTAGCCCTCGTCGAGCACCATGGTGCGGTAGAACGCCTTGTACCCGCGCGCCAGCGCTTCCCAGGCGGCGCGATCTTCCTCGCACAGCGAACCAATGGTGATCACGACAGCCCACCCTCACTCGCGAGCCTCAACTGATCTGCCGATCTGCGGGACACTCTCCCGGAGCCGCCTTGGCGGGCCGTGCCGTCGCCGTACGCCTGCGAGGCGCCACCAGCAGGCTGAGCACGTCGTACGGACGCGCCGCGACCGGGTGGGCCCCGGTACGGACACCGGCGCGTGCACCCCACCCTGCGTGCACTCCCAGCGATCCCGCGGCGTTGGCACAGTCGAGGTCCACTTCAGCGTCACCGACATAGGCAGTTGCCTCGGCCGGGACCCCGAGCTGCCGCAGCACCAGCAACAACCCGTCCGGCGCCGGCTTGGGGTTGTCGACTTCGTCGCCCGCAACGACCACGTCGAATCGCGCGGCGATTCCGGCGGCTGCGAGCATGCTCGCAGCCACTCGCCGGGTGGCCGCCGTGAATACGCCCAGCCGCATGCCCGCATCGGCGACTTCGTCGAGCAGGGCCGGAATGCCGGGGAACGGCCGCAGCTCGGCTACGGCCGGATCCAGGTAAGCGTGGAAGCGCTCGACCTCGGCGGGGCCGCAGGTGCGGCCGAGGAAGTGGGCGAGAACCCGCTCTGTGTGGCCGACATGCCAGCCGGCGACCACCTCATCCGGCGAGACCGGCGGGCCGCCGAGCGAGCGAATCGTATCGGCGTATGCGCGGGACACCGTGGGGACGCTATCCAGTAGCGTCCCATCCATGTCGAACACAACTGCATGCATGACTCACGATCCTGCCTACGTCGTAGCGTGCCACGCCAGGGCCACTTGCTAAACACTGGCTACCTGTAGCGAGCTCGACATCGCGGCAGGCCAGCACGCCCGGACCTCAGTTTCCCCCGGAGGTCGTTACTCCACCGCCGACACCTCGGCGCCACTGCCACCCGGACCTGCCCCATCGATGGCCTCGTTGGACAATGATCAGCTTGAACGTAGCGGGCCCCAGTGCCTCATGTACCAGTAGATAGTCAAGACCTGTGGATCAAGTCCCTGAGAGTTTGTCAGGCATGCGTGGGTGATAGGTGGTCGGGAAGGTCGGTGAGCCGTTCGATGCGGAGGACCGTCTCGTCTGCCGTCGGCGATGGGCCACCGGTGACGAAGTCGATGCCGCGGTCCAGCCAGATGCCAGTCAGCCCGGCCAGGGCGGCTGCGTTGACGTCACTGCTCAGCATGTCGCCCACGTTGACGGCCTGCGCGGGGTCCGTCTGCATCCGCCGGCAGGCGGCGGCGTAGGCGGCGGGCTTGGCCGCTCCGAGCTCGGTCGGGGTCAGAACGGCTTCGAAGTATTCCAGGAGGCCGAAGCGGGCGAGTTTGGCGCGCTGCTGATCGGGGTCTCCGTTGGTGAGAACGGCCAGACGCGGTCCTCGGGGAAGCCGTTTCATGCTCTCCAGGCAGGGCTGGACATCGGGATAGCATCGCCAGGACTTCTCGAACACGGTGAGGTAGCGCTCGGCGATCCAGGCGTCCAGAAGACCGGGATTTTCAGGAACCGGCTCGCCGAGCATCGGCAGGAAGGAACGGAGCCTGCGTCGGTGGTGCTCGGCGAAGGAGCACTGACCGGCCAGGTACTCCCGCATGTGTCGCGCCTCCAGCGTCCACCACAACGTCACCAGCTCCTCTGGTGGAGCCGTCGCGTTCGGCGCGGCCTGGACGATCTGGCCAATCGTTTCCAAGACCGCGCTTCTGTGATCGACCAGGGTGCCGTCCAGATCAAAGAAAACCACATCCGCCATGGGAGGATCATCTCGCGGTGAAATCCGTGACTCGGCCTCGGGTCACTAGGCGGCCGCTGCCTGTTCGTCGGGGTGCTCGACCAGTTGGCCGTTTTCGAAGCGGGCGCCGGATCGAAACGAGTGCGACCAGGTGGGGTGCGGTGACCGCCCGTCAGCCGGCCTGGGCGGCGTCGGCGAGCTTGAACACCATCGCGAGAGCAGCTACGAGCTCAGGACCTGATGCGGGCCCCTGACTACAGAGGTCGTAGCCCTCCTTGGTCTCAGCGACGGCCGCCGGCTGAGCAGCGAGAGACCATCCGGCCCTCAGTTCTCCATGAATCGCCGGCGCCAATACCCGCAAGCACTGAAGGGGGTTGCCAGCATGAGGTGAGGGCTGAGGGATACGGCCCGGCGGTCGAACTCAGCGTCCAACCTGGCAACGAGCCTGCCGAGGTCTGCCCGAGCACGACGGGGCAGCCACAGCAGCACGTCCTCCAGACGGTCTCGTGCCACCAAAGGGTCACAGCAGTCACAGCCGATCAACGGATCCGGCAGAACGCGCCCTGGCTGCCCCACATACGATCGGCACTCGGCCAGGGCAGCGGCCACAGCCCCAGGCCACAGGCGGTCTTCTTCCAACTTACGGATCGCTACGCGAGTCGCCGCGGAAACACCGCGGATCCGGCGAACCGGGACATTTCTTCTGGGCCGCCAACGCTCCGCGCGTAGCCCTCTTGGACGCCTACGCGGCATCGGCCTTTCGGATCGACATGCCGTCATCTTGCCACGGCCCGTACTGCCCCGCACGCGATCACTGCGAGCCCACGCCGCTTCACCGCTCTTACTTCTCACCGATATCTCTGCGCTCTCCGGACCACGAGTGATGCCGGAACCCATCAATGTGTGCTCTCGCTTGGAACCTACGCAGCCAGCACCGCACGGAATGCCCGCTCGCCGATACCGTGCATCAGTGGGTTGTCCGCCGAGTGCGACAGGAAGACCAAGGACAGGGCAAGCGCCCACCCGCGGGCCCGTTCCCAAGTCGCGTCGTCCGCGCGGCCGTACGCCTGTCGTAGAACGGCGCGCTGCTCCGCGGTGAACAACATCCAGGCCACAGACAGGTCGGTGGCAGGATCGCCGGAGGTGATGTCACCGAAGTCGATCACGGCGCTGATCCGGCCGCGGTCGACCAGGATGTTGGCCGGGTGCAGGTCTCCGTGCAGCCATACCGGCGGCCCGTCCCAGACGGGCGCCGCGACGGCTTTCTGCCAGATCTGCAGTGCGATTGCTCGATCGTCCGGGGCGACATGTGCCAGTCCGGTCAGGACGCCCTCGGCGCGTCCGGCCAGCGGAATTCCGCGAGCCGCGTTGACCGGCGCCTCCGAAGCGGCCGGGGCGTGCAGCGCATCCAGAAATCCGCCGATCGTCGCCGCGGCCGAACAGGGGTCGTCGGGCTCCGACCGCGCCGCGATCCGGCCCGCGAAAAACGGCACGACGCTCCAGGACCACGGGTATCGAGCTGTCGGCTGCCCGACACGCACCGGCGCCGGCACAGGCAACGGCAGACGGTCGGCCAACTCCGGCAACCACCGCTGCTCGTGCGCGAGGAGCTCGGCGGCCAGGGCACGCCGCGGCAACCGGACGAGTAACTCCTCGCCAAGCCGACACACAAGGTTGTCCCAGCCGTTCGCCAGCATCTCGACCGGCAGATCCGCCAAGTCGGGGTGCTGTTCGTCGAGTAGACGGCGCACCAAGTCGACAGGAACTGAAACCTCCGCGGAAGGCATTCGGTGAGCTGTCACAGCGAGAACTCTACGGCGGTGGCCCGGCGCTCCTGGAGGCATGATCCGCCGGGCGGGCTCGAGTGACGGCCGGAGAAACCCCCTCATGCCATGAGCAGCCCAGGAACAGGTACTTACCGGCACCCCTACTCCCCGAAGGCTGACGCCGACTCCCCTGCCTCAGCCGGTGTTTGTGGGCAGCAGGAGGTGGGCAATCCGGCCGGGATCGTCGGACATGGGTGATTGCCCGCTGCCGCGCAGCCGGACACGCGGGCTGCGGGCAGGAGTAGGGCTGCGTGGTGGGCCTGGTGCCGGGCTGTCAGAAGGTCTCGGGCATCCCAGGCGACGGTGACCGGGGCGTTGGGGGTGAAGCCGGTGCGCCGGTAGGTGCGGGCTGCCCGGCGTGTGGTTTCGAAGCCGGGTGAGCGGACGAGGTTGCGCAGGGCACCGTTGGCCGCCTCTGCCGTCATCTGCCAGGGACGGGCGGCGAGTTGCCAGAGGGCGAGTGTTCGACCGATCGGGCTTCTGGTCAGGTGTGCCGTGCGGGGACCGAGGGTCTGCACCATGGTGCGCGCGACGCGGAGCGAGCCGAGGGCGTGGCGGCGCTGGGGCGGTCCACTCCGTCGCAGGCCAGCGCACCCCAGCATGAACCTACGCGCGACCCATCGACACGGTGCACCTCTCCGGCCTCGTACGTGAACTCGACGTCCCGCACCGCGACCGTCTCGCCCTGCGCATCCACGGCGATCGCCGCCCTCGCCCGGGAGCACAGGTCCGCCGCGGCGCCATCCAGCCCGGAGGAGCCTCGGGTCACCTGCGCCTGGCAGCCGGCCACATCGCCCCGGGCGCCGGCTCGGCTCACGCTGCGGCTCCTGACCATGCAGAGCACTCCTGGACGGCTGCCGCCGCTGACCGTCGTGCGCACACCTGGTCACCGGGGCAGGATGGAGAAAAGGGCCAGCTCCGCTCGATCGCGGTGCCGGGGGGAGGCGCGATGCTCCGGACGCGGCTGTGCGACGTATGCACATCTTGTCGGACGCGAACGGACTGCCTGCCCCTCCTTGTCGGCGTCTCGCGGCCGGTACTTCAAGCCCCAGCGCCTACACGGGACAAGGCTTACGACCGTGCCGATCTGCGGAAATGGTTACGCGGCAAGCGCATCGGAGTGCGGATCGCGCGCAGGGGCATCGAGTCCAGCGAGCGATTAGGGCGCCGCCGCTGGGTCATCGAGCGAGCCATGTCGTGGCTGTCCGGCTACCGCAGACTCAGCCCCCGCTACGAATGCAATTCGCGCAACTACCTGGCCCTTCTCGGCCTGGCCGCCACCCCCTGCTGCTACAAGCGCCTCGTCCGCCTCACCACGTAGGACCTGTGTCTGAACCCCTTTTTGCAGGTCACAGCACTCTGCGGTGGGGTGGGCCAGCCGCTTGCCGTTCGTATGCCCGTCCATCGATGTCGAGCCGAACGGCGGGCGGCTTCTCGATCGCGGCCGTCGGCGTGTGGCTGCGGGCGAGCATTCCCGATAAAACGACCCCAATCCGCCAATCTGGTAGAAATATAGTCAGAAATGTCGAATCCGGCGTTCGATATGCCTGCGAGGTCCGTGGCGCACTCCGCAGTGCGGTGGCCCCCCCACTTGTCGGCGTTATGGGGGTCGCGGACGGATCACATGGGCGCCAGGAGGAAGATTTCTTGATGATCCGGCCCGATGACCCGCGCACCGCGGCGGCCCGGGTGTTCGCCGAGGGCGGCGCGTTCGGCGAGCTGCTGGCCGGGATCGACTGGGCGGCGACGCCGCTGGGGCCCCCGGAGTCCTGGCCGGGGCCCCTGGTGGACACCCTGCGCCTCATGCTCGCCTCCGAGCAGGGGATGGTTCTGTACTGGGGGGCGGACTTCACCATGCTGTACAACGAGAGCTCCGCATCCATTGCCGGAGCCCAGCATCCCGGGGCGCTCGGCAGGCCCTTCCGGGAGGCGTTCCCCGAGGTCTGGGAGCCCGGGGGCTCCCAACTCCGCTATGTGACGGACACCCGCAAGCCCCTGCGGATCCCGGATAACCCGATCGTCATTGAGCGCCACGGCATTTTGGAGCAGTGCTACTTCGACGCCGCCAACCAGCCCGTTCTGTTGGAGGACGGCACCGTCGGCGGCGTGCTGCAGATCACCACCGAGACCACCGGCCGGGTACTGGGCGAGCGTCGGCTGCGGCTGCTGAGCGAGACCGGCGCGCGCACCGCCGGGCTGCCCACCCCCGGCGAGGTCGCCCGCGTGGTCGCCGAGGTGGCGGACTCCTACCGCGAGGAGATCCCGTTTCTGGGCCTGTACATGGCCGCCGAGCCGGGGGTGCTGCGGCTGGCGGCATCCGCCGGCCTGCCCGCCGGGCTCCGGCCGGCGCCCGAGACCGTCTCGCTGGAGGCGGTCGGCGGGGCGGAGGCGGCGGCCCGGCTGGCGCGGGTGGTCGCCGACGGGGCCCCGGCCCCCCTGCCGGCCGCCGCGTTCGGCGGCGGGCAGCACGCCGGGGCCCGCCGGTTCCCGGTCGAGCAGGCTCTGGCCCTGCCGCTGCACTGCGCGGGCCGGGTGGAGGGCGTCCTGGTGGTGGGCGTCAACCCCTGCTTCCCGCCCGCCGGGGCCTACCGGGACTTCCTGGAGGTGCTCGCCTCCGCCGTGGCCGGGGCGGTGGCGGCCGCGGTCGCGCACGAAGAGCAGCGTCGGCGGGCGGAGGCGCTGGCCGAGCTGGACCGGGCCAAGACCACGTTCTTCGCCAATGTCAGCCACGAGTTGCGCACCCCGCTCACCCTGCTGCTGGGCCCGATCCAGCAGGCCCTCGTCGACGAGGACCGGCCCGAGCGGCGCGAGCAGCTTCAGCTGGCCGAGCGCGGCGCCCTGCGTCTGCTGAAGCAGGTCAACACCCTCCTGGACGTGTCCAGGGCCGAGGCCGGGCAGGTGCGGGGGATCTTCGAGCCGGTCGACCTCTCCCGCACCACTGCCGAACTGGCCGGAGTGTTCCGCTCCGCCTTCGAGGCGGCCGGGCTGCATCTGGAGGTGGACTGCCCGCCGCTGCCCAAGGCGGTGCCCCTGGACCGGGAGATGTGGGAGAAGATCATCCTCAACCTGTTGAGCAACTCCCTGAAGTTCACCTTCACCGGCGGCGCCCGGGTGCAGGTGGCCGCGGCCGGCGACCGGGCCCGGCTGACCGTGACCGACACCGGCACCGGCACCGGCATCCCAGAAGATGAGCTGCCGCACCTGTTCGAGCGCTTCCACCGGGTCCGCGGCGCCCGCTCCCGCTCCCACGAGGGCAGCGGCCTCGGCCTGGTGATGGTGAAGGACCTGGTGGAAGCGCACGGCGGCACCGTCGGCGTGGACAGCCGGCTCGGCCGGGGCACCACCGTCACCGTGGACCTCCCCTTCGCCGCCGCCCACCGGCCCCGCCCAGGCCCGCCCGCTCCAAGCGCCGCGCCCTCCGGGGATGACGCGGGCGGCCGGCCCGGCCGCGCCGAGGCCTATGTCAACGAGGCTCTGGGCTGGCTGGAGGCCGGGCCTGCCTCGGCACGCACCCCGCAGGATCGTGGGGCCCCGGAGATCCCCTGCGGCCCCGGCCCGCAGGAGACCGACCGCCGCCCGCACACAACCGGCCGCCCCCACCGGGCACGGCTGCTGGTCGTGGACGACAACGCCGACATGCGCGCCTACCTCGCCCAGCTGCTGCAGCCGGAGTACGAGGTGCTGCTCGCCGCCGACGGCCGGGCCGCCCTGGAGACGGCCCTGGCGCAGCCGGTGGAGCTGGTGCTCAGCGACGTGATGATGCCCCGCATGGACGGCTTTGAGCTGGTCCGGGCGTTGCGCGCCGACCCGCGCACCGCCCGCCTGCCCATCGTCCTGCTCACCGCCCGCGCCAGCGAGGAGGATTCCGTGCAGGGCCGGCTCGCCGGCGCCGACGACTACCTGGCCAAGCCCTTCTCCGCGCGCCAGCTGCTGGCGCGCGTCCGCACCGGGCTGGAACTGTCCCGGCTGCGCGAACAGGTCCTGACCGAGACCCGCAACCAGCTGGCCGTGCTGGCCTCCCTGGCCGACGCGGGCCTGCGGCTGTCCGCCACCCTCGACCCGGACCAGATACTGCACACCGCCGGCCAGCTCCTGCTGCCCGACTTCGCCGACCAGATCAGCATCCACCTCACCGACCCGGCATCCGCCCCGGCGCAGTCGCCCCCGGCGTACACCGCCGGCGCCCCCCTGCTGGCCTGCGAGGCCCTGGCCACCGCAGCCGCCCACGCGATCAGCGGCACGGCCCCCGCCCCAGCCGGCCCGCACCCGGCGCACGCCACCGTGCTGGCCCTGCCGCTACGCTCCCACGACCAGACGCTGGGGGCGCTCGTCCTCGCCCGGCACACCGACGGCTACTCCGCGCTCGAACGCAAGTATCTGGAGAACCTCGCCCACCGCCTGGCCCTGGCCCACGACAACGCCACCCGGTACCACACCGAGCGCCGCCTCGCCCTGACCCTGCAGCGCGCCCTGCTGCCGCAGCGCCTGCCCCAGGTGCCCGGGGTGCGCCTAGCCACCCACTACCGGGCCAGCAACCGCGGTGCCGAGATCGGCGGCGACTGGTACGACGTGCTCGCCCTGCCCGACGGCGCCGTGGGACTGGCCATCGGCGACGTCATGGGCCACGACGTGGAAGCCGCCACCGTGATGGGCCGACTCCGCTCCGCCCAGCAAAGCCTCGCGCTGGAGGGCGCCGGCCCGGCCCAGGTGCTGGCCAAACTCGACGCCTACCTGCAATCGCTCGACACCGAACGCTTCGCCACCTGCCTGTACGCCGTCTACGACCCCCACCGCCAACGCCTGCGCTACGCCGCCGGCGGGCACCTGCCGCCCCTGCTGGTGACCGGAGAGCACACCGCCTACCTGGAGGTGGACCCGGCGCTGCCGCTGGGGCTGGGCAGCACTCCGGTCGACCGCGAGGTGGCGTTCCCGCCCGGCACCGGCCTGCTGATGTACACCGACGGCCTGGTGGAGAACCGGGCGCTGTCCCTGGACGACGGCCTGGCGGCCCTGCGCCGGGCCTGCGGCGCGCTGCCCGCCGCCGCCCGCACCGACCCCCAGCAGATCACCGAACGGGCCCTGGAGCTGCTCGGCACCCCCGGTCGGGCAGACGATGACACGGCCCTGCTCGCCGCCACCGCCGACCCATCGTGTCGAACCGGTGACCCGCGGCCTGACTGAGGGTGACCGCGGACACGGCCCGAATGCCGAACCCGCGATCGTCCTGCACGACCTGGGCAGCCGCCGGGAATCCCGCGCCTTGTTCAACACGGCCGCCCGGGCGGCCTCCGAATCCGGCGACGGCCAGCTGTACGCCTGGGTCCGGGCGCGCGAGGCGATGGTCCCGCTCAACTACGGCGCCCCGAAGGCCCTCGCCGGCCTTGCCGAACAGGCCCGCCACGTTGTCGGGAACCGACCGACCGCCGCTGCTGTCCTGGCGGCCGCCGTCGCCGCCCGCGCCTCCGCCCTCAACCACCAGAGCGAGCAGGCCCGAGCCGCGCTCGCGGAAGCGGACGCCCTCATGGAACGGCTCCCCGAGGGCGAGCGGTCGGACACGTGGCTGACTTACTCCGAGCAGAAGCATCACGTGCACCCCAGCCACGCCTACACCACGCTCGGAGACACGGCCCGCGCCCACGAGAGCCAGCAGCGGGCGCTGGACCTGCCCGCACCGACCAGCACCATGACGCGCACCCTGCTGCACACCGACAGCGCGGCCTGCTCCCACCACGACGGCGACAGCGAAGAAGCGCGCCACCGTACGGTCGCCGCGCTCACCGCGCTGCCGGACGGCTACCGCACCGGGCTCGCGCGACGCCGCGCGCAGGACCTGTACGAGGCGATCCCCACCGAGCACCACCACACGGCGGTGGAGAGGTGGGGGTCAGGCCAGGCCGCCTTTCCTCCCGACCGGCAGCCGAACCCCGCGTAACCGGCTTGGCCCGCATGGCAGCCGAGCAAACGGCGCACGGCACCATCGGGGCCTCCAACCCTCAGTCCGAGTAGATGAGTTGCCGGTAGACGCTGTCTACGAATGTCTGGTAGACACTGTCTATGGATGTTGAAGGGCCTCTGCGGGAACGACTGGTCGATGCCGGCGCAGAGCTGGCGCTGCCTGAGGGCACCGCTTCGGTTGGTCTTCGGGAGATCGCCCGCCGGGCGGGTGTGTCGCACGGTGCGCCGCGGCGCTACTTTCCGACACACCGGGCGCTGTTGTCGGCCATCGCGCGCAGAGGCTTCGAGGAGCTGGGCGCGCGGTCCGCCGCAGACACGGCAGGGACTGCCGTGCCGCGTGATGAGTTGGCGGCGCTGGCGCGGGTGTACGTCACCTACGAACTGAAACGGCGCGGCATGCGAGTTGATGTTCCGTCACGACCTGCTCGACGGCGGCGAGCAGAGTGGAACTCCGGACGGGCCCCGGCTGTGGGAGGCGACGCTCCCGATGTTCCTGCACGGCATCGCCCAGCTGTGGTCCTGGGGCAGCCTGTAACTCGCCCTCGGCGGCGAGGGTACCGCCAGTCACGACCGGTTGATCGAAACTGCGCTGGATGCTCATCTCGGGCCGATGGCCTCATGACCGGGCGGCCGCAACGCTCGGTCCCGGTTCTCGTCAGCGTGGCCGGGGCGGTGATCGTCGCACTGGACGGCACGTTCTGCTGGTGGCGCAGCCCTGCCTGCAGCGTTCGCTCGCCGCGAGCCCGGCACATATCCAATAGAGGAACGAATTGATGTATGAGCACTTAAAGCGGCTGACTGGACCGGTACTGCGTACCGCGGCGCGGCTCGAAGCCGTGGGCCTGGAGAATGTGCCGCAGTCGAACGGCGTCATTCTCGCGTCCAACCACCTGTCCATCGTGGACTCCACCTTCCTGCCGCTGGTGCTGGACCGACCGGTGACCTTCATGGCGAAGGCGGAGTACTTTGAGGGAGGTTCCTGGCCGACGCGGATCGTCTCGTCCTTCATGCGGGGAAGTGGGCAGGTTCCAGTCGACCGCGAGAACCAACGGGCGGCGGTAGCCTCACTTGACGCGTGTCTTCGGGTGGTGAAGGACGGCGGCGTCTTCTGCATCTACCCCGAGGGCACACGCTCCCCGGACGGTCGGCTCTACCGGGCCAAGACGGGCGTGGCATGGCTGGCTCTCAAGTCCGGCGCGCCCGTGGTGCCGGTGGCCATGAGCGGCACCGACCGCGTCCTGCCGCCCGGGCGTGTGCTTCCGCGTCCGGCCAAGGTCAAGGTCACCTTCGGCAAGCCCGTCGACCTCTCCCTGTACGAGGGCTCCGCCGCTGACGCCGGTGCCCGAAGGGCCGTCTCCGACCTGATCGTGCAGGCCATAGCAGAGGTCTCCGGCCAGGAATACGTGCCCGTCTACGCGGCGAGGGCGAAGAAGCAGGGCTGACCCCGGCCCTGTTCTTTCCGAAGCTACGGCGAAGTGACGAGTAGCTCTCTGTGATCAGCGTGGCGCGCGGTCAGGGATAGCGGTGCGGGTCCGGGTACCTCGGCGACCTGGAGGGCAGCGAAGTCGGCGTGGGCCTGTTCGACGGCTTCGGGGTACACCTCGCGCTTGGCGTGCTCGGCGAGCGCCCGGTAGATGCCGGGCGACGCGGAGCACGGTGTGGAGCATGTCGTCGGTGACGACCGGGGGCCGGCCACCGTGCTTGCCCTTGCGGGTCGCCCTGGGCCCTGGATTTACCTGGGCCTGAGGTCGGCATCAATGAGAGGACGAGCAGCAAGATGACGTATCAGGAGCGACACACTGCGCCGGACAGGGTGACTTCGGAGAAGGCGCAGGCGGACGACGCGGGACCGTCGGCGGGGCGGGAGCAGGGCGGTTCTGCCGAAGAGTCCGTACGGGTGCGGTCGTCGGGAGGCGCGGAGTTCGTGGTCCGGCTCCTGCGTGCGGAGCGGCCAGACGCCCCAGTGGCGCTCGTGGTACCGGCGATGGGGGCGCGGGCGCGGTTCTACGCTCCCTTCGCCCGCGGGCTGCACCAGGGCGGTCTGCACGTGGCGGTCACGGACCTCCGTGGCCAGGGCGAGAGCACCCCGGTGGCGCGCCGAGGAGTGGCGTACGGGTACCGGGAGATGGTCGATGACGACCTTCCCGCTGTCGCCCGTGCGGTCTCCGCCGCGTTCCCGCGTTCGCCGGTGGTACTCATCGGACACAGCCTCGGCGGCCAGCTCGCGCTGCTCAGCACCGCGACTGAGCTCACCGGGGTGCACGCCGTCGTGCTGACGGCAGCCGGGTCGGTCTGGTGGCGGGGGTTCGGCTCGGTGCGTGGGCTCCGCAACCTGGTCGGCAGCCAGCTGTTCGCGGCGCTCGCCACGGCGCTCGGCTACTGGCCCGGGGAACGGCTCGGCTTCGGTGGCACTCAGCCCACTTCAGTGATGCGGGACTGGGCACGGCAGGGCCGCACCGGCCGCTACACGCTGGGAGGGAGCGACACCGACTACGAGGCGGCGCTCGCGCGGCTGACGCTTCCCGTCCTCGCGGTCGGCGTGGAGAACGACAGCCTGGCGCCGCCCGGCGCGACGGACCATCTGCTGCGGAAGATCCCGGCTGCCCAAGTGAGCCGGTGGCACTACTCCGAGGCCCTTGCCGGCAGCCACCGGTTGGACCACTTCCGTTGGGTCCGGCACAGCGACGGCATGAGCGCGTACATCACGGACTGGATCTCCAACACGCTCACCACGCGGCAGGACGGCGCCGCACAGCAGAGCACACAACCGGACCCGGCCGGTGAAGGCCGCTCCGACAGAGGAGGAGTCTGAGGTGACCGCTGGCCAACCTGTCGGGGCTCCTGGAGCACCAAGAGGCCCACTCCGGCGCGCGGCATGTCCCGCTGCGCGGCCGACTGATCGGGGCGCTGACACTGGGCACCGCCGTCACCCGCTACGTCCTGAAGTTCTCCGAGGTCGAGGAGGCGAGCGTCGACGACCTCGTCGAGTGCTTGCGACCGGCGGTCGAAGCGCTGATGCGGCCACCGGGTGAGCCAGAGGCGGCGAAGCAGACCGATGCCGGCCCTCCCGAAAGCCAGGCGGAAGGCCACGGCAGTGCGGGTGGCGGAAATCGAGGCTGAGCTGGAGCGCGTGCAGGCGAATATCCGGGGGCGCCCGCCCTTCGTCCGACGCGCCGCGCGAGAGCCGGATCGTTCCGTGATCCCGTGGCTCGAAGCGATGTCGAGCACCTCACCCCCCGGCCCCACGCGTCGAAGCCGTCAGCAGGTGCTGCTCCTGAGCGAAGAAAACCTCGCCTCCCAGTATCAGGAACATATGCCTACAGAGCGTCACAAATCACCGACTGTGGCATGGCTTCTCACCGGCATCGAGGAATTGCCGAGCGAGCTGTGGACCGGGCTGGAAATTTTCAGCCGCGGGAGTGCAGTATGCGGCGCATCCGGTCGGCCTGGTTCAGGAGGTTCGTACGGACGACCGGGACAGCCTGCGCCGCCAGGTCTTCCGCGCGTCCCACGAAGGTCAGGTCGATACCGAACAGCGGGAAGAGCCATTTGGTGTAGGTCGTCGCCGGCACGGTTCCACTGCGGTGGATGGTCGGCACAAGATCGAGGTAGGCCTCCGCGTAGGGCCTGAGCAAGTCGTCCTGGCCAGCGCTCCAGAACAGTGCCGCAACTGAGTGGACCGAAGCGATAGGCACCGCGCGGTCCGTCACCAGCGTCTGCCACACCGCTTTCTTCTCTGCCGCGTCCGGGGTCGCCGCGCGGACCTGGAGCCTGCTGACCCACGCTTCGGGGTCCGGGTCGCGGTCGAGCAGAGCCTGTGCTTCGGCTGCGGTCGGGCTTCCGAGCTGAGCTTTGCGAACCAGGGCTCGCCACTGAAAATCGATGTCCTTCCCAGCCTCGATCTGGAGCCACGCAACATCCTCCACCTCGGCCGCGGTGCGAGCGAAGCCGCGCAACGCCGCTTTGCGGTAGGGGCCGACGCCGGAGAGGCTGCGGCATGCCGCAGCTACTGTTCCCAGCAATTCGTCCCGCTCCGACTCCGGGCTCCACAGATCTGCGGCCTCGACAGCCAGGTTGAGATACGGCTCGATCACCGATGCGGACGTCTCGACAGCGAGCACTCGGGTCAGGCAGTGCACGGCTTCGGCGGCTGTCGCTTCGCCGTTGATCAGCATGTCCCAGGCCGTGGTGACGGCGACACCTCGCGCGGTCGCGGTGGGCAGGCGGGCGGCGTTGGGGAAGAACGCGTCTTTGGTCGTGGCGTCAGGTCTCGTCGAGGCGAAGGTCAGGTCTTCATCGTTGACCAGATACAGGTCGGCTCCGGTTGGTAGGTCGAGCCGGGTCCGTTCGCCCGCTACCTCGACTTCGACGAGTGCCATCCGCTCAAGATGATCCCCGGAACCCCCGTAGGCGCCGACGGCGAGCACATGCGGGCGTGGCCGGCCCCCCGGCCCCTGAGCGACCAGGGTGAACCCGTCTGTGTCGTGGTCGAGAGTGAGCCGGTCGGTGCCCGCTGTTTCCAGCCATCCCGTGCGCCACTGGTCCAGGTCACGTCCGCTGGCGTCGGCGACGGCGTCGATCAGGTCCTGCAGCGTGGTGTTGCCCCAGGCATGCGTGGCGAAGTAGCTGGTCAGACCCGCGGAGAACCTTGCCTCGCCGACGTACGTCATCATCTGGTGCAGTACGGACGCGCCCTTGGGGTAGGTGATGGCGTCGAATGTCGCTGCGGCCTCGGAGACGTCGCGGACCTGCTGGCGGATCGGGTGCGTCGTCGGTCCCTGGTCCATGAAATAGGCTTTGAGTTTCTCGCCGGCCATATGTGCCGTCCAGGCGTCGGTGTACGACGTCACGCTCACGGCGGCCCAGTTGCTCGCGAACTCCGCGAACGCCTCGTTCAGCCACAGGTCGTCCCACCAGCGCATCGTGACGATGTTGCCGAACCACATGTGCGCGAGCTCGTGCAGCAGGTACCGCGAGAAGATGTCCCACTCCGCTCTGGTCGGCGTGGTCCTGCGCAGGAACCAGTCCATCCAGGTGACGCAGCCGAAGTTCTCCATCGCGCCGGGGTACTCGGGCGTGAAGACCTGGTCGTACTTGTGCTGCGGAAACGGCATGCCGAACTTTCCGGCGAAGAACTCGAGCCCCTGGGTGGTCAGGGTGAACAGCTCGTCGGCGTCCCGGTCCAGGATCGAAGCCAGCGACTGCCGGGCGAAAAGCCCGAGATCATGACCAGCTCCGCGACGCCGCAACTCGTAGTACGGGCCCGCGTTGATCACGGTGTTGTACGCCGCCAGCGGCGGCGTCGGCGGGAAGGTCCAGCGTCGCACGGAGCCGAGGTCTTCGATCTGCGGGTCACCGCTGTTGCTCAGCACCCGCCAGCCAGCAGGAGCGGTCACGGTGAACGCCCACGGCGCCTTGAGATCCGGCTGATCGAAGCAGGCCAGCACATGGTGGGCGTAGTCGGGACTGAAGTCGGTGAAGACATACGTCTCGCCGTCGGCGGGATCGACCGCCTTGTGCACGCCCCAGCCATCGGCCGAGCACTCCGTCACCGAAACCACCGTGAGGACGTTGCTCTCGGCAACATCGGTCAGCGCGATCCGGCCCTCAACAGCCGACCGCAACACGACCCCATTGAGCGTGGCGCTCTCAACCATCGCCGCACAATCGACAAAGGTCTCGGCCCCGGGCCGGTGACACGTAAAGGTGATCGTCGACTCACACCGGACCCGCGAGCCGGTCAGCAGATCCGAGAGGTCCACGGCAACGTCATACCGCTCGACCGTCAGCAGGCTCGCCCGCCCCTCGGCCTCGGTCTGGGTCAGACTCCTGTCGCTCATCACTTTCCCTCTCGAAGATTCGTTCATTCGCGGCGAACCACCCGCTCAGCAGCACGAGGCACACGTGCACCGGGTGCCTCCATCGTGCCGCCCATCGAAGGACACGACTAAAAGCTGTGCTGTCCCGGGACCTTCCCGACGACTCGGCTCGTTCCAGACGGCTCACAAACGGCTCATCAGGCGGATTGGCGACGGCACGTGGGAGCAGATCCTCGCCACTGTGCTCGCGGCAGCGGACGCCGTCCAGGACATCGGCTGGACCGTGTCGGTCGACCCCACCGTCGTGCGGGCCCATCAGCCCCCGCCGGAGCGTTGCGAAACTCATCCCGGAGTGGCCCTCGCCCTTTGGGTCGCAACTCGCCGCTGTCAATTGGCACTTGATGCGGCAAGGGAAGCAACGTTGGACCGGCCGAGGCTGGAGCTTCAGTCCCGGACACCGGACGTGCATCCAGTGGCGGAACGCCGTGCACCCAACGGCACCCTCACTGCCTCCGCCGGAATCACAGTGTTGGTCACCACTCAGCGAAGGAGCATGCTGATGTACACGACCCATGTCGACGTGGACGACTTCCAGCCGTTCGGTGAAGGCGACGAGCGGGCGGGTGAGATGCACTCGATCCGCGAGGGCGGGTCCGGGATCGCGTCGGTGCAGGTCGGCCAGCTGCCCAAGAGCGGGCAGTATCTGTTTCACGAGCAGGAGACTATCCACGTCCTGGAGGGCTCGGTCCGTATCGTCACGGAGGACGGCGACGACGTGACGCTGAAGCCGGGAGACATCGCCTACTTCCCGGAGGACACACGGTCCGCCTGGCACTTCAGCTTCCCGTTCAGCAGGCTCCTCGTCGCCTGATCTGCTGCTTCGTGTGCTTGAGGATGGGCAGCGAGACCGGAGGGCCACGCCGGCCAACCGGCGAAGCCTGACGGTGCCCTGGAAAGCGGCGTGGACGTCATACGCCGATGAAGGATCACGGCGCACCTCTGACCCGACGTGATCCCGTACCAGGTGCTTCGAGCGCGCTCCCAGCCCACGGCCACCTGAATTCGCGACAGCGCCCCACGGGCGTCCTCATCCACAGACTTCCACGGGCTCCTGCCCCGCACACATCGCACCGCGTACCCGTCCTTCCCTCCGGGAGCCCTCATGACCGAGCAGTCCCCGACACCGGGCCGCGCCACCGATCTGCGCCGTGGGGCGATCGGCGTCACCGGCATTCTCTTCTTCGTCCTCTCCGCACAAGCCCCTCTGACAGGTATCGCCGGCACCCTGCCCGTACCGCTCGGCCTCGGCAACGGCGGCGGCGCCCCCGCCGCGTACCTGCTGGTCGGAGTGATGATCGGCCTCTTCGCGGTCGGTTTCATCGCCATGAGTCGGCACGTCACCGAGGCGGGTGGCTTCTATCGCTACGTCACGCAGGGGCTCGGACATCCGCTCGGCGTGGGCGCCTCCCAAGTCGCCGTACTGTGCTACAGCGCGACCCAGGCCGGCATGTACGGCCTGTACGGGGTCACCATGCGGGGCCTGGGGCAGCAGTACTTTGCTGTGGACCTCCCCTGGTGGCTCTGGGCACTGGCCACGATGGTGCTGGTACAGCTGCTGGGATCGCTGAACATCGAGCTCGGCGCCAAACTGCTGGCGGCACTGGTGATAGCCGAGGTGTCGCTGCTGCTCGTGTTCTCGGTGTACATGCTGTTCACCGGTGGTGGCCCCCAAGGGCTGGACCCCCTCCACTCGTTCAGCGCCAGTGCGTTCTTCGCCGGTGCGCCCGGTGTGGCCCTGACCTTCGCCATCGCTTCGATGTTCGGCTTCGAGTCCACGGCCATCTACTCGAACGAGGCCAAGGACCCGGTGCGCACCGTTCCCCGCGCCACCTACCTGTCCGTGGCGCTGATCTCGGTGTTCTTCGCGTTCGTGTCCTGGATGTTCGTCAGTTACTACGGTGCGGGCAAGGTGCGGGGCGTGGCCCTCGACGCCCTGCAGAGCGGTGACGCCACCTCGGTGGTGTTCGCCCCCATCAGCGCCACCCTCGGCGGCTGGGCTGCGGACGTCCTGGCAGTCCTGCTCGCCACGTCCCTGCTGGCCGGCATCCTCGCGTTCCACAACGGCATCAACCGCTACTTCCACTCCCTGGGCCAGACGGGGGTCCTGCCCTTGTGGCTGTCCCGCACCAACCGCCAGAAGGCTCCCTACACCGCGAGTCTTGTGCAGACCGTGGTCACCGTCTGCCTGGTCGTCCCGTTCGCGCTCACCGGTCAGGACCCAGTCCGGACGCTGCTGACCTGGGGCGGCGGTGTCGCGGTCCTGTCGCTGATGCTCCTGTACATCCTCACGTCCGTCGCGGTCGTCGTCTTCTTCCGCAGGACGCGGCTCGACACCCGGCCGTGGAACACGCTGATCGCCCCGATCGCATCCGTCGCGCTGCTCCTGGGCGCCACCGTGCTCGCCCTGAACAACTTCACCATCCTCATCGGCGCCTCGGGCACCACCGCCCTGGTCCTCGAACTGTCCGTCGTGGTCGTGTTCACAGGGGGTGTGGCGCTGGGATACGCGCGTCGGCGACCTACAGCGGCAGCCTCGCCCACAGCGCCGGTGACCGCCGAGGAGGCGCCCGCTTCCGCCTGAGTTCCGGGACCGCCGGAGGAGATGCCGGGCGTAGGCCATGACGCCCGGCACCGAACTCCACCCGCACAGCCCCTCACGGCCTGACCGGCTCCGCCGAGCAAGAACGACAACTTCGACGACAAGGAACCGAACGTTGCCCTACGAAACGGACGTCGTCATCATCGGCGCAGGATTCGCCGGTCTCGTCGCGGCGCGCGAGCTGTCCCGCAGCGGAGCCGAGGTCACGGTCCTGGAAGGCCGCGACCGCATCGGTGGCCGGGCCTGGACCGACAACCGACTCGGCCGTGACATCGAACTGGGCGGCACATGGGTGCACCCCCTCCAGCCGCATGTCTGGGCCGAACTGACTCGCTACGGCCTTGACGTCACGCCCAGCCCGGACGCGCGGCGATTCCTCGTGGCCGCCCCGGACGGCCCCCGCGAGTTCGGTCCTGACGAAGGGATCGAACTCCTGGAGCAGGGCCTGAGCGGACTGGTCGAAGGAGCCAGGGGCGCCCTCCCGCGCGCCTTCGACCCGCTGTTCGCCGGGGACTTGGTCGCCGAACTCGATCTGGTCACCATCGCCGACCGCCTCAAGGCACTGCGTCTCGGCGAGGACGCACGTCTGATCGCCGAGGCGTTCTGCGCCACCGGCTTCCAAGCCCGCCCGGAGGACGTGAGCATCGCGCACGTCGCCCGCCTGATGGCGCTGAGCCAGTGGGACGCGGCGACCGACCTGGAGGCCGCCGCCACCTTCAAGATCCAGGGCGGCACCCGCGCCCTCGCCGAGGCGATCGCGGCCGACAGCACCGCGACCGTCACACTCGACACCGAGGTCGTGGAGATCACCACGGTCGACGAGGGCGCGAAGGTACGCACCGCCGCAGGCGACGTCTACCACGCCAAGGCCGTGATCGTGACCGCCCCACTCAACACCCTGTCCGCCATCACCTTCCGGCCCGGACTGCCCGACCTGAAACGGGCCGCGATCGAACAGGGCCAGCCCTCTCGCGGTACCAAGCTGTGGGCGCGCATCCGCGGTCGCGTGGCACCCTTCCTCGCTTTCGCCGCCCCTGCCGACTCGCCTTTGGCCATCGCGCAGTACGAGTACGAGGTCGAGGGCGACACCCTCGTCGTCCTCTTCGGCAACGACGCCTCACGCATCGGCCGCGAGGATCGCGAGGCCGTCCAGACGGCCCTCCGTCTGTGGCTGCCGGACGCGGAGGTACTCGCCGTGGACGGCCACGACTGGACCAACGACCGCTACTCGGCCGGCACGTGGGCCAACCTCCGTCCGGGACAGCTCACCGGTGCGATCCCCGAGCTGCAGAAGCCGGAGGGCCCCCTCCATTTCGCGGGCAGCGACTACGCCACCGCCTGGCTCGGATACATCGACGGCGCGATCGAGCGGGCGCTCGTCACGGCGAACCGGATTCGGGCGCAGCTGGCGGGGCGCACCGCGTCCTCGTGACGAGCACTGACCGGGCGTCTGCGTCCGGCCCGCCGCGTGGTCGAGGACAACTGGCCCCTCAACCGCGCCGCGGAACGCTTCCAGGTCGCTTCGACGACAGCGCGGCGGTGGGCCGGCCGCCACCGGCAGTTCGGCGAGGCCGGAATGTGCGACCGCTCCTCCCGCCGGCGCTCAAGCCCGAACCGCACCGAGCACCGGATCATCAGGGTTCGTGTCCTGCGCCGCTGGGGATCATCGGCCCGCATCGCGGACCTGCCGCGGCTGGTGCCCTCGACCGTGCACCGCGTGCCCCGCTGCTCCCCGCAGCAGGCCGAGGAGGAGGCGGAGGGCAGGTCAGGAGGGGATGATCTGCCACTGCTGCCGCGTCAGTGACGCGTACGGCTGCTGCTCGATGTTGGCTCCGTCGGCGGTGCTGCCCTCGTCGACGGCGAGGCAGAGGCCGCTGTAGCGGTTGATGAGGACGTAGTGGCCGTCACCGGTGGGCGTGACGGCCCAGTGCTGCTGGGGGGCGCCTGCGTCCGACCAGATGCCGACGTTGCCGCCGTCGGCGCGGGAGAGACCCGCGACCTCCATGAGTTTGCCGCTGCCCACACCCTTGATCTCGTAGTAGCCGTCGCCGGTGTTGCTGAAGGTCCACTTCTGGTTCGTCTTGTTGAGCCAGGGCCACTGGAGGACGTTGGTGCCGTTGGCGGTGCCCCCGCTCTGCACGTCGGCGGCCTTGCCGCTGTGCCGGGCGACCAGCCGGTACACGGTGCCGTCGCCCGGCAGCGTGGTGGACACCAGGGCCGGCTCGGCCGACCGGCCACCGATCCTCACGCCGCTGATGTTGGCGTAGCCGCCGGTGGCCGCGGTGGCCTGGATCCGTACGAAACCCACGTTCCGGGCGGGCCATTCGGCCACCTTGGTCTTGCGGTTGCCGGCCCAGGTGCCGGTGGCGACCTGGGTGAAGTTGGTGCCGTCGGTGCTGGTGGAGATGGTGTACGAGGTGATGTCGCCGTCGGTGGAGTCGTTGCGGCCCCACTGCTTGGGCAGGTACTCCAGGGTGGAGACGTTGCTCCACACCCCGCCCAGATCGATGGTGATCGAGTGGGGCAGGGGGGAAGGCAGTCCCCACGTCGACCAGCAGGTCTCGTAGCGGATGTCGCTGAGTCCGTCGATGGCATTAAGTGGTCCCTCGCCGGTGTGGAAGGCGGTGGCGTACGCGTTGACCGGTGTGACGGGGTGTTCGGCGCGCAAGGGCTGGGTGGGCAGCGGCGGCCGGGAGGTGTCGGGGCTCCAGACCGCGCCGACCTCGGCGAGGCGGTTGACGATGTTGGTGTCCAGCAGGCCGTTGCGGTTGGGCGGGCAGTTGAGGATGAACGAGGTGTACTTCGGTTCCAGGTCGGCCAGGTGGGAGAGGATCGTGTCCTTGCTCATGAGGCCCTCGGTCGGGGTGGAGGGGTGCCAGAACCAACCGTTGCTGATGGTCTGTCCCTGCATTCCGGCGTAGGTGTTGCCCGCGGGCGCCGTGACGCCCAGCGGCTCCTCGAAGAAGATCGCGTCGCTGAGGAAGGGCTCCGACAGTCCGCCGATGTCGATCATGACGCAGTCGGGCTGGAGCTCCTTCACCAGTGAACGGATCCGCTGGTAGGAGACGGCCTGCTGCCCCATCTGCCACGCGTAACCGTCAGTCATGAACATGTCGATGGTGCCGTAGTTGGTCAACAGTTCGCGGATCTGACCGAGGATGAAGGTCATGTCGGCGGGCTGGATGGCATCGGTGATCTCGAGCCCGGCCACCTTGTGCCGGCTCTCCCATGCCTCGACACCGAAGGTGCGGTCCCAGATCGAGTAGTAGAACCCGACCTTCAGCCCCTTCGCGCGGAAGGCGTCGCAGTACGCCTTCACCACGTCCTGCTTGTAGGAGCTGTTCGCGACGTTCTGGGTGCCGTAGGCGCTCGGCCACAGCGCGAAGCCGTCGTGGTGCTTGGTGGTCAGGATGCCGTAACTCATCTTCGCGGCAGCCGCCGCGTCGGCCCACTGCCCGCAGTTGACACTCGGTGGAGCGAAGAGGGTGGGGCTCTGATTGGGCGCCGCCCACTCCTGGTTGGTGAACGTGCCCAGGCTGAAGTGGTTGAACATGCCGAACCGCATGTCGACCATCCGGCTCAGGTTGGTCTGGGTGTCCGCGGCGGACGCCTGCGACAGAAGGCCGGAGAAACCGGGGACGATCGGCAGAGCGGTCGCGGCGGTCGCCGCACCCGCCGCGCCGAGGAACGTACGGCGAGTCATTCTCGATGAGGACATGGCCTACTCCTGTGGATCGAATGGCATGGATGGCGATGACGTGCCGGGAGATTCGCGACGCGATCGCCGTCGCGCGGAGCCATGTACAGGCCGGCCCGCCAGGTGAACCGACCCCCTGAGTTCGGCCCCGGCACGGACGTCAGGCGCTGGGCAGCAGGTCTTCCGTTCGATACGGGGCCCCGGGCGCAACGGCGAAGCCCACCGTGGGTGACCGCCATGCCGACGAACGGCCCCTTCGGCAGATGATCGGCTCTGACAAGGTCTTCTCCTGGCACTCACAGGACAGCGCACGCGGGGCCATGACCGGCCTTGAACGTGCGTGTGTTCAGAGGAACAACATTGGATGTATTAGCGGACACCGGTCGGTCGTCTGTCTAGGGTTTCGACAGAAATTCGCAGACTAAGCCGAGATCGCACCCGACAGGCGCGTTCGCGAGCAGGACTGAGTGGGGCGATTCATCGGATGTGTTCGCCTTGACGCGTCGAGTGAAGAGGGTGGCTGCGCTCTGCGGATGCCGCCTCGGGCCGTGCCGCCGAGGTCCGGAGCTTCGGCAGAATTGACGACCTGCGAGTTGCTGCGGCGCAGCGGGACGGCCCGGCCGGGAACTCCAGCTTCGCGCCGGTGCGCGTATGCGGGACGGCCAGCACCCCGTGATCTCGTCGGGCACATGGTGGAGTGAGGCGCCGGTGCGAATGACCTCGCGGATGCGGTCGCTTCACAGCGACAGCGACAGCCTTGTCGAGAAGGTGGTCGACGACCTCGGCTTCCTCCCGAAGGACGCGGATGCCGCCGAAGTTTGGCCGTCGTGTCCGCGGACTCCTGGAGGCTCCGGAGGAGGCCGTTGGCGAAGAGAAGGCCGACGGCGTCCCCAACATCAGCTCCCTCGGAACGGACTCCCCACATGGGGAGTCGAGCCGGAATCCCAGCAGTAGCAAGGCCGACTCCCTCGCGGCGAAGGACGCCGAGCTTCTACAGGCCGCCCTCGCGTCGCTCCAGATCGGCGAAGAAGGTGAACAAGACGGTGGCGCGGCGGGCAATCGAAGCGCAGCCGGACGTAGCCGTCCCGCTCATCCAGGAGATCGGATCAGCTCTTCAGTAGATCGACAGGGCGGCGGCCATCATGCTTGCTGGAGGTTCACTTGGGGGTTGAAGAGGACTTCCGCCCGAACAGGAAGGCGCATCCGGGCATCCTTGTGATTTCGCTCCAGGCGGCTCGCCAAGCGGTTGGAAGACAAAGGAGTGAGCGTCACCTGGGATGACAACTTTCCTGGCCACGACCGCTTCTATGCGTCCGACAAGCTGGGCAGTCGGCTCGAGTTCCTTGAACCTGTCCGCGATTGCTGACGCCGCATGATCAGGGCGTCTTCTTCGTCCAGTGGCTGGTGCGGGGGCTTTTGCGGGTGAGGCGTGGGTCATCATGGTGATGAGTGACCAGTTCAGGTGCGCTTCGGATTTTCTGAACCAAGCCGGAGGCTCTGGGGCGCCTCTCGTGGCGGCCCTCGCCCTGCTACGTCTCGGCGATATCTGAAGCTTCTGGGCGGTGGCTGTCTCCGCCTTGAAGAAGCGGAGCGAGCTGCGTTCATTGCCGCCATGCGAGCGGATGCTCCGGCTCGTACAGCGTCACCGAAGAGCTGGCAGAGGTGTTCACGCCGTGCACTCACGATGAGACGGGTGCATCGCGAGCCGGCATGGCAGGGGAATTACGGCACGTAGAATCCAGAGCTCGAACTTGTCGCCGCCGATGTCGAGGCTTGCGCGGGCGCTCCTGCGTATCCTCCAGGCCCCCGGCCTGAACCTCGAGCAGGCCACCGGCTGGCTGACCGTGATTGCGGAGGCCCTGGACGGAGGAGGCCCCGGGCCCGCCCCGGTCTGGGCGTTCAACACCTTTGCCACCCTCCAGTCCCTTCACCTGCATCTGGCTCGAGGCCTCGTGGACGAAGACATCCCGCCGCATGCCGAAGCGGTTGCCGCCCGTACCGCCGGTCTCCTTCGCCTGCCTGCTACTGATTCGCTTGACACGGCAGTTTCGGCATCAACCCGGACCGTTTCTCCTGCTGCGCGCGTAGCCTTCGCCGTGGTTTCACCTGGTCGGTCGGCGGTAGCTGATGAGGGTGGCGGCCATGCCGACGAAGGCGAGGCAGTGCTCGGCCTTGTTCGTGGCGTCGGTTCAGGCGGCGGCATCCGGCGAGCCGGGCAGCTCATCCGACACGATCCATGGCGACATCCCCACAACAGACCGAACGCACAACTGCCCTGTCAGCAAAGGCCATCAGCGCCGATCCACCTCATTGTGTCAGCCGTTGTCAGCCCACCCGTTGGAGTTGGGCCGTCTCGGAAGTCGGGGCGGCTTCGGTGTCCTCCTGGTAGAGAGAGACGGAGAGCGTGTAGCCGTCCGGGGAGAGACGTGCGCGGTGGAGCCCCGCGCGTCGGCAGGATCTGTCGGACACCTCGCGGTCCACGTAGAGAGGGCCGTACAGGATGTCGTGGTTCGCTTCGACGGTGAACACGTTCGCGTGCCAGACGCAGCGCGCACCAGAGCGGGTGTCCAGCACCGAGACACTCCCCGCCGCGTCTACCGCGTCCCCGTGAATGGTCAAGTGCATGCCCCGTCCGTCGTCCCATGTGCCGGAATACGCGGCGGGCAACAATTCTTGCCCGTCCGTGGTCAACGTGACTTCGACCTCGTGCATTGTCGACTTGTCGTACACGCCAGGTCTTGACCACTTCCAGACCGCACTTCCGTTCTGCTGGACGGACAGCGTCTGCCGGTCACCGAGAATGCAGGTCTCTTCCGAGTCGGTCCGGGGCAGTGTGTCGATCCATCTCGGCTTTCCCAGCACAACCGTGTTGCGGTCGCGGGACAGGACCCGACTCTCTCCCCAACAGGTGACGGAGCCGTGCGACATGATGAAGTGGACGGATCGTCCTGCCACGAGGTTACTGCGTGCGGTGAGCCGGATCTCCCAGGACCATTCTTCGAGAATCCACTTTCCGTTCCAGCTGCCCTGCAGTGAATCCGCGTTCTCGGCGGACTCTGCGAGGCCCCGTAACGACGGTACGACCAGCAACGCTCCTGCCAGGGCGAGGGCCGTCGCTGCGCCCGCGCAGCGCAACCAGGGTCGTCGTCTCGGCTCCGCCGCCGACCGAATGCTCGGCGGGGTGATCCCCGCCTCGGGCACGTCCAGCAGGTCGCGCCGGGGACCTTTTACTTCGTCGTAGTCGAAAGCCCGTAAGTCGTGGGAGGTTGTCGCGTGAGTTGGCACCGACACGGCAGCCAGCGGTTCGGACTCCGCGAGGTGGGCCTCGGCGTCGAGAAGACGGGCGGCGTCGCGGCCAAGGCGGACGAGGAGTTCCGCGGGGAGCCAGGCCCGGGCCACAGCGTGGCGGGTGAGGTCGAGCAACTCACGTAACGACGGGCGCTGTTCCGGGCTCTTGGCGAGGCACCGCCCGAGCGGGTCGACGAGTTCGTCCGGTATACCAGAGAGGTCGGGGTCCTCGTGGGCGATGTGGTACATCACGTTGATCGGTTCGGAACCCTGGAATGCCAGCCGCCCTGTTGCCGCGTAGACGAGGACGGAGCCGAGGGAGAAGAGGTCGCTCGCCTGGGTCAGCGTCTCGCCACGCACCTGCTCGGGCGACATGAAGGCGGGGGTGCCCAACACGGTCCCGGGCTCGGTGAGGCTGCCGCCGAGGCTCGCCGTGTATCCCCGGGCGAGCCCGAAGTCGATGACGCGGGGGCCGTCGACGGTCAACAGGATGTTCGCCGGTTTGAGGTCCCGGTGGACCAGCCCCTCCTCGTGGATCGCCTGCAGCGCGAGGGCGAGGCGATGAGCGAGAACGTGCACGGAAGCCGACGGCAGCGGGCCGAAGTCTCCGTCCACGACCTGATTGAGCGGCGGCCCGGGTACGTAACCGGTGGCCACCCACGGGTTCTTGGCCTCGGTGTCGGCGTCCAGTACGGGCGCGGTCCATTCACCGCCGACCTTCCGCGCGGCGCCGACCTCACGGGCGAAGCGCCGCCGGAACGCCGGGTGCAGCGCGAAGTCGGCGTGCACCAGCTTCACCGCGACCGTACGGCCGCCCTTCGAGCGAGCCAAGTAAACCCGCCCCATCCCGCCCGAACCCAGCCGGGCGATGAGGCGATACGGGCCGATGTGCGAGGGGTCCTCCGGAGCCAGTGGCTTCATGGCTGCGGATCCTCGCACAGCCGTACGGAAATAGGGCCGCCTTCACGAGACCCGGCCAGGGACGGACGTCATCTGCTTCCGCATCGTTCGGAGAAATCCACCGCCAGCGCTCACGCTGGACGCGCTGTCCGCTCCCCACCAAGGCCGGCTGACCCACACACGTTCGACCACGCGGGGCCCGAGGGGCCGCCCAACCCCTCGGGCCCGCCCCTCTCAAGATCCGTCCCAGATTCCCAGACGCTTGAGCCGACGCTGCCGGAGCCGCTCTGAGGCGGCCGTGAGAGCGAAGACAAGCCCCATGAGCAGCCCGAACATCACAGCGAACAGGGGATCGGCCGGTTCCTCCTCACGCGACAGCGACAAGAGGAAGAGGGTGAAGGGCACAGCGAAACAGAGGCCGGTGCCGATCGGGTGTCGGGCCACCCATTTCTGGATCCGTGTCGGACGCCGCTGCCCACCCAGGGCCCGGTCCAAAGCCCAGAACCCATCCGCCAGAGACCGCCGCCGGTTCGCCACGGCGGAAGGATATGACAGCCGATCGGCTGCACCGACCGAAAGCTCGCAGCCAGGCAATGGCCTGCTGCCTGCTGCCTGCTGGCCTGACCACCCCGGCTCAGACAGTGAGCCTTTTCAACTTCTAGGCCAGGTTGAAGATCAGCTCGTGTAGCCTCCCGCGCATGTCTTCTGCGCTGGACCACGCGATGATCGACAAGAGTGCGACCGAGATCGACGATGAGCTCATCGGGATGCGCCGCGACATCCACCGGCACCCCGATCTTGCCGGTGAGGAGCGGCGCACATCGGCACTGGTCACCGAGCGGCTTCGCGCCGCGGGTCTGGCCGTCGTAACGGGGGTGGGTGGCCACGGTGTGGTGGCGGTGCTCGACGGTGTGGGTGAGGGTCCGACCGTCGCCTACCGGGCCGACATGGACGCGGTCGACGACAACGAGATGTTCGACTGTGCCTTCGCCTCGCAGGTCCCGGGGGCGGCCCACCTGTGCGGCCACGACCTGCACACGGCGATCGGGGTGGGTATCGCCTTGGTCCTCGCACGGCTGCGGAAGCAGCTGAACGGCCGCGTCGTCTTCGTTTTCCAGCCGGCCGAGGAGACGTGCGAGGGCGCCCGGGCGATGATCGAGGACGGTGTCCTGGAGCGGACCGCGCCGCAGGAGATCTATGCGCTGCACTGCGGCCCCAATCCCGTCGGCACGTTCGCGGTCGGGCCCGGGCAGCCGGGGCAAGACCGCTTCCGGATCGAGCTGGCGGGGCCGGGCGCCGCCGACGACGCCAGGCGGCTCGTCGCCATGATCGACGGATTGTCGACTGTCGGGCGCCCGCAGGCGCCCCGACAGCTCCAGCAGCTCATGGACGACATGCAGACCCCGGACGGCCCGCTGGCACGCTTCGTCTACGCCCTGTCCCGTTCGAGCTCGGGCGATGATGGCGCGAGAGTGCACGCCTATCTGCGGGCCTGGCCTGAGAGCCGGTACGCCGAGGTCCGTGAGGAGGTGCGGCGCTGGGTGGATGCGCTGCCCCGTGGGCGAGTGGAGTTCACCGAGCCTCCATTGCCCGCCATGGTGTGCTCGCCGGAGCTCAATGCAGCGGCAGCCTCGTACCTGCGAGGCGCCCTGGGTGCGGACGCGGTCATGGTGTTGCACGCGGCGTATCCGTTCAACGGCGAGGACTTCGCGTACTTCCTGCACCATGTGGCCGGAGCGATGTTCTACCTCGGCGTCGCCAACCCGGAAACGGGCATCAACGGGGTACCCCACTCCCCCGACTTCGCTGCCGACGAGCACGCGATCGGGATCGGGGTCCGCGCGATGGCAGGGTTCCTGTCACACCGTCTCGATGCCCTCGCCTGAACTGCACCCGGTCGGCAGGGCAGCGCACCTCGCCAACATGAGATGCAAAAAAATCCGCGTCCGGCGTATGGGCTCTGAGGCTTCACACGCCCGGCTCGGCCCCGTCGAACACCGATGCCACCGGCAGCAGGTCACGAGTCCGAATGGACAGTACCGACGGCCGTCGGCCGCCGTGAGTCGTGGGGTGTCCTGGCGCGGTCGATGCATGAGGGGACCCACGCGAACAGCTGGACGCCGCCGCGGTCGCCCACCGACCGCATGACCGCTGCCCCGCTACCGCAGACGAGGCAGGCACTCAAGCCCGCGCGTACGGGCAACAGCCCTGGCCCGGAACCCCTCCCATCGAGGAACCCGGTGGGGTAGAGCTCGCGGTCGACCAGGGCGCCGGCCGCGGGCGAAGGCGTAGGCGTAGGCGTAGGCGTAGGCGGCGAAGACGCCGATCTGGCAGTTCTCGGTCCGGCCGACGGTTCCGGAGTACTGGCGCTGGACCCCGGCGGAGGTGTTGCCCTTCCTGATGAACCCGGTGTCGTCGATGATCAGGGCACCGTCGGCATCGCCGAGCTTGGCGGCGACGTATTCCTGGAGGTCGTCGCGGATGTCATCGGGCTCCCGCATCGATCCGGCGAGGAGGTGCTGCAGGCCGTCGAGGGTGGAGTGGCCGGCCTGTTCGGCCGGCTGCCAGCTGTTCTTGCACAGCTGCACGCCGCTCACACCGTGATCGTCGTCCTGGCCTGGTTCCAGGCCCTGGAGGAAAAGTTTTTGCCGGTTCGCCTCGGAGAGGCACCCCGTCTCCAGCACCAGCTCGCTGCGTTCCGCCTCACGCTACCACTGTGCGACGGGGGCGCCGAAAGGATGGATGACGTTGCCGTCCGCGTATGGAATTCCAGGGCGGCGTCGGCGGGGCGGGGTCTCCTTGAGGGCCTGGCCGTCGGTGAACAACTCGTCCAGGTGGAAGGCCAGGGCGTGCAGGGGGCCGCTTGTGCCGTCGGCGGGCTCGGGCCAGACCAGCGGCAGGCGCACCCGCCAGACGCGGGCCCGGTAGGACATGAGCAGGTCGGCCGTGTCGTAGGCGGGAGAGGTCTCGCAGCCCAGGAGTACGGGCAGGTCGCCCTGCGCGCCGGCGAAGCGGCACGTCTGTTTCAGGGACCAGGCGAGGTGCATGTGCGCGGGTGCGGCGGCGGGTGGCGGGCATGCGGCGTCATACCAGTCACCGGCGGGTGGGGCGGGTGGGGCGGGCGGGGTGAAGTCGGCGCGGCGTTCGCTGATGTCGAGCAGGCGCAGGCGCCGCCCCTCAGTGCCTGCGGCGTGCACCTTGTCGGCGCTCTGGTCTGTGAAGGCGATGGCCTGGATTTCCTCGGGTGTGGCGGTGACCGGCTGCTTGCGGCCCTCCTCAAGGCGCCGGTAGGGGAGCAGGGCCGTGCGCAGCGCCGCCAAGTCTTCGGCGGTACCGGGGGCGGGGGCGAGTTCGCCGGGCGCGTATCCGCCGCTGCTGTCTTCGAAGTCGACGAGGACTTCGTCATGAGCGGTGATCATGACGACCTGGCCCACGAGGTCGCCCGGGGTGTCGGTGGGGACGGTGGACACCACCCAGTCCCCTTCCTGCCACGGATTCACCCCGCGCCCCCTTGCCTGGTCAGCCTTTCTTACAGCCCTTCCAGCCTACGTGCCCCTTGACCCAATAGGCGGTCCAGATGCCCGTCAGGCCGTAGTTCTTGCCGTCGAGCTTGAGGTCACGTCCCATGGTGACCACGCACATCGTGCGCTTCTTTTTCCCGCGCCCGTACTTGTAGGTGTGGGTGGTGGACACATTGTTGACGTGGCCCTTGCTGCCCTTGGCGAAGTTGTTGATGGCCTTGT
Source organism: Streptomyces sp. MA5143a (assembly GCF_900290235.1). GTDB lineage: Bacteria > Actinomycetota > Actinomycetes > Streptomycetales > Streptomycetaceae > Streptomyces. Next base: position 79,281 of record NZ_OLMK01000103.1, read on the forward strand.
CCCACAGGCGCATCGCGTAGCCGTTGTAGGGGTGGTTGGCCTTGTTGCCGGTGGAGCCGCCGCGCTTGATGTGCTCAAGCCCGTACTTGCGGTTGCCCACGCGTATCAGGGTGTCCTCGAAGTCCCCGAGGTACCAGCGGTAGACCTTCGCCGATCCCGGCCCGCTGCGGGTGTTCTTGGTACATGCGTCGTCGAAGCCGCAGTTCCACGACTTGGGCTTGGTCTTGTGGATGGATGCGTTGGCGGGGGCAGCGGTGAGCAGGACGGCCGCCGCCGCGGTGGTTGCCGTGGCTGTGGTGATGAGGCGTTTTCTCATGGGGCGCACGGTACGGAAGGCGCATGGGGGTGTGAATTGTCCTTTAGGGCATGCGCAATTGGGCACCGGCTGTTCTTCGAAGCCGGCGGTCGGCCAGGCTCGGGACCGGCGGCCGGATCGAGAGGTCGGCGAAGTCGGCGTGCGCCTGGGCGACGGCTTCGGGATACGCCTCCTGTTTACCGGGCTCGGCGAGGGCCCGGTAGCGGCCTCCACTGGTGGGCTTTCGTATGCAACTGTCGTTGGGTCCCCGAGGTGTAAAGGACATTCAGGGGTGACCAGCGTGTACTCGACGGCCGGGTAAGCAATTCGGGTGAGAGGCCGGTGGACCGGAGCCCGGCCGCCGTGCAAACGTGATGATCTTGGCGGTGTCATCCGGCGCAAGCGCCCCGCAGCAGACAGGAACAGCACCGTGCCCGAGCAAGCCACCGCCACCATGACCGACGCAGCCAAGCAGCGCATCTTCGCCATGCTCGACCGGGACGGCGACGGCGCCATCACCCACACGGAATACCTCGCACGGGTCGACCGCGCGGCAGCCGCCATGGGCCGGGGCGCCGACGACCCCGTGGTGCACACGGCACGCGCCGCGCACGTGGAAGTCTTCGCGGACATGGATGCCGACCACGACGGACGGGTCACCTTCGAGGAATACCGCACCTGGGCCGGACACGACGCCTTCGAACGGTCCTGCCGAACGGCCCTCGGCTCACTCTTCGACATCGCCGACCACGACGCCGACGGTCGGCTCACCCGCGAGGAGTTCACCCGGCTGCGCGTGGCGTCCAGCAACACCGAGGCGGACGCCGGCCAGGCCTTCGACGACCTCGACACCGACGGCGACGGCCTCATCGACCGCGACGACTACCTCGCCGGTATTCACGACTACGTCACCACCGGCTCCTCCCCCATGGCAGCCGCCTACCGAACCCTCCCGACCCCCTGACCCACACCTCCCGGGCACGGCGCCCGCGTCTTTGGCGAACGGGACCGCCTGCGCCCAGGTGCCCGGTGGAGAAGTCACCCTGGCGCCGCTGGGCATTGCCCCCTGGGACACGTGCCCTGGTCGGGGCCGGTTCGACCCGCGAACCCGGCGAGCCCGGTGTCCGGCTTCGGTGCTTGTCCGACCTGCGCCAGGCACCCGGCCCGTAGGGCGCCGCCGCCCTGTGCCTGGACCGGGCGGTGGCCGCGCGGGAAAGCAACCGCCCCGGCCGCACCGAGGCACGGAGTGAAGAAGCCTGACATGAATAATCTTCTCGATCTCTCCGGCAGTACGGCCGTCGTGACCGGTTCCAACCGCGGCATCGGCTGGCCATCGCCCGCACCTTGCCGGCCCAGGGCGCGAGCGTCCTCGTCAACGGCTACGACGAGGCCGAGACCATCGCCGCGCTCAAGGCACTGCGCGAGCAGTATCCGCAGGCCGACGGGGAGCGGCCCCGGATCGCTGCTCCCTCGCCGGCGACGTGACCGACGCAGATCTGGCCCGCGGCCCGGTGGCCGGCGGTAAACGTCTTCGGGCACCTCGACGACCTCGTCTGCAACGCGGGCATCGACATCATCAAACCCGCCGTCGAGTACACCCCCGAGGAGTGGGACCGCATCCTGACGGAAACCCTGCGCGGCGCCTTCCAGCCCGCCCAGGCCGCCGCCCGCCACTGGATGGCCCAGGGCAGCGGCGGGTCGGTCACCATGACGTCCTCCATCGCCGGTGCGGTCGGCATTCCAACCCTGGCCCCCTACGCGGCCGGCAAGGGCGGCAGCCTCGCCTGCCGCCGCCTACGTCACCGCATCCATCCTGGCCGTCGACGGCGGCTGCACCGCAACCTGACGTGCGACATCCCGTGAGCTTTGCTGAGCCCTGTTCGAGTGCCTGACCCTGTGGCCCGGGGGGTTCCCCTCCTTCGTGTGCTCCGTGGGCTTGTGACGCAACGCGCCCACGGTGATGACATCCGGTCCCTTTGACTGGGCATGCCGGGGACGTCCCCGAGAGGCACGTCAGGGTCCGGTGGTCCTCACGCACGACGTCCGGCCGCGCCTTCAACGCGTCTGCTGGACGTATGGACTTCGACAGGCGCAGGGCGATGGTGGCAGGACTCGGGACAGCGGCGGTTTCCGTGGTGGGGGCGAGCCGGGCGGCCGGGGCAATGGCAAGCGGTGCGGCACCGGTGGTCATCACCGTGCAGGGCGAGTCCCCGATCCGTACGAACATCCCGGTGGCCCGTGACCCACGTGCCTCGCGGGGGCGGTACCTGGCGCTGCTCACGGCGGAGAAGGCTCCGGGTGGGCGCGGCTGGTTCGCCGCGTACCGCGTTCGTGTGCCCGAGGGCGGGGTGTACGCGCTGACCGCCGTCGCCACGGCCCCCGTCGAGACGCCGCACACGGAGGTGGTCGGCTCATACCTCCACCTGCGCGTCAATGAGGGTCCGTTCAGCGAGGTCGCGCGCTCTCAGCCGTACTGGTACGAGTCGCAGCCCGCATGGGGGGACCTGTCCGTGCTGGAGATCGGTGAGGTCGAGTTGCGACGCGGCGAGAACACGGTCGCCTTTCGCGTCACCGAGCCGGTCGTGCTCGACGACATCACGGCGTACGTGCTCTCCCTCGACCGTTTCACGCTCACCCTGCGGCGACGCCCGGCCGGGCAGCCCGTCCCGTGTGAGGTGTCGGTCCCCATCCACCGCCACGGCGATCCCGCCCCGACGCTGCGCGTGCGGTTGGCCGGCCGCGCCACCCGCTCGCGCCACGTGCGCTACACGGTCACCGACCACCACGGGCAGCGCGTCGCCGCCGGGCTGGCGGACGTGCGCGCGGGCGGGACGACGGCGACCGCCCAGATTCCCCGGCTGCCACCCGGGCACTACCGGGTCGAGGCCGAGGGGGTCGGTGGGCAGTTCGCGTGTCTTCCGCAGCGGCCTCCCGTCATCGGTGCCGCGAGCCGGTTCGGGGTCAATCTCTGGGTGTCCTCCCTGGTGCCGCCGTCCCGGATCGACAGATTCGCGCATGCCCTACGGCAGATGGGCGCGGGCTGGGTGCGCGACGGCCAGTCCTGGCCCGCCGCCGAGCCGAAGCCCGGCGCGTACGACACCGCGCGCCACGACCGGGTGACCCGCGCCCTGGGCGCGCACGGACTGGCGGTCCTCGACGTGGTCTCGCCCGCGCCGGAGTGGGCGATGACCGAGGCGTCGCTGCCGCTCCCGGCGGACCTGCGGCACGCATACCACTACGCCCGCCGCCTGGCGCAAGCCGCCCCGGACGCAATCCAGTTGTCCAACGAACCCGACGTCGACACCACGCGCAGCACCGGCGACGCCCACGCCGCGTTCGTCAAGGTCGCCGCGCTCGGCATCAGGGACGCGGCCGAGGACCTGGCCGAGGACACCGCAGGGCAGCCGCCGCTCGTCATACTGCCCGGCATCGCGCAGAGCGGCACCTTCCAGGACCTGATGCTCGACAACGACGTCGTACGGTACGCCGACGCCTGGGCCTTCCACGGCTACCCGGACCCCGCCGAGCAGGACGACCCGCAGTTCCCGGGCGCGGCGGTCGAACAGCACGAACTGGCCCACCGGCACGGGGCGTCCGGCATGCCGCTGTGGATGACCGAATGCGGTGCCTTCCTCGACGCCCGCCCGCGCCTCGACCTGACGCCCGCGCAGGAAGTCGTACAGGCGCGGTACGTCGTCCGTTCCATGGTGGAGGGGCTGGCCGCCGGAAACGCGCGGCAGTTCTGGTTCGCGGGGCCTCCGCTCCACGACGACGGCGTCTACTTCGGCCTGTTCGACCGGGAGTTCCAGCCCCTGCCCGCGTACGCCGCCTTCGCGGCCCTCACCTCGCTGCTCGGCGAGGCCCACTTCGTCGGCACCGCGCCCCGACTGCCCACCGACGTCTCCGGGTTCGTCTTCGACAGCGGGCGCGGCGAGCGGGTCACCGTCCTGTGGGCGCCGAGCCCGGTGCGGTTCGACCTGCCGGGGACCGTGTACGACCTCATGGGCCGCCGGACCGTCACCGGCACCGCCTCATCCGACCCGGTGTACGTCGTCGTACCCGCCCCTGCGTCACCGGCACCCGCCGTCCTCGAGACCCCGCGCCGCCC
>NZ_OLMK01000032.1 GCF_900290235.1 Streptomyces sp. MA5143a
GGCAGACGACGCTACTTTCGCAACGCGCCCTAGTAGCCGTCCGGTGAGGGCGCGTTCTGGGCGCGGTCCACGGGCAGGTGGGCGCCGGAGACACCGCTCGCCCAGTCCGACAGCAGGAAGATGACCGTACGGGCCACCTCGTGCGGGGTGACGGGCCTGCCGCCCGGCAGCTCCGCGCCCACGAACCGGTCGTACGCTCCCGGGTCCTCCCTGCGCAGCCGGTCCCAGCGGCGGCCGGGGATCAGCATGGAACCCGGTGACACCGCGTTGACCCGGATGGCGTCGGGGCCCAGCTCACGGGCGAGGGAGGCGGCCAGATGGATCTGGGCGCTCTTGGCCGCCCCGTACTGCGCGGGCCGTCCCGGTTTCCAGCCGGAGATCGAGCTGATGAGCACGACCGAGCCGCCGCCCGCGGCCCTCAGATGCGGCAGCGCGGCACGTACGAGGCGTACCGTGTGCCCGACGTTCAGGTCCCAGGTCGCCGCCCAGTCGGCGGCGCCCGCCTCCTCGAAACCGCCGCCATGCGAACCGCCGACGCAGGCCACGACGCCATCGAGGGTGCCGAAACGTTTCGCCGAGGCGGTGACGAAGTCCTCCAGTCTGCCCGGCTCGGTCACGTCCAGGTCCTCGGTGAGCAGACGGACCCGTTCCTCGCCCGGCAGGGACGCGTCCAGCGCCGCCAGGCCCGCCTTCCCCCGTGCGCAGGTCGCCACCCGGGCACCCTCGGCCAGCAGCAGCCGTACGATGCCCTCCCCCAGGCCGCGGCTGCCGCCGGTGACCACGACCCGCTTGCCCCGCATGCCGGGCCACCCCGCACGGACGGACCGCTCCGCGTGGCACGGTCCCTCGTCGACGTTCCTCATGGTGGCGAAGATATACAGCCCGCGTCACTACCCGCCCGCACCTGCACAACCCTTCCACCACCTGGTGTTTCGTGTGTCCGGTGCTGTTGTCTTCGACAACAGCACCGGCGGTCCGCCAGCGGCCGCCCCGAGCATCGAGGAGGACCCCGATGACGGCCGTCCGTGTCCGCGCACCCCGCCGACGGACCCCTGCCGCACCGGCACACGACCCCGGCTGGAGCGTCCGTGACGTCCCGTCCGGCGGGGCTCCCGCAGGGGCGGACGCGGTGATGCTGCCTTGATCTCGCTCAAGAGGTCCCGGCTCGTCCGTCTCGCGGTGCCCGCGCGCCCCTCGTGCGCCGCCGGGGTGCGGCGTACGGTGGCCGCGCATCTCGCACGCTGGGACCTGTCCTCGATCGCCGACGACGCCGTGCTCGCCACGGACGAACTGTTCGCGAACGCGGTCCGGCACGCGAGCGCCGGGCCCGCCGACACCATCGCCGTCACCCTCGAATACTCCGATCGCGCGTTACGGGTGACGCTCGCCGACCCCTCGCCCGCACAGCCCCGGCCCAGAGCGGTGGACGGCACCGCCGAGTCGGGGCGCGGGCTCGCCATCGTCGCCGCGCTGGCCGACGACTGGGGCACCGATCCACCGGACGCGGACGACGTGGGCAAGCGCGTGTGGTTCTCGCTCGCCGTGCGGGAGCCGACATGAGAGACGCAACGGCCAGGAAAGGCACCCCCCTCGTCGCCGTCCCCCCGCAGCGGGTCCTGGCCGCCGAGTTGGTCCGCAGGGCCGAGGACGAGCGGCGACTGGCGAACGAGGCCCGGTCCGCCCCGACCGTCCGGGCCCCTACCCGTATCACCGAGTGCCGGGCCGGGAACGCGGACGCCCTCCACGCGATCGTCGCCCGCCATGGCTGGCCCACCGCCGCCCTCGTCGGCGAGCCGGCCTCGACGGCCGCCCTGATGATCCTGCTGCACTCCCCCGACCTGGGCTTCCAGCTCACCTGCCGTGACCTGATCGCCGAAGCCGTCGCGGACGGCCGCTGCCCGGCCGTGCACCACGCCTATATCGCCGACCACTGCGCGGTCGAGCTGAGCCAGCCGCAGTTCTACGGCACCCGCATCGATCCCGGCACGCTGTTCCCGTACCCGATCCGCCACCCGGAGACGGTCGACGAACGCCGCCGCGACGTGGGGCTCGGCCCTCTGGCGGACCATCTGCGGGCGGTGCGGTTGGGGGCGAGCGGGGCGGGGTAGCGCAGTCCTGCGGATCGGCCGGTGTCCGTCCGCGCCCCTATCGGACGTTCACGTCACGCTCGTCCTCGCGGGCAGGGTGAGGGCCGAGTGGGCGGGTCGCCCTCCCCCGGAGGGTTCCGCGGCGAGTGCGCGCAGCATGTCGTTGCGCCGTGCCAACGCCTCGGCCGTGGTCGGGAAGAGGGTGGCGTCGCCCTCGCCGATCTGGTTCTGGTTGACGGCCACGAAGTCTCGGGTGGTCTGTTCGTAAGCGGTGAAGCTCGCGGCGTGGTCCCGGCCGGACAGGGAAGCGGCGAGCATGTACGCGCCGACCAGTGCGAGGCTGGTGCCCTGCCCGGTGAGGAACGAGGGCGCGTACGCGGCGTCGCCCACCAGCGCGACCCTGCCGCTGGTCCAGCTGGGCATACGGATCTGGCCGACCCCGTCGAAGTACAGGTCGTCCGCGGCGCGCAGGGCGGTGAGGAGGTCCGGGACCCGCCATCCCGCGTCGGCGAAGACCCGGGCGACCAGGTCCCGTTGGGCCCGCGCGTCCCGGAACAGGTCGAAGGGCGGTTCCGGGCGGGCGAAGGCCAGCAGGGCGTGCACCTCGCGGGCGTCGCCCGCGGCGTAGAGCGCGGCCGCCCGGCCCGGGGTGTTCCACAGTACGGTCTCGTGGGAGAGCCCGAAGGTGTCGCGCAGGGTGAACCCGGCGAAGCAGTACCCGAGGTAGTGGTGGAACCGTTCCTCGGGGCCGAACAGGAGCGCGCGGGTACGGGAGTGCAGACCGTCCGCGCCGAACACCAAGTCGAAGGTACGCCCGCTGCCGCGGCGGAAGGTGACGTCGACCCCGTCGCCGGTCTGGACGAGGGTGTCGATGGCGTCCTCGTACAGGAACTCCACGTCGTCCCGGACCACCGCGTGGAGCACGTCGGTCAGGTCGCCGCGCGGCACCTCCAGATCCCGTCCCGCGACCCCTCCGGTGAGCGTGTGCGGGTCGACGCAGGCCACCTCGCTGCCGTCCCCGTCGAGGAAGGTCAGGCGGCGCAGGTCGACGTGCGCGTCCCGCAGCCGCGGCAGGACTCCCATCCTCCGGACGACCTCGACGGCGGTGCCGCGTACGTCGACGGGGTAGCCGCCGCGACGGGGTGTGGCCGCCTTCTCGACCAAGGTGACATGTGAGCCCTGGCGGCTCAGCCAGTACGCGAGGGTGAGCCCGGCGACGCCGGCCCCGGAGACGAGGACGTGGCGGGGCGGCGTGGAGCGGGTCCTTCGCAACCGATCGGCGGGGGGCATCACTTGACTCCTTCGTTCATGGTGCGGGTGAGCAGGAGGGACAGCGCGGTCACGGCGCCCGCGACGACGAAGCCGGTGGCGAAGGCCGATTCGGCGGGGACGTGCGACCCGGCGGGGGTCCCGGCCGTGAGGAGCGCACCGCTGAGCTGCACACCGACGGCGAAGCCGATCACCCGGGTCACGAGGACCAGGCCGGTGGCGATGCCGGTGTCGCCGTGTTCGACGGAGGTGGCGGTGCCGGTCACCAGCGCCGTGACGCACAGGCCGTTGGCCAGCGCGATCAACGCCTTGCCGAGGACGAGGTGCCAGATCGCGGTGTGCACGGCCGCCAGGGTGATCAGGGCGGCGGCCATCAGGACGATCCCGGTGGTGACCACGGGGCGGGTGCCGAAACGCCGCGTCCCGATCCCGCCGAGCGGCCCGGCGAGGGACGCGGCCAGGGCGCCGGGCAGCAGGAAGAACCCGGTCTCGGTGGCGCCGGCCCCGAAGCCGTACGCGTCGGCGGGCACCGCGAACAACTGTGGGACCAGGTAGACGGCGGCCGACGTACCGACGCAGATCACGAACGTCAGCACGCACGACTTCCACACCTCGGGCCGTGCCAGCATGCGCAGGTCGACCATCGGTGCGGCCGCACGACGCTCGACGGCCGTCCATCCGGTCGCGAGGGCGGCCAGCACCACGACGAGGGCGCCGACCATGAGGGGTTGGGAGCCGATGTCGGGTGCCGTCGCGAGGACGAGCATGAGCGTGACCAGAGTCCCGCTGAGGAGGACCAGGCCGGGCCAGTCGATGGGGGCGCCGCCCGAACGAGCCGGCGGATCACGCGGTATGAGCCCGTTCACCAGGACCGTGGCGCCGATGACCGCGATCGTCGGCAGCGCGAACATCCAGTGGCGCGACAGCCCTTCCGCGACGGGACCGGCCGACAGCGTTCCGGCCATCCCGCCCGCGACGAACAGTCCGCTGACCGTCCCCATGGCCACCTTCGACCCGCCCGCGGGGAGATGGTCGCGCACCAGGATGAACGACAGGGGCAGCGCGCCCACCATCGCGCCTTGCAGCACCTGACCGAGCAGCAGCACCGGCAGGTTGGGGGCGAGGGCGGACACCAGGCCACCGACGGACACCACCGCCATCAGCCGGACCAGGACCCGTTTACCGCCGTGGCGGTCACCCCACGTGCCGGCGACCGGGGTGACGAGCGCGCCGGTGATCAGCAGCACGATGCTGAGCAAGGCCCCCTCGGCGGGGCTCATCGCGAGTTCGCGTTGCAGGAGCGGGAGCGTCGGCGTCACCACCGACTCCAGGGCACCGGCGGCGACCGCCAGTGCGCCGAGGGCACCCACAGCGGCCCTCCCGATACGGGCCGGGGGAGCGAGAGTCGCGGTCATGGACGTCCTTTCCGTCGAAGCCGGGCGGCGAGGGAACGGTCGTACGTGTGCAGCTCACAACTACACTACACCGTGCAGTGTAGAACCGTTAGGATGTGGTCATGCCGACCACGAAGACCCTGCGTGAGGGGTCCACGCCCAAGCGGGCGGCCATCCTCACGGCCGCCCGGGAACTGTTCCTCGCCGACGGCTTCGACCGGTCGAGCGTCGACGCCGTCGCCGCCCGGGCCGGGGTCTCCAAGCGGACGGTGTACGACTACTTCGGCGACAAGCGGACGCTGCTCCAGGCGGTCGTCGACGCCGTCGGCCAGTCGCTGATCACCACGATCCGCGGCACCCTCGACGAGACCCTCACCGACCGCACCGGGGACGCCGACCTCGAGGACGCCCTGGTCGCGTTCTCGATGCGCATCGCGACCGATATGCTCGGCTCGGCGGAGTACGCGACGCTGCAACGCCTGGTCCGGGCGGAGTCCGGCCATCTGCCGCACCCCGGCTACAACTCCATGGCCGACACTCCCGACGAGGCGCTCGCCGAGCGGTTCGCCGCCTTCGGCGCGGCCGGGCTGCTCGACGTCCCCGATCCCCGCCTCGCGGCCGACCAGTTCATCGCGCTGACCTTCGGTGTCGCGCTGGACCGGCTCGGTTCCGCGAACGCGGCGCAGGACGACCGCGTCCGGCCGCTGGTGGTGGAGGGGGTCCGGACGTTCCTGCGGGCCTACCGCCCCAGGTAGACGGAGGTCCGGCGTGGCCGAGCGGTGGGCTGCGGCGTCGGCGCGCGCCCCTTCCGGTCGCATCCCCGCCGAATTCCCTTCGCGCGTCCGCGCGGCAGGCGTTATGGTGCGCCGATGTCCTCGATCAAGAAGTTCCAAGTCACCTTCGACTGCGCCGATCCCGAGCGTCTCGCCCGCTTCTGGTGCGAGGTGCTGGGGTACGTCGTACCGCCGCCGCCGGAGGGATTCGCGACCTGGGACGCGTACGATCGCTCGCTGCCGCCCGAGCGACAGGGCGAGGGGTTCGCGTGCGGCGATCCCACGGGTGTGGGCCCCCGTCTGTACTTCCAGCGCGTCCCCGAGGGCAAGGTCGTCAAGAACCGGGTGCATCTGGACGTGCGGATCGGCACCGGGCTCGTGGGCGACGAACGCCTGGCCGCCCTGGAAGCCGAGTGCACGCGGCTGGTCGCGCTCGGCGCGGTCCGCGAGCGTCTGCTGCGGGCCGACGGGGTCTACGAGTCGTGCATCGTCATGCGGGACATCGAGGGCAACGAGTTCTGTCTCGACTGAGCCCCGCCGAAAATCGCTCGCTGCACGGCCCGGGATCCCCTTAGGTTGGCCCGATGTCCGAACTGCTAACCGAACGACTCCTGTTGCGCGCGTGGCGGGAGTCCGATCTCGCCCCCTGGGCGGCCATGAACGCCGATCCCGAGGTGCGCGCGCACTTTCCGCAGCTGCTCACGAGAGGGCAGAGCGACGCGTCCGTCGCCCGGTTCCAGGCCGATCTCGACCGGCGGGGCTGGGGATGGTGGGCCGTGGAGGTGCGCGCCACCGGGGAGTTCATCGGGTTCACCGGGCTGGATCCGGTGGAGGACGGCATGCCGTTCACCGGCGTGGAGGCGGGCTGGCGCCTCACGCGTACTGCGTGGGGGCACGGCTATGCCACGGAGGCGGCCCGTGCCGCTGTGGACTTCGGCTTCCGGCGTCTCGACCTCGACGAGATCCTCGCGGTGACGGTGGCGACCAACCTTCGCTCGCAAGCGGTGATGCGCCGCATCGGCATGACCCATGACCCGGCCGACGACTTCGACGACCCGAGCGTGCCGGAGGGCCCGCTGCGCAGGGGCGTGGTCTACCGGCTGGGGCGGGCAGCGTAACCGCCGGGCAGTCGACGCAACTCGCCGCACCCCGGCCGATCAGCCGGTCGATCAGCCGGCCGCCCAGCCCGTGTAGAAGAGGCCGAGGCCGACGATCACGCAGATGCCCTGGATGGTCCAGAAGCGGACGACCACCAGGACCTCGGACCAGCCCTTGAGTTCGAAGTGGTGTTGCAGCGGGGCCATCCGGAAGACCCGTCGGCCGGTCAGCTTGAACGAACCGACCTGGATGATCACGGACAGGGTGATCAGGACGAAGAGTCCGCCGAGCACCACGAGCAGCAGCTCGGTGCGGGAGCAGATGGCGAGGCCCGCGAGCGCGCCGCCGAGGGCGAGCGACCCAGTGTCACCCATGAAGATCTTGGCCGGTGAGGTGTTCCACCACAGGAACCCGAAGCAGGCGCCCATCAGCGCGGCGGCGACGACGGCCAGGTCGAGCGGATCGCGGACCTCTATGCAGGAGGCTGGGTTGGTGAGTTCCATGGCGTTGGCGCAGGAGTTCTGGAACTGCCACAGACCGATGAAGGTGTAGCCGCCGAAGACCATGACGGACGCGCCGGTCGCCAGTCCGTCCAGTCCGTCGGTGAGGTTCACGCCGTTCGACATGGCGAGGATCATGAACAGTGCCCAGACGACGAACAGGACCGGCCCGATGGTCCAGCCGAAGTCCGTGACGAAGGACAGCTTGAGCGAGGCGGGCGTCTGGCCCCGCTCGTCCGCGAACCGGATGGCCAGCACGGCGAAGACGATGCCGACGATCAACTGACCGGCCATCTTCGCCCCGGCCCGCAGCCCCAGGGAACGCCGCTTTACGATCTTGATGTAGTCGTCAAGGAAGCCGACGACGCCCATGCCCGCCATCAGGAACAGCACCAGGACACCGGGGTAGGTGGGGCTCTCTCCCGTGAGGATCTTGGTCAGGGCGTAGGCGACCATGGTGGCCAGGATGAAGGCGATGCCGCCCATGGTCGGGGTGCCGCGCTTGCTGGCGTGCTCGCGGGGGCCGTCGTCGCGGATGTACTGGCCGTATCCCTTGCGGGCCAGCAGCTTGATCAGCAGGGGTGTGCCGATGAGCGTCAGGAACAGGCCTATGGCCCCGGCGTACAGGATCTGGTTCATGGGTCGGCGGTCTCCCCCTCGGCCTCACTCTGGTCGGCGACGGCCTCGTCGGACTCGCGGGCTGTCACGGACGACACCCTATGTCGACGCTCGATCTTGGCCCGACGGCGGGTAGTTGACCACGAGGGCCTGGCCCTCGCAGGCCGTCGCCACGGGCGGCGCCGAGGGTCGACGACCGCAGACCGGGTCGGCCGACGGACCGTTGTGACCCGCCGTCCGCCTGCGCGTCCCACGGCGACGCGCGTGATCCGCCGTCAGCGCACGGCGGAATCGGCTTGGGGCGCCGGTCGTGAAGCTGAGAGACTGCACGCCATGGCCTCGCTCACTCCCGCACGCGCCCTGCTGATGCTGACCACCGGGCTGACCTGTCTGCTCATGGCGGGCGGCGCCCTCATCGGCGCACTGCTCGGCGGTGGCCTCGTCGCGCTGGGCGCGGCGGTGTGCGCGGGTCTCGTGGGCATGGTGGGGGCGCTCATCGTGCGGCGGCGGACAATGGCGCACTTCGCCATGGCACAGCGTCAGGCGGGGCAGCGGGGATACGCCGAGGGGATCGCGCACGGGGTGCTCATCCATGTGACCGCGTACGAGGCCGCGGTCTTCCCCCGAACCGGGCCGTTCGGGGTCACCGCCGAGGAGCGTGAGGCCCGGCGCACGATCGCCTACCGGATGGCCGCCCTGGACGAGGTGCCGCAGCGGGTGCGGCTGGCCGCTGCGGACGCCCTCGCCCTGCTGGACAAGACCGACCGGGAAGGCGCCGAGGAGGCGCTGACCCGGCTCGCCACGACCGTGCGCCAGGAGTACACCCGCCCCTGACCCGCGCTCGGGGCGGGCGCCCGCACACCGGTCCCCGACATGCGCGCGCCGCCCCCGGCGTCCGCGCACCGGTCCCGGCCCGTCCGGCGCGCGGACCCCGCACCTGCGTCTCGCCCAGGGGTGGGTGGGGCTCAGTGGCCGCTGATCGCGCGGGGCGTGTAGGGCCGCTCCAGTTCCTCGATCTCCTTCTCGGTGAGGATGATGTCGAGGGCGGACACCGCGTCGTCGAGGTGGTGGGGCTTGGTGGCGCCGACGACGGGGGCCGTGACGGTGGGCCGGCTCAGCAGCCAGGCGAGGGCGATTCGGGCACGGGGGACGCCGCGCTCGCCGGCGATGCGGGTGACCGCGTCGACGATCTCACGGTCACCCTCCTGGTAGAGGGTCCGGCCGAAGTCGTCGGCCTCGGTGCGTTCGGTGACGGTGCCCCAGTCGCGGGTGAGACGGCCGCGGGCGAGCGGGCTCCAGGGCAGCGTGGCCACGCTCTGGTCCTCGCACAGCGGCAGCATCTCCCGCTCCTCCTCGCGGTAGAGGAGGTTGTAGTGGTTCTGCATCGACACGAACCGGGTCCAGCCGTTCGTCCGGGCCGTGTACTGCATCTTCGAGAACTGCCACGCGTACATGGAACTCGCGCCGATGTAGCGGGCCTTGCCCGCCTTCACCACGTCGTGCAGGGCCTCCATCGTCTCCTCGACCGGGGTGTTCGGGTCGAAGCGGTGGATCTGGTAGAGGTCCACGTAGTCGGTGCCGAGGCGGCTCAGGCTGTTGTCGATCTCCGTCATGATCGCCTTGCGGGACAGGCCCCAGGCGTTGGGGCCCTGGTGCATGGCGCCGTTGACCTTGGTGGCGATCACGATCTCGTCGCGCCGCGCGAACTCGGCGAGGGCGGTGCCGACGATCTCCTCGCTGGTGCCGTCGGAGTAGATGTTCGCCGTGTCGAAGAAGTTCAGCCCGGCGTCCAGCGCCCGGCGGATCAGCGGGCGGGACGCCTCCTCGTCCAGCGTCCACTCGTGCGTGCCTCGATCGGGGAGCCCGAAACTCATGCATCCCACGCAGATCCGGGACACGTCCAGACCCGTCGAACCGAGCTTCACGTACTCCATCGTCCGTACTCCTGCCTGTGGGGTGTGCGCCTGAGGGGCAGCGTACGCAGGATCAGGGTCGCTCCTCCCCCGATATTCGGTAGCGCCGCAGGGCCGGGGTGACCGTCGCGAGGAGCAGGACGGCGGCGACGACCAGCAGGCCGCCGCCCGCCACGGCCGTACGGGCGCCGAAGGCCGAACCGGCGGTGCCGTGCAGGACGTCGGCGAGGCGGGGGCCGCCGGCCACGACCACGGTGAAGACGCCCTGCATGCGGCCGCGCATCTCGTCGGTGGCGGCGGACAGCAGGATGGCGCCGCGGAACACCATGGACACCATGTCCGCGACACCGGCGGCGACGAGGAACGCCACGGCGACCCACAGGCTGGTGCTCAGCCCGAACCCGGTGATGGCCGCGCCCCAGGCCAGGACGGCGAGGATGACCATCAGACCGTGCCGGGAGGAACGGGAGAAGGTGCCGGAGGTCAGCCCGCCGAGGACGGCCCCGATCGGGATGGCGGCGAACAGCAGACCGAGGGCCAGACCTTCGCCGTAGGGGGCGTAGGTGGTGTCGGCGAGCTGCGGGAACAGGGCGCGGGGCATACCGAGGACCATCGCGATGATGTCGGCGAGGAACGACAGCAGCAGCACCTTGTGCAGGGCGATGTAGCGGAAACCGGCGGCGACCTCACGCCAGCCGGCGCGCCGCGTGGTGGAGGAGTCCAGGGGCGGCAGTGCGGGCAGCTTGTAAACCGCCCACAGGGTGACGCACAGGGCGAGGGCGTCGATCAGATACAGCTCGGCCAGGCCGATCACCGGGATGAGGGCGCCGGCGAGCAGCGGGCCCGCCACCAGACCGAGTTGCATCACGGTCGAGCCGAGGGCGCCCGCGGCGGCCAGTTCACCGGCGGGGACGAGACGGGCGATGGAGGCGTTGCGGGCGGGTGAGTTGAGGCCGAAGAACGCCTGCTGGACGGCGAGGAGCACCATCAGCACCCACACCGACGCGAGGCCGGTGACGGCCTGGACCCAGAACAGCACCGACGTGACGGCGATCCCGGTGTTGGTGACCAGGAGCAGGGTGCGGCGGTCCACGCTGTCGGCGACGGCGCCGCCCCACAGCGCGAAGATCACCATGGGGAGGAGTCCGGCGAGGCTCGCGTAGCCGACCCAGGCCGAGGAGCCGGTGATGTCGTAGATCTGCTTGGGCACGGCGACGGCGGTCAGCTGGCTGCCGACGGCCGTGACGACGGTGGAGGACCACAGACGCCGGTAGGCGGGGCGGCGCAGCGGGCGGGTGTCCATCGCGAAGCGGCGCCAGCCGCCGCGGGGCGCGGCCCCGGAGTCGCCCTCCGGGGCGGTGTCGTCGCCGGTGCTCTTGGTGGTGTCCACGCGCATCCCGTTGCTCGATACATCTTTTGATACGGGGCACCACTATCGCGGAGATCACCACCGTCGGGACAGCCGGTTTCGCCGCCGTCTCACATGCTGTCGTCGCGGCCCCGCCCGCCGGTCCCGCCCGCGCCGGTGCGCTCCGCTCCCCCGCTCACGCCCCGACGATCAGCATGCCGCCGAGGACGAGCATGGTGACGGCGACCAGGCCGTCGAGGGCGCGCCATGCCTCGGGGCGGGACAGGTAGCGGCTGAGCAGGCGGGCGCCGAACCCGAGGGCGGCGAACCAGCACAGGCTCGCCAGGGCCGCGCCGATGCCGAAGGTCCAGCGCAGGGGGCCGCGGTCGGCGGCGATGGAGCCGACCAGGAAGACGGTGTCGAGGTAGACGTGCGGGTTCAGCCAGGTCAGCGCCAGACAGGTGAGGACGGCCCGGCGTACCGAGCCGGCCGTTCCGCTGCCGGCCCGCAGCGCCTCCCCGGCGGGCCTGAGGGCGCGTCGTGCGGCGAGGACGCCGTACACGAGGAGGAAACCGCCGCCGACGAGGGCGACCACGGTGAGGACGGCCGGCCAGGCGACGACCACGGCGCCGACCCCGGCGACGCCGAGCGCGATCAGCGCCGCGTCGGACAGGGCACAGATCGCCACGACCGGGAGCACCGCGTCCCGGTGCAGCCCTTGGCGCAGGACGAAGGCGTTCTGGGCGCCGATGGCGACGATGAGGGAGAGGCCGGTGCCGAAGCCGGCGCTGAGGGCGGTCATTTCGCTGATCACGGGGTCGACGCTAGGAAACCCCGAGCCATTCGTACAGCTAAAGATTCTTACCTATCATTAGCATCCATGATGTCCCAGCTTCCGCTCGATCTCGTCCGGACCCTGCTGGCCGTGGTGGACGAGGGCACGTTCGACGCCGCGGCGGGCGCGCTGCATGTGACGCCGTCGGCGGTCAGCCAGCGGGTCAAGGCCCTGGAGCAGCGGGTGGGCCGGGTCCTGCTGATCCGGGAGAAGCCGGTGCGGCCCACCGAGTCGGGCGAGGTGATCGTGCGGTTCGCCCGCCAGCTGTCCCGGCTGGAGCACGACGCGCACACCGCGCTCGGCATGACGGGCGCCGGGGAGGCGACCCGGGTGTCGATCGCGGTGAACGCGGACTCGCTGGCCACCTGGTTCCTGCCCGCCCTGACCCGGGTGCCGGAGGAGCTGCGGCCCTGTTACGAGTTGCTGCGCGAGGACGAGCAGCACACGGCCCGGCTGCTGCGCGAGGGGCTGGTGATGGCCGCGGTCACCTCGGCGCCGGACGCCGTGGCCGGCTGTTCCGTGCGGGCCCTCGGGCGGATGCGGTATCTGCCCGTCGCGGCTCCTGCCTTCGCCCGGCGGTGGTTCGGCGTCGGATCCCAGGTGCCGCTGGAGGAGGCGATCGTCGACGCGCCGGTGGTGTTCTTCGACCGGCGGGACGAGTTCCAGGACGCCTTCGTACGGCGGCTGACCGGGGGCCGCCCGGCCTCGGCGCGACGGCACTACGTGCCGACGTCGGAGGGTTTCGTCGACGCGGTGGTCGGCGGGATGGGCTGGGGCATGGTGCCCGCCACCCAGGCGGAGCCGCTGCTCGCGGCGGGACGACTGGTCGGCCTCGCCCCCGAGCGGGCCATGGACGCCCCGCTGTTCTGGCAGCAGTGGAAGCTGGACTCCCCGGCGCTGACCGCGGTCGCCGAGGCGGTCGCCGCCGAGGCCGCCGAGGCGCTGGAGGGCGCCTGACGGCCACGGCGCCCATGTACGAGGCCAGCGCGTCGAGGGGGATCACGTCCTGAACGGGCCCTCCAGCGCCGCCCATTGCAGCAGCATGATGGTCTTGGCGTCGGCGATCTCCCCGCTGCGGATCATCTCCAGGGCGCGCCGGAAGGGCAGTTCGACGAGTTCGATGTCCTCGCCCTCCTCGTCGAGGCCGCCGCCCTCGTGGGTGCGGGTCGAGGGGCTGTACGGGGCGGCGAAGAAGCCGATCCGCTCGGTGACGGAGCCGGGGCTCATATAGACGTCGAAGACGTGCTGGATGTCGCCGATCGTGTGCCCCGTCTCCTCGACGACCTCACGGCGCACGGCGACCTCGGGATGCTCGTCCTCCTCGTCGAGCAGACCGCCCGGCGTCTCCACGAGCATGCCGTCGGTGTGGCCGTTGACGTACACGGGATAGCGGAACTGGCGGGTGAGGAGGACGGTTTCGCGTGCGGTGTCGTAGAGCAGGACGGTGGCGCCGTTGCCCCGGTCGTGCGTCTCGCGTTCCTGGGTGCTCCAGGTGCCGTCGGCGTGCTGGAACTCGAAGGTGGTGGTGCGCTCCACGTACCAGTGGCAGGACAGCAGTTTCACGTCCCGCACCCTGACCCGCGGGTTGCCGGTGAGGTCGAGGCCCGTGTGGTCGAGTCCGGTGCGGCCCCGCCGGTCGGGGATGTCGACGCCGACGTTCTTGTTGGTCATGCCCGCTTTTACCATTCCGCTCCGGACGGTGCCAGGCGCCTCAATCCCCCTGCTCCGCGCGTCGCTTGGCGGAATCCGGGGCTCCGGGCCAGCATGCCGGTATGAAGAGCGATCTTTTCTCCAACGAGCACATGGTCCAGCCGGCGCACGCGCCGGGGATGAGTGTGCAGAACGCCAAGTCCATCAAGTACGCCGTCAACGGTGAGATGCTCGCGCGGCAGGGCGCGATGATCGCCTTCCGGGGGAACCTGCAGTTCGAACGCAAGGGTCAGGGCGTGGGCGGCATGCTCAAGCGCGCGGTGACCGGGGAGGGGCTGCCGCTGATGGCGGTGCGGGGTCAGGGTGAGGCCTGGTTCGCGCACGAGGCGCAGAACTGCTTCATCGTCGACATCGAGCCGGGCGATGTGTTCACCGTCAACGGGCGCAACGTGCTGTGTTTCGACGCCACGCTGTCGTACGAGATCAAGACGGTGAAGGGCGCCGGCATGACCGGGGGCGGGCTGTTCAACAGCGTGTTCACCGGCCAGGGCAAGCTCGGGCTCGTCTGCGACGGCAACCCGCTCGTCATCCCGGTCTCGCCGCAGCTCCCGGTGTTCGTCGACACGGACGCGGTGGTCGGCTGGACGGCCCACCTGCACACGTCGCTGCACCGGTCCCAGTCGTTCGGCTCGATGATCCGCGGTGGCTCCGGGGAGGCCGTGCAGCTGAAGCTGGAGGGCGAGGGATTCGTGGTCGTGCGGCCCAGCGAGGTGACGGCGCAGACCCAGCAGCACTGAGCGGAGTCGGGGAGAGAGCCGGGCCACCAGGCATCCGCCGGTGATCGAACAGAGTTTCTATTGCCGAGGTAGGCTGCTGGTATGGCCATGCACCTCCAGGGCTCCCTCTTCGACCAGTCCGACGACCTTCGCCTCGGCCCTCTCGAAGGGCTGAGCCGGCGCGAGCTGGGCGCCGGGGCCTGGGTCGACCTGCTGCCCGGCTGGCTCACCGGGGCCGACGCGCTGTTCACCCGGCTCGCCGAGGAGGTGCCCTGGCGGGCCGAGCGGCGGCAGATGTACGAGCAGGTCGTCGACGTACCCCGGCTGCTCTCCTTCTACGGCGTCGACGACCCGCTGCCGCACCCCGTCCTGGAGGAGGCCAGGGACACGCTCTCGGCGCACTACGCCGAGGAGCTGGGCGAGCCGTTCGCCACGGCGGGGCTGTGCTACTACCGCGACGGCCGGGACAGCGTGGCCTGGCACGGCGACCGGATCGGGCGGGGCGCCCGCGAGGACACGATGGTGGCCATCCTGTCCGTGGGCGACCCCCGCGATCTGGCGCTGCGGCCGCACGGCGGCGGGGAGGCGCTGCGCTTCCCGCTGGGGCACGGCGACCTGATCGTGATGGGCGGTTCCTGTCAGCGCACCTGGGACCACGCGATCCCGAAGTCGACCCGGGCGGTGGGGCCGCGCATCAGCGTCCAGTTCCGGCCGCGGGGCGTTCACTAGTGCTGTGACCGGAAAGGTTCGCCGGCTCGCGACGCCGCGAGCTTCCTGGCAAACCTTTCCGGTCACAGCACTAGCCCAGACGCCACGCGGCCCGTCGGCGCCCTGGAGAGAGACGCCCCTGTGCGACCTCGCCGGGATGGCTACTTGCGGGTCGCGAGCGCGCGGGACTGGGAGGTTCGTGCCAGCTTCGGGCCCAGCCAGCGCTTGAGGCGGCGCAACGCCTCCAGCCGGCCGGCGGCGCGGTCGAGACGGTAGTAGAGCTGCGGCGGAACGTACGGCAGCAGCGGGGAGTGCCGCTGACCGAGCAGGGCGAACATCTGCTCCGGGGGGAGGTGGATGTAGCGCGGGAGGTTCTCGTACCACTGGGCGCTGTAGCGGGCCGCGCTCTGGAGCCGGAGGAGGTCGGCCTTGCGCCGGCGCTCGTACGCGGCGAGCGCGGCCTCCTTGTCCGGCCGCTCCCCGAGTTCCCGCGCCAGGCGGATGGCGTCCTCCAGAGCGAGGGTGGTGCCGGCGCCGATGGAGTAGTGGGTGGTGTGGGCGGCGTCGCCGAGCAGGACGATGTCGCCGTGGCGCCAGGTGCGGTTGGTCAGGGTGCGGAAGGTGAGCCACTGGGCGGCGCCGTCGCCCTTCTCCCGGCCGATCAGCGGATGCCCGTCGAGGATGTCGGCGAAGATCTTCTCCAACTGGGCCAGGCCGTCCGCCTCATTCATGGCGTCCATGCCGAGACCGGCGAGCGTCCGGGGGGAGCACTCGATGACGCAGGTGCTCTGCTCGCCGCTGAACGGGTAGCCGTAGGCCCAGATCCAGCCGTGGTCGGTCTCCTGGAACGAGAACGTGAACGAGTCGAAGACCTTGGTGGTGCCGAGCCAGATGTAGACGTTGCGGCCGAGGGCGATGTCACTGCCGAACCGGTCGGCGTACCGCTCGCGCACCGCGCTGTTGACGCCGTCGCCCGCCACCACGAGGTCGGCGTCGGGCAGGTCGTCGGCGGTGACCTCGTGCTCGTACTCCACGCGCACCCCCAGGGACCGGGCGCGTTCGGCGAGCAGTTCGAGCAGTCGGTGCCGGCCGATGCCGAAGCCCTCGTCGCCGGGCTGGACCGTCGTGCGGTCGCGGACGTGGGCCACTCCGCTGGTCCAGCTGACGGAGTTCTCGCTGATGGCGAGTGCCGTCTCGGGGTCTCCTTCACGGAGCTTGTCCAGTAGCTCGGACCAGTAGGTCACGCCCCAGCCGTAGGTGGACCCGGCGGAGTTCCGTTCGTGGACGGTGATGTCGTGGGACGGGTCCTGACGCTTCATCAGGATCGAGAAGTACAGGCCTGCGGGTCCTCCGCCGACGCACGCGATCTTCACGCACACTCCCATTTCGCCACACAAAGCGATCAATTGACCACGAAGAGTAGCAGTGCGGGGACCGTCCGGGTTCGCGCCACTTTGCGCGGGTGACCCCGGCCACGACGATCACGCCCCCGCCGCAAGATCATCGGCGGCGAGCGCCCTCTCGGGCGGAATATCTCCCTCCGCACCCGTTCGGGAGCCCTTCACGGCAAGATCATCTTCGTTCAACCTTGTACGACATGTGCTTAATTGTCCGGATCGTAGCCAACCGACTTTCCATGATTTCTCCGATGATCCACTCGGTCGATAGGCATGACGGGTCAACGCAGTCCCCCTTCTCAGGAGGTATCCGCATGCCTGAAATCACCCGTCGTCGCGTCCTCGGGGCCGGAGCCGGAGCCGCCGTCGCGGCGGCTGTGACGGCCGGTGTCTCCGCGCCGGCCGCGATCGCCGACGACCACGGCCACCACGGCGGGCCCGAGTCCTTCGACGAGGTCTACCGGGGCCGCCGGATCCAGGGCAGGGCGACCGCGGGCGGCGGCCACCACCACGGCGCCGGCTACGCCGTGTTCGTCGACGGGGTCGAGCTGCACGTGATGCGGAACGCCGACGGCAGCTGGATCAGCGTCGTCAGCCACTACTCCCCCGTGCCGACCCCGCGCGCCGCCGCGCGCGCCGCGGTCGATGAACTCCAGGGCGCCCGTCTCGTCCCCTTCAACTGACCCCGCCCGCACCACCACGAGCACCACCAGCACCACGAGGAGCCGCGCACCCATGACCATACGCAAGAACCAGGCCGCCCTGACCGCCGACGAGAAGCGACGCCTCGTCGCCGCGCTGATCGAACTGAAGCGCTCCGGCCGCTACGACGCCTTCGTCACGACGCACAACGCGTTCATCCTCGGCGACACCGACAACGGCGAGCGGACGGGCCACCGCTCACCGTCCTTCCTGCCCTGGCACCGCAGATTCCTGCTCGAGTTCGAGCGGGCCCTGCAGTCCGTGGACCCGACGGTCGCCCTGCCCTACTGGGACTGGACGACGGACCGCACACCGCGTGCCTCGCTCTGGGCGCCGGACTTCCTCGGCGGCACCGGCCGCAGCCGTGACGGACAGGTGATGGACGGGCCGTTCGCCGCGTCCACCGGGAACTGGCCGATCAATGTGCGCATCGACGGACGCGCCTTTCTGCGCCGCGCCCTCGGGAGCGCGGTGCGGCAGCTGCCGACGCGGGCCGAGGTGGAGTCCGTCCTCGCGATGCCGACGTACGACATGGCGCCCTGGAACAGCGCGTCGGACGGGTTCCGCAACCATCTGGAGGGCTGGCGGGGCGTCAACCTCCACAACCGCGTGCACGTCTGGGTGGGCGGCCAGATGGGCACCGGGGTCTCCCCCAACGACCCGGTCTTCTGGATGCACCACGCCTACATCGACAAGCTGTGGGCGGAGTGGCAGCGCCGCCACCCGGGCTCGACGTACCTGCCGGCGGCCGGCACCCCGAACGTGGTGGATCTCGACGAGACCATGAAGCCCTGGAACGACACGACCCCGGCGGCGCTGCTCGACCACACCCCGCACTACACGTTCGACACGGTCGGCTGACCGGCTAGCCGGCTTCGGTCCGCTCCGTCGTACGGCACTCCGGGTGGCCCCAGCCCTGGTCGTTCTTGGCGATGGACTCGCCCGCGGCGTAGGAGCGGCCGCAGACGCAGCGGCCGGGGAACTTGGCCTTGATCGTGCGGGACGAGGGCGAGGAGGCCCCGGCCCTGCCGCCGGCCTTGCCGGGCCTCTTCTTCGCCGGGGCCCGGCGGGCGGGGACCGTGTCGGGTGCGGCCGGGGGCTCCGGGGAGCCCAGTTCGCTGCCCGCGGGCTCCTGGACGGTGGCCGCCTGGCTCGCCGCGCGGTCGGCGAAGTCGTTGAGGCGGTCGCCGTCGACCTGATGGGCGGGGACGTAGCGGAACTCGACCGTGCGGCCGGCGAGCAGTTCGTCGATACGGACGACGAGCTCCTGGTTGGCGACCGGCTTGCCGGCGGCGGTCCGCCAGCCGTTGCGCTTCCAGCCGGGCAGCCAGGTGTTGACCGCCTTCATCGCGTACTGGGAGTCCATCCGGATCTCGATCGGGACGTCCGGGTCGGTGGCGGCCAACAGCCGCTCCAACGCCGTCAGTTCGGCGATGTTGTTGGTGGCCCTGCCCAGCGGGCCGGCCTCCCAGCGGGAGGGGATCTCGTCGTCCTCCGCCACCACCCAGGCCCAGCCCGCTGGTCCGGGGTTTCCCTTGGACGCTCCGTCACAGGCGGCCACAACACGTTCCGGCATGGCGTCGATCATGCCATGCGCGGGGGTGCGGTCCCGTCCACGGGCCCCGCTCCCCCGCCCCTGCCGTGCGATCGGCTCAGTCCACGGCGCTCAGCTTCGGCATCTCGCCCTGGGTGTTGGTGACGTCGATCACCGAGAACGAGGCGCCCTGCGGGTCACTGAGCGCCGCGAAGCGGCCGAAGGGGGTGTCCATCGGGCCGAAGCGCAGGACGCCGCCCAGCTTGGTGGCCCTGGCGACCGCGTCGTCGCAGTCGGCGACGGTAAAGTAGACGTTGA
Organism: Streptomyces sp. MA5143a; assembly: GCF_900290235.1. Lineage (GTDB taxonomy): Bacteria > Actinomycetota > Actinomycetes > Streptomycetales > Streptomycetaceae > Streptomyces. The sequence continues at coordinate 18,921 of NZ_OLMK01000032.1, forward strand.
TGTACGACGGGACCTCGGGCGGGAAGTCGTCGGTCATCTTCATCCGGCCGATCAGCGGCTCCTCCCCCAGGTCGAAGACCCGGAAGTCCATACCGGGCTCGTCGGGGGCCTCCATCTGCCGGGCCCGGTAGCCGAAGACCGCCGGGAAGAAGGCGTCGGACTTCTCCACGTCACGGGTGAAGATCTCGGCCCAGGCGTAGGCGCCGGGCACACCCATCGCCTCGAAGCCCTCGTGGAGGCCCGCCTGCCAGACGCCGAAGACGACACCTTCCGGGGACCGGGCGAGGAGCATGGAGCCGAAGTCGCCGACCTGCATCGGGTCCATCAGCAGTTCGCCGCCGTGTTCACGGATCCTGGCGCCGGTGGCGTGCACGTCGGAGGAGGCGAAGTACAGGCACCAGGCGGACTGGCCCTCCTGGCCGGGCATCGGCGGGACGACCGCGGCCACCGCCTTGCCGCCCGCGTACGCCTGCGTGTAGTTGCCGTACTCGGAGGACGACTCGCCGAACGTCCAGCCCAGGACGTCGCCGTAGAAACTCTTGGCCCCCTCGATGTCGCCGAACATCGCGTCGGCCCAGCAGGGGACTCCCTCGGGACGTGCGGCCATGGCTGCCACTCTCCTCGGTTCGACAGGTGGTCTCCGCGGGTCTCACGCTAGCCAGGGGCCGCTCGGCTCGCGCGCCGAACGGGACAGACCGCATGAAATCGCTCCGCCGGCGAGCGAGAGCGCCGGGGCGGAACCACGGCTGTGGGTCTTCTGATAATTTCGGCGACGCTCGCACTCCTGTTCACTCGACTCATCAGGTGCGCCCCATGCCCGGCCGACCGTTCCGACGTACGGCGATGCCGTGCGCCCGCGACCGGTGGGCGTACGCCGTGGTCGTCGTCTCGCTGGCGCTGGCCGCGTTCGTGCTGTCCTGTGTGGGCCCGCCTCCCGGTGAGGGGGCGCGGAGGGCCGGTCCCCCCTTCACGGGGCCGGTGTTCTCCGGCGCGGCGACGGCGGGAGCGTCCGTCGTGGCGGCACGGGCCGACCAAGCGGAGCACGACCCGTGCGAAGAGGGACCCGGACACGACTGCCACTCGTCCGACCCACGGGCCGTTCTCGGCCACGCGCCGCTGCCGGGCGCCGACCACAGCACCGTGCCCTGGCAGCCCGCCGCCGAGCCCGCCGTGTCGGCGCTCGACCCGGCCCGGGCACCCGGCCGGGCCCGCCCGCCCGACCTCCACGTCCTGCAGTTGCTCCGGGTTTAGGGCCTGTCGTCCGGATCACGCCTGGGCCGCGGGGCTTGGCACGCACATCTGCGGCATCAAGGTGCCCCAGCCCGCAGCCGGCGTGATCCAAACGGCAGGCCCTGGGCCGCCGCACCGCACCCGAGACACCGAAGACGACTCGCAGCACCGCCTGCCCCGGGAGGGCACGGCGGGGAGAGGGACATCCCGTGGCCACATCCAAGGCGAAGGCCGGCAAGAACCCCAAGGGCAACAAGGAGAGCGGCAAGAGCAGGGAGGCGGCGCGCCGCGCCCGCGTCGAGGAGATACGCAAGGCCGAGCAGGCCCGTGAGCGGCGGATGCGTCTGCTCACGCTCGGCGTCACCACGGTGATCCTCGCCGGGCTCGTCGGCGGCGGCTGGTTCCTGATCGACGCCGCGCAGGACAAGGAAGAGGCGAAGGCCGCGCCGGTCGACGGCGTGAAGAGCTGGTCGAAGCTCACCCAGAACCACGTCACCGGGACCGTCGACTACAAGATGAGCCCGCCGGTGGGCGGTGACCACAACCAGGTGTGGGTGAACTGCGACAAGCAGGTATACACCAAGGCCGTGCCGAACGAGAACGCGGTGCACGGGCTGGAGCACGGCGCGGTGTGGGTGACGTACAACGACAAGGCGGCGAAGGCGGACGTCGAGTCGCTGTCCGACCTCGTGAAGAAGACGTCGTACACCTTCATGAGCCCGTACGAGGACCAGTCGTCGCCGATCGTGCTGAGCGCCTGGGAACACCAGCTGAAGGTGGACAAGGCGTCCGACCCGCGGGTGCAGAAGTTCCTCGACAAGTACGTGCAGGGCGAGCAGACGCCGGAGCCGGGGGCCGCGTGCTCGGGCGGTATGACGCCGTGAGGTGAGCGTGCGGGGGCGTCCGGGCGCGCCGGGCGCCCTCGTGGCCGGTGAAGGGCTTCCCCCCGGTGCCGGGCTGTGCTTGCCTGGTGAGCCGTTTCGGTGGCCGGGGCGGGAGTCGCGCATGCGCAAGCCGTGGATGGTGGCAGTGGCGGGGGCGGTGCTGTCCGCACTGCTGCTCGGCGGGTGCGGGGATCCGCAGGCGCCCCCGGACGAGGCGCCCTCGGCGCCCTCCGCCCCCGACGCGTCGCCGACCACACGGCAGCGGGCGGCCACCGCCTCCCCGGGCGCGCCCGCCGAGAAGCCCGCGCCCGAGGTGCTGTACCTCGGGGACTCGATCGCCACGGAGAACCAGAAGGTCCTCGGCGGCCTGCTGAAGGACGAACTGGACGCCCGGTACACGGCCGTCCCCTACTCCGGTACCACGCTGTGCGACTACCTGGAGGGCACCGCCGACCGATCGCTCGTGCCGGCCGCCGACAAGGCGGCGGCGCTGGTGCGACGGCTGCGCCCGGACTACGTCGTGCTGCAGTTCTGGGGCAACGCGTGGGACTACACGCCGTGCATGGACGGCGTCACCTACGGCGGGGACCGCGCCGAGTACTTCTCCCGCTACGCGGCCGCGGCCGAGCGCCTCACCGACCAGATCGCGGGGGCGGGCGGCACGCGTCGGCCGACGATCGTGTGGGTGCTCCAGGGACCGGATCCGATGACCCCGGACCGGGTCCGCCGGGTGAACGCGCTGTACGAGAGGCAGGCCGGTGCCTCCGGTGACCTCGTCGCCGACGCGGGCAAGGCCGTGAGCCCGGCGTCCGGGCGCTACACATGGGCGCAGTACCTGCCGTGCACCGTGTACGAGCGCGCGCACGACGGCTACTGCACCCAGCCCGATCGGGACCGCACGGCCGTCCACCACGACAAGGACCTGCTGCACTTCTGCCTGGCCCCGACGACGTCGAAGCCGCGGCCGTGTCCGGTGCGCTCCCCCGGGGTCACACGGATGGCCCGCGAGATCACCCGGGCCATCGCCGAGGCACGGTCCTAGCGCGGGCGCCGGGCTGGTCCTGACCCGGGCGGGGTCCGTTGCTCGGACCTGACGGGTGCTGCTCAGACCTGCTGGGAGGCCGGCTCGGGGTCGGGGTCGGGGTCCTCGTCGGCGGGCAGGGCGTTCCGTTGGTTCCGCGTCGCCCACAGGCTCGTCGCGGTCGTCACGCCGAGGACCAGGACGATGAACCCGAGGGAGAAGGGGATCGAGATCTCGGGGACGTGGACGCCGGACTCGTGCAGCGCGTGCAGGACGAGTTTGACGCCGATGAAGCCGAGGATGATCGACAGACCGTAGGAGAGGTGGACCAGCTTCTTCAGGAGGCCGCCGATGAGGAAGTACAGCTGGCGCAGTCCCATCAGGGCGAAGGCGTTGGCCGTGAAGACGATGTACGGGTCCTGGGTGAGGCCGTAGATCGCGGGGATCGAGTCGAGGGCAAAGAGGACGTCGGTGGAGCCGATCGCCAGCATGACGACGAGCATCGGCGTCATCACGCGCCTGCCGTTCTCCTCCACCCACAGCCTGGTGCCGTGATAGCGGTCGGCCACACCGAATCGCTGCTCGACGGCCTTGAGCAGCTTGTTCTCCTCGTACTCCTCGTCATGGCTGTCCTTGCGGGCGTCCTGGACGAGCTTCCAGGCGGTCCAGACGAGGAAGGCGCCGAAGAGGTAGAAGACCCACGAGAAGCTGGAGATGATCGCCGCGCCGGCCGCGATGAACACGGCGCGGAGCACCAGCGCCATGAGGACGCCGATCATCAGGACGCGCTGCTGGTACTGCGAGGGCACCGCGAACTTCGCCATGATCAGGACGAAGACGAAGAGGTTGTCGACGCTCAGCGACTTCTCGGTGATGAACCCCGCGAAGAACTCCCCGGCGGGTTTCCCACCGCCGAAGGCCAGTAGACCGAGGCCGAACGCGACAGCCAGGGCGACCCAGACGGCCGACCAGATCCCGGCTTCCTTGATCGACACGTCGTGGGGTTTGCGGCCGATGAAGAAGTCGACGGCGACCAGCACGCACAGGGCCACGACGGTGAGCAACCAGGTGCTGAGGGAGACGTTCACTGTTCCTCCGGTGACGGATGGTGCACAGGAAAGCCTCATCGGGCCCCTTGATCGCCGCTACCCGGAGTAAGTAAAGAAACAGCGAAGATGTGGTGGGTGCCCCCACCCTGGTGCGCGCCCTTCCGGGAGGACCGCGCACCAGGGTGGGGGCACCCGGCGCCGGTCGCTACTCGCCCGCGTACGCCTTCTCCAGGGCGGCGATGTCCAGCTTGCCCATCGACATCATCGCCGCGTTCGCCCGGGACGCCCGCCGCGGGTCGGGGTCGCTGATCATCTCCATGAGCCGGGTGGGGATCACCTGCCAGGACACCCCGAACCTGTCCTTGAGCCACCCGCAGGGACCCGCCTCGCCGCCACCCTCGGTCAGCTTGCTCCAGTAGTGGTCGACCTCGTCCTGGTCCGCGCAGAAGATCTGGAAGGAGATGGCCTCGGTGAACTTGTACTGGGGGCCGCCGTTGAGGGCGAGGAACCGCTGGCCGTTGGCCACGAACTCGACGGCGAGGACGGCGCCGGCCGGGAGCGGCGCGCTCTCGGGGACGTGGGTCACCCGGCCCAGCCGTGAGTTCTTGAAGATCGAGACGTAGTGGGCGGCCGCTTCCTCGGCCTGGCCGTCGAACCACAGGCAGGTGGTGAAACCGTCGCTGGACATGTGTGCCTCCTCGGGCGGGATGTGTCGTCGTTCCTGTCGACCGATCCTGATGCGGAAACTCATCGGCGGCGCGGGCACGCATCGCACTCACGCCTCGAAACCGGTACGGCTCTGCTGTCGGCGAATCTGCCGCAGGCAGAGAAAGTCCAGGTGGGAGGCGGTCTCCGGGAAGAGTGGAGGCACGCGGCCACGGTGGCCGCGTGCACTCACCTGGAGGATGCATGGCTCCCCTGATCACCGGCTGGGCCCCGTCGCTCGCCCCACGTGCGGAGGAGGGCGACACCCCGCCCTCCCGCTTCGACGACCATCTCGCCGCGCAACTGCTCGGACAGCGGATCGTGTTCCTCGGCACCCAGGTCGACGAGGTCTCCGCCAACCGGGTCTGCGCGCAGTTGCTGCTGCTGTCGGCGGAGGACCCGCGAACCGACATCAGCCTCTACGTCAACAGTCCCGGCGGTTCGGTGACGGCGGGGCTCGCCATCTACGACACGATGCGGCTGATCCCGAACGACGTGTCGACCCTCGTCATGGGCTTCGCGGCGAGCATGGGCCAGTTCCTGTTGACCGTGGGCACGCGCGGCAAGCGGTTCGCGCTGCCCAACGCGCGGATCATGATGCACCAGCCGTCGGCGGGCATCGGGGGCACCGCCGCCGACATCGAGATCCAGGCGGAGAACCTGGAGTTCACCAAGCGGGCCATCGAGCGGATCACCGCGGAGCACACCGGCCAGACCCCGGAGACGATCGCCAGGGACGGCGACCGGGACCGCTGGTTCACGGCCGAGCAGGCGAGGGAGTACGGGATGGTCGACCGGGTCGTCGCGTCGCTCGACGACGTCCGCCCGGCCTCGTCCCGACGACGGATGGGACTGCAGTGATGGGGACGTACACGATTCCGAACGTGGTGGAGCGGACCCCGCAGGGCGAGCGGTCGTACGACGTGTACAGCCGGCTGCTGTCCGAGCGGATCATCTTCCTGGGCACGGAGATCGACGACGGGGTGGCGAACGTCGTCATCGCGCAGCTGCTGCATCTGGAGTCGTCGGCGCCGGAGAGCGAGATCGCGATCTACATCAACTCGCCGGGTGGATCGTTCACTTCGCTGATGGCGATCTACGACACGATGTCGTTCGTTCGGGCGCCGATCTCGACGGTCTGCGTGGGGCAGGCGGCGTCCACGGCCGCGGTGCTGCTCGCGGGCGGGGATCCGGGGCGGCGGTATGTGCTGGAGCACGCGCGCGTGCTGCTGGGGCAGCCGGCCAGCGGGGGCAGCCGTGGAACGGTGTCGGACCTCGCCCTCCAGGCCAAGGAGATGGCGCGGATCCGGGCCCAGGTCGAGGAGGTGCTGGCCCGCCACACCCACCATGACGTGGCGGACCTGCGGGCCGACATGGACCGCGACAAGGTGTTCACGGCGGCGGAGGCGGTGGCGTACGGGCTGGCCGACGAGGTGCTGCGTCGACGGGTGGTGTGAGGGGCGGCCGGAAGGCTGCCCGTCGGCGTGAGTCCCCGCGCCCTCCGAGGAGCGCGGGGCGCGGGGGCGCTTCAGGCCACCAGGCAGAGGCCGTTGTGCGGGGAGCCGGTGGTCGTCGCGCTGCGTGTCGAGGACGTGGAGGTACGGCGGGTCACCGACGTGGGTGTACGGCGCCTCAGGGACGCGGTCGTACGGCGCGTCAGTTCGTCGCCCACGAGGGACAACAGGTCGCCGAGGTTCAGGCCGAGGGCCTGGGCGGCGGCCGCGAGGACCTCGGAGGACGCCTCCTTGCGGCCGCGCTCCACCTCCGAGAGGTACGGCATGGAGATCCGTGCCGCGTCGGCCACGTCCTTCAGGGTGCGTTCCTGGGCGCGCCGCTCGCGCCGGAGCACGTCGCCGACGAGGTCCCGCCAGAGGGGTTCCCGCACGGGCGGGGTGCCGGGGGCGGGGCTCGGTGCCGGGGCGGGGCCGGGGGCCGGGCGGGTCCGCTGCTGTTGGGGCGGGCGGGCCGTGGGGGCCGTCGCCGGGCGCAGCGGGATGACGCGGGCTTCGTTCGACGCGTGTTGGCTCACCCGTTCAGCCTAGGAGTCCTGAACGGGACGGGAAGGGCGCGGAGTTCCGCCCTCAGGGAAATCAGGGTGGGTGCCCGGCGAGATCCCGGTGTTCCGGCGGTCGGCCCTCGACGCCCCGTCCCGGACGAGTCCGTCGGCGCCGTACAACCCTCGCGTCCCACGAGGTGTCAAACAGGGCGCCGGACAAGGAACGGGCCCTTTCCGGACACCCCCGCGCTGCCCGGCCGTTTCTTCTCCAGGGAGCCGCACATGCGCAAGAACCGTTCGGCCGCTCTCGCGGCGGCGACATTCCTTCTCGTCTCGGGCGCCGCGATCGTCGCCGCTCCGTCGGCGTACGCCGGGGTGCCGGGCAGTACGCGGGCCAGTGACCGCAACAGCGACTTCAACGGTGACGGGTACGAGGACGTGCTGGTCGGCGCGCCGGGTGCGACCGTCAGTGGCAAGAGCGGGGCCGGGCTGGTGACCGTGCAGTACGGCTCGGCCAAGGGTATCGGCACGAGCGGTGCGGCCGTGTTCAGCCAGTCGACGGCGGGGGTCGCGGGCGCCGCCGAGGCGGGCGACGGCTTCGGCAGGGCGGTCGCGACCGGTGACCTCGACGGCGACGGGTACGACGACGCGATCGTCGGCATTCCCGGCGAGGACCTCGACGCCGTGAAGGACGCGGGCGGTGTGGCCGTCCTGTGGGGGTCGAAGTCGGGGCTCAGCGGTGCCGCGAGCAGCTGGCTGGAGACCGAGGAGCCCACCGCCGGTGAGCGGTTCGGCCTGGGCCTGGCCGCGGCCCGGTTCACGGCCGAGACCGACGGCGACCTCCTCGCCGTCCTGGACGGGTACGACGTGGAACTCTTCGCGTACGACGCCTCGAAGGCGAGCTCCCTGCGCCGGGAGTCCACGCAGCGGATCGCCGCGCAGGCCGAGCCCCGCCGTATCCAGCCCAAGTCCCTGACCACCGGCGACTACGACAAGAACGGCTTCGCCGACCTCGTCGTGTCGGGCCTGAGCGTGGGTGACGAACCGGGGTACGGCTGGTCCGCCTATCTGTCGGGGAACGCCGACGGGCTGAAGTACGAGCGTGACCTGCGCGGCGGACCGGTGGCGGCTTCCGGCGACCTCAACAAGGACGGTTACGACGACCTGGTCACCGGCGAACCGCACTCCCCGGACGACGCGTACGGCGAGACGATGGCCGGCGGCCTGGTCGGCGTGCGGCTCGGCGGTCCGGACGGGCCCGCGGAGGAGCCGGACTGGTGGGTGCAGGACTCCCCCGGTGTGCCCGGTGTGGCGGAGCCCGGTGACGGCTGGGGCTCGGATCTGTCGGTGGCGGACACCGACGGCGACGGCTACGCGGATGTGGCGATCGGCGCGGCGGGCGAGGACATCGGCAGCGTCCAGGACGCGGGCGCCGTATGGGTGCTGCGCGGCTCGGCGTCCGGGCTGACCTCGTCCGGCGCGAAGTCGTGGGACCAGAACTCGGCCGACGTGCCGGGGGCCCCCGAGAAGGGCGACAAGTGGGGCGCCCAGGTCCGGCTGACCGACCCGAACCGCGACGGCCGCTTCGGGCTGCTGGCCGCCGCGCCCGGCGAGAACACCGGCGACGGCCACATCTGGGTGTTCTCCGCGGGCACGGGCGGCGTCACGGCCTCCGGGTCATGGACGTACAACGCCGGTTCCCTCGGGGCGCCGCACGTGGACGCGCAGTTCGGGGCCGCGATCGACGAGTGAGCGTGAGGGGCGGCGGCCCCGGCCCGGGCCTCCCGCACGGTCGCGGGAGGCCCGGGCCGGTCAGGTGCCGTTCGACTGGCCGTTCGACTGGGGTGCGCTGGAGAGGGGCGCGGACTCGCTCGTCGTGCCGCCGTCCGGTGGGGTGTCGTCCGTCTCGGGGGTCCGCGGCTGGGGCTGCGGGGGTGCGGAGGTCGAACTCTTCGGCGCCGACGGGGCCGAGGAGGACGGGCTCGCCGAGGACGACGACGGGCAGGGGCTGGCGGTCCCGTCCCGCTTGGCGCCGGTCGACGTGGACGGGCACGGTTCGGGTGACTTGGTCGGCGGTGTCTCGGAGAACGAGGTCGACGCCGAGGGGGATGGCTGGTCGACCGGCGGGTTGGACTTCTTGTCCTTGTCGCCGGTGTCGCCGGACTGGCGGCTGAACCAGTGGTCGCGGTCGGGGTCGTACAGGATGAACACGTTGATGACCACGGTCGAGCTCTCGACGACCACGACGTTCTGCGGCCGGTACGAGGGCCAGGTGTCGCCCTTGGGCTCGGGGGTGGTCTTCAGCGCGACCGGTGGGCGCAGCGGGTTGCCGCAGGCGCAGCGCACGCGGGGCACGCCCCGGTCGTCGACGAGGACGGCGGTACCGGCCTGGAGGACGGCCTGGTAGGCGGTGGCCGCGCCGTCGCGGTAGCCGTGGTTGGTGACGCGGGTGTCCATGCGCAGCTGCACCGGGGTGAGCGAGCGCAGATAGCCGGGCACGCCGGACGCCTGGACGCCGGCGACGGCCGCGAACGCCTCGTTCTTGGCGGGTACCGCCTGGAGGTAGTCGATCTGCTTCTCGACGTCGCAGCTGGCGGTGTTGCGGGTGCCGCCGTAGAGGCCGGGGGCCGAACCGTCCACGGCACGCGTCACGTTGCCGGGCTCCGACGGGGTCGGTGAGGGCGAGGGGCTCTGTGGGACGGAGCTGTCGGTCGCCGTCGACTTGGTGAACGGGTCGGGGCCCGACTTTCCCGCGGCCTGGAGGAAGACCTCTCCGTCGCCGTTGCCGCCGGACCCGCCGGTGCGGGTGAGGACGACGGCCAGGACCACCGCGACGACGGCCGCGGTGGCGATGAGCGCGATACGGGGAGCGGACCGCCACCAGGGGTGCCCCGGCTGGCCGGGCCCCGGCACCGAGTCACCGGAACCTCCGTCCGGGCCGCCGGGACCACCCGGTCCCCCTGGGCCTCCCGGACCGCCGCCGGTTCCGCCCTGACCGCCGCCGGTTCCGCCGGTTCCGCCGGGGCCCGAGGTGCCGCCGGGGTGTTCCGGTGGCGCCTGGCCGCCGGGCCACGTCGGGCCGGTGGAGGGCGGGCCGGGCTGCGACGGCCCGGACAGGGGGCCGGAGGGGGGCCCGGTCGGGCGGCCGGAGGAGGGTTGTTCGGCGCTCACGGGTCTTCTCCCGCCGTCAGGAATCCGCGGCTTTCTCACTTTTACGCCGCTTTGTTGCACGACAGGCCCATTGTGTGCTCTGGTTCGGCTTCGCCCGCAAGCCGAGCGGTCACCGTCCGTCCGGCGCGCGGAGTGACCTCGCCGTGCTTAGCGTGGCAAGGGTGAGTCCTCAGACCCTGCGTTCTCCGCGGACGGTGCCCGAGCGGGCGACCGCCCGGCACGGCTGGCTCCAGGCCCTCGGCACGGTCCTCGCCGGGCTGGTCGTGATGGTGGTGGTGGCCGCGCTCGGTCTGTGGGCGGCGGGTGCGACGGACCTGCCGGACGACGCGTTCCCTCGGGTGGTCGCGGCCACTGTCGTGACGGCGGTCGGCGGCACCGTCGAGCTCTCCGGCGGCGCCGGGGCCATCGCCGAGACGCAGGCCGGACTGACCGTGATCCCGCTGTCGGTGACCCTCGCGGGGGCGCTGGTGATCGCCGCCGGGTTCCTGCGGCCGCTGCGGCACCGCGCGGTCGCGGGGGCGACCGAACTCGCCGGCTGGGCCGGACGGATCGCCGTGCTGTGGCTCGCGGCGCTCATCGGTGTCTCGCTCGGCGCACGGCAGACGTTCGACATCCCGCTCGGCGACCTGGGGGACTTCCTCGGCACGTCGGCCGACGTGGGCTTCGAGACGGACATCACCTCCACCGTCTTCTTCGGCCTGCTCTGGCTCACCGGGATCCTCGTGCTGGCGCTGCTGGTGTCCCGTGCGGCCCCGCTCCCACCACGGCTGCTGCGGTTCCAGGAGTCGGTCCGCCCGGCGGCGTACGCCATGGTGGTGCTGCTGCTGGCGTACGTGGCACTCGGCGTCGTCATCGGGATCGTGGTCGCCGCGACACGGGGGCATGCCGCCGAGACGGCCGCGGTCATCCTCCTGGGTCTGCCGAACATCGTGTGGCTGACGTTCACGATCGGGCTGGGCGCCACCTGGGACGGGCAGGTCGAGGGACCGTTCGGGCTGCCGATGCCGCAGGTGCTGGACCAGGTGCTGCGCGGCCCCGACGTCTCCGAGCTGAACCTCGGCTCCCTCGCCGAGTACGACGAACGGGTGTGGTGGCTGGTGGTGGTCGACGCCGTGCTGCTGCTGGTCGCCGCGTTCGTGATGGCGGCCCGCTCCCCCGCGCGGGTCCGGCTGTGGCAGCACGCGGTGCACATGGCGATCGCCCTCGTCCTCACCGTCCTGATGATCTGTCTCGTCGCCAGGATCTCCGCCCACTACGGGCTGTCGGTCATCGGCATCGGCGACCTCGGCGGGGACCTGGGCGGGGAGGTGTATCTGCGGCCACGGCCGTGGTCCGCGCTGGGACTCGCCGCGCTGTGGGGGCTGGTGACGGGCTTCGCGGGCGGGCTGCTGGCGAAGGGCGTCCGGCGGCGGGGAGCGGTCGACGAACTCGCGTGAGGCGGACGGGGAAGGGGCGGGCGCCATGGGGGCGCCCGCCCCTCGTCGTCAGCAGAGGGTGTCGGTCAGACCGTCACCGGCTTGGGCTGCGCCGGTGCGGCCAGGCGGCCCGTGCGGTGCAGGCCGTGCACGGCGGCCGCGCAGGCGAGGCCGAGCGCGCACAGCGAGATCCATGGCAGCGCGGGCAGGCCCGCCTCGCGGGCCGCGTCCAGGGCGGCACCGGTGAGGAGGTTGCCGACCGTGATGCCGATTCCGCAGACCGTGTTGTACAGCCCGTAGTGCGTGGCGACGAGCCGGTCCCCGGAGAGGCGGACGATGGTGTCCATCTCGAAGGGGTACGCGATCATCGTGCCGACGGCCAGGAGCAGCGCGGCCAGCGCGGGCGGCACTGCCGCCGCCAGCCACCGTCCGGTACCGGCCGCCGGTACCGGCAGTACGGCGGTCAACAACAGGGGCAGGAAGGCGACAGCCATGACCGCCAGACCCCGGATCAGGGCCTGGCCCGGTTCGTAGCGGGCCTTGCACCAGGCGGTGACCCGGGTCTGGCCGATGATCGTGCTGAGCCCGGAGACCGCGAAGAGCACCGCCACCGCGGCCGTGCCGAACTCGCCGTCCCCACCGATCCGCCGTACCTCCAGGGGCAGGGCCAGATAGACCTGGAAGGTGAGGACGTACGAGCCGACCATGGCCACGGAGAACAGCAGGAAGGCCCGGTTGGCGAGGATGCCGCGCCACTGGGTGAGCACGCCCTCCCGCGGGGCGCCGTGCTGTCCCCCACCGTCCTCGCGGCCGCGTGCGGGCAGGGCGCGGATCTGAACGACGGAGAGCACGGCGAAGACACCGGCCGCCGTCAGACAGGTGACGCGGAAGTCGACGCCGGTGAGGACCATGCCCACCAGCGGGCCCAGCAGGATGCCGGCCTGGTAGAAGACGTTGAACAGGGCGAACGCCTCGACCCTGCGCTCCCCTGCCTCCGCCGCGAGGTAGGCCCGGACGGCCGGGTTGAAGAGCGCTCCCGCGAGCCCCGTCGCCGCCGACGCGGCCAGCAGCGCGGGCAGCGAGTCGACGAAGCCGAGCGCGGCGAAACCGATGGTGCGCAGGACGCATCCGGCGACGATCAGGGGCTTGTAGCCGAGGCGGTCGGCGAGGGTGCCACCGACCACGAACATGCCCTGCTGGCTGAAGTTCCGTACGCCCAGCACGAGTCCGACGACCCAGCCGGCGAGGCCGAGCGTGCCGGACAGATGGGCGGCCAGGTAGGGCATCAGCATGTAGAAGCCGAGGTTGATGGTGAACTGGTTGACCATCAGCAGTTGGACGGCGCGGTCGTGGGAGCGGACCTGGGAGAGGGTGCCCTTCACTCGGCGGCCCCCTCACGGGTCGTGGAGGGCAGGGTGAGGGGGTCGACGACGTCGGCGCAACGGGTCCAGCGGTCGACCTCCTTCTCGTCCGCGCGGCCGATGACGTCGGGCTCCAGCGGCGGCGGCCCGGCGAGGAGGCCGTGCCGGGCGCAGTACTCGTCGTCGTACACGGTGTCGAGGTAGCGCTGCGGTCCGTCGGGGAAGACCGCCACGATCCGGGTGTCGGCGGCCTCGGTGCGGGCCAGCCAGCCGGCGACGAGCGCCACGGCGCCGACGCTCCAGCCGCCGGTCGCGTAGTGCGAGGCGGCGAGCCGGCGGCAGGTGTGCACGGCCTCGTGCGGGGCGACCCAGTGGACCTCGTCGAAGGTGGCGTAGGCGACGTTGCGGGGGTAGATGCTGGAGCCGAGTCCACGCATCAGCCGGGGGCGGGCGGGCTGGCCGAAGATGGTCGAGCCGATGGTGTCGACGCCGACGACGCGGATGTCCGGGTACAGCTGGCGCAGCACCCGGCCGATGCCCGCGGAGTGCCCGCCGGTGCCGACGCTGCACACGAGGACGTCGATGTGCCCCAGCTCGGTGGCGAGTTCGAGGGCGAGGGGGGTGTACGCGGTGGTGTTGTCGGGGTTGTTGTACTGGTCGGGGCACCAGGATCCCGGGTGGCGCCGGAGCAGTTCGGTGACCCGGTCGCGGCGGGCCTGCTGCCAGCCGCCGGTGGGGTGGGGGTCGGTGACGATGTCGACCTCGGCGCCGTGGACGCCGAGCAGGCGGGTCATGGACGGTTCGAGTCCCGGGTCGGTGACCAGGGTGACGGGGTGGTCGTGGACCATTCCCGCGAGCGCCAGTCCGAGGCCGAGGGTGCCGCTGGTGGATTCGATGATCCGCGCGCCGGGGAGCAACTCGCCACGGGCACGGGCCCGTTCGACCATGTAGAGGCCGGGCCGGTCCTTGATGCCGCCGGGGTTGAAGCCCTCCAGCTTCGCCCAGAAGCCGTGCCCCGCCGGGGTCAGCGGTTCGGACACGCGCAGGAGGGGCGTGTTGCCGACGAGCGCGGGCAGCGCCGAACCGCCGGACGCGGTGCGGGGGTCGGTGGGGACACGGGGCGTGCCGGTGGTCGTCTTGGTGATCGACTTCATGTCGTTCGCTCTCGCTGGACGATGAGACGGATGGGAGGTCGTCTCGCGCCGGGCCACGGCCGGGCGGACGGATGCGGCCGGTCCGCCGTTCGTGGGTTCGGCGCGGCAGCCGGTGCGGGGCCGGCTGCGGGCGAGAGGTCTAGATGCGCCACCTGGAGGTACGGACGAGGGCCGTCCTGCCGGTACGGGCGCGTCGGCGTCGGTGCGGGCGACGGCGCCCCCGCCACGGCGGGCGTACGGCGGTCGCGGCGCCGGTGAGCAGGGGGGCCGGGTCGGTCGCGGGCGGCTGGTCGGACGACTGCGGGGCGGGCGCGCGCAGGACGCCACCGGGTACGCACTCCTCGGCCGTGTGGTGGTCGTGGGGCCCGTGCGGTGTCTCGTGGCCGGAGGAGGACTGCACCGCCGTCAGGACGGTGGAGGGCCGCGTCGGCGTCCGGTGGGGCTCGTCGACCGGCCCGTGCGCGAAGGCACACAGGACGATCGTGATCAGCAGGCAGCCGCGGACGAGAGCGGCGAGCAGCCTGGGCCAGGGCGAGTCGGCCCGCGCTTGGCGTACGTACGCGGGCATGCGGGTGCGTAGGGGCACTGGGGGTCCTCCGGGCGTCCGTCGGCTCGGCGGTGCGTGACCTCTGGTCAGGGCACACGGGAGCGAGCGGCGGACGTGGATGCGGGTGCGTGGGGGTGAGTCGGTCGGGCTGGAGGGAGCCTGGGGCCTCTAGGGTCTGTCGTTTGGATCATGCAGACTTCGGGCTACGGACACCAATGGCTGCCGGTGAGCGGGGCTTGGTGCGTGCAGCTGCAAGGCGGAGGAGGGAGTCGACGCGATGGGGGTCCCCCCGCGCGAGGTTGTTCGAGCGTGGGGGAGTTGGCAACCGACGACAACGCCGCAGATGTGCGTGCCAAGTCCCGCGGCCCAGGCGTGATCCAAACGACAGGCCCTAGATCTGCCGGACGACCAGCGATCTCACGGTGACGCACGAAGGGTCGGACGGTCGCGCCGCCCCGATGCGGCGGGCACTCGGCGCGTGTTCCGCAGCCGTCGCTTCGCCGACCGACGCCGCGCCGCGGGGCTGGGCGAGGGCGGGCCCCTGGTTCGGCTGTGCGGAGGCGCAGTGTTCGGCCGGGTGGCCCGCGCCGTGGTCACCGCGTTCGTCGTGGGCGGCGCCGGGTGCGACGGCCGCTCGGACGACCAGGTGTGCGCCGGGGGCGGCCGTCGTCGCGTCGGTGGCGGCGGGTGGGTGCGCGGACGGTGGGGTGGTCGTGGCGACCGAGCTGGTCACCAGGTGTGCGCCGGCGCTTTCGGCGATGGCGCCGTGCAGGAGGACGACGGCGAACAGCACCACGGCGAGGCCGAGCAGACGCGGCAGCGGGCCCGCTGGGACGCGGGCCCGACGCGGGCGTCGGGTGGACCAGGCCGTGATCATGCCGCGATGCTAACCCGTCGCGGAGGCCGGTCGTCCGGTTCCGCCGGGCGAGAGCGTCAACTCGCCAGGCGAATGACCGGTTTGCTGCGGCGGGCGACGGTTCGGGGTGGCGCGCAGGACGTCGGCCGAGGGGACGAGCACCCGCGCCGGCGCGACGACGATGCCCCGAGCACCCCGCTCCGGGCCAGGACGGGACGCCCACGGCGCCGACGTCTCCGCGCCCGGAACGACTGCGCGGCGCTGTCGACTCACGCGACCGGAACGGCCACGCAACACCGCCGGCCACGCGACACCGCCGGCCACGCGACACCCCCGGCCACGCGGCCGCAGCGGGTGCCTCGGTGCCGGTCGGCTGTCGGTCCGCCCCGGTTCCCGGGTCGACGGTCCGCGCCGCCGGAATGAGGGCGGCGACCGCCGCGGCGACGAGTGCCGCGCCACCGCCGATGGTCAGGCCGGTGCGGAAGCCCGCCTCCGAGGGCAGGGAGAAGTCGCCGAGCGTGGTGGTCATCCGGGCGAGGACCACACCCATCACCGCGGCGGCGGTGGACGTGCCGAGCGCACGCATCAGGGTGTTGAAGCTGTTGGCGGAGGCGGTCTCGGACAGCGGCACCGTGCTCATGATCAGCGCGGGCATCGAGGACAGGGCGCACACCACCGAGCCCGCCACCAGCGGGACACAGCACACCAGCAGCATTCGCCGCTTGCCGTGGAGGTCGCCCAGGCGCCCGCCGACCGGGAGGAGGGCGAGCGCCGCCTCGACGAGGAGCGCGAGGGCAATGTCAGCACCCTCGCGCTGGTCCTGTCCGACTGGTCCGACGAGGACATCGCCGGGTTCGCCGACTACCTCCAGCGCTTCAACACCAGCATCGAACGACTGGCCGGGAAGCCGTGGCCGCGCCCGTAGTGGAGGTCGGCGCGACGGGCGCGTCACCGCGCGCACGCGGGTAGTCTCCGGGGCATGCGGATCTCGGTCTCCTCGGACATGGACGAACCCGTGGCCCGCCTCCTCGTCGAGGAGTTGCGCGGTCGGGGCCACGACGTGCTGCCGCACGGGGCGCTGCGCCCGGGGGACGACCCCCAGTGGGCGGCGTGCTCGGAGGCGGCGGCGCGGGAGGTGGCTTCCGGTGCGGCGGACCAGGCCGTCGTGTGCTGCTGGACCGGCACCGGCGCGTCGATCGCCGCGAACAAGGTGCCGGGTGTGCGGGCCGCCCTGTGCACGGACGCCTACACGGCGGACGGCGCGCGGCGCTGGAACGACGCCAATGTGCTGGCGATCGGTCTGCGGCTGACCTCAGCCCCGCTGCTGAGGGAGATCCTCGACGCCTGGTTCGCCGCCGAGGCCAGCCAGGACACCGAGGACCGGGAGAACGTCGCCAGGGTCGAACGGCTCGACCTCAGGGCTGGATGAACACCGGCCTCGCCCAGGCGGGCGGCTCCGGCAGCGGTTCGGGTGCGCCGCTCGTGGACGTCCGCGCGGAGCGGGTCGGCGGATGCCCGGTCGACGTGCCGTGCCGCGTACCGGCGACCCTGAGCGCGGCCACGAAGGACAGGCACGAGTCGTAGCGGTCGTCGGGGCTCTTGGCCAGCGCCCTCGCCAGCACGTCGTCGACGGGCGCCGGCAGATCGGGGCGGTGCTCGGTCAGCGGCGGCGGCTGGTCGTACTGGTGGGCCCAGAGCAGCGCCATGTCGTCGTCGCGCTGGAAGGGCGGGCGCCCGGCGAGGGTCTCGTGGACCACGCAGGCGAGGCTGTAGACGTCGCAGCGGCCGTCGACGGGCTTGCCGGAGATCTGCTCGGGCGCCACGTAGTCGAGCGTCCCCACGAACTGGCCGACGGTGGTGAACCCGGTCAGCGACAGCGACTTCTTCGTCAGACCGAAGTCGGTGAGGTAGACGTGCTCGGGATGGTCGCTGTCCGTGCCCTGCGAGACGAGGATGTTGCCGGGTTTGACGTCCCGGTGCACCAGACCGTGGTCGTGCGCGGCGTCCAGCGCGGAGGCCACCTGGCCGGTGATCCGGGTGGCGGTCGTCAGCGACAACGGGCCCTCCCGGTCCAGGAGGTTGCGCAGGTCCCGGCCTGCCACGTACCGCATGGCGATGTACAGGACGCCCTCGGTCTCCCCCGCCTCGAAGACCGGCACGATGTGCGGGTGGTCGATCGCGGCGGCGACCCGTGACTCATGGGTGAAGCGGCGGCGGAAGGTGTCGTTGCGGGCCAGCTCGGGGGCGAGGAGCTTCAGCGCGACGGTCCGGTCCAGCCGCAGGTCCCTGGCCCGGTAGACGACGGCCATACCGCCGCGGCCGATCTCGTGTTCGATGCGGTAGCCGGCGATCTGCTGCCCGACCAGGTCGGACGGCCGACCCGCGTACGGTCGCGTCTCACTCATCGGGCGTCACCGGGCGCACGAGACGGGTGGGTTGGTGGTCGCTCGGCCCCTGCCGACGGGGGTGGGGTTCCTCCGAACGCTTCCGCGCCCCGGGCTCGGTGTCCATCGCCTCCTGCTCCACCGGCGCGGTGTCCGCCCGCTCGTGCCGCACGGGCGCGGTGTCCGCCCGCCCGTGTTCTTCCGGGGCGGGCTCCTCCGGCCCGAGCTCCCCCACCACGCGGGTCGGTTCCCGGCTCCTTGTCGGCTCCGGGGCCGGGGCGGGCGCCCGTGCCTCAGCCGGCGACGGTGCCGCACCCGGATCCGGGGCGGCGACCCGGGACGGGGCCGGGGCGGGAGCGGCGGCCGCCGGTGGGCCCGGGTCCTCCTGGGGTTCCCCGGCGACGGCGAACGTGCTCAGCCGGGTGCCGTCGCAGTACACCCACCGCTCGTGCGCGGCGTCGAACAGCCACAGCGAGTCGCCGTCGACGACGACACCGATCCGCAGGCCCTTCATCCGGTCGCGGAAGGCCCCTCCGTCGAGCCGTCCGGCCGCGAGGGCCTCCGCCTCGGTGCGGTAGCGCGCGAGGGCCTCCTCCGCCCGGGCCAGCAGGGGGCGGGGGTCGGCCGTGCGGGCGGGTCCGGTACCGGCGGCCGGCGGGGCCTGGGGCACGGCGACGAGGAGGCGGCCATCGACCCAGGCGGACCAGCCGTTGGCGCACAGGACCTGCCCCCAGTCGCCGAGCCGGTCCAGGAGCTGGACCGGGAGCAGCGCGTCGAGGGGCACGGTGGGGCGTGCGGGGTCGGGGGCCTCCCAGGCGGGCAGTCCGCCCGGCGGGACGACGTGCGTGGGGAGGAAACCGGGGGTCGTCATCGCGGCTACTTCCGCATCACCGCGGGTTCGCGGCGGCGCAGCAGACGGGCGACGAGGTAACCGCAGACCAGGGACAGCACGACGAGCATCCCCAGGTCGAGCAGCCACACACCGGCGGAGTGCTCGAACAGCGGGTCGGACGTGTCGGGGACGATCCGTTCGAGGTCGATGGTGCCGGCCATGGCGGCGAACGCCCACCGCGAGGGCACCAGCCAGGCCAGCTGTTCGAGGACGATCGTGCCCTTCACGTCCAGCAGCGCTCCGCAGAACACCACCTGGATGATCGCGAGGAGCACCAGCAGCGGCATGGTGACCTCTTCCTTGCGGACGAGCGCGGAGACGACCAGGCCGAGCATCATCGCGGTGAAGGCGAGCAGGGCCACGGCCAGGGTGATCTCGACGAGCGGCGGCAGCAGGACGCCTTCGCCGCCGGGGGCGTTGAGGTCGACGCCGAGGAGGGCGACCAGGGTGAGGACGACGGCCTGGAGCACCGTGATCGTGCCGAGGACGACGACCTTGGACATCAGATACGCGGATCTGGACAGGCCGACGGCGCGTTCTCGCTGGTAGATGACGCGTTCCTTGACCAGTTCCCGTACGGCGTTGGCCGCGCCGGTCAGGACGCCGCCGACGCACAGGATGAGCAGCGCGTTCATGGCGGTCTCGCGGTCCAGTTCGCTGCCCGCGAGGGCTCGGGCCATGGCGCCCATGACGAACGGCAGCGCGATCATGATGGCGAGGAAGGTGCGGTCGGCGCTGAGCGCGGCGGTGTACCGGCGCACCAGTGTGCCGAGCTGGGCGCCCCAGCTCTGCGGCTTGGGCGGCGGCGCCACGTCGACGGGCGGCGCCTCCGGCAGATACGGGCGGCTCATGGACGCGGTGACGTACTGGCGGTGGAACGGCGAGTCGCGGTACTCCCCCGCCCAGTCCCGGTCCTGGTCCCGTTCGAACGCCTCGAAGGCCTCGGGCCACTGTTCGAAGCCGAAGAAGGCGAGGGTGTCGTCCGGTGGCCCGTAGTAGGCGACCTTGCCGCCGGGCGCGAGGACGAGGAGACGGTCGCAGACGTCGAGGCTGAGGACGCTGTGGGTGACGACGATGACGGTGCGGCCGTCGTCGGCGAGGCCGCGCAGCATGTGCATCACGGAGCGGTCCATGCCGGGGTCGAGGCCGGAGGTGGGCTCGTCGAGGAAGAGCAGGGAGGGCTTCGTCAGCAGTTCCAGGGCGACGCTGACGCGCTTGCGCTGACCGCCGGAGAGGCTGTGGATCGGCTGGTCGGCGCGCTGTTCGAGGCCCAGTTCGTGGATGACCTCGTCGACGCGGGCCTGTCGCTCGGCCTTCGCGGTGTCCTGGGGGAAGCGCAGTTCGGCGGCGTAGGCGAGGGCTCTGCGGACGGTCAGCTGGGCGTGCAGGATGTCGTCCTGCGGGACGAGGCCGATGCGCTGGCGCAGCTCCGCGTAGTCGCGGTAGAGGTCACGGCCGTCGTACAGGACGGTGCCGCTGTCGGCGGGGCGTTGTCCGGTGAGGGCGTTGAGGAGGGTGGACTTCCCGGCGCCGCTCGGGCCGACGACGGCGAGGAGGCATTTCTCGCCGACCGGAAAGGCCACCTTGTCGAGCAGTGTCCTGCGGCCGCGGTCGACGGCGACGGTCAGCTCCTGCACGTCGAGGGAGACCTCACCCGTGTCGATGTACTCCTGCAGCTCGTCCCCGACCAGGCAGAACGCGGAGTGGCCGATACCGACGATGTCACCGGGAGTGACCGGCGCGCTGTCGACGGGACGGCCGTTGAGGTAGGTGCCGTTGTGGCTGCCGAGGTCGGCGATCTCGTAGGTGCCGTCCGGGCGGGCCCGCAGTTCGGCGTGCCGGCGGGAGACCCCGAGGTCGTCGATGACCAGGTCGTTGTCGGCGGCGCGGCCGATGCGGACGGTCCGTGCCGGCAGGGGGCGGACACTGGTCGGCTGCCGGAAGGTGCCGGTGGAGGCGGGCTGGAAGACGCCGGAGGGGTGGACGGGGGCCAGTCCGGTGAGAACGGCCCGTGGCCCGTCCTCGACGCTGCCGAAGCGGATGACGGTGCCGGGACCGACGTCCCATTCGCGGACCCGGTGGCCGTCGGCGTAGGTGCCGTTGGTGCTGTTCTCGTCCTCGATGGTCCAGTGGTCGGCGTGTGCCCTGAGCACGGCGTGGTGCCACGAGACCCGGTCGTCGTCGAGCACGATCTCGCTGAGCGGGTCGCGTCCGACGTGGTACTGGTGGCTCGGGGTCATCACCGTCGAGCCCGACTCGGTCTCCAGCACGAGTGCGGGCGCAGTCGCTGCGATCGACCGCTCTGCCATGCCGAAAATTCTACCGATTCACCCCCATATGCGCGCCCGATGGAGCGACGGCGGAGGCACTCGGTGGGCCGGGGGGCCGCGCGGCGCAGGGGTGTTCGAGGGGCCGCGTCCGGGCCGTGCGGGGAGAGGTCAGGCGGCGGGGGCGGCGATCCGCTGGGCGATCCGCTGCATACGGACGGCGTCGACGGACTCGGCGAGCAGCTCGTACTCGGTGGTGTCGTCGTTGGTGGCGATGCGGACCAGGTTCCCGGCGGCCAACTCCTCGGCGACCAGTTCCTGTTGGACACCGTCGGCGGACCAGGCGCGCAGCATGCTCGGCACGTCGGGGACGGTGTCGGCCACGGGGACCACGGAGTTGGGCGGGAAGGTCGGGTTCTCGGGGCGCGGGTCGAGGCGTTCGGCGATCCATAACGCGCGGTCGCGCATCCACCAGAGCGCCAGCGCCAGGGTGGGGGCACGGTAGGTCCCCAGAGGCACTCCGACGCGCTGTCCGCCGCACATCCCGTACGCGGTGACATGGCACAGGAATTCGTCGTGCACCCTCAGCTCCCCCGATCGCACCGCCGTCGACCGCCGCCCGGCCCCGCTCGCCGTACGGACCCGTTCCCGCCTCACAGACTTGCTGGTCGTGCGCGCCAGGCGAGCGAATGTCACGCACGGTGACGCCATGGACGCGCACGGAGGCCCGCTTTGTTCATGACTCAATCGCCTGTCACTCGAGTATCGCCACTCCTGACGCTCTGTCACCATGCCAATTCAGCCAGTCTCCTGGCATATGCGAGCGCGCGAATGGCCGAAACGATACGACGAGCCCTTCGACCGGGACTCCCTCGGCGGCGGCCGGCGGGATCCCGCATGACCTCCGAGGTGCTCGACGCCCTCCCGGGGCAGGACCGGGCATCGTGACGGTGCCGGATCACGGAAGGGGCCGAGGCGGCTCCGGATCCGGTCCCCGTCCCATACGTACGCCCTCGACGCAGCGTTCAACGGCGTCGACACCTGGAACCTGCCCCTGAGGGGCGCGGCGGCCAGGGTCTGTCGTTTGGATCATGCGGACTTCGGACTACGGGCACCAATGGCTGCCGGTGAGCCCCGCGGCACAGGCGTGATCCAAACGACAGGCCCTAGATCTTGCCCTCGATGATCGCGTCGATGCGGGCCAGTTCGTCGGTCTCGAAGTCGAGGTTGCGGATGGCGCCGACGCTGTCCTCGATCTGGCGCGCGCTGCTCGCGCCGACCAGCGCGGAGGTCACCCGGCCGCCGCGCAGCACCCAGGCGAGGGCGAGCTGGGTCAGCGACTGACCGCGCGACTTGGCGACCTCGTCCAGGGCGCGCAGCCGGCCCACCAGGTCCTCGGTGACGGCGTCGGAGTTCAGGAACGGGCTGTCGCTCGCGGCCCGCGAGTCCTCCGGGATGCCGTCGAGGTAGCGGCCGGTCAGCAGCCCCTGCTCCAGCGGGGAGAAGACGATGGAACCCACCTGGAGCTCGTCGAGGGCGTCGAGCAGGCCCTCGCTCTCGGGACGCCGGTCGAGCATCGAGTAGCGCGGCTGGTGGATGAGCAGCGGGGTGCCCAGCTCGCCCAGGATGCGGGCGGCCTCACGGGTCTGCTCGGCCGAGTAGTTGGAGACGCCCACGTACAGCGCCTTGCCCTGCTGCACCGCCGAGTGCAGGGCGCCCATCGTCTCCTCCAGCGGAGTGTCCGGGTCGGGACGGTGGGAGTAGAAGATGTCGACGTAGTCGACGCCCATGCGCTTCAGGCTCTGGTCGAGCGAGGACAGCAGGTACTTGCGGGAGCCCCACTCTCCGTACGGACCGGGCCACATCAGATAGCCCGCCTTGGTGGAGATGATCAGCTCGTCGCGGTACGGGGCGAAGTCGGCCTTGAGCGCCTCGCCGAACGCGGACTCGGCGGCACCGGGCGGCGGACCGTAGTTGTTGGCCAGGTCGAAGTGGGTGACGCCCAGGTCGAAGGCGCGGCGCAGGATCTCGCGCTGGGTCTCGACGGGCCGGTCGGGGCCGAAGTTGTGCCACAGGCCGAGTGACAGCGCCGGCAGTTTCAGACCGCTGCGTCCGGTGCGCCGGTAGGGCATGTCCGCGTAACGGTCGTGGTGTGCGGTGTACAACGCGACTCCAGAGGGGTTGGCACGGTGAGTCCGGGTTCCCGGTGAACCGCTGCCCACTCTTTCGCGACCTGGGGGCATTGGTCCAACAGAAGAATGCGATGGGATTCAGCGCTTACGCTTCTCAGTCATGGAACTCCGTCATCTGCAGCATTTCGTCGCGGTCGCCGAGGAGGAACACTTCACCCGGGCGGCCGAACGGCTGCTGGTCTCGCAGTCCGGCCTGTCGGCGTCCATCCGCTCGCTGGAACGGGAGCTCCAGACGCCGCTGTTCGTACGGACGACGCGCCGGGTGACGCTCACCCCGGCCGGCCGGGCGCTGCTGACGGAGGCGGAGCGGATCCTGGCGCAGGTGCGGTCGGCGCACGAGGCGGTGGCCGCGGTGCAGGGTGTCCTGCGCGGCATGCTGGCGCTCGGGTCGGAGCAGTGCATCGCCGGGGTGCATGTGGCGGGGCTGCTCGCCGCGTTCCGCCGGCGGCACCCGGATGTGGAGATCTGTCTGCGGCAGGCCGGCTCCGGCGCCCTCGCGGACGAGGTGGCGAGCGGGCGGCTCGACCTGGCCTTCGCGGTGCGGACCGCGCAGGAGGACACCGACCAACTGCGGGTCGTCCCGCTGACGGGTGAGCCGATGACCGTCCTGTGCCATCCCAGCCACCGTCTCGCGGCCGCCGGCGCGGCCGTGACACCCGAGGAGCTCGGCGGTGAGGTCTTCGTCGACTTCCACCCCGACTGGGGGCCGCGCCGCACCACCGACGCCGTCTTCGCCGCCGCGGGCGTCCGCAGGGCCGTGCCCCTGGAGGTCAACGACGTGCACAGCCTCCTCGACCTCGTCGACGAGAACCTCGGCATCGCCGTCGTACCGCGCCACTTCCGGCACAAGCGCGCGTCGCTCACCGCCGTCCCCGTGAAGGGCACCGGCGACACCGTGTACGAGACGGTCGCCCTGCTGCCGCCCCCGCAGGCCATGAGCCCGGCGGCACGGGCCCTGCTGGGGCTGCTGGAACCGCAGATCGACACGTTCTGAGCCGACCGGCCGACCGGCCGACCGGCGGACCAGCCGGTCGGTCGTCCAGTCAGCTGGTCATCCCTCCGCCATGGGCGCCCACTGGTGCTTCCAGGTGGCGTACATGTAGTGCGGCAGCCCCTTGATGCCGGTCGTGCGGAACGGGCGGCCGTGGTCGTCGATCCGGACCGTGCCGGTACGGCCCTCGGAGGACCACTCCAGCTCCAGGTACCAGCGGCAGTCGCACGTCTGGGTCTCCGCGCTGACCAGGAGCACTTCCGGGTCCTCGGCCGACACCTTGTACGGCATGCGCACGGCCGGGATCGGGGTTCCCATGTCGCTGCCGTCGACCGGGCGGGCGAGGGGCCGGCCCTTGTCCAGGTCGACGTCGAAGTAGCGGGGACTGATCCCTCCCCCGCAGCCCTGGTCCATGGCGTAGACGTTGCCCTCGGCGGGAGCGCCGCGGCCGACGACGCGCACGCGCAGTGCCCTGAGCACGACCGCCTTCGACGACCGCCCCTGCACCGAGATCTCCACGAGCGTCTTCCGGCCGTGCACCGCCTGCTGCGTCGCGGCCCAGGCACCCGCGTCCTGCGGCGGCGGGGGCGGCGGAACCTGCCTCGGCGGCCTCGCGATGACGTAGTCGTGGCTGCAGCCGATCTCCCAGACCTGGGAGTCGGCGGTCCAGGTGAGCGGCACCTCGGCCGCCGCGGGTGGTCTGCGCCCGGCGGGCTTGCTCCCACCGGACCCGGGGGTGGGCGAGGCCGACGACGGTTCGGTGGTGGGCTCGGCCGAGGAGGAGGAGAAGGGGGAGGGGGT
>NZ_OLMK01000118.1 GCF_900290235.1 Streptomyces sp. MA5143a
TGTCGGTGCGTGGGAAGAGCCGCACGGCGTCGAGGTCGGTGTCGGCACCGAGGTCGATCTCCACCCAGACGGGGTTCGCGCTGACGTCGGCGGAGGAGAAGTCGTTGCTGGTGTAGCCCTTGGCGCCACTCACGCTGGTGAGCTTGCCGTCGGTGAGCCGGTTCTTGCCCCAGTTGCTGTTCTCCAGGCTGCTGTTGCTGGTGACGGGCCGGCCGAGGGCGAGGTTGTCCAGGCGGCCGGCGCCGGCGACCGTGAAGGTCCAACTGTCCGGCTGGAGGGTGAAGTAGACGTACGAGGAGTCCTTGCCCGCATAGCTGAGCCCCGAGACGCTGCCGGTGGAGGCGCCACCCGTGAAGACCGTGGTTCCGTTGGCCTTGATGACCGGTGAGGAGCCGCCGTACGTCGGAACACCCACCCGCGCGGTTGTCGCACTCGGGGAGGTCAGGGTCAGAGTGACCTGGTCGCCGTCCCGCGTGATGCCGAAGCGGATGTCGCCCTTGACGGTCGGCGTGACCGTGTTGATCTTCGTGAGGGTGCCCGTCTGCGGGATGACGTCGTACGTCTCCCAGCCGGGCTTGGTGGGACGGACGCCGGCGGCGTAGGCGGACAGCGTGTACAGGGGGCCGCCGTTCCAGGCATGGTTGTCCGTGCCGCCCGACTTGTCCCAGATCTCCCACAGTGTGTAGCAGGCGGGGTCGGCGACCTGAGCGGCGTAGCGGTTGCGCATCCGCTCCTCGGCGACGGTGGCCGCTCCCATGAGGTAAAGCGCTTCCAGGACGTAGAACTCCATGTAGGGGCTGGCGTTGAGGTGGGTGCGCAGCACCTCGGTGATCGCCCGGTAGCGGGAGGTGGGTGCGAGGCCGGCGACGACGGCGAGGCCGTTGGCGCGGTCGTCGGTGTCGCCGGTGTAGCTGGGTGAGCGGTACTCGTTCCTGGACGCGTTCCACAGGACGCGGTCGAAGTTGGCCTTGATGCTGTCGCGCTTGGCCTGCCAGGCGGCGACGTCGCCGCTGTTGCCGCTGAGGCCGGCGAGTGTGATGGCCGTGTCGAGGGCCAGGTAGTACCAGCAGTTGTCCAGGACGCGGGCGTCGATGTTGCTGCCCCAGTCCTCCCAGTCCCAGTCCCCGGCGCGGTGGCTGACCAGGCCGGCCGAGTCCAGGCTCCACAGGTTCAGATACGCCTTCACTGCCGGGTAGGTGCTGGAGACGGCGTCGGCGTTGCCCGTGTAGAGGTGATATGTGCCGAACGCCCATACCGAGGCGAGCATCTGGACGGGCAGTTCAGCCGTCCAGATGGTGGACGGAATCGGCGAGTAGAGCACACCGCCGGGCTTCTGCCAGGCGGCCAGCTGGGCGATCGCCTTGGCGCCGAGGTCATGGGAGCGGGTGTCGAAGGTGTAGAAGCCCTCCTTGAGCTGGTTGACCACGTCGCCCCACCACTGGGCGCGTTCGCGGGTGGGGCAGTCCATGTAGTTGTCGCGCATGTTGACGTACATGGTGCGCGCCGCCTTGCCCCACAAGGTGTCGAAGAACGCCTCGTTGCTGCTGAACGATCCGGTGAAGTCGGTGTCGTAGCCGGACTCCCGGTACTTCAGGTCCAGGATGGTGACGCCCGCGGGGATCGTGTACCTCACCGCCGTGCCGCTCATCCAGGCCAGCGCCTCGAACTCCTGGACCCCGCCCGCGCAGACGTAGGTGGCGCGAACATTGTTCTCCTGCCCGCGGGTCAGGCCGGTCAGGCCGTCGCCGTCGGCGTAGTGGTCGGTCTGCATGCCGATCACGGCGCCGGCCGGAGCGTCCACCTTCAGATACGGCGTGACCTGGAGGTTGGACGGCAGCGTGGCCCAGATCGCGGTGGCGCCCTGTCCCGTGGACGGCAGCGACGACGCGTTGCCGTAGGACTTCAGGCCCGAGTACCGGAACTGCGGGACCGGCCGCCGGACGAGATCGTTCCAGGGTGCGGCACCGGCGGCCCCGAAGTCGGTGGGGGCACTCCACGCGCTGTCGTCGAAACCTGCCGACTCCCAGGAGGCCATGGCGGTGGCGTTGCGGGCGTCGTAGTAGACGTTCGACTCGGGCAGACGGAAGTTGACCTGGGTGCCGCTGGTGTTGTTGGAGTAGCCCGGGTGGACGATGTGCTTCCAGCTGGTGTCGCTGACGAGCCGGGTGGTGCCGGAACCAGTGGTGATGTCGGACTGGAAGAGCAGCCCGCCCTTGCCGCTGCTGCTGTGTGAGAAGCCCTGCTTGCCGAAGTACCACACCAGGAGCGCCACCGTGTTGCTGCCGCTCCTCAGGTACGGGGCGAGGTCGATCTCGTCGTAGTAGGTGCCGGTGCGGTCGGGGCCGCGCTTGAGCTGTCCGTCGAAGACGACGAGCGTGCCGTTGACCCACAGCCAGTACTTGGAGTCCGCCGCGATCTGCGTCACCGCCTTCGACGGCGCGGAGCCCAGGGTGAACGATCTGCGGAACGCCACCCACTGGTTCGCCGTACTGGACGGAGCCCAGATCCACTTTGCGGTCCAGGAGACGGCGGCGGACGCCGCAGGAGCGAGCCCCGGCAGAAGCGCCGAGCCGAGGGTGGGCGCGAGCGCCACGGCTATGGCCGAGCGCAGGATGGACCGGCGTGTTGGAGAGGGCATGCTGACTCCTGCTGTCAATGTGCGGTGAGGGTGCGGGCGAGAGAGGCATCCCGGCGACCGGCAAGGGGAGTATTCGCGGGGACGCCGTGTTTGAATCGTTTCATCAACATGTTCGCAGCCGGAATTCTTTGCCGCAGCGCTCGACGGTGTCAAGGCCCGTGCAGTGAGCTTCTTCGAGCCGGCCACCGATCAGGTGCAGGCGCGAAGCGCAACGAGCGAGGCCCCCGGGGGTTGATCGAGATGTCTGGATCCGCGATTGATCGCGGAAAGTACCTTGGCGCAGGCCAGTAAGGGAGGCTGATCGGTTTGCGTGGCCTCTTGCAGAGGGTCTCAGCTCGCTGTTCGGAGCCCTGCTGGGTATTGGCGCGGGCACATTCCTCGGCTGGGCCGCCGGCAGGCTCGCCTCCGGCGGCATCCAGGGAGACGAGATGGTTCTCCCCTGGGGCGCAGCGCCGTGGCTCTCACCGGCGCCGCACTCGGCGGCGTGGTGGCGGGACTCTGGGCGTGATGGCGGGTCTGGCTCGCAGGAGGCGATCGAGCGGGTGGCGCGCGCGGGTGAGGCCGCCGACGGTGATGCGGGCGGCGGTCGACGCGGCCCCCGCCGCTCCCCAGGCGACGTTCCCGCAGCCGCGCGACCAGGTACCTTTCCTCGTCAGGCTCGGCTGACTCATCCGCGCACGAACCATCGGCGGTGTGGACGATCCATGATTGCTCAGCCCCTGCGGGCGCCTGGACCGGGCGTCCTCATGTTGGCCGTCCGCCCCCCCTGGAAGGTGGATCTTGTTCCGTGCCTGTCGGCGCCGACCTGCCGGAGCCGACCTGGCGGCCGTCCGGACCGGCGGACGGGGGACGGGGGGCGGGGGGACGTCAGGCGGGGGCGCCGAGCGGCGGGTGCTCCAGCACGCGCGGCTTGTACTCGACCAGCTGGATGCGGCCGTCGAAGGTGCGGTGGTCGATCATCTCCAGGGCGACGTCCGGATAGCCGTCGTAGATGCGTTCCTCGCCCGTGGCCCCGGTGATCACCGGGAACATCACGACCCGGAAGCGGTCGACGAGTCCGGCTCGGAGCAGGGACCGGCACAGGCTGAGGCTGCCGATCGTGCTGAGGAGCCCCGGGCCGCTCGACTTCAGGGAGCGGACCGCCTCGACGGCGTCGTCGCGGACGAGCGTGCAGTTGGCCCACGTCAGTGGCTCCTCGAGTGAGGAGGAGAACACCACCTTGGACGCTCGCGTGAGCTCGTCGACGGACGCCTCCTCCTCGGGCCTGAACTCGTCCTGGCCCTCCGGGACCTCGCCTGCGGCGAAGCCCGACATCAGGCGGTAGGTGTTCGCTCCCATCAGGTAGGTGACCTCGGGCTGCTCGCCGAGCCATGCGAGGTACTCCGGGCCCTCGAGGCCCCAGAACCCGGGCCATCCCTCTCCCGACGCGTAGCCGTCGAGGGAAGTGATGAAGTCGACGAGAAGCTCCGACATGGCGGTGTCCTTTCCTGGGGTGTCACCAGCTTGGACCGGCCGGGAGCCGCAAACTCATCGGCCGCGCTGTGGAGCAACGGAAAAATTCACGACGATCACCGCCCCGGCGGGGAACCGCGACCGCGAACGTGGTGGAGCAGCTGAAGCTGATCACGACAATCGGCCCGTCCCCGGCGTTCCAACTGCCGGGGACGGGATCACCGATGCCACCAGCGTCCCGCTCGCGGTCACCCTGACCGGCGGCCACCGCACCGACGTCATCCAGTTCGTCGCCTGCCGCAGACGCTGTTGATGGTCAGCGATCCAGAAGTCGACGCGGATCAGTGCCGGGCGAACTGAACCTGCGTCGGTTGTTTGACATTCGGCAGCACCGCGAGTCCGCTGACGGTCAGTTGTTCCCCGTAGATGTCGGTGATTCTGATCGCTTTGCCACAGCCGCTGCCGTCGGCGGAGACGAAGTAGTTGAAGCTGGTGCGGGGCAGCTGCCGCCAGCCGCCCCCGGTGCTCACTTCCAGCCGCGCGACCGGGTTGCGGTGACCGATCACCTGGATGCCGCACCA
Source organism: Streptomyces sp. MA5143a (assembly GCF_900290235.1). GTDB lineage: Bacteria > Actinomycetota > Actinomycetes > Streptomycetales > Streptomycetaceae > Streptomyces. The sequence continues at coordinate 4,672 of NZ_OLMK01000118.1, forward strand.
GTACTGGCTGGAGCCGGTCTTGTACCTGATGGACATCGTGCCGATGGAACCGGGGCTCACCAGGCTCCAGGTGATGGGGAGCCTGCCGACCTTGAGGTCGGCGAGCTTGGCGAAGGCCTGCTGGCTGAGGTCGATCTGCCCGGGTGCGCAGGGCAGAGGGCATTCGTTGGTGATCCGTACCGTGATCGACTTGCCGTTGGCCGCGCGGACGAGGACGTACGCGCCGCAGGCCCGGGAGGTCTCGTAGTCGGTGGTGTTCATCGCCGCGATCATCATGTCCGGGCTCGGACCGAACAGACAGGCCCCGTCCCCGACACCGGCCTCGTAGGCGGTGGCGACGCCCTGATACGAGGTGTTGGGCCGGATCCGCCCTGCCGACGGGGGCGTGGTGGACGTGCGTGAGGACTTCGGGGCGCCCTTGGACGAGGCCTTCGCCTCCTTGGGAGGTTTCTTGCTCTTGGGGCTGGTGGAGCCGCTTGGACTCGGGCTCGACGACGGGCTCGGCGTCGCGCTGGGAGATGCCGTGCCGGCAGTGCGGGAGGCTTTCGGTTGTGTGCTGACGGGGGGTGTGGCCGCGGCCGGCCCCGCGTCGACCTTGTGGCCGGGGAGCAACGCCGTGACCAGATAGGCGAGAACGCTCGCTGCGGTCAGCGCCAACGTGGCGCCCAGCACGAGTCTGCGTCTGCGTCTGCGCTGCCGCGCGACCTGCCTCGCTGTCATGAATTACCTGTCCGTTCAGGATGGTGCCGATGGTGCACTGGTCAGTGCCCACCCACGGCGAAAAGGTTGCCGCCGACTTTGCGCGGCCCAGGGGACGTCTGCCAGGCGCAGGGCGGATCCTGAAGACTGGGAGAGCTCCCCAGGCTCAATCGGTCAGTTCCGGTGCAAGGAGCCGGCGTCTCTCAGGCCGACTCGCGGACGACCAGCGCGGTACGGAGGATGACGTGGCGGTAGGCCACTGACGGCTCCTCCATGTCCTCCATGAGCAGCCGGATCATGGCCCGGCCCATCTCCTCCAGCGGTTGACGCACCGTGGTGAGCTGCGGCTTCGTGCGCTGGGCCAGTGGGAAGTCGTCGAAGCCGATCACGGCGACGTCGTGTGGCACGCGCCGTCCTGCCGCGCGCAACGCCTGAAGAGCCCCCGCGGCCGTGGTGTCCGACGCGGCGAGAACGCCGTCGATGTCCGGGTGTCGTTCGAGCAGTTCGGTCATGGCGCGGCGTCCGCTGTCCTGCGTGAAGTCGCTTTCGGCGACCAGGGATTTCACGCTGTCCAGGCCGGCCAGTGCCAGAGCGTCCTGATAGCCGCGCAGCCGGCACTGGGCGGCATCCATGTCCAGTGGCCCGGTGATGGTGGCGATGGTCCTGCGGCCACCCGACACGAGGTGGGAGACGGCGCTGCGGGCACCCCCCACGTTGTCCGCGTCCACGTAACTGACGTACTCGTCGCCCGAGCGGCGACCCAGCATCACGGTCGGCAACCGCGCCTCGGCAAGCATGTCGGGCAGCCGGTCCCCGGCGTGCACGGACAGCAGCAGGACTCCGTCGACCCGGCTGCCGCGCGCGTATTCCAAGAAGCGCTTCCGGTCGGCGTCCGAGCGGACCAGGGTCAGCATCAGCTGCATCCCGATGTCTGCCAGCGCGTCTCCCAGGGAGCGGACGATCTCTGAGAAGAAGGGCTCCGCGAACACTCTCCAGTCGGGTTCGGTCAGGACGAGGGCGACGGCATTGCTTCGCTGGCCGGCCAGGGAGCGGGCCGCGAGATTGGGGACGTACCCCAGTTCCTCGATGGCTTGCTGCACGGCTCGGCGCGTCGATGCCTTCACGCCTGCCGCGTTGTTGATGACGCGGGAGACCGTGCCCCGCCCCACCCCGGCGTGCGCGGCCACCTCTTCCAGCGTCGGCGTGCCGGGGCGTCGCGTGCCCATGACCACCTCCCCCATGAGATAGCCGATCTTACGGGCCGAAGGGAACCGGGCACACGCCTTGCGCGCGGAACCCGTGCCGTGTCGGCCAAGGGGAAGTGGGGTGTTGGGGGTTGCGAGTGGCTGCTTTGCGCTCCTTGCCGGATTCGGCGCGAGGCTCCGGGAGGAGAGAAGCGGGGCCCGCCCTGTCGGCACAGGGGCGGTCGGGCGAGCCCCGGACGGAGGAATCCTCCTGCGGGCTACGCGGTGGTGCAGGACGTTCCGTTGAGGCTGAAGGTGGCCGGCTTGGTGAAGTTGCCGCTGTAGGTGCCCTGGAACCCGAAGGAGACCTGGCCGCCCGGCGTGATGGACGCGTTGTGCGCGGCGTTGGTGGCCGTCACGGACCCTGACGCGGGGGAGACGGTGGCATTCCAGGCCTGGGTGATCCGCTGCCCCGACGGCAGCGTGAACGCGACCTTCCAGCCGTCGACCGGGGAGGAACCCGTGTTGCTCACCGTGACGTCGGCGGTGAAGCCGTCCTGCCAGACGTTCGTGCCGTAGGTCACCTTGCACGCGGCGGGGCCGCCGGGGGTGCCGGGGCCGCCAGGGGTGCCGCCGCCGAGGTTCACCGTGGAGGAGAACGAGTTCACGGCCAGGCCCGCGCCGTTCTGCCAGGGCTCGAAGCCCGCCTGAATGCTCGTCAGGTACCAGTTGTCCTGGGCGAGTCCACGGGAGACGGTCTGGCGGACGAAGTCCATCACGTCGAAGTTCCAGTTGTCGATCGCCGACGGCGCGACGAAGGACAGGACGTCGTTCGTGCCGTTGTTGCCGGACCATATCTGCCACTGGCGTCCGGCCACCGTGGCGGAACCGACGGGCGAGCCCACCGGCTGCACGGATCCCACACGGTTGAACCAGATCATGATCTCGGTGCGGTTGACGCCGTCGGTGCGGGGGGCCGGGTCCAGCCAGATGTCGTAGGCGGCGTCGTAGGCCGCACCGCTCACATAGCTGTACGAGATACCCGTGGGCGCGCTCGAGATGGAGCTGAGCCGGGCCGGGAGGTTCGTGCCGGGCGAGCAGTTGGTGTAGTGGCAGCCGTTGTACACGGACGGGTACGACTTCGGGGCCCCGTTCGTGGGGACGGAGCCGTCGGCCCGGGTGACCCTGAAGCCCGAGTCCGTGACGGAGATGCACTGGGTGGCACTGGTGCCCCAGCGGTTGTTCTGCACGACGTAACGGCCCTGGATCGTGGCGCTGCCGAACTCCTCGCAGATCGTCGTGTCAGCCTGGGAGGCCGTAGCGCCGGTCAGCAGCGCGGCCAGGGCGACGAGCGTGGTCAGCAGCGCACCGCAGAATGCGCGCGTCCTACGAACTTGGTGGCGTGAGGGTTGCATGCGGGTCCTCCACGAGGGGTGTGGGGGCGAGGGCTCCCGCCGGGATTGGGAGCGCTCCCAGAAGGCGATCTCGCCGGGACTGTAGGAGGGGATCATGTTCCTGACAAGGGGGGCGGCTCTGATATCTCTGAGGCGCATCCCGAAACGGCTGGTGGTGCGGGGGGAATCCGGCTCGGCAGATGTCGGGACCCGGGCGCCGGGCGGCCCCCAAGGGGGCGGGGCCGCCCGGCCGGTGACCCCGTCGCCGGGTGACGGGGTCGCGTACGCGGTCTCAGCGGGGGCTATTCGAGGAGTTCCGCGTACGATCCCATGGCCAGGGCGATGTCCGCCTGGGCCCAGAACCGGTGGTACGTGAACGACGGCACCGCGCCGCCCTTCAGATAGGCCTCGATCTTCGACCAGGCCGGGTCGCTCTTGTAGAAGGAGCGGATGGACTCGAAGGTCGAGGAGGAGTTGATCGCGTCACCGTTGGGCATGGTCCCGGTCCAGCCGCTCGGGATGTACACCGGCTCGTCGAACCGGTTGTAGTCGGCCCGGTTCTCCGGCACCGCGATGCCCAGACCGTCCTGGTAGTTGGTCCACATGCCGTCCAGGAGTGCCTTCGCCGTCGTCTTCGCCGCGCTGTCGCCCGACCTGGCGGCGTAGTAGCTCAGGGTCTTGGCGTACGCGGCGGCCACGCCGACGTCGTTGGTGTAGTCGGCGACGGTGACGTGCAGTCCCGTGTTGGCGCCGGGACTCGACGCGTTCCAGGTGTCGGGCTGGCCCGACCACTGCAGGGTGGAGGGGATCCGGTAGGTGCCGTCGGGGTTGATGGTGGTCTTGGACAGCGCCCACTTGACCCACTTGTCGAGCACCGTCTTGGCCTGTGCGTTGCCCGTCTGCTGGTAGTACTCGGCGACCCGCTCCATGGACCATGCCTGGAAGCCGAACCACTGGTTGGACGGCGGGTCGTGGTACACGGGCTTCTCGTCGTAGTACATGCCGTAGAAGGTCGGCGTCCCGGCCGGGGGAGTGGCGTACCGCCCCGCCCAGCTGTTGGTGGCGCCGCCCGCGATGGCGCCCTCGTTCGACTGGAGCCAGCGGTAGAACTCGACCTGGCGGTCGAGGGACTTGGCCCAGTCCGCCTGCCCGGTCGCCGACTTCGGCTTCAACGGGGCGTAGTTGGCCAGCGCGTACGCGGCCATCGGGTTCTGGTAGCCGCCGTGCGCGTGGCTGGAGCCGATGCGCCAGGCCCAGCCGGCGTTGGTGTCGGTGGCACCGCCCCACGCGTAGTACCAGGACAGCAGGTACATGGAGGCGTCCTTGCCGGTACCGGCCGGGCAGGTGGACGGACCGACACAGTTGCC
>NZ_OLMK01000101.1 GCF_900290235.1 Streptomyces sp. MA5143a
GGACGCCGTTCGACCCACAACAGGCGGCGCACTTCCGCGCCGCCGCACAGACGATCGCCGTCCGTATGAGCCGTGACGGACAGGGCACCACCGAGCGGGACGACCTGGAGGCCCTCCTGTTCGCAACGGCGGACGCCGAACAGGCCGCCGCACGACTGGGGCTGTCCACCGCCAAGGTCACCGTCCTGGCCGCCGCGCAGGGCCGGCCCGCACAAGGGGCGGCCTTCGGCGAGACCCCGTCGGACACGCTGCGTCTGTATCTGACGACCGTGCACCCCCGCTCCCTCGTCATCCGGCACGACCGCGCCACCTACGCGGTGCTGCCCTGGCCCGCGTCCACGGACGACACCGAGGCCAGGACCCGCTCGGCGAGCATCGCCCGGGACCTGTGGAACCGTGCGGCGCTGCGCGAGCGCATCGTCCTGGCCGTCAGCGCCGCCGTCGCGGAACCGGGCCGGATCCCGGACGCCAGATCCCACGTCGACCGGATCACCGGA
>NZ_OLMK01000041.1 GCF_900290235.1 Streptomyces sp. MA5143a
CCTGGCAACAGGACTCACTCCCGCTCAGTATTGAGGAACGGTAGTTTTCTCGGTATGGGGAAGCACGGCGCTGGGGCGCACATCGTCTGGGACTGGAACGGCACGCTGTTCCATGACAACGAGGCGATCATCGGGGCGACGAACGCGGCGTTCGCCGAACTGGGGATCGAGCCGCTCACCTTGGAGCGGTACCGGGAGCTGTACTGCGTGCCGGTGCCGAAGTTCTACGAGCGGCTGATCGGGCGGCTGCCCACCGATGAGGAGTGGGACGCCATGGACGCCGTCTTCCACCGGTACTACGCCGAGCACCGGGTCGCGTGCGGGCTCACCGACGGGGTGCCCACGCTGCTCGCCGACTGGCGGTCCGAGGGGCACAGCCAGTCGATCCTCAGCATGTACGTGCACGAGGAACTCGTGCCGCTGGTACGGGGATTCGGGATCGAGCCGCATTTCCTGCGGGTCGACGGGCGGCGGGGGCCGTCCGGGGGCAGCAAGGCCGAGCACATGGTGCGGCACCTGCGCCGGCTCGTCGGGGTGGCGCCGGAGCGGACCGTCGTGATCGGGGACGCCGCGGACGACGCCGTCGCCGCCCGGCACGTCGGGGCGCGGGCCGTCCTCTACACCGGGGGGTCCCACAGCCGGGCGAGTCTGGAGACGGTGCCCGGGGTGCCCGTGGTGGACACCCTGGAGGAGGCGGTCGTGGAGGCCGAGCGGCTGGCGGCGTAGCGCGTCGCCACCCCGGACGACCACAAGCCAGGTCACCACCGTTCCGGATGGGCGCCCTCTCGGCGCCCCCCCGGCTCCTACCTCCGTCACCGCCGCTCCTGCCCCCGTCGGCTCAGGTCGCGGGGGCCTTGGTCCGCAGGACCTTCAGGAACTCGCGCATCCAGCTCGGGTGGTCCGGCCACGCCCGCGCGGAGACGAGGGTGCCGTCGATCACGGTCTCGGTGTCCTGGAAGGTCGCCCCCGCGGACTGCATGTCGAGCTCCAGCGCGGGATACGCGGTGACGCGGCGCCCGTGGAGCGCGTCCACGGCGGCGGTGAGCAGCGGCCCGTGGCAGATCTGGGCGACCGGCTTGTCGGTGTCGAAGAACGCCTTGAGGATCTTGCGCAGCTCCGGGTCGTTGCGGAGGTACTCCGGGGCCCGGCCGCCGGGGATGACGAGGGCGACGTACTGGCCGGGGTCGACCTCGGAGAAGGCCAGGTCCGCCGGCCAGGTGTACCCCGGTTTCTCCGTATAGGTGTCGAAACCGGGCTCGAAGTCATGGACGACGAAGCGGAGCTGCTTGCGGCTGGGGGCGGCGATATGGACCTCGTAGCCCTCTTCCCGCAGGCGCTGGTAGGGGTACAGGACCTCCAGTGACTCGGCCGCGTCACCGGTGATGATGAGGATCTTGGCTGTCATGGCGGGTTCCCCTCGGCCTCGTGGTGGTTCGTCTGGTCGGGGTGTCCTGGGCAACGTGCATCCAGGGTGGGGGTGTGAACTGTTCAGGGTTGACTGCGCACAAGCATGCTCTGCCGCGTATCAATGAGTGCCCGGACTGCTTCCCGCATGGCCTTGAACGAAGGTTCTTCGGTCGAATATGTGACCTTCGCCCGTGTGGGTCGTTGAGGAGCGTGGTGAGGGTTCGGCCGGTGCAGGGACGCTGGGGGTGATCGGGGATGGGTGGGTTGCGGGAGTTGGCGGCGACCTTCGTCGCCGTGGGCCCGTCGGGTGTGGCGGTGCGTGACCGGCTCAGACAGCTGACGGCGGAGGACGAGCACGTTCTTCGTCTGGTGGGGGATCATCTGGGCGCGCTGGCCTCGCGGGATCTGAAGGTCCGCTGCGCGGTGGGGCTGGACCATGACGCAGAGGGGTGGGCCGAGCGCAAGCGGGCTGTGACGGCGGTGTCGTCCTCCCGCTGGGCCGGTTCGATCACGAAGGCCACGCATGATCAGTGGGCGCTGGCCCGGCGGAGTCAGCTCGCGCACATCCAGCAGCTGGAAGCGGGGGTGCGCACGATCACGCACCGGTTGTCGCTGCCGTTGGGCGAGAAGGGCGGCAAGCGCGCTCCGGGGGGTTATGCGAGCAGGCGGGAGTGGCATGCGAAGGCGCGCCGTCTGCACGTGCTCACCGACCGGCTCCAAGCCGTTCGGGCGGACTGGGAGGCCGGGCGCGTGCACGTGGTGCGGGGCGGGAAGCAGTTGCTGACCACCCGCCACCACCTGGATGCCGCGCAGCTCACCGAGGAGCAGTGGCGTATCCGGTGGCAGGGGGAGCGGCGTTTCCTGCAGGCCGACGGCGAGTCCGGCAAGCGCTTCGGCAACGAGACCATCCGCGTCGCCCCCGGCGGGGAGGTCTCCCTCAGACTCCCCGCGCCGCTCGTGCATCTGGCGAACGCCCCGCACGGCCGCTATGTCCTCGCCGCCCGCGTGAGGTTCGCGCACCGGGGTGACCAGTGGGCCGACCGCGTCAGCGCGAACCGGGCCGTGGCCTACCGCATCCACGAGGACCCCGCACGCGGCCGCTGGTACCTCACCGCCTCCTGGACCAACCCGCCGGTGCAGACTGTGCCGCTGGCCGCGGTCCGCGCGGGTGGTCTGGTGGGGGTGGACACCAACGCCGACCACCTGGCCGCCTGGCGGCTCGACGCTCACGGCAACCCGGTCGGTGCCCCCAGACGGTTCGGCTACGACCTGTCGGGCGGCGCCGCCCACCGTGACGCCCAGATCCGGCATGCCCTGATCCGTCTGCTGCACTGGGCCCGCCGACATCACCTCGCCATCGCCGTCGAGGACCTCGACTTCACCGGCGAGACGACTCGTGAGAAGCACGGCCGCCGCAAGCGGTTCCGCAGGCTGGTCTCCGGTATGCCCGTGGCCAGGCTGCGGGCCCGGCTGGTGTCGATGGCGGCCGGACTCGGCATTCCCGTCGTCGCCGTCGATCCCGCCTACACCAGCCGCTGGGGCGCCCAGCACTGGCAACAACCCCTCACCAGCAAGACAAGGAAACCCACCCGCCACGACGCGGCAGCCGTGGCGATCGGAA
>NZ_OLMK01000100.1 GCF_900290235.1 Streptomyces sp. MA5143a
GAAGGTCGTCACCGTCACCCCCGACAACGAGACCCGCGTCCTCGTCCACGACGCCCACACCCCCTCCCCCACCACCGCCTTCGCCCTGTCCCGCCTGGCGGACCCGGACACCCTGCACCACACCCCCATCGGCGTGTTCCGCTCCGTCGACCGGCCCGTCTACGACACCCAGATGGCCGACCAGCTGGAGAGGGCCGTCGAGTCGCGGGGCAAGGGCGATCTCGGCGCTCTCCTCGCCGGCAACGACACCTGGACGGTCGGGCGTTCCGTCCGGCACCCCCGCTCCACCACGGCCGGCCGGCCGTGAACCGCGGAACCGTGAACCACGGCACCGTCACCGCAACACCGTCACCATTCGACCGCAGTGCCCCGGGGAGGGACACCAGATGACCTATGTGATCGCTCAGCCCTGTGTCGACGTCAAGGACCGCGCGTGCATCGACGAATGCCCGGTCGACTGCATCTACGAGGGGCCGAGGAAGCTCTACATCCAGCCCGACGAATGCGTCGACTGCGGTGCCTGCGAACCCGTCTGCCCGGTGGAGGCGATCTTCTTCGAGGACGACGTCCCGGCCGAGTGGAGCGAGTACCGGACCGCGGACACCGAGGTGTTCGCCGAACTCGGGTCGCCGGGCGGAGCGAGCGCGGCGGGGCCGCTCGCCGCCGACCATCCCCTGGTCGCCGCACGTTCCACGCAGGCCGCGTAACCCTCGCACCACCCGGTGTCCGGTCGCCGGATGGCCAGATTCCGCGGTGATCCAGCCCGGTTCCAGGCCAGGTACAGGCCGATACCAGTGATCCAGGACACCGTGGAGGCGGTGGCGGAATCCTTTCGCCACCGCCCTGTGGCGTTGTGCGCACCGGCCGCGCCCCACGCTCATCCCGGGCCGGCCATCCCAGAAGGAGCTGCAATGGACATCACCTTCACCTCTCAGCCCGCCCCCTCCGCCCCGGACTCCAGAGGTCTCGTCGCACCGCTGCACCTGCTGCACAGACCCGTCACACCGGAGGGCTTCCTGCTGGACGCCGCCGCTCCCGTGGAGCAGCACTTCGCGCTCTCCGCCGAACTGCCCCAGGAGCACGGGACGTTCACCGACGGGCCGGGCACCTTCCACGATCTGCTCTACATCGCGGAGACCCTGCGCCAGGCGACGCACTTCGTCGCCCACCAGTACTTCCGGGTGCCCGCCGAACGCCCCGCCGTGTTCGTCTCCAGCGGGCTCGACGTCCTCGACCCGGCCCCGTGGCGCCGTACCGGCCGTCCGGCCCATCTGACGCTGGACCTCACCGTGACGCCCGTGGACGTGGTCAACGGCGTCCCGCGCGGCCTCGACTGCCGCAGCGACGTGGCGATCGACGGTGTCCCCTGTGGGAGCGCTTCCGCGCGGCTACAGTTCCTGATGCCGGGGGTGTACCGGTCGCACCGTGAGGTGGGGCGTCAGGAGAGTCTGCGGAGCACCACTCCGGTGGTGCTCCCGCTGGCCTCCATGACGGTGGTCACGCAGGAGGAACCGGCCGCCGTGGCACCGCGGTCGGTGGGGCGCGAGGACCCGCGCAACGTCGTCGTGGGACCGCCGCTGCGGGCGCCCTACGGGGAGTTCGTGCTGCCCGTGGCCGCCGATCCCGGGCACGAGGTCTTCACGGCGCTGCCCGGCGACCATGTCCCCGGCCCGGTGTTCCTGGAGGCGTCCCGGCAGGCGTCGCTGCTCGCCGCCGCCGAACTGCACGGGCTGCGGCCCGCCCACGCCCTGCTGACCCGCTGGCGGGCGTCCTTCCGCGGGTTCGGGGACGCAGACCTCCCGCTGACCTGCACGGTCGTGGCGGAGGAACCGGTCCGCGACGAGACGGGCCGGCCCACCGTACGCACCCGGCTCGCCTTCAGCCAGGGCAGCCGTGTCCTGTGCACCGCCTCGGCCGTCCTCCTCCAGGACTGCTGACCGTACGACGCCGCCCGGACCGGCCGACGCTCTCCTCTCCCCCCGTTCTCATGATCAAGGAGCTCTCCGATGCGTTTCCGGGTACTGGGGCCGGTGAGTCTGTCGCCCCGCACTCCCTCCGCCGCCAAACCGCGCGCCCTGCTCGCCACGCTGCTCGTGCAGGCCGGTGAAGTGGTCCCCGTGCACAGCCTGATCGACGAGCTGTGGGGGACGGAACCCCCGCGCACCGCGACCACCACCCTCCAGGTGTACGTCTCCCAGCTGCGCAAGGTCCTCGCCGAGGCCGGCGGCTCCGCGCACTCCGGTGAGCTGCTGACCCGCGCTCCCGGATACCTCCTCGCCGTTCCCGAGCGGGACTTCGATCTGCCGTGCTTCGAACGGCTGCGGGCCGAGGGCCGCGCCGCCTACCAGGAGGGCGACTTCGGCCGCGCCTCCGGACTGCTGCACGAGGCGCTCGCCCTGTGGACGGGCCCCGCCCTGTCCGGGATCCCGCACGGGGTGCGGCTGGAGTCCGCCGCCATCCGGCTGGACGAGCTGCGGATGGAGGTCCTGGAGCAGCGGATCGTCGCCGACCTGCGGCTGGGCCGCCACCAGGAGCTCGCAGGGGAACTGCTGGCCCTCGCCAACGAGCATCCGCTGCGGGAGACCCTGCACGGACACCTGATGGTGGCGCTGTACCGGACGGGCCGCGGCTCCGACGCGCTGCGGGTGTACGGGCGGCTGCGCCACTCCCTGGTGGAGGAACTCGGCGTCGAGCCGAGCCCGGGTCTGTCCCGGCTGCACGAACGCGTCCTGCGCCGGGAACCCTCCCTGGACTGGCAGCCGCCCCGCACCGCGCGCCGCGCGAACGGCGACGCCCCGGACGGCGCCGCCGGCTCACCGGGACGCCCGGCCGCTCCCCGGCGGGCGGCGGGACCCGCCGACGGGCCGCGGCCCCTGCCCGGCCCGCCCCCGGCGCTGCCCGCGGCGCCGCCCGGCTTCGTCGGCCGTGACGAGGAACTGGCGTACGCGGAACGGGCGTTGCGTGGTGGGGTCGGCCGGCCGGCGGTACGGGTGCTGGCCGTCTCCGGGCCCGCCGGTGTCGGCAAGACCGCGCTGGCGCTGCGGCTCGCGCACCGCACGGCGGACCTGTTCCCCGACGGCGGGCTGCTGCTCGGGCTGCGCGGGCCGCAGGGTCGTCCGCTGAGTGCCGCTCAGGCCGGCGCGGCCCTGCTGCGCCGGCTCACCGACGACGTCCCCGGCGTCCCGCTCACCGACCCGGAGGAGCTGACCGACCGGCTGCGGCGGGCCCTGCACGGGCGCCGGATGCTGCTCATCCTGGACGACGCCGCGTCCGAGCAGCAGATACGGCCGCTGCTCCAGGCCGTCACGGAGGGCTCGGTGATCCTCACCGGGCGCCGCCGGGCCGCCGCCCTCGACGGGGCGGAGCATCTGCGGCTGGACGCGGTGCGGCCGGAGGAGGCGGTGGAGCTGCTGCTCGCCGCCGGCGGCGAGCGGATGGCGCAGGACCCGGTGGCGGTCGCCGAGATCGCCCGGCTGTGCGGCTGCTTCCCCCTGGCGCTGCGGGTGGCCGCGGCGGCCCTGACGGCGCGCCCGCACACCACGCCCGCCGCGCTGGCGGGCCGGCTGCGCGACGAGCGGACCCGGCTCGGTGTGCTGCGCGAGGGCGACCTCGACCTGCGCTCCAGCCTGCTGACGGGCTACCAGGAGGCGGGGCCCGCGCTGCGGCGCGCGTTCCGGCTGCTGTCCCTGGCGCCGGCCCCCGACTTCTCGGGCTGGACCGTCGCGGCCCTGCTGGGCACCGGGCCGGCGGAGGCGGAGGAGACGGCCGAGGAACTGGTGCGGGCCCAGCTGTTGGAGGCCCGCACCGACGGCCGGTCCGTCCGCTACGGCTTCCACTCGCTGCTGCGGGTGCTGGCCACCGAACTGCGGGAGGCGGAGCCGGACGCCGCCCGGACCCGGCGGGAGGTCGTGGAGCGGCTGGGCCGGGCCTACGGGAGCCTCGCCCGGTACGCGGACCGGCGGCTCGCCCCCGGACGGGAGTGGCGGGCCCGGCCCGACGCCGGGCACACCGGCCACACCGGGCCGGACGCGGCCGCGATCGTCGGCGCGAGTCCGCTGGGATGGTTCCGCGAGGAGGCCACGGGCCTGGTGGAGACCGTACGGCAGACGCACGCGGCGGGACTGTGGCCGCTGGTGTGGGACCTCGCGGGCAGCGCCGCCGGGTACTTCCACGCGCGCGCCGCGTGGGAGGAGTGGGAGGAGACCCACCGGCTCGCCCTGGACGCCGCGCGGCGGGCCCGGGACACCGAGGCCGAGGCGGCCGTCCAGTACGCGCTGGGCGACCTGGCCTGGCAGCGCCGCCAGGCCGACCGGGCGCTGCGCCACCACACCGCCGCCCAGCACGCGTTCGAGCTGGTCCGCGACCGGACCGGGGTGGCCCGCTGCCGGATCGGCGCGGCGGACGTTCTGCTCGGCCAGGGCCTGCTGGAACACGCCGCCCGGCGCTACGGGCGGGCGTTGGCGCTGTGCTCGGCCGAAGGGGACCTGCGGGGCGAGGTGGCCGCGCTGAAGGGGCTCGCCCTGGTCAACCTTCGGCGTGGCCGCGTGGACGTGGCCCGGCGGCAGCTGGAGCAGTGCGGGCGCACCGCGGAACGCCTCGGCGACCGCCGCTGGACGGAGTACGTCCGCCGCACCACGGCCCGCCTGGCCCCGGACCCCACCCACCGCCTCTCCCCCGTCGGCCACGCGGTCGAGGTGGGCCCCGGCATGTGGCTCCTGGGAACGGCCAAGGCCGCCTGAGCCGGAAGGTACGCCGTGAGGTCGCCCCTGCGGGGGCGGCCTGACGGTGTTTCCGGCGGAAGCGGCGCGAGGCCGTCCCCGCAGGGAGCGAGGTGGGGTTGTCCCCGCCCCGCCGAAAGCGGCGCGTCCCTGACCGGGGCAGCGTGACTACGCCCCCGGCGAAGGGCCATGGCGTCGCCCCTGACGGGGAGCGACGTGAGCGTGTTGCTGGAGGAAGCGAGGTGGGGTTGTCCCCGCCCCGCCGAAAGCGGCGTGAGGTCGTCCCCGCCGGGAACCGCGTGACGGCTCCCGGCGGGAGCACATGACGTCATCCTCGGCAGGAGCCGTACGGCCTGCTCCCCGGCGTGAACCGCGAGACGTCGTCCCCGGTGTGGACCGTGTGACGTCGTCCCCGACGTAGGCGGCCGTGTGACGTCGTCCCCGGCGTAAGCCGCGTGACGTCGTCCCCGACGCAGGCCGCGTGACGTCGTCCCCGACGCAGGCGGCCGTGTGACGTCGTCCCCGACGCAGGCGGCCGCGTGACGTCGTCCCTGGTGTAGGCCGTGTGACTCGTCCCCGGCGTAAGCCGCGTGACGTCGTCCTCAACGTAGGCCGCGTGACGTCGTCCCCAACGTAGGCCGTGTGACGTCGTCCCCGGGGTCAGTCGTTTGACGGTGGTGGCCGTGTCGGTCGGGCGGTCGTCGCCGGGGGGAGCCGCGTGACGTCCCGCACGCGGCTCCCGGACGGCCGGCGACGGCAGTGGCGGGGGGCCGGTTCTCCACTCCGGTCCCCCGCGTGGCCGGCCGTCAGCCGGTGGCCCGCCCCTGGAGGGGACGGGCACCCCGGGTGCGGGCGTGCGCGCGGCGGGTGCGCAGCAGCTGCCGCCACTCCTCGGGGCTGAACCGGGCGGGGCGGGTGCGGCCGATGAAGTCGTGGAGCACCCCGAGGAATCGCTCCGGGTCCGTGTGGAACGGGAAGTGCCCGGCGTCCTCGAATATCTCCAGCCGGCTGCCCGGCATGGACACATGGCCGAGGCCGGCGTGCAGGGCCGGGACGACCATGTCGCGTCCGCCCCACACCAGCATCGTCGGCATGCCCTGCGTCAGATAGCAGCGGTCGAGCAGCGTGCCGACCTGGCCACGCCAGTCGACGACGGCCCGCAGGGTCCGCACGAACGCGCTGCGCGAACTCGCGTCCGGCAGGGCGTCCACCACCCGCAGCAGATCCGGCGCGTCCACCCCGAGCCCCGTGTTCAGGGTCTTCATGATCCGCACGAACATCTGCAACTGCCAGCGCACGGTGGGCAGTTGGAAGGCCGACAGCAGCAGTTCGGCGCCGGGTAGCGTGGCGGCCCGCAGCAGCGGGGAGACCTGGCGGCCGATGCCGCCGCTGCCGACGAGGACCAGCCGCTCGGTGCGCTCGGGGAACTGGTAGGCGAACTGGGCGGCCACCGCGCCGCCGAGGGAGTGGCCGACGAGGGTGGCCCGCTCGATGCCCAGCGCGCTGAGCAGATCCCGCAGCCCGTTGGCGTACGCGCCCGGAGAGTAGTCGCCACGGGGCTTGGCGGACGCCCCGTGCCCGAGCAGGTCGGGGGCGAGGACCCGGTAGCGGGCGGCCAGGCCGGGGATGATGTCGGCCCAGGTCGCGGAGGAGTCGCCGATGCCGTGGATCAGCACCACCGCGGACTCGCCCTTGCCTGCCATGCGGTAGGCGAAGCGGTAGCCGTGCAGCTCACGGGTGCGGACGCGGATCTCGTTGCGGCCCACCGCCCGCGGCCTGGGCCGCCCCGGCTGGTGGCTGGGCCGGAACGGCGTGCGGGCGGTGAAGGGGTCGTCGGCCATGGGTCAGGCCTCCTGCGGGATCGGATGGTGGTCACGGACGGGGCGGCGCGGGACCGGCGCGGACTCGACGACGTCCGGGGCGCCCGGGGCCTCGCCGCCGGCGGGGCCGGGGACGGGGACGCGCTGGGCGCGGAAGAGGACCGGGTCACCGGGGACGCCCTCGGGATCGGGGTCGAGGCCGAGCGAGGTGAGGGAGCGCCAGGGCTGGGCCTGGCCGGGTGTCCTCGTCCGCCAGGGAGTGTGCGCCTGGGCCGGGGAGGAGGGAGCGCGGAGGGTGTGCACGGAGGACATGACAGCCACCTCTGGGTAGGTGTGCGAGGAAGCGCACCGGGAACGGTCGCGGTTACCGCCGCCGACCGGTGGGGACGACGCCCGGCGCGGGGGCGCCGACGGACGGGTGCGGGACTCTCACTCGACGGGAGACCGGCGCGGCTGACGGGGCACGGCGTCGGCCCGGCCGACGACCCCGGTGCCGGAGCCGGAGGGGCCCGCCGCACCGGACGGCCCGACCACGGACGGCCCGACCATCCCGGACGCGCCGGCCACGGTGGACGTGCCGGGCGCGATGGACGTGCCGGGCGCCTCGGCGCCGACCGCGCGCAACAGGCCGGGCGCGCCGCCGGTCGCCCCCGGTCGCCGCGCCGCGCCGCCTGCGGACAGGGCGCTGCGGCCGCCGAGGCGGTGGGTGACGCGGGCCCGCAGCAGGGACGCGATCAGCCACTTCCGCATGGCCCCCAGGTGTGCCGGGGAGCCGTGGACGTCGTCGAACTCCTTGAAGCGCACCCGGGGCAGCGTGGCGCCGAGCAGCTGCCGCTCGGTGGGCGGGATGATCTCGTCCCGCG
This sequence comes from Streptomyces sp. MA5143a, assembly GCF_900290235.1. GTDB lineage: Bacteria > Actinomycetota > Actinomycetes > Streptomycetales > Streptomycetaceae > Streptomyces. The sequence goes on from NZ_OLMK01000100.1 coordinate 7,402, forward strand.
AGCTGACGACGTATCCGACGGGGATGTCGACCGCGCCCAGGACGTCCGGGCCGAGCGGGAAGTCGGCGAGCAGCGCCCGCAGGGCGTCGTCGTCGGGGGCTCCGGTGAGCCGGCGCAGCGTGGCGACGGTGATCCCGGGGACCCGGGGCCACCAGTCGGGGTCGTCGAAGAACCCGGCGACGGGGGCGCCGACGGTGTGGACGGAGCGGATGCGGGGGTCCTCGGCCGCCGCGCGCAGCGCCAGGTGGCCGCTGAAGCTGAGGCCGAGGACGGACGTGTCGGTCACCCGGGCCCGGCCGGCGAGTTCGTCCATCAGGAACGGCAGCAGCCGCCAGGAGTCGGCGTGGTAGCGCAGGGTGTTCTCGCCGACGCCGGGCATCTCGGCGACCACCGCCGCCCAGCCGAGGCGGGCGAGCCGGGGCAGCAGGGGCGCCCACTGCTCCTTGACGCTGACGATGCCGCCCATGACCAGCAGCAGCGGCCGTCGGCGGCGGGAGTCGAGTCCGCTCGCCCAGCAGGCGACCGTGCCGTCGGGGTGGTCGAGGACCAGGCGTTCGACGCCGCGCCGGCGGCGCCAGTCGTCGAAGGTGCGGACACAGTTGTCCTGGGCCCGGCGCCGGACGTCGTCGCCGTGGTACGGGAAACGGGCGAGCGCGTAGTGCCGGCACGCGTCGAGGGGGCGGCCCGCGACGGCCAGCCGGTCGGCCTCGCCGGTCCACACCCGGGCCCACGACGCGGGGTGTCCCGGCTCGTCGTTGGTGATCCTCGGCAGTACGGCCGCGACCTGGCGGTCACCGATGCCCTGGCCGCGGGCGTGCAGCCGCGCGAACTCCTTGAGTTCCGCGAGATGGTCCATCGCTGTTCTCCGTCTCCTCCGGGATGCGGGTCCGATGCCCGGGGGATGCGGCCGGAGGGCTCGGGGCCTTCCTGGTCGTACCGGCGGCGGGCGGGGCTGTCCGGTCGTACGGCGGCGGGCCTGCCCGGCCGGGAGCGGGGGATGTCCCCCGGCCGGGTGGCCCGCCCGGAGAGATCCTGGCCGCCGTCCCTTAAGCCCTGCTGGCGCACGGGTTGCGCCCCGCTAAGCGCTGCGCGTGGTGTGTCCCGCGCACGGTGTGCCGTGCGTGCGGTGCTTGGGGGCGCACGGCACACGGCGGCGCGCTGGTGCGAAGAGGACTCCTCTTCGCACCAGCGCGCCGCCGTGGTCCCTCACCAGCCCAGGAGGGCGTCCTCTTCCCCGGCCCGGTCGTCGCACTCCACGTCGTCGCCCAGGGCCTCGGCCACGGCGGCGACGACCCGCGGGTCGAGCATGGTGCGGGCGTCGGTGTCCCGGGTGCCGCCGAACCCGGCGTCGCTGACCGCGACGCTGACGACATAGCCGTCGTCGACGGAGAAGGTGCGGAACTGCCACTCGACACCGGTGCCCGGCGCCCCGTCGGGAGCCAGGACCCTGGCGGGCCGGCCGTCGCCGCTGAAACCGAAGTCGGTGAAGCGGAACCGCAGCCCCTGCCCGATCGCCTTGCTGTAGGCCTCCTTGAGGGTCCACATCCGTACGAGCGCGGCGCCCCGCCGCTGCGCCGGGAGCCGTTCCAGGACGGTCAGCTCGTGCGGCGTGCAGACGTGGCGGTGCAGCCCGCGCGTGTAGAGCGGGCGGTCGGCCCGCTCCGCGTCCACCCCGATCAGCCCTTTCGTGGTGAGCCCGATGAGCAGCAGGTCCTCGGTGTGGCTGAGGCTGATGTCCACCGCGTCGTAGCCGCGCAGATACGGGCGGCCGGTGGGGCCGTACCCGAGTTCGACGGCCTGCGGGGGCACCCGCAGCGCCACCGAGGCGGCGAACTTCAGCAGCACCCGGGACGCGGCGAACCGGGTCCGCACGTCCGGGTGCGTCATCTCCAGGTAGCGGTCCCAGTCCCGGCCCAGCAGGGCACGCAGCCGCGGGGCGCCCGCCCGGTCCGGCCGCCAGTCGGCGAGCCGGGCGTGCAACACCGCGACCTCGTGCTCCTCCAGGTCGGCGCGGACCTGGTCCCAGGCTCCGTCACGGCCGGAGATCCGCACCGGCTCCCCGAGCGATGGGCTGGGTGCCGTCCTCCTCCGCGTCATCGAAGCCCTCCAATTCCTGCTTGAGATCCCCGAGTACGTCGGCGGCGGCCGCGCCGTCGACGACCCGGTGGTCGAAGGTGAGTCCGAGCCGCATCACCGGGGCGATGGCGAGCCGCCCGTCCTTGACGACGGGCCGCTCGACGACGCGTCCCGCGTTGAGGGTGATGGCGGTGCCGCCACTGGAGTGGAATCCGTCGACGGGGCGGTGGCCCAGCGAGCTGACCGCGACGGTGCCGAGGACGGCCGGCCGTCTCGCCGGGTCGCGGGTCGCGGCGGCGAAGGCCAGCCGGCCGAGCGGCACGGGCAGCCGGCCGAGCATCCGGACCCCGCGGAACTCGGCCATCCGCTCGGTGCCGGGGCCCCGGTAGCGGTCGACGCGTGCCTGGATCCCGTCGAGGTCGGCGCTCTCCAGGTCGGGCAGCAGCGCGGACAGCACGGTCCGTTCGCCGTCCACGGTGCGGTCCAGCGCCAGCTTGGCGGTGACGCCGCTGAACCGTACGGTGCGCGGTCCGCGCAGCCCGAACAGGCGGGCCGGGGCGAGGGCCGCGTTGGCCTCCGGGTGGCGGTGCAGCACCCGGCCGGTGGCGTGCAGCAGATAGGTGACGACGGAGTAGCGGCGGCCGGCCGCCCGCGCGGCCCCGCGGTGGGCCTCGATCCGGGTCATGTCGATGTCGGTGTCGAGGTGCACGGGCCGCTGCCGGGCGGCGTGCTCCAGGAAGTACAGGGTGTGCCGCCGCCGGCGCTCGGGGTGCGCCCGGGCGGGGGCCGGCGGGTTCCCGCCGGCCCCGGCGGCGGTCATGTCCGGGCCGCCAGCTGGTAGATCTCGCCGAGGCTGCGGGCCTCCAGCAGTCTGCCCACGGGCAGGCTGCGGCCGGTGGCCTGTTCCAGCGCGGTGACCAGTTTCAGCAGGTACAGCGAGTCCCATTCGGGCAGCTGGTCCAGGTCGGCGGAGACCTGGTACTCCTCCAGCGGCATGCCGAGCTCGTCCCTGACGAGGCGGACGAAATCGTCGATGGTGTGCATTCTGTACGGCCCTCCCGGGGGCGGCGGGTGTGTGCGGAGGTCAGATCTTCTCGAGCGCGAAACCGGACTTGATCCATTTGCTGGACTCGACGGCGACCGCCAGCGCGCGCTGCCCCTGGCCGATCTTGCCCAGCAGTCCCTCCAGTTGGAGGAAGGGCAGGGCGTTGCCGTTGTTGCCGGTGTCCGCGACGCAGGACACCTCGACGGCGTCGGGCAGTCCGAGTCCGTCCGCGATCCGCCGGGTCATCCGGCCGGACAGCTGCGGCGGCAGCAGGAAGTCCACGTCCTCGGGGGTCCAGTCGAGCTCCTCCAGGAGTTCCCAGAGGATCTCCACGGCCATGGTGGGGACGGACTCCTCGATGGCCTTGTAGTCCTCCCGGACGGCCTGCCGGTCCTCGTGGCGGTCGGCGAGCCCGAACCAGTCGATGACCTGGCCGGGTTCCCGGCCGAGTCCGGTGAACCGGTTGAGGACGGTGCGCAGGGCGAGGCGCTCTCCGCGCGGGGTCGAGGTGACCACGGCGGCGCCCGCCCCGTCGCCGAAGAGGACGTAGTTGACGAGGTCGCTGGGGGCGGCCGAGGACAGGTCCCGGTCGAGGTCGAGGTGCTTGCTGCAGACGTCCCCGCCGATGACCAGTCCCGCCTTGTGGCCGCCGCCGGTGACGAGGGTGTGGCCCAGTTGCAGGGCCTGCACGGCGCCCGCGCAGCCGGACTGGAGCTGGTAGGTGGGGATCTGGTCGAGGCCCAGCTGGTCGACGACGTGGTTGACGGTGGCGGGCATGAGGTGGTCCGGGGTCGCGGTGCCCATGACCACGAAGTCGATCTCGTGCGGGGCGAGTCCGGAGGCGGTGAGTGCCTGCTCGGCGGCGCGGGCGCACAGGTCGGCGAGCGACCAGCGGACCTCACCGGTCTCCAGGTCGCGGGCGAAGTGCCGGGTCCGGGTGCCGATGAACACGTCGATCCACTCTTCGTTGACGCCGAGTGTCCTCGCCAGCGCCGCGTTGTCGACCGGGTCGCCCGGCAGCGCGGTGCCGACCGAGGCGAGGTAGGAGACGGCGCCGGGCGGTGCCGAGCCGTGCTGGGGCGAGTGTTCCGACTGCATGCGAGCGGTCCTTCCTTGAAGTCCGTGACGGGAGCGCGGCGCGCGGGCGGCGGGGGTCTAGGCGACGGCCGAGCCGGCGCGGTCCTGGAGGTAGTCGACGAGGTCTCCGACCGAGGACAGTCGCGGGAGCAGGTCCTGCACGCTGATCGTCTCCAGCCCGTCGAGGCGTTCCTGGAGCCGGTCCTTCAACTCCATGATCATCACCGAGTCGAAGCCGAGGTCCTCGTAGAGCAGGGACAGCCGCGAGACCTCGTCCGTGGCGTAGCCGCCGACCTCCGCGACGGCCTCGATGACGGCGCGGGTCACCGGGTCCACCGCCGAGTCCTCCACGGCGGAGGGCAGGACGGCGGTGAGCACGGCGCCGTGCCCGTGCGGGGCCGTCTCGTCCCGCGGGTGCGCCTGAGCGGTGTCCGCGTGGTCGGGGACGACGCTGAGGTCCGCCGGGGCGGCCCGTACGGTGGTGCGGGCCCAGAACCGGTGGGCGTCGGAGAAGGCGTACGGGGCGAGCCGCTGCGGCTGCCGCTCCTCCTGCGGGTAGACGGCGTCCCACCGGGGGTCGAGGCCGCTGCGGAAGAGTTCGGCCAGCGCCTCGGCGAAGGTGCCGCCGTCGGCCTCCTCACCCGACACGGGGGCGACGCTGTGCACACCGGCTCCGGCGGCGGAGCGCAGGGCGCGCGCCATGCCGCTGAGCACCGGGCGGGGGCCGACCTCCACCAGATGGGTGGGGCCCGCCTCCAGCAGCCGGCTCATCGCGTCGCCGAACAGGACGGGGGCGCTGATGTGCTCGGTCCAGTACTTGGCGTCCATCGGCTCGGCCTCCAGGAGCCGCCCGCGCACGGTGGAGTACACCGGGAGCTTGGGAACGCCGCCGCCCGTCTCGTCCGCGATCGCGGCGAACGCGTCGAGCATGGGTTCCATCAGCGGCGAGTGGAACGCGTGCGAGACCTCCAGGCGGCGGGTCCTGACGCCCCGTCGTCCGAGCGTGTCGTCGATGCGTTCCAGTGCCGCCAGGTCCCCGGACAGGACGGTGGCCCCAGGGCCGTTGACCGCGCCCACGCCGACCAGGGGCTCCGCGTCGACGAGTTCGGTCAGCTCCGAAAGCGGCGCCCGTACGGCGAGCATGCCGCCGCCCTCGGGCAGCCGCTCCATCAGGGCGCCACGGGCGGCGATCAGCCGTGCGGCCTGCTCCAGCGGGAAGACCTCCGCGAGGACGGCGGCGGCGTACTCGCCGACGCTGTGGCCGAGCAGCAGCGCCGGCGGCACCCCGAGTTCGGTCAGGCTCGCCGCCAGGGCGTACTCCACGGCGAACAGGGCGGGCTGGGTCCAGCCGGTGCGGTGCACGGCCTCGTCACCGGAGAGCAGCAGGTCGCGCACCGAGCCGCCGAGGTGCGGGGCGAGCGCCTCGTCGGCCTCGTTGAGGAACCGCCGGTACAGCGGCGACTGGAGGTACAGCCGCGCCGTCATGCCCGGGTACTGGGAGCCCTGGCCGGTGAACAGCAGTCCCACCTGGGGCTTGCCCGTGGCGTTGCCGACGAGCCGGGCCAGCAGGTCGTCGTCGCCGGCGGCCTCGCGCAGGGTCGCGGCGAGTTCGCCGGTGTCCCGGGCGGGCAGCGCGAAGCGGTAGCGGTGCCCGGTCTTGGTCCGGTTGCTGCTCCAGCACAGCGGGCCGGCCGGGACCCGGCGCCGTTCCAGGGCGTCGGCCTGGACGAGCAGGTTGCGGCGGAGCGCGGCCGTCGAGGGGGCGGTCAGGGTGAAGACGCCGGCGCCGAGCCCGGTGGCGCCGGTGCGCCCGGCGTCCGGGTCCCGCTCCTCGGGGCGGGCGGCGTACGGCGGTGCGGACTCCAGGACGGCGTGGGCGTTGGTGCCGCCCATGCCGAAGCTGCTCAGGCCGCCGATCGCCGGTCCGGAGCGCAGCCGCAGCGGCGCCTTGAGGAGCCGTATGCCCTGCTTGGCGAGTTTCAGGGCGGGGTTCTCCTTGGCGGCGAACCGGCTGGCCGGGACCGTCTTGTGATGCAGCGACAGGGCGACCTTGATGAGGCCGGCGATGCCCGCGGCCCCCTCGGTGTGCCCGATGTTGCCCTTGACGGAGCCGAGGGCCAGCGGGCGCCCGGAGCGGCCGGAGTGCAGATGGCCGAGTGCCTTGATCTCGATCATGTCGCCGAGGACGGTGCCGGTGCCGTGGGCCTCGGTGAAGGTGACGTCGGAGGGGTCGACGCCGGCGCGGCGGTAGGCGGCGGCCAGCACCTCCTGCTGCGACCAGCGGTTGGGGGCGGTGATGCCGTTGCTGCGGCCGTCCTGGTTGACGGCGGTGCCGCGGATCACCGCGTACACCGGCTGGCCGTCGGCGATCGCGTCCTCCAGTCGGCGCAGCACCACCGCGCCGACGCCCTCGCCCCGGCCGATGCCGTCGGCGTCGGCGCTGAAGGGCTTGCACCGGCCGTCGGGCGCGGACAGTCCGGCCTGGGTGTAGAAGATGCCGAGCGCCGGGGTGAGCGCCACGTTGACCCCGGCGGCGATGGCGGTGTCGCACTCCCCCGCCAGCAGGGCGTTGCACGCCAGGTGGACGGCGACGAGGGAGGACGAGCAGGCGGTGTCGACCGCGAGGCTGGGGCCCTTGAGGTCGAGGTGGTACGAGATCCGGTTGGCGGTCATGCAGTAGCCGTTGCCGGAGCCGAGCTGGGCGGTGACCTTGGCGTAGTCGGTCATGTGCAGGTGCGCCCACTCGTTGCCCATGATGCCGACGAAGACACCGGTGTCGGTGCCGGCCAGCTTCTGCGGGGCGACCCCGGCGTCCTCGACGGCCCGCCAGGCGCACTGGAGCAGCAGCCGCTGCTGCGGGTCCATGGCGGCCGCCTCGCGCGGGGAGACGGTGAAGAACTCGTTGTCGAAGGCGTCCGGGTCGGAGATGAAGCCGCCCTCGGTGGTGTTGGAGTGTCCTTCGGCGCCGGAGCGGGAGTGGAAGTCACGGGCGTCCCAGCGCTGCCGGGGCACCTTGTCCACCCCGTCCCCGGAGCGCATCAGCATGTCCCAGTAGGCGGCCGTGTCGGGCGCCCCCGGGAATCGGCAGTCGATGCCGACTATGGCGACGGGCCTCATCGATTCTCTCCCCCCATCTCCCCGAGCTCCTCCACCAGGTGCCCGGCCAGCGCCTCGACGGTCGGGTAGTCCCACGCCACGGTGGGTTCGAGGACGAGGTCGAAGTCCTCCTCGATGTCACCGCACAGGCTGAGTGCGGCCACCGAGTCCAGCCCGTACTCGGCCAGCGGCACGGTCGGGGAGATCTCGGACGGTGTCCGCTTGAGGTACAGGGCGATCCGGTCGGCGAGCCAGCTGCTCAGCGACTCGACGGTGTGTGCGGTGTGCTCGTTGTTCGCGGTGCGGTCGGTCGCGGGAACAGACATGGTGTAACTCCTCGTGAAGGCGCGTCAGGTCCGGTCGGCCGGCGGTCAGCCGGCCAGCGGGGTGTCGTAGAGGTCGTAGCTGCGGCGTTCGTGGAAGCGCCGGAGCACTTCTTCGTGCACCCGGGCCTCGCAGCCGGGCGGCAGGTCGGCCGGGCGCTGCCCGAGCCGTCGCGCCAGCCGGTGCAGTGCGGCGGCCACCCAGGCCGGGTCGGCCAGGAAGGGGTCGTCGCCGCCCTGTGCCCCGCGCCAGACGCCCAGGACGGACGCCGCCGCGAGGAACACCGCGTAGCGGTCGGCGAGCGCGAAGCTGGCGGGGCTGGCGAGGGCGGTGCGGTCCTGCGGGGACAGGTTCAGGCTGTCCTCCTGGATCTGGCGCAGCTGGTCCAGGAGCCGCATGACGAGGGCCTGGACGGCGAGTTCCTCGGGGGAGCCGCTGGGCAGGTCGTCGGCGGCCGCGACGAGGGAGGCGCTGAGGCTGTCCCGGCCGCTGGCGAGGGCGAGCCGGTCGAAGGGGATGCCGGGCAGTGCCTCGCGGGGGCGGAACAGGCTCTGCGGGGCCTCGTCCCCGGAGAACCAGGCGCGCCGGGCCAGCCGGGACAGCTGCGGGATGATCGTGGCCTGGCAGGCGGCCGAGCCGGCGTGGCCGAGGCTGAGCACCGGCAGGTCACGGACGTGCTTCTGGAAGAGGCCGAACTCGCCCTCCCGGACGTAGAACCGCGCCCCGAGCACGATCGACAGGTCGTACATGGTGTCGGTGAGCATCTTGGGCACCAGGTACTTCACCGCGGCCGCGTACACGCTGGTCTCGTCGGGCAGCAGGTGCACCGCCCGGGTGCCGACCGTCGCCATGCTGTCGCAGATCAGCAGGTCGAGGAAGGCGCCGGTGAGGGTGGCGGAGGCGTGCGGTATCTCCATCACCGAACGCCGGTACAGCTGGCGTCCGAGGGCGAACCGCACGACCGTGCGCAGACTCGTGTCGAGGGCGCCGACGGCCATGCTGGGGACGGCGCTGCGGGTGATCTGGAAGGAGCGCAGCGCCAGTTCCACGCCCTGGCCGCGGGCGCCGACGAGGGTGCTGTCGGGCACCGGGCAGTCGGTGAAGTCCAGCCCGGACAGCCGGCAGCCACGCACGCCGACCGCGGAGTAGCGGGGCAGGACCGCGAAGCGCTCCGTGTCGAGCTGGTCGCGTTCGACGAGCAGCACCGAGTGGCTGCGGCTGCCGGGGCTGTCGTCGGTGCGGCTGAACAGGGCGTAGGCGTCGGCCCGGTCGGCGTTGTTGATGACCTCCTTGCGGCCGTTGAGACGGAAACCGCCGGACACGGGCTCGGCGCGGAACTCGTTGCGCACGAAGTCGTTGCCGTGCGGCAGCTCGTGGTAGGCGACGGAGACCTTGGAGCCGCCGAGCAGCAGCTCCGCCGTCCGGCGGCGCTGCTCCTCGCTGCCGGCCGTCCACACGTTGACGGCGGCCATGAACGACGTGATGCCGTAGCCGAGGCCGAGCGCCACGTCGCGGCGGAACACCTGACGCATCACGCGGACGAGCGTGTCGAGGCGATCGAGGCGCCCGCCGAGGTCGGTGGGCACGAACTCGGCGTTGAGGACCAGGTCGTCGAGGAGCCGCTCACCGGCGGCGGGCAGTTCCCCCGCTTCGTCGGCGGCCAGCAGTCCGGCGGCGCCCAGCGGGTTGGCGGGGTCCTGGGGGTCCCCGAAGCGGCTCTCCAGGTCGGCGATCCTCGCCCGGACCGCGTCCTCCGCCGCCTTGTGGGCGGCCGGGTCGATGGCAGGGGCGGTGCCGTTCGGGGCTGCGTCGCCGTGCAGCCCCTGGACCGCGGGATCACTCAGCATGACGTCCCCTCGGATGTCCGGGTGCCGCCGACGGCGACCCGGGTGTCGGTGTGTGCGTGCGCCGCGGCGGCCGGCGGACCGCCGGTCGTGCCGGGCGCGTGGGTGAGCGGGGCGGTGTCGCCGGGTGACCCGGCCGACCCGTGCAGCGCGAACGGGAACAGGGAGAACAGCTCGCCCGCCCCCCGTACGGCGCGCAGCCGCTCCAGCAGCGGGGGGTAGGCGTCGGGGTCGCCCGCGTCGGGCTCGCCCAGCCGCGCGAGCAGCCGGTCGAGGACGGGCCACAGCCACACCCCGTCCCGCCACAGCGGCCCGGTGCTCCCGGTCTGTGCCGCCCGGTGGTTGTGCGTCCACAGGCCGAGGCAGGCGGCGCCGGCCAGGCACAGGCTGTACCGCCGGGCCACGTCGAAGGCGGCGGGCGGCACATCGGAGACCACGGTGCGATAGGCGTCCATCTCCTCGTGGACCCGGCCGGTCACGGCGAGCAGCCGCTCCGCCGCGCCGAGCGCGCCCTTGAGTTCGGGCCGCGCGCCGGCCTCGGCGCGCAGGGCCGCCACCGACGCGGGCAGGGTGGCCATGATGCCGCTGCCGCGCCGGGCCACCAGGGACAGCCGCTCCGGGGCGAGCGGGGGCAGCGGCTCCGCCAGGTCGAAGGCGCGGGCGGCGCCGGCCGTGTCGCCGGTGCCGCGCACCCAGCCGCGGGACAGCGAACGGAACTGGTTGACCAGGGAGTTGAGGTTGACCAGGGTGTTGCCGTCGAAGAGGCCGACGATGCGGTGGTCGCGGTCGACCTTCTGGAACATCCCGAGGGCGTGGACGTCCTTGAGGAAGGCCCGCGCCCCGAGCAGCCGGGTCAGCTCGGCGATCACTTGCTCGGTGCCGGTGGGCACCAGGTACTTGGTGACGGCGGCGGCCACGCTCAGCTCGTCGGGGACGGTGTGCACGGAGCGGGCGGCGACCGTGGCCAGCGCCTCCCCGGCGAGGACGTCCGCGGCGGCCGAGGCGAGCACGTGCCGTGCCTGCGGCAGGTCGACGAGGCGCCGCCCGAACAGTTCGCGCCGCTCGGCGAAGTCCAGGGCGATGTTCAGCGCGTGGTCGGCCGAGCCCAGTGACAGCGAGGCGCACATGGTGCGGGTGAGCTGGAGCGCCTTGAGCACGGTCTCGACGCCGCCGCCCTCCCCGCCGACCGCCGCGTCCGCCGGCACCGGGGCGCCGTCGAAGGCGATGCCGCTGATGTCGGCGCCCCGGATGCCATGCGTGTGGATCTTGTCGACGCAGCGGTAGTGCTCCCCCTGCGTCATCGGCCGCTTGTCGACGAGCAGCACGGTGAAGCCGCGCGGCCCGCCGTCCTCGGAGGTGCGGGTGAGCACGGAGAGCAGGCTGCCGCGGGTGGCGTTGTTGATCAGCCACTTCTCGCCGCTGATCCGCCAGCCGCCCGCTTCGTCGGCCTCGCCCCGCACGTCCCCGGCGAGCAGGTCGCTGCCGTGGGCGCGCTCGGTGAGGGCCAGCGAGACGGGCACGCCCGCCCGGATGTCCTCGGCGAGCCGGCGGGCCTGCTCGGGGGTGCCGGAGATCCAGACGCAGACCCCGCCCAGGTACGTCTTGCCGTGGCCGACGGCGACGGTCAGATCGCGGCGGGCCACGACCCGCATGACCTGCATGACGGTCTCGTAGTCGGTGAGCCTGCCGCCGTGCTCGGCCGGGATGTAGAACTCCTGGAGCCCCCAGCCCTCCAGCACCCGGCAGATGTCGGACGGGAACTCCTCGTTCTCGTCCAGTTCCAGGCAGCGGGCGTGGGAGAAGGGCGTGGCGGGGTCGTCGGGGTCGCCGAGCAGCGACTCCAGTTCCTGTGCGACGCGGTAAGGGGGATGGTCCATGGTTCAGCCCACCGGTGCCATGGCCGGGTCGGCGGCCGGGGTGCCCGCCGCGGCGGCCGCGGCCGCTTCGACGAGGGTGCGCACCGACGGGTCCAGCACGGAGTGCAGCGCGGTGACGGCGCCCTGGAGGAACAGCTTGCGCATCAGGGTCCGCTGGATCTTGCCGCTGGTGGTCCTGCGGACGGTGCCGGGGCGGACCAGCAGCACGTTGCCGGCCGGTACGGCGAACTCCATGCCGATGTGCCGCTGGATGTCGGTGGCGATGCTCTTGAGGTCGTCGCCCGCGGCGGCGGCCCGGATCTCGTGGATCACCACGAGGTGCTCCTGGCCGCCGGTGTCGACGGCGAAGACGGCCCCGGCGCCGATCGCCGGGTTGAGGCCGCGGACCGCGCTCTCCACGTCGTACGGGTAGATGTTGCGGCCGTTGATGAGGACCATCTCCTTCAGGCGGCCCGTCACGAACAGCTCGCCGCCGCCCAGGACGCCCATGTCGCCGGTGCGCAGCCAGGCGCCCAGCTCCTCCTGGCCGGCGATGCGGGCGCCGAAGATCTCCGCGTTGACCTCGGGCCGCTCCCAGTAGCCGGAGGCCACGCTGGCGCCGCGCACCCAGATCTCGCCGACCCGGCCCTCGGGCTGCTCGGCGAGCGTCTCGGGGTCGACGATCCGCACCTCGAAGTCCTCGGCCAGCGCGACCCCGCTGCTGACCAGGGTGCGGCGCGGGGCGCCCAGGAACGGTCCGGCGAGGGTGCCCTGCTCCAGGCCGGCCGCGTCGACCTCGCGCAGCAGCGCGCCCCGCGTCTTGGGGGTGCCGGTCACCAGCAGGGTCGTCTCGGCCATGCCGTAGCAGGGGAACATGGTCTCCGCGCGGAACCCGTGGGGTCCGAAGCGCTCGGTGAACGCCTGGAGGGTCTCGGCGCGGACGGGTTCGGCGCCGTTGCAGGCGGTGCGCCACGTCGACAGGTCCAGGCCCTCCAGCTGCGCGTCGGTGACCCGGCGGACGCACAGGTCGTACGCGAAGTTGGGGCCGCCGCTCGCGTTCACGCCGTACTCGCTGACCAGTTCGAGCCAGCGGGCGGGCTTGCGCAGGAACGACACCGGCGGGATGAGCACGCTCGTGGTGCCCAGCCACAGCGGCTGGAGGATGTGCCCGATCAGGCCCATGTCGTGGTAGAAGGGCAGCCAGCCGCCGATCATCGTGTCGGGGGTGTTGCCCGTGGAGCGGGCGATGGCCGCCTCGTTGGCGAGCAGGTTGCCGTGCGAGACCATCACGCCCTTGGGGGCGCTGGTGGAGCCCGAGGTGTACTGGAGGAAGGCCAGGTGGTCCGGGGTCAGCGCCGGGTCGCGCCAGGCGTCCGCGTCACCGACCGTCCCCTGGTCGGTGGGCAGGCACACCACGTCGGAGAAGCCCTCGGCCGCCAGCCACGCCTCCACCTCCGGGGCGTGCTCGGCGAGGGTCAGCACGGCGCCGACGCGGGCGTCGCGGACGATCCCCGAGACCCGGCGGAAGTGCTGGCCCTGCTCGGAGGGCAGGGGCGCGGGCACCGCGACGGCGCCGGCGTAGAGGCAGCCCACGAACGCCTTCACGAAGTCCAGGCCCGAGGGGTACAGCAGCAGGACCTGTCGTCCCGCGAGGCCCCGTTCCTGCAACCAGGACGCGATGTCCTTGGCCGCGCGGTCCAGGTTCCGGTACGGCAGTCGCTCGGGCTCCTTGCCCCGTACGCCGTCCGCGAGGAACAGGAACGCGTCCTTGTCCCTCTGTTCGTCCGACCGCGTCAGCACGAGCTCCGCGAATGAACCGAATTCCGCCACCGTCTTTCCCCTCGCCTCGAAGCGACTCGTATCGCGTTGAAACCGGCTGAACCGGCCGGGCCGGCCGCACCGGGTGGACCGGGCGGCCGGCCGGACCCACTGGTCCGCCCGACCTGTCGTGCCGATCGTCGGGTCCGTCTCTAAAGCCCCTCTTGCGGCCGACGTCACTCCCGTCGGCCGGGGCCGTCCTCCACCCGGCCGTGCCCCTGCAACTGCGCCCAGAGCTCCCGTTCACGCGGGGAGAGGGGCACGTCGGCGACCAGGCGCTCGGGGTGGGCGGGCGGCGGCTCGTCGAGCGGCAGCGCGCCGCCCCGCGCCCCGGGGTCCGGGTCGCCGAGCCACCACTGTTTTGCCTGCTCGACGTGGGCCGGCGGCACCATGCCGAAGATGACGGCGAGCGCGCCGAAACCGTCCACGAAGAACGTGACGACGCCCCGCCAGACGCGGCGCGGAGACCACCACATGCCGGGCGGGGCCGCCATGTCGCCCCGCCTCAGGACGAACGCCGGGCGATGTCCGCGCTCAGCCGGACATGCGCCGGCGGCGTCGGCAGGTTCTCCTCGGACAGGTCGTGCCGGAACGACACGGTGCCGTCCGCGTCCTGCCCCGTCTCGGCGAAGCCCATCGACGGGTACAGGTCGCGCACCCGGTGGTTCTTGGCCGTCGGACGGTAGCGGGCGTGCACGGCGCCCGCCCCCCGGGCCCGGGCCTCGTGCAGCAGGGCGGTCAGGCAGGCCTGCTCGATGCCGCGGGCGAACACCCGGCAGCTCAGCAGCATGTTGTCGATGTGCCACTCGCCCGCCGGTTCGGCGCCGCTCACCAGGACGGCGCCGACGAGGCCGTTGTCCCCGAACCGGTCCGCGGAGCGGATGGCCAGCACCAGCCCGTCGGCGGACTCGTGCCGGGCCCGTACGTCGGCCTGCTGGAGCCGCTCGGTGGTGAGGTTGAACTGGTTGGTCCGCAGCGTCACCTGGGAGACGCGGGCGATCTCGTGGTCGCGTACGGGCGAGAAGGAGACCTCGACGCCCAGTTCGGCGAGGTACTCCTCCATGGAGTCGGCGCTCTCCAGGAGGTCCTGGCGGGCCACCTCGGTGCGGTACTGGGTCGCGCGGGCGCGGTCCTCGGCGGTCAGCTCCCGCACGTCGAACCAGCCGTCGGCGAGCAGCCGTTCGATGTGCAGGGCGGGCTCCTCGTCGAGGCGGACCACGGCGACACCGGGCAGGCTGCGGGCCACCAGCCCGCACTCGAACGGGGAGTCGTCGGCGAAGACGAAGCTGTCCACCCCGAGGTTGAGCTTCTGGGCGATCTCCAGCAGGTTCCGGTCCTTGGGCTCCCAGTTGGCGGTGACCTGGACGAAGTCGCTCTCCCGCAGGGCCATGTCGGGGTGGTCGCGCAGCACTCCGCGGACGGGCTCGATGTCGTTCTTGCTGCACACGGCGAGCAGGACGCCCTGGGCGCCGATCTGTCCGACGGCCTTCTGGAAGCGGCCGAACGCCTCGCCCCGGTAGGTGGTGGCGGCGGCGATGCCGTCCGGGCCGTCGTCGCCGAGGATGCCGTCCCACAGGGTGTTGTCCAGGTCGACGACCAGCACCTTCTTGGTGCGGCCGCGCAGCACCCGGGCCAGGTGGCCGACCTCGCGGGCGTAGCCGGCGAGGAGTTCCTCGCCGAACTGCACCTTGGCGTAGGCGGCGAGCCGGGGCTCGTTGACGGGGCCGCTGGAGGCGATCAGCGGGTCGAGGTCCACGACGTGGACGCGGTCGTGCACGGCGGCCAGCCGGAGCAGCCCCGCGTTGAACTCCCGCCAGATCACACCGAGTCGGGCCCTGGAGCGGGCGTCGACCAGGCGGCGCAGCTGGGTGCGGAGGAGGGGCACGGTGTTGAGCACCAGGGTGCCGGCGCCGCGCGTGACATAGCGTTCCGCGAGCGAGCCGATCAGGGAGAGCTTGCCGGAGAGGACGCGCTGGACGTCCTCCACCGACCAGGGGTGCGGCAGTTCCGCGAAGACGATCTCGGCGTCCAGGACGCACAGCGCGAGGTCGGCGGCGTAGACGTCGCTGGAGATGTCGTGGAGGTCGCGCCGCCATGCGCCGTAGTCGCCCTCGGTCAGCCTGCCCAGCAGGCCGTGCCGGGCGAGTTCGGCGGTCAGCGGGGCGGTGAGCCCGCTCAGTGTGGAGCCGCCGGTGACGGCGACGGTGATCGTCTCGGTGCCGGGGTGCTCGCGCAGCACCTCCTCCCGGTCCAGCCGGGAGAGCAGCTGCCCGGCCCGCGCCAGGTCCGGGGCGGGCGGTCCGGCGGGGTCGCCCGCCGCGGCCAGCTCGGACAGCAGACCGGGCACCTCGTCGTACGCGTCGGCGAGGCGTCCTTCGGCGTGGAGGGCGCGCAGCCGGTCCAGCGGTCCGGTCCGCTCGCCCACGGCGGTGCTCACAACCGTGGCCATGGTGTCTCCATTCACTGAATCGCCCGTCGCGCGGCGCTCTCGGTGGTACGAGATCGCCGCTACGGACCCGCGCCCCGTCCCGGAACCGGGCCCACCACCACTGCCGGTGGCCGGACCGAGCCTGCCGAGCGGGTCTTAAGCGGGCCTTGAGCGCGGGGGCCCCGGCGGCCGACCCGGCGACGCGGGAGACGGCGACGCGTGTGACGCGGGGTGACCGGGCCGCTCCAGGTGCTGACCGGGCCGCTCCATGTGCGCGGCATTCGAGTGAGGCGCAGACTGGCCGCAGGGGTCGACGATCTGGAGGCGCCATGCGGCTGAGCAAGGAGATCGACTGCACGGTCAGACTGGGGCTGCACGACATCGGTGATCAGGACGTGGCGACCCTCGTCAGCGGTGTCCGGAGCAGGGAGCACGAGGTCGCCATGCTCTGGGAGCCGGGCGCCGACTGCGCGCTGACCGTGGATTTCGGCGAGGACCTGGAGGGCGCGCGGGCGCTCGTCGAGGCGGCGCAGGAGCTGGAGAAGAGTTCAGGCGACCAGGGCTGAGCCCCCGTGATCGCCCGCGCCCCGGCCCGCCCCCTGCCCGCCGGTCCCCGGGTACGCCGAGGTCGCGTGCCGCAGGGCCGACGCGACCCCGGCAGGGAAACGGGCAGCATCCGGGGCCTCGCGGCTGCCGCACGCCGGTGACCGGCGGAAACACCTTAGTGAGCGGGGGCCTCCGCTCGTGTCCGGCGGCAGTGCGGCTGAGCCGTCAGTCCTGCGCCGCGGCCTGCTTGATCGCCTCGCGGATCCGGCAGTACGTGCCGCAACGGCAGACGTTCTCGATGCGGTCGATGTCCGCGTCCGTCGGGTGGGACGTCTTCTTCAGCAGCGCCGCCGCGGCCATGATCTGGCCCGGCTGGCAGAAGCCGCACTGCGCGACGTCTCGGTCGAGCCATGCCCGCTGCACGGGGTGCAGCTCGTCACCGTCGGCCAGCCCCTCGATCGTGGTGACCGCACGGCCCGCGCAGTCCGCGACCGGGACGACACAGGGCTGGACGTCCTCGCCGTCCAGGTGGCTCGTGCAGGCGCGGCAGACGCCGACGCCGCAGCCGTACTTGGGGCCGGTGACGTCCAGCATGTCCCGCAGCACCCACAGCAGCGGCATGTCGGCCGGGGCCTCGACGGTGACCGGTTTCCCGTTGAGGACGAAGGAGTAGGACGGCATCGGCACCTTCTCGGAGTCGGGTCAGAAGTTGAGGGGGAAACGGCGGGGCCGGGTGCCGGTCGCCCGCGCGTAGGCGTTGGCGACGGCGCCGGCCGCGGCGGGCACGCCGAGTTCGCCCGCCCCGCCCGGTTCCCGGCGTGAGGGCATGATGTGGGCCTCGAACAGCAGCGGGGCGTGCCGCTGGCGGGCGTACGCGAAGTCGGCGTAGCTGGTCTCGCGGACGGCGCCCCGGTCGATGTGCAGGCCGGCCCGCAAGACGGTGGAGATGCCGTCGATCGCCGCGCCCATGAGCTGTGCCTCGAGTCCGCGCGGGTTGACGGCCGTTCCGACGTCGGCCGCCATCACCACCTTGGTGACCCGGGGGTTCTCCGGGTCGGCGGCGTCGATCTCGACGAGGCACGCCACGCGGGAGCCGTACTCCTCGTGGACGGCGACGCCCTGCGCGTGGCCGGCGGGCAGGGTCCGGCCCCAGTCACCGGCGTCCGCGACCTTGTCGAGCACGGCCTTGACGGCCTTGTTCCTGAGGGTGGTGCGCCGGAAGGCCACCGGGTCCTTGCCCAGGCTCCTCGCGACCTCGTCGACGACGATCTCCTCGGCGGTGCGCATCGTCCCGGAGTCCACCGAGCGCCAGGCACCGAGGGGCATCGCCAGTTCGACCGAGCCCGAATCCCCGGAGACACGGCCGAAGTTGTACAGCCCGCTGTCGCTGGGCAGCGGTCCGGCGGCGCGGGCGGCGGCCCGGGTCACCCGGCCCTGGGCGGGCCCTTGGCCGGGCCCCTGGGCGGTTTCCCGCGCGGACGGCCCCTGCGCCTCGAACGTCTCGGTCACGGAGGCCATCGCGTGGGTGAACGCCACCACCCGGCCGCGTGCGTGGCTGGCCCGGATCCGGTGGTGGCTGGCCGGGCGCATCCTGCCGTGCCGGAGGTCGTCGGCGCGGCTCCACATCAGCTTGACCGGTCGGCGGGCCGCCTTCGAGATGAGGGCCGCCTCGATCGCGGCGTCGTGGTTCAGTCTCCGGCCGAAGGAGCCGCCGCCGCGTACGACGTGAACCTTGACCTTGGCCTCGGGCAGCCCGACCGCCGAGGCGATGCTGTCCCGCGCGTACATCGGCGTCTGGGACGAGAACCAGATCTCGGCGCGGGTCGCGCGGACGTCCGCCACCGCGGTCAGCACCTCCATCGGGGCGTGGCTGACGAAGGCGAACTCGAACTCCGCCTCCGTCTGGGTGGAGCCGCGCGGCGGGGTGCCGAGCCGGGGGACGGCGGCCCGCAGCCGTGAGCGGATCGCGGCGTCGGAGAGCGGCGCGAGCGGGCCCGGGGCCCAGGTGATCCGCAGGGCGTCCCGCGCGGTGAAGGCGTGGTGGAAGGTGTCCGCGACCACGGCGACCCCTCCGGCGATCTCGACGACCGCGTGGACGCCCGGCATGGCCCGCGCGGCCCGGGAGTCGACCGAGACGGCCTTCCCGCCGAGCGTCGGCGGCCGGGCCACCACGGTCGGCTTCGCCCCGGCCACCGTCAGGTCACCGGCGTACACCGCCTTGCCGGTGACGATGTCGCGGGCGTCGATCCGGGTGGTCGCCTTCCCGATCACCCGGTGCCTGGACGCCGGCTTGGGCCGGCTCGACACGGCCGGCCGGGTGATCCGGGCGGCGCTCGCGGTCAGCGACCCGAAGGTGGCCGAGCGGCCGTCCGGCGCGACCACCTTCGTGTTCCGGGTCTTCAGGGTCCGCGCGGGAAGCCTCCAGCGTCTGGCCGCCGCGGTCACCAGCTTGGCGCGCGCCAGGGCGGCCAGCTCGCGGGCCGGGCCGTACAGCGAACTCACCGAGCTGGAACCGCCGGTGAACTGGTTGCCCTTGGTGCGGGCGTCGGCGAGCGGGATGTCGACATCGGCGAGCCGGGCGTCCAGTTCCTCGGCGATCATCATGGCGACGGCGGTCGTGACGCCCTGGCCGACCTCGACGCGCGGCAGCCGTACGACGACCCTGTTGGCCTTGGTGACCTCGAGGACGAGCATCTCCTCGTCGGTACCGGTCACCAGGACGTCGGAAGGCCGACGGGGGGCGGAGTCGGCGGCCTCGGCGCCTTCCGCCGCCGTCGCGTCGCAGCCGAGCGGCGCGGCGACGGTCAGCGTGGACGCCGCGAGCGAGTACACGACGAACTTCCGGCGCGACAACTGACGAGCCAACGGAACGCTCCTCTGCGAATATCCCGGCGCTTCGACAGGTATGAGGGCCAGGCGCCCCCCGGGGTTGCCTGACGATCACCGGGAGAGAATGACATGTGAGGGGAATGTGAAGTCAGGGGGCAACTGTGGCAGGGCACACGGCAGTTGGCGGAGGTGGGACTCCGCTGCTGGGCCGCTCCGTCGAACTGGCCCGGTTCGACGCGCTGCTCGACCGCGCGGCGGCCGACGCGCGCGGCACGGCGAGCGGCGGCGGGTCCCGTGGCACGGCGAGCGGCGGCGGGTCCCGTGGCGCGGCGGGAGGCGCGGGATCCCGAGGCGCGGCGGGAGTCGGGGAGCCCCCTGACGGCGGCCGTTCCCGGCTCGTCGACATCACCGGTGAGGCCGGCATCGGCAAGAGCCGGCTGCTCGGCGAGGTGTGCGCACGGGCGCACCGGCGGGGCATGACGGTCCTGCGCGGCAGGGCCACGGAGTACGAGCGGCAGGTGCCGTTCCAACTGTTCACCGACGCGCTCGCCCACCTCGACCCGCACGCCCTGGACGGCTTCGAGGAGACCGACGCGGTGGCGCCGCTCCTCCAGCGGGGCGACGCCGTCGACCGTTTCGCCCTGCACCGCTCCACGGCCGCGCTGCTGGCCCGGCTCGCCGCCCCGTCCGGGCTGCTGCTGGCCCTCGACGACCTGCACTGGGCGGACCCGGCGTCCCTGGAGCTGCTGGACCATCTCGTACGCCATCCCGTGCACGCCCCCGTGGTCCTGGCCGTGACGCGCCGTGACCGCCAGAGCCCCGAGTCCCTCGCCGCCAGGCTCACCCGGGAGCTCGACACCGGCACGGTGGTCCGCCTCGCCCTGGGTCCGCTGAGCGCACGCGACTGCGCCGAACTGGCCGGCCCGGCCCTGCCACACGCCGAGACGGCCGCGCTGCACGCCGCGAGCGAGGGCAACCCGTTCTACTTCCTGACCCTCCTCCAGGCCCACCGCGGGGGCACGGCGCCCGAGTCCTGCGCGCCGCCCGGGCTCGGCACCCTGCTGCTGGACGAACTGACCGTGCTCTCCCCTGCCCGGCGCGGCATCGTCGAGGCCGTGGCGGTCCTGGGCGAGCACGCCACCTTGGCGATGGTCGGCCGGGTGACCGGCCGCTCCGGCACCGCCCTCACCGCCGACGTCCACGCCCTCACCCGCCGCGACCTGCTGCGCTCCGGCCCACAGGGCCTGCTGACCCTGCGGCATCCGGTCGTGCGGACCCTCGTCCACGAGAGCACGCCCTACCTCAGGCGCGTCGAGATCCACCGGCTCGCCGCGCGGGAACTGGCCCGCGCGGGCGCCTCCGCCGCCGAGCGGGCCCACCATGTGGAACAGTCACTGACCGCCTGGGACCCGGAGGCGGTGGCCGTGCTCGTCGAGGCCGCCGCACGTACCGCCCGGACGGCCCCGGCGAGCTGCGCCCACTGGCTCGACGTGGCGCTCCGCCACCTCCCCCACACTCCCGAACACGCCGCCCGGCGACGCGGGTTGACGCTGCGGCGGGCCCGCGCCCTGGCCGCGTGCGGTGGTCTGCGCGAGAGCCGCGACCTGCTCCAGGAGCTGATCGCCACCCCACGGCGACCAGCCGCCTCCCCGGCCGCCGACGAGGACCGGGGGCTGCGGGTGCGGGCGGTCGTCCTGTGCGCGCTGGTGGAGCGTCATCTGGGGCGCCGCACCGAGGCCGTCGCGCTGCTGCGCCGCGAGCTGGCCCGCGACCCCGCGCCCGCCGACGTGGTCCGGCTCGGCCTGGAGCTCGGCTCGGCCGCGCCCGAGCACGGCGACACCTCGTACGCCCGGGTGCGCGGCGAGGTCGAGGCGGCGCTCGCGGCGGCCCGGTCCACGGGCGACGAGGTCGGGGAGGCGGGCGTCCTCGCGGTCGCCGCCCTGGGCGAGGCGTACGAGGGCAACATGAGCGCGGCGCACGGGTTCGCCCGGCAGGCCGCCGCCCTGGTGGACTCCCTGCCGGACAACGACCTCACCGCGCTGTGCGAACCGCTGGCCCGGCTCGGCTGGGCGGAGGCGTTCCTGGAGCACTACCCGGACGCCGAGCGGCACGCGGAGCGCGGCCTCGCCATCGCCCGCCGCAGCGGCCAGCTCTATGTCGTGCCCCATCTGCTGCTGTGCCTGTCCCATGTCCGGGTCCAGACCTGCCGGATCTCCTCGGCGCTGGAACTGGCGGACCGGGCCGAGGACATCGCCCGTGGCATCGGCAGCGACCAGTTGCTGGCGTTCGTCCTGGCGAGCAAGGCCGCGGCCCTCGTCGCCGCCTGCCCGCCGGGCGATCCGCGTCCGCTCGCCGTCGCCGAGGAGGCGGTGGCCGCGGCCGGCACGGGGGTCGACTGGTGGGCCTCCACGGCCTGGTGCATCTTCGGCTGGGCCGCGCTGATGGCCGGCGACCCGGTGCGCGCGCGGGAGGCGATGCTCCGGGCGGGCGGCCCCGAACTACAGCGGATGCAGCCCTCGATGCGGCCGCTGTACCTGGAGATCCTGGTGACGTCCGCGCTGGTGACGGGGAGGCCGGAGGAGGCCCGGGGCTGGGCCGAGCGGGCGCGGAAGGAGGCGGAACAGCTGGGGCTGCCGATGCAGCGGGCGTCGGCGCTGCGCAGCACCGCCCATCTGCCGTTGGCGCGAGGGGACACGGCCGCCGCGGCGGACCTGTTCGCGGAGGCCGCCGAGGAGAGCGCCCGCTGCGGCGCGGTCTTCTGGGAGGCCCACTCCCTGCTGCTCGGCGCCCCGCTGGAGGCGACGGCGGGACGGGGCCGGGCCGGTGGGCAGGCCTGGGTGCGGGGTCGCCGGCTCGCCGAGGCCGGCGGCAGCGGTCTGCTGGTCGGCCTCGCCGACACGACGCGTCCGCCCGGCGGCGGCCCCGAGGCGCCGTACGGCTCCCCGGACCGCGCCGAGCTCACCGAGCTGCTGGCCACCCTGACCGCCCGGGAGCTGGAGATCGCCGAGCTGGTGGCGCAGGGCCTCACCAGCCGGGCCATCGCGGACCGGCTCTACGTCAGCCGGCGCACCGTGGAGACCCATGTCTCCCGCGCCTTCCGCAAGACGGGGGTCTCCTCGCGTACGGCCCTGGCCACACTGATGGCGCGCCGCCGCTCCGGGAGCCGTTTCGGGGACGCCCGCGCGGAGCAGGAGTGAGGACCCCTCAGACCCGCCGGGTGTCCCGGGCGGTGCCCGGTGCGCCCCTGTACGCACCGGCCACCGCGGTCCGGGCCGGGTTCGGCCGTCTACCTGACGTCGACGTGGTCGCCGGGCGCCGTCGCGGGGCCGGTCGTGGTGGTGCCGGCGAAGACGAAGCGGTAGGAGCCGTCCGCGCCTGCCCTGGTGGTCGCTCGCAGGGCGCCACCGCTCCCGGTCCTGACCGTCTTGACGGTGGTGTAGGTGCTGCTGCCCTGCCTGCGGAACTGCAACCGCACCGGCTGGGAGGCGTATCCCGCGTACCTGCCTGTGGCCCAGTCGGCGCGGGTCAGTCTGCCGGTGACCGTGATGGTCCTGCCGCGCCGCACCGGCTCCGGGGAGGCGTCGGCGGTCAGCTCGGCGGCCCGCTTGATCCTGGTTCTGGCGACGTCGTCGTCGTAACTGGCGTTCGCGTAGAGGTCGTAGGCGCCGAGGAAGAGTTTCCAGGTCCCGGCGGTGCCGTTGCCGTCCTTGAAGGCGACCGCGGGGTCGATGGTGAAGACCGTTCGGCAGCTGTAGCTGTAGCCGTCCTGGACCGGAGTCTCCGTGCAGGCGGGGTCGCCGTCCGCCCCGAGGCCGCCGGTGATGGTGTCGGTGCTCGAACTGTCGGTGCCCTGCCACAGGAACGCCTGGGTGACGGCCACGCCCTCCTCGTCGAAGGCGGTGAAGGTGACGGGCACGGCCTTCTTGCCCCGCACGCCGAGGACGATGTCCTTGCCCTTGTTGACGACGCCGTCCTTGAAGGTGGTGCCGCCCAGCGCGTCCGGCCGGACGCCGCCCGAGGAGAAGGCCCCGAGACCGGTCGCGGCGGGGTGCTCCGCCGCCCGGGCGGGCCCCGGAAGGACGAGTGACGTGAGGACGACGGCGCTGGAAAGGACCGCGGCCGCGGTGTATGTACGCATGTGACTCCCTCGGGACGAGGTCGAGCGGCCCCGCCGAACCATGGTCGTGGCAGGGCCTGTTGATGTGAGGAAGAGGCCGGTGCTCACCGGGACCCCGCACAGGGGCCCCGGGCGTGGGAGGGCGGGTGCCTCATCGGTCGAACCAGTTCCTGGCCTCCGCGGAACTGAAGCCCCGCAGCACGGCGAGGGCGAAGACGATACCGGGGAGGACCGAGACGCCGCCGCCCTGGAGCAGCCCCAGCACACCGCCGACGAGGCTCACCGCCTCGACGACGACGACCGTGACCCGGATCGCGTTCGACCTCTTGCCCACGAGAACGCCGCACAGCAGGAGCGCCGCCGCGATCAGCAGCGACAGCACGGCCACGAACCGGATCAGCCCGACCCCCTCGTCCTGACCGTGTTCCACCGCGTCGCTCACCACGGCCAGCAACAGGGCTCCGGCGGCCGCGTTCAGCACGGCCTGGACCCACACCCCCACCGTCGCCAGCCTCACACTCTTCGGCATTCTCGCCCGCACGCCTGGTGTCGTCATGCACGCAAGGAAACGCCACGGCTGTCAGGGACACGTCGGTAGGAGTACGTATTCCACGTACGTACGTGCCGTCGCCGTCGCCGTCGCTGTCGCTGTCGCTGTCGCTGTCGCTGTCGCTGTCGCTGTCGCCGCAGCCGAGCGGGAGGACCTCACGAGGTGTCGCGCGTGCGAGGTGCCGAGGGCGTGCCGCACACCGCTATGGTGCAGGCGGCGGAGCACGGTCGTGCCGCCGCTGCCCGGGGGCCTGCGCAGGGCCGCGGCCCGGGCCCGTCGACGCGACTACGGGATCGTCCCCACGCCCGACTACGGCTATCCGCTCGTCCTCCTGGAGGCTCCCGAGGAGCGCGAGTACTGGAGCCACAGCCACCGCCTCGTCGCGTCACTCGGCTGAACCTCAGTCACGAGGGCTGCGGCTGCCTCCAGTGGGTGGAGGGCGCCGAGATCACGGCGCGCCGCCCGCTCCGGCGCCCCCGCCAGGGGCTGTCGTCACTCGGGGGCCTCTGTCCGCTCGGGGTCAGCGGGAGTGGCCGAGTTGACCGAGGGCCACGTCGAGCATGTCGGCGAAGAAGTCGGCGGCGGCGGCGTCGAGGCACAGCGGTGGCTTGATCTTGAGGATGTTGAGGTGGTCCCCGGTGGGCTGGACGACCACGCCGAGGTCGAGCATGCGGTCGCAGAGTTCGGCGGTCTCCTCCGTGGCGGGTTCCAGACGCTCGCGGTCCCGGACGAGTTCGAGGCCGAGGTAGAGGCCCGAGCCGTGGACGGCGCCGATGATGTCGTAGCGGTCGGCCAGCGCCTCCAGCCGGTTCTTCAGATGGCCGCCGACGCGGACCGCGTTGCCCTGGAGGTCCTCGTCGCGCAGGGTGTCCAGGACGGTGAGGCCCACGACGCTGGAGACGGGGCTGCCGCCGGTGGAGGAGAAGAAGTAGCCCTGGTCGCGGTACCGGTCCGCGACCGCCTTGGACGTGATGACGGCGCCGAGGGGGTGTCCGTTGCCCATGGCCTTGGCGACACAGACGATGTCGGGCACCACCCGCTGCTGCTCGAAGCCCCAGAACCAGTGCCCCAGGCGGCCGTATCCGACCTGGACCTCGTCGGCGACGGCCAGACCGCCGTGGCGCCGCACCGCCTCGTACACCTGGGCGAGATAGCCGTCGGGAAGGGCGACTCCCCCGGCGTTGCCGTAGTAGGTCTCGCCGATGAACGCGCCCGCCGGGCGGCCTGAGGCGGCCAGTTCGTCGAGCAGCGCCACGGCCTCGGGTGCGTAGCGCACGGCGTCCGGCCCGCGGTGGCGGCCGCGGTAGGAGTTCGGCGAGTCCACGGTGTGCACCCAGCTCGGGCGGCTGGCCAGGGCGTTCGGGTTGTCCTGGAGCGAGGTGGACACCGCGTCGGAGGCGTACGTCCAGCCGTGGTACGCCTCGCGCAGCGCGACGACGTCGTGCCGCCCGGAGGCCCCGATGGCCAGCCGAAGACCCAGGTCCACGGCTTCCGAGCCGGAGTTGACGAGGAACACCGTGTCCAGCGGGTCGGGCAGGAGCGCGGCGAGGCGCTCGGTGAACTCCACCACGGAGGCGTAGTGGAAGCGCGAGTTGGTGTTGAGCCGCCGCGACTGCCGGGACACCGCTCCCTCGACGCGGGGGTGGGCGTGGCCCAGCGGGGTGACGTTGTTGACGATGTCGAGGTACGAGCGGCCGTCGGTGGACAGCAGATGGTGGCGCCAACCCCGTTCGATACGCGGCGGGTCGGCGTAGTAGTGCTCCTGCACGGTGGCGAACACGGCGTCGCGCCGGTCGAGCAGGTCCTTCTCGTCCGCGCGGCCCGGGTCGCTCGGGAGGCCGAGGAGCGGGGCCGGGTCGGCGGTGAGCGCGAGCCAGCCGGCGGCGTACTCGGGGCGGACCAGGGGCGGGGCGGCGGGGCTGCCGGCGTCGCGCAGCGCGACGTGGACCGCGGCACCGGAGGTGAGGTGGGCGACGTCCTCGCCCGCCCGCACCGTCGCGCCGGTGGTGACGACGGGCCGGTCCGTGTGCGGGAAGGACAGCGACAGCACCTGTGTGCCGTAGGTGAGTTCCACGTGGCCCGGCGCCGCGACGCCGACCGTCCCCTCGGCGGGCGCCTGCACGACGACGTCCCGGCCGAGCCGGAGGTCGATCCCGGTGGGCACCGTGGCCGGGGACAGCGCCGACAGCGCCGGTGTCCGGCTGAGGCGCGGACGGGCGTACGGGAGGGCGACGGCGGCCGCCCCGTCCGCGAGGGCGGCGGTCGTCAGCCGGTCCTCGGTGCCGGGGTCCGTCCAGGCCCCGTGGTCCATGGAATCGGCGTCGGTGGACAGGTCGAGGAGGGTGATGTCGGCTGCGGCGAGGTCCCGCACGAGAGGGCGTACGGGTGCGTCGGCGCGAGCGGTCCGGGCGGGTGCGTCGGCGAGGCCGGCCGCGTCCCTGACGAGGCGGGTCATCACCGGCAGGGGCTGGCTGGTGGCCTGTTCGAAGATGCGCCATTCATGGTCGAGCGCGTCCTTGGCGTAGGCGTTGCCCTCGTCGACGACGGCCTGGTGCCGTCCGCTGACCACCAGGACGGCGGCGCGCAGCACCACGATCGGCCACACCGCGTCGGCCTCCTCGGCGGAGAGCGGCCGGACGGCGTGGAAGGCGCGGACGGCCGGCAGCACATGGTGGGGCTCGACGCCGTCGTGGTGGAGCATCGAGGACAGCGGTATGGCGAGTTCGCCGACCGCCCAGCTCGTGGTCACGTCACCGAAGTCGATGATCCCGTCGGGCAGGGGCGGACGGCTGTCGGGACGGCGGATCAGGTTGTCGTCGGTGAGGTCCATGTGCACGGCCTGCGAGGGCAGCGCGTCGGCGAGCCTGTGGACCTGGGCCCAGGCATCCTCGGTCGCGGCCAGGACGGCGGCGCGCCGGTCGGGTTCGGCGATGTGCCCGGCGAGCTTGGCGACGACGCGATCGGCGTGCCGCGGGTCCCACTGGAGCACACGGTCGAGGCCGGGGTGCCGGAAGTCGCGCAGGGCGGTGCTGACCTTCCCGGCGAGCGTGCCCATGCCCGCGACGGTGCCGGGAGACAGGTGCCGGGGTCCGGAGAGGGTGCCGCCGGGCAGGTGGCGCAGCAGGCGCGCGACGGCCGGACCGCTGTCGGTCTCCACCGTCGTACGCCGCGGGGAGCCGTCGGGGCGGCGCAGGACGGTGGCGATCCGCAGGTCCGGGCAGGCCGCGGCGATCAGGTCGGCGACCGCGTCCGCGGCCTCGATCTCCACCGCGCCGAACGCGGGGTTGGCGATCTTCAGGATCGCCGTGGGTGTCCCGTCCTCGGCGTGCATCAGGAAGTTGGCGTCCTGCTGGCTGCCCAGCGCCTGCGCGCGGGCGGTGACACCGAGGTGGGCGGCGGCGATGTGCTCGGCCTCGGCCGGCGCCAGGCGGGGCGCGGGGAGGGCGTCCTCGGAGAAGAAGTCGATCGTGCGGTGCTCGTCGGGCTGCATGCGGGGTTCCTCGGCTGGTGCGGGCGGGACGGGGCTCGGACGGGTGCCTCGGTCGGTGGAGCCTTCAGTCGACGTGCCACAGGAAGCGGTGGGTGTGGATCGCGAAGTAGGGGAAGTTCTCCACGGCCGCGACGCCCTCGACGGGCCGTACGACGTCGTTGATGAAGTCCAGGAGGTCCCGCGGCCCGGGGCACACCACCTCGGCGAACAGGTCGAAGCCGCCGGAGGTCAGGACCGTGTACACGACCTCGTCGTGCCGGGACAGTTCGTCGGCGACCGCGCGGGGATCGCCGTCGACGCGCAGGCCCAGCAGTGCCATCGCCTGCTGGCCCATGGTCATCGGGTCGGTCACCCCGACGACCTGGACCGCCTTGGCGTCGATGAGCCGCTGGAGCCGGAGCCTCGCGGCCGAGGGCGACAGCCCCACCTTGGGGCCCAGATCGGCGTACGGGATCCGGCCGTCGACCTGCAACTCCCGCAGGATGGCCCGGTCGATGTCGTCCATGCGGACCTCTCCCCTGTGCGAATCCGGCAGGCGTGATGCCTGCTTCAAGCACCATGCCGCATCCGAACGCTCGATTCAAGCGTGCGAACGATGGAATCAAGCACGTACGGCGGAATCGTCGAGCGAAACAACAGTTCCGGCCCGCCGACGGGGAGGGGTCGGCGGGCCGGGAGTGGGACGGTGTCCGATCGGTTCAGACCGTGGCGGGCTCGTCGTCGAGACGGAACCTCGGGTCGCCCGGGACGGACGCGAGGAGCCGGGCGGTGTACGGGTGGTCCGGCTCGGCGAAGGTGGCCGCGGTCGGGCCGAGTTCGACGAGGTCCCCGTGCAGCAGGACCGCGACCGTGTCGCTCACGTGCCGGACGACGGCCAGGTCGTGCGAGATGAACAGCATCGTCAGCGAGAGTCGGAGGCGCAGATCGGCGAGCAGGTTGAGGATCTCGGCCTGGGTCGTCAGGTCGAGGGCCGAGGTGATCTCGTCGGCGATGACGAACCGGGGGCGCGGCGCGAGGGCCCGCGCGATGGCCAGCCGCTGCCGCTGGCCGCCGGAGAACTCGTGCGGGTAGCGGTCCATGCCGTCCGGGTCGAGGCTCACCTGGCCGAGCAGTTCGGCGATCCGGGTCCGGACCGGTCCGACCCTGGCGCGGACCGGATCGAGCGCCTCGGCGAGCGACTGCGCGACGGTGCGCCGCGGGTCGAACGACGAGTACGGGTCCTGCGGGATCATCTGGACCGTCGCGGCTCCCTCCCGTCCGCGTGCGCCGCGCAGCGGGGCGCCGTCCACGAGGATCCGGCCCCCCGACGGCCGGTGGACACCGACGAGTGTCCGCGCGAGGGTCGTCTTGCCCGACCCGGACTCGCCGACGAGGGCGAGGGTGCTGCCCCGGGGGATGTCGAACGAGACCCCCTTGAGCACCCTGCGGGCCGCGGCGCCGTGGCCGAGCTCGACGGTGAGGTCCTCGACGCGCAGCAGCGGGTCGGCCGTCCCCGCGTCCGGTGCGGTGGTGGCGGTGGCGGACATCAGCGGCTCCCTTCCGCGGCCGGCGGGCGGCCCGCGGCTGTGTCGGACAGGTCGTCCGGTGGCGTCCCGTGCGCCGGTATCCCGTCCAGCGGCATCGCATCAGGCGGTGCCTTGTCCGGCTGCGTCCCGCCCAGCGACGTCCCGTCGGCCGGAGTCCCGTCCAGCGGCGTCCCGCCGACCGGAGTCCCGTCGAGCGACGTCCCGTCGGCCGGAGTCCCGTCGAGCGGCGTCCCGTCGCGCGGTGTCCCGTCCGGCTGGGCCGGAGCCGTGTCGGCCGTCCACCGGACCGCGCTGAGGGTCGCGCCGGCCTCGACCGCGGCGGGCGTCGCCGCGAGCAACGCGCGGGTGTACGGGTGGGTGACCGTGCCCCGGCGCAGGTCGGCGCCCGTCGTACGGTCGACGACCCGGCCGCCGTGGAGCACCAGGACGGTGTCGCAGAGCACGCCGACCACGCCGATGTCGTGCGAGATGAACAGCATCGCCGTGCCGTGCTCGCGGTTGATGCGGCGGAACTGCCGCAGCACCTCCGCCTGGACGGTGACGTCGAGTGCCGTGGTCGGCTCGTCGGCGATGAGGAGACGCGGGTTCGTCGTCATCGCGGAGGCGATCGAGGCACGCTGGAGCATGCCGCCGCTCAGCTCGTGCGGGTGCTGGCGCAGCCGCCGCTCGGGCTCGGTGACATGGATGTCGGCGAGGGCGCGGGCCATGTCCCGCCGGGCCTGACGACGGGATGTCCCGAGGTGCGTCCGGGCCACCTCGGTGAGCTGGGCGCCGAGCCGCAGCGCGGGGTTGAACGTGCCGATCGGGTCCTGGTAGACGATGCCGATCTCGGTGGCGAGGCGCCGGCCCGGCGGTGTTCCGAGCAGGTCGAGGTCACCGAGGGCGAGGCGGGACGCGTTCGCCCGGACCCCCTCGGGGAGCAGGCCCGCGACCGCCATGGCGATGGTCGACTTGCCCGAGCCGGACTCCCCGACGAGGCCGACGATCCGCCCGGCGCCGATGGTGAACGACACGTCGTCGACGAGTGTCCGGTCACCGGCCCGCACGGTCAGCCCGTCGACGGTCAGCAGACCGTCCGGCTCCGTGCCGGCCGTGGCCCCCGCACCGCCCGGTGCCCGGGGCGCGCGAGCCTCCTTCGCCGGGGTGGCCGGTACCGCCGCGTCCGCCGCCCCGGTCGCCGCGGGCGCCGTGCCGCGGGTGCGCGGGTCGACGAGCGAGGCCACGCCGTCCCCGAGGAGCATGGCGCCCACACCGGTGACGATGAGCATGATCGACGGGGCGAGGACGACCGACGGCTGGGCGAAGATCGACGGCAGCGCCTCGTTGAGCAGCCGGCCCCAGTCGTACTGCGGGCTCTGCACGCCGAGGCCGACGAAGGACAGGCTGCTGATGTCGAGCAGGGACAGGGTGAAGCTGGAGCTGAGGAGCACCAGCAGCGGCCCGCTGATGTTCGGCAGGACGTGCCGGGTCAGGATGCGCGGGCCGGGAACGCCGAGCAGCCGCGCGGTGAGCACGTAGTCCTTGTCCGCGACGGTCGCGGCGAGGTTCGCCGTCAGCCGGGCGAACCCGGGGATGCCGGCGACGGCGATGGCGACGATCGCGGACCCCGTCCCCGGTCCGAGCACCGCCGCGATGACGAGGGCGAGCACGAGCGAGGGGAACGCCACCGCCGAATCGATGAGCCGCAGACAGGTCTCGCGCAGCCATCGGGGGGCCAGGTGGACGAGCGCGCCGATCGCGACGCCGACGACGAACGAGGCGGCGGTGGCGGCGGCGGCCATGAGCAGGGTGAGGCGGGTCGCGACGAGGGCCCGGGCGAGGACGTCACGGCCGAAGGCGTCGGTGCCGAGGAGGTGTTCGGCTCCGGGCCCCAGCCGGGCGTCGTCGGTGAGGGTCTCGGCGGAACCGCTCAGCAGCGGCGGGGCCACGAGGGCCACGACGACGAGCAGTCCGAGGATCACGGCGCCGGCCAGCAGCGACGGGTTGCGGCGCCACCGGCGCGCGGTCGTGTCAGTGGCCACGCCGGCCTCCGTCGAGAGTGCGGGGGTCGACGATCCCGAGGACGACGTCGACGAGGAGGTTGACCAGCAGGGCGAGCATGCCGACGACGAGGATGATGCCCTGGATCACCGGATAGTCCTTGTAGATGATCGCCTGGACGACCTCGGTGCCGAGCCCCGGATAGGTGAAGACGTTCTCCAGGATGATCGTGCCGCCGAGCAGCGACGTGAGGACGAGACCGCTCAGGGTGAGGACGCTCGTCACCAGGTTGGGCAGCGCGTGGCGCAGGTGGAGGCGCACGGATCCGAGGCGGTGGCCGCGGGCGGTCCTCATGTAGTCCTGGGCGAGGACGGAGGCCGTCTCCTGCCGGACGACCCGGGCGATGGCGAAGGCCGGGCCGATGCACAGCGCGGCGATCGGCAGGACGAGCGCGCTCGGTGTCGTGGCGCCGCCGGACGGCAGCAGGCCGAGGCTGATCGAGAACAGCACGATGAGGAGGGTCGCGACGACGTAGACCGGTGCCGACGCGAGGAGTCCGGCGACCGTGCCGAAGGCGACGCCGAGCCTGCGGCGGCGTCCGTCGCGGGTGAGGACGCCGACGGTCATGCCCAGCGGGACGGCGATGAGCAGGGAGAGCAGCACGGCCGGGATGACGAGCTGGACGGTGTACGGCAGCCGGGTCGAGACGATGTCCGCGACGGGGGTGTCGAACCGGAACGAGGTGCCGAGGCGCCCGGACGCGATGTCGCCGAGGTAGTGGACGAACCGCGTCGTCATCGGCTCGTCGAGGCCCAGTCGTTCGCGGATCGCCGCGAGCGTGGCCGGGGACGAGTTGGTGCCGGCGATGGCGCGGGCCGGGTCCCCCGGCAGCAGGGGCACGATGAGGAACGTCACGACGACGAGCAGCAGCATCGACATCAGCAGGCCGCCCGCCCGGCGGACGGCGAACCCGGCCCATCCGCCGCCCAGTCGCAGGCCGGGGGCCCGCTTGACGACCGCGGCGGGCAGCGGCCCGGCCGGGAGCGCGGGCCCGGCACTCACAACGCCCCCGCGAGCGCCGCGTCGTCCGGCCGCCGCTCGTGCCAGCGGAACCGCGGTTCGAGCTGGGCGGACAGCCTCAGCAGCGTCGCCTCGTCGTAGGGTGCGCCGATGAGCTGGGCGCCGACCGGGAGGCCGTCGGCGGTCGTGTGGACGGGCAGCGAGATGGCGGGCAGCCCGGCGATGTTGACGAACGCGGTGAACGAGACCATCCGGGTCTCGGTGGCCCGCGGACCGTCCGGGTCGGAGTTCGCCTCGTCGTACACGGGGCCGACCGGCGGCGCCACGACCGCCGTGGTCGGGGTGAGGAGAACGTCGAAGTCCCGGCCCCACTGGGCGACCACGTCGCGCGACTCGGCCTGTAGGCGTGCCGCCGTCCGGGCGTAGTCGCCGGCGGTGACCTCCAGGGCGGTCTCCCGGCGGCGCCGGATGTAGGGGTCCACCGCGTCGGGGTCGTCGACGTCGATGGCGTAGGTGGAGGCGCTGATGATCGTCCAGGTGAAGCCCATGATCGCCTCGTAGGAGAACATCTTCGGGCGGGCCTCGACGACGTCGTGCCCGAGGTCGCGCAGGGCCTGCGCGGCCGTCAGCGCCGCCGTGCGGCACTCCTCGTCGACGGGCAGCCCGGTCGGCGCGTCGAGGAGCAGGCCGATCCGCAGCCGCCCGGGGTCGGCGCCGACCTCGTCGAGGTAGGGGCGCACCGGGTCGGGCGCGCTGTACCAGGCGAGCCGGTCGGCACGGCCCATGACGTCGAGCATGAGGGCCGTGTCGCCCACGGTGCGGGTGATGGCGCCCTCGGTCGTCGAGTGTTCCCAGGCCCGGACGAACGCGGGCACGCGGCCCCGGCTCGGCTTGAGGCCCACGAGGCCGGTGACGGACGCCGGGACCCGGATCGATCCGCCGCCGTCGGAGGCGTGTGCCACCGGGGCGAGCCCGGCCGCGACGGCCGCCGACGCGCCTCCGCTCGACCCGCCGGAGGTGTGCGCCGGGTTCCACGGGTTGCGTGTCTTGCCGTGCCGGGCGTTCTCGGAGACGGTCAGGGCGCCGAACTCGGGCGAGTTGGTCCGGCCGAGGGGGATCGCGCCGGCGTCGAGGAGGAGCTGGACGTCGGGGTCCGTGGTGGTCCTCGGGGTGTCCCGGACGGCCAGTGAGGACATCGTGTTGGGTTGTCCCGCGAGGGAGTTGAGGTCCTTGATGGGGACGGGGACGCCGTGCAGCGGGCCGAGCGGCTCGCCGCGCAGCACCGCCCGCTCGGCCCGGACGGCCGCCGTGCGCACGGCGTCGGCGTCGAGCCAGACGACGGCGTTGACGGCGGGGTTGATCCGTTCGATGCGGTCGAGATAGGTCTCGGCCACCTCCACCGGGCTGACCTCTTTGGTGCGGATGAGGTCGGCGATCTGCTGGGCGGTGCTGTAAGGGTCGATCACCAGGGGGCTCCTGTGTCGGAAACGGTGCGAGGGGGTGCGGAGGGCCGGTCCGTCAGCCGGTGATGCGCAGGATCGGGTCGTCGAGCGAGCCGCCGAGCATCTGTGCGCTGAAGCCCTCGCGCAGTGCGTAGATGAACGGGTCGTTGACCAGCGGCACCGCGTCCACGTTCGAGATCAGGGCCTTGGCGGCCTTCTGGTAGGCGGCGCAGCGGGCCCCCTCGTTGGTCGCTTCGACGCCCTGGGCGAAGGCCTTGTCCAGGGCGGGGTTCTTCACCGCGCCGAGGTTGCCGCCGCCCTCGGGGACGGTCGGGCCCACGAACTTGGCGAGCGGATTGGCGACGCTGCCGAGGAAGTTGAGGTCGGCGAAGACCGTGAGGTCCCAGGCGTCGGGCTTGCCGAACACGGTGCCGACCCAGGCACCGACGTCGACGTTGGCGAGGGTGACGTCCGCGCCCGCGGCCCGCAGCGCCTCCTGGATGTACTGGTTCCCGGCGCCGGCGGGCCCGACGACCTGGGGGCCGACGAGGCGGATCCTCTTGCCCTTGAGCACGGCGGACGCCGCGGCCTTGTCCTTCGGCACGAGGGACGAGGAGTCGGGGTCGTTGCAGGGGATGGCCTTCTGCACGAACATCGTCGACGGCTCGCCCGTGTCCTTGGAGACGACCTTGGTGAAGGCGGCGCGGTCGACGGCCTGGGCGACCGCCCGGCGGGTGGCTTCGTCCGCGAAGACGGTGCCGGGGCGTTCGTTGAACAGCAGGTAGAAGTCGGAGAACCGGCTGATGCTGACACTGTGGCCGTTCACGCCGTCGAAGCGCGGGATGCCCGAGGCGTCGATCTTGCCGATGTCGAGCTGACCGCTGGTCACGAGGTTGCCGGTCGCGGTCGGGTCGGGCGAGACCAGGTACTCCACGGTCGTGGCGACCTTGCCGGGGATCTTCGTGCGCCAGGCCGGCCACGCCTTGTACTCGGGGCGCAGCGCGTAGGTGTACGAGACGCCGGACTGGGACTTCTCCAGCAGGTACGGGCCGGACTGCGAGCCCTTGGCCTTTCCGGCGGCGAGGGCCTTGACGTCCTTGAGTCCCGCCGGACAGACGATGCCCGTGCTCGCGACCGACAGACCGGTGACCATGTCACCCCACGGTCTGGTGAGCGCGATCTCCACCTTGTTCGCCGCGTCGTCGGCGGTCACCTTCACCTTGTTGCCGGGGCCGAAGACCATGGGGAGGTCGGGCGCCGCCGTCTTGGGATCGGCGAAGCGGTCGAGGGACGCCTTGACGATCTTCGGCGTGATCGGCGTCCCGTCGGCGCACGTGGCGTCGGTGCGCAGGGTGAACGTCGCCGAGGTCGGCGTGGCTTTCCAGTCGGTGGCCAGGCCGCCGACGAGCCCGCCGTCGTCCTTGCGCACGAGGGTGTCGTAACCGTTGCGGGCCAGCACGTAGTCGGGCAGGGACAGCGCCTTGACCGGGTCGAAGCTGGCCGGCACGTCGATCGTCGTCCGGATCTTCGTCGCGCCGCCGGCGTCGCCGCCGCCCGGATCTGAGGACGTGGCGCCTGTGGTGGTGCAGCCGGCGAGGACGGCCGTCATGGCTACGGCCGCCGTCACGGGGACCGCGCGGGTACGGGTGTGGCGCATGGGTGCTCCTGGAGAGGGGTGTCGCGCTCGGCGCGGGTCGCACGGGATCTGCGGGACGAGCGCGAGCAGGTTCGGGCCGGAGGCGGTGCGCGTGGCGCTCGGCGGACGCTGCGTGGGAGCGGTCCGTGGAGCTCTCGGTGGGGAGAGAATGCCGCGTAGTTAACGGCGTAGTCAATAGCGTTAACTATCTTTGGCCGTGGAGTGGCGGAACCCTGTCGTTCGGCTGTGGTGGAGTCCTGCGGGTGGCGCGTGTCAGTCGCGCGGGAGCGTCGCCGCCTCCGCCTGGAGGGCGGTGAGGAGGATGTCCATCTGCCGGTGGAAGACGTCCGTCATGTCGAGGCTGCGCAGGTGCTCCTTGGCCGCCTCGGCGTAGGGGTACGTGGCGGGGTCGGCCGGCTGGTACTCCTGCACCCAGCTGACCTCGGCGCCGAACCGCTGGTTGACGAGCCGCCAGGCGTTGTTGCTCGCCATGGCGAGGGCGAAGTTCGAGAACGCCTGGTAGTGCAGGACTGCCGCCCGGCCGCGCCAGCCGCCGCGGTGGAACGCCTCCAGGACGGCGTCGACGGCACGCAGCTCGTTGAGGCCGCGGGTGACGCGCCCCATGCAGAGCGCGGCGGCCGCCGGGTGTTCCATGGCGGTGTTCCAGGCACGGATCGCCAGGTCCCGCAGCGACTCGGTCCATGACTCGTGGGGCTCGTACCCGTCCAGGCAGAGCCTGTCGATCTCCTCCGCCACGGCGACCATGATGTGGTCGCGACTCGCGAAGTGCCGGTAGACCGCGGTCGCGGAGGAGGACAGTTCCTTGCCGAGCCGCTGGAAGGTCAGCGCGTCCGGCCCGTCCTCGTCGAGGATCCGCAGCGCGGTCGCCACGATGAGCCCCTGGGAGAGAGTCCCCCGTTGGAGTCGCTTCGTCGACCGGCCCCCAGCCGCTGCCACTCGAACGCCTCCCTACGACGGACGGCGGGCCCACGCCGCCGCGGCCTGCGCCTCTTCACCGGCGACACCGAACCCAGCCTATGCGACCGATTTCGAGCGGGTCACCCTGGACCGGGCGCCCCGGACCGGACTCCCGCCCGGCCTCGCCAGACCCCGCGCCACGTTCACCCCGCCGACCGAGGCCCTGGCGAGCCGAGGGTACGTGGTGGCCGGATTCGACCACACCCACGGTGGAGACCCCGGCCCCGCCGAGCCGTTGCAGACGCGGTACGTGAGGCTCCTGTCGTCTGTCTGGGCGGGAGCTGTCGTGTGTGCCGTGAGTCCAGCCATGTGACTTGTTTTGTCAGTGACGCAGACCACGTTGAACGTTGAAACTACTGGAGCCGCCACCGCACTTCGGTGTTGCCGCTCCGCACCTCCGCACGATGCTCGACATTTCCACATGATCGAGGCACGTCAGCGTTCAGTAGCCCGAGGCATCTTCTTCCCACACAGCCAGGAGGTCTGTGAGGCATGCCCCTGAGCCATCTGTCCCCCCGAGACAGGGCCCTGTTCTGGCAGTTCGGCCAAGGCCCTGAAGTCCTCGTCCCCCACCCCCTCGTCCACCGGGCCGTCGAACGGCGGGCCATCGCCACGCCGCACGCGGTCGCCGCCGAGCACCAGGGCACGACGATCACGTACGGCGAGCTGAACCGTCGCGCCGACCGGCTCGCGGCCAGACTCGTACGGGAGGGCGTACGGCCCGGCGATCACGTCGGCCTCTTCGTACGCCGCTCCCTCCCGATGCTCGTCGGACTGCTCGGCACGCTGAAGGCCGGTGCCGCGTACGTCCCGCAGGACGTCGGACTCACCCCCGCCGCCCAGCTGCGGCACGTCATCCGCACCGCCGGGATCCGGGTCGTCCTCACTCAGTCGGAGCACACGCTGCGGGTGCCTCCGGCCGGCGCGGGACAGCGCCTGATCACCCTCGACGACGATCTCACCGACCTCTCCCCGGAAGGCCCCGTCCGCCTCGAACGGCCCGTACGCCCCGACGACGGGTGCTACGTCCTGTTCACCTCCGGTACGACCGGCAAGCCCAACGGCGTGAAGGTCACCCACCGCAACGTCGCGAACATCCTCCTCACCGCCCCCGGCGACCTGGGCATCCGCCCCGGTGACCGGGTCGCCCAGCTCCTCAACATCGCCTTCGACATGGCCGCCTGGGAGATCCTCGGCTGCCTCGCCCACGGCGGCACGCTCGTCGTCCGCGGCAAGGACGTCGCGGCAGCGGCCCGTACGGCGAACGTGCTGATCGCGACGCCGACGGTGCTGTCCGGGATCGACCCGGCGGACTGCCCCCAGGTGCGGACGGTGGCCGTCGCGGGCGAGCCGTGCCCTCGGCCGCTCGCGGACGCCTGGGCCCGGCGGTCCGCCTTCCACAACTGTTGCGGGCCCACGGAGACGACGATCGTCAACACGATGCGCCGCCACCGCGTGGACGACGCCCTCCTCACGATCGGCCGCCCCACCCCGAACAACACGGTGTACGTCCTCGACGAGCACCGGCGTGCGCTGCCCATCGGGGAGGTCGGCGAGATGTGGGCCGGCGGCGACTGCGTCTCGGCGGGCTATCTGGACAACGAGGCGCTGAACGCCGAGCGGTACGCCCCCGACCCCTTCCTCGGCGGCGGACGCCGTATGTTCCGCACCCGCGACCTCGGCCGCTGGACACCGGACGGCGAACTGGAGCACCTGGGCCGTACCGACGACCAGGTCAAGGTCCGCGGCTTCCGCGTGGAACTCGACTCCGTCTCCTCGGTGCTGGAGTCGGTGGCGGGCTGCGCCCGCGCCGTCACCCTCAAGCGGGACGCCCGCAGTCTGATCTCCTTCGTGTGCCCGGCCGACGTCGACCCGGACACGGCCCGGCGCGCGGTGGCCGACGCACTGCCGTACTACTGCGTGCCGGCCACGGTCCTCCCGGTCGCCGCGCTGCCGGAGACGGACCGGGGCAAGGTCGACCGGGGCGCACTGCTGCGGCTGGCGGCGGAGCGGGAGGAGGCCGCGCGGGCGGTGCCGGTTCCCGGCGAGGGAGCCACCCTGCTGCCGGTGTCGGCGGTACGAGAGGGGGCGGTCCGATGACGTCGTCCATCGAGACCGCGTCGACGGAGACCGGAGGCACCCGGCAGGCACCGCCTCCCGTACCTCCCGCATCCCCTGCGCCTCCCGCACCCCCCACACCCCCCGCCGCTCTCGCCGAGCTCCCTCCCCTCACGTCCGCGCCCCGTCGCCTCCTCAAGCACCCCCGCCTGATGCACTACAACCGCCTGGCGGCCCTGGTGATACTGGCCAACATCGGAGTGCCGGCGGCGACGAGTTGGGCACCGGACGCCGAGACCATGGGCTACGCGGCCCTCGGCAACCTCGCGCTCGCCGTGGTCGTACGGCAGCAGTACGTCATCAACCTCTTCTTCCGACTGGCGACCCGGGCTCCGACGAGCTGGCCGCTGAAGGCACGGTGGACGCTCGGGAAGGTGTACCACTTCGGTGGACTGCACGTGGGCGGGGCACTGGCCGGAGCGGTGTGGTTCCTCGCCGGAACGGTCGCGTCGACCGCCGACGGCGCCAACCGGCCACTGGTCACGGTGGGTTGGACTCTGGTCGCCCTGCTCGCCGTCATCGTCGCCACCGCCCTGCCGCCCTTCCGCTCCCGCTTCCACGACCACTTCGAGAAGATCCACCGCTTCGGCGGCTGGAGCGCCCTCGCACTGTTCTGGACGCATACGCTGCTGGCCGGACAAGGGCCGGTCGCCCTCGGGGTGCTGGCCGTGGTCACCTTCAGCGTCGCCCTGCCCTGGCTGCGGCTGCGCAAGGTGGACGTACGGATCGAAAGGCCCTCCGCGCACGTAGCGCTGGCCCGTTTCGACCACGGCGTGACCCCGTTCGCGGGGTCCTCCACCGCCATCAGCCGCAGCCCGCTCACCGAGTGGCACTCCTTCGCCAACGTGCCCTCCCCCGGCGAACCCGGCTTCCGGCTGACCATCTCCCGTGCGGGCGACTGGACGGGCTCGTTCATCGACGACGCGCCCCCGAAGGTCTGGGTCAAGGGCATCACCACGGCCGGGGTCGCCAACATCGAGACGTTGTTCAGCAAGGTGGTCTACGTGGCCACCGGGAGCGGGATCGGCCCCTGTCTGCCGCATCTGCTGGCCGCCGAGGTGCCTTCACGGCTCGTGTGGGCGACCCGTGATCCCCGCAGGACCTACGGGGACGACCTGGTCGACGAGATCCTCGCCGTCCAGCCGAACGCGCTGGTCTGGGACACCTCCCAGCACGGCAAACCGGACATGGTGCGGCTCGCGTACACCGCGTACCGCGACTTCGGCGCCGAGGCCGTCATCTGCATCTCCAACAAGAAGCTGACCTGGCAGGTCGTCCACGGTCTGGAGCGGCGCGGCATACCCGCGTACGGCGCGATCTGGGACTCATGACGAACCGTCAGGACCAAGGGAAACGGAGAGGGACAGTCGATGAACACCCTCAAGATCGAACGTCTTGACCGCGTCGTCACGGTACGACTTCACCGACCGCACGCCCTGAACGCCCTCAGCAGTGAGCTGCTGGCCGAACTCCTGGACGTGCTCCGCCCGTTGGACCGCGACCCGGAGGTCGGCTGCTTCGTGGTCACCGGTTCGGAGAAGGTCTTCGCGGCCGGCGCGGACATCAAGGAGATGGCCGGGAAGTCGGCCGTGGACATGGCCGCGGAGGACTACTTCGCGGGCTGGGAGGAGTTCGCCGGGTTACGGACACCGAAGATCGCGGCGGTGGGCGGCTACGCGCTGGGCGGGGGTTGCGAACTCGCGATGATGTGCGACCTGATCATCGCGGGTGAGTCGGCGGTCTTCGGCCAGCCGGAGATCAAGCTCGGCGTGATCCCCGGCATCGGCGGCACCCAGCGGCTCACCCGCCTGGTGGGCCGCGCCAAGGCCATGGACCTGATCCTCACGGGCCGCACGATGAACGCCCGCGAGGCGGAGGCGGCTGGCCTGGTGTCACGGGTGGTCCCGGACGACCACGTCCTCCCCGAGGCCACGGAAGCCGCCGCGACCATCGCCTCCTACGGCCGCCCGGCCGTCCGGGCGGCCCGCGAGTCGGTCGACCGGGCCCTGGAGACCGGCCTGCGCGACGGACTCCTCTTCGAACGCCGCGTGTTCCACGCGCTGTTCGCGACAGAGGACCAGAAGGAGGGGATGAGCGCGTTCAAGGAGAAGAGGACGCCCGCCTTCAAGGGCCGCTGAACGGCTGACCCGACCCGGCGAGCGGGGCGGCGGACGGACTCCCGATCCGCCGCCCCCTCGTCATGCGCGGGCAGCGAGTGCACCGGGACGGGCGCCGGATGCCGGCCCCCCACTTCACCGTGGCCGTCCGGTCGCGGCCCACGCGTGCAGCACATACAGCGCATGTAGCGCGACCGCATATACCCCACACCTGAAGCGTATGACCCTGCTTCTGCCATGACGACCGGCTGCTTTCCGTCGCACCTGCGGCAGTATGATCCAAGCACGCACACCATCGGGTCGGCGACGCGGCCGCCTACGCGACGAGCCGGGCCGGGCCGGGCCGCCGGAACATCACCGGGCCGGACCGATCCGGGTGCGGCGATCGTCAGCCGGGAGTCGGCTGAGGAGCTGGAGCTGGGAGAGAGGGAGTGGACCCGTGATGACCCGTTCCGCACGCCGGACCCGCCGGATGTCGCAGGTGACCGGCGCGGGCGCGGCCGCCCTGCTGGCCCTGAGCGCCTGCTCGTCCGACTCGGACCCGTCCGCGAAGCCGGGCTCCTCCGCCCCGGACAAGCTGTCCGGTGAGGTGACCGTCTTCGCCGCGGCCTCGCTGAAGGAGAGCTTCACGACGCTGGGCAAGGAGTTCGAGAAGGCCCACCCGGGCACGAAGGTCACCTTCAACTTCGGCGGCAGCGACACCCTCGCCGCGAGCATCACCGGCGGCGCCCCGGCCGATGTGTTCGCCTCGGCCAGCCCCGGGACGATGAAGATCGTCACCGACGCGAAGGGCAACGCCGGCGAGCCGGCCACCTTCGTGCGCAACCAGTTGGAGATCGCCACGCTGCCGGGCAACCCCGACAGGCTCTCCGCGCTCAAGGACCTCACCAACCCCGACCTGAAGGTCGTGCTGTGCGACAAGGCGGTGCCGTGCGGCGCCGCCGCCCAGAAGGCTCTGGACGCCGGCAAGCTCAAGCTCACCCCGGTCTCCTACGAGGAGGACGTCAAGTCCGCCCTCAACAAGGTGGTGCTGAAGGAGGCCGACGCCGCGGTCGTCTACAAGACCGATGTGAAGGCCGCGGGTGGCAAGGTGGAGGGCGTGGACTTCCCCGAGTCGGCCGACGCCATCAACGACTACCCGATCACCCTGCTCAAGGACTCCGAGAACGCCGGGACCGCCAAGGCGTTCATCGCGCTCGTGCGGTCCGCCGAGGGCCAGAAGGTCCTGACCGAGGCCGGGTTCCTCCAGCCGTGACCTCGCCCTCCCCTGACAAGGCCGGCGCCACGGACACCCCGACCGGTGGCCCGCGGCGCCGCACCCCTGGGCGTCGAGGGGGTCGAGGCGGCGCCCCGGTGCCCCTCCTGCTGCCCGCGCTGGTCGGCCTGGCGTTTCTCGCCCTTCCGCTCGTCGCGCTGCTGATCCGGGCCCCCTGGCGCAACATGCCCGACCTGCTGACCAGCACCGAGGTCTGGCAGGCGCTCCAGTTGTCCCTGCTCTGCGCCACGGCGGCGACCGGGGTCAGCCTCCTGCTCGGGGTGCCGCTGGCCTGGCTGCTGGCCCGGGTCGAGTTCCCGGGGCGCGGACTCGTACGGGCCCTGGTCACCCTCCCCCTCGTCCTGCCACCCGTGGTCGGCGGTGTGGCCCTGCTGATGGCGCTCGGTCGCAACGGGGTCATCGGCAGGTGGCTGGACTCGTGGTTCGGCATCACCCTGCCGTTCACGACCGCGGGAGTCGTGGTCGCGGAGGCCTTCGTGGCGATGCCGTTCCTGGTCATCAGCGTGGAGGGCACCCTGCGTGCCGCCGACCCACGCTACGAGGAGGCCGCCACGACGCTGGGTGCCTCCCGCTTCACCGCGTTCCGCCGGGTCACGCTGCCGCTCATCGCGCCGGGCATCGCGGCGGGTGCCGTACTGGCCTGGGCCCGGGCGCTCGGCGAGTTCGGCGCGACGATCACCTTCGCCGGCAACTTCCCCGGCCGCACCCAGACGATGCCGCTGGCCGTCTACCTCGCCCTGCAGAGCGACCCGGAGGCGGCCGTCGCCCTCAGTCTGGTCCTGCTGGCCGTGTCCGTCCTGGTGCTGGCCGGGCTGCGCGACCGCTGGATGACCGCCTCATGACCGCCCCGGGGAAGACCACCGTGGGCGCTCCCACCCCGAACGGCGGCGAGGGCCTCGACGCCCGGCTGGTCGTCGAGCGCGGCTCGTTCCGCCTCGACCTCGCACTGACCGCCGCGCCCGGTGACGTCGTCGCACTCCTCGGCCCCAACGGCGCCGGCAAGACCACCGCCCTGCGTGCCCTCGCCGGTCTCGTCCCGCTCACCGGCGGCCACCTCCGCCTCGACGGCGCCGAACTGGACCGTACGCCCCCGGAGTCCCGTCCCGTCGGCGTCGTCTTCCAGGACTACCTGCTCTTCCCCCACCTCTCCGCCCTGGACAACGTGGCCTTCGGGCCGCGCTGCCACGGCGCCACCAGGGCGCAGGCCCGCGCCCGGGCCGCCGAGTGGCTGGAGCGCATGGACCTCACCGCCCACGCCGGAAGCAAACCGCGGCGGCTGTCCGGCGGCCAGGCCCAGCGGGTCGCTCTCGCCCGCGCCCTGGCCACCCACC
This sequence comes from Streptomyces sp. MA5143a, assembly GCF_900290235.1. GTDB lineage: Bacteria > Actinomycetota > Actinomycetes > Streptomycetales > Streptomycetaceae > Streptomyces. The sequence goes on from NZ_OLMK01000100.1 coordinate 49,922, forward strand.
CCCGGCTGCTCCTGCTCGACGAGCCGCTCGCGGCCCTCGACGCCCGCACCCGCCTCGAGGTCCGCGCCCAGCTCCGCCACCATCTGGCCGCCTTCGAGGCGGTCGCCGTCCTCGTCACCCACGACCCACTGGACGCCATGGTCCTGGCCGACCACCTCGTCGTCGTCGAGGACGGCCGTGTCGTCCAGCAGGGCACCCCCTCCGACATCGCCCGCCACCCGCGCACCGACTACATCGCCCACCTGGTCGGCCTCAATCTCTACCGTGGACAGGCCGAAGGGCACAGGGTGCACATCGACGCCGGCCCCGTGGTCACCACCACGGAACACCTCGCCGGCCCCGTCTTCGTCGCCTTCCCGCCCAGCGCGGTCACCCTCCACCGCGACCGCCCCACCGGCTCCAGCGCCCGCAACCTCTGGCGCTGCGAGGTGACCGGCCTGGAGACCCACGGCGACCAGATCCGCGTGGCGCTGATCGGCGAGCTGTCCCTGGTCACCGACGTCACCACGGTCGCCGCCGCCGAACTCGACCTCCACCCGGGAGCCACGGTATGGGCGACGGTCAAGGCGGCCCAGACACACGCGTACCCCGCCTGACGAACCCTCCCGTCGGCCCGTGGGACGCGATGGGCGTGCGAACCGGCCTACGCCGGTTCGGTGAACTGGTCGAACACCGTCACGGCGGCGCGGGTGGCGAGGGACCAGCGGTCCTCTCCTTGCGGGTCCTCCAGGTTGGGGTGTCCGGCGATCCAGCGCATGTGGAAGCCGTCGAGCAGGGCGGCGATGGTGGTGGCGAGGTGTTCGACCGTGTAGGGCGCGCGCATACGGAGTCCGTAGGTGTCCAGCAGCGCCTGGTACGCCTCGCAGGCGACCTCGGTGAACGACTCCCCGTAGTGCCCCAGGGCTTCGCGGACGCGCGGGTTGGCGGCACTGGCGTAGAAGCCGAGCAGCACGCGGTAGACCGGGTCCACGCGGTGGTTCTCGTGGTTGTCCGTCAGGACGTCGTTGAGAGCCTCCTGCCAGGTCGTGCCGCTGTCGACCGCCTCCTTGAAACGGCGGATGCTCTCCGGCAGCCCCGGGACCAGTTCGGCCTGTCGGCTGGTGAGGTGGAAGAGGAGATCCGCCTGGAAGTCGGCCTGGGCGGGCCAGATCTGGTAGATGGAGCCGGTCGTGATCGCCGGGGCCGTGTCGTCGCCCAGCCTCTCCCGCATGATGCGGGTGGCTTCCTCGGTGACCCGCTTGACGCGGATGTGAGCAAGGGCCGCGGAGACAGCCTCCTCGCTCGTGTCGGAGGCGCCGGCGCAGACGAGCCGGGTGGCCGCTTCCAGCATGAGGGCCCGGGTCTCCTCGGGTGCGCGCCGAGGGAGTCTGCGTCTCACGGCGGGCTCCGTCATGTCCGTCCCTCCCATTGCATGATCGTTGATTCGGTGTGAACCGGGGCGTTGACAGGGCGCCAGCGTACACCTAGATTCCCGATCCGTAAGAAAGTTACGAAACTCGGAAGCGCCGGTCACCTGGCCTTTCGAAGGTCCTCGGGCTGGTCCGAGGCACCGGTCACCCCGGTGCGCCCTCCTGCCTTCCCCCGCCTTCCGCGCTCTCCCCGCCTTCTCTGTTCTTCCTGTCTTCCGCGCTCTCCCCGCCTTGCCTGCTCTCCCCGTCCTCTGTGCTCCCCCGCATGCCGTGCCGGGCGCCGCCCTGCCGTTTTCCGATCCTGGAGGATCCCGCATGCCCTCGATCTCACGCCCCATAAGACTGGGCCTCGTCTCCGCCGCCATGGCACCGCTGCTGGGTGTCGCCGCATGCGGCGGATCGGGCACCACCACGTCGTCGTCCGGCTCCTCCGGCGGCGGTTCCTCCGCGACCGCGGACTCCCGCTCGGCGAGTGACGTCGTGACCGACTACCTCGGCTACGTCGGCGGAAAGGCGGGCAAGGCCGACGCCGGCCTCGACCCGGTCACCCTGGGCTGGGTGAACGTCGAAGGCGGCCCCGGCGGCAACCCCGAGGCCACCCTGGGTGCCCGTGCCGCCGTGAAGTACGTCAACGACAAGCTGGGCGGCATCGGCGGGCACCCGCTGAAGCTGAACGTCTGCACGGTGGTGTCCGCCGAGGAGGAGGGACAGAAGTGCGGCCAGCAACTGCTCGGCGCCAAGGACGTCCCCGCCATCGGTGTGGGCAACCTCTACCTCGGAGACGCCTCCTTCAACTCCGTGATCGCGGGGAAGAAGCCCGTGCTGGTCGGCGTGGCGACGGGCCCGACCATGCCCACCGCGACGAACACCTTCAGCACGTTCGGCGACCTGCCGCACATCTTCGGCACCTGGGGTACGTACGCCCGTGACGTGCTGAAGGCGAAGACCGCGGCGGTGATCCACACGAACACACCCGGCGACAAGATCGCCTCCGGGGCCGCGGTGAAGGGCCTGAAGGCCGCCGGTCTGAAGGTGAAGTCCGTCGGCTTCGACGCGCAGTCGACCGACCTGATCGGCCCGGTCACCGCAGCCGGGGCGAACACCGCGGATGTCGTGGTCCCCGTCTCCATCGGCGGCGGATGCGTCGGCATCGCCAAGGCGCTGAAGCAGCTCAATGTCACCAAGCCGGTGGTCTCCACGCCGCTGTGCATGTCCCCCGACGTCGCCCAGGGGCTCGGAGGAGACCTGCCCACCTGGACCTACGGCGTCGCCCAGACACTGCCGATGGACTCCTCGGCCGCCGACTCCAAGGCGTTCCTGAAGGCCTCGGCGGAGGCCGGGCTGGGCAAGGACGACCAGTCCAAGGTCTTCGCGCCGCTGGGCTGGAGCACGATCCTGACGTACGCGAAGGTGCTCAACGCCATCGGCCCGGACAAGATCACTTCCGCGTCCGTGACCGCGCGGCTCAAGAAGTTCCCCGGGCCGGTCATCATGGGCGCCGCGGAGGTCGAGTGCGGCAAGTACCCGGACGCCCCCGCCGTCTGCAACGACCAGGCCAGGTTCTACCAGTACGAGGGCAAGGGCCGGTTCAAGCCCCTGACCGACTGGATCCGCCCGCCCCAGTGAGCCCCCGCCCGCACGCGCCGCCGCTGAGGTCGCGGCCCTCGCAGGACGCGGCCTCAGAGCCGGACCCGCGGATGCGCGGACTCATGACAGGAGTCATGCATTGGAACAGATCCTGCTCTTCGCCCTGCTCGGCCTCGGCCAGGGGGCACTGATCGCCGGCATCGCGCTCGGCGTGGTGACCACCTACCGGGGCTCGGGCATCATCAACCTGTCCACCGGCGCCGTCGCCATGGTCTCGGCCTATGCCTTCTGGGCCCTGACCACCGGTTTCTTCGGGCTGACGCTGCCCGTGGGGGCCGCCCTCGCGGGTGCCCTCGCCGTCGCGCTCGCCGTCGGGGTGCTGACCGAGGTGGCGGTCTTCAAGCCGCTGCGCACCGTCTCGCCCCTGGCCAAGCTCGCGGCCTCCCTCGGCATCCTGCTCACCCTTCAGGCCACCGTCCTGCTGGTCTTCGGGGTCCAGCCGCAGCAGGCACCGAGCATCCTTCCGGCCGGCACCGTCACCCTGCTGGGCGTCACCACACCCTCCGACCGCTTCGTCCTGGCCGGCCTGGTCGTCGTGATCGCGCTGGTCCTCGGGGCCCTGTACCGGTGGAGCCGCTTCGGCCTGGCCACCCGCGCGGCCTCGGAGAACGAACAGGCCGCCCTTCTGGCCGGCCTGTCGCCCAACAGTGTCTCGATGGCCAACACGCTCCTGGCCGCCCTGGTCGCCGGGCTCCTCGGTGTCCTGGCCGCGCCCATCGTCCAGGTCGACTCCATGACGCTGCCCCTCCAGGTGGTCCCGGCCCTGGCCGCCGCCCTCTTCGCCGGGTTCACCTCCCTGTGGATCGCCTGCACCGCGGGCATCCTCATCGGAGTGCTCCAGTCGGTCGTCTACTACCTGTCCACGCAGAGCTGGTTCCCGACCGACAACGGCAACGCCATGCCCGGTCTCCAGCAGCTCCTCGTCTTCGCCCTGATGGTCGTCGCCCTGTACGTGCGGGGTGCCGGTCTGCCGCGCCGCGGTGAACTCGTCGAACAGCGACTGCCCGCGGTGCCCCTGCCGGAGCGGCTGCTGCGTCCCGCTCTGATATCCGCCGCGGTCGCCGCCGCCGCACTGATCGTGTTCCCGTTCGACTTCCGCCAGGCACTCACGAACTCGTTGATCGGCATGATCATCGTCCTGTCCTACGTCGTCATCACCGGCTATGTGGGACAGATCTCCGTGATGCAGCTCGCGCTCTCCGGAACCGCGGGCTTCGTCCTCTCCCACCTCTCGGTCCGGCTGGGGATCCCGTTCCCGTTCTCCGCCCTCGGCGCGATGGTGCTGGCCACCCTGCTGGGCGTGGCCGCGGGCGTCTCCGCCCTGCGGGTGCGGGGAGTGAGCCTGGCCGTCGTCACCCTGGCCGCGGCCCTGGCCATGGAACAGGCGCTCTTCAACAACACCTCGTTCGGCGGAACGGCCGGGGTGTCCGTACCCCCGCCGCGCCTGTTCGGGATCGACCTCGGGCCGAAAGCGGACTTCCGCGGCCTGGACGGCAACGAACCCAGCCCCATGTTCGGCTTCCTCGTGCTGGCCGTCACCGTCGCCCTCGGACTGTACGTCGCCCATCTCCGGCGCACCGGACTCGGCCGGCGGATGCTCGCCGTCCGCTCCAACGAACGCGCCGCCGCGGCAGCCGGTGTCGACGTGCGGGCCGTGAAGATCGCCGCGTTCACCATCAGCTCCTTCATCGCCAGCGCCGCCGGCACCCTCTACGGCTACAACTTCGGCTCGGTCAGCGCCGCCCGCTTCACCGCGCTGGCCGCCCTCGGCCTGATCGGCTTCGCCTACATCGGCGGCATCACCATGGTGTCCGGAGCCGTGATCGCGGGGCTGATGTCCACCGAGGCGCTGCTGCCGCACGCGCTGGACAAGTGGTTCGGGATCAAGGGGACCTGGGCCCTGCTCTTCGGCGGTGTCTCCCTGATCGTGACGCTGATCGCCAACCCCGACGGCATCGCGGGCGCCGCCCATCGCCGGAAGAGGGCGAAGAGGGCGGCACGCGCCGCGGCCACGGCGGGACCACCGCCGGCCGGCGCGTCCACCGCCGGTTCCCCGGGGCTCCACCTCGGCGGTACCCCTGCCGACGTCAAGGAGGTCGCACCGTGAGCGTGCTCTCTGTCCAGCGGCTGGGCGTCAGCTACGGCGGCGTCCACGCGCTCAGCGATGTCTCCCTGGAGGTCGGCGAGGGCCAACTCGTCGGGCTCATCGGCCCCAACGGGGCCGGCAAGACCACCTTCGTGGACGCCGTCACCGGCCTCGTCGCCGCCCGGGGACGCGTGGAACTGGACGGCAAGGACCTGACCGGACGGCCGCCCCATGTACGGGCCCGCCGAGGACTCGCCCGCACCTTCCAGAGCAGCGAACTCTTCGAGGACCTCACGGTCGCGGAGAACCTCCAGGTCACGGCGGACCCCTCGACGTGGTGGACCGCGCTGGGCGAGACCTTCGGACGCCGCCCGGCCGCGAACCCCGCTGTCCCCGAGGCCCTCGCGGCCCTGGGCCTGGAGGACCTGGCCGGCGCCTCGGCGCACGAACTGTCCCAGGGCAGACGCAAACTCGTCGGTGTGGCACGGGCCCTGGCGGCCCGGCCCCGCCTCATCTGTCTCGACGAACCGGCGGCCGGCCTGGACACGACGGAGAGCGCCGAACTGGGACGCAGACTGCGCGGCGTCGCCGAAGCCGGCACGGCGCTGCTCCTCATCGACCACGACATGAGCCTCGTGATGGGCATCTGCGACCACGTCGTCGTCCTGGAGTTCGGCAAGGTGATCGCCTCCGGGACCCCCGCCCAGGTCCGTACCGACCCCGCCGTCGTCACCGCCTACCTCGGGGCGTCCGCCGTCCAGCCCGCCACCGCGCCCGGCACGCCGACGGGCGGCTCCGCCAAGGCCCTGACCAGCACACCGGAGACACCATGAGCACCCCCGTCCTGAAGGTGGCCGGACTCACCGCCGGTTACGACGGAGCCGCCGTCATCCGCGGGATCGACCTGGAGGTGGGCGCGGGAGAGGTCGTCGCCCTCCTCGGGGCCAACGGCGCGGGCAAGACCACCACGCTCAAGACGGTCTCCGCGCTGCTGCGCCCCCTGGCCGGCACGATCACCTTCAACGGAACGGACCTCGGCAGGATCCCGGCAGCGACCCGCGCCCGCCTCGGTATCGCCCACGTTCCGGAAGGACGAGGCATCTTCTCCGGCCTCACGGTGGCGGAACACCTGCGCCTCGGTCACCGGGGCGAGCGCCTCGACCAGGCGGCCGCCCACCGGTACTTCCCCGCCCTGGCCCGCCTCCAGGACCGCAAGGCAGGGCTGCTCTCCGGCGGTGAGCAGCAGATGCTCGCCATGGGGCGAGCCCTGGCACGGGGCCCCAAGCTGCTCCTGCTGGACGAGCTGAGCCTCGGTCTGGCGCCCATCATCGTCGAGGAGCTGCTGCCCATCGTCAGGCGCTACGCCGACGACACCGGCTGCGGGGTGCTGCTCGTCGAACAGCATGTCGGCCTCGCCCTCGACATCGCCGACCGCGGCTACGTCCTCTCCCACGGCGAGATCACCGCGCACGCCACCGCCCGGGAACTCCGGGCCGACCAGTCGCGGATCGTCGCCGGCTACCTCGGCGAGCAGCACACCTGACCCGGCCGTACCCAAGAGAAGGAACCCGATGTTCACCTTCGACAGCGAAGACGGCGTCCAGATCCATGTGCACGCATGGCAGCCGGACGCCCCACCGCGCGCCGTCGTGCAGATCGCCCACGGCATGGGCGAGCACGCCGGCCGCTACGCCCCACTCGCGGCAGCGCTGACGGCCCAGGGCTACGCCGTCTACGCCAACGATCACCGCGGACACGGGCTGAGCAGGCACGCCGAGCCCGGCCATCTCGGGGACGACGGCTGGAACCGCCTCGTCAGCGACATGGTCACCCTGTCGAAGACCATCCGCGAGCGGCACCCCGGCCTGCCGCTGGTGCTGCTCGGACACAGCCTCGGTTCCTTCGCCTCGCAGCAGTACGTCCTCGACCACGCCCACCTGATCGACGCGCTCGCCCTGGCCGGCACCACCGCGGTCGACGCCATGCTGGCGGCCCAGGCGCAGACGGTCATGGCGGGAGGCGACCCGCTGCTCGCGCTCAACCAGGCGTTCCGGCCCGGCCGCACGCCGTTCGACTGGCTCAGCCGGGACGAGGCGGCCGTCGACGCCTACCTCGCCGACCCGATGTGCGGCTTCAGCCTCGACGCCCGGGGCATGGCCGACATCGCCCTCGCCTCGGCGTCCCTCGCCCGGCCCCGGGGCATCCCGGCGGATCTGCCCGTCTGCGTCCTGGTCGGGGATCACGACCCGCTGAACGCCGACCTCTCCCTCAGCGACCTGCTGGTCGAACGCTACGGCGAGGCCGGCCTCACCGAGGTGACCTGTCTCGTCTATCCGGGGGCGCGCCACGAGCTGTTCCACGAGACCAACAGACAGGAGATCGTCAGCGACCTCCTGTCCTGGCTGAACCGCGCCCTCGCCGCCGCGGGTTCGCGCACTGCGGCGGTGATGGACGGGCACAGCGGCTGAGGATCAGCTCCAGGGCTCCGCGAGGACGAAGGAGCGGCTGGCCCGGTACGCGGCCGTGCCGTCGGAAGGGTCGATCCACAGCTGGAGGTCGTCCCGGTGGCGGAGGTAGCGGCCGGGGTAGTTGTAGGACTCCAGGGAGACCGAACCGGCCGTGGAACCCGCGCGGGGGCAGAAGGTGGCGTCCTTCCGGAAGATGGCGGATCCGTCGTCGGTGTCCAGCCTGATACGGAAGGCGTAGTGCCGCAGATACCTGCCCGTGGCGTCCCTGAGTGAGGAGCAGCGGGGGTCGGCCAGTCCGGGCACGAAGGTGAAGGTGGCCGCCTGCCGGGTGGCCGCGGAGCTGGTGGCATCGACCGGGCCCAGGACGCCGAGTCGGCCGGACTGGCTCACGTAGTCACCGGGGTTGTCGACCGACCGCAGGGCATGCCGTCCCGCCAAGCTCGTCCCAGGGGTCGTCGCCGGGGCTGATGTCGGTGTCGACGGCGATGGTGATGTCGGCGTAGGCGTAGGCGTCGATGTCGATGTCGGTGTCGGTGTCGGTGTCGGTGAGGCGGACGTTCTCGGGGACGGCGGCGCGGACGAGGCGGCGGGCGAGAGCGGGGCCGCGACGGCGGGCCGCGGGGGCGGATCGTGCGGTCCGGCGGCCGTGTACCAGGCCGCTCCGGCGGCCGCGAGCGTGGCGGCACCCACGGCTGCCGTCGCCAGGGGCTTGGCGGCGAGCTTGCCGATCGTCCGCGCCGTACGGCTCGCACCGCTCGCCGTGGGTGTGCCCGCGCCGACGGTCGCCTCGGCCGAGCCCGCCCCCAGCACCCTGACGAGGACCAGGCCGGTCAGGCCGGCCGGCACCGGTACCAGCGCGAGGCCGGCCAGCAGCCCCTCCGCCGGTATCAGGTCGGACGAGCTCGACAGGCACCGCGGACAGTCGCGGACATGGCGTGCCAGCCGCTTGCGCCACAGCCCGGACGGCCGCCCGTCCCACGAGGCGAGCACGGCGGCCAGGTCCGGACAGCGCGGCGAGGCCGTCACGGCTCGTACGACAGTGCGCGCCGTCTCCAGCCGTTCCTTGACCCGCTGGACGCGGACCGCGGCATGCTGCGGTGTGAGACCGCAGGCCTCCGAGAGCTCGCCGCGGGTCAGTTCGCCGACGCTCTCCATCCACCACAGCGCGAGTACCTCGCGTTCCTCCTCCTCCAGCCAGCGGGTCGCCTCCACCGCCTCACGCCGCTGGCCCGACAGCGTGAGCCGGAGGATCGTCAGGTCGGAGAAGTCGGCCCGCGGGTCCGACTCGTGGGCGTTCTCCTCCAGGGGTTCCGCGGTGAGCGGGGTACGCCCCCTGCGCCACCGGTCACGGATCTGTCGCACGGTGATGGCGACGAGCCAGGACCGGAACCGGTCCGGTTGCTTCAGCCCGGGCAACCCGTCCAGGACCCGCATCATCGTCTCCTGGACCACGTCGTCGACGTCGCTGTGCCCGTCCAGCGCCCGCCCGACGATGTTGTAGACCAACGGCAGACAGTCCCGTACCAGCTGTTCCGTGGCCTGCCGGTTGCCCGCCCGCGCCGCCGTGACGACGGCGGCGTCCGGCCGCTCCTGCCTGTCCTGCGAGCGCACCGCGCCCCACCTGCCCCGTCGCCGCGCCGATGTGCCGAGGCGCCAGTGTGCCAGGAGTGATTCCGGAGGGTTCGTGTGGGTCCCTTCCCCGGTGCCGGCGGCGTCAGCTCGGCTTCAGCACCACCGCCTGGCCGCCCGAGGGGGCCATCGCCATGCTGAGCACGGTCGCCGAGGTGACGGTCCGGGTGCTCACCACGACGGGCGTCTGGTAGGCGGAGGTGCCGGGCGTGCCGTCGGCGTAGACCGTCGCCGTCCAGTCGCCGCCGCCGAGGAAGGACAGCGGGAGCGACAGCGTCCGGGCCGACTCGTTGGTCATCGCGCCCAGGTACCAGGTGGTGCCCTTGCGGCGGGCGACCGCGATGTGCTGGCCGATCGCTCCGGTGAGGGTGTGGCTCTCGTCCCAGGTGGTGGGGATGGCGTCGAACCACGGCAGTCCGGGCCAGTTGGCGGTGTTGGCGAACTTCGACGGGGAGTCGTACCAGTAGATGAAGTTGAGCGGCTGGTAGTAGACCGCCGCCATCGCCATCTGATGGGCGTTGGTCGTCCTGTCGCGCGACTGCCCGTAGCAGATGGTGTAGTCCATCGGGCCGCCGACGTTGCGGGCGAAGGGCAGCGTGACGTTGTGGCTCGCCGTCGGGAACTGCTCGTTGCCGCGTACGCCCTCCATGCTGACCCAGTTCGGGTAGGTGCGCTCGAAGCCGAACGGGCGGACGTCGTCGTGCATGTCGATCAGCAGGTGGTACTTGGCCGCCGTCTTCGCCCAGGCGATGATCTGGTTCGTCATCGCCTGGGTGCCGTCGTTGATGAAGCCGAGTTTGACGCCCGCGACACCCCAGCTCTCGTAGAGGCGGAACAAGCCGTCCACGTCGGCCATCGCCATGGGGTTGATGTAGAGCAGCAGGCCGACGCCGTTGTCGGCGGCGTGGGAGAGGACCCTGGGCAGGTCGATCTCGGGGATGGATCTGGTGGCGTCGGTGGTGCCGCGCTCGGGGCCGTACCAGCCGGAGTCGTACTCGATGTACTGCATCCCACGGGCGACGGCGAAGTCGACGCCGGCCAGTCCGGCGGCGGTGGTGAGCTGGCAGCGGAAGACCTTGCCGGGCTTGATCCACGAGGTGTCGGTCAGCACGTTGGCGGGTGCGAGGTTGAGCACCAGCTCGGCGTTGTCGACCAGTTCGGCGTGGTCGGAGCCGGTCACCACCGCCCGCCAGGGAGTGGCGAACGGTGTGGTCACCGGGGAGGTCGTCTGGACCGGCCCGCTCCCTCGGGCGGTGTGCTCCATCAGATAGGTGGTCAGCGTGTTCGGCTGCCCGGACACCGAGCTCAGCATCAGGCGGGGGAAGTTGACCCGGGACGACTCGCAGATGCAGGCGATCAGCCCGCCGCTCGCGTACGTCGCGGTCAGCGGCAGATCGGTCAGCGGGCCGTTGTCGGTGCCGGAGGTTCCGGTGACCGGGATCGAGCCCGGGGCGACCGGGTTGTACGCGCCCTCGTCCCGGGCGCTGTGGACGAGCGTGCCGTCGGGGAAGACGAACGTCGTCAGCTCGTCGGCGATGGTGGCGGTGCCCTTGTCGAGCAGCACGTACCGGAAGGCGACACCGCTCGGATAGGCGCGGATCTGGACGCTGAAGTTGATGAGGGTGGCGGTGTCGCGGAGGTTCCAGCGCATCTCCTGGTACCGGTCGCGGACGGTCGCGTTGCGGCCGTAGGTCGGCGTCCAGGTGTTGTCGACGGTCCAGTGCTGGTAGTTGGTGATGACCGTGCCGCCGCGGCCGAGCATCGTCCCGTCGCTCAGCTTCAGGCCGAGGGCCGAGCCGTTCACGACGGTAGCGCCCCCGCGCTTGGCCGACCAGCTCAGAACGCCGCCGGTCAGGGACATCGTGATCGTGGTGCTGCCGTCGGGGGCCGTCGCGGTGACGGAGGCGTCCGCCGCCGCGGCCGTACCCGTCGTACCGATGCCGACCGCGGCCGTACCGGCGGCGACCGCCGCGCCCTTGAGCAGTCCTCGGCGGGACACCGAAGGCGATGGAAGCTGCATGGCTGTACGCCTCTCCGTTGAGTGACCAGCAAGGCGGCGAGGAAACCAACCAAACACAACTACACAGCAGCAAACGATTTCCCACCGACATCGGGCAGTTCTACGGCAGTACCCGTGGTAGGTCAACGGGATGGACATCACCTCAACGGCCCGCCAGGTCCCGGCCGAAAGGGTTCTTCGGCGCACCAATGCGCCCACTCAAGGCCGAGTTAGCAGGTGAAAGACCCCATCTCTAGGTCGGACATCCTCGTCAAGGGCAAACAAAATCGATCGCATCTCTTGACACCCCCCGAACAGGAAGCTCTCATTTCCCACTGAACACCACACCCGCTTCCCCACGTTCGTCGCGTTTGCCGTTTTCCGCGGCCCCCACTCCTCCGTGCATACGCGCCGCCAGGCACCCCGCCGGACGGACGACGTCACGTCGGGGGCCCTCTCAGGAGAGGCAGAGATGCCGCATCGCGCACCTGACCACAGAACCCCGCCCAGCCGGTGGCGTGCACTCGCCGCCGCGTTCCTCACCCTGCTCGGAGGTTTCACGGCACTCCTGCTGCCCGCCACGCCCGCCAGCGCCGCCTCCGTCTCGTTCACCCTGGGCGCCACCAGGACCGACCAGAACGGCAACACCCTCCAGCTGCACGGCCTGGGCATCGTCAAGGTGGGCGACACCTGGTACGGCTTCGGCGAGGACAAGACCGGCGAGAACTCGACCGACACGTCCTTCCAGGACATCCCCTGCTACACCTCGACCGACCTCGCCAACTGGACGTACCAGGGCCAGGCCCTGAGCCGGCAGGACAGCGGCGATCTGGGCCCCAACCGCGTCGTGGAGCGGCCGAAGGTCATCCACAACGCGTCGACCGGCACGTACGTGATGTACACGCACATCGACAGCCGCACCTACGGCGACGCGAGGGTCGGGGTGGCCACCAGCAGCACCCCCTGCGGCCCCTACACCTACCGGGGCAGTTTCCGCCCGATGGGCAACATCAGCCGTGACATCGGCCTGTTCCAGGACACCGACGGCACCGGCTACCTGCTGAGCGAGGACCGCAACAACGGCCTGCGCGTCTACAAGCTGTCCGCCGACTACCTCTCCGTCGACAGCCTGGTGACGACCCTGGGCAGCGGCGGCTCGGCCAACAGCTTCGAGTCGCCCGCCATGGTGAAGGTCAACGGCGTCTACTACCTGCTCGCCTCCCACCTGACCGGGTGGGGCCTCAACGACAACGTCTACACCACCGCGACCTCGCTGGGCGGCCCCTGGGCGCCGATGCGCAACTTCGCGGCACCGGGCACCAAGACGTACGGCAGCCAGACGGCGAACATCATCACTGTGCAGGGCAGTTCCGGCAGCACCTACATCTACGCCGGCGACCGGTGGGACACCTCCAACCTCGGCGAGTCGAAGCTGATCTGGCTGCCGATGACCATCCGCGGCACCATGGTCAACGTCGGCCAGTACCCGAGCTGGTCGCTCGACGTCGCCGCCGGCACCTGGACGCCCAACTCCGGCGTGCCCACCAGCGCGGTGCACACCCTCACCAACGCGGGCAGTTCCCTGCTGATGGATGTCGCGAGCGGCTCCACGGCCACCGGAGCCAAGGTCATCCAGTGGCAGTCCAACGGTGGCGACAACCAGAAGTGGACGCTGAACCGGGTGGCGGACAACGTCTACACGCTCAAGAGCGTCAAGAGCGGCCTGTGCCTGGACGTCCCCAGCAGGTCGACCGCGGAGAACGTGAAACTGCAGCAGTGGACCTGCAACGGCGGCGCCAACCAGCAGTTCGCCTTCGACCTCGTCGGCAGCCTCACCGGCTCCAAGTACATGCTCGTCAACGTGGGAAGCGGACTGAACATCGGCGTGGACTCCGCCTCCACCACCGCGGGTGCCGCCGTCGTCCAGCTCACCGGAGCCGGCGCCGCCGGCCAGCAGTGGACGCTGTCCTGACCCTCTGAACGTGGCCTGTCTGCAAGTCCTCGCAGACAGGCCACACGCACGCGCGGGACGTGACAGACACACACCGTTGCCCGACATTCCGAAAACGGTTCGAGATTCCGTACACCGCTGAAGGAAGTCAGATGCCACAACGAAGAAGCAGGCAGGGCTCGCGGCTGCGGCTGCGCGCCCGGCTCATCGGGGCGGCCGCCGGCGCCGCCCTGCTGGCCGGCGGCCTGACGGGCCTCACCGCCACTCCCGCCGCCGCGGCGGCCACCCTGGCCGGCCACTGGGCCATGGACGAGGGCAGCGGCTCCACCGCCGCCGACTCCTCCGGCAACGGCAACACGGCCACCCTCGGACCCGCCGCGACCTGGACGACCGGCCAGGTCGGACCGGGCGCCGTCGAGATGGGCGGCACCGCCGGCTCCGTCGTCGACGTTCCCACTCCGGTGGTGGACACCTCGGCGAGCTTCACCGTGTCGGCGTGGGTGAGGCTCAGCAGCACCTCCGGCTTCCAGACCGCGGTGAGCATCGACGGAACCAGCCTCAGCGGCTTCTACCTGCAACTGAACGGCACGACGGGCAAGTTCTCCTTCACCCGGCGCGCCTCGGACAGCTCCTCGGCGGCCGCTACCCGCGCCGACGCCACCTCCGCCCCCTCCACCGGCACCTGGTACCACCTGGTGGGCGTGGACGACGTCGCCGCCGGCACGCTGCGGCTCTACGTCGACGGGCAGGCGCAGGGCTCGGCCCCGTACACCGGCGCCTGGAAGGCCACCGGCCACACCGTCATCGGCCGCGGACTGTACGGCGGAAAGCCGACGGACTACCTCAAGGGCTCGGTCGACGACGTGCGCCTCTACTCCGGCGCGATGACCGCCGCCGAGGTCGCCGCACTCAACCAGCCGGCCCACTGGGCGCTGGACGAGGGCAGCGGCACGACCGCCGCCGACTCCTCCGACAACGGCCACACCGCCACCCTGGGCTCTGCCGCGACCTGGACATCCGGCAAGGTGGGGCCCTCTGCCCTGTCCCTGAACGGCACCTCGGCCGCCACCGCCACCGCCCCGGGCTCGATCGTCGACACCTCGAAGGGCTTCTCGGCCTCGGCCTGGGTCAGGCTCAACAGCACCTCCGGCTACCAGACCGCGGTGAGCGCCGACGGGACGAACGTCAGCGGCTTCTACCTCCAACTCAGCGGCGCGACGCACACATTCGCCTTCACCCGGCGCGCCTCGGACAGCACCACCGCCGCCGAGACCCGCGCCGACGCGACCTCCGCCCCCACCACCGGCACCTGGTACCACCTGGTGGGCGTGGACGACGTCGCCGCCGGACAACTGCGCCTGTACGTCAACGGGCTGTTGCAGTCCACCGTCGCCCACACCGGGAGCTGGAAGGCCACCGGCACCACCGCCATCGGCCGAGGCCGCTTCGGCGGCAGACCGGTGGACTTCCTCAACGGCGCGGTCGACGAGGTGCAGCTCTTCGACCACGCCCTCACCGGCTCCGAGGTCGCGGCACTCTCCGGCGGCAGCGGTGGCACCCTGAACGTGGACGTCGCCCACCCCGCGCACAGCGTGCCCTCGACGTTCTTCGGCGTGATGACCGAGGACATCAACCACTCCGGTGAGGGCGGCCTGTACCCGGAGCTGATCCAGAACCGCTCCATGATGGCGAGCACCACCTCCCCCACCGGCTGGTCCGCCGTCGGCGGCTCCGCCATCGCTCTGGACGCCGACAACCCCCTCAACTCCGCGCTCACCCGGTCGCTCAGACTGACCATCAACAGCGCGTCCGGTTCCGCGCGGGCCGGTGTGGCCAACGGCGGCTTCTGGGGCATCCCGGTCCGCCCGCGCCAGAAATACACCGCCTCCCTGTTCGCCAAGGCGAGTCCCGGCTTCACCGGTCCGCTCACCGTCGACGTCGAGAGCACCGGCGGGACCGTCCACGCCTCGGGCACCGTCACCGGACTGACCACCTCCTGGAAGCAGTTCACCGTCAGCCTCACCGCCTCCGCCGACGCCCCCACCACCGCCACCAACCGGTTCGTCGTCTCCGCCACCAGCGGCGCCGGCTCCACCGTCTGGCTGGACAACGTCTCCCTCCTCCCGCCGACCTACAAGGACCGGGCCAACGGTCTGCGTCCCGACCTGATGGAGAAGATCGCGGGCCTCAGGCCCTCCTTCATCCGCGAGCCGGGCGGCAACTACCTCGAGGGGAGGACCCTGGCCACCCGCTTCAACTGGAAGGAGACCATCGGTCCCGTCTGGACCCGGCCCGGCCACCGGAACGACGCCTGGGGCTACTGGTCCACCGACGGCCTCGGCCTGCTGGAGTACCTCGAATGGGCCGAGGACATCGGCGCCGAGCCGGTCCTGGCCGTCTACGCCGGCTACCACCTCAACGGCACCCATGTGCCGCTGTCGGACCTCGGACCGTACGTGCGGGAAGCGCTGGACGAGATCGAGTACGCCACCGGCTCCACCAGCACCACCTGGGGCGCCCGGCGCGCCGCCGACGGACACCCCGCTCCGTTCGACGTCAAGTATGTCGAGATCGGCAACGAGGACTTCTTCGACAAGTCGGGCAGCTACGACGGCGACAACGGCCGCTTCGCCCAGTTCTACGACGCCATCAAGGCCACGTACCCGTCGATCAAGCTCATCTCCACGGCCAGGGTGACCGCCCGCACCGCCGACGTCCAGGACGATCACTTTTACCGGAACGCCGCGTGGATGAACAGCCACTCGTCGTTCTACGACAACACCTCCCGCACCTCCCCGACGAAGATCATGGTCGGGGAGTGGGCGACCCGGGAGGGCAGTCCGACTCCGAACCTGAACGCCGCCCTCGGTGACGCCTCCTGGCTCGCCGGGATGCTGCGCAACTCCGACGTGGTGACCCATGAGGCCTACGCCCCGCTGCTGGTCAACGTCAACGACCCCACGTGGACCCCGAACCTGATCGGCTTCAACGCCCTGACCAGCTACAACTCACCGGCCTACTACGTCCAGAAGATGATGGCCGACGCCCACGGCAACCAGGTGCTGCCCGCCTCCTACGCCGGCACCAGCACGGTGAACACCGTGGTCACCAAGGACTCCGTCACCGGAAAGATCTACGTCACGCTGGTCAACCCCTCCTCCACCGCGCAGATCGTGAACCTCAGCCTCTCCGGCGCGGGCACCCTGCCCTCCACCGGCACGGCCACCACGCTCACCTCCGCCGACCCCACCGACACCAACACCATCAACGACCCCGACAGGATCACCCCGACCACCACGTCGATCAGCGGTGTGAGCGCGGCCTTCGCCCGCACCGTCCCGGCCTACTCGGTCACCGTCCTCACCCTCGGCTGACCCACAACCGACCTACGGCGGGCCGCACGGACATCTCCGTGCGGCCCGCCCCGTGTTTCCGTTATGCGCGAGGCGCCGGCGCGTCTCCTGTGTGTACGGCTCCCGCGCACCACCGTTCCTGTCCCGTCTCTTGACACTCACTCTTACCCACCTCTAACTTTTCGCCGAATTCACGAACAATGTCCGGCATTTCGAACCATACGTGTACGCGCCGGATGCCTTTCGCCTGTCCCGGCACCCGCAGAAAGACGGGAAACGCACATGCGCACGCTTCTCTCGCGGCTGGCGGCGGTATTCGTCGCCGCCTGCCTGCTCCTCACCTCTCAATCCCTGGCCGCGCCCGAGCGGGCGGCCGCCGCCGAACCCGGCTATCTGATGACGCACTTCATCGGGGAGGGCTCGAACGGCCAGCAGATCTACTTCTCGTACAGCGCGGACGGCCTGAACTGGTCCGAGCTCAACGGCGGTGGCGTAGCCCTTCGTTCCACGGTCGGTACCAAGGGGGTGCGCGACCCCGCTCTGGTGAGATCGCCCGACGGCAGCAAGTACTGGATCATCGCCACCGACCTGTGCATCAGCTGCGGGCAGAACTGGGAGGCCGCCGTGTTCAACGGCAGCCGCAACCTCGTGGTGTGGGAGTCGACGGACCTGATCAACTGGTCGGAGCCGTGGCTGCTCAACGTGGCCGGCGCCATCCCCGACGCGCGCAACGCCTGGGCGCCGGAGGCGATCTGGGACGCCGAGACCAATGACTACGTCCTGTACTGGGCGACGAACGTGCCCCTCAACGGCAAGGCGAAGCACCGCATCTACTACGCCCGCACCAGCGACTTCCGCACCATCACCACGCCCCAGATCTACATCGACCGGCCCGGCACCCAGGAACTCATCGACACCCAGATCGTCGAGATGCCGGCCGGTGTCGGCAACTACCGCTACGTACGGGCCTCCGGTGACGGCCAGATCACCATCGAAGGCAGCAACTCGATCCTCGGCACGTGGACGAACCTCGGCAACCTCTCCGGCATCGGCCTGACCGGCGCCCAGGTCGAGGGCCCGATGTGGATGAAGTTCCGCGACCGCGACGAGTGGACCCTGTACCTCGACCAGTACTCCTCCGGACGCGGCTACATGCCGGTCACGACGACCAACCCGTCCGCCCCCAGCACCTACCAGCTCCCGGCGGCGGGCAGCTACAACATGGGCGTCAACAAGAAGCGCCACGGCTCGATCCTGAACCTCACGGCCGCCGAGGATTCCCGCGTCCTCGCACGCTGGACCGACACCCCGGCCAAGCGGCTCCAGTCGTTCAACTTCCAGGACCGGTACGTGCGGCACGCCAACTTCGACGTGCGCATCGACCAGAACATCACCGGTCCTGACGCCCAGTTCCGGCTGCGACCCGGCCTGGCCGGCTCCGGCACCGTCTCCTTCGAGTCGGTGAACTACCGCGGCTACTTCCTGCGGCACGCCAACAACGACTTCCAGCTGGTCCGCAACGACGGCACGGCCCAGTTCGCCGCGGACGCCACCTTCCGCCAGGTCGCCGGCCTCGCGGACTCCAGCTGGTCCTCGTTCCAGTCGTACAACCACCCGGACCGGTACATCCGCCACTACGCGTACTACCTGAAGCTCGACCCGATCACCACGGCGACAGCACGCGCCGACGCCACCTTCCGTGTGACGAACTGACCCGACACCGACGGGGACGCCGACGCCTCCAGGAGGCGCCGGCGTCCCCTTCCTCCGCCCGGAAGGCAGAGGTGCTCCATCGAGGCACGTTGTGCCGGAGACCGATCCTGTCCCGCCCAGGCGTTCCCAGGGTGATCCGCATGAGCGACGCCGCGCACAAGACCTCCCGTGATCGAGCCCTGGATGTCGTACGGGGCCATGTGGACCACGACGCCGTCGCGGTCCACGAGGTGCTGGACGGCCTGGACGCCGGCGGCTCGCTGGAGGTGTACGCCATCCTCTCGCCGCGGCCGAGGCGACGCGGGCGTGAGCCCGCGGGGACGAGTCGGCGATGCGCGCGGCTTCGTGCCAGCATCTCACCGGAGCCGTGCACATCACCCCTGTCGGTGTCACCGTTCTCGGGCCCTCACCGACCACCGCCTCGCCGACACCGACAAGTGATCGTCGTCCCTCCAGGGACACCGAGGAAGCGAAGGCCAGGGCGGGCCGAACGCCGAGCACGTCTCCCTTCTGCACGTCTCCCTTCTCTGACAACGGCCGCCTGGAAGGAGGGAGTTCGTCAGCAGTCGGTCCCGGTCACCCGCCGTACCAGGTCCGCCCAAGTGGCCTTGAGCCGCTCGGTGGTGATCTGGTCGTCGTTGCGCAGGTGGTCGAGGGTCTCCAGGTCGACGAAGGCCAGCAGGGCATGGGCCAGCACGGTGTGATCCCCCACGACTCCCGCCTCCCGCAGCAGCGAGGTGACGTGGAGGCGGAAGGCCCGGCCGTAGTGCGAGGTCTGGCGCCGGTCGGTGGGCACCTGACGCCCCAAGGCCGGGCCCAGGTCGGTGGGGTCGGCGACCCGTTCGATCAGGGCATGGCCGAACGCGGTCAGCCGGTCGCTCGCCGGGGCCTCCGGCCCCAGCGGCGGCGAACCGGAGGTGTACGCCTCGTAGAACTCCGCCTCTACGTCGTCCAGCAGGGCCAGCAGCAGGCCATTGCGGTCGCCGAACCGGCGGAACAGCGTACCCTTGCCCACCCCGGCGACCTGCGCGACCTCGTGCATCGTCACATGCTCGGCGCCCCGCTCGGCCACCAGCCAGGCGGCCGCCTCCAACAAACGGGCACGGTTGCGGGCGGCGTCGGCACGCTCCCCCGCCAGATCGCCCGAAGACTCCGTCATCCATCACCCCGCGACACGACATCGACGTACACGCCACCATCCTCGATCCGCACGGGACACACCGGAACAGGCCGCGAAGCCGGCGCAGGCTGATCGCCCAAGCTGATGACCTGGGCAGGGCGGTACGTGTGCGTATGCCCGCAGAGACCGTTTCCTCGCGGGCGGACGAGGTTTCTGAACCCTCGTGTAGCCGCCATGCCCAGCCTCTGCCCCACGCCGAGAGGCCGGCGAACGGCCGGTCCTGCCGGACGAGGCGCCTGGTCAGCCAGCCCATCGACAACCTCGCCAGGCGCGTGACGGACGAGACGACACCCACCTGGCGACCATCGAGCGGGCGCCGGGGGGGCGTCGCCGCGGAGCGCGGACGGTCATTGCGCGCGGGCCCTGATGCGAGCGCGTGACTCACGAACCAGCGTGCGTGCCATCTGGAGCAATTCGCCGTCGATGGCACTGTCGCGCTTGAGGATCCGCCCGCCGACGATGACAGTGCTGACGTCACCGGGGCCGGCGTTCAAGAACGCCGCGAGGACCGGATCCCCGAACCCGTCCAGATGGGGTGCGGCGAGGTCGACGGTGATCAGGTCCGCGTAGCGGCCGACCGCCAGCTCACCTGTCACGTCGTGGAAACCGAGCACCCGGGCGCCGCCCTTGGTCGCGATGTCGAGCAGGTCGAGGTGGGTGTGGCTCAACTCGGCGGGAATCTCGCCACGCGCGATGGGGCCGGCGTTCGTTCGGGCGCGTTCGGCGGCGAGGGCGAGGCGCATCTCGCCGAACAGGTCGCTCGGACCGTAGGCGACGGTGTCGGCACCCAGACCGACAGGGATCCCGTGCTCCAGCGCGAGTCCCGTGGCCGGGTGCACCCCGAGGCCCATGGTGAGTTCGCCGGTCGGCGTGGCTGACACGGTTCCTCCTGACTCGGCGATCAGTTTCCACTCCTGAGGGCTGAACTCGTTGGCGTGAACGTAGTTCACGTCATCACCGAGAAGCCCCTGTGTCCGCAGTTGATCGACGGCCCCCGGCAACCCCGCCAGCCCGGCGTGGATCGAGATCGGCAGACTCAGTTCGCGTGCCAGCGCGAACTCGTGCTCCGTGTCCTCCGGTGACGCCATCGACGGGCCACGCAGGGCGAGCCCCGCGGCGATCCGGTCAGGTCGGGCCAGGGCGTGGAACTCGCGCGCCTGGTCGGGGTAGCGGGTGAAGTCGCCACTCGAACTCGCCTTGCCACCGAAGAAGAGCCTCGCTCGGATCCCGCTGTCGGCCAGCGCACGCACATTGGCGTCCGCGTCGGCGATCGAACCCAGGTTGTGGGCCCAGTCGGCCACGGTGGTCACTCCGGCGTCGATCGCCTGTACGGCGCCCCACAGCACGCCCGCGTACACGTCCTCGGTGGTGAAGGGATCTCCGAAGCCCTCGCTGACCTGCTGCATGTAGGCGAAGAGGGGCACGTCGCTGGAGCTGGCCGACAGGCTGCCGAGCCACATGTGGCGGTGGGCGTCGACGAATCCGGGCAGCACCAGATGCCCGTCGGCGTTGACGACCTGCTCATCTCCTTGTGCGAGCAGGTTCTTGCCGATCTCAGCGATCCGGCCGTCCCGGATCGCGATGTCGGCCAGCCGGCAGGTCCGGTCCGGGAAGAGGACATGTCCGCCACGGACGAGTACTGGCGCGGACGCGGAATGGTTGGTCATGGCGAGAATTCATTCCGTTTCACATGTGGGGATGAAGTCCGACTCGATCGTCAGCGGGGCCGAGCGGCCGGGTTCGGCGCTTCAGGAGTGAGGTAGGACGCTCATGGTGGTCGTCGAGGCGACGTGCACGCACTGGTTGACCGCGTAAGAGGAGACGCCGAGCAGGCCCACCTTGCCGGTACTCCACGGCTGGACGGCGGCCCACTCGATGCAGTCGTAGTAGTCGCGCGTCTCGCGTGGAGAGAAGATGTCAAGGTAGCCGGGCGATCGTCCGGCACCGCGGGAATCGACTCGGATGACCACGTATCCGTCCGGTACCCACTTCTCCGGGTCGACGGTCTCCCAGTTGTGGTGGAGGTTCGAGGAGCCCGCCAGCGCGTCCGGGTGCTCAGTCTCCGGGTTGCGCCACATGGCCTGGAAGCCGTCCGGGCCTTCCGATGGCGAGCCCTTTGGCGTAGGGGCCGTGCGACATGACCACCGGGTGACGCTCGCCGTCATTCGGCCGGAAACGTCCGCACGCAGGACGAGTCCGTCATTCATCTGGGGCAAGACCGAGCAAGACCGAGCACCGTGTCGCATGCCTCAGTCTCATTTCCGGGGGCCACATCCGCAGGCGGCCCGCGCCACCGCCATCGCCCGCTCGAAGGTGTCGGCCGCCAACCAGCCCGGTTCGTTTCGGCGGTTGAGGTCACTGCCCTGGACGCAGGCCACCGCGCGACGCCACGACCGCGAAACGGGGCACGGCCGCAAGGAGACACGGACGCTCAACCAGCTACGAGCGGCAGGCCACCCGAAGCTAATCGACCGAAGCTAATCGACCGCGGTGAAAAACTCACGGATGGCCTCGGTGCCACCGAACGCGCGGAGGGCCTCGGTAGTGTTCCAGAATTCGCGGAACAGGATCAGCTTGCCGTCCTTGAAGCGCGAGATGTTGATGTAACGCTGCTTGTAACTGTTCACCGACGGGCAAGTGCCATTGTATTCCAGCACATAGGCATCTTCCTCCGCATACGGCCACACGCGGACATCGGTGAAGGTCAACCCCGGCAGCATGCGTGCGAAATTGTCCAGATAGGCCTCGATGTCCTCGCGCCCGACCAACCGATCGGGGAGCCCGACCCACGGCGCATAGGGGAATTCCAGCACCAGATCGGGATGGGCGTTCATCCAGAAGAAGTCCATGTCCTTGCCGAGCGAATGCAGCATCTTCACCGCCAGCTGCGCGTTGTCCATTTCATCCCTCTCCATCCTGGCTCCGGCGAGCCAAACAACCGATCCACCGCTCACTGACCCCTGGAAGAGATCAACGGGTCACGGACTCCGGAATCTTTCCCTTTCCGCCGAACACGCGAAGGTCGAGGAAACGGAGGCCGGGAAGGCTGCGCCCGACCATCAGGTCCGGGCGGGAGTTCTCCACCGAGTTGCGGTAGCTGCTTCATGAACGCTAACAGTGGACAGATGGGGCTCACATCAGCAAATGGAACTACGACCATATGCTGATGCCAGATGGGGCTGCGGACCGGTTTCCGTGCCCGACCAGGTCGCCAGGGCCGGCCCTCGTCGACCAGCAGCCCCCGGCCCTCGGGGCCCACCGCGGCCCGCCGCAGACGCAGTCCCTGGCGAGTATGCCGTCGGCACCCCACCAGCCTGTGCACCCCGACAACACACCCCTCAAGTCGTCAACAGGTTGACGATCTGCCGCGCGCGGGAGTACGTTCGAACGCGTCAAAGTCGACATCTCGTTCGGAGGCGACAGTGGCCATATCGCTGAACCACACGATCGTTCTGACCAAGGACAAGTGGGCGGCGGCCAATTTTCTGGCCGATATGGTGGAGTCGGAGGCAAAGGCGTTCGGACCTTTCGTCCGGGTGCTCACCGGTGAAACTGACATCGAGTTCCAGAACATCGAGGACAACGTCGCGAATGACCGTATCCCGACTACGCACCTGGCCTTTCTGATGTCCGAGGACGAGCTGGACGTCGTGTTGGAGAAGTTGAAGCGCCACGGTGTGCAGCCGTATCAGGACATGTTCTACGACGAGCCCGGCGTGAATAACCTCTACGGCGGCCGTGGGTGTTATATCCACGACCCAGTGGACGGGCATCAGTGGGAGTTCATTACCGCGCCGTACTCAGGCAAGCCCGCCCACCAGGAAAAGGGTGGCTGGAAAGACTTCGTGGACCCCACTGCCGTTGACGCGTGAACCAGCTCAGCAAAGGAGGGCAACCGGATGGGTCAGTTCGACGGTAAGGGTGTTCTTGTCACCGGCGCGGGAGCCAGTTTCGGGCGGGTGCTGGCGGAGGCCTTCGCCGACCAGGGCGCATCGGTCTATATCCAGGACTGGGAGGATTCCGCGGAGTTCCTCAAGCGTAACGCCGCTGATCTCGCGCAGCGCACGCCGGGCAGAGTCGGATACGGGACGTGGGACCTCACCTCTGGCACCGCGGCGGACGAGATGGCACAGGCCGCCGAGTCGGAGATCGGCGACATAGAGATCCTGATCAACACCGCACTCTGGGGCGGTCATGGCCAGATCTTTGACATTTCAGAGGAGGAGTGGGACCGATGCATGGCGATCGGTCTCAAGAGTTACTTCCTCACTTGCCAGTCGCTGGGTGAGCGCATGTCCCGCCGCGGGTACGGCAAGATCATCAATATCACCTCGATCATGGGCGTGCTGGGCGCGGGGAGTGCCCTTCTGTACGGCACCTCGCGGGCCGCGGTGGACGGGCTCACCCGCTCGGTCGCCCAGTCGCTCGGCCCCTTCGGCGTGCGCTGCGTGGGCCTGGCCCGCGGCGCCACCGACTCCACCCAGTACACCGACGCCGAACGCGACGAACGGCTACGCAGGATGACTCTGGGCCGGCTCGCGAGCGAGGATGACCTGGTCGGACCGGCTCTGTTCCTCGCCGGCCCGGGCTCGGACTTCGTCACCGGCACCGTGATGTACGCCGACGGCGGTTACACGACTGCCGCCGTCACCGACGACGTCTTCCGCTCCACCGGCCCTCGTTGGACCGGCGAAGGCCAGCGGCGCAAGCGGAACAGCACCCTCGTACAGGCTCGTATCGACGAGCACACCCCCTGAGGGCTTCCGGATCATCAATGGTGCGGCATGTGTGCGTCCTGGACGAGAGTCGCCCCCAACTCGCGGTGAAGTCAGGGGTGTTGCTTCCGCATCCCAACGACCGGCAGCGACGCTTGCTCACGGAAGCGCAGGCCCGGCTGCTGGGAGATGGCGGTATCCGGGCCGTCACGCGGGCGGCCGGGACAGCGAGACGACTCTCGGCAGCAGTGTGTTCGAGCCGGATGCCGGCGAGGCGCCGTCGGGGCGGGCGCAGCGGCCGGGCAGAGGACGCAAGGGGGTCGCGGAGCTCGATCCGAGCCTGCGCCCCGCAGCCGGCGCGGGCGGGAACCGGACCAGCCGGGTGGTTGGTCCGATGCTGCTGCGGCGGACGGTGACATCGACGCGGCCTGCGGGTGACCCGGTCCCCGTGCCCGCTCGCGGCACGGTCAGGATCAGGAACAGTCGGCCTGCCCGCAGGCAACACGGCTGTTGACCACCGCCGACACGTGCGTCTCGAACGGCCGTCGCACCTGGGCCTGGAAAGCTCGAACTCGCCCAGCTGATCGACGTGCTCGAAGCCCGCCATCAGGGTCGGGGCCCGTTGTGGCCTCGGTGTCGCGGCGCTTATGGCGAGGCCAGGACGAGTCACTTGCGCTCCGGTGAGCGCGCGCCTGAATATCGTCAACAGGTTGACGATGGGGAAAACGGGGCCCCTACGGCCCCCCGATCGTGCGGAGCACGCGATGAGCCTTGTCTACGAGTCCCTGTTCATCGGCGGTGAGTGGGTGACCCCCTCGTCCTCCTCGACCATCGAGGTGATCTCGCCCAACACGGAACAGTCCATCGGTCGGGTACCCGAGGCCCTGGAGCCGGACGTCGACGCGGCCGTCGGGGCGGCTCGCAAGGCCTTCGACGACGCCAGCGGCTGGGCGAACTGGGCGCCGGAGCGCCGGGCGGACGCCATCGAACGCTTCGCCACCGCGCTCGACGCCCGCGCGGACGAGATGCCGATCCGCGTCTCCTCGCAGAACGGCATGCCGATCGCCATCTCCAGCAGGGCAGAGAACACCATGCCGCAGATGATGCTGCGCTACTACGCGAACATGCTGCGCACCGGCGAGATCCAGTTCGACAGCGAGCGCGACGGCGTCCTGGGGCGGATCCAGGTCAGCCGCCGGCCCGTCGGGGTTGTCGGCGCGATCGTGCCGTGGAACGTGCCCCAGACCATCGGCGCTCACAAGTACGGTCCGGCTCTGGCCATGGGCTGCACTCTCGTGATCAAGCCGAGCCCCGAGACCGTTCTCGACGCGATGCTGTTCGCCGAGGCCGCCGAGGAGGCCCAGCTACCGGCCGGCGTGATCAACATCGTGCCCGGCGGCCCGAGGACCGGCGCCTACCTTGTGGAGCACCCCGGGGTGGACAAGCTGTCCTTCACCGGCTCGGAGAAGGTCGGCCGCTGGGTGGCCGAGACCGCCGGACGGATGCTGCGCCCGGTGACCCTCGAGCTGGGCGGCAAGGCGGCGGCGATCGTCCTCGACGATGCCGACCTCACCCAGAACCTCGAAGGCTTCTTCATGGCCACCATGCTCAACAACGGGCAGTCCTGCTACCTGGGAACGCGCGTGCTGGTGCCGGCCTCCCGCTACGGCGAGGTCGTCGACACGATCACCGATTTCGTCCGCACCCTGCCCGTCGGCGACTCGCTCGACCCGGCGACGCGGGTCGGCCCGCTCGCCACGGCTCGCCAGCAGGAGCGGGTGGAGGGCTACATCGCCAAGGGCAAGGCGGAGGGCGCCCGGCTCACCACCGGCGGCGGCCGGCCCCGTGAGCAGGGCTGGTTCGTGGACCCGACGGTGTTCGCGGACGTGGACAACCGCTCGGCCATCGGCCGCGAGGAGATCTTCGGGCCGGTGCTGTCGATCATCAAGTACACGGACGACGACGATGCCGTCCGCGTCGCCAACGACTCCCCGTACGGCCTGGGCGGCACCGTCTGGACCTCCGACGTCGAACGCGGGCTCGCCGTGGCCTCCCGGATAGACACCGGCGCGATCGGCATCAACGGCTTCCTGGCAGACCCGGCCGCTCCCTTCGGCGGCACCAAAGCCTCCGGAATGGGCCGTGAGCTCGGCCCGGAGGGACTCGAGGCCTATCAGGTCCTCAAGAGCACCTACCTGCCGCGGTGACCGCCGCGTCGGACGACGTCCCCTTCGACGACCGAGGGGCACGAGAGGAGCACGAAGGATGAGCACATCGAACAACGACCGGCCGGAGGCCGTGGTGGTCGGCGCGGGCTCGGCGGGTGCCGTCGTCACGCGCCGCCTGCTGGATGCCGGGCTGACGGTCACCGTGCTGGAGGCCGGCCCGGCCGACGACTCCGAGGCCATCCACGACCCGCTGCGGTCCCCAGCCGTGTTGGGCACGGAGTACGACTGGAGTTACCGGACCGTGCCGCAGACCAGCGCCAACGGCGTGGAGTTGCCGCTGCCGCGCGGTCGCACCCTCGGCGGCACCAGCTCCATCAACGGCATGATCTACGCCCGCGGCGTCCCGTCGGACTACGACGCCTGGGTGCTGCAGGGCGCGGCCGGCTGGGCCTGGAGCGAGGTTGAACCGTACTTCCGCAAGCTGGAGGATTACGACGGCGGAGCGGTCGGGGGCCGCGGCGTGGGCGGTCCGCTGCACATCCAGCGCCTGCCCGACCCCTCCCCGATTGTCCGGGCGTTCGTCCAGGCGGCCGAGGAGGCCGGCTACCCCTACAGTGACGACTACAACGACGACAGCGGGTTCGAGGGCGTCAGCTACCTGCAGACCACCATCCGTGACGGGCGCAGGGTTTCGTCCTGGGAGGCCTACGTCCGCCCCGTTGCCGACAACCCCCGGCTGTCGGTGGTCACCGGGGCCACCGTCACCCGGATCGTGGTCGAGGGCGGCCGGGCCACCGGCGTCGAGTACCTGCGCGGTGGTGAGCGCCACCTGGTCCGTTCCGACCGCGTGGTCTTGTCTGCGGGTGTCTTCGGCACCCCACAGATCCTGCAGTTGTCCGGGATCGGTGACGCGGCGCGGCTGCGCTCGCTGGGCATCGAGGTCCGGGCGCATGTGCCGGGCGTCGGGCGCAACTTGCAGGACCACGTCACCAGCCCGGTCATCTTCGAGACGGCCGAGCCCGTGTTCCCCAGGACCCAGGGGCTGGAGGCCGGCGTGTTCGGCCGGACCAGGTCGGGACTGCTGGCTCCGAACGTGCAGCCGATGCTGATGTCCTTCGTGTACCCCTACATCAGCGGGCGACTGCCCGACTACGGCTTCACCATCACCGGCCAGGTGCTGCACCCGCTCAGCCGCGGCACCGTCTCGCTGCGCTCCACGGACCCGACCGCGGCACCGCTGATCGACCCGCGGTACCTCTCCGAGCCCGACGACCTCGAGGTCCTCGTCGACTGCCTGCTCCAGATACGGGAGATCGGGGAGCAGCCCGCCCTCCAGGCCTTGCACAAGGGCGAGGTGCGTCCGGGGCCGGACTTCGGCACCCGCGACAGTGTGCGGGAGTACGTCCGCAGAACGACGGTGACGGGCCAGCACCAGGTGGGCACGGCACGGATGGGTGTGGACAGCGAGTCGGTCGTCGACCCGACGCTGCGGGTGCACGGGCTCGAAGGCCTGTGGGTTGTCGACGCGTCGATCATGCCCACCCTGGTCAGCGGCAACACGAACGGTCCGACCATCATGATCGGAGAGCGCGCGGCCGACTTCATCCTGGGCGCGCGGCCCACCGCCTGACGTCGTTGCGGCACAGTTCAGTCACCTTGGAGTTCGCATGTCTCGCATCCTCGCCCTCGTCGGCAGCCTCCGTGCCGGCTCCCACAACCGTCAGCTCGCCGAAGCCGCCGTCAAGCTGGCTCCCGAGGGCGCGGAGATCGCGCTTTTCGAGGGCCTGGCAAACATCCCGTTCTACAACGAGGACATCGACGTCGAGGGGAGCGCCCCGGCTGCCGCCGCCAGGCTGCGCGAGGCCGCCCAGGCCTCCGACGCGTTCCTGCTTTTCTGCCCGGAGCACAACGGCAGCATCCCGGCCGTCCTGAAGAACGCGATCGACTGGCTGTCCCGCCCGCGCGCAGTCGGCGCCTTCGGCGGCAAGCCGGTCGCCGTGGTCGGCGCAGCGTTCGGTCGGTACGGCGGTGTGTGGGCGCAGGACGAGGCCCGCAAAATCGTGGGTATCGCCGGCGGCAAGGTGCTGGAGGACGTCAAGCTCTCCGTCCCCGGCTCCGTGGGCCGCTTCGCTGAGAGCCACCCCGTCGACGACGCCGAGGTCGCCGCGCAGTTGACCGAGATCATCACTCGCCTGCACGGCCACGTGCGCGAGGCCGCAGCCGCCTGATCTATCGAGAGTTCCGCTCAGCAGATCAGCCCACGCTTCAGTGGAATGGTGTCATTCCCCTGTTGTCTCCGTATCCTCGCCGATTTCCTGTATTGCTGCCATGACCCTTCGGAAGGCTGCGACATCGGCCACGCCCACTCGTTTCTCGAGGTCGGCCTCGAATTCTTCGTAAAGGCGGTCAGCGATGTGTCTGGTTTGGAGTCCTTTGGGTGTCGGCTTTACGATCCTCAGGCGCCGGTCAGATGCACTGGTCTCGATGACCACATAACCCAACGCTCGTAGCGCCTCTGCCTGCCGGCTGACGGCCTGCTTGCTCACCCCGCACGCCCGCGCGATATCTACAATTGTCGCCCCGTCAGGAGTCAGGTTACGCATGACATTTCCCGCACGGGGCGGCGAAATATCGTACCCAGCAGCGCGGAGGCCATGCTCCACGTAATTGGTGATGGCGGCGATGGAACGGTGGATCAGTGGGATGATGGGCCCTGGCACCGGAGCCTCCCGTGACTCAACGCGCCGCTTCCCGTTCGAACGGCTGGGCTTCGACAGAGTTGACACGTACGTAGCGTACACGTCAGGGCTGATGAGTTGCTCCAGGCGGACGTCACGTGAGGCACCACCCGTCCACCGGGGAACTCCGTTGCACCGGCTTGGGTCACGCCGATGAGTGGCCCGCACTCGGCGGCGGGATTCCAAGTTCTCGTACCCGTGCTCGGAGTAGCCCTCGGGCCAAGTCAAAGCATCACATAAGAGGTCGTCAACTGGTTGACTAGATAGTTGTGGCCCATGTACCCTCACTCCATGAATACGCCCTGGCCGCGTTTTTCCCACAGCAATTCCATCCTGGTCGCCGACCACGAGACCTTGCTAAGTCACATCACCACGGGGCCGGCCGATGATTCGCAGATGATTGTGTTCGTTCACTCTGCCCTCCTTGATCGACACGCCTGGTATCGGACGATGCACGAGATTGCTGGTCGACTCTCCAGAGCCGGACAATCGTTCACGCTGGCCGCGTACGACCTTCGCGGCCACGGCGCGGCCGCAGGAGAATCGATCCTCTCGATCGACCAACTCGCCCATGACCTGCTCACCATCTGCGCGCACCTGACCACCAATCCGGTCCACGTTGTCGGACTGTCACTGGGCGGCGCGGTGGCGCAGGCGGCCGCGTTGGACTCACCTGACCGCATCGCGTCCCTGGCGCTCTTGGGAACGTCTTCCCGGTTCCCAAGGACTGCGATGTACGAGCGCGCCGCGCAAGGCAAGGTCAACGGAGTCGCCGGCCAGGTCGACAACACTCTCGCCAGATGGGTCTCCGATCCTGCGGCAGACGACGAGGTGAACGGATACATCCAGAACGCTCTCGCGCAAACCACACCGGAGCGCTGGGCGCAGACGTGGGAGGCGTTGGGGCGGTTCGACGTAGTGGATCTGCTGCCCGGCTTGCATTGCCCCGTTCTCGCTCTGGCCGGCACGCGTGATGTTGCCTCGCCTCCGGAGGCACTGGAATTGATAGCGAAGTCGGTGAGGGATGGAAGCGTGGAATACCTCGATGCGGCCCATTTGAGCGCACTGGAACGCCCTTCAGAGGTCGCCTTCCATGTAACGAATCATCTACTTCGCATATCAGGTCACGTTTGAGTGGCGGTGTCGCCGACAAGTGGTTCCACTGAGACGAGATCGGTCATATAACGCGTTACCCAGGTAAGGAGAACACGTTGCTGAATCAAGATCTGTTCGACCAGGGCCTCGCCACGCGTCGCAAGGTGCTGGGAGATGCCTACGTCGACGCCTCCCTGGCCTCAGCTGACGACTTCTCCAGGGATCTACAGGAGCTCGTCACCCAGTACTGCTGGGGCGACATCTGGAACCGCCCGGGCCTCGAGCCCGCACAGCGGAGCATGATCAATCTGGCCATGCTCGCGGCGCTGAACCGTCCGCACGAACTGGCCACGCACGTCCGCGGCGCCGTCAATAACGGGCTGTCCCCTGATCAGATCAAGGAGGTACTCCTGCAAGTAGCTGTCTACTGCGGAGTACCCGCCGCCTTGGACAGCTTTCGGGTGGCTCGTGAGGTCCTCGCGTCCACAGCCCAGTCATCCGATGGCCACCGAGGCTGAACCTGTGGAGTCATCAGGGCGACGCCATCCGCCTGTCCGAGGTGTGGCTGGGCTGGTCGAACAGGGTTCCTGTTCGGGTGATCGCGCGAGGACCGGCGCATGGGAGCAGGCCTCTTGGCAGATCGGGGGCGCGAACCAAGCCGATCACCAGGAGGCCCTGTTGACGCACCTGTCTGGAGTCCAACTCGCCGTCCCTGTTGTGTGACTGCCTCGCGCGGGCGGCCGAGACCCTCCACCACGCACAGAGGCCTTCGCCATGATCAAGCCCGGCCAGCGTTGACAACGCTCGTGATCAATACACCTAGCCAGCCGATCTCCCAGCCGCCCGGCTCCGCACATGTCCTGGGGCGGCGGTTTACACAACATCCGGTAGGGACAGATCGTGGGGTGTCGAGGCGAGGCTGCCACGGGAAGGTGGGTGCCGGGACACTCCCCGATAGCGGCGAAAGAAGATGTGTGCATGGCATCGGAGAACACGCGAAGGGTAAAGGCCAGCCGCAACCCCCTCTCGCCTGTGCGCGATGCCGTGCACGGCCTTATCGACACATCCGACACCGCAGCAGGTTTCGTATCACCTGTCATCGACCGCGTCATTCAATCGCGCCCCGTTCAGCGGCTGAGGCGGGTCAAGCAGTTGGGCTTCGCCTCTCACAGCTTCGTGGGGGCGGACCACAGCAGGTACGCACACGCCATTGGCACCATGCACATCATGCGCAAGCTTCTGCGCCAGGTGGGGGCAGCTGACTCGGAGTTTGTCGCCGCACTCGAAGCCGAGTACAACCGCGTCTACCAACCGGACCAGCCCGCCGAGACGGAGTGGCTCTACGAGCACATCCTGATCGCGGCACTGTTGCAGGACGTGGGTGAACTCCCCTACCAGAGTGCCACCCGAGGGCTCTTCGTCCCCGACGACGACGTTCGCTCCTGGGTCGGTCTGAAGATCGGCCGGGACACCTCGCTCTGGCCGGCCAAGCCAGTCTTCACCCTGGCCTGTCTGTTCGGGCCTGAGATCGATCCCCTCCTTGCGCCGCTGAACAGCAACTTCATCGCCTTTCTGATGACGGCCGACTACTGGCCCGACTCCGATCTGGCCGCCGCGTTCCTGCCGGTACGCCACATGCTGGACGGCGAGATCGACGCCGACCGGATCGACTACGTACACCGCGACGCACATCACACCGTGGGGATGCTCGGAAACTCTGACGACGTCATCTCCGCGGTTATCACCTACGACGACCAAGGCCCCATCTGCTCGGACCCCGCTCCGTTCGCCAACTTCCTTGCGACGCGCGCACATCTGTATTCCACGGTCTATTTCGCGCCGCAGAACCGGTTCAGAGTCATGTTGGTCAAGAGCATCCTCAGGGGCGTGCGTGAGTCCCAGGAGCTGCGGCAGGCCTTCCCCTTGATCTCGAACCAGTACATGAGCACCGATTCCTTTCTGGAGGTCGACGACGTCCGACTGGAAGAAGAGATCACCAAGCTCAGTCAAAGCGTCCTCAAGAGTAGATTGAGCAAGAGGGCCGCTACTGCTCTGACGGAGTTCACGACGGGCACGAAACTGTACCGGCACTTCTGGCTGCGCGACGTGGGGTCCGTGGATGAGCCGGCCACGACGGCCGACGTTCCGGTGCCGCACGATCTCTTCTTCGAGGTCTTCGGGGCCGATGCCCCGCCAAGCAGCGGGGTCCGCTTCTCCATGGAGGGGCCTGACGGCGAGGTGGAGCTCACCGGCATAGGCGAATGCAACGGCCCTCACTTCGGAGTCACCAGCAATGTACGGTCGACGCTGCCCATCCTCGGCGATGTCCTGGTCTTCTACCCGCACAACAGCAAGGGTGAGGACATCAAAGCGGTACGGGCGGCGTACACCGACCGCACCCTGCGAGCCGCCCTGCTGCAGAAGGCCAGGAACGAGTGGGATGGAATTCCGCCGGACACCAGGAGCCTGAAGGGCTTCGGCGGTCCGGCGATCTTCATCTCCTATTGCACGGATGACATCGCGGAGGTTCGGCGTCTGGTGTCACAGCTGCATCACTTCCGGCGACGTTACTTCGTCATCATGGAAGCGAATCAGGGCATCGGAGGAACCACTGCCCGCAACAGCATCGACGGCGTCATGAACACCGATGCGGCGATTCTGGTTGCTTCGCGCTCCTATCAGCAGCGGTGCTCCACCCAGCTGAACGGGAACATCATGCACGAGATCCGCACCATGCACGACCGGCGGTCCTCGTCCCCCAGCGACTATCCAGTCGTCCCCGTCTCCGTTCACCCTCACCACGACGTGACCAACATCCCCTGGTCGCTACTCGGGATGGACGCCCCTCCCTTCACGGGGACGGTCATCGGAAACGCCTCCGACACGGAACTGAGAGCGACGGTCGAGGCGGCCTTGACCGCGATCGACGCGCAGATCGGCAGCCGCCCGTGATCCAGCGCCCTCAGCCCACCCGCCCTCGTGCATGTCGCATCGCTTTGTTCGGGCTGCCCGGTTCGGGGAAGAGCACATTTTCGTTACTGGCACAGGAGTGGGCCGTCAAGAACGATGCCACCGTGCACGTCATCACGCTCGCGGAACCGCTGTACCTCGCTCAGGCTGCGGTCTATGAGTGTGCGGGACGTCCGCTGCAGACCGGAGAACGAAGACAGGACGGCGCCCTGCTCAATTTCCTCGGCTCACACATGCGGAAGATCAATCCGCACGTCCTCGAGGAGCATTTTCTGTCAGAAACAGCGCGCATCCACGCAGCTTGCGAAGGCAGCACTCGGCGTCAGGTGGTCATCTGCTCAGACGCCAGGCCCGCCGACCTCCCCTATCTGCGCCAGGGCGGGTTCCATCCCGTGGTGATCACTGTCGACGAAGAGGTGGCCCGGGAGCGGAGGGAAGCGCGGGGCGACCTGACGCTCGGCGACTCCCGGCATTCGACGGAGAACGGGCTGGAGAGGATACGTCCGAGCAGCCCGGTGGACAACAGTGGCACGCTCCAGGACTTCGCCACTGCCACCACCGCACTGTTGAATTCCCTGCTCAGGTGATCCTGACCGGGCGGCAGATCGAGGCGGCCGTCGACGCTGCGGAGATCGTCATCCGCCCCTTCGACCCGAGACACATGAACCCGAACAGTTACAACTACACGCTGGGTAGGCATCTCAAGTCCGCGGAAGGTGTCCTTGATGCCCGCCGCGAGGCGATATGGCACTCGGCCACCATCGGCGACGAGGGCTACGTCCTCGTGCCCG
Source organism: Streptomyces sp. MA5143a (assembly GCF_900290235.1). Lineage (GTDB taxonomy): Bacteria > Actinomycetota > Actinomycetes > Streptomycetales > Streptomycetaceae > Streptomyces. The sequence continues at coordinate 83,834 of NZ_OLMK01000100.1, forward strand.
GGCGGCTCTATCTCGCCAGTACGGCCGAGGTGATTGGCAGTGAGACGTACGTGACCAGTTTGATCGGTCGGTCGTCGCTCGGTCGCCTCGGGCTTTTCGTCCAGGTGACCGCCGACCTCGGGCATCAGGGAGCGATTCACTGCTGGACCCTGGAACTCGCCGTCGTCCAACCACTGCGCGTCGTACCCGGCATGCCGCTGGGTCAGGTCAGTTTCTGGAGGACGGCAGGAACCGTCACCTCCTACTCAGGCATGTACGGGCAGTCGTCAGCACCGACCCCCTTTTGGCCACCGAGCCTCGCCTGAAAATGGCGGATTACCCATGGGAGAGTGAGCCCACCGTGATATTGACCGGAGAAGAGATCATCCGCCAGTATCACCTTCAGCGGATTGAAATAGATCCGTTCAGCGCCGAACAGGTCAACCCGAACAGCTACGACTTCCGGCTCGGTACGGAATTGCTGACCTATCGAAACAGGGAGTTGGACGTCCAGGTTCGACAGCCCACCGAGCGGACACGGCTGACCGAGGCGGGCCTCGTCCTGCAGCCGGACCGCGTGTACCTCGGTTCCACCATGGAGAAGATGGGCAGCGACCACTATGTGCCCATTATCAGGGGTAAGTCGTCACTCGGCAGACTCGGTCTCTTCGTGAACATCACGGCCGATCTGATTGACATCGGCTCCCACAACAACTGGACGTTGCAGTTCCACGCCGTGCAGCCGGTTCGGATCTACCCGGGAATGCGCATCGGCCAAGTCACATTCTGGGTCCCGGTTGGCACCATCAAGCTGTATTCGGGCAAGTATCAAGGGTCCGTGGGGCCGCGTCCGTCCGAAGCCTTCCGCGACTTTGAGGCACCCGGCTCGACGGACAGCCCCGACCACCTCCGGCCGGCCTAGCCCGAACCAAGTACGGCGGGCTGCGGGTCACGTGTCAGGTCCGCACGTCGCGTTGCTCGATCTCCTTGCGTACCCCGGCGACCGTTGCGCCTGGGGTCGCTCCCGGTGATGGCCGATCGGCTCGGCGTCCTCCGCCATTCGGCGGGGCGTGGTACGGAAGCTTGGCAGACGCGTCAGGGCGTCCTGCCCGGCGACGTTGGGCGCATGACTCCAACAGAGATCTCGCACGAAACGCCACCTCCGCGGCACGGGGCACCGGCTGAGCCCGCCGGCGTGGTCGAGCAACAGCCGTCGGTGGGGCGGTTGGTCGGGGTGGACCTGGCCCGCGCGCTGGCGGTGTTCGGCATGTTCGCGGTCGTTGGGCCGCGTCCGCGTACGCGGAAACGCACGCGCTTCACGATCTGGAGAACGTACGCGACCGCGTCCGTCGCCGCCCTGCTGGCCGCCCTCCTCGCCCCGGCGGCTGCCCAGGCCGCCCCCGCCCCGAAGGAGAGCCGGCCGGTCCACTCCTACACCCATGCCGTCCGTGAGTCCGTCTGGGTGGACACCGGCCTCGACGGCGACGGCGACGGCAGGAAAGACCGCGTCGCCGCCGACATCGTGCGGCCTCGCGAACCCGCCCGGCTGGGCCGCAAGGTCCCCGTCATCATGGACGCCGGCCCGTACTACTCCTGCTGCGGGCGCGGCAACGAGAACCAGAAGAAGACGTACGACAAACGCGGGCGCGTCGCCCGGATGCCGCTGTTCTACGACAACTACTTCGTTCCCCGCGGCTACGCCTTCGTCGGCGTCGACCTCGCCGGCACCAGCCGCTCCGACGGCTGCGTCGATGTCGGCGGCCGCAACGACATCCGGTCCGCGAAGGCCGTCATCGACTGGCTGAACGGCCGCGCCAGGGCCTACACCAGCCGCCGCGGCGGCACCGCCGTCAAGGCGACCTGGACCAACGGCCGCACGGGCATGATCGGCAAGAGCTGGGACGGCACCATAGCCAACGGCGTCGCCGCCACCGGCGTCAAGGGCCTGAAGACGATCGTTCCGATCAGCGCGATCTCCTCCTGGTACGACTACTACTTCGCCAAGGGTGCCCCGTTTTCCGAGTTCGGCCCCGACTGGCTGTCCTTCGCAGTAGGGAGCGACGGCGCCTCCAGGCGCTGTGCGGCCATGGAACGCAAGCTCATCGACGGAGCCCCGCGCAGCGGTGACTGGACGCCCCTGTGGACTGAGCGCGACTACGTCAAGGACGCGGCGAAGGTACGCGCGAGCGTGTTCCTCGTGCACGGGACGCAGGACCTCAATGTCCGCGCCAAGCACTTCGGGCAGTGGTGGGACGCACTCGCGAAGAACGGCGTCGAACGCAAGATCTGGCTTTCCCAGACCGGTCACGTCGACCCCTTCGACTTCCGGCGCGCCGACTGGGTCCGTACCCTGCACCGCTGGTTCGACCACGAACTTCTCGGCTACGACAACGGCATCGTTCGTGAGCCCATGGCCGACATCGAGCGCCACCCCGACCAGTGGGTCACCTCGAAGGTCTGGCCGCCGCGCGCCACGCACACCACCAAGCTGTACCCGGCCATCGGCAGTCGGCCGGGCGTGGGGACCCTTGGCCGGAGCAAGGGCACCGGCACCGAGACGTTCACCGACAACCGGGCGCGGAGCGAGACCGACTGGGCGGCACGGATCGGCAGCACGACGCCCGAGAAGTCCGGCTTCGTGACCAAGCCGCTCACCCGTGACCTGCGTCTGTCCGGCTCCTCCAAGGTCACCGTCACCGCCACCTCGACCACGTCGACGGCCCATCTGTCCGCCGTCCTCGTCGACCTCGGCCCCGACACCATCCGGGACTACGCCGACAAGGCCGAGGGCATCACCACGCTCACAGACCGCACCTGCTGGGGCAGCAGCACCGCCAGGGACAGCGCCTGCTTCAAGGCGACGCGGGCGAAGAAGAGGTCTGTCGGCTACACCGTGTTCAGCCGCGGGTGGGCCGACCTCGGCAACCACGCCTCCGACCGCAAGGGGGTCCCGCTCACCCCGGGCAAGGCCTACACCATCACGCTCGACCTCGCGGCCACCGACCACGTCGTCCCCAAGGGCCACCGCCTGGCCCTGATCGTCGCGGGCACGGACAAGAACCTCATCGAACCGCCGTCCACCACCCCGACGCTCACCCTGGACCTGGCCCGTACGTCGGTTCGCGTCCCGCTTCTCGGCGGCGCCACCGCGTTCGCCCGCGCCACCTCGGGCGGCACGTCCGCCGCACCCGAGGCCAGGGTCCTGGAGGGCGTGCGGGCACCACACGCCGCCCAGCGCGTCCCCGGCAACTGACCGGCTCGGGCGGCCAGGCATACCTGGCCGCCCGCCTCGCGGGCACCGGCACCCACCGACCGGGGTTCTGGTGGATCTTCCGGGGCTTGGGACGGGGGCAGCGGCTGTCCGCACGGCCTTGAGCGGCGTAGGGCCGGTAGTGCCACTGGCCGGTGGTGTCCGTGGTGCGGTTGCGGCGGATCTCGCGGCTGACGGTCGACGGGCTGCGGCCCAGCTCAACGGCGGTGGCCCTGACCGGCGCTTTCTCCCGTATCCGGTCGGCGATGTAGATCCGCTCGTCCTGGCTCAGGCATCGCGACGAAGAAGCGGACGGCGGCACCACCGGACGAACCGGTGATGCCGCCTTGTTCCGGCCGGACGGTCTGCGTCCGTTGCGCCGGCGCCTGCCGGTCTTCGAGTTCACCCCGACGATTCGGCACGCGTCCTCGTTGGTCACACCCTGCCGCATGAGCTGGAAGTATGCGGCTCGCTCAGCAGAGAGCTGTTCGCGGCCCTGAGGGCTCCGTACCTTCCGCATATGGAAGTCCATCGCATCCCCTGAACCGGGGTGTTGCGACGACCACCAGAACGGAAGGTGTGGGCGATGCGGGGACCTTCAGCCCGCGACGGTCGGTCCGGCTCGTGCACGGCCTCGTCGGGGCCGGCCGGGGCCGGGGCGGTCGTGGAGGCTTCGTCGATGGCGTCCTGGAGCGCGTCTCAGCCTTTCATACCCTCGAGGAGTCCAGCCGCGGCCTTCTCGTAGTCGCTCTCACTGAGGCCGTCGCACTCGGCGGTCTTCTTCAACTCCTCGGCCTCGGAGTCCGCATCGAGTGCGGCCTTGATGGCCTTCGTACAGGCCTTCAGGTCTTCGGCGCTCGCGGCTGCCGGTGTGATGCCGGCGGTGGTCTGGGTGCTGCTGGGCTTGCTCGGTTTGCTGGTGCTCTCGGAGCTTCCGCAGCCGGTGGTGAAGGCGGTGAGGGCGAACAGTACGACGCAGGCGGCTGTGCGAGTGCGCATGGTGCCTCCAAGGACGTTGTGTCGGTGACGGGATCGTGCATGGTCCGCACGCCCTGACGCGTCCGCCGAGCTTCCTGGCCCGCCCCCGCCGAACGGCAGAGGATGTCGAGCCGATCGGCCATCACCACTCGATGGTGTGGCGCTGGGGCATCGCCGCCGGTCGGGCGTTCGCGGTTCGCCGCGTTGCGGCATGGACGGTCGAGCACCGTCGGCAGGGTGTGTGCGTCGATGACGGGGCCGTGGCCCGGCACCACGTGCTCGGGTGCGAAGGAGGCGATCCAGTCCAGGGAGCGGAGAGCACCGTCCAGGGAGCCCATGAACACCAGCGGGGTGACGCGGTGGAAGAGCAGGTCTCCGGCGAACAGCACTCGTGGTTCGGGGAGTCAGACGATCAGGTCGCCGCTGGTGTGGGCGGGGTGGCCGGGGTGGTGGAGTTCGATGGGATGGCTGTGGCTGTGCAGGGTGAGTGCTGTGCGGATGGTGAGGTCCGGGGCGCGCCGGGTGACCGCGCCCCAGTCGGGCACGGGCTGCCAGATCGGCGGGCAGCCGTCGATGACGGTGTCGCTCAGGATGCCTTCGCGGGTGGCTTCGTGCGCGATGACCACCGTCGTTCGGGGCAGCAGGCTGTTGCCGTGGGCGTGGTCGCCGTGCAGGTGGGTGTTGACCAGGTAGCGGATCGGTGAGCCCGGCGCCGCCCGGCCGACGGCGCCCAGCAGGTCCCGGGTGCGGTTCTCGGTGGCGCAGGTGTCGCTGAGGACGGTGTGGTTGTCGGTGGTGACGAACCCGGCGTTGTTGATCCACCAGGAGCCGTCGTGCTGTATCCAGGCGTACACGCCGGGGGCCACGGCTCGGGCGGTGCCCGCGGTGTCCGCGGTGTCCGGTGCCGGGCTCTGGGCGGGGGTCACCGGTGGCCTCCGTGGGGTGCGAGGGCGTGCGGGTGCGAGGTGGCCCGCAGATGGCCAGGCAGCCGCCGCCGCAGGTCCTTGTGCGGTGAGCGGCCCACCGCAGAGGCCAGCAGTCAGCGGCCGTCTCGGACCATCGAACCGGCTCCAGTCCGGGTTGACCGCTGGTGAGACCGGTCCGCGAGGAAGGCTCCGGACTCCCCGCAACGGATGTCTCCTCAAACACGCAGTGGCGAGCACAGCAGTCACTCGGAACAGCGCGGCAATATATAAAAGATCTTATATACTGGCACCTTGACATGTATGCATGAGGAGGATCCATGAGTCGTACCGTCATCGACCTCGACGACGAGGCGCTGGCAGAAGCGGCCAAGCAACTCGGCACCACCACCAAGCGCGACACCATCAACACCGCCCTGCGGGAGGTCACGGCCCGCTACCGACGTCTGCGCGCGCTCGACGAAGCCCGTACCTTGGCGGCCGACGGCGCGCTGGACATGGACCTCCTCCTGGACAAGACCAAGTACCGGGCCACGAGCGCGGCAGACGACGTCCACCGCGCCGGAGTGGATGAGTGACCGTCGCCGACTACCTCATCGACACCTCAGCCCTCGCCCGCGTCCTGCTCCGCCAGAACACAGTCGAATGGGATGACATGATCGGCGCCGGTCTCGTCGCGATCTGTGACATCACCGAACTCGAGGTCCTGTACTCAGCACGTTCGGCCGCAGACCGCACCCGCTTGAAGACGGCGCTCGACGCCCACTACGCCTGGTGTCCCATGCCGGACGGTGTCTACCGCCGCTCCCGCGTCGTCCAGGAACAGCTGACAGCCAAGGGCGAGCACCGCAGCGCGGGCCCCGTCGATCTACTCGTGGCCGCCGCCGCCGAGGAGGCGGGGCTCACGCTGCTCCACTGCGACCGCGATTTCGAGACCATCGCCCGCACGACGGGGCAACCCGTCCGCATGATCGACCTCAGGCAGTAGAACCCACGCGGCTGCCACGAAGACCGGACCTGCCGGCCGCCGATGCGGTCCCGCCACAGCCGCCGCTCCGGACCGCCGCGGCGAAGGTGAAGGGGCCGGCAGCAGCGACGTCCGCCGTGGCGGCACTGATGGCATCGGCGGGGAAGTCGCCGTAGCCGATCATACGAACGGCCAGGTTGGCGTGGGTCACCAGGGGATCCGGGGCAGCGTGTCACAGGTGGAGTACCTGACAACGGTGCCGCCGACGGCAACATCTGGTGGTGCGCTGCCTGGAGGCCCCTGCTCAATGACGGTCGGCGGTTCCCGAGAAGCAGTGCCACGCCCGGCCGTAGGGTGCGGCTGGGTGCTGCGGGCGGTTCGACCAAGCGCGCCGGGCTCCAGAACTCAGCCTTCTCGACCCTTGTCGGTCTTTTCCGATCCCTGTGTCCAGCCTTCGTCCGAACGCGTCCCGGATGGACACCTCCGACTGCCGCGACAGCCATCGTCCCAGCTGAGAGACAGGCCCCAGAACTGAGAGCAGCGGATTCCCCTTCCACCGCGTCGCGGTCACGCCCGCGGTGGCGCTGTGCTCCCCCGGATGACGAGTTGGGTGGGAACGAGAACGTCGTGGTCAGTGTCTTCGCCGCCGAGAATGCTCAGGAGCATGCGTCCGGCGAGCTCGCCTTGCTCCCGGACGGGCTGGCGGACGGTCGTGAGATCGGTCAGTTCTGCGACGGGATGATCGTCAATGCCGATGACGGACATGTCCTCGGGGATGCGCAGGCCAGCGCGACGCAGGGTGCGGATCGCGCCGAGGGCGACTTCGTCGGAGTGGGCGTACACGGCGGTGGGCGGCTCGGGCTGACTGAGCAGCTTGGCCATGGCGTCGGCACCCTGGGCGCCGCCCCAGTCGACAATGACGACGAGCCGCTCGTCGACCGGGATGCCCGCATCACGCAGAGCGGCGTAGTACGCGTTCGAGCGGCCCGACGGCTGCACCTCGTCCGGCTGGTCGGGGTCGACCGCGGCGATCATGGCGATACGGCGGTGGCCCAGGAAGAGCAGGTGGTCCATGGCCTGGCGGCCGGCGGTCTCGTCGTCGATGGACACGTTCGGATAGGGCGCGTGCTGACCGCCCGCAGCGATGACCGTCACGCCCATCAGCTCCAGGCGCCGCTGCTCCTCCTCGCCGACCGGAAAGGCCAACACGACTACCGCGTCGACCTTTCGCCTCGCCGGCAGCCGATGGAAGAAGTCGTGCCGGTCCTCGATGCCGTCGACGTGGTACAGGAGAACGTCCAGGTCGGCGGCCCGCAGGACTGACTCCAGTCCCTCCAGCAGTGCCGCGAAGAACCAGCGGGAGATGTGCGGTACGACCACCGCGACGCGGCCGGTGTCGCCGCCGGCCAGGCGGGACGCCTCGGGGGAGACGACGTAGGAGAGCTCCTCGGCGACCGCGAGGACGCGGCGGCGGGTGGCCTCGGACACGCCGTAGTCGTTGTTGAGCGCGCGCGAGGCGGTGGCCATCGAGACGCCGGCGGCACGGGCCACGTCCGCCATGTTGATCTTCTGGGAGCTCTGCGTCATGCGGGAAGGCTAACCCACTTCCCAAGGTTTCGGAAACGCTTCCGAGATTCTCGGAAGGGCTTCCGATAGCGCGGTCGGCATGGAAGGTCATCCCGCACAGGCATCTGAGCATTGCCGCATGTCACACACGTGTTGCACTTTCGTTACTTGACAGGTCGGGTCGATCCGCTCAATCTTTCGGCAACGGAAACGCTTCCGAAACCTGCTCAACGCATCCAGCGGTCCAGTCAGGGGAAGCGCGCCGACCCCCTGTCTGCCGACCATGGATGTGGAGCGGCAGCCGCATGGATGCGAGGAGGCATCATGCCCAAGCAGCAGCACCCCACCTCCCCCGTCAGAACCGCCCGCCGCCGTCCGCGCACCCCGCTGGCAACCATGGCCGCCGCGTCCGCGCTGGTCACCCTGGCCGCGTGCGGCGCCCCCGGCTCGGACTCGGACTCCGGCTCGGCGGACGCGACCCCGACCGCCGTGAACACCGCCGTCGCCCAGACGCCCGCGACCCTGACGCTGTTCTCCGCGGCCGGTCTGGAGAAGTACGAGCAGGGCCTCGCGGACGCCTTCACGGCCAAGTACCCGAAGATCAAGGTCAAGCTGCGGGTCGAGGCGGACAACAACTACAACACCGTGCTGCCGAGGCTTCTCGCCTCCGACTCCACGCCGGACATCGTCCAGCCGTACGACCTCCTCGGAGGCGTGAAGGACAACCTGCTCACCAACCTCAACGCCTACGACGAGGCGTACGGCTGGAGTGGGAAGGTCCCCGCCTCGGCCCTCGCCCCCGGCCGGGTGTCGGACGGCGTGATCGGCTCCGGGCCGCTGTACCAGGCGGGCGGCTCAGCCGGCCCTCTCGTCGGCGTCTTCTACAACAAGGAGCTGGCGAACAAGGTCGGCATGAAGACCGTGCCCTCCTCGATCCCCGAGCTCGAAGACGTGATGGCCAAGGCGAAGAAGTCCGGGGTCACCCCGATCGTCGCCTCCAACCAGGACGGTCTGATCGGCCACCTCTACAACCTGCTGCTCGGCGACTACATGGGCGCCCAGGCACTCAGCGGCCTCGTCCACCACAAGCCGGGCGCGAGCCTGGACACCCCTGAGGCCGTCAAGGCCACCAAGACGCTCCAGAAGTGGATCAAGGCGGGGTACTTCGCGTCCGACGTCAACGCCCTCAACCAGGAGGCGTCGTACGGCAAGTTCACCGGCGGCAAGGGCCTGTTCTTCTTCCAGGGCAGCTGGATCACCCAGACCCTCGACCAGAACTTCAAGGGCGAGTACGGCGTCTTCCCGATGCCGCCCGCCGAGAAGGGCGGCAAGTACGCGGGCATGACCAGCAACACGCTCGCCTTCTCCATCGCCGCCCGCTCGAAGAACAAGGACGCCGCCGCGCTGTTCCTCGACTTCCTCACCACCCCCGAGGCCGCGCAAGTCGCCGTCGACAACGGATACGCCGCCCTGACCTCCGGCGCGTCGGAGGCGGCCGAGCCCTCCCTCTCCGGCACGCTGACCGAGCAGATCCAGACCGGTTACGCGGCCATCGCCGCCGACAACGGCTTCGACAGCTGGCTGCAGAACTCCGCCCCGGCCGTCGGCACCAAGCTGACCCAGCAGCTCCAGCTCCTGGTCTCCGGCAAGGTCGAGCCCGCCGCGATGGTCAAGACGCTCCAGACCACCTACACCGACGCCCTCAAGAGCAGCTGAGCATCATGTCCTCGACCCGACCGACCAAGGTGGGCGCCGTCACCGTCCGGGGCCGCCGCAGGCTCCGGGCGAGGCGGTGGGCCGGCTGGCTCTTCGCCCTCCCCGCCCTCGCCTTCTACGGCGTCTTCAACTTCTACCCCGTCCTGCTGTCGATCCAGTACTCGTTCTACGACTGGGACGGTGTCGGCGCCTCCAGCTGGGTGGGCCTGGAGAACTACACGGCGGTCTTCACCGACTCCGAGCAGTTCACCACCCTGCTCCACGCCTTCTACCTGATCCTCTTCTTCACCGTCCTGCCGGTGACCATCGCCCTGATCACCGCCTCCGTCCTGAGGCAGCTGGAGGGCCGCTTCACCGGAGCCCTGGCCCGCACGCTCCTGTTCCTCCCACAGATCATCCCGGGAGCAGCGGCGGGCGTCGCCTGGACCTGGATGTACTCCGACAACGGCGTGATCAACCAGCTCCTGCGCGCCGTCGGCCTCGACGACGTCGCCCGCCCCTGGCTGGCGGACTTCACCTGGGCCCTGACCGCCGTCGGCTTCATCGGCACCTGGCTGTCCACCGGGCTGTGCACGATGCTGCTGCTCTCCGGCATCGGAAAGATCGACGGCAGTCTGTACGAGGCCGCCCGCATCGACGGCGCCGGACCGATCCGCCAGTTCCTGGCCGTCACCCTCCCCGGTCTGCGCAACGAGATCGGCGTCTGCGTCACCATCACGATCATCGCCGCCCTCGCCAGCTTCGACGTCGTCTACCTCTCCACCCAGGGCGGCCCCGGCACCCAGACCATGGTCCCCGGCGTCGCCGTCTACAACCTGGCCTTCAACGACGCCCGCCTCGGCGCGGCCTCCGCCCTCGCCGTCGTCCTCGCCCTGGTCGTCATCGCCGTCGTCGTACCGCTCCAGCGCCTGTTCCGGGAGAAGTGACCATGCCCGAACGCACGCAGACCGCACGGGCTCTGCGCCGACGCGCCCCCGGACTCATCCTCATCACGGCCGCCGCGCTCTACTCGGTCGTCCCCCTGCTGAGCATGGTCAGTGCGGCCCTCGCACCCCAGGGAACCTTCCCCTCGGGCCTGAGCTGGCCCTCCGATCCGCACTGGCACAACTTCGTCGACGCCTGGAACGTCGCCAACATCACGACCCTGCTGAGGTCCAGCACCCTCATCGTGCTCGGCGTCGTACCCGTGGCGGTCCTGATCTCCACGATGGCCGCGTACGCGATCGCGGTCCTGGAGATTCCCCTCGGCCGCGTCTTCTACATCATCCTGGTGATGACGCTGACGCTGCCGTACGAGATCGTCATCGTCCCGCTCTACGAACAGACCAGGGCCATGGGCCTGTTGGGCACCCAGTGGGCACTGATCCTTCCGCTCATCGGGATGAACATGCCGTTCGCGGTGTTCTGGATGCGGGCGCACTTCGCCGGCGTGCCGAAGGAGCTGTCCGAGGCGGCGAGTATGGACGGCGCCGGACCCTGTCGAGCCCTGCTCCACATCCACCTCCCCCTCGCCCGCCCCGCGATCGCCTCCCTCTCGCTGCTGATGTTCCTCTCCACCTGGAACCAGTTCCTGCTGGCCCTGGTACTGATCGACGACCCCGACAAGCGGACGATGGCCGGCGCGCTACAGGCGTTCACCACCAAGTACGCCACCGACCAGGTGCTGCTGAACGCCGGCGCCCTGCTGATCATGGCCCCCACGATCCTCGTGTTCCTGTTCCTGCAACGCCACTTCGTCAAGGCGCTGCTCCAGGGCTCGGTCAAGGGCTGACCTCACCCCCACCTCTCTTCTTCACACAGTCAGGACCGGCACCATGATCAACTCTGCCCCCACCTCGCCGCGCCCCGACGCCGACTGGTGGCGTACGGCCGCGATCTACCAGGTCTACATACGCAGCTTCGCCGACGGCGACGGCGACGGAACCGGCGACATCGCCGGCCTCCGCTCGCGCCTCCAGTACCTGGCCTACCTCGGCGTCGACGCGATCTGGATCAACCCCTGGTACCCGTCGCCGCTGGCCGACGGCGGCTACGACGTCTCCGACTACCGGGACATCCACCCCGCCTACGGCACCCTCGACGAGGCGAAGCAGCTGATCTCCGAGGCGCACGAGCTGGGCCTGCGGGTCATCCTGGACATCGTCCCCAACCACACCTCCGACCAGCACGCCTGGTTCCAGAAGGCGCTCGCCGCAGGCCCCGGCTCACCGGAACGCGACCGGTTCGTCTTCCGCGACGGCAAGGGCGAGGACGGCTCCCAGCCCCCCAACGACTGGCACGCCGCCTTCGGCGGCCCCACCTGGACCCGCACCCCCGACGGCCAGTGGTACCTCCACCTCTTCGCCCCCGAACAGCCCGACCTCAACTGGGACAACCCGGAGGTCCGCGCCGAGTTCGAGTCGATCCTGCGGTTCTGGTTCGACCTCGGCGTCGACGGCTTCCGCATCGACGTCGCCCACGGCATGGTCAAGGACCCCGCCCTCCCCGACCTCGGCCTGACCGAGTTCTCCGTCCTGACCGGGGAGGACCAGCAGGACCACCCGCACTGGGACCGCGAAGGCCTCCACGACATCTTCCGCAGCTGGCGCGCCATCGCCGACAGCTACCCCGACCCCCGCGTCTTCGTCGCCGAGGCCCACGTCCGCCCCAGCCGCATGCCGGAGTACCTCCGCCCGGACCAACTCCACACGGCCTTCAACTTCGACTTCCTCAAGTGCCCCCTGGACGCCGGCAAGCTGCGCGAGGTCATCGACCGCAGCATCACCGGCCTCGCCGCCGTCGGCGCCCCCGCCACCTGGGTGCTGTCCAACCACGACGAGACCCGCCACGTCACCCGCTACGGCCGCGCCGACACCGGCGTCCAGGCCCTGTTCCGCGACAGAACCATCCCCACCGACCGCGCCCTCGGCACCCGCCGCGCCCGCGCCGCCGCCCTCCTGATGTTCGCCCTGCCCGGCAGCGCGTACGTCTACCAGGGCGAGGAACTCGGCCTCTACGAGGTCGAGGATATCCCGGAGGAGCTCCTCCAGGACCCCATCTGGGAACGCACCGGCCACACCGTGCGAGGCCGCGACGGCTGCCGCGTCCCCCTCCCCTGGACCGGCGACACCCCACCCTTCGGCTTCAGCACCTCCGGAGCACCCCCGTGGCTCCCCCAGCCCGAGGACTGGAAGGAGTACACCGCCGAAGCCAACCAGGCCGACCCCACCTCCATGCTCCAGCTCTACCGCACCGCCCTACGCCTGCGCCGTACCCACCCCGGTCTGACCGGCGAGGTGTTCCGCTGGCTCGACAGCCCGGAGGGCACACTGCTCTTCGAACGGGGCGAGGGCCTGCTGTGCGCGGTCAACCTCTCCGCCCGACCTGTCCCCCTCCCGGCCGGCCACAGCCCCCTCCTCGTCTCAGGCCCCCTGGACAAGGACGGACTACTGCCCCCCGACACCGCCGCCCTGCTCTACCGCGACTGACGGACCGCGACCAGGTCACCCCGGCGACACCAGCCCACAACCCTCCCGCCCCTGATCCACCAGGCCCTGTCCGGTGTTCCTCCCCGCCGACCGGACAGGCCCTGGTCCGTCTGTGGGAGCCGGATGGCCGGCTACGGGCCCGAGCCTCCATCAGACCCGGAGCGGTCAGCGCCCCAGCGGCGTCTCAGCCGACGGCGGCGTAGACCTTTCGCAGGGCGAGCGGACCTCCCACTCGGTCCGCTCCCCCGCCTGCAGGCGTACCACGACGCCGGGGGTCAGCTCGATGCTGTCCCCGGTTTCGAATCGCACGGTCGCGTCGCCGGCGAGTACGACGAAGACCTCGTCGGCCTCGACATCGCGCACCGCATCGGTCGTCAGTGTCCGGCTCGCGACCTCCTCGATCAGCAACAAGCCGACCGCTGCCTGCCCCTACCCCGTCGCGATCACGCCACCGCACACGAAGAAGCCCTTGCTCATCGAACAGAGACTCCCGTTCAGCGAACCGGTCGGTGATCCACCGGATCAGGTCACTTCCCGTAGTACGCGTTGTAGATCGAGATCGTCGACTTGTTGCCCTTCTTGTCGGCGATCTTGGCGTGGAACGAGATCCCCTTGTCCTTGGCCGGGTTCGTGACCGCGATCCTGCCGTTCTTGACGGTGACCTTCTTCCAGGTCCGGCCGTAGTCGTACGACACGTACACCGACAGGGACTTCAGGTTCGAGCCCGCTGCCGAGCCCTGGACGATCACCGGGACGGAGACCTTCTTGTCGGCCGGGGCCCTGCTGTCCAGGCCGACGGCCGCGTCGAAGCGGATCGAGGACGCGGGCAGCTTGGCCAGGTCGGCCTTCTTGGAGCGGAAGGTCCAGCTGGCGTCGACGCGAGTGGAGGCCGCGGCGACCTTGACGCTGCGCTCGACGGAGGTGGTCAGCTTGTACGCGGCGTCGCCGGCCGGGACCTTGAAGACGCCCGCCCCTTCCAGTGGGTCGCTGTTCGAGCCGACCTTGGTGCCGTTGCGGTAGAGGGTCGTGGTGGCCGACGAGTAGAGCGAGGAGCCGGAGTGGGTCTTGCCGTCGGTGAACAGCGGCAGGGAGCCGTAGATGTCGTTGCCCTCGCGGTAGATACCGAGGCTTGAGCCGACGCGCGGGCCGAAGACCGCCGTGTTGAAGGTCCTCTCGTAGCTCTTTCCGGCCTTGAGGGTCACCGGGGTGCCGAGCGTGTAGAAGGCCTCGACGATCGGGGAGCCGGACTCGTCGACCCCGCCGTGCTGCTCGAAGTCGAGTTTCCACTTCGCCCCGCCCGCGGTGGACAGGCGCAGCGTGCGCGTGCCGGGCAGCGTCTGCTGGACCCCGGGCGCAAAGGTGCTCGTACTGCCGGGCAGCCCGCCCCAGGCGTGGATCGCGCCCTTCTTGCCGCTCGACGAGGCGCCCAGACCGGTCTTCACCGTGGCCAGTTCACTCGCCTTGTAGTGCTTGGTGTACCCGGTGGCGAGCTGCTTGACCTTGCCGCCGGCGAGGGTGTCGTACTCCTCGGCGGTTTTGGTCCAGTGACCGCCCCACTGCTGGTACAGGGTGCCGTCGGTGACCGGCGGGCCGGCGTGCGCGGTACGGAAGTTGGCATACGAGTCCAGCCACCAGCCGAACGAGCGGCTGCCGTCCGGCACGCCGACGGTGTACAACGGCATGGCGGCCTCTGGCTTCGCCGCCGCGTCGGGCACGGTGATGTCCACCGGCTCGGCGGTCCGCGCGTCCACCGTGATCGTGGCCTTCTCGGTGATGCTCAGCTTCGGCTGCGTCACCCAGTCGAAGCCCTTGGCGGAGTCGTCCGGGTCGACGGAGACGGACGAGTTGAAGATGTAACCGCCCTTGGGAACACGGACCTTGACGGTGCCGGACTCGTCGTAGGGCGCGTACCACTTGTCCTGTGCCAGTCCGGAGACACCGTCCAGACTGGTGCCGTAGTACTTCGCCGGATTGCCGTCACGGCCGAGGAACTTCAGCGTGACGTCGTACGACTCCACCTCGCGCTGCACCACCGCCGCCGTGCGTACGCTCTGTCCGCCACCGGTCGCGGTGACGTACGCGGAGTAGGCGCCGTCGACCGTGCCGCCCAGCTTGGTGTCGACCGTGAGGTCCGCGGAGGCCGAGCCGCCCGCCGGGACGGTCAGCGTCTTCGCGCCGAGCGTGAAGAAGCCGGCCGGTGCGGCCTGCCCCTTCGGATCGGTGCCCGCCACCGCGAGGGTCAGCGTGACGTCGGTCGTCCCGAGGTTCTTGTACGTGATCTTCTCGGTGACCGGCGTGTCGTCGGTGTGCGGCCACTGCTGGAGGCCGAAGCTCACCGACGGCGGGTCGGCGACCACGGTCTGCTTGATGGCCTTGTCGATCTGGATCCGGCCCGAACCCTGCTGGAACGGGGTGTAGGCGCCGCCCTTGGCGGAGCCGGTCAGCGCGCCCTTGAGCTGGGTGTACGTCCAGTCGGGGTGCTGCTGCTTCAGGATCGCCGCGGCACCCGCGACATGCGGGGTCGCCATCGACGTACCCGAGATGCTCACATAGCCGGCCGGCTTCTCGCCGACCTCCTTGGCTATGACGCTGCCCGGGGCCGAGGCCGCCGTGATGTCCACGCCGGGGGCGGTCACGTCCGGCTTGATCTGTCCGTCGAGGCCGGGGCCCATGCTGGAGAGCCCGGCCAGCTTGTCCTCGTCGTCGACTGCGCCCACGGTGAGCGCGGCTTCCGCGCTGCCCGGGGAGCCGATCGTCTGCTCGGCCCCGTCGTTGCCCGCGGCGATGGTGAAGAGGGTGCCCGTCTCCTTGGACAACTTGTTGACCTGGGCCTCGAGCGGATCGATGTCGGGAGTGTCCACGTCGCCCAGGCTGAGGTTCACGATGTCGGCGCCCTGCTCGACCGCCCAGTCCATACCGGCGATGATGCCGGAGTCGTCGCCGTAGCCGTCGTCGCCGAGCACCTTGCCGCTGAGCAGCTTGGCTCCGGGCGCGACGCCCTTGTACTTGCCCGCGGACCCCGCGGGAGACGCAGCGCCCGTACCGGCCGCGATGGACGCCACGTGCGTGCCGTGGCCGTGCCTGTCGATCGCGTCGGCGGCGGTGGAGAAGTTCTTCTCGGCGACGACCTGACCCTTGAGATCGGCGTGGGTCCCGTCGACACCGGTGTCGAGGACGGCGATCTTGACGCCCTTGCCGTCGTACCCGGCGGCCCACGCCTCGCCGGCCCCGACCTGCGGGACGGACTTGTCGAGGCTGGCCTTTCGGACCCCGTCGTGCCACACGTGGGCGACACCGGAGGCGGTCCTCGCGCCGTCGAGCCCCGCGTCGGTGACCGCGGCCCACAGGTCGGGTGCGTCGCCCTTGGGCGTCAGCACCGCGTCCGCGTTGAGCGACTTGAGGGTCCTGCGGACCTCGGTTTCACCTGCGTCACGGACGTCCGCCTTCGCCGCAGCGGCCGCGCCGCGGTAGCCGACGATCAGCTTGAGTCCCTGCTTCTGTGCCTTGCGGTTGGCCGACTTGTTGAGCTCGGTGACGTCGAAGAGCCGTTGGTCGAGCTTGCCGGTGGCGATCAGCCGCGCGGCGTCGGCCGGCACGACGAGGGTGTGTCCTTCGGCCTTGCGGATCTGGACGGGTATCCCCTCACGGCCCTCGGCCCGCTCCAGGCCGATGACACGGCCCTCGGCGTCGACGACGACACGGTCGCCGGTGATCAGGGTGATGCGGTGCTTGGGCGCGGTCTGCACGGCCGAGGCGCCGGCCGGGTCATTGGCTGCACGCTCGGCCTCCGCCGACGCCGGGCCGGTCATGCCCGCCGCCAGGGCCACGGCTGCCGCCGTGGCGATCGTGGCCGTGCACGCGCTTTTCACTTGTCTGCGCAAGTCTCCCCCTGGAGGCTGTCTGCGAACTTGTCGTCTTCCGGGTGTAATCACTGGTTTCTGCTGGTCAGGCGTAAATGTGCCGCCGCCCGCTGCGCCATTGACGCGGTGTTCCTCATGTCGGCTCGTAAGGGACAGGGGTTCGCTTTCGCTCGCCCGCTCGGACTTCCCCTTCGCTTGTGGCGTGATGACGGCCCGTCGTGCCCTTGAGCTTGACCACCTCGGCTCAGCACCCCCGCGTCACCGGTGTCGCACCCGAGGTGCAGGGAGGCATGTTCAGCAACGGACACGTGCGGCAGAGCCTTTCAGCAGTGGCGAAGACACTCCGTCAGCGTGCCGGGACCTCGTTGACCGGATGCTGATCCAACCTGACCGGCCGATCAGGAAGGCGGCCCGACGCTGTGCAAGGCTGCACCGCATGCGCATCCTGGTGGTCGAAGACGAGGTGGACCTTGCCCACACCCTGCGCACCGGTCTGACCGCCGAGGGCTACAGCGTCGACCTCGCCCACGACGGGCGGCAGGGCCTGTGGATGGCCCGGACCGGCGAATACGCCCTGGTCGTACTGGACTTGATGCTGCCCGGACTCAACGGCTACAAGGTCTGCGCCCAACTGCGCCGAGAGGGCAACGCGACCCCCATCCTGGTCCTCACCGCCAAGGACGGGGACTGGGATCAGGCAGAGGCCCTGGACACAGGAGCCGACGACTACCTGGCCAAGCCCTTCTCCTACATGGTGCTCGTCGCACGGCTGCGGGCCCTGGTCAGACGAGCCGCCGCGGTCGCACCACCCGTCCTCGCCGTGGGCGACCTCTCGCTGGACGTCGCGGGCCGGATCTGCCGCCGGGCCGGGACACGGGTGGAACTCACACCCCGGGAGTTCGCCGTGCTGGAGGTGCTGGCCCGCCGCGCGGGCCAGGCGGTCTCCAAGACGGATCTGCTGTATCACGCGTGGCCCGACGAAGCCTGGGATCCCAACCTGGTGGAGGCGCGCGTCAGCGCACTGCGCAAGAAGGTCGACGCCGCCTTCCACCGGCAGTCCCTGCAGACCGTGCGGGGTACCGGCTACCGATTGGTGGACGACCGTGAACGCGACTGAGCCGCGACGCCGCTGGTGGCCAACCGTGAAAGCGACCGGGCCGCGACGCCGCTGGTGGCCGCGTTCGGTACGAGCCCGCACGGCCCTGGCCGCCGCCTCGGCCGCCGCCGTCATCCTGACCGGCATCGGCTGGTGGGTACACCACGACGTCTACCGCGAGAGCGCGGGGATCGCCCAAGGACAGACGCAGGAACAGTTCCTGGCTCTCGTCGATCAGCTGGAGAAGGGGGCGGTTCCCGCTCGCCGAAGCACCGTGCCGTACGAGATCGTCGCGACCGGCCGACGCGCCGCCGTCGCCTACGGCGGAGGCATGGAGGAGTTCGATCCCGGCACCCGCCATGTGCTGCCCGCCCCACCGAAGGCCGAGTTGCCCGCCCCACCGGACGAGGGGCCGAACTGGGGCTATACGACCCGTCCCGTGCGCCTGCCGGCGCGCCCCGCCTCCGCACCCGGGGACCGGTTCGGCAAGGACGGCGGAACCTACCAGGTCATGTACGACGATGTCAGGGCCGATGAACTGAGCGGCACCACAGTCGCCGCTCTGGGTGTCGCCGCCGACGCCCAGCTGCGGGTCTATGTGGTGGTGCTCCCGCACGCAGCCGAGGACATCGCCGGGACCATCACCGAGGCCACTGACCGCCTGCTGCTGCGGGCCGGGCTCGTCAGCCTCGTACTGATCGCCGCCGTCGCCTACTTCGCCGTCCGCATCGCGCTGCGGCCGGTCGAAGCCATCCGCGTCCTCACCGCCTCGGTCACCGCGAACGACCCCCGCGAACGCGTCACCGTCCCTCATACGGGGGACGAGATCGCCGCCCTGGCCACCACCATCAACACCACCCTCCAACGCCTCGACGACGCCGCCGCCCAGCAGCGCCGCTTCGTCGCGGACGCCGCCCACGAACTACGCAGCCCCCTCACCACACTGCTCGCCAGCCTGGAAGTCGCGCTCGCCTACCCGGAACGGACCGACTGGCCCGCCGCGGTCACCACCGCCGCACGACAGACCCGCCGCCTCCAGGCCCTCGCCGAGGACCTGCTGCTCCTCGCCCGCCTCGACACCCGCACCCCCGCAGCCGGCACCGAAACCGTGGACCTGACAGCCCTCGCCTCCCGGCTGACCGAGCAATACCCCCTCGCCGAACGGCCGCTGACCCTCACCTGCGACAGCACCGCCCCCGCACACGTACACGGAAACCCCGACGAATACGAACGACTGCTGCGCAACCTCATCGACAACGCCGCCCGCCACGCCACACACCGCATCCAGATCACCGTCCGGAACCAGGACGGCCGGGTCGAGCTCACGGTGCACGACGACGGACCGGGCGTGCCCGCCGAAGACGCCGAGCGCATCTTCGAACGCTTCGTCCGGCTCGACGACGCCCGCTCCCGCGACCACGGCGGCACCGGCCTGGGCCTCGCCATCGCCCGCGACCTGGCCCACCGCCACCAAGGCACCCTCACCCTCACCCTCACCCCCCGAACCCTCGGAGCATGCTTCCGACTACGCCTCCCCCAAGCCCCCACCGCAGCCGAGGAATAGCGCGCTCCACCCAGGCAGCACTGGCCACCCGACGGGACACCGGTGGCCGGCCAAGCACAAACGGCGCCGCACTCGCTTGAAGGCGGCCCTGGACGCCCACTACGCCTGGTGCCCCATGCCAGTCAGTCCGCAGCCGCCTGGGCCGTCTCCCGACACCCAAGGTCACCGGGCAGCGCTTCCGAATCCTCGTGTCCAGCCAGCGTCCAGAATTCGACCTCCAGACGCTCGCACAGCCCACCCACGACGCCATCCTCCAGCCGTAGGCCGATACGTCCGTCCGCGTCGCGGCTGTCGTCCGGCTCTACGCCCTCCCCCTGACCCGCATCGTCGAACTCACCGACGACCACATTCGCCACGACCAGCTCCAGCAAAGCCCCCGGCACAGCAACACGGCCGGGTGCAGGTACCTCCTGCCCGGTCACAGCCCTGAACGCCCGCGCAACCCCCTCGGCCTCGCCGACACCCTGAGACACCACGGTCTGCCCGCCCGCGCCGCACGGAACACCGCCATGACGGACGCCCTGGTAGACCTGCCCTCCATGGTCATCGCCGACCTACTCGGCATCACCCCAAGACAGCCAAACGCTTGGCAGTGCGACGGGCCCCGCCGCAGGGACAGATAGGGAGCCCACGAGGTCATCGCCGCGGGGCGGAGCCGGTGATGCAGGACTGCGCCTGGACCCCGACCGGAAACGGCCCGGCACAGGCCGGGCGCGGTTGTTCAGCCTCCCGCATGAAGTGCGAGCTATCGACCACAACAGGAGTCTGAATGAGTACTACTCATTCCAGGCGGCCGGTTTGGCAGGGGCGTGCACGGGGTGGGTCGACGGGCGATGGTTCCGGCTTGATACCCCTCCACCTCGGACAATGACTTCGCCAGAGGTGGCCCGAGTGACGCCAGTCCGATTGGTCCATGTGTCATCGGTGTTACGTCTGCAAAAAGTAGGTGCGCCTATCGTCTTGACCGGAAGGCCTGCTTGCACCGATAAATACAACTCATAGGACTCAGCGGGGGTTCGAGGAAGGACACCACAGATGAGACCTTCACGCATCGGCGCGGGGACCGCCACGGCGCTCGCAGCGGCGGCTGTCGTCTTCGCGGCCGTGCTGCCCGCTACGCCCGCCTACGCGGCCACGACGAACTTCTACGTCGACCCTGTCAACGGCAGTGACAGCAACACGGGAACCAGCACCGCCTCAGCGTTCAAGACCATCCAGGCAGCCCAGGCCACGGTCCGAGCCGTGAACGCGAACATGTCCGACGACATCGTGGTGAACCTGCGCGGAGGCACCTACCCCCTCACCGCCCCGATCGGCTTCGGCACCAGCGACTCGGGCACGAACGGCCACACGGTCGTCTACCAGGCGTACAACGGTGAGACGCCCGTGATCACCGGCGGCAAGGCGATCACCGGCTGGACCGCGGCTGCCAACGGCGAGTACAAGGCGTCCGTGGGCAGCCTGAACTTCCGGCAGCTGTACATCAACGGCGTCCGCGCCACCCGTGCGCGCTTCCCCGACCTCGGCACGGACTTCCAGCTGCAGAGCAGCGACAAGACCAACAAGCTGCTGAAGGTGCTGAGTTCACAGGTCTCCGACTGGAACCAGCTCAGCCAGGTCGAGATGATGCTGGAAACGGCATGGGGCGAGAGCTACCTGCGGCTGAAGTCGATCAGCTCCAGCAGCGGCACCGCCAACGTGTCGATCCAGGACCACGAGGCGGGCATCCTCTTCCAGCGCCCCAACCCGCTCCTCGCCAACGGCTCCCCCCTGCACTTCGAGAACGCCCACGAGTTCCTCAACGAACCCGGCGAGTTCTACGTCGACACCGCAGCGCAGACCGTCTACTACAAGCCCCGCCCCGGCGAGGACATGTCCACGGCCACCGTGCAGGCGCCGACGTTGCAGACGCTCTTTGACATCAAGGGCACGAGCCTCGACAGTCCCGCCCACGACCTGCGCTTCTCCGGGATCACCTTCACCCAGACCACCTGGATGGCAGCGACGAACAACGGCTACCTCAACGCCCAGGGCGGCAACTACAACATCTCGGCCAACACCTCCAACCAGCAGTACGTCGGCCGTCCACCGGCCGGGGTCCAGGCCGCGGACGCCGACCGCGTCTCCTTCACCGGCAACACCTTCACCCAGATGGGCGCCAGCGCACTCGACCTGCACCACGGCGTGCACGACAGCACCGTGACCGGCAACCTCATCTACGACATCGCCGGCAACGGAATCATGGTCGGCAAGTTCTCCGACCCGACCGTGGAGTACCACACCGTCTACAACCCGCCCACTTCACCGGCCGGTGAGGACGCCCGGGAGGTCGTCAAGAACATCACCGTCAAGAACAACCTGATCACCCGGATCGGTCAGGACTACCTGGGAACCGCCGGCATCAACGCGGGCTTCGTCAACAGCACCACCATCGATCACAACGACATATCCGACACACCGTGGGCCGGCATCTCGCTCGGCTGGGGCTGGCAGTCCGCGGCCAACGCGTTGGGCAACAACAGTGTCAGCTACAACCGGCTCGGCAACGTGATGAACCGGCTGTGCGACTCCGCAGCCATCTACCACCTCTCCAACGACCCGGGCACGGTCTTCAACGGCAACTACATCCACGAGGTACTGAGGTCCCCGGCCGCCTGCGCTTCCGCGATCAGCGGCATCTACCTGGACGAGGGGTCGAACAACATGACCCTTTCGAACAACGTGCTGTCGCATACCGACGAATCCATCCACCAGAACCGCAACGGCACCAACGTCACGCTCACCAACAACACGACGTCCGGTGACTCGGTGATCAAGGCATCCGGTCTGGAGTCCGCCTACCGGGGGCTGGCAGCCAAGCTCAACCTCGCCTCCAACAAGCCGGCATCCTCCTCCTCGGTGTACAGCTCCGCCTGGGTGGCGGCCAAAGCCAACGACAACAACAGCTCGACCGGCTGGTCGCCGACCGGGACCGACACCTCGGCCTGGTGGCAGGTCGACCTCGGGCAGGCCTACCAGCTCGGCCAGTACTCCCTGACGACGCGCCAGGACCTCGACCAGCCCGAGACGCGCAGCAACTTCGAGATCCGTGGCTCCAACGACCCGTCCTTCGCCACCTACACCGTGCTGGGGCGCCAGGGCGCCACCGCCCTGCCGCTCGCCTCGACACTCACGGGCAACATCGACGTCCGCCAGAAGTTCCGCTACGTGCGGGTCGCAAAGACCGACGGCGCCTACTTCTTCATCGCCGACTTCAGTGTCCAGCAGGCCGGCGGTGCGCTGGAGGACGCGACCGGTACGCCGAACATCAACCCGTCGACGAACTACACGATCAAGAACGTCAACAGCGGAGAGCTGATGGACGTGAACCAGGGCTCCACCGCCGACGGCGCGGGCGTCATCCAGTGGCCGAGCAACGGCGGTACCAACCAGCAGTGGAACATCGTTCCGGTCAGTGGGCAGCTCTACAAGATCGTGAACAGGAACAGCGGCAAGGTCCTCGCCATGAACAACTCCAGTCACCGGAGGGGAACCGCACTGCGGCAGTACACCTACGACGGCGGCAACAACCAGCTGTGGTACTTCGAGCCGACCAGCGGTGGGTACCTCATCCGCAACTTCGAGAGCGGGCAGGTCCTGGAGGTGGGTGCCGGATCGACGGCGGACGGAGCCGCCATCAGCCAGTGGATGCCCCTGAACCACGTGTACCAGGCATGGACGATCCAGTGACCGGGTGACCCAGACGGTGGCGGTGCGGCCGGAAAGCGAAGGCTTTCCGGCCGCACCGTTCCCGCTTCGGCCGCGCCGAAGCCGGAGGTCCCGCCTGGCCCACAGCTAAGGCCGAGGCATCGGAGGCCAGGTACACGACGGCTTCCGCGATCTCTCCGGACATACCCACGCTTCGCGCAGGCATACCGGAGCTGAGCAGAATGGATGGATCGGCACCGGAGCACCCCCTTCCAGTTTCCTCGCGTCCAGCCAGCGTCCAGAATCCTGTGCCGAACCAGCCGGAGGAGCCATATCCACTAGGACAAAATGAACGTTTCCGCAGGTCACAGCCCTGCGCTGGTGAGGCGGGTGGGACTCGAACCCACAACCGACGGATTATGAGTCCTTTGTGGATCTTGGCGACCCTTGCCGATCCATGCTCATCTTGGCCGTTCTCCCAGGTCAGGCGCGTTTGGCGCCTCGGTCCTTCCCGGCCCTTGTCAGTCTTCTCCGATCCTTGTGTCCAACCTGCGTCCAGAACGCGTCCCAGATGGGCACGCGCACCCGGTTCACGGACCCTCTCCCCAGTCGAGGAGAGGTTCTCAAAACCATGCGCAGCGGATTTCCTTTCCAACGCGCAGCGACTGAAGGGCAGGTGGATCGCCCCCCAAGTACGCGGGGATAACTCGCCGATGGCCGCCAGGCCCGGTAGGAACCGCCTTGGCCCAAGCGATCCCGCGATCCACGAGGAGGCCCGTGGCGCGCGGTGGCGCGTACAGTCGAACCCATCACCAGAAGGACGGCTGGTGCACTCCAGGAGACATCGATCACCGAGGTCAGAGGCCGACAGACGTGACCTGCCTTCGGAGATCAGGCTCGTGCGTCTCGCTGCTGAACTTCCTTGAGGACTCCGGCCACCGTCACGAAGTCATTGTCCACGTGGAGGACGGTGTGCCCATGGTGTACAGCTGTCGCACACACCAACAGGTCGATCGCTCCCGCCGCCCGATGCTGGCCCCTCTGGGTCAGTTTGTACTGGGCGGTGTCGACCCACCGCCAGGCGTTCTTCGGAACCGGAGAGAGCAGACAGAGCGCGTCCAGTTCCTCGGCCAGCTCATCTCGGTGAGAGGGGCTGGTCGCCGAGTAGAGGAATTCGGCTCGTGTCGGCTCACAGACGTGGAACACCCCGGCGGCGATGTGTCCCTCCCAGGGGCGCAGCGCACCTGGGGTACGGAACATATGCCACAGAGCCGAGGTGTCGACCAGATACGTGATCACTCGAAGGCCTCGCGCCGCGCACGCTTCTCGGCTTCATGCGCCGCTGCGGCCTGCTCAAACTCGCCGCGCTCACCTCGCGCGGCCAGCTTCTCCGCGGCCTCGAGCCTCCTGATCCGCGCCACGTAGTCCCGAAGGGCCGCGTTGACGGTCTCCTTCTTCGTCGTGGCACCCATGAGCCGCATGGCCTCGGCCAGTGCCTCGTCGTCGAGATCAATCTGCGTGACGGACATCGCACACCTCCAACGTCCACGATGTATGCACCCAGGATACATCACCAACATTGAGCGCGACCATCAATCACAAACAGACCACGCAGCGGAGGCGCGCCGGCGTCAAGGCGTTCACATGGACCCACTTCTCACTGCGGGACGAGCTAGCGGAGACCTGTCCGACGCCGACACGAAACACCCCATAAGCGCGATGCCCGACTTAACCGGAATCGGCGTCCAGACTTTGTCCAGACGATCAAGAAATCATGATCACCACGGGCCGCCAGGACCCTGAGACTCTCACCCCGACCGGGAAAACGCCTGGTCAGAAGGTTTCTCCTCGCGTAGCGAGTGGTGGGGCGGGTGGGACTCGAACCCACGGCCGACGGATTATGAGTCCGCTGCTCTAACCGGCTGAGCTACCGCCCCGTACGGCGTGTCGCGCACATTTGTGCGCGCCGTCTGCCGCAGCATAGCCGCTCATACGATCTCCTGCTTCGGATGGTCGGCTTCACGCGTGCGCTTCTTGACCATGGAGACCACGACGCGGCCCGCGCGGTTCCCCCGGACATGAAAAAGGACCCCGTGGGGTCCTCGTTCAGGCTGCTCCCCCGACTGGACTCGAACCAGTAACCTGCCGGTTAACAGCCGGCTGCTCTGCCAATTGAGCTACGGAGGACCGAGCTCCCCCGACTGGACTCGAACCAGTAACCTGCCGGTTAACAGCCGGCTGCTCTGCCAATTGAGCTACGGAGGAATGCCTCGTTGCATCGAACGCACCTACCTGGGTATTCGCCAGGGGGCGTGCGCTCGCTGCGACACATACATTAGCGCAAGCTGGGGGGTGCTCCGCCAATCGGTATCCCCCGCGCCCGCCGCCCGCGCAGGGCAACGCAAGGGACCGACGCAGACGTAAGGGAAGGGTGGCCGCCATGCGCTATCGGCTCACGTTCTTTGCCGGACTGGCCCTGGGGTACGTCCTGGGCACACGCGCCGGACGCGAGCGTTACGAACAGCTGAAGAAATCCGCCCGGCAGGTCGCACAGAACCCGGCCGTGCGCAACACCGCGGAGTCGGCCGCCCAGCAGGGGCGCGTCTTCGCGGGCAAGGCGTACCACGTGGTCAGCGAGAAGGTCGGCGACCGCGTGCCGGAGTCCGTCGCCGGCCGGGTCCGCTCACTGCGGGAACGCAACGCGAACGGCGCGGGACCGGACGACTGGGGCACCAGCAACACCTAGCGTCCAAGGGGGCCGCCGGGACACGGGACCGGAGGGATCTCACTCGTACGTCGGCGATCGGCCCATCGTGGCCGGTCGCCGACCTGCGTGTCCCCCGGCGGGCCCCGGCCCTCGTTCCACGGCACGCCACACCCCTCCCCGTGCGGCAGAATTTCTGCCATGGGGATAGTCGCCGGGCTGGATAGTTCGCCCGAATTTACGCGCATTGTCGTCTGTGACTCGGACACAGGGGCCGTGCTCAGGCAGGGGTATGCCCCACACCCGGTGGAGCCCGCGCCGAACGGAGGGCGTCCCGCGGACGTCGATCCGCAGGCGTGGCTGCTGTCCCTGGGGGAGGCGGCCGGCGGCGGGCTGCTGGAGGGCGTGCAGGCGATCGGCGTGTCGTCGCAGCAGAACGGGCTGATCGCGCTGGACGCACAGGGCAACGCCGTGCGTCCGGCGATGGTCGGCGGAGACAAGCGCGCCCAGGTCGCCGCGGCCGACCTCATCGACGCGCTCGGGGGGCGCGGCGCGTGGGCGGAGGCCGTCGGGTGCGTGCCGGGGGCCGCGCAGCCGGTGACGAAGCTGCGCTGGATGAGCCGTACGGAGCCGGACGCGGCCATGCGGACGGCCGTGCTGCTCCAGGCGCACGACTGGCTGGTCTGGCAGCTGCTGGGGCGGCCCGTGCGGCGGACCACCGACCGGGGCGGCGCCTCGGGCACCGGGTACTGGAACGCGGCGACCGGCCAGTACCGGACCGACCTCGTCGAGATGGCGCTCGGCCACCAGGTGATGCTCCCCGAGGTGCTGGGCCCCTCGGACGCCGCCGGTACGACGCCGGAGGGGCTCCTCATCTCCGCCGGCACCGGCGAGACCATGGCCGCCGCGTTCGGGCTCGGCATCGGGCTCGGTGACGCGGTGGTGTCGCTGGGCGCCAGCGGGTCCGTGATGGCCGTGCACACCGAGGCGCTCGTCGACTCCTCGGGGATGATCACCTCGCTGGCCGACGCCACGGGGATGCACCTTCCGGTCGTCACGACGCTGAACGCCGTACGGACGCTGCGGGGCGCCGCCGAGATGCTCGGCGTGCCAGATCTGGAGGGGCTCTCCGATCTGGCGCTGAAGTCGACTCCGGGGTCGCACGGGCTGGTGATGCTGCCGTACCTGGAGGGCGAGCGGACGCCGAACCTGCCGCACACGGCGGGGACGCTGGCCGGGCTGCGGCGGGAGTCGATGAAGCCGGAGCACTTCGCTCGGGCCGCGTTCGAGGGCATGCTGTGCGGGCTCGCGGACGCGCTGGACGTGCTGCGGGGGCGCGGCGTCGACGTCCGGCGGATCTTCATGCTGGGTGCGGCGGCCGAGCTGCCCGCGGTGCAGGCGGCGGCGCCGGCGCTGTTCGGGGTGCAGGTCGTCGTACCGCAGCCGGCGGACTACGCGGCGGTCGGCGCCGCGCGGCAGGCGGCCTGGGCGCTCGGGGTGTCCCAGGGCACGCTCGACCCGCGGACGCCGCCGATGTGGCCCGGGGCGGCCGCGCAGATCCTGGAGCCGGGCGAGGAACTGGCCGTGGGGCAGGCCGTGCGCCAGCAGTACGTGGCGGTCCGCGAACAGACGCACCCGGGTGCGTTCCGGGGCTGAGCTCCCGGCGGAGGGGCCCTTTTCGGCCGCGACGGACTCACGGACTCGCCATCGATCCTTCACCGTTGGGTTAATTCGGTTGAGGTAACGCGGGTGGAGTGTTCGACGATGGGGGGTGGTGCATCCCATCCCATCGCCGACTCCGAGAGATCTCGCGTGCTCATACGACTGCTCAGAAGTCATCTACGTCCGTACAAGAAACCCATCGCCCTGCTGGTGCTGCTGCAGTTCGTGCAGACGTGCGCCACGCTCTACCTGCCCACACTGAACGCGGACATCATCGACAACGGTGTCGTGGAGGGGGACACGGGTTACATCCTGGCCTTCGGCGCGCTGATGATCGGGATCTCGCTGGTCCAGGTCGTCTGCAACATCGGGGCCGTGTACTACGGCGCCCGTACGGCGGCGGCGGTCGGCCGGGACATCCGGGCGGCCGTGTTCGACCGGGTGCAGTCGTTCTCGGCGCGTGAGGTCGGTCACTTCGGGGCGCCGTCGCTCATCACACGGACGACGAACGACGTCCAGCAGGTCCAGATGCTGGTGCTGATGACGTTCACCCTGGTGGTGTCCGCGCCGATCATGTGCGTCGGCGGCATCGTGCTGGCGCTCGGTCTGGACGTACCGCTGTCGGGCGTGCTGCTGGCCGTCGTGCCGGTGCTCGGTATCTCCGTCAGCCTCATCGTGCGCCGGCTGCGCCCCCTGTTCCGCACCATGCAGGAGCGGCTCGACATCGTGAACCGGGTGCTGCGCGAGCAGATCACCGGCAACCGGGTCATCCGGGCCTTCGTCCGGGACGACTACGAGAAGGATCGATTCCGTTCCGCGAACACCGAGCTGACGGACGTGGCCCAGGGAACCGGCAGGATGCTGGCGCTGATGTTCCCGATCGTGATGACGGTCATCAACTTCTCGTCGATCGCGGTGGTGTGGTTCGGCGCCCACCGGATCGACAGCGGCGGGATGGAGATCGGTGCGCTCACCGCCTTCCTCGCCTATCTGATGCAGATCGTCATGGCGGTGATGATGGCCACCTTCATGTTCATGATGATGCCGCGCGCCGAGGTGTGCGCCGAGCGCATCCAGGAGGTCCTCGACACCGAGACGAGTGTCGTGCCTCCCCTCGCGCCCGTGCGGGAGCTGCGGCGGAGCGGGTTCCTGGAGATCCGGGGAGCCGGGTTCCGTTACCCCGGGGCGGAGGAGCCGGTGCTGCGGTCCATCGAGGTCGTGGCGCGGCCTGGTGAGACGACCGCCGTCATCGGGTCGACCGGCAGCGGCAAGTCGACGCTGCTGGGGCTGGTCCCCCGGCTGTTCGACGCGACCGAGGGCGAGGTGCTGGTGGACGGCGTCGACGTACGGACCCTCGATCCGCGGCTGCTGGCCAGGACCGTGAGCCTGGTGCCGCAGAAGCCGTACCTGTTCTCGGGGACCGTGGCGACGAACCTGCGGTACGGCAATCCGGACGCCACCGACGAGGAGCTGTGGCACGCGCTGGAGGTGGCGCAGGCCAAGGAGTTCGTCGAGCGGCTGGAGGGCGGGCTGAACGCCCCCATCGCGCAGGGCGGCACCAATGTGTCGGGCGGTCAGCGGCAGCGGTTGGCGATCGCGCGGACGCTGGTGCAGCGCCCGGAGATCTATCTGTTCGACGACTCGTTCTCCGCGCTCGACTACGCGACGGACGCGGCGCTGCGGGCGGCCCTGTCGCGGGAGACCGCCGAGGCGACCGTCGTCATCGTGGCCCAGCGGGTGGCGACCATCCGGGACGCCGACCGGATCGTCGTCCTGGACGAGGGCCGTGTCGTCGGGACGGGACGGCACCACGAGCTGATGGCCGAGAACGAGACCTACCGGGAGATCGTGCTCTCCCAGCTGACGGAAGCGGAGGCAGCCTGATGGCCGGGCCGTTGGGGCGCATGGCGGGAGCCGGGGGCGGTCCCGATCAGCAGTCCATGGACTTCAAGGGGTCCGGGAAACGACTGCTCGCGCAGTTCAAGCCCGAGCGGTTCACCATGTACGCGATGGTCGTGTGCGCGGTGATCAGCGTCGGTCTGTCGGTGCTGGGCCCGTGGATCCTCGGCCGGGCGACCGACCTGGTCTTCGCGGGCGTGGTCGGACGGGAGATGCCGGCCGGCCGGACCAAGGCCGAGGTGCTCGAAGGGATGCGCGAGCGCGGTGACGGCGGGGTCGCCGACATGCTGTCCGGCACGGACTTCACGCCGGGCAAGGGCATCGACTTCGAGGCCGTCGGCGCCGTGCTGCTGGTTGCCCTCGGCATCTTCCTGGTCGCGGGTCTGCTGATGGCGGGGGCCACACGGCTCTCCAACCGGGCGATCAACCGGACGATGTTCCACCTGCGGGCGGAGCTCCAGGCGAAGCTGTCGCGGCTGCCGCTGTCGTACTTCGACAAGCGGCAGCGCGGTGAGGTGCTCAGCCGGGCCACCAACGACATCGACAACATCGGCCAGACGTTGCAGCAGTCGATGGGACAGCTCGTCAACTCGCTGCTGACGATCGTCGGTGTGCTGGTGATGATGTTCTGGGTGTCGCCGCTGCTGGCGCTGGTCGCGCTGGTGACCGTGCCGCTGTCGTTCGTGGTGGCCACCCGCGTCGGCAAGCGGTCGCAGCCGCACTTCGTGGCGCAGTGGCGGACCACCGGGAAGCTCAACGCGCACATCGAGGAGATGTACACCGGGCACACCCTCGTGAAGGTGTTCGGCCGGCAGGACGAGTCGGCGAAGCAGTTCGCCGAGGAGAACGAGCGGCTGTACGAAGCCGGGTTCAAGGCCCAGTTCAACAGCGGGATCATGCAGCCGCTGATGTTCTTCGTGTCGAACATCAACTATGTGCTGGTCGCCGTGGTCGGTGGACTGCGGGTGGCCACCGGTGCCCTGTCCATCGGTGACGTGCAGGCCTTCATCCAGTACTCGCGGCAGTTCTCGATGCCGCTGACGCAGGTCGCGTCCATGGCGAACCTGGTGCAGTCGGGCGTCGCCTCCGCCGAGCGGATCTTCGAACTGCTGGACGCGGAGGAGCAGGCCGCGGACGCGGTGCCCGGGGTGCGGCCGGAGGAGCTGCGCGGGCGGGTGGCGCTGGAGCACGTCTCCTTCCGTTACGAGCCGGACAAGCCGCTGATCGAGGACCTGTCGCTGGTGGTCGAGCCCGGCCACACGGTGGCGATCGTGGGGCCCACGGGCGCCGGCAAGACCACCCTGGTGAACCTGCTGATGCGGTTCTACGAGGTCACCGGTGGGCGGATCACGCTGGACGGCGTGGACATCGCGTCCATGTCCCGTGACGAGCTGCGCGACGGGATAGGGATGGTCCTCCAGGACACCTGGCTGTTCGGCGGGACCATCGCGGACAACATCGCGTACGG
Organism: Streptomyces sp. MA5143a; assembly: GCF_900290235.1. Taxonomy (GTDB): domain Bacteria; phylum Actinomycetota; class Actinomycetes; order Streptomycetales; family Streptomycetaceae; genus Streptomyces. Next base: position 114,620 of record NZ_OLMK01000100.1, read on the forward strand.
GGCGTCCACCGCGCGCGAGGTGACGCGCGGGGAGATCGAGGAGGCGGCCCGCGCCGCGCACGCGGACCGGTTCATCCGGACGCTGCCGGACGGCTACGACACGGTGATCGACGACGAGGGCACCGGGGTGAGCGCGGGTGAGAAGCAGCTCATCACCATCGCCCGCGCGTTCCTGTCGGACCCGGTGATCCTGGTGCTGGACGAGGCGACGAGTTCCGTGGACACCCGGACCGAGGTGCTGATCCAGAAGGCGATGGCCAAGCTGGCGCACGGGCGGACGTCGTTCGTCATCGCGCACCGGCTGTCGACGATCCGGGACGCCGACACGATCCTGGTGATGGAGAACGGCTCGATCGTCGAACAGGGCGCGCACGAGGAGCTGCTGGCGTCGGGCGGGGCGTACGCGCGGCTGTACCGGGCGCAGTTCGCGGAGGCGGTCGCCGAGGTGGACTGAGTCGAGCGGGACCGGGGGCCCGTTGTCGGGTGCGGGTGCGTGGGGGCTGAAGGCCGGGCCGCAGGCCCATGCCTTCAGGGGCGCGGGGAACTGCGCGAGAAACCACACACCACCCGCACCCGACAACCAAGCAGCGCCCCCCGAGCTACTGGGCGCCCTCAGTCCAGATAGCCCCTCAGCTGATCCGCGAACGCGTGGTCCCTCAGCTTGTTCAGCGTCTTCGACTCGATCTGCCGAATCCGTTCCCGGGTCACCCCGAAGATCCGGCCGATCTCCTCCAGCGTCCGCGGCCGCCCGTCCGCGAGCCCGTACCGCAGCTGCACCACCTTGCGTTCACGCTCCCCCAGCGTGGACAGCACCGCCTCCAGGTGTTCCCGCAGCAGCAGGAACGCCGCCGACTCCACGGGGCTCGCCGCGTCGCCGTCTTCGATGAGGTCGCCGAGCGCCACGTCGTCCTCCTCGCCCACGGGCGCGTGCAGGGACACCGGCTCCTGGGCGAGGCGGAGCACCTCGCTGACCCGCTCGGGCAGCAGGTCGAGGTGGGCGGCGACCTCCTCCGGCGTCGGCTCGTAGCCCCGTTCCTGGAGCATGCGGCGCTGGACGCGGACGACCCGGTTGATGAGTTCCACGACGTGGACGGGGACACGGATCGTGCGGGCCTGGTCCGCGAGCGCGCGGGACATGGCCTGGCGGATCCACCAGGTCGCGTACGTGGAGAACTTGTAGCCGCGGGCGTAGTCGAACTTCTCGACGGCCCGGATGAGGCCCAGGTTGCCCTCCTGGACGAGGTCCAGCATGGTCAGGCCGCGGCCGACGTACCGCTTGGCCACGGACACGACGAGCCGCAGGTTCGCCTCGATGAGGCGGCGCTTGGCCATGCGGCCCAGGACGACCAGCCGGTCGAGGTCGAGGGCGAGCCGGCTGTCGAGGTCGGGGGTGGTGCCGAGCTTCTCCTCGGCGAACAGACCGGCCTCCACCCGGCGGGCCAGTTCCACCTCCTCGGCCGCCGTGAGCAGCGGGATGCGGCCGATCTCCCGCAGGTACTGGCGGAACAGGTCGGAGGAGGGGCCGCTGGTGTCGGTGCGGCGCGGCAGTTCGACGGGCTCGGGTTCGGCCGTCTCGATGGCCTCCACGGCCGCCGCGGGCGGCTCGTCGGCGTCCGGCGGGGGCTCCGGCGCCGTCTCGGGGTGGTGCGCGGCGCGGCTCTGGGCCGGGACCGCGTGGATCACGCCGGTCTCGGCGCCCGGCTGCGCGCCGTCGGTACTCAGGGCCGTACTGGTGTCGTTCTGTATGAGGGTCTGGGTCTGCACGGGGGCGACCTCCAGGGATGTCGCTGCTGACGCGTACGGCAGCGGTATGTCGGGGATGGCGCGGGCGGCCCGTCCGCCCTCCATCCCGTACTCATCGAGCGGAACCGCGGGGATCTCGGACCCGTGGGGGACGGGTCGGCCGCGCTCCGAGGACTCAGGCACCGGAACCCAGTGTGGAGTACGACACACAGCCGCCACGAGGGGCGTGCGGTGACTTTTTGCGTCCGGTCCGTGACCCCACGGTTACTCTCACGGACGAGTGGGCCGCTGACAGGCCGTGAAACAGCTTGAAGGGCGTACGGAACCGGGGCGACCTGCGGGGACCGGCGCCCGATTGGCAAGTGCGCCGGGGATGTTCCCCTCTTCTAGAGCGCTTCCGCGCCCCTCTCCCGCAGGGCCTGGTCGTACTGCTGGAGCACCCACAACTCGTTCTGCACGGCGGCCAGCTGGGCCGGGTCGCCGTGGGCGCCGAGGCGGGCGAGGCTGCTCTGGACGTCCCGTACGCGGCGCTCGACGGCGCGGCGGCGGACGGTGACCAGCTGGGCGCCGGCGTAGATCTCGTCGACCGTCTTGCGCATGATCGCCTCGACGGCGAGCTCGGTCACCATGGCGCGCACGGCGTCGTCCGGGGCGGCCTCCCGGACGCGGACCAGGTACTCCTGCGGGTCCTCGACGCCGAACTCGACGCCGCCCGCCTCGATGATCGCCTCGCGTACGGCCGCGTAGGGGGCGGCGGTGAACTCGTCGATCCCGTACGCGTCGAACGCGGGGGCCACCAAGTCGGGTCGCTGGAGGGCGAGTTTGAGGAGCTCCCGCTCGGTGGCGTAGACGGGGTTGCGCAGGACGAGGGCGGGGCCCGAGGGGCGGCGGGCGGCGGTCTCGTACGGCTGTGCGGGCTGCTGGGGGGCGGGCGCGGGGCCCTTGCCGCCGCGGTCGCGGGCCCAGCGGGCGAGCTGGGCGACGCGCTTGACGACGAACTGGGTGTCGAGGATGCCGAGCATGCCGGCGAGCTGCACGGCGACCTCGTGCTGGGCGCCGCTGTTCTTGATGCGGGCCACGACGGGTGCCGCCTCGTCGAGGGCGGAGGCGCGCCCGGCGGCCGTCTCCAGGTCGTACCGGGCGACGATGTGCCGGAGGGCGAACTCGAAGAGCGGGGTGCGGGGTTCGACCAGCTCGGCCACCGCGTCGTCGCCCTTGGCCAGGCGCAGCTCGCAGGGGTCCATGCCGTCGGGGGCGATGGCGATGTAGGTCTCGGCGGCGAACTTCTGGTCGTCCTCGAAGGCGCGCAGGGCGGCCTTCTGGCCGGCCGCGTCGCCGTCGAAGGTGAAGATCACCCGGGCCGAGCCGTTGTCCATGAGCAGCCGGCGGAGGATCTTGATGTGTTCGCCGCCGAAGGCCGTGCCGCAGGTGGCGATGGCGGTGGTGACGCCGGCGAGGTGGCAGGCCATGACGTCGGTGTAGCCCTCGACGACCACCGCCCGGCTGGCCTTGGCGATGTCCTTCTTGGCGAGGTCGATGCCGTAGAGCACCTGGGACTTGCGGTAGATCGGGGTGTCGGGGGTGTTGAGGTACTTCGGGCCGTTGTCCGCCTCGTACAGCTTGCGGGCGCCGAAGCCCACGACGTCGCCGCCGATGTCGCGGATCGGCCACATCAGCCGGCCCCGGAACCGGTCGATGGGGCCCCGGCGGCCCTCCTGGGCGAGCCCGGACAGGAGCAGCTCCTTGTCGGTGAAGCCCTTGCCGCGGAGGTAGCGGGTGAGGTGGTCCCAGCCCTGGGGGCTGTAGCCGACGCCGAAGTGGACGGCGGTGGCCTGGTCGAAGCCGCGCTCGGCGAGGAAGATCCGCCCGGTGTCGGCCTCGGGGCTGGTCGCGAGCTGCTCCGCGTACCACTCGGCGGCGATCTTGTGGGCCTCGACGAGACGGATGCGCTCCCCGCGCTGGTGGGAGGGGTTGTACCCGCCCTCCTCGTACCGCAGGGTGATGCCCGCCTGGGCGGCGAGCCGCTCGACGGCCTCCGAGAAGGAGAGGTGGTCGACCTTCATCACGAACGTGATGGTGTCGCCGCCCTCCTGGCAGCCGAAGCAGTGGAAGAGTCCCTTGCTCGGGCTGACCTGGAAGGACGGCGACTTCTCGTCGTGGAAGGGGCACAGCCCCTTCAGGTTCCCCCCGCCGGCGTTGCGCAGCTGGAGGTACTCGGACACCACGGCGTCGATCGGGACCGCGTCCCGTACCGCCTTCACGTCCTCGTCGTTGATCCGTCCTGCCACGCGGTGATTCTACGGGGGCGCACCGACAGCTAAGGGGCCGCGATCAGTGCGTCCAGGGGGACCTGGGGGTCGGAGAGGGCGTCCACGTCGATCCGGGCCCGTGACCTGATGAGCTTCTGGATCTGTTCCGTGACGTCCCACACATTCACGTTCATCCCGGCGAGGACCCGTCCCTCCTTGATCCAGAAGGCGATGAACTCGCGTTTCCCGGCGTCCCCGCGGATCACCACCTGGTCGTAGGAGCCGGGCGGCGCCCATCCCGAGTACTCCATGCCCAGGTCGTACTGGTCGGAGAAGAAGTAGGGCACCCGGTCGTAGGTGACGTCCTTGCCGAGCATGGAGCGGGCGGCGGCCGGGCCGCCGTTCAGCGCGTTGGCCCAGTGCTCGACCCGCAGCCGGGTGTCGAACAGGGGGTGCGGGAAGGAGACGACGTCACCGGCCGCGTAGATCGACGGGTCGGAGGTGCGCAGCCGCTCGTCGACGACCACTCCCCCGCCGTGCGCGCGGTCGGCGATCTCCAGTCCGGCGGCCTCGGCCAGGCCGATGCGGGGTGCCGCGCCGATCGCGGCGAGGACGTCGTGCGCCGGGTGCTCCTCGCCGGTGTCGGTGCGGGCGGCCAGGACCATGCCGTCCTGGCCGACGATCTCGGTGAGCTTCGCGCCGAAGACGAAGCGCACCCCGTGCTCGCGGTGCAGCTGGGCGAAGAGGTTGCCGAGCTCGGGGCCGAGGACGCCGTGCAGGGGCGTGGGCTCCGGCTCGACGACGGTGACCTCGGCGCCGTACTCGCGGGCCGCCGCCGCGACCTCCAGGCCGATCCAGCCGGCGCCCGCGACGACCAGGTGGCCGTTGTCCCGGCCGAGGGCGGCGAGGACGCCCTTGAGGCGTTCGGCGTGGGCGAGGCGGCGCAGATGGTGGACGCCCGCGAGGTCGGTGCCCGGGATGTCCAGGCGGCGGGGCTCGGCGCCGGTCGCCAGCAGCAGCTTGTCGTAGTGGACGAAGGTGCCGTCGTCCCCGAAGTGCACGGTCTTCGCCGCGCGGTCGATCGTGTCGACGGTCTGGCCGAGGTGCAGCTCGATGTCGTTGCGCGCGTACCAGGACGGCTCGTGGACGAAGACGCTGTCGCGTTCCTCCTTGCCCAGCAGATAGCCCTTGGACAGCGGCGGGCGCTCGTACGGGTGGTCGCGTTCGTCGCAGATCAGTATCACGCGGCCGGTGAAGCCCTCCGCTCGGAGCGTCTCGGCCGCCTTCGCGCCGGCGAGACCGCCTCCGACGATGACGAATGTCTGATCCGCGTCGACCACTTGATGCCTCCTTTTGAGGGTGCGTCCACTTGCGAGCGTCCCGCACACAGCGTGATGCGGGAAGAGGTAGTGACCCGATCAGGCCACGGAGGGTCACATGGACGCCCCGTACGCCCCGTGGGTCACACGCCGTCGGTCCCGGGCCGCCGGTCGTGAGCTGTCGGTCACGGGCTGTCGCTCGTCCCTCCGCCGGTCGCGTGCGTCAGTCTCGCGTGCAGCGAGCGGGCCGACGCGTCGGTGAGGGAGGCGATCTGATCGATGATCACCCGCTTGCGGGCACGGTCGTCCGGCGCCGTGTCGAACAGCGCGCGGAACTGCGGGTCGAGCCCGTCCGGGGCGCGGGCGGTGAGGGCCTCGGCCAACTCCGCGACGACGACGCGCTGGTCGGCGCGGAGCCGTTCCTGCTCGGCGCGCTGCATCACGTACCGGTCGGCGACGGCCTTGAGGACCGCGCACTCCAGGCGCGCGCCGCGCGGCACGACCAGTTCGGCGGCGTACCGGGTGAGGCGCCCCGCGCCGTACGTCCGCCGGGTCGCGCCCTCGGCGGCGAGGCAGAAGCGGCCGATGAGCTGGCTGGTGGCGTCCTTCAGCCGGGCCTGCGCGACGGCCGTGCCGTCGTAGCCATGGGGCCACCATTCCTGGTCGAGGAGCCGGTCGAGGGCCTCGGCCAGTTCGGCGGGGTCGGTGTCGGCGGGCACGTACCGGCCGAGCGCCACCTCGAACACCGCCTGCCGCTCGGGCTCCGCGTGCAGGGAGCCCGGGTCGATGTGCCCGGCGTGCAGGCCGTCCTCGATGTCGTGCACCGAGTACGCCACGTCGTCGGACCAGTCCATGACCTGCGCCTCGAAGGTCGTACGGCCGTCGGGTGCGCCCTTTCTGACCCAGTCGAAGACGGGGCGGTCGTCCTCGTAGACACCGAACTTGGGGGACGCCGGGTCGGTGGGGTGGGCGCCCCGGGGCCAGGGGTACTTGGTGGCGGCGTCCAGGGTGGCGCGGGTCAGGTTGAGGCCGACGCTGACGGGGTCGCCGGACTCGGGGGACCGTACGAACCGCTTGGGTTCGAGCCGGGCCAGGAGGCGCAGGGACTGCGCGTTGCCCTCGAAACCGCCGCAGTCCTCGGCGAATTCGTTCAGGGCCTGTTCGCCGTTGTGGCCGAACGGGGGGTGGCCGAGGTCGTGGGAGAGGCAGGCGGCCTCGACGAGGTCCGGGTCGCAGCCGAGGGCCGCGCCCAGTTCCCGGCCGACCTGGGCGCACTCCAGGGAGTGGGTGAGGCGGGTGCGGGGGCTGGCGTCCCAGGCGGGGGTGCGGGTGCCGGGCGTGACCACCTGGGTCTTGCCGGCGAGTCTGCGCAGCGCCGCCGAGTGCAGGACGCGGGCGCGATCGCGTTGGAAGGCGGTGCGGCCCGGGCGTTTGTCGTGTTCCGGGGCGTAGCGCTCCGCGGAGGGCGGGTCGTAGCCGGCCGGTGCGTCGAGGTTCGCGGGGGTGTCGTGGTCGGGGGGTGCGGTGCCTTCCATGGTTCGACAGTACGGGGAGGGTGTGACAAATGGGTGCCACTCGTCTGCCGGGTCGGGTCGTCGGGCGGGTACGGGTGCGTCGTGTTTCGTCGCGCCCACGCGGCGGAGCCGTACATCCGATAGGGCCCCGTGCCCCTGCACGTGCCCTCGCGTGGTGCACGTGCCCTCGCGTGGTGCGGCGCCCTACGCCGTCGCCAGCGATCGTTCCTTCGTCGCGGCCGGGGTCGCCATGGCCTGGTCGTAGCGGTGGAGGACCAGGCGCGCCATCGCCGGGTGGGTGCCCAGGGGGGCCGAGGCGATCCAGGGGGCCGCCTGTGCGCACTCCGTGGCGAACCGGCCGGGGGCCGTGAAGCAGGAGGCGACCGCCACCCGGGTGCGGCCGCGGGCCGCGAGGGCGGCGACGGCGTCGGGGACCGTGGGCGCGGCGGTGGTGGCGTAGGCGGGGACGACGGGCACGCCGAGGCGTTCGGCGAGGAGCTGGGCGGTGCGGCCGGTGTCGACCCTCGACTCGGGGTCGCGGGAGCCGGCCGCGGCGAGGACGACAGCGCTGGTACGGCGGGTCCCGGCGTCCAGACGGGTACGCCAGCCGGCCTCGACGAGGCGGGCGTGCAGGGTCTCCACGAGGAGCGGGTGCGGGCCGAGCGGGGCGGCGACACGCGCGCGTACCGCGCTGTCGGCGGCCATCTCGGGGATGTCCCGCTTGACGTGGTAGCCGCGGCTGAGGAGGAGGGGGACGAGGACGGCTTCCCGGTCGCCGAGGGCGGCGAGGGTGTCGGGGAGCAGGGGCTCGTTCAGCTCGATGTGGCCCAGGTGCACCGACAGGCCGGGGCGCTGCTGGCGCACACGGTCCATGAGGGTCCGCACGGTGGCCAGGGCGCGGGGGTCTCGGCTGCCGTGCCCCACCAGGACGAGAGCGGGGGCGGGCGGGGTGGGGCGCCGGGTCCCGTTGAGGGAGACGAGGCTGAGCTGACTGGCCAACTGGTCACCGATCCGGTTCATGAGGTGCGCCGTACTGGCGAGGTCCGCGTTCGACTGGCTCGTCGTGTTGCTCGTCGTCGCCGTCATGTGTCGATGGTGTCGGGAGGAGGTTGCCTCCCCGTTGCACCGTGGTGACGGGTGTTTTCCGGCGGTTCACGGCGCGCCCTGCCGGGGTGTGAACCTCCTTGACCTGCGGTTTCCACACGATCGAGTGAAACTTGTCATGCTGCGCGGTGAACCGGATCGCCGGGGATGACGTCTTCGTTGGTCGAAGGGCGGGCCGGGCCGGGTCCGTCGGAAACAAGCACGACACATACGTGCGTGCCACGGACGGGGGCTTCTCGGTGGGACGTGTGAGGCGGCTGCTCCGGCTGCCGCGAACCCGTACGGGGCGGCGGCGTGCGGTGCAGGTGGTGATGGGGCTGTGCGTGCTGGCGCTGCTGCCCTCGACCTGGATGTTCACCGCCGCCGACGGCCGCCTGCGGACCACGGCCGACGTCCCGCGCACGCAGGTCGCGATGGTCTTCGGGGCGGGGCTGTGGCAGGGCGAGCCGTCGCCGTACCTGGCGCGGCGGCTGGACGCGGCGGCCGAGCTGTACCGCTCGGGCCGTATAGAGGTCGTGCTCGTCACCGGCGACAACAGCCGCGAGGAGTACGACGAACCGGACGCGATGCGGGCCTACCTCACCGACCACGGGGTGCCCGACCGGCACATCGTCAGCGACTACGCCGGGTTCGACACCTGGGACTCCTGCGTCCGCGCCAAGAAGATCTTCGGCGTCGACCGTGCGGTGCTCATCAGCCAGGGTTTCCACATCCGCCGGGCGGTCGCCCTGTGCCAGGAGGCGGGCGTCACCTCGTACGGCGTCGGGGTGCAGGACAAGCACGACGAGACCTGGTACTACGGCGCCACCCGCGAACTGTTCGCCGCGAGCAAGGCGTCCCTCGACGCGCTGTTCGAGCCGGACCCGCGGTTCCTCGGTCCGGAGGAGCCGGGGGTCGCGCGGGCGCTTGCGTCGGCGCGCTAGTCGTCATCGCCGAGCGCGGTTCTCGACGCGGGTGACAAGTGGGCGGTCGATGGGTGACCGGTGGGTGGTCGGTGGGCGGCCGGTGGGCGGCCGGTGGGCGGCCGCTAGTGGATCAGCGCGTTCGCGAGGATGATCGCCAGGCCGATCAGCATGTCCATGGCACCCGCGCGGCACGCGGGCGGCCACCGCGACCCGGCGGCGCGGGCGGCCACGACGCCCCAGCCGAACAGGGCGACGGTGTTGAACAGCAGGGCCACGTCCACCGCGACCGACTCGGCCCACCAACCGGCCGCCGCGCCGAGCAGGAGCGCCACCGTGGGCAGGACGGCGGCCACCATCGGCCACTCGTGGAGCACCAGCCGCAGTCTGCTCGTGGTGACCGCCCCGTCGGCGGACGCGCGCTGCGCGATGACGTGCGCGTACCCATGGGCGGCGGCCGACGCCAGCGCGGTGAGCACGACCCACAGCGCGTCCGGGCCCGGGTCCGCCTCCTCGCCCGCCGGGTCGAGCGCGGCCGCCAGGGCGCTGGCCAGGACCAGCCCGTAGACGCCGTTGAACAGGGACTGCTCGGGCGGCCGGTGCCGTGAGATCCACCCCGGCGCGGCGCTCTCCTCGGTGCGGCTGTGGCCGGAGCGGTCGGGCATCGCATCGCCTCGGTACGGGAAGGGGGGCTGGATCCGACCATGCTCGGCGGTGCGCGCTCGACGGGCGTGGCGCCACGCGGGGCGGCCCGAGCGGTGCGCCCCAATGGTGGCGTGCGGGGGGCGGGACGCCGACATGCGTCGGCCGGGGCCCTGTGTCGGGACCCCGGCCCATACGACGAGACCGGCCTGATCGAACGGGACCGGCCTAGGGCCTGTCGTTTGGATCACGCCTGGGCCGCGGGGCTTGCCGGCAGCCATTGGTGCCCGTAGCCCGAAGTCCGCATGATCCAAACGACAGA
>NZ_OLMK01000015.1 GCF_900290235.1 Streptomyces sp. MA5143a
GCCAGGCCGCCAGGCCGCAGAGCCGCACGGCCGCACGGCCGCAGGGATACGGGCGGTCCCGGACCCCGCCCGGTTCGCTCGTAGCGGCTTCAGGGGTGGTCCGGGGCGGGCCTCACACCCGCTCGATGATCGTCACGTTCGCCTGGCCGCCGCCCTCGCACATGGTCTGGAGGCCGTAGCGGCCGCCTGTGCGTTCCAGTTCGTGCAGGAGGGTCGTCATGAGCTTGGCGCCCGTGGCGCCCAGGGGGTGTCCGAGGGCGATGGCGCCGCCGTTGACGTTGACCCTCTCCGGGTCGGCGCCCGTCTCCTTCAGCCAGGCGAGGACGACGGGCGCGAACGCCTCGTTGATCTCGACGAGGTCGATGGCGTCGAGGGAGAGGCCGGCCTTCTTCAGGGCGTACGCGGTCGCCGGTATCGGCGCGGTCAGCATCCGGATGGGGTCCTCACCGCGTACGGAGAGGTGGTGGACGCGGGCGCGCGGAGTGAGCCCGTGCTCCTCGACGGCCCGCTCGGAGGCGAGCAGCAGCGCGGCGGCGCCGTCGGAGACCTGCGAGGAGCAGGCGGCGGTGACGGTGCCCCCGTCGATGACGGGCTTCAGCGCGGCCATCTTCTCCAAGGACGTGTCCCGGCGCGGCCCCTCGTCGACGGTCACGTCCCCGTACGGCACGGTCTCCCGCTCGAAGCGGCCCTCGTCGACGGCCCGCACCGCCCGCCGGTGGGAGCGCAGCGCGTACTCCTCCTGGTCGCGGCGGCTGATGCCCCACTTCGCGGCGATCATCTCGGCACCGGCGAACTGGTTGACGGGCCGGTCCCCGTACCGGGCGCGCCAGCCCTCGCTGCCGGCGAACGGGCCCTCGGTGAGCCCGAGGGGCACGGCGGCCTGGCGGGAGGCGAAGGCGATGGGGACCATCGTCATGTTCTGGACGCCACCGGCGACGACGAGGTCCTGGGTGCCGGACAGGACGGCCTGGGCGGCGAAGTGCACGGCCTGCTGGGAGGAGCCGCACTGCCGGTCGACGGTGGTGCCGGGCACCTCCTCGGGCAGTCCGGCGGCCAGCCAGCTGGTGCGGGCGATGTCACCGGCCTGGGGTCCCACGGTGTCCAGGCAGCCGAAGACGACGTCCTCCACGGCCGCGGGGTCCACGCCCGCGCGCGCGACGAGCGCCTTCAGCACATGTGCGCCGAGGTCGGCGGGGTGCACCCCGCCGAGCCCTCCTCCGCGCCGCCCGACGGGCGTACGGACCGCTTCGACGATGTAGGCCTCGGCCATGGCGACTCCCCGGACTCCGGTCGTGAGTTGGTGGTCAGGTACGTACGGCGATCCCGTCCAGCACCATCGACAGGTACTGCCGGGCGATCTGCTCCGGGCTGTACTGCCCGCCGGGCCGGTACCAGGAGGCGGCGACCCACACGGTGTCGCGCACGAACCGGTAGGTGACCTTCGTGTCGAGGTCGGCCCGGAACTCCCCCTCGGTGACCCCGCGTTCCAGCGTGGACAGCCAGGTCTGTTCGAACTTGCGCTGCGACACCTCCAGGAACCCGAACCGGCGTTCCTGCGCGATCAGTTGCTTCGCCTCGTTCTGGTAGATCTCGACGGCCGCGCGGTGCCGGTCGATGGCCAGGAACGACTCGGTGACCAGGGAGCGGAAGGTCTCGCTGGGCCCCAGCCCGGCGGCCAGGACGGTGTCGTACTGCTCCCAGAGCTCGTCGAGGAAGGTCCGCAGGATCTCCTCGAGCATCGCGTCCTTGGAGTCGAAGTAGTAGTACAGGCTGCCCGCGAGCATGCCCGCGTCGTCCGCGATCCTGCGGACGGTGGTGGCGTTGTACCCCTGCTCGGCGAAGACCTCGGCCGCCCTGTCGAGGAGTTCACGACGGCGGGCGGGGGCGGCGGTCACCTGGGGCTTCTTCTTGGTCGGCACGCTGTTCATTGTCCTCAAGGGTGCTGGTTGCTGACGGACACGACCTCGCCCGTCAGGTACGAGGAGTAGCCGGACGCGAGGAACACGATCACGTTGGCCACCTCCCAGGGTTCGGCGTACCGCCCGAGGGCCTCGCGTGCGGTGAGTTCCGCCAGCAGTTCGGGGGTGGTCACCTTCACGAGGTGCGGGTGCATGGCGAGGCTCGGCGACACGGCGTTGACGCGGACCCCGTATCCGGCCGCCTCGACGGCCGCGCAGCGGGTCAGCGCCATCACGCCCGCCTTCGCCGCCGCGTAGTGCGCCTGCCCGGCCTGGGCGCGCCAGCCGACGACGGAGGCGTTGTTGACGATCACACCGCCGCCGGTCTCCCGCATGTGCCGCAGGGCCGCCCGGGTGCAGCGGAACGTGCCGCCCAGGGTCACGTCCAGCACCTTCGACCACTGCTCGTCGGTCATGTCGACGAGGTCCGAGGAGCCGCCGAGACCCGCGTTGTTGACGACGACGTCCAGCCGTCCGTGCAGCCGGACGGCCGTGGCGAACAGGGCGCGCACCTGGTCCTCGTCGGTCACGTCGCACGCCGTCGCCGTGACCGCGTCCGCGCCGAACTCCCCGGCCAGCTTGGCCTCGTGCTCCTTGAGGCGGCGGGGGTGCGCGTCGCTGATCAGGACGCGCGCGCCCTCCTCCAGGAAGCGTCGCGCGGTCGCCCCGCCGATGCCCGCGCCGGCCGCCGCGGTGATGACGGCGGTACGGCCGCGGAGGAGGCCGTGGGCGGGGACGTAGGTCGGAGGCTCGACGTTCGTCATGGGGGCACGCTAACCTACCAAACACTTGTTAGGGAAGGTTGGGTGCTTGCCCGGAAAGAGGTGACCCCGTGGACCTCGCCCATTCCCCCGCAGACGAGGCGTTCCGCGCGGAGGCCCGCGCCTGGCTGCGCGCGCGTGTGCCGTCCGTGCCGCTCCCCTCCCTGGAGACCGAGGAGGGCTTCGCCGCCCACCGTGCCTGGGAGGCCGAACTGGCGGCCGACCGCTGGTCGGTGGTGAACTGGCCGGCCGCGTACGGGGGCCGGGACTCGGGTCTGATCCGCTGGCTGGTCTTCGAGGAGGAGTACTACGCGGCGGGCGCCCCCGGCCGGGTCGGGCAGAACGGCGTCAACCTGCTCGCACCGACCCTGTTCGACCATGGGACGCGGGAGCAGCGGGCGCGGGTGCTGCCGCCGATGGCCTCGGGTGAGGTGGTGTGGGCGCAGGCGTGGTCGGAACCGGAGGCCGGCTCGGACCTGGCCGCGCTGACCTCGCGGGCGGTGCGTACGGACGGCGGCTGGCTGCTCAGGGGCCAGAAGACGTGGTCGTCGCGGGCGGCGTTCGCGGACCGCGCGTTCGGGCTGTTCCGCAGCGAGCCGGGCACCCCGAAGCCGCACCAGGGGCTGACGTACCTCATGTTCGACCTGCGCGCGCCCGGCGTGACGGTCCGCCCGATCGGCCGCCTCGACGGAAAGCCGGCCTTCGCGGAGCTGTTCCTGGACGACGTGTTCGTGCCGGACGAGGACGTCATCGGCGAGCCGGGACAGGGCTGGCGGATCGCGATGTCGACGGCCGGCAACGAACGCGGGCTGACACTCCGCTCCCCCGGCCGCTTCCTTGCCTCCGCCGCGCGGCTGCGCGACCTGTGGGAGGCCCGGGGCCGCCCGGCGACCGCCCGCGACCAGGTGGCCGACGCCCTGATCGGCGCCCGCGCCTACGAGCTGTTCACCTGGGCGAGCGCCTCCCGCTTCCTCGACGGCGAGTCCCTGGGCCCCGAGTCCAGCCTCAACAAGGTGTTCTGGTCGGAGTACGACATCGCCCTGCACGAGACGGCACTGGACCTCCTGGGCGAGGAGGGCGAGCTCGCGGACACCGACTGGTCCGAGGGCTATGTCTTCTCCCTCGCCGGGCCCGTCTACGCCGGCACCAACGAGATCCAGCGGGACATCATCGCCGAACGCCTGCTGGGCCTGCCGAGGGGGCGTCGGACATGAAGAAGGAGTCCCGCTGATGCGCTTCCTCCTCGACGCCGAGCAGCGGGCGTTCACCGCGTCGCTGGACGCGATGCTCACGGCCGCGGACACCCCGGCGGTCGTGCGGGCCTGGGCCCATGGGGAGCGCGCGGCGGGGCGGGCGCTGTGGGCGCGGGTCGCGCGGGCCGGCGTGTTCGCGCTGGCGGCGCCGGAGGCGTACGAGGGGGTGGGCCCCCTGCCCGTCGAACTCACGCTCGCCTTCGTGGAGTTGGGGCGGCACGCCGTACCGGGCCCGCTCGTGGAGACGGTGGTGGCCACGGTGCTCCTCGCCGGACTGGACGACCCGGGCCCGGCGAAGCGGCTGCTCCCGGCGCTGGTGTCGGGGGAGGCGATGGCCACGGTCACCCCACCGGGGTCGCCGTACGCGCTGGACGGGGACGCGGCGACCACCCGTCTGTCCCTGAGCGGGCCCGAACTGCGGCTGTCACCCGGCCACGGCCCGGTCCGCCCGTCCCTCGACCCGTCACGCCGCCTGACGCCCCTGTCCCCAGGCGGTGAACTCCTCGCCACCGATCCGCCCGTCGCCCGAGCGGTCCTGTGGGCGCGGCTCGCGGTCGCCGCGCAGGCCCTCGGCGTCGGCCTGACCCTCCTGGACAGGACGGTGGCGTACGTCGGGCAGCGCACCCAGTTCGGGGTGCCCGTCGGCTCGTTCCAGGCGGTGAAGCACCGGCTGGCCGACGCGAAGGTGGCCCTGGAGTTCGCGCGCCCGCTGGTGTTCGGCGCGGCGGTCACCCTGGACCCGGCGGACGTGGCCGCCGCCAAGGTCATGGCCTGCGAGGCGGCGTACCGGGCCGCCCGCACGGCGCTCCAGTCGCACGGCGCGATCGGCTACACCGCGGAGTACGACCTGTCGCTGTGGCTGACGAAGGCCCGTGCGCTGCGCTCGGCGTGGGGGTCGCCGGACGACTGCCGGGAGACGGTGCTCAGGGGTGGCCGCCGCCGGTGAACCGCCGGCACTCCTCCGGGGGCCCACGCCACGGCCTCCGGGGGTCGCCGAGGACGGGATCACCCCCGACACCCTCCCCCCACCCCGCGCGCACCCCCCATACGCCTCCCCGTCACCCGTCGCCCCCGACGGTTCGCTATTTTGTTCGCCGCCGTCCTCACCGGCTCGTCATCAGTCCGCATCCCCAAGGAGCCGGCCGTGGAACCCCAGCCCCCGTCGTCGTCCGAGCCCGCCGTCACCACCTGCTACCGGCACCCCCAGGTGGAGGCGTACGTCCGCTGCACGCGGTGCGACCGCTTCATCTGCCCGGACTGCATGTGTGAGGCCGCCGTGGGCCACCAGTGCCCCGAGTGTGTGAAGGAGGGCGCCCGGACCGTCCGTCAGGCCCGCACCGCCTTCGGCGGCCGGATCTCGGCGGTGCCCCTGGTGACGTACGTCCTCATCGGCCTCAACGTCCTCGCCTATGTGGCCGAACTGGTCCGCCCCTCCGTCGTCGACGACTTCGCGACGCTGGGCCGGGGCCTCACCGGCCCGGACGGCCTGCGCTACGTCTGGCAGGCCGTCTATCCGTCCGACTTCCACCCCGAGGGCGTCATCGACGGCGAGTGGTACCGCCTCCTCACCGGGGCGTTCCTCCACCTCCCGCCCACCGAGGGCACGTTCGGCGTCCTCCACATCGTGATGAACATGGTCACGCTGTGGAACGTCGGCCGGATCGTCGAGGCCCAGCTGGGCCGCGCCCGCTACCTCGCCCTCTACCTCCTGTCCGCCCTCGGCGGTTCGGTGCTCGTCCTGCTCCTCGCCCCGGACGCCCGCACGGTCGGCGCCTCCGGCGCGCTCTTCGGCGTCTGCACCGCGTACTACGTCCTCGCCCGCCGCCTCGGCGCCGACCCCAGGGGCATCAACCGCTTCATGGCGGGCCTGCTGATCTGGCTGGTGCTCTCGGCGGTCGTCACCTCCTGGCAGGGCCACCTCGGCGGCCTGCTCACCGGCGGCCTCATCGCCCTCGCCTACGCCTACGCCCCCCGCGACCGCCGCCGCGTCCTCGTCCAGGCGAGCGCCTGCGCGGTGGTCCTCGCTCTCCTGCTGGTGCTGGCGGTGGCGAAGGTCGCGGCGATGACGAGCTGAGCGCGGTGGGGCGCCCCACCCCGTCCGCCCCACCGCGTCCGCACATGCGACAGCGCCTGCCCAGTCGTCCGGTCGGGGACTGGCGGGCAGGCGCCATCTTGTGTTCCGTACGCCGTTGTACGGGACGTATGGGGGTGACCCGCAGGTCACCCGGTGGGTGCGGTCGGTGCGGTCGTCAGACCGTCAGCGAGCGGTCCGTGGGCCTGATCGGCGCCGGCAGGTCGCTCGCGCCCGTCAGGAAGCGGTCGCAGCCGCGGGCGGCCGAGCGGCCCTCCGCGATCGCCCAGACGATGAGCGACTGGCCGCGGCCGGCGTCACCGGCGACGAACACACCCGGCACGTTGGTCTGGAAGTCGGCGTCGCGGGCGATGTTGCCGCGCTCGTCGAGCTCCAGGCCGAACTGCTCGACCAGGCCGTTCTCCCGGTCGGTGCCGGTGAAGCCCATCGCGAGGGTGACCAGCTGGGCGGGGATCTTGCGCTCCGTGCCCGGCTTCTGCGTCAGCTTGCCGTCGACGAACTCGACCTCGACGAGGTGCAGCCACTGGACGTTGCCGTCCTCGTCGCCCTCGAAGTGGGTGGTGGAGACGGAGTAGACCCGCTCGCCGCCCTCCTCGTGCGCCGAGGTGACCTTGTAGAGCATCGGGAAGGTCGGCCAGGGCTGGTGGGGGGCCCGGTCCTCGCCCGGCTTCGGCATGATCTCCAGCTGGGTGACGGAGGCCGCGCCCTGGCGGTGGGCGGTGCCCACGCAGTCCGCGCCGGTGTCGCCGCCGCCGATGACCACGACGTGCTTGCCCTCGGCCGTGATGGGGGGCGCCACGAAGTCGCCCTCCTGCACCTTGTTGGCCAGCGGCAGGTACTCCATGGCCTGGTGGATGCCGTTCAGCTCACGGCCGGGCACCGGCAGGTCGCGCGCGGTCGTGGCACCGGCGGCGATCACGACGGCGTCGTACCGCTTCTTCAGGTCCGTCGCCTTGAGGTCGCGGCCGATCTCGATGCCGGTACGGAAGCGGGTGCCCTCCGCCCGCATCTGCTCGATACGGCGGTTGATGTGCCGCTTCTCCATCTTGAACTCGGGGATGCCGTAGCGGAGCAGACCGCCGACGCGGTCCGCGCGCTCGTACACCGCGACCGTGTGACCGGCCCGCGTCAGCTGCTGCGCCGCCGCGAGACCCGCCGGGCCCGAGCCGATGACCGCGACCGTCTTGCCGGACAGGCGCTCAGGGGCCTGGGGCGCGACGTCGCCGCCGTCCCACGCCTTGTCGATGATCGAGACCTCGACGTTCTTGATGGTGACGGCCGGCTGGTTGATGCCGAGCACACACGCCGACTCGCACGGGGCCGGGCACAGCCGGCCCGTGAACTCCGGGAAGTTGTTCGTGGCGTGCAGGCGCTCGGAGGCGGCCGCCCAGTCCTCGCGGTAGGCGTAGTCGTTCCACTCCGGGATGAGGTTCCCCAGCGGACAGCCGTTGTGACAGAACGGGATGCCGCAGTCCATGCAGCGGGACGCCTGCTTCGAGATGATCGGGAGCAGCGAACCCGGGACGTAGACCTCGTTCCAGTCCTTCAGCCGGACGTCGACGGGGCGGGACTTGGCGACCTCGCGGCCGTGGTTGAGAAAGCCCTTGGGATCAGCCATTGGTCGCCGCCTCCATCATCTTCTCGGTGATCTCGGTCTCGGAGAGACCGGCTCGCTCGGCGGCGTCCTTGGCGGCGAGCACTGCCTTGTACGTGCTGGGGATGATCTTGCTGAAGCGGGTCACGGCCTCGTCCCACTCCGCGAGCAGCTTCTCGGCGACCGTGGAGCCGGTCTCCTCGGCGTGGCGGCGCACCACGTCGTGCAGCCACTGCTTGTCGGTGTCGTCGAGCGCCTCGACGGCGTTCACGTTGCCGACGTTGACGTTGTCGCGGTCGAGGTCGATGACGTACGCGACGCCGCCGGACATACCGGCCGCGAAGTTGCGGCCCGTCTCGCCGAGGACGACCGCGTGACCGCCGGTCATGTACTCGCAGCCGTGGTCGCCCACGCCCTCGGAGACGACCAGCGCGCCGGAGTTGCGGACGCAGAACCGCTCGCCCGTGCGACCGCGCAGGAACAGCTCGCCGCCGGTCGCGCCGTAGGCGATGGTGTTGCCCGCGATCGTCGAGTACTCGGCGAGGTGGTCGGCGCCCCGGTCGGGACGGACGATCACCCGGCCGCCGGAGAGGCCCTTGCCGACGTAGTCGTTGGCGTCGCCCTCCAGGCGCAGCGTGACACCGCGCGGGAGGAAGGCGCCGAAGGACTGGCCCGCGGAGCCGGTGAAGGTGATGTCGATGGTGTCGTCGGGCAGGCCCGCGCCACCGAACTTCTTCGTCACCTCGTGGCCGAGCATGGTGCCGACCGTGCGGTTGATGTTGCGGACCTTGACCTGGGCGCGCACGGGCTGGGCCTCGGTCGCGTCGGAGGCGGCCAGGGCGTCCGCGGCGAGCTTGATCAGCTCGTTGTCGAGCGCCTTCTCCAGGCCGTGGTCCTGCTCGATGAGCTGGTGGCGGACCGCGCCCTCGGGGAGCTCGGGCACGTGGAACAGCGGCTCCAGGTCCAGGCCCTGCGCCTTCCAGTGGTCGACGGCGCGCTCCACGTCGAGGACCTCGGCGTGGCCGACGGCCTCCTCGATGGAGCGGAAGCCCAGCTCGGCCAGCAGTTCGCGGACCTCCTCGGCGATGAACCGGAAGAAGTTCACGACGTACTCGGCCTTGCCGGAGAACCGGTCGCGCAGCGTCGGGTTCTGCGTGGCGATGCCGACGGGGCAGGTGTCGAGGTGGCAGACGCGCATCATGACGCAGCCGGAGACGACGAGCGGCGCGGTCGCGAAGCCGAACTCCTCGGCGCCGAGCAGCGCGGCGATGACCACGTCACGGCCGGTCTTCAGCTGGCCGTCGGTCTGGACGACGATGCGGTCGCGCAGGCCGTTGAGCAGCAGGGTCTGCTGGGTCTCGGCGAGGCCGAGCTCCCAGGGACCGCCGGCGTGCTTCAGCGAGGTCAGCGGGGAGGCACCGGTGCCTCCGTCGTGACCCGAGATGAGCACGACGTCCGCGTGGGCCTTGGACACACCGGCCGCGACCGTGCCGACGCCGACCTCGGAGACCAGCTTCACGTGGATGCGGGCCTGCGGGTTGGCGTTCTTGAGGTCGTGGATCAGCTGCGCCAGGTCCTCGATGGAGTAGATGTCGTGGTGCGGCGGCGGGGAGATCAGGCCCACGCCCGGCGTCGAGTGACGCGTCTTCGCGACCCACGGGTACACCTTGTGGCCGGGCAGCTGGCCGCCCTCACCGGGCTTGGCGCCCTGGGCCATCTTGATCTGGATGTCGTCCGCGTTGACCAGGTACTCGGAGGTCACACCGAAGCGGCCGGAGGCGACCTGCTTGATGGACGACCGGCGCGCCGGGTCGTACAGGCGCTCGGGGTCCTCGCCGCCCTCACCGGTGTTGGACTTGCCGCCCAACTGGTTCATGGCGATGGCGAGGGTCTCGTGCGCCTCCTTGGAGATGGAGCCGTACGACATGGCGCCGGTCGAGAACCGCTTGACGATCTCGGAGACGGGCTCGACCTCGTCGAGGGGGATCGGCTGCCGGTCCGACTGGAAGCCGAACAGGCCGCGCAGCGTCATCAGCCGCTCGGACTGCTCGTTCACCCGCTCGGTGTACTTCTTGAAGATGTCGTAGCGGGCCGCGCGCGTGGAGTGCTGGAGGCGGAAGACCGTCTCCGGGTCGAACAGGTGCGGTTCGCCCTCGCGGCGCCACTGGTACTCGCCGCCTATCTCCAGGGCGCGGTGCGCCGGGGCGATGCCGGAGGCGGGGTACGCCTTGGCGTGGCGGGCGGCGACCTCCTTGGCGACGACGTCGATGCCGACGCCGCCGATCTTGGTGGCCGTGCCGTTGAAGTACTTCTCGACGAAGTCGTCCGCGAGGCCGACGGCCTCGAAGACCTGGGCGCCGCGGTAGGAGGCCACGGTGGAGATGCCCATCTTCGACATGACCTTCAGGACGCCCTTGCCGAGGGCGTAGATCAGGTTGCGGATGGCCTGCTCGGCCTCGATACCGGAGAGGAACGTGCCGGCGCGGACGAGGTCCTCGACGGACTCCATCGCCAGGTACGGGTTGACGGCGGCGGCGCCGTAGCCGATGAGCAGGGCGACGTGGTGGACCTCGCGGACGTCACCGGCCTCGACCAGCAGGCCCACCTGGGTGCGCTGCTTGGTGCGGATGAGGTGGTGGTGCACGGCCGCGGTGAGCAGCAGCGACGGGATCGGCGCGTGCTCGGCGTCCGAGTGGCGGTCCGACAGGACGATCAGCCGGGCGCCGTTCTCGATGGCGGCGTCGGCCTCGGCGCAGATGTCCTCGATGCGCGCGGCGAGGGCGTCACCGCCACCGGAGACCCGGTACAGGCCGGAGAGGGTCGCGGCCTTCATGCCGGGCATGTCGCCGTCGGCGTTGATGTGGATGAGCTTGGCCAGCTCGTCGTTGTCGATCACCGGGAAGGGCAGGGTGACGCTGCGGCACGAGGCGGCGCTCGGCTCCAGGATGTTGCCCTCGGGGCCCAGCGAGGAGCGCAGCGAGGTGACCAGCTCCTCGCGGATCGCGTCCAGCGGCGGGTTGGTGACCTGCGCGAACAGCTGGGTGAAGTAGTCGAACAGCAGCCGGGGGCGGGAGGACAGCGCCGCGATCGGCGAGTCGGTGCCCATGGAGCCGATCGGCTCGGCGCCGGCCTTGGCCATCGGCGCGAGGATGACGCGCAGCTCCTCCTCGGTGTAACCGAAGGTCTGCTGGCGGCGGGTGACCGAGGCGTGGGTGTGCACGATGTGCTCACGCTCGGGCAGGTCGGACAGCTCGATCTCGCCGGCCTCCAGCCACTCCGCGTAGGGGTGCTCGGCGGCGAGGCCGGCCTTGATCTCGTCGTCCTCGATGATGCGGTGCTCGACGGTGTCGACGAGGAACATACGGCCGGGCTGGAGGCGGCCCTTGCGGACGACCTTCGCGGGGTCGATGTCGAGGACGCCGACCTCGGAGCCGAGGACGACGAGGCCGTCGTCGGTGACCCAGTAGCGGCCGGGGCGCAGTCCGTTGCGGTCGAGGACCGCGCCGACCTGCTTGCCGTCGGTGAAGGTGACACAGGCCGGGCCGTCCCAGGGCTCCATCATCGTGGAGTGGAACTGGTAGAAGGCGCGGCGGGCCGGCTCCATGGAGTCGTGGTTCTCCCACGCCTCCGGGATCATCATCAGCACGGAGTGCGGGAGGGAACGGCCGCCGAGGTGGAGCAGTTCGAGCACCTCGTCGAAGGACGCCGAGTCGGAGGCGTCCGGCGTACAGATCGGGAAGATCCGCTCCAGCTTGTCCTGCGGGCCGAACAGGTCGGAGGCGAGCTGGGACTCGCGGGCGACCATCCAGTTGCGGTTGCCCTTGACCGTGTTGATCTCGCCGTTGTGCGCGACGAAGCGGTACGGGTGGGCGAGCGGCCACGACGGGAACGTGTTGGTGGAGAACCGGGAGTGCACGAGCGCGATCGCGGAGGCGAAGCGGCGGTCGGACAGGTCCGGGAAGAAGGGCTCCAGCTGGCCGGTGGTCAGCATGCCCTTGTAGACGATGGTCCGCGCGGACAGCGAGGGGAAGTAGACGTCGACCTCGCGCTCGGCGCGCTTGCGCAGCACGAACGTCCTGCGGTCGAGGTCGATGTCCGTGGCGGGCACCGTGGCGCCGTCGGCGACGAAGATCTGACGGAAGGCGGGCATCGTCGAGCGGGCCGTGGCGCCGAGCAGCTCGGGCGCGACGGGCACCTCGCGCCAGCCGAGGACGTTCAGGCCCTCCTCGGCGGCGATGGCCTCGATACGGGCGGCCGCGTCGTCGGCGCCGTCCTGGGGCAGGAAGGCGATGCCGACCGCGTACGCGCCGGCCTCGGGCAGCTCGAATTCGGCCACCTCACGGAAGAAGCCGTCGGGCACCTGGGAGAGGATGCCGGCGCCGTCGCCGGAGTCCGGCTCGGAGCCGGTGGCACCGCGGTGTTCCAGGTTGCGCAGAACGGTGAGCGCCTGCTCGACCAGCGCATGGCTCGCCTCGCCGGTGAGGGTGGCCACGAAGCCGACGCCACAGGCGTCGCGCTCGTTGCGGGGGTCGTACATACCCTGCGCAGCAGGGCGAGCATCCATGAACGACCACTTCTGGCCATTCGTGGAGTGCTGGGACGGCTGGCGCGGCGTACGCATCGGCTCTCCCGTCGTCGTCATCTGGCATATGCAAATTGCCGAGGGACGACGTTGGCCCTCTGCGCGGAGTGCAAAATTTCGTGCAGGTTACATGATGGAGCGCTTCTCGGGAACCGGGATAGTTCGTTCCAACATGCGGACGCCGCGGCGCTGAGCGGGTGCGGCGCACGGCGGCGGGAGCAAGGGGAGTCATCCGGACAGATCCATGTCCTTCGACTCGATGTGCGGGGGGCGTCGTCGCTCCCTGCGGCAAGGTGCGGTGCAGGCGTCATTGCCGGCGGCGCTTACGGCTCATGCCCAGTGGTTAAGCATTCGAAACCGCCTGGTAACGACTACTTATACGGCGCCTCGCATACGTAGCCATCCGATTCATCATACGGCCGCACCGAACAGTGTGCCCAGGGCGTAGGTCACACCGGCCGCGGCACCCCCGAGGGCCAGCTGACGCAGCCCGCTGAACCACCAGCTCCTGGCCGTCACCTTCGCCACCAGGGCACCACAGGCGAAGAGTCCCAGCAACGCCACCAGCACGGCGGGCCACAGCACGCTCGCGCCGAGCAGGTACGGCAGCACGGGCAGCAGGGCGCCGAGCGCGAAGGAACCGAAGCTCGACACGGCGGCGACGGTGGGCGAGGGGAGGTCGCCGGGGTCGATGCCCAGCTCCTCACGGGCGTGGATCTCCAGGGCCTGCTCGGGATCGCGCGAGAGCTGTCTCGCGACCTCGCGGGCGAGCTCCGGCTCGACGCCGCGCGCCTCGTAGAGGGCGGCCAGCTCCTTCTCCTCGTCCGCGGGGTGCTTGCGCAACTCGCGCCGCTCGACATCCAGTTCCGCCTCGACGAGTTCGCGCTGGGAGGCCACGGAGGTGTACTCGCCGGCCGCCATCGAGAAGGCCCCGGCGGCCAGCCCCGCGAGCCCGGCGACGACGACCGCCTCCCGGCCGGCCGTCCCGCCGGCGACACCGGTCATCAGCGCCAGGTTGGAGACGAGCCCGTCCATCGCCCCGAACACGGCGGGCCGCAGCCAGCCGCCGTTCACGTCCCGGTGGGTGTGGTTGTCGCGGTGCGCCACGTGGAGCGCTGCTTCGGTCTCAATGATCGCCATACGTCGAACGTACGCTCGGAAAATCGCTTCTGCCAGCAAGGAAGGCCGTACTTACCTGCGACTGAGCGGTAGTTCGGGGGTGTTCGAGGAATGGGTGCCGCTCATTCGTACAAGACCCCGCACAGATGTCGACCGGGTGATACCGGGACGTTCCGGGGCCCGGTCGGGCACGCGATGTGGCAGAGATCTTCACAGAGAAATCTTCAGAACGGATCAACTGCCCATAGTGCCGCGCGGGACCCACCGGTCGGAGCACGCACGGGGCACCGAGGAGCCATCGGCGCCACCAGGTCGCCGCGGGCGCGGCACCGGACACACCGGGGCCGTCGGCACCCCGTCCCCGGCACACCCGGGTGGCCGCAACCCCCGGCGGCGCACCACGCGCAGCGGCCCGGACACCGCCCTCCCGCCCTCCCACCCACACCACCGAGCAGCCGCGCCGACCCCGCCCCACTCCTCCGAACCCCCTCGGACACGATCCACTGGACCGGCCCTCGGGCCAGAGAGGCGTCCTATGCCTTCGATCGCCTGCGTCCCCCCGGCCCCGCTGCCGGGGGACGCCACCGGTCTTCGCGAGCGGGCGCGCGGCGCCATGCTCGGGCTCGCCGTCGGGGACGCGCTGGGGGCGCCCGCGGAGAACATGAAGCCCTCCGAGATCCGCGCCCGCTGGGGCCGCATCACGGGGTACGTCGCCGAGAACCCCGCGGGCACGGACGACACCGAGTACGCCATCTTCTCCGGGCTGCTGCTGGCCCGGCACGGCTCGGCGCTCACCGTCACCCATGTGGAGACGGCCTGGCACCAGTGGATCGCGGACCTGGACGAGGGGCCCTTCCGGGGCGCCGGCTTCAGCGAGCGCGGCACCCTGGAGAACCTCCGCCGGGGACTGGCCGCCCCCATCTCCGCGCAGCACCGGCACGCCTGGAGCGACGGTCTGGCGATGCGCGCGGCCCCCTTCGGCGTCTTCGCCGCGGGCCGCCCCGTCGAGGCCGCCCGACTGGTCGCCGTCGACGGCTCGGTCAGCCACGACGGAGAGGGCATCTACGGAGGTCAGGCGGTCGCGGCGGGCGTGGCGGCGGCGATGGCGGGCGCGCCGACCATCTCGGTCGTGGCCTCCGCCCTGGCCGTCGTCCCGGACGACTCCTGGACCGCGCGCTCGCTGCGCCGGGCGGTCGCCGTCGCCCACCGGGGCGAGCGCGCGGTCCGTTCCGCCGTGGTCGTCGGCGGTTACCCGTGGACGGATCTGGCACCCGAGGCGGTCGCCCTCGCGTTCGGCGCGTACGCGGCGGCCGACGGCGACTTCACGGAGTCCGTCCTCACCGCGGTCAACATGGGCCGCGACGCCGACACGACCGCGGCCGTGGCGGGCGCCCTGGCCGGCGCCACGCACGGCGCCTCGTCCATCCCCGCGGAGTGGACGACGCCCATCGGCCCCGCACGGGGCAGTTGCCTCCCCTCCATGGCCGGCCACCACGTCCTGGACGTGGCCGAGCTGCTCACCCCGGACGACTGCGCCAAGTGGATCACCGGCCCCCTCCCCCCGACCCGGCCCGCCCCGTCCGCCTACACCCCGGCCCCCGAGGAGGAGCCCCACCCATGAACCCCCCGAGCCCCTGGGACGAGGGCCCGACAGGCACACCCCTCACCCTGACCCCGCCCACCCCGTCCGAGGACCCCACGGAGCCATCGCCCCTCGTCCTCACCCCGCCCACCCCGACCCCGTCCGAGGACCCCACGGAGCCCCCGCCCCCCGCCGGGGCCCGGTCCAGAATCGAGGGCCTCCTCCTCGGCCTCGCGGCGGGTGACGCCGCCGGCTGGCCCGCCGGCCGGCACCGCGCCGCCCGTATGCCCGAGTGGACCCGCCGCCTCACCCGCGAACTCGACACCTTCGCCGAGCAGAACGCGACGACCACCCTCCCCGTCCCCATCGCCCTCAACCAGCCCCCCGAGCCGCTCCGCCTCGGCCCCTCCGACGACGCGGAATGGGCGGCGTTCGCCGCCGAGGCCCTCCTGCGCGCCGGGGACGCCGCCGCGCTGGGCGACCTGAGCCTGGAGCGCCGCACCCGCGCCTCCATCGACCTGTCCTGGAACACCGTCGCCAGCGAGATCGCCGCGGCCGCGGAACGCGCCCCCGAGGTCGAGTCCGCCGTGCTCCCCCTGCGCGCCCGCATCTCCGTACGGGCGGGACTCGGCAACCTCGCCACCGGCCTGCGTCCGCCCGCCACCGGCCACGACAACCCGCACTACTTCGACGACGCGGCCTGTGTACGCGCCTGCGTGCTCGCGGTGGCCCACCCGGGAGACCCCCGAAGCGCCGCCGAACTCGCCGAGTTCGACGCCCGCTACACCCAGGACGGCGACGGTGTGCACGGCGCCCGCGCGATGGCCGCCGCCCTCGCGCTCGCGCTCGCCGGCGCGGACGTCGACGCGTGCGCCGAGGCGGCCCTCGCCGAACTCCCCGCCGAGACCGAGATCGGCCGCAACGCCCGCCACGCCCTGGACCTGGCCCACCGCCACACAAGAGAAGGAACATTCGCTCTCGTGCCGCTACTGGAGCACCAGATCGTCGACCACGTCTACAGCTACGGCATCGCCGCCGCCGAGACGGTGCCCGTAGCCCTCGCCCTGGCCACCGCCGCCCGCGGCCGGATCGCCGAGGCCGTCCCCGCCGCCGCCTGCCTCTCCCGGGTCGCCGACTCCGCGCCCGCGCTCGCCGGAGCCCTGACCGGCGCGCTCGGCGGCGCCTCCGCCGTCCCCGACACCTGGCGGGACGCCTGCCGCACCCTCTCCGGCTGCGCCCTGCCCCGCCTCACCGGTACGGATCTCGTACACCTCGCCGAACTTCTCGCAGCCACGGAACTCGCCACCACGGGTGGATGATTCGGGCATGACGCCCCCTATGGAAGCCCATCGCCACGCAGTGCCCCATACCGACGCGGGTCTGGAGGAACGCATCACCGGCGCCCTGGTCGGTGCCGCCGTCGGCGACGCCCTCGGCGGCCCGGTCGAGGGCTACACCCCGGAGCAGATCCTCGAACGACACGGCGGCCGCGTCCACGGCATCGTCGGCCCCTGGAACGGCGACGAGTGGCGCACCGCCCGCCCGATCGCCCCGTACCACAAGGGCGACGGCCACGTCACCGACGACACCTTGATGACGCACGCGCTGGTGCGGGTGTACGAGCGGGTCCGCGACCACCTCGACGCGTACGCGATCGCCGAGCACCTGGTCCCCGACCTGATGACCACCCCGCGCTGGATCCCGGAGCTGGAGGCGGAGGCCCTCCCCCTGCAACGGGTCTTCCTCGCCGAGAAGTGGCTGGTGGCCCGGCTGCACTACGGCCACGTCGACCCCCGCGAGGCCGGCGCCGGAAACATCGTCAACTGCGGTGCCGCGATGTACATGGCACCGGTCGGCCTGGTCAACGCGGCCGACCCGAGGGGCGCGTACGCCGAGGCCCTCGACATCGCGGGCGCCCACCAGTCGTCGTACGGCAGGGAGGCGGCTGGCGTGTTCGCGGCGGCCGTCGCGGCGGCGTGCGCGCCGGACGCCACCGCGCGGTCGGTGGTCGACACCTGTGTGCGGCTGGCGAAGGACGGCACGCGCGCCGCGATCGAGGCGGTGTGCGAGGTGGCGTCCCGGCACGCGGACTTCGAGTCGGCGCTGAAGCCGTTGCGGGAGGCGGTGACGCCCTTCGACACGGTCGGCCCCGACTACCGCGCCCCCTCCCTGGGCGCCCGCCGCCCCTCCCGGCTCCACTCCATCGAGGAACTCCCCGTCGCGCTGGGCATGGTGCTGGTGGCCCGCGGCGACTACCGCCACGCGGTGCTGGGTTCGGTGAACTACGGCCGCGACTGCGATTCCATCGCCACCATGGCGGGCGCCCTGGCCGGGGCGCTGGGCTCGGACGTGCCCGCGGACTGGGCGAAGACGGTCGCCGAGGCGAGCCGCCTGGATCTGCACGCGCCGGCCACGGCGCTGACGGAGGTCGCGCTTCAGATCCACGAGCGGGACGTACGCCGCCGCCGCGCCCACGAGGCCGCGTTCACCACCCTGGCGGGCACCCGGTGACCGCCCTCCGCCTCACCTGGGTCCAGCCCGAGGACCTCCTAGGCCACGAGCTCCAGCAGGCCGCCCAGGACGGCCGGGCGCCGGCCGCCATCGCCACCCGCTGGAAGAACGCGGGCGGCCCCCCGGCCCCGCTCCGCGCCGGCGCCTCCCCCCAACCGGCCTCCCGCTACCTGCGGTTGCTGGCCGAGGACCTGCTGGACGAACTGGAGGACCTGCCCAGCCGGTCGGCGCACCGGGAGCCGACGGAACTCGACCGGATCAAGGCCCTGTGCCCCGACTGGCCCACCGCGCGCGGCAGCGCCGTCGGCGGGACGGCCGGGGACCCGGCGGCCCTGGAGGCCGCCTGGCTGGGCCGAGCCGTCGGCTGCCTCCTCGGCAAACCCGTCGAGAAGCTCCCCCTGACCGCCATCCGGCAGCTCGCCCAGACCGCCGGGAACTGGCCCCTGACCACCTACTTCACCGCGCGGGGCGTCCCCGACGACCTGCTGCGGGCCCACCCGTGGAACCGCCGCTCGGCGCACACCTCCCTCGCCGAGAACATCGACGGCATGCCCGAGGACGACGACCTCAACTACCCGCTCCTCAACCTGCTGCTGCTCCAGCGGCACGGCCCCGGCTTCACCACCACCGACGTGGCCGCCCTCTGGCTCGACGAACTCCCCGCGGGCCGCACGTTCACCGCCGAACGCGTCGCCTACCGCAACCTGCTCAGCGGCATCGAGCCGCCCCGTACCGCCCGCCACCGCAACCCGTTCCGCGAGTGGATCGGCGCCCTGATCCGCGCCGACGTCCACGGCTGGACCCACCCGGGCGACCCGGCTGCCGCGGCCGAGCAGGCCCACCGCGACGCCACCCTCACCCACACCGCGAACGGCGTGTACGCGGCGATGTTCGTGGCGGCCGTCATCGCCGAGGCCGCCACCGGCGCCCACGACATCCACCACTGCCTGCGCACCGGCCTCACCGTCGTCCCCGAGCACTCCCGCCTGGCGGAAGCGATCCGCCACGCCCTGCGACTGGCCGCCGAGGAGCGGGACTTCGACCGGATCGTGGACACGCTCCACACCACCTACGCCGACCACCACTGGGTCCACGTCCTCCCCAACACGGCCCTGCTGACGGCCGCCCTCACCCACGCGGACGGCGACTTCACCGCCTCCGTCTGCCGAGCGGTGTCGGGCGGCTGGGACACCGACTCCAACGGCGCCACGGCGGGCAGCGTCGCGGGCCTCCTCGCCGGTTCCCCCCGGGCGCTCCCCGACCGGTGGACGGCGCCCCTCAAGAACCGCCTGGCCACCTCGGTCGCCGACTTCGACGGCGTCGGCTTCGACGCCCTGGCCCACCTCACCCACCGGGAGATCCGCCGCTCATGACCCAGGCGTACGACCCCCCGCTCCGTCATCTGCGCGTCCTCGACCTCGCCACGCTCTTCGCCGGCCCCCTCGCCGCCACGATGCTCGGCGACTTCGGCGCGGAGGTCATCAAGGTCGAGCACCCCACGAAGCCCGATCCGTCGCGCGGCCACGGCCCCTCGAAGGACGGCGTGGGCCTGTGGTGGAAACTCCTCGGCCGCAACAAGCGCACCCTGACGCTGAACCTCTCGACGCCGGGCGGCCGGGACACCCTCCTCCGGCTCGCCACCACCTCCGACGTGATCATCGAGAACTTCCGCCCCGGCACCCTGGAGCGGTGGGGCCTCGGCTGGCCGGAGCTGTCCGCCGTCAACCCGCGCCTGGTGCTGGCCCGCGTGACCGGCTTCGGCCAGTTCGGCCCCTACGCGCGCCGCCCCGGTTTCGGCACGCTCGCCGAGGCGATGAGCGGGTTCGCCGCGATCACCGGCGAGCCGGACGCCCCGCCGGTGCTCCCGCCGTTCGGCCTCGCCGACTCCATCGCGGGCCTGGCGACGGCGTACGCGGTGATGACCGCGCTCGCCGCGCGTGACCGCACGGGCGAGGGGCAGACGGTGGACATGGCGATCATCGAGCCGATCCTCACCGTCCTCGGCCCCCACCCCCTCTGGTACGACCAGCTGGGCCACGTCCAGCCCCGCACGGGCAACCGCTCCGCGAACAACGCGCCCCGCAACACCTACCGCACGGCGGACGGCTCCTGGGTGGCCGTGTCGACCTCCGCCCAGTCCGTCGCGGAGCGGGTGCTGCGCCTGGTCGGACGTCCGGAACTGATCGACGAGCCGTGGTTCGGTTCGGGTGCGGAACGGGCCCGCCACGCGGACGTCCTGGACGAGGCGGTCGGCGGGTGGATCGCCCGCCACACCCGCGATGAGGTCGTCGAGGCCTTCGAGAAGGCGGAGGCGGCGGTCGCCCCCATCCAGGACGTGCGGGAGGTGATGACCGACCCCCAGTACCGGGCCCTCGACACGATCACCACCGTCGACGACCCCGAGCTGGGCCCGCTGCGCATGCAGAACGTCCTCTTCCGGCTCTCCGCGACACCGGGCGCCATCCGCTGGGCGGGCCGCCCGCACGGCGCGGACACGGACGCGGTCCTGACCGAGCTGGGTCTGACCGGCACGGACATCGCTGCCCTCCGCGAGGAGGGCGCCCTGTGACCGTCCGTCCCGTGACCTCCGTCCCGCTGACCTGGCTGTACGTCCCCGGCGACCGCCCCGAGGTGGTGGTCAAGGCGCTGGCCTCCGGCGCGGACGTCGTGATCGTGGACCTGGAGGACGCGGTCGCCGCCGACCGCAAGGAGTACGCGCGGTCCGCTACCGCCGAGCTGCTCTCGCAGCCGCCGCCCCTCCCCGTCCACGTCCGGGTGAACGCCCTGGACACCGTGTACGCCGAGGACGATCTCCGGACACTGGCCCCGCTGCCCGGCCTGGGCGCCCTGCGCCTGCCGAAGATCTCGGCCGCCGCCCAGGTGGTGCGCGTCGCGGAGCGCGCCGCCCCCGCCGACGGCGGGGCACTCCCCCTCCACCCCCTGCTGGAGTCGGCGCTCGGCGTGGAACGGGCGTACGAGATCGCCGCCGCCCACCCGTCGGTCCAGGGCATCGCGCTCGGTGAGGCGGACCTCCGCGCCGACCTCGCCGTCCGCGACGACCGCGCGCTCGACTGGCCCCGTTCCCGGGTGATCGTCGCCGCCCGCGCCGCGGGGCTGCCCTCTCCGGCGCAGTCCATCCACCCGGACACCAAGGACCTCGACGGTCTGGCCCGCTCCTGCGCGCACGGCCGGGCCCTGGGGTTCCTCGGCAGGGCCGCGATCCACCCCCGCCAGCTCCCGGTCATCGAACGCGCCTACGCCCCGACCCCGGCGGAGATCGAGTCCGCCGAGCACATCGTCGAGGCCGCCAACGCGAGGCCCGGTGCCCAGGCGCTCCCCACGGGTCACTTCATCGACCCGGCGATCCTGGCGCAGGCCCGCCGCACCCTGACCCTCGCCCACCGCGCCACGAGGACCTGACCGGCGCCGGTCCGGAAAGCCGAACGCCCACCCGCCTGATCCGGCGGGTGGGCGGGGACGACGTCCGTCGCGAGGCGGCGGGGCGCAGCGGGGCGAGCGGGGCCTCAGCTCTTCTCGGCGGCCTGAGGCGCGGCGTCCGGGACCTGCGCGTCCTTCTCGGCCTTCACGTCCTTCTCGGCCTTCACGTCCTTCTCGGCCTTCGCGTCCTTCTCGGCCTTCGCGTCGCCTTCGGCCTTCGCGTCCGTCTTCTCCTCGGCCGTCCCGGAAGCCCTGTCCGCGGGCTTACCGGAGTCGGTGCCCTTGTCGGCGGCCTTCTCCGTGGTCTCCGTGGTCTCCGCGGGCTTCGCGGGCTTCTCGGACTTGGACGCCTTGTCGGCGGCCTCGCCGGTCTCCTCCGACTCCGTATCCGTGTCCGCGTCCTTCTTCAGGGCGGTGGAGTCGTCGTCGCCGTCACCGGCGCCCGGCTCGACGATCTCCTCACGCCCCGGCCGCTTCCGGGCCGACAGCACGATGTAGATCACGGCGAGGACGAAGACGAACAGCGCGGTCCAGTTGTTGAGCCGCAGGCCCAGAATGTGGTGCGCGTCGTCGACCCGCATGTACTCGATCCAGAACCGGCCCGCGCAGTACGCGGCGACGTACAGCGCGAACGCCCGCCCGTGCCCGAGCCGGAACCGCCGGTCGGCCCAGATGACCAGCACCGCGACGCCGATGCACCACAGCGACTCGTACAGGAAGGTCGGGTGGTAGGTGCCCGGCATCCGCCCGTCCGTGGAGGACGTGATCTCCAGGGCCCACGGCAGATCCGTCGGCCTGCCGTACAGCTCCTGGTTGAACCAGTTGCCCCACCGCCCGATCGCCTGGGCGAGGGCGATGCCCGGAGCGACGGCGTCGGCGTACGCGGGCAGCGGGATACCACGGCGGCGGCAGCCGATCCACGCCCCGACGGCGCCGAGGGCGATCGCGCCCCAGATGCCGAGGCCGCCCTCCCACACCTTGAAGGCGTCCACCCAGTCACGGCCCTCGCTGAAGTACAGCTCGTAGTCCGTGATCACGTGGTAGAGCCGGCCGCCGATCAGGCCGAAGGGAACGGCCCAGACCGCGATGTCGGCGACCGTGCCGGCGCGCCCGCCCCGGGCGACCCAGCGTTTGTTGCCGAGCCAGACGGCTACGAAGACACCGATGATGATGCAGAAGGCGTAGCCGCGCAGCGGGACGGGACCGAGGTACAGCACCCCGCGCGACGGGCTGGGAATGTAGGCAAGTTCCATGGCAGGGTCGACGCTACCCTGCCGGGCCCGGCCGACGGCGGGCGGCCCGGCAACGGGTCCATAACGCCGCCCCGTGAACTCCCGGACACCACAGGGGTTCCCGTGGCCCCGGGCGCCCCCACGGTCTCAGCCCTGGGTGTTCTTCTCCACCATCTGCTTCAGCTTGGCCGGGGTCATCGACCGGTCGGCGTAGATGTTGGTGCCGTTGAGGAAGACGCTCGGGGTGCCGCCGTAGCCGCCCTTCTGGAAGGCCTCGTTCGACTTCGCGACCCAGGCGTCGTGCGTGCCCTTCTCCACGCAGGTGCGGAAGGCGGCGGTGTCGAGGCCGTCGACCTTCTTGGCCAGGTCGATCAGCGTGCTGTTCCGCGAGAAGGCGTCGTCGGTCTCGGGCGGCTGGTTCTCGTAGAGCACGTCGTGGTACGCCGGGAACTTGCCGACGTTCTGCGCGCACGCGGCGGCGTTGGCGGCCTTGCGGGAGCCGCTGCCGCCCATGTTCCCGTCGATCAGCGTGACCAGGCGGTACTCCACTTTCAGCTGACCGGCCTCGGTCAGTTCGTGGATCGTCGGACGGTACGCGTCCTCGAAGGACTTGCAGGCCGGGCAGCGGAAGTCCTCCCAGACGGTGAGGGTGGACTTGGCGCCGGCGTCCCCCACGGGGAGCGCCAGGCTGTTCTCGCCGTTGGCCCCGGAGGGCACCACGACCGGGCCGGAGGCTTCGCCGCCGTCGTCCTTGCCCGCTTTCGCCGCGACGACGCCGATCACGGCGGCCAGCCCCAGGACACACACCACCGAGGCACCCACGATCAACGCCCGACGGCGCTTCTCGGCGGCCTTCTGCTTCTCGCGCTCCTCCGCCAGCCGCTCACGGGCGGTGCGCTTTCCCTCACGGTTCTTCTCGCTCACATCCCGCAGAACGAACCGGGGAGGCGCACCGCGCCTCCCCGGTCCCACTTCCACCCCTTCGAGTGAGCGGATGACCCGTTACGTCCCGTCGGCCCCGTACGACAAACGGGTGAACGTCACGCGCTCCGGCGCACGCCCTTGGCGAGGTCGCCGGCCAGCTCCCGTACGGCGTCCAGGCCGGCCGCCTCGTCCGGGGCGTCCAGCATCCGCTTCACGAACGCGGAGCCGACGATCACCCCGTCGGCGAACCCGGCGACCTCGGCGGCCTGCTCGGCGTTGGAGACGCCGAGGCCGACGCAGACCGGCAGCCCGGAGCCCGTGGCCCGGGTGCGTTCCACCAGGTCCTGGGCCTGCGCGCCGACCGACTCGCGGGTTCCCGTGACACCCATCAGCGAGGCCGCGTAGACGAAGCCGCTGCCCGCCGCGGTGATCTCGGCGAGGCGGGCGTCCTTGCTGCTGGGCGCGACCACGAAGACCGTGCCGAGGCCGTGCTTCTCGGCGTGCTCCCTCCACAGCGCCGACTCCTGGACGGGCAGGTCCGGCAGGATGCAGCCCGCGCCACCGGCCTCGGCCAGCTCGGCGGTGAAGCGCTCCACGCCGTAGCGGTCGATGGGGTTCCAGTACGTCATGACGAGGACGGGCTTGCCGGTGGCCTCGAAGGCCTCCCGCACCGTGCGCATCACGTCCGCGATCTTGACGCCGCCGCGCAGGGCGATGTCGTCGGCGGTCTGGATGACAGGACCGTCGAGGACCGGGTCGCTGTGCGGCAGACCGACCTCGACGACGTCGGCGCCGCCCTCGAAGACGGCCTTGATGGCGGCGATACCGCCGTCGACGGTCGGGAACCCGGTCGGCAGATAGGCGATGAGCGCGGACCGCCCCTCCGCCTTGGCGGCGGCGAGGGTGTCACTCAACAGCTGGATGTTCCCGCTCACTTGGCGTCCCCCTCGATCTCGGCGGTGTCGGCGGCGTTGGCGGCGACCTCGGCGTCGGTCCCCTCGTCGTAGAGGCCGAAGTAGCGGGCCGCGGTGTCCATGTCCTTGTCGCCGCGCCCGGACAGGTTGACCACGATCAACCCGTCCTTGCCCAGCTCCCTGCCGACCTCCAGGGCACCGGCGAGGGCGTGGGCGCTCTCGATCGCCGGGATGATGCCCTCGGTGCGCGACAGCAGACGCAGTGCCTGCATGGCCGCGTCGTCGGTGACCGCGCGGTACTCGCCGCGGCCGCTGTCCTTGAGGTAGGAGTGCTCGGGGCCGATGCCCGGGTAGTCCAGACCGGCCGAGATCGAGTACGGCTCGGTGATCTGCCCCTCCTCGTCCTGGAGGACGTACGACCGCGAGCCGTGCAGGATGCCCGGCTCGCCGGCGGTCAGGGTCGCCGCGTGCTCGCCGGTCTCGACGCCGTGGCCCGCGGGCTCGCAGCCGATGAGCCGTACGGAGGCGTCCGGGATGAAGGCGTGGAAGAGGCCGATGGCGTTGGAGCCGCCGCCCACACAGGCCACGGCCGCGTCGGGCAGCCGTCCGGCGCGCTCCAGGAGCTGCCGCCGGGCCTCGACCCCGATGACCCGGTGGAAGTCGCGGACCATGGCGGGGAAGGGGTGCGGGCCTGCGACCGTGCCGAACAGGTAGTGGGTGCGGTCGACGTTGGCCACCCAGTCGCGGAACGCCTCGTTGATGGCGTCCTTGAGGGTCCGGGAACCGGACTTCACGGCGACGACCTCCGCGCCCAGCATGCGCATACGGGCCACGTTGAGGGCCTGGCGCCGGGTGTCGATCTCGCCCATGTAGATGGTGCAGTCGAGGCCGAAGAGGGCGCAGGCCGTCGCGGTGGCGACGCCGTGCTGGCCCGCGCCGGTCTCGGCGATGACCCGGGTCTTGCCCATGCGCTTGGTGAGCAGGGCCTGCCCCAGCACATTGTTGATCTTGTGGGAGCCGGTGTGGTTGAGGTCCTCGCGCTTGAGGAACACCCGGGCTCCACCGGCGTGCTCGGCGAACCGGGGCACCTCGGTCAGCGCGCTCGGCCGGCCGGTGTAGTGGACGAGCAGGTCGTCGAGCTCGCGCGCGAACTCGGGGTCGGCCTTCGCCTTGTCGTACTCGACGGCGACCTCGTCCACGGCGGCGACCAGCGCCTCCGGGATGAACTTGCCGCCGTACGCGCCGAAGTACCCCTCGGCGCTGGGGACCTGACCCTGGGGGTCGGGAATGAAGAACTCGCTGGACATGCGCTTACCTCACAGGGGCAACGGCCCCGATGTCGAACGGACGATGAGAGGCCCATACAGGGACGTCACCGGGGACGGACGGCGCGGGGCAGCCGCGGGTGGCCGCTCGTGCGGCGCCGCGGGTCCGGCCGCAGCCGTACGCGTCCTCCGGTGGACAGGCGTCACCCGGTGTGCGGAGCGGAGATCGGCTCAGCTCACCGCGGGTGACACGGGCCGGGGCCATCGCATGCCGTTCACCTGGCCCGGCTCGTCACCGATGACATAGCGGACCCGGCGCCCGTGGACCCGGCGCGCGGGCGCCCGGCAGCCACGGGGACGGCACCCGCGCGCGAGGCGGGCGTAGGGGTCCCTGGCGGTCATGGTGAGCGAGAACATCGGGGCACAGCCTACCGGCCCGATCTCACCCGTGTGAGGGATACCGGGCTCGGTCGTACCGGCCATGGGCGGGGCCGTCGTGGCCGCCCGTACGCACCCCGCGGCCCCGGCCGGGACGTGCCCGGACCGGTCGGCGGCGGTGGTGCGATCGGTCATGGCGCGCGGTCAGCTCCGGCCGTGGCGCAGCGCCGGGTGCTCACCGGCGGCGACGAGGTCGGCGACGGCGGTCTTCGGGTCCTTGCCGGTGACGAGCGACTCGCCCACGAGGACCGCGTCCGCGCCGGCGTTGGCGTAGGCGATGAGGTCGTGGGGACCGCGGACGCCGGACTCGGCGACCTTGACGATGCGGTCGGGGATCTCGGGGGCGACACGCTCGAAGGTGGAGCGGTCCACCTCGAGGGTCTTGAGGTTGCGCGCGTTGACGCCGATCACCCGGGCTCCCGCGTCGACCGCACGGTCGACCTCGTCCTCGTCGTGCACCTCGACGAGCGGGGTGAGCCCGATGGACTCGGCGCGCTCGATCAAGGACTCAAGGGCGGGCTGGTCGAGGGCGGCGACGATCAGCAGGGCCAGATCGGCGCCGTACGCGCGGGCCTCCCACAGCTGGTAGGAGGTGACGATGAAGTCCTTGCGCAGCACGGGGATGTCCACGCGGGCCCGCACGGCCTCCAGGTCGGCGAGCGAGCCGCCGAAGCGGCGCTGTTCGGTGAGGACGGAGATGACCGCGGCGCCGCCCGCTTCATAGTCGGCGGCGAGGCCGGCCGGGTCGGCGATCGCGGCGAGCGCGCCCTTGGAGGGGCTGGAGCGCTTGACCTCGCAGATGACCTTGACGCCGTCGCCGCGCAGGGCGGCCGCGCCGTCCTTGGCCGCGGGAGCCTTGGCCGCGCGCTCCTTGAGCTCTTCGAGGCTGACGCGGGCCTGCCGCTCCGAAAGGTCGGCACGGACTCCGTCGATGATCTCGTCGAGCACACTCACGCGAGCGGCCCCCTTTCAGACGGTTGCGTTCGGTGACAACGTCCGGCAGTCGATTTTCGGCTGACGGGCGCTTCACAGGGTCCTGGCGGTTCACTGCGATGGTAGCCGGACCGGGGCACAGCTCTCGCATCCGGTTGACGGCGGTCCCACGACCTGGGGGCCTTCCCCGTTCGATCAAGGGTGAAGCCAGGCACCGAACGGCAGGTTCCGGACCACCGTGAAGGCCAGCACCGACGCGCCGAGCGCCCACAGGGCCGCGGGCCGGAGTTCGAGTCGCATCGGCCGTCCGCGGGCCGCCCGGACCACCCATACGGTCCATAGCGCCGCCAGGGTCAGGAAAGCGGCCACCGCCAGCGCGTTGTCCTGGAGGGCGGTGGCGAGGTCGCCGTGGGCGAAGGCGTGCGCGCTGCGCAGCCCGCCGCAGCCCGGGCAGTACAGGCCGGTGAACCGCCAGAGCGGGCAGACGGGGTAGTGGCCGGGTTCGTTCGGGTCCACGGCCGCGACATACGCGAAGGCCCCGCCGACGGCCGCGAGCGCGGCGGCGGGGATCCAGAGCCGTCGCAGCGCGCCGCCCCGGGCCGGGGCGGCTTGAGCGGCGTGCGACGGCGCGACTGGCTGGGGCTCGGCGTTCACACACCGCATTGTGCCCGGCGGGCGCCACAGGCGCGCGTGAGGGCGGCCGGGCGCCCCCGGGGCGGACCGGACGGCCGGGTGCCCCGGGGCGGACCGGGCCGCCCCGTGCGGAGCGTCAGCCCTTGGCGGGGACGGGCTCGCCGCTGATGGCCTTGCCCTCCGCCTTCGCGGCGCCGGACCAGTCGTCGCCGTGCGTCGACTTGGCCTGGCCGAGGCCCATCGACTTCATGATCATGCCGACGACGCCGCCGAGCAGGACGATGACCATGCCCGCCCAGAATCCCAGCGGTTCGGCCATCACCATGTAGGCGCCCGAGACGCAGAAACCGATGAAGGCGATGGTGACGCCGGTCCAGGCGGCCGGGGTGTGGCCGTGGCTGCTGCCCGCCATGACGTTGCTCCTCGTTGCTCAGTTGCGCAGTTGCTCGGTGCGAGTGACTGCTCGTGCGTGTCGCTCGATGCGTGGCGCTCGATGCCCGTGGTGAGCCGGACGCTCGGCGTCCATTGTCCCGTACGCCCACGAGTGCCTTGAGTGGGGGTCCGCCCCCCTGGGTCCGGCTAGGTGGGGTCCGGTCCCGTGGGGTCCTCGCCCCGGTCCAGGGCCTTCCACATGTCCTCGGGGCGGTCGGGGTCCACCGGCTTGGGCTTGCGCTGACGGGGGGTGCCGTCGCGCTCGTAGCGGCCGGACATCCCGGGCCACAGCCGTCCGTACCGCAGGGCGAGCAGCCCGGCGAGCAGGATGAGGGCGCCGCCGACCGCCGCGACGTACGGCCAGCCGGTGTGGCTGAGCGCGTCGACGGTGGCGGAGGTGTCGCCGGAGGCCTCGGCGGCCTTGTCGTCGAGGGCCGAGCTGTCGTAGGCGCCGTACAGGGCGGCGGCGACGGTGCCCGCGCCGGAGAGGGCGAGCAGCACGGCGACCAGGACGCGTCCGGAGCGGCGGACGGCGAAGACGGCGACGAGCGCGGCGAGGCCCACGACGGCGAGGGCCGCGGGCACGCCCGTGACGTCGCTGCCCTTGGCGGTCAGCGGGAAGGCGCCGCCGGCCACCGACGCCGTGCCCTCCGACCAGCGCTGGCGGGTGGCGAGCAGCGCGACGGCGGCGCCGAGCGCGCCGCTCAGCAGCGCCAGGGCGAGGCTGCGCCGGCCGGAGCGGACGAACGCGGGCTCGGAACGGGGGTGAGGTACTGCGGTCACGTACTCCACTATCGCCTGAGCCCCGGGTGGGTTGTCACCCGGGGCTCACGTGAGAAGCGCCCTATTGTCCGAGCCGGTTCGCCGTGTGCACGGCGCGCAGCACGGCCGCCGCCTTGTTGCGGCACTCGGTGTCCTCGGCGACGGGGTCGGAGTCGGCGACGATGCCGGCGCCGGCCTGGACGTACGCCGTGCCGTCGCGCAGCAGGGCGGTGCGGATGGCGATGGCGGTGTCCGAGTCGCCCGCGAAGTCGAGATAGCCGACACAGCCGCCGTACAGGCCGCGGCGGGAGGGTTCCAGCTCGTCGATGATCTGCATCGCGCGCGGCTTGGGGGCGCCGGAGAGGGTGCCTGCGGGGAAGCAGGCGGTGAGCACGTCGAACGCGGTGCGGCCGGCGGCGACCCGGCCGGTGACGGTGGACACGATGTGCATCACGTGGGAGTACCGCTCGATCGACATGAAGTCGACGACCTCGACCGAGCCCGGTTCACAGACCCGGCCCAGGTCGTTGCGCCCCAGGTCCACCAGCATCAGGTGCTCGGCGCGCTCCTTGGGGTCGGCGAGCAGTTCGTCGGCGAGGGCCTGGTCCTCCTGCGGGGTGGCGCCCCGGTGCCGGGTGCCGGCGATGGGGTGGACCATGGCCTGCCCGTCCTCGACCTTGACCAGGGCCTCGGGCGAGGAGCCGACGACGTCGAAGCCGTCGAACCGGAACAGGTACATGTACGGGGACGGGTTGGTGGCCCTGAGGACGCGGTAGACGTCGAGGGCGCTCGCCGTGCACGGGGTCTCGAAGCGCTGGGAGGGGACGACCTGGAAGGCCTCGCCCGCCCGGATGCGCTCCTTGATGTCCTCGACGGCCTCCTGGAAGTCGGGGCCGCCCCAGCGAGCGGTGTACTCGGGCAGCTCGGAGGGCGGGAGGACCGCCGGGGGCTGGGCGACGGACCGGGTGAGGTCGGCCTGCATGGCGTCGAGGCGGGCGACGGCGTCGGCGTAGGCCTCGTCGACGCCCGTGTCCAGGTCGTTGTGGTTGATGGCGTTGGCGATCAGCAGGACCGAGCCCTCCCAGTGGTCCATGACCGCCAGGTCGCTCGTCAGCAGCATGGTCAGCTCGGGCAGCCGCAGGTCGTCCTGCTCGCCGGGCCCGATCTTCTCCAGGCGGCGCACGATGTCGTAGCCGAGGTAGCCGACCATGCCGCCGGTGAAGGGGGGCATGCCTTCCTGGTGCGGGGTGTGGAGCGCCTCGATGGTGGCGCGCAGGGCGGCGAGGGGGTCACCGTCGACCGGGACGCCGACCGGCGGGGTGCCGAGCCAGTGCGCCTGGCCGTCCCGCGCGGTGAGGGTGGCGTGGCTGCGGACGCCCACGAAGGAGTAGCGGGACCACGAGCGGCCGTTCTCCGCCGACTCGAGGAGGAAGGTGCCGGTGCGCTCGGCGGCGAGCTTGCGGTAGAGCGCGACCGGGGTGTCGCCGTCGGCGAGGAGCTTGCGGCTGACGGGGATGACACGGCGGTCGGAGGCCAGCTTGCGGAACGTCTCGAGGTCCATGGCGGCTGACCTTACTGATCCAGTGGCGGTACGCCGGAATCGGCGCCGCCCTCGACGGCCTTGAGGACGTCCTCGTCGAAGCAGGTGCGGGCGCCGGTGTGGCAGGCGGCGCCGACCTGGTCGACCTTGACGAGGACGGTGTCGGCGTCGCAGTCCAGGGCGACCGACTTCACCCACTGGTAGTGGCCGGAGGTGTCGCCCTTCACCCAGTACTCGCGGCGGCTGCGCGACCAGTAGGTGCAGCGTCCGGTGGTGAGGGTGCGGTGGAGCGCCTCGTCGTCCATCCAGCCGAGCATGAGCACCTCGCCGGTGTCGTACTGCTGGGCGATGGCGGGCAGGAGCCCGTCGGCGCTGCGCTTGAGGCGCGCGGCGATCTCGGGGTCCAGCGCGCTGGGAGCGCCGGGGCCGCTCGGGGCTCCGGGACCGCTGGGGCTGCTGGGGGACGGCGTGCTGGTCATGCGTGCCATTGTGCCGCGCCCCGGCGATCGGCCCCGCCCGTTGTCCACAGGCCGGACCGTATCGTCGTACGAACAGCGGGGCAGGCCGCGCGTCGGCGGGGGCCTGCCCTGGGCTGCCGGGGGTGGCGGTCGTAGGCTGGCGGCATGTCGACCCATGCCAAGCGTGAACGGCTCCTTTTCGCCGACCTGTTGGAGACTTCGGGCCCCGATGCCCCCACCCTGTGCGAGGGCTGGACGACCCGGGATCTGGCCGCGCATGTGGTGGTGCGCGAGCGTCGCCCCGACGCCGCCGGGGGCATCCTCATCAAGCAGCTCGCCTCCCGCCTGGACCGGGTGATGGCGGAGTTCGCCGAGAAGCCGTACGAGGAGCTGGTCCAGCTCGTCCGTACCGGCCCGCCGCGTTTCTCGCCCTTCTCCCTGAAGCAGATCGACGAGGCGTCCAACACGATCGAGTTCTACGTCCACACCGAGGACATCCGCCGCGCGCGGCCCGACTGGTCGCCGCGCGAACTCGACCATGTCTTCCAGGACGCCCTGTGGTCCCGGCTGGAGCGCACCTCCCGCCTCATGGGCCGGGG
The DNA here is from genome assembly GCF_900290235.1 of Streptomyces sp. MA5143a. GTDB lineage: Bacteria > Actinomycetota > Actinomycetes > Streptomycetales > Streptomycetaceae > Streptomyces. Next base: position 31,021 of record NZ_OLMK01000015.1, read on the forward strand.
TTCCCCCACCGGTCTGGTCCTGCGCCGCCCGGACGGCCGTACGGCGGTGGCCCACCGGGGGACCCCGGTCGTCACGGTCACCGGCGAGCCGTCGGAGCTGCTGCTGTTCCTCTACGGCCGCCAGCAGGTCGCCGACGTGGAACTGGACGGGGAGAAGGAAGCGATCACCAAGCTCCACGAGACCAAGCAGCTGGGCATCTGACCGGGCTCCGTCCCGGCTGCCGTGCCCAGGGCTGAGCCCCGGCCACCCGGTGACCGGGGCTCAGCTCTCCATGGACAGCGGCGGGTTCACCGCACCGGGTGACCCGCTTCCCTGAGCGCGTTCTTGACCTCGCCGATGCGGAGGTCGCCGAAGTGGAAGACCGAGGCGGCGAGGACGGCGTCGGCGCCCGCCTCGATGGCCGGGGGGAAGTCCGTGAGCCGGCCGGCGCCGCCGGAGGCGATGACGGGGACCGTGACGTGCTTGCGGACGGCGGTGATCATCTCCAGGTCGTAGCCGTCCTTCGTGCCGTCCGCGTCCATCGAGTTGAGCAGGATCTCCCCGGCGCCCAGCTCGGCGGCCCGGTGGGCCCACTCGACGGCGTCGATGCCCGTGCCCCTGCGGCCACCGTGGGTGGTGACCTCGAAGGAGCCGGACTCCGTGCGCCGTGCGTCCACCGACAGGACCAGCACCTGGCGGCCGAAGCGCTCGGCGATCTCGCGGATCAGGTCGGGTCGGGCGATCGCCGCGGTGTTCACGCCGACCTTGTCCGCGCCCGCCCGCAGCAGCTTGTCGACGTCCTCGGCGGTGCGGACACCGCCGCCGACGGTCAGCGGGATGAAGACCTGCTCGGCGGTGCGGCGCACCACGTCGTAGGTGGTCTCGCGGTTGCCGGAGGACGCGGTGATGTCGAGGAACGTCAGCTCGTCGGCGCCCTCGGTGTCGTACACCTTGGCCATCTCGACCGGGTCGCCCGCGTCACGCAGGTTCTGGAAGTTGACTCCCTTGACGACCCGGCCGTTGTCCACGTCCAGGCAGGGGATGACTCGGACCGCCAGGGTCATGAATCCACGGCTCCTTCAGGAAGGCCTCTGGCCCTTGAATGCTTCGACTTCTACTTCGACGAGGATGCGCGGGTCGAAGAAACCGTCCACGACCAGCAGGGTCGCGGCGGGGCGCACCGGCTCGAACAGTTCCCGGTGGGCCCGCCCGACCGCGTCGACGTCCCGCAGGTGCGCCAGGTACATCCTCGTCCGGATCACGGACTCGGCGCCGAGCCCGAACTCGCCGAGCGCCTCGACCGCGCTGGTGAAGGCCACCTTGGCCTGCTCGTACGGGTCGCCCTCCCCGTAGAGCACATCGCCCTTGAAGGACGTGGTGCCCGCCACCAGCACGCGGTCGCCCGCCGCGACGGCACGCGCGGAGCCGAAGGACTCCTCCCAGGGACTCCCGCTCTGCACCCGCCGCACGGCATCGGACGTCATGACGACACAGCCTCCAGGGCCTCTTCCAGGGTGAACGCCTTCGCGTACAGGGCCTTCCCGACGATGGAGCCCTCGACACCGAGGGGTACCAGCTCGGCGATGGCACGGAGGTCGTCGAGGGACGACACGCCGCCGGACGCCACGACCGGGCGGTCGGTGACCGCGCAGACGTTGCGCAGCAACTCCAGGTTGGGTCCCTGGAGGGTGCCGTCCTTGGCGATGTCGGTGACGACGTACCGGGCGCAGCCCTCCTTGTCGAGGCGCTCAAGCGTCTCGTAGAGGTCGCCGCCGTCGCGGGTCCAGCCGCGGCCCTTGAGGGTCGTGCCGCGGACGTCCAGGCCGACCGCGATCCTGTCGCCGTGCTCGGCGATGACCTTGGCGACCCACTCGGGGCTCTCCAGTGCGGCGGTGCCGAGGTTGACGCGGGTGCAGCCGGTGGCGAGGGCCTTCTCCAGGGAGGCGTCGTCCCGGATGCCCCCGGACAGCTCGACCTTGATGTCCATGGCCCGGGTGACCTCGGCGACCAGCTCACGGTTGTCGCCGGTGCCGAACGCGGCGTCCAGGTCGACCAGGTGCAGCCACTCGGCGCCCGCCCGCTGCCAGGAGAGGGCGGCCTCCAGCGGGGAGCCGTAGGAGGTCTCCGTGCCGGACTCGCCGTGCACGAGGCGGACGGCCTGGCCGTCGCGGACGTCGACGGCGGGGAGGAGTTCGAGCTTTGCCATGGTCTACAGGGTTCCGATCCAGTTGGTCAGCAGCTGGGCTCCGGCGTCGCCGGACTTCTCGGGGTGGAACTGCGTGGCCCACAGGGCGCCGTTCTCGACGGCCGCCACGAAGGGCTTGCCGTGCGTCGACCAGGTGACCTTGGGCGCGGTGAGGTTCGGGTTGTGCGTCTCCAGGGACCAGTCGTGGACGGCGTAGGAGTGCACGAAGTAGAAGCGGGCGTCCGCGTCGAGGCCGGCGAACAGCTCCGAGCCGGCCGGGGCGTCGACGGTGTTCCAGCCCATGTGCGGCACGATCTCGGCCTGGAGCGGCTCGACCGCGCCGGGCCACTCGTCGAGGCCCTCGGTCTCCACGCCGTGCTCGATGCCCCGCGCGAAGAGGATCTGCATGCCGACGCAGATGCCCATGACCGGGCGTCCGCCGGCGAGCCTGCGGTCGATGATCCAGTCGCCGCGCGCCTCCTTCAACCCCTTCATGCAGGCGGCGAAGGCGCCGACGCCGGGCACCAGCAGTCCGTCGGCGTTCATCGCCGTGTCGAAGTCACGGGTGATCTCGACGTCGGCTCCCGCGCGCGCGAGGGCGCGCTCGGCGGAGCGGACGTTGCCGAAGCCGTAGTCGAAGACGACGACGCGTTTGGCGGGAGTGGTCACGGTGGTCCCCGGTCCCGTGTTCTCGGTGCTCAATTCCACACCTCCAGCCTCATGACGCCCGCGACGAGGCACATCGCGGCGGCGAGGGAGAGCAGCACGATGAGGCCCTTCGGCATCTGCTGCTTGACGAAGGAGATGATCCCGCCGACCAGGAACAGACCGACGACGATCAGGATGGTCGAGAGGCTGTTCACAGCGCGCCCTTCGTGGAGGGCAGGATCCCGGCCGCGCGCGGGTCGCGCTCGGAGGCGTAGCGCAGGGCGCGGGCCAGCGCCTTGAACTGGCACTCGACGATGTGGTGGGCGTTGCGCCCGTACGGCACGTGCACGTGCAGCGCGATCTGCGCCTGGGCGACGAAGGACTCCAGGATGTGCCGGGTCATCGTGGTGTCGTACTCGCCGATCATCGGCGCCATCTTCTCGGGCTCGGTGTGCACGAGGTAGGGGCGGCCGGAGAGGTCGACGGTGACCTGGGCGAGGGACTCGTCCAGCGGGACGGTGCAGTTGCCGAAGCGGTAGATGCCCACCTTGTCGCCGAGGGCCTGCTTGAAGGCGGCGCCCAGCGCGAGGGCGGTGTCCTCGATGGTGTGGTGGGAGTCGATGTGCAGGTCGCCGTCGGTCTTCACGGTGAGGTCGAACAGTCCGTGGCGGCCGAGCTGGTCGAGCATGTGGTCGTAGAAGCCGACCCCGGTGGAGATCTCGGTGCGGCCGGTCCCGTCGAGGTTGATCTCGACGACGACCGACGTCTCCTTGGTGACCCGCTCCACGCGTCCAACGCGGTTCATGCGCTCTGCTCCTCCGGGGGTGTGGGGGTGTCCCCCACATAGCTCAGTAGTTCACGTACCGCGTCGAGGAACGCGTCGTTCTCGGCCGGGGTTCCGGCGGTCACCCGCAGCCACCCCGGTACGCCGTTGTCCCGGACCAGGACGCCCCGGTCGAGGATCTTCCGCCACATCTTGTGCGCGTCGTCGAACGTCCCGAACTGCACGAAGTTGGCGTCGGACTCGGTGACGTCGTAGCCGAGGGCACGCAGCTCGGCGACCAGCCGGTCCCGCTCCGCCTTCAGCTGCTCGACATAGCCGAGGAGGGTGTCGGTGTGCTCCAGGGCGGCCAGGGCGGTCGCCTGGGTGACGGCGGACAGGTGGTAGGGCAGCCGTACGAGCTGGACCGCGTCGACGACCGCCGGGTGCGCGGCGAGGTAGCCGAGGCGCAGTCCGGCGGCGCCGAAGGCCTTGGACATGGTGCGCGAGACGACGAGATTCGGCCGTCCTTCGATCAGCGGCAGCAGGGAGTCGCCGTGGCTGAACTCGACGTAGGCCTCGTCGACGACGACCATGGACGGCTTGGCCGCCTGGGCGGCCTCGTACAGGGCGAGGACCGTGTCCCGGGGGACCGCGTTGCCCGTGGGGTTGTTGGGGGTGGTGACGAAGACGACGTCGGGCCGGTGCTCGGCGACGGCCCGCTGGGCCGCCGCGAGGTCGATCGTGAAGTCGTCGTTACGGGGGCCGGAGATCCAGCCGGTGCCGGTGCCGCGCGCGATGAGTCCGTGCATCGAGTACGACGGCTCGAAACCGATGGCGGTGCGGCCGGGTCCGCCGAAGGTCTGCAGCAGTTGCTGGATGACCTCGTTGGAGCCGTTGGCCGCCCAGACGTGTCTCACGTCCACGGCGTACCCGGAGGTCCGCGTCAGGTACTCGGCGAGCCGGGTCCGCAGCTCCACCGCGTCCCGGTCGGGGTAGCGGTTGAGGTTCCGTGCCGCCTCGCGCACCCGCTCCGCGATCCGCTCCACCAGCGGCTCGGGCAGGGGGTAGGGGTTCTCGTTGGTGTTCAGCCGTACCGGGACGTCGAGCTGGGGCGCGCCGTAGGGGCTCTTGCCGCGCAGTTCGTCCCGGACGGGGAGATCGTCGATTCCGAAGCTCACTGACCAGGTACCTTCCAGCCGAACCTTGCCTTGATCGCCGCGCCGTGCGCGGGCAGGTCCTCCGCCTCCGCCAGCGTGACCACGTGGTGCGCGACGTCGGCCAGCGCGTCCCGCGTGTAGTCGACGATGTGGATGCCGCGCAGGAAGGACTGGACGGACAGACCGGAGGAGTGGCAGGCGCAGCCGCCGGTCGGGAGCACGTGGTTGGAGCCCGCCGCGTAGTCGCCGAGCGAGACCGGCGCCCAGGGGCCGATGAAGATGGCCCCCGCGTTGACGACGCGCTCGGCGACGGCGGCGGCGTCCGTGGTCTGGATCTCCAGGTGTTCGGCGCCGTAGGCGTTGGCGACCCTGAGGCCCTCGTCGATACCGTCGACCAGGACGATCGCGGACTGCCGGCCCGCGAGGGCGGGGCGGATCCGGTCCTCGATGTGCTTGGTGGCCTCGACCTGCGGGCCCAGTTCCTTCTCGACGGCGTCGGCGAGCTCGACGGAGTCGGTGACGAGCACGGCGGCGGCGAGCGGGTCGTGCTCGGCCTGGCTGATCAGGTCGGCGGCGACGTGCGCCGGGTCGGCGGTGTCGTCCGCGAGGACCGCGATCTCGGTGGGGCCGGCCTCGGAGTCGATGCCGATGACGCCGGTGAAGTAGCGCTTGGCGGCGGCCACCCAGATGTTGCCCGGCCCGGTGACCATGTTGGCCGGCGGGCAGGACTCGGTGCCGTACGCGAACATCGCGACGGCGGTGGCGCCGCCGGCCGCGTACACCTCGTCGACGCCGAGCAGGGCGCACGCGGCGAGGATCGTGGGGTGCGGCAGTCCGTCGAACTCGGCCTGCGCGGGCGAGGCCAGCGCGATCGAGGGGACGCCCGCCTCCTGCGCCGGGACCACGTTCATGATCACGGAGGAGGGGTAGACCGAGCGGCCGCCGGGGGCGTAGAGGCCGACGCGCTCGACCGGCACCCACTTCTCGGTGACGGTGCCGCCGGGCACGACCTGGGTGGTGTGGGTGGTGCGGCGCTGCTCGCGGTGGACGAGGCGGGCGCGGCGGATGGACTCCTCCAGGGCCGCGCGGACGGCCGGGTCGAGCTGGTCCAGCGCGTCCGTGAGGGCCTCGGCCGGGACCCGCACGGAGGTGAGGCGTACCCCGTCGAACTTCTCGGCGAAGTCGATCAGCGCCGCGTCCCCGCGATGATGCACGGCCTCGCAGATCGGACGCACCTTCTCCAGGGCGGCCGAGACGTCGAAGTCGGCTCGGGGCAGCAGGTCGCGCAGGGCGGGTCCCTTCGGGAGGGCGTCGCCGCGCAGATCGATTCGGGAGATCACAGGCCCAATTCTCTCAGACCTCGGTCGACGGCTGTCCGCACGTTCCAATGGCTGATACGCGTCGTCGGCGAAACCCGGAAGATCCTCTTCACGTCTAGCGTTCGGGGCGTCACTCAGCGGGCATCACCTGCATGAACTGTTGTGCGATACACGCGAGTGACGGAGACGCAGGAAGGAACAGCCGTGAGCGAGGGTGCCGCCATCCGGGACGACGGGGAGATCCCGGACGACCTCACCGCCGCCGAGGCCGGTATGTGGCAGGCGTTCCGCAACGGCAGCGTGTACGACCTCCGCAGCGGCGACACCGCCGAGGACGATCCGCACGGCGGCCATCCTTGGGGCCCGGAGCGGACGGTACGGGCCCGGATCGTGGCCTGGCTGCTGCTGGACGGACCGCCCGCGCTGGCCGGCCGGGTGTCCGCCCTCAAGCTGGTCGGCGTGCAGGTCAAGGGCGTCCTGGAGCTGGCGGGCGGCCAGGTGGTGCCGTACGTGGAGATGAAGGGCTGCCGTTTCGAGAAGGAGATCCTGGTGCCGGAGGCCCGGTTCACCACCGTCCGGCTGGTGGACTGCTCGGTGCCGCGGCTGGAGGCGGCCCGGCTGCACACCGAGGGCGATCTGCATCTGCCGCGCTGCCGCTTCCACAACGGGGTGCGGCTCGCCGACGCGCACATCGGCACCGATCTGCTGCTCAACCAGGCGGTCGTCTACCGCGACCGGCACGGCCGCTCCCTGTCCGCCGACGGTCTCAGCGTCGCCCAGGACGTGCAGGCCGAGATGCTGGAGTCGCACGGCGAGCTGAGCCTGCGCGGGGCGACCGTCGGCGCCTCGCTCAGCCTGCGCGGCAGCCGGCTCGCCAACCCCTACGGCCGCCTCGCCCTGAACGCGCCGCAGCTGACCGTCGAGCGCACCCTCTATCTGACCCCCGCCGGCGTCGGGAATCCGCTGTACACCAGCGGCAGCACACCCGCGCGCGGCACCCGCGTCCAGCGGTTCGAGTGCCAGGGCGGGATACGGCTGGACGACGGGCGTTTCGGGGACGCCGTCGACCTGGAGCGGGCCAGGTTCACCTTCACGGATGAACAGGAGCTGTCCCTGCGCCGGGTCCAGGTGCCCGAGCTGCGGTTCCTCGGCGAGCGGCCCGAGCGCGGCAAGGTCGTGCTGTCAGGCGCCCGGGTCGGCGTCCTCATCGACCGGGCGGACAGCTGGCCGGGGCCCGGCAACCTCCAGATGGGCGGCTTCCAGTACGAGAACCTCGTGCCCCGCGACCGGTTCCCGCTGGCCGGACGGCTGGAGTGGGTGGCGGCGGCGACCCCCGAGTACCAGCCGGAGCCGTACGAGCGGCTCGCGACCGTCCTGCGGGCCAGCGGCGACGACGAGGGCGCCCGCGACGTGCTCCTCGCCAAGCAGCGCCACCGCCGGGAGAACCTGCCGCTCGCGGCCAAGCTGTGGGGCTACGCGCAGGACTGGACGGTGGCGTACGGGTACCGGCCGGGACGGGCCGCCGTCTGGATGGCGCTGCTGTGGGCGCTCGCCTCGTACGCCTTCTCCCACGCGGACCATCCGCCGATGAAGAGCGGTGAACACCCGCACTGGAGTCCGTCCCTGTTCGCCCTGGACCTGCTGCTCCCGGTGATCGACCTCGGCCAGGTCGGCTACTGGCAGCTGCGGGGCGCCTGGCAGTGGCTCGCGGTGGTGGTGATCCTGCTGGGCTGGATCCTCGCGACGACGGTCGCCGCGGGCGCCACACGGCTGCTGAGCAGGAACTGAAAAGGTTGTGAAGAGGCACAACCCGAGCCGCCCGCGCTCCGTCTTCCCCTCGAACCACCGACCACGACACCACCGTCGAGGCGTTGTACCAGACGGTGAGCACCGGTCCCGCCGAGCGGACCGGCCGGGCGCAAAGGGGGCGCGCCACATGGATCTGCTGCGTGCGCTCGTGCGCACGGCCCGGATGGCGCGGCACACCTCGGGTCTCGCCGACGGTCTGCCGGCCGACGACGACGTGCTGCTCGACGCCCCCGACGAGCGGCTCGGGCCCGCGCTGGTCGCGGCCGGCCGGGGTGAGTACGCGCCCGCGGCCCGGCTGCTCGCGACGACGCGGGAGGCGGTGGAGTGGGAGAACCGCGACCGGTACGCGCTGCGGCTCGCCGCCTTCGCCCGCGCGCGCGACCCCTGGCTGCGCGAGTGGCGGCGCGCCGCCCCGCACGACCCGGACGTCCTGCTGGTCAGGGCCGAGCTGGCGGTGTCCCGCGGCTGGCGCTCCCCCGCCAGGGTGGAACTGCTGCGCGAGGCGGGTCCGTTGATCATGTCGGCCGCCGAGCGCGCGCCGCGCGACCCCGTGCCGTGGCGGATCGCCCTGGACCACGCGCGGGGCACGGGCGTCGGCCGCGCCGGCTTCGAGCGGCTGTGGGCGGAGGCGGTGCGCCGCTCTCCGCACCACTACGGCTGTCATGTCTCGGCCCTGAAGTACCTCTCCGCCGCCTGGTACGGCTCGCACCCCGAGTGCTTCGACTTCGCCGAACGGGCCGCCGAGGACGCCCTGCCCGGCTCCCTCGTCCAGGCCCTCCCGGTCCGGGCGGCCTTCGCCCATCTCGTCGACGGCGGCGGCCCCGAAGTGGGACGCGCCCGGCTGGACGAGGCGGCGGACCGCGCCATCGCGCTCTCCGCCGCGTACGAGCCCGGCGACCCGTGGCCCGCCGAGGTCCGCAACCTCCTCACCTACGTCCTGGTCCGTCTCGAACGCTGGCCGGACGCCCTGGAGCAACTGCGCAGGATCGGCCCGTACGCCACCTCGTTCCCCTGGGACCGGGTCTCCGGCGATCCGCTGGGCCAGTTCCTCCAACTGCGCGACGGGGTACGGCTGGAGGTGGCGTCCTCGATGCCGCTGCTGACGCGGTCCGGCAAGCGCGCCGGAAGGCCCGCGGCAAGGTCACAAACCAGTACGAGCGAACGCGCGCGCCCCGACGGCGACTAGGCTCTGGCCTCGTGACCACCGTCCGGCTGCCGCTCTTCCCCCTGAACTCGGTGTTGTACCCGGGGCTCGTGCTTCCTCTGAACATCTTCGAGGAGCGCTACCGCGCCATGATGCGCGAGTTGCTGAAGACCCCCGAGGACGAACCCCGCCGCTTCGCCGTCGTCGCCATCCGCGACGGCCACGAGGTCGCGCCGAGCGCGCCCGGTATGCCGGATCCGACGGCGCTCCCGGAGCGCGGCCCGACCGCCGGGTTCGGCGACGACCCGGCCAAGGCGTTCCACACGGTGGGCTGCATCGCCGACGCGGCCACCATCCGGGAGCGCGACAACGGCACGTTCGAGGTCCTCGCCACCGGCACGAACCGGGTCCGGCTGCTCTCGCTCGACACGACGGGCCCGTTCCTCGTGGCGGACCTGGAGGAGCTGCCGGAGGCACCCGGCGACGAGGCGGGCGCGCTCGCCGAGGGCGTGCTGCGGGCCTTCCGGCAGTACCAGAAGCGTCTGGCGGGGGCGCGGGAGCGCTCGCTGTCGACGGGCGCGGACCTGCCCGACGAGCCGGCCGTGGTGTCGTACCTGGTCGCCGCGGCGATGATGCTCGACACCCCGGCCAAGCAGCGGCTCCTCCAGGCCCCCGACACCGCGTCCCGGCTGCGTGACGAGCTGAAACTGCTGCGCGCGGAGAGCGCGATCATCCGTAGTCTGCCGTCGTTGCCCGCGTCGGAGCTGACGCGGGGTCCGACGAGCCTCAACTGAGGACGGCTCGCGGACACGGCTACCGGGACAGGCTGGGATGGCGAAGAAGGCGAAGAAGCAGCAGGCGGGGGGCACGCCGGCGACGGTGGCGCTGACGGCGGCGGGCGTGGAGTTCACCGTCCACGCCTATGAGCACGACCCGTCCCACCCCTCCTACGGCGAGGAGGCGGCGGAGGCGATGGGCGTCTCGCCCGAGCGTGTCTTCAAGACCCTCGTCGCGGACGTCGACGGCGCGCTGGTCGTGGCCGTGGTGCCGGTCGCGGGCCAGCTGGACCTGAAGTCGCTGGCGACGGCGGTCGGCGGGAAGCGGGCGGCGATGGCGGATCCCACGCTGGCGGAGCGCACGACGGGGTACGTCCGCGGGGGCATCTCCCCCCTGGGCCAGCGCAAGAAGCTCCGCACGGTCCTGGACGAGTCGGCCTCCGGCCACGCCACGATCTGCGTCTCGGCCGGGCGAAGGGGGCTGGAGGTCGAGCTGACGCCGGGGGATCTGGCGGCGTTGACGGGGGCGACGACGGCGGCGATCGCGAGGGTGTCGGGCACCTAGGACTCCATCAGCGGCTCCCGGTATGTCAGGGGCGGTGTTGCCGGACCGCCCCTGACATGAGTGGCATCGCCGGATGCGAAGTGGCGGGCGGGGGTGGTGTGCGGGGCCGGTGTGCGGGGCCGGTGTGCGGGGCCAGTTGTCCTCGGCCGGGCCGTCATCCGCCCGCTGCGATAAGCTGAGGCAGAACTGCGTGTGCCCGCCGTCCCCTCGTGGCTCGGCCGCCCGACAGTACGGCACGGTGGTATCCGCTCGGTCAGATCAGCGGGAAATCCACGCCACCAGCCCCAGGGGACGGTTGCCTTCCCGTAGGCCCGTTCTCCCGTAGGTCGGTTTCCATGGACCTCAACACCATCACCGAAGTAATCCGGCAGCCGTCCGAGCAGCCAGGCATGGACTGGCACGAGGGCGACGCCTGGCTCGCAGGCGGAACCTGGCTCTATTCCACGGAGCAGCCGGACCTGCGACGGCTGATCGACCTGACGGCGTTGCGTTGGGAGCCCCTTGTCCCGACGGACGAGGGTCTGGAGGTCAGCGCCACCTGCACCATTCGCGACCTGTACGCCTTTCCATGGCCGGAGACCTGGACCGCCGGGAGTCTCTTCCGGACGAGCTGCGAGGCGTTCCTGTCCTCGTTCAAGGTCTGGAACGCGGCGACCGTCGGCGGAAACATCTGCATGTCCTTGCCGGCCGGTCCGATGATCACGTTGACGGTCGCGCTGGAGGCGCGGTACGAGCTGTGGGCGCCCGACGGCTCCGTACGCTTCGTCGACGCCCTCGATTTCGTCACGGGCGACCACCGCAACATTCTCGCCCCCGGGGAGATCCTCCGGCGGATCACCATTCCGGAGCACGCGCTGCGCGAACGCACCGCGCACCGTCGCTTCACGCTGACCCGGCTCGGCCGCTCGACGGTGTTCCTCGTCGGCACGCGACGTCCGGGAGCGCATGACCTGCTGCTCACGGTCACCGCCGGCACCACACGGCCGGTCCGCCTCGCCTTCGCGTCCCTGCCCGATGCCCGAACCCTGCGGCAGAGCATCGACGCCGTGCCCGCCGACGTCTGGTTCGCCGATCCCAACGGGACCCCCGACCACCGTCTGCACCTGTCACGGCACTTCGCCGAAGAGATCCGCCGCGAACTCACGGCTGGGGACCTGTCATGACCTACCTCGTGAACGGCCGGGGATTCGACCGGGAACCGGCCCCGGGGCAGTGTCTGCGCACGTTCCTGCGCGCCCTCGGCCACTTCGGCGTCAAGAAGGGCTGTGACGCGGGCGACTGCGGCGCCTGCACGGTGTGGCTGGACGGCGTACCGGTGCACAGCTGCATCACCCCCGCCTTCCGCGCGAACGGGCGTGAGGTGACCACGATCGAGGGCCTCGGGCGACCGGGCGCCCCGCATCCCATGCAGCGGCAGTTCGAGGACGCCCCGGGATTCCAGTGCGGTTTCTGCACCGCCGGGATGATCATGACGTCGGCGACCTTCACCGAGGAACAGAAGGCGGATCTGCCACGGGCGTTGAAGGGGAACCTCTGCCGCTGCACCGGATACCGGGCGATCGAGGACGCCGTGAAGGGCGTCAGCGCGGTGGAGACGGCAGCACCGGGCAAGGCCGTCGGGACGAGCGTCGGCGCGCCCGCGGGCCATGACGTGGTGACCGGTCACGCCGAGTTCACCATGGACACGCGGATCGACGGCATGCTGCATCTCAAGGTGCTGCGCTCGCCCCACGCCCACGCCCGGATCCTCTCGATCGACAGGAGCGCCGCCCTCGCGGTGCCCGGCGTGCATCGGGTCTACACCTGGGAAGACGTACCCCGCAGACGCTTCACCACGGCGATCCACACCGACCACCTGGTCGACCCGGACGACACCTACGTCCTCGACGACACGGTCCGCTTCGCCGGTCAGCGCGTCGCCGCGGTCCTGGCCGACACGATCGGGGCGGCGGAGGAGGGCTGCCGGCGCCTCGCGGTCGAGTACGAGGTGCTGCCGGCGGTGTTCGACCCGGAGGCGGCGATGGCCGACGGCGCACCCCAACTGCACGGCTCCCACGATCCGTTCGTCCGCGACCCCGGCCACAACCTCCTGGTCGAACTCCACACGCACATCGGTGACGTCGACGCGGGGTTCGCCGCGGCCGACGTGATCCACGAAGGCACGTACTTCTCACCGCGGGTGCAGCACGCACATCTGGAGACCCACGGTTCGATCGCCTGGATGGAGGACGGTCGGCTGAACGTCCGCACCAGTTCCCAGTCTCCGTCGATCGCGAAGGTCAAGCTGGAGTACCTGTTCGCGCTGCGCCCGGACCAGGTGAGGGTGTTCTGCAAGCGCGTCGGCGGCGGATTCGGGGGCAAGCAGGAGGTGATCGCGGAGGACCTGGTCGCGCTCGCCACCCTGGACACCGGACGGCCCACCTGTTTCGAGTACACCCGCGAGGAGGAGTTCACCACGGCCTCGCCGCGGCATCCGATGAGCCTGACGGTCAAGCTCGGCGCGAAGGCCGACGGAACGCTCACCGCCCTCCAGGTACGCAACGTGTCGAACACCGGCGCCTACGGGAACCACGGCGGCGAAACGCTGTACGCGGGCGGAGCCGCCGTCATGATCTACCGCTGCCCCAACAAGAAGTACGACGCGTACTCCGTCTACACGAACACCGTGCCCAGCGGGGCGCTGCGCGGTTACGGCATGACGCAGCCGGCGTTCGCCGTAGAGTCGGCGATGGACGAACTGGCCCGCGCCCTGCACATCGACCCGCTCGAACTGCGCCGGCGCAACATCGTGCGACCGGGTGAGCCCCTGCTCGCGACGCACGAGGGCCCCGACGACGTGATCTTCACCGAGGACGGCCTCGCCCGGTGCATCGACCTGGTGGGCGACGCCCTGGCTCGTACGGCCGACCAGCCGCCTCCCGGCCCCGAGTGGCTCGTCGGAGCCGGCGTGGCGAGTTCCCTGCACGAGACCGCGCCCCCGACGGACCACCTCTCCGAGGCATGGGTCACGCTGGGCGACGATCTCATCTACGAACTGGCGGTCGGCACCACCGAGTTCGGGGAGGGAACCTCCACGGCCCATGTCCAGATCGCGGCCAACCAGTTGGGCACGACACCGTCACGGATCCGTCTGGTGCAGTCCGACACCGACCGCACGGGATTCGACACCGGTGCCTTCGCCAGCGCGGGCCTCTTCGTGGCGGGCAACGCGGTCCTGCGGGCGGCCAATGCCGTGCGCGACCGCATTCTGCACTTCGCCGCCGCGCACACGGGCATCCATGTCGTGATGTGCACGATGGACGACGACGGTGTCGTCTGCGGGGACCGGCGGGTGTCGCTGGCCGAACTCGTCGCGCTGGCCCGGAGACGTGGCATCCGCTTCACCGCCGCCCGCAAGGCATACGGCTCACCCCGGAGCGTCACCTCCAACACGCAGGGGTTCCGGGTCGCCGTGCACCGCGTGACGGGTGAGATACGGATCCTGTTCAGCGTGCAGGCGGCCGATGCCGGGGTGGTCATCAACCCGGCGCAGGTCCGGGGACAGGTGGAGGGCGGTGTCGCCCAGGGAATCGGCTTCGCGCTGACCGAGAACCATCAGGTCGACGGCAACGGCGTCATGGTCAACCCGAACCTCCGTAACTACCGCATCCCCACCTACGCCGACATCCCCCGTACCGAGGTCCTCCTGGTGGGCTCGGCGGATTCGGTCGGGCCCCTGCGGGCGAAGGGGATGGCGGAGTGCTGCATCAACCCGGTGGCCCCCGCGCTCGCGAACGCGGTGCATGACGCCACGGGTGTCCGCTACCGCGCGCTGCCGCTGACTCCGGAACGCATATACGGCCGACTCCCTGCGGAGCAGTCGGTGTCGACAGGTTGAGCCACCATGAACACGGAAAAGAACGTAGCCGCCGCGGCGACGGCGATCATCGGCCAGAGGGTCCAGCCCGGAACGGAGCGGGAGTTCGAGTCATGGCAGGAGGATCTCAACGCCGCGGCCGCCTACTACCCCGGTTTCCTCGGCGCCGAGATCTCCCCGCCGACGGCGCTGCAGTCCGACTGGGTCGTCGTGTACCGGTTCGACTCGGTGGCGCATCTGCAGGCGTGGATCAACAGCGCGACCAGGCAGACGTATCTCGACGTCGGCGCCAAGTACTTCGACGGCCCAGCGACCCAGCAGGTGGTCAGCAGCGGCACCCAGTCACTCGATCCGCTGGTCACCGTGGTGGTCACTCACCGCGTCGCCCCGAACCAGGTCGACGACTTCCTCGCCTGGCAGCACCGCATGGTCCAGGAGGAGAGCAAGTTCGAGGGGTTTCGCGGGACCGAGCTCTTCCGCCCCATCGAGGGGCTTCAGGAGGAATGGACCACGCTGTACCGCTACGACAGCGCGGAACACCTCGACGCGTGGCTGACGTCGCCCCAGCGGAGGAGGATCCTGGCCGAGGGCGAGAAGTTCAGCGACTTCCAACTGCACACGATCGACAATTCGTTCGGCAGTTGGTTCGCCTTCGAGGGCAACGGCAAGGAGGCACCGTCGCCCGCCTCCGAGACCAGGACCTCCCTCGCGGTCTGGGTCGGCCTGTACCCGACCGTCGTGCTGCTGACGCTCGCCCTGTCCCCGCTGCACATGCCGCTCTGGATCGGCCTGCTCGTGGGCAACCTGCTGTCGAGTTTCCTCATGAGCTTCCTGACCATGCCCTACTACGTGAACCCGATGCTCGGGCGATGGCTGCGGCCGGCACCGGACGAACCGGCCAGGGCCAACCTCCGCGGTCTCGCTGTCGTCGCGGTGGCGATGGTCTTCTGGGTCGTCGTCTTCTACCTCGTCACGGTCCGGTTCTGGACGCTGCCCTGACCGGCGACGCCGGTGGCCCGCCGTCCTGCGGCCGAGCGGCAGGGTGCGGTCGCCGAGTCATTCGGCGCCCTTGTACTCCTCGAACCGCTCCGGGTCCCGCGGCCCGAACAGCCCCGTCAACACGAGGTGCACCAGCAACCCCGCCAGCGGCCACGCCAGCAGCGCCCCCTTCGCCGCCAGCTTCAGCGGCGCCGAGAACGTCACCCCCCGCCCCGCTTCCTTCGCCCGGGCCACCACATCCGTGCCGGGCCCGAGCCACACCCCGAGCCGCCACGCCACGACCGCACCCAGCAGCCCGCCCACGGCGAGCGCCGCGACCAGCGGCACGCCGCCGCGCCGGCGCAGAAGGAACACGACGAGCGCGCTGACCGCGCCCATGCCCAGCGCGAGCAGCGTGAACGTTCCGTCGACGCCGACGGCCTGCTCCCCCTCGGTGTCCTTGAAGTAGACCGCCGACCCGTCGGAGACGAGCGGTACGTGCGGGGCGAGCCACCACCACAGCACGCCGAGCAGCACCCCGCCGACCAGCGTCATGACCACCGTGACGACGGCGGCCTCCAGCAGCTCTCTCCCCATGCCGGGCCCGGACGGCTCCTCCGGCTCGTGCCACACGTGTCCCTCGCCGTGTCCGCCGGTGGGCGGCTGGGCCCAGGGGTCGGTCGGCGGCTGGTGGTGCGGCTGCGGCGGAGGCGAAGAAAACGGTGCGGTCACTCTGACATCGTGCCAGGCGTGGCCGTGCGGCGCGTCACCGGACGGCGGCCCTGCGGTACGCCCAGGTGGCGACGGCGAGGGAGACGACACCGACGCCCGCGCAGACGGCGAGGTCGCCGAGGACGAACGCCCAGTCGGGGTGGGGCCCGAAGGTCCGCGCGAAGGCCTCGACGCCGTAGGTGGAGGGCAGCAGGTCGCGGGCGAACTGGATCAGGGCGGGCATCCGGTCGGCCGGGAGCACGCCCAGCAGCAGCGCCGCCGACATGCCGAGCTGGCCGAGGACGGTGGCGAGCTCGGGGCGCGGGGCGAGCAGTCCCAGCGCGGCGCCGAGCCCGGCGAGGGCGGCCCCGGCGAGCGGGATCACCGCGGCGAGCACCCACAGGTGGGCCAGCGGCAGCCCGAACAGCACGCACCCGAACACCGCCGTGACCACGGTCCCCGGCACGGTGAACGACGCGTACGCGCCGGCGGCGCCGAGGACGACGGCGGCCGGCGGCACCGGCAGGGTCGCGTAGTGGTCGAGGCCGCCGCTGGAGCGCAGTTGCCCGAAGTACTGCGCCAGCAGGTTCAGCGCCACGAACGCGACGACGAGCACGGACGACCCGGCGACGACGGCTTGTGCCTCGGCTCCGCCGTCCACCACCCCGCGCATCAGGATCATGATCCCGATCGACTGGAAGGTGGCGACGAACAGCAGCGGGATCCGCGCGACCCGTGCCCGGGAGAGCTGCGCCCGGTACACGGCGGCGAGGGAGGGCCACAGCCGGGCGCGGGGCCCCAGCTCGGCGGCCTCCCGCTCCGCGCGCTCCTCGACTGCCAGGGCACTGCCCGGCAGGGCCTCGGCGGGTACGACACTCACGTCGAGCTGCTCCTTCGCGCTTCGGCTGTCGCCCATTCTCGTACGGCTGCGGCAGCCCCGGCGTTCACGCCGGTACCGGCCGCCGTCCGGCCCCTGCCCGCGCCCCTCACGCCTTGACCAGGCCCTGTGCGTGGCCCGCGCTGCCGCCGAGCGCCAGGTAGACGTCCTCCAGGCTCGGGGTGGCGAGCGTGAAGTCGTCGAGCGCGACGAAGGCGGCGCCGCCGGTGACGGTGGCCACCACCGCGCGCGCCTCCTCGGGGGCGAGCCGCAGAGTCCAGCGGCGGCCCGACTCCACGGCCCGGGGCAGCAGGGCGGCCACCTCGGGCACGTCCAGCGGGGCCCGCTCGCGCCACACCAGGTCGACGCGGACCTCGCCGGCGACCTTCTCCTTCAGCCCGGCCGGGGTGTCGCAGGCGATGACGCGGCCCTGGTCGAGGACGGCGACCCGGTCGAGGACGGTCTCGGCCTCGATGACGTTGTGGGTGACCAGCAGGACGGTGGTGCCGGACTCGGCGCGCCGCCGGTCGACGGCCGCCCACACCGACCGCCGGGCGACGGGGTCCATGCCGCTGGTCGGTTCGTCCAGCACGAGCAGCGGCCGCTCGCCGACCAGCGCGGTGGCGAAGCACGCGAGCCGGCGCTGTCCTCCGGACAGTTTCTTCAGGGGCCGTGCGGCGAGGCCGCTCAGCCCGAGTTCGTCGAGGACGGCGTCCCGTTCGGCGCGCGCCCGCCGTACGTCGAGGCCGCGCAGCCGCCCGGTGGTCTCGGCGGCCAGCGCCACGGTCAGCTCGTCGAGCGCGGTCGACTCCTGGCCCAGGTAGGCGAGGATGCGCGCGGCCCGCTCCGGGTGGCGCACGATGTCGTGCCCGAGGATCTCGACGGTGCCGTCGTCGGGCCGCATGAGCCCGGTCAGCTGCCGTACGAGGGTGGTCTTCCCGGCGCCGTTGGGCCCGAGCAGTCCGAAGATCTCGCCACGCCGGACCTCCAGTCCGACCGCGTCGTTGGCCCGTACCTCGGGGGTTCCCGGCGTCCCGCGCCGTCCCCGGGTAGCCGGATACGTCTTGGTGAGGCCCCGCACGGCACACACGACATCCCCGTCATGCCGAACCGCCTGTGCCGAACGCGTACTCACGAGGGACGAGCCTACGGGGTCCCGGGGACCGAATCGCCTCCGGGGCACCCCTCGCCGGGCGGGGGAAACCGCGCGACACGCCGCGGTGAGCCCGTCGCCGCCGGCGAACGCGCAGGCCCGGGCGGTGCCGCGGGCTCACTCCCCGGCCGGTGGGTGCTCCGTGGCGGTCCGCACATCGATCTCGCGCCAGAACCCGGCCCGGATGGCGTACCGGTCGTGCTCGTCGATCTGGTCGTCCTTGTGCGCGAGCAGCCCGAACCGCGCCGCGTACCGCAGCAGCTCCCCGTCCACGCGGTGCGGCACCCGCGGGTACATCGCCGACAGCTTCTGCACATGGGACGGGTCGGTCAGCCGGGAGATCCACCGCCGGGCGAACACCTGTCCCACCTCGAAGGGGTCGCCGCCGACCGTGGTGATGTCCTCCTCCCGGTCGGCCCACCGCTGCTCCGCCGTGGTCAGCTGCGCCAGCGTCGGCATCGCCGCCGCCTCCGGCGGCTCCGCCGAGGCAGCGGGCCGGTCCACCCACCCCTTGTCGGAGGACCAGCGCAGCGTGGCGGTCGCCGGGTGGTGCGCGGGGTGCGCGCCGGGTCCCCGCAGGGCGGCGAGGTCCTTCGGCGTCGGTACGCCCTTGGCCGCGGGCACCCGCTCGGCGGCGCCGTTGCGTCCCGCGGGGGCCTGTTCGGGCTCGGGGGCCGGTCGTTCCGCCGCGGCGAGGGCGGAGTCGGGCAGCGGCGCCGACAGGATCGCGGCGATCTCCGGTCGGGGCACGGGAGGCGGCGCGCAGACCCCTCCGAGGTCCTTCGCCCGTACGGCCTTGGTGATCCACGCACGGTCGAGGACGCGCCGCTCGTCGGCCTCGGCGACCAGGTCCTCGGACTGGTTGTAGTCCCCGTCGGCGGCCTGCACCGCCCACAGGTGCACGGCGACGCCGTGCTCCTTGGCCGCCATCATGCCGGGCAGGAGATCCCCGTCGCCGGTGACGAGGACCACGTCGGAGCAGGCCCGGTTGCGGGCCAGCTCGGTCAGCTCGGCGTGCATGGCGGCGTCCACCCCCTTCTGCGCCCAGCGCCCGTCGCTGCGGGTCAGCGCGCCGAGCCGGACGGTCACCCGGGGCATCACGCGCAGCCTGCGGTGCTCGGGCTGCGGTACGCGGTCGGGGGCGCCGTCGAACCAGTAGATGCGCAGCAGGGGGCGTTCGGTGTCGCCCTCGGCGCGTTCGCGCAGCCCCTGGATGAGGGACGTGTGGTCGACGGTGATGCGGGAGCGGGAGGGTTCCCCGGCGAGGAGGCTGGCGGCCGCGCCGAGCAGATACCCGGCGTCCACCAGGACGATGCAGCGGTCCACGCGATCCACCCTCTTTCCGGGAGGTGTGCTTAGGGCTTCCTTCGAGTCTGCCCGACCTCGCGGAGGTTAACGGCCGGAACTGGATCATCGGCGTGGCGTATTCGCCGGTCGCGCCGCGCATCGCACCGCAGGTGGCGACAACGGTTGTCACGGACGGTGATTCCCCGACATGCGCGGCGTGTCGGGCTATGTGAATCTGGTCGCGGCCCTGGCCCCTAGATCACCCACAGGAGGCAGATCACCATGGCCAAGAACAAGAAGCAGGACCGTAAGCAGCCCCAGTCCGAGCGTGGTCAGCGGGAGGTACAGCCGTCCTCCATGGAGTCGGGCGCCGACCAGCGTGTCGCCTCGGTGACCCCCGGCGACATGGCCCGCAAGGGCCGGCAGAAGCGCTTCGGCCACAACTGACATCCGCGTGACGGGCTGATCGCAGCCCCAAGGCACCGAGGGGCGCATCCGGAACTCCGGATGCGCCCCTCGCGCGCTCACGCCCCTCGGTCCGCCGGGGCGGACTCAGCCGGCCAGGCAGGACGGTCCGAGCAGTACCTTCAGGTCTCCGAAGAGGGCCGGGTCGGGTTTCACCCGGTGCCGGTCGAGGCGGAGCACCGTGGTCTTGGTGGGCCCCTGGAGCCGGATGCGCACCTCGCTCTCGCCCTTGTGGTGGGTGAGGATCTCGCCGAGCCGGCTGACCATGGGCGGGGTCACCCGGGTGGCGGGGATGGTGAGGATCACGGGCGCGTTGGTGCCCGCGTTGGACAGGTCGGGGACCTGGAGCTCCATCGCGACGAGCCGGGGGATGTCCTCGCGCTTGTCGAGGCGGCCCTTGACGAAGACGACGGCGTCCTCGACGAGCTGGGTCGAGACGAGCTGGTAGGTTGCCGGGAAGAACATGCATTCGATGGAGCCGGCGAGGTCCTCGACGGTGGCGATGGCCCAGGCGTTGCCCTGCTTGGTCATCTTGCGCTGGAGGCCGGAGATGATGCCGCCGATGGTGACGACCGCGCCGTCCGCGTGCTCGCCGCCGGTGAGCTGGGCGATGCCCGCGTCGGCCTTGTCGGACAGCACGTGCTCCAGACCGAACAGCGGGTGGTCGGAGACATAGAGGCCGAGCATCTCCCGCTCCTGGGCGAGGAGGTAGGCCTTGTCCCACTCGTCGGTGGTGAACTCCACGTCGAGCCCGAAGCCCGGCTCGCTGCTGTCCTCCTCGCCCATGCCGCCGAAGAGGTCGAACTGGCCCTCGGCCTCCTTGCGCTTGACCGCGACCACGTTGTCGATCATCGAGTCGAAGTGCGCGGTGAGGCCCTTGCGGGTGTGTCCCATCGTGTCGAATGCCCCGGCCTTGATCAGCGACTCCGTGGTGCGCTTGTTGCAGGCCACCGCCTCGACCTTGTCGAGGTAGTCGGGGAAGGAGGCGTACTTCCCCTTGGCCTTGCGGCTGCGGATGATCGACTCGACCACGTTCGTACCGACGTTGCGCACGGCTTCGAGGCCGAAGAGGATCACGTCGTCGCCCTGGGCGGCGAAGTTGTGCTCCGACTCGTTGACGTTGGGCGGGAGCACCTTGATCTTCATGCGCCGGCACTCGTTGAGGTAGACCGCCGACTTGTCCTTGTCGTCCTTGACCGAGGTGAGCAGCGCGGCCATGTACTCGGCCGGGTAGTTGGCCTTGAGGTACGCCGTCCAGTAGGAGACCAGGCCGTACGCGGCGGAGTGGGCCTTGTTGAAGGCGTAGCCGGCGAAGGGGACCAGCACGTCCCACAGGGCCTGGATGGCCTCGTCGCTGTAACCGTTCTTCTGGGCGCCGGCCTGGAAGATGGTGAAGTTCTTCGCCAGTTCCTCGGGCTTCTTCTTGCCCATCACCCGGCGGAGGATGTCGGCCTCGCCGAGGGAGTACCCGGCGATGATCTGGGCGGCCTTCTGCACCTGCTCCTGGTAGACGATCAGGCCGTAGGTGACCGCGAGGACCTCCTGGAGCGGCTCCTCCAGCTCCTTGTGGATCGGGGTGATCTCCTGGCGGCCGTTCTTGCGCTCGGCGTAGTTGATGTGCGAGTTCATGCCCATCGGGCCGGGCCGGTACAGGGCCGAGACCGCGGAGATGTCCTCGAAGTTGTCGGGCTGCATCTGGCGGAGCAGGGAGCGCATGGGGCCGCCGTCGAACTGGAAGACGCCGAGGGTGTCACCGCGGCAGAGCAGTTCGAAGGTCTTGGGGTCGTCCAGGGGGAGCGAGAGCATCTCCAGGTCGATGCCCTTGTTGGCCTTCACCATCTTGATGGCGTCGTCCATGATCGTGAGGTTGCGCAGGCCCAGGAAGTCCATCTTCAGCAGGCCGAGCGACTCGCACTGCGGGTAGTCCCACTGGGTGATGGTCACACCGTCGGTGTGCCGCACCCAGATCGGGGCGTGGTCGACGATGGGCTCGCTGGACATGATCACGCCGGCCGCGTGCACACCCATCTGCCGGACCAGGCCCTCGACGCCCTTGGCGGTGTCGATGACCTTCTTCACGTCCGGTTCGTTCTCGTACATCGACCGGATCTCACCGGCCTCGTTGTAGCGCGGGTGGGACGGGTCGGTGATGCCGTTGAGGTCGATGCCCTTGCCGAGGACGTCGGCGGGCATGGCCTTGGTGAGCCGGTCGCCCATCGCGTAGGGGTAGCCCAGGACGCGCGCGGAGTCCTTGATGGCGTTCTTCGCCTTGATCTTGCCGTAGGTGCCGATCATGGCGACCTTGTCGGCGCCGTACTTCTCGGTCACGTACCGGATCACCTCGACGCGCCTGCGCTCGTCGAAGTCGATGTCGACATCGGGCATGGAGATGCGCTCGGGGTTGAGGAACCGCTCGAAGATCAGACCGTGCGGGATCGGGTCGAGGTCGGTGATGCCCATGGCGTACGCGACGATCGAGCCGGCCGCGGAGCCACGGCCGGGGCCGACCGCGATGCCCTGCTTCTTGGCCCACATGATGAAGTCGGCGACCACAAGGAAGTAGCCCGGGAAGCCCATCGAGATGATGGTGTCCATCTCGTACTCGACCTGCTTCATGCGGTCTTCCGGGATGCCGTCCGGGAAGCGGCGGTGCATGCCGCGCATGGTCTCCTCGCGGAACCAGCTGACCTCCGTGTACCCCTCGGGGATGTCGAACTTCGGCATCAGGTTCCGGGCCTCGAACATGCCCGTGGTGTCGATCTGCTCGGCGACCAGCAGAGTGTTCGCGCAGCCCTCCTGCCAGGCGTCCGAGGAGTCGATGGCGTACATCTCGTCCGTGGACTTCAGGTAGTAGCCGGTGCCGTCGAACTTGAAGCGGTCCGGGTCGGAGAGGTTCTTGCCGGTCTGGATGCACAGCAGGGCGTCGTGCGCGGTCGCCTCGTGGGCGTAGGTGTAGTGCGAGTCGTTGGTGACCAGCGGAGGGATGCCGAGCTTCTTGCCGATCTCCAGGAGGCCGTCGCGGACCCGGTGCTCGATCTCGATGCCGTGGTCCATCAGCTCCAGGAAGTACCGGTCCTTGCCGAAGATGTCCTGGTACTCGGCGGCCGACTTCAGCGCCTCGTCGAACTGGCCGAGACGCAGCCGGGTCTGGAGCTCGCCGGAGGGGCAGCCCGTCGAGGCGATGAGCCCCTCGGACCACTGGGAGATGGTCTCCTTGTCCATCCGGGGCCACTTCTGCAGCCAGCCCTCCGCGTACGCGTCCGAGGAGAGCTTGAACAGGTTGTGCAGGCCCGTCTTGTTCGCCGCCCAGATCGTCTTGTGCGTGTAACCACCCGAACCGGACACGTCGTCCCGCTTCTGGTGCGGCTGGCCCCACTGGATCTTCCGCTTGTTCCGCCGGGACTCGGGGGCGACATAGGCCTCGATGCCGATGATCGGGGTGATCCCGGCCTTCTTCGCGGTGTGGAAGAAGTCGTACGCGCCGTGGAGGTTGCCGTGGTCGGACATCGCGATGTGGGTCATGCCCATCTCGTTGCACGCGTTGAACATGTCCTTGAGCCGCGCGGCACCGTCCAGCAGCGAGTACTGGGTGTGGACGTGCAGGTGCGTGAACGGCGGCTTTGACACGGCTTCGGCCTCCAGGGAGAACTGCGGACGGCAGGGCGACGACGGGTCCCCGACGGGCTGCGGACAGTCTGGGGGACAGCGTCGAAGTCTATGCCTCGGCACTGACATTGATAGTGGTACGCAGGTTCCGGTGGTCGTGACTCGGGCACTGACTGACGTCCTGCTGGGTTGTCCTCCCGTTGTTCTGTCCGGCTGCCGGGGCCTGTTCTCATGGCTTCGGCCGGGCGGAACATGACCTGATAGGAGCTTGGTCAGAAGCCCCCTCAATGTCCTGTCTGCGCCACCCGGCCGACGCCTGCCTCCGGACTGGGAAGGCTTTACCAGCATGGCAGCAGTGACGGCACAGGACACAGCCGATGAGATCGTGTGCGGTGGGGTCGACTCTCACGCCGACACGGTTCACGTCGCGGTCATCAGCGACAACGGCGGTCACCTCGCGGACGCCGAGTTCGCCACCACCGCCGCGGGGTATGCCGCGGCGGTGGCCTTCCTGACCGCGCACGGCCACGTGATCGCGATCGGCGTGGAAGGCACCGCCTCCTACGGGGCGGGCTTCACCCGGGCCGCCCGCTCGGCGGGCCTTCACGTGGTGGAGGTCAACCGGCCCGACCGGGCCGAACGGCGCCGCATCGGCAAGTCCGATCCCATCGACGCCTACGCCGCTGCCCGGGCGGCCCTGTCCGGACGGGCCTCCGGCGCGCCCAAGGACGACACGGTCGCCGGGATACGTGCCCTGCACAACGCCGCCCGCTCCGCGGTCAAGGCCCGCACCGCGGCCCTGAACCAGATCGGCCACCTCCTCATCACCGCGCCCGAGGCCATCCGCGCCAAGTACGGCCGGCTGAAGGGAACGGACCGCACCGACACCCTGGCCCGGCTGCGGCCGGCCGGTGACGCGGTCCACACCGCGGTCCTGGCCGCGCTCAAAAGCCTCGCCCGGCGGGTCAAAGAGCTGACCGCCGAGCACGAGGCACTGACCCGGGCCCTGGACAGTGAGGTCACCGTCCACAACCCCGGCCTGCGGGCCGCCTACGGAGTCGGCCCCGACACCGCGGCCCAGCTGCTGGTCACTGCCGGGGGCAACCCTGAACGCATGCGGAGCGAAGCGTCCTTCGCCACCCTCTGCGGAGCCGCCCCGGTCCCCGCCTCCAGCGGCCGGACCAACCGCCACCGCCTCTCACGCGGCGGCGACCGGCAGGCCAACGCGGCCCTCTACCGCATCGCCCTGGTCCGCATGTCCAGCGACTTGCGCACCCGCGAATACGTGGCGCGCCAGACCACCGCGGGCCGGACGAAGAAGGAGATCATCCGGCTGTTGAAACGGGCCATCGCCCGGGAGATCTTCCGCTGCCTGACCACCACCGTCACCGTCCCCGGCATCGCCGACCTGCGGCCCCTGAGACAGTCCAAGAACATCACGCTCACCGCGGCCGCCCGTCACCTCGGACTCTGGCCGACCGCCATCTCCACCCTCGAACGCGGCATCCGCCGAGACGACGACCTCGCCCACGCCTACCGCAACTGGCTCCAAGCCGCTTGACAGGCAATAGGAGCATCACCGTGAGGGCTCTCCCCCGTACCTTTCGTGAAGGAGTCGCGGGCACTCCCGCGCACCCCCGGACGTTGCCCAGGGGACGGACCAGCCGTCCCATTCGTCATGTACCAGGAGGCACCCAGCGATGTCGGTTCCGCAGCTCAACGACGAGCGACGCGGCGAGGAGATCCTCGCCGTCTTCGACACCGCCTTCGGACGGCTCCTGGCCGCCGACCCGGCCGCGTTCCGCGTGAAGTTCCGGAAGATGGCGGCCTCGGCCTTCGCGTTCTACCGGGGTACGGCGTGCCTCTTCTACCACGACCTGAGCGAGGCGACCTCCGCGTGGGGCGGCGGGGACGGGGACTCCGGTCCCTACCTGGACGAGCGCACCTCGCGCGTGTGGATCCACGGCGACCTGCACGCGGAGAACTTCGGCACGTACATGGACTCCACGGGCCGTCTGATCTTCAACGTGAACGACTTCGACGAGGCCTATGTCGGCCCCTTCACCTGGGACCTGAAGCGCTTCGCCGCCTCGGTGGCGCTCATCGGGTACGCGAAGGCGCTCGGCGACGAGCAGATCACGGACCTGGTGAACGTGTACGCGGCCGCCTACCGCGAGCGGATCCACGCGGTCGCGGCGGGCGCCAAGCGGGACGAGGTGCCGCCGTTCACCCTGGACACCGCGCAGGGCCCGCTGCTCGGGGCGCTGCGCGACGCGCGTTCGCTGACGCGTTTCGGGCTGCTCGACTCGATGACCGAGATCCGTGACTTCGAGCGCCGTTTCGCACCCGGCGGCGGCTCCATCGAGCTGGACGCGGCCACGCGCTACAAGGTGCTGGCGGCCTTCGACGGCTATCTGGAGACGCTCCCGGAGTCCTCCCTGACCCGCCCCGACTCGTACCGGGTGAAGGACGTCGTGGGCCGCCGCGGCATCGGCATCGGCTCGGCGGGGCTGCCGTCGTACAACATCCTGCTGGAGGGCGCCACCGACGCCCTGGAGAACGATGTGGTGATCTACATCAAGCAGGCCCAGACCCCGGCCGTCTCCCGGCACATCACCGACGAGCGCATCCAGGACTACTTCCAGCACGAGGGCCACCGCACGGTGATCTCCCAGCGTGCCCTCCAGGCACACGCCGACCCGTGGCTCGGCTGGACCGAACTGGACGGCGCGGGCCAGCTGGTCGCCGAGGTGTCGCCGTACGCGGTGGACCTGGACTGGGGCGACATCGACGACCCGGAGGAGATCGCGGCGGTCGTCGCCGACCTCGGCCGGGCCACGGCGACGATGCACGCGGCGGCGGACGACCTCTCCGGCCAGTCCCTGGTGCCGTTCTCCACGGAGCGGGCCATCGACGCGGCGATCGCCGCCGACGAGCCGGGCTTCGCGCCCCTGCTGGTGGACTTCGCCCACCGCTACGGCGCACGCGCGCGTACGGACCACCAGATCTTCGTGGACCTCTTCCGCAACGGCCGGATCCCGGGCCTGTGACCGGCCGGATCCCGCGCCCGTAAGGGAGTGCACAGCCGTCCTTTAGGGCTCCCTTACGGGGGTCCGTGGGACACTCTCCAGCGGTATGGACATATCCGGGACGCATCTCAGAGCCGCGCGCGCGGCGCTGTTCACGGCACTCGTCGTGACGCTCAGCACCGCGTCGCACGTCCTGCTGTCCCGGGCCCCCCTGCCGCTGGTCGGCGTGGCCGCGATCACCGCCGCCGTCTATGCCGTCGCGTACGCGCTGGCCGGCCGCCGTGAGCGCGGCTTCGGACGGATCGCCGCCGTGCTGATCCCGCTGGAGCTCGCGGCGGACACGGTGTTCACGACGGGGCAGCACGCCTGTTACGGCGAGGCGGGCGGCCCGGTCACGGGTCCGCTGCGCCAGGTCGGTCTGGACGTGCTGTGCGGTGGCGCCGTCGGCGCCCCGCTGGCGCGCGTCACCGGTGACTCCGACCAGGCGGCCGCGCTGCTGTCGGGCGCGGGACCGGCCGCGGCCTGGCTGCTGCTCGCCGCGCACATCGGTGTGGGGCTGCTGGCCGCCGCCTGGCTGCGCCGCGGCGAGCGGGCGCTGGCCCAGCTCCTCGGCGCCGCCGTCGCCGCCGGTTTCCGGCCCCTGCTGCTCGCGGTCGCCGCGCTCACGCCGCGGTGCGCCCCGGCGAAGCAGCGGCCGACGCGCACCACGCACCGCGGCTCCACCGCCCGCACCCTTCTCCTCGCCCACTCCCTGGGGCGGCGCGGACCGCCGTGCTCGGTCACCTTCGCGTGACCCTTCAGGGCGTTCGGTGAGCCACGGGCTCCCGAGTGCCGCCGAGCACGAGCAGTCCATCCACGTATCCCGCACACCCATGTGTGCGTGTTGTCCAGGGAGTTCACCCACATGAGCAAGCGGAACAGCCAGACGGCGAAGTCGGCGGCGCGCGAGCGGCTGCGCCTGGAGCGCGAACGGCAGGCCAAGCGCGCGAAGGTCAGGCGGCAGGCGATCGTGGCGGCCTCGGTCGTCGCGGTCCTCGCGGCGGCCGGCGGTATCGGCTACGCCGTCGTGCAGACCGGCAAGCCCACCAAGTGGGAGGCCGCCGCCGACGCCACGGTGGTCAAGCCCGCCAACACCTCGGGCGCGAACGGTGCCACCGTCGTGATCGGCGACTCCAAGACCGACAACGTGGTCCACCTGTACGAGGACCCGCGCTGCCCCGCCTGCGCCCAGTTCGAGCAGACCGTCGGTGAGACGGTCGACAAGGGCATGCAGGACGGCGACTACAAGCTGTCCTTCACCCTCGGCACCTTCCTCGACGACAGGCTCAGCGGCGAGGGCTCGAAGAACGCGCTGAGCGCCCTGGGCGCCGCCCTGAACGTCAGCCCCGAGGCGTTCCTCGACTACAAGGCCGCGCTGTACTCCGCGAAGTACCACCCGGAGGAGACGACCGACAAGTTCGCCGACGACAGCTATCTGATCAAGGTGGCGAACACGGTGGACGCGCTGAAGAACAACAAGAAGTTCCAGGACGCCGTGGAGAAGGGCACCTACGACGCCTGGGCGATGAGGATGAGCAAGTCCTTCGACGACGCCAAGGGCGTCCAGTCGACCCCCACCATAAAGATCAACGACAAGACGGTCGGCAACCCGTCCTCGGTCGCCGACTGGGAGAAGTCCCTGAAGGACGCGGGCGTCACCAAGTAACGCCGGCGTCCGCGCCGTTCGCCGTGGGGCGGGCGGGTGTTCCCGGAGGCCGCCAGGAACACCCGCCCGCACGGCCCGACCGCGGCACGGGGCCGGCGGAGGCTGAGGGCCCGGCCAGGGCCCCGGCGGAGGCCGGCCGCGCTAGGTCGTGTCCGCAAAGTCCCGTCGTCCGCCCGGAGGGCGGGCCCCGCGGCGTCTGGTGCGTGCTCTCGGCGTGCCGGGTGAGAGCCCTCGTACTGGATGTACTTGGGCTTTCGCCCGGTGCGTCGAGAGTGCGTGCCAGGCGTCGCGGGGCAGACGGGACTTTGCGGACACGACCTAGGGGGCGATGTACGGCTTGACGCGCTTGCGGTAGTCCTCGGGGCGCACCTCGTTGTAGTACTTGTCCGCGTCCTCGCCCTTCGAGGTGAGGACGTAGTACGGGCACTCGTCGGACTCGGCCTTGCCGGTGTACGTGTACTGCTCCTTGCCGGTGCGCGCCTCGACCACCCGCAGCCGGTACGTGGTGTTGTACGTCTTGATCTTGAGCGGCTTGCCGTCGGCCTCCATGTCGCACACCTTGCCGGTCGCGGTGGCCTTGGTGCGCTCGACGCAGACGACCAGTTCGGCCTTCTCCGGCTTGTCCATGTAGTCCAGGAACCAGCCCTTGGGGAAGTCGCCGTCGGAGGGCACGCTGCTCGTCCAGCCGTCGTCGTCGCCGTCGCTCCGCATGAGCTGCGCCGGGTGCACGGACTTCTTCGCGCGGTCGTAGGCCGGCAGCCCCTTGAAGCCGAGCCCGTCGGAGCAGACCCGCTCCAGGTCCTGGGTGGTCACCGGCACCTCGGGCGTGTCCGCCGCGGCCCCGCCCGACGACGACCCGCCGCCGCTGCCCGCTCCCGTGGACCCGGTGGACGACGAACACCCGCACAGGGCCACGCCCAGCACCCCGGCGACGGCCCATATCCGGGCACCCTGCATGACGACCTCCCAGCACGACGGATGAAGCGGCAGGCAGGGCATGTCCCCCCAGGCCATGCCCTGTCCCCCTGCCCTGCCGGTGACAAGCGTGCCCCGGCGCCGGGCCCCGGCCATCGGGGAAGATCCCCCATATAGTTGTGCGGCCCCTGTGCACACGGGTACTAACCTGTACGCCTCGAAGGCGTATTCGACGCGGCGCAGGGAGCCTTGAGGTGTCGTCGTTCTCATCACTGCCGACGCCCGCGCTGGTCGGCAGGGAGGCGGAGCGGGACCTTCTGACCGCCGCCGTACGGGCGGCCCGCGAGGGGCGGGGCGCGTCGGTGTTCGTGCTCGGTGAGCCCGGCATCGGCAAGTCCCGGCTCGTCGAGGAGGCCGCGTTGGCCGCCGCGCACGCCGGAGCCCGCGTACTGCGCGGGCGCGCGGCGTCCGCCGGGCGCGCCGTGCCCCTGCGCCCGCTCGCGGAGGCCGTGTTCTCCGCGCTGCGCGGGGAGGACGCGCCCTCGGACGGTGACCTCGGCCTCTACGAACCCCTGCTGTCCCGGCTGTGCGGACTCGCGCCGGAGGACGGGGCGCCCCTGGTCGGGTACGCCGAGGCGGTGTTGCGGCTCCTGGCGGTACTGGGCCGTGACGGCGGCTGTGTGCTGGTGCTGGAGGACCTGCACGACGCGGACGCCGACACCCTCGCCATCGTCGACTATCTGGCCGACAACCTCACCGGCCAACGGGCCGTCCTGCTGGCCACGTTGCGCGGCGAGCCCGGTCCCGCCCTCGACCTGGTCGAGTCCGCCGTGTCCCGCCGCTCCGCCCGCTCGCTGCGCCTCACCCGTCTCGGGCCGGCAGGCACCGCCGAGCTGGCCGCCCGCTGTCTCGGCCACGGCGACGCCGACGAGGTGCCCGCGGCCGTGCTGGAGCGGCTGCACGCCGTCTCCGAGGGCGTCCCGTTCGTGGTGGAGGAACTTCTGCGGGCCATGGTGGACGGCGGCAGCCTCGTCCGGGACGGCGCCTCCGGCTGGACGGTCACCGGTTCCCTCGACGCCGGGGTCCCCGCGACCGTCGCCGCCGCCGTGCTGCAACGCGTGGACCGGCTGCCGGCGCCCGGTGTGGCCCTCCTGGAGGCGGCGGCGGTCCTCGGCAGACGGTTCCCGGTGGACATCGCGGCCCGCGTCGCCGGTCTCGACCGCGGCGCCGCCCTCACCCACCTCCGCCACGCGGCCCACGCCGACCTGGTCTCCGGCGGCTCCCCCGTGGGTGAGCCCGGCTGGCACGCCTTCCGCCACGCCCTGACCGCCGACGCCATCGCCCACCGCCTCCTCCCCACCGAACGAGCCGCCCTCTGCCTCGCCGCCGCCGACGCGATCGAATCGGTGCGGGGTGCGGCGGGACGGCCGCCGGACACCGCGGAGCGCCCGGAGGGCGAGGACACCCGACACGCCGGAACGCGACACGAGAGCGCACGACACGCCCGGACGCGGCACGAGGACGCACGGCCCACCGGGACGCGGCACGAGGGCGTCCCCCACGAGCCCCATGAACTCATCGGCGGGGAGGCCGGGGACGATCTCGACCGGCTGGCCGCCGAGTTGTGTGTCGCCGGTGGCCGACGGGCACGGGCGGCCGTCCTGCTCACCCGGGCGGGGCGACAGGCCGTCGCGCGCGGCGCGCTGCTGACCGCGGTGGAACTCCTCGACCGGGGCCTGGAGTTGACCGCGGGCGCCCCGGACACCCCGCCCGACGCCGTGGCCGGGCTGCTGGAGGAACTGCTCCGCACCCTGGTCCTCACCGGTGACGTCCGGCGCGTACCGGAGCTCGGGGACCGGCTGGACGACGTACTGTCCGCGTCGGGCGCACCGAACACCCGGCGGGTGGCGGGCTTCGTGACCCGGGCCAGGGCCGCGGCCACGGCACAGCAGTGGGAGGAGGGCCTGGCCACCGTACGGCGGGCGAGGGAACTGCTCGGCGACGACCCGGACCCCGGTGCGCGCGCCTCCCTGGACGCGGTCGCCGCCCATCTGGTCCTCAACTCGCGGCGCCCCGATCGGCTGGAGTCCGCCCGGGCCCTCGCCGAGGGAGCCGTCGCCACCGCCGAGGCGGTCGGGCTGCCGGAGGTGAGCTGCAAGGCGCTGAACATGCTCGGCTACTGTCTGCGGCCCCAGAGCCTCGCCGAGGCGGAGGAGACGTTCGCCCGCCTGGTGGCGACGGCCGAGACCCACGCCCTGCCGGTGTGGCGCATCCGCGGTCTGCTGGAACTCGGTGTGCTCGACCGGCTCCGGTTCACCGGCACGGACCGCCTGACGGCCGCGCGGCGGGCGGCCGAGGAGACCGGCGCGACCCTCATGACGGCCTGGGCCGACATGCATCTGACGCTCGCCCATGTGCTGCGCGACGAACAGGACCGGGCGGTGGAGTCCGCCCGGCGGCTGCGGGAGACGGCCCGGCGGCTGCGGCTGCGCGAGGTGGAGCTGATCGGGGTCGGCGTGGACGGCGTCGTCGCCGCCGCGCTCGGTGAACGCGAGCGCCTCCAGAGTGCCCTGGACGCCCTGCGCACCGCGCTGGCCGGCCGGAGCGCGGGGGCGGTCTGGGGCTACGACACCTCCGTGTGGGGCTGGGCCCAGGGCATCTGCTCCCTGATGCGGGAGGAACACGACCGGGCGCTGGCCGAGTTCACGGAGGCCGACCACGTCATGCGGGCGCTGCCCAGCACCCGCGGGGTCGGCGGCTTCCTGGGACCGTATCTGCTGCTGCGCACGCTGAAGGGCACGGTCGGCTGGGCGGAACTGGAGGGCCCCGGCACGGACCGGCTCGCCCAGGTCCACTGGGACCGGCCCTTCGTCGGCTGGTCCCGCGCCGTGCTGCTGGGCCGTGAGGGCAGGGCCGCCGAGGCCGCGAAGTCCGCGGAGGAGGCCCTGGTCGGGACCGACTCCATTCCCCTCGCCGCCCACCTGTGTCTGCGTCTGGGCGCCGGGGCGGCCCTCACCGACGGCTGGGGCCGGCCGGTCGAATGGCTGCGCTCCACCGAGCAGTTCTTCCACGACCGGGGGACCACCCGTGTGTCGGCGGCGTGCCGCGCGCTGCTGCGGGACGCGGGCTCCGCCGTGCCCCGGCGCCGCCAGGGCCACGACACGATCCCGGCGGAACTACGGCGGACGGGGGTGACCGCCCGGGAGTACGAGGTGCTCCGGCTGCTCGGCCGCCGCTTCGGCAACCAGGAGATAGCCGAGCATCTCTTCCTCTCCCCGCGCACCGTCGAGAAGCACCTGGCGAGCCTGCGCAACCGCACCGGCTGCGCCGACCGAGCCGCGCTGATCGCCCTGGCCCGGGGGTACGCCGACGGACCGTGACCGGGCGGACCTTCGACCAACAGGGCACCGCGATCTGAACATTGGGCGGATTTCACGTCATACGCCTTACCCAAACCGCTACTGATCAGTAATCTCATCCGCCGTGACCAGTCGCAGATCTCACTCCAACTCCGGTGTCCCCGCCGACCCCAGGGGTATGTCGCCCGCTCAGCCGGGCCTCTCCTCCTCCGCCCCGCGCCGCCGTACGGTCGTCAAGGCGGCCGCCGCGGGCGCGGTCCTCGCGGCCCCGCTGACCGCCGCGTTCCCCGCGAGCGCCGCCGACGCCCCCGCGTTCCTGCACGGTGTCGCCTCCGGCGATCCGCTGCCCGACGGTGTCCTGCTGTGGACCCGTGTGACACCCACCCCGGAGGCCATACCCGGCTCCGGCCTCGGCCCGGACGTCGAGGTCGGCTGGACCGTCGCCCGGGACAAGGCGTTCACGACGGTCGTGGCCAAGGGCTCGGTCACCGCGACCGCCGACTCCGACCACACCGTGAAGGCGGACGTCCGCGGTCTCGCCCCGGCCACCGACTACTGGTTCCGCTTCTCGGCCGGCGGCACCGACTCGCCCGCCGCCCGCACCCGGACGGCGCCGGCCGCCGACGCCGCCCCGGCGGGGCTTCGCTTCGGCGTGGTCTCCTGCGCCAACTGGGAGGGCGGCCACTTCGCCGCCTACCGCCATCTGGCCGCCCGCGGCGACCTGGACGCCTGGATCCACCTGGGCGACTACATCTACGAGTACGGCACCGGCCAGTACGCCACCCGCGGCAAGGTCGTCCGACCGCACGCGCCGACCCACGAGATCGTCTCCCTCGCCGACTACCGCGTCCGGCACGCCCGTTACAAGACGGACCCCGACCTCCAGGCCCTGCACGCGGTCGCCCCGGTCATCGCCATCTGGGACGACCACGAGATCGCCAACGACGCCTGGTCGGGCGGCGCCGAGAACCACACCGAGGCCACGGAGGGCTCCTGGGCGGCCCGCCAGTCGGCGGCCAAGCGGGCGTACTTCGAGTGGATGCCGGTGCGTCCGGCGATCGCCGGCACCACCTACCGGCGGCTGCGCTTCGGCAAGCTCGCCGACCTCTCGCTGCTCGACCTGCGCTCCTACCGCTCCCAGCAGGTGGGCGTCGGCAACGGCCAGGTCGACGACCCGAACCGTACGCTGACCGGCCGGGCCCAACTCGACTGGCTGAAGACGGGGCTGAAGTCCTCCGACACGACCTGGCGGCTGGTCGGCAACTCGGTGATGATCGCCCCGTTCGCGCTCGGCAACCTCACCGCCGATCTGCTCGGACCGCTGACGGAGCTGCTCGGCCTGCCGAAGGAGGGCCTCGCCCTCAACCCCGACCAGTGGGACGGCTACACCGACGACCGCCGTGAACTCCTCGCCCACCTGCGGGAGAACGCCATCCGCAACACGGTCTTCCTGACCGGCGACATCCACATGGCCTGGGCCAACGACGTGCCGGTCAACGCCGGTACGTATCCGCTGTCGGCGTCCGCGGCCACCGAGTTCGTCGTCACCTCGGTGACCTCGGACAACCTCGACGACCTGGTGAAGGTCCCCGAGGGCACCGTCTCGGCGGTGGCCTCGCCCCTGATCCGCGCCGCCAACCGGCATGTCCACTGGGTGGACACCGACCGGCACGGCTACGGCGTCCTCGACATCACGGCCGCGCGGGCGCAGATGGACTTCTACGTCCTGTCCGACCGGACGAAGCCCGACGCGCGGTCGTCGTGGGCGCGCTCGTACCGGACGCGGAGCGGGACGCAGAAGGTGGAGCGGACGTACGACCCGGTGTAGCCCCCATCAGAGGGTGTCGAGGAAGCCGAGTGCCACCCGCCAGGTGGCCTCGGCGGCCTCCTCGTCGAAGTCGGGCAGGTCGAAGTCGGTGTAGAGGTGGCCCGCGCCGGGGTAGCGGTAGATCTCCACGTCGGCGCCGGCCTTGCGCATCTGGAGGTACCAGGCGCTCAGCCAGTCGTCCGTCTCGAACGCGTCCGGCTCGGCCACGTGGAGCTGCACGGGCAGGCCGTCGACGGACGCGGTGGCCGCGATGTCCGACGTGCCGTGCAGGAGCAGCAGCCCGCGGGCCTTGGCGTCGCCCAGGGCCAGGGTCTGCGCGGTGGCGGCGCCGAGGGAGAACCCGGCGTAGACGAGCCCTCGCTCCGAGTAGGGGGCGGCGGCCAGGACGGCCCGCTTGAGCAGCTCCTCCTTGCCCAGCTCCTCGTTGAAGGCCATGCCCTCCTCGACCGTGTCGAAGGTCCGCCCGTCGAAGAGGTCGGGCGTCCACACCTCGTGCCCGGCGGCCCGCAACCGGTCCGCGGCCCGGTGAACCGCTGGTCGCAGGCCGTAGGTCGAGTGGAAGAGCATGATGTTCATGAAGCCATGGTGCCAGCCGGGTACGGCAGCGGCTCGCGGCCCCCGTACCCCGAGCGCGGCCGAAGTCACATGTTCATGACCCCGCGAGGGCGGTTACGTTCGAAGGCATGGAGAACCTACTCCGCCCACTGATCGTCATCGGTGGTTCGGTCGTCCTGACACTCGTCATCGGCTGGACCACCGACCTCCTGCTGCGCAAGGCGGACCAGCGGCACCACGAGACACCTCTGTGGGGCCTGCTGCGCCGCGGCCGCATCCCCTATCAGCTGGTCCTGTGCGCGGCCTTCCTCAGAGCGACGTACGACGAGGCGCAACTGCTGGAGCAGTACCGGACCACGATCGGCCGCGCCCTGACGCTGGTGCTGATCGGCGCCACGGCCTGGCTGGTGATCCGTATCGCGGCGGCGGTGGTGGAGACCTCGTACAGCAGGTACGCCCGCGTCCACCGCGACCCGGCCCGGGTGCGCCGGGTGCGGACCCAGGTGACGCTCATCATGCGGGTGGTCTCCGCGATCGTCGGTGTGGTCGCCGCGGCGGCCATGCTGCTGACCTTCCCGGCGATGCGGGCCGCGGGCGCCTCCCTGCTGGCCTCGGCGGGCCTGCTGGGCATCGTCGCCGGTATCGCCGCGCAGTCCACGCTGAGCAACCTGTTCGCGGGGCTCCAGATCGCCT
The DNA here is from genome assembly GCF_900290235.1 of Streptomyces sp. MA5143a. GTDB lineage: Bacteria > Actinomycetota > Actinomycetes > Streptomycetales > Streptomycetaceae > Streptomyces. Next base: position 66,384 of record NZ_OLMK01000015.1, read on the forward strand.
TCGGCGACATGGTCCGCCTCGGGGACGTGGTCGTCGTGGAGGGCGAGTGGGGGACGGTCGACGAGATCACCCTCACCTTCCTGACCGTGCGGACCTGGGACGAGCGCCGGATCACGATGCCCGTGTCGTACTTCACCGCGAAGCCCTTCGAGAACTGGTCGCGCGGCGGCGCCCAGATGACCGGCACGGTCTTCCTGCACGTCGACCACGCCGCTCCGCTGCCCGCGATGCGGGAGAAGCTCCGCGACATCCTGCGGGAGTGCCCGGCGTGGGACGGCCGCCACTACGACCTGACCGTCACCGACTCGACGCCGTCGACGATGGAGGTCCGTGCCCTGGTCACCGCCAAGGACCCGGACGACCTGTGGACGGTCCGCGTCACGGTCCGCGAACAGCTGGTCCGCTGGCTGACGGAAACCCATCCGTACGCCCTCCCGAGGGTCAACACGGCCGACGCGGTCCTGCCGCCGACCCACCCGCGTCCCGACGCCCACCTCCCCCGACCCACCCGGTCCCGGGTCCACGAACCACCGAGGTCGGCGGGAAGGTGACGCCGCGCGGTCACGGCAGAGCCGGGGGCCACGACGGACAGCCGTACGGACAGCCGGTGGTTCTTCCGGAGGAGCGGCGCGTGGCGGCGTTCGCCGGGAGCCGGCGAACCGGACCGGAACGGAACGCACGGCGGGTGCCAGCGCGCAGAGCGCGGGCACCCGCCGTGCGCCGTTCGCGATGCGCCGCCCTCAGTGCCCCTCTCCGCACCCCCCGTTGACCCGCGCACTCACACCCCGCGAACTCGACGACTCCCCGCACACTCTGCGCGTCGGCGAGGTCCGCCGCGTACGTGAGGGCCCGGTCCACCGTTCCTGTGGACTGAGCATGCGTGAGCCCGCTCAGCCGCACGCCCCGAACGGTCTTGGGCGTACTGGTCCCCGGCGTTCTCGACCCCGGGGCGGCGACACGCATCCTGTGCGTGGTCCGGACCCGGGAGGCCAGCTCCCTGCGCGACCCGGTCTATAGGTACGGCCAGAGGCGACGGGGAGGCCCTGAACCATCCTCTGGTGGAGCAGGGGCCCCGCACGCCGACGCCGTACCCGGTGTCCCAGGTCGCACGACCACGCTAGCCCGATCAGCCCAGGACGCCGCAAGCTCACAAGTGGACGATCACACAATCGAGCTAATCCGGCCCCGTGCGCACTCTGAGGCAAACGTCTCCCACCCCCGCCTTCTCCAACACCTCGGCCCGCCGCCCGAGCAGCAGGACCCGATCCCCGCTCTCGGCGAACGCCCGCGCCGCCGCGAGCCCGATTCCCGTACCGCCACCACTGATCACCACATTGCGTGCCATGCCTCGACCTTACGAAACGGATCATCCGGTCACCGCAGGCTGCGCACATCCAGATGCCGCAGCACGCGGTCCACCACCTCGGGATCCGCGCCCGGCTCACTCCGCGCGGCCAGCACCTCGTGCCGGGCCGCGCTCAGCATCTCCCCCTGGATCCGCCGCATCCTCTTCAGCCGCCGCACCCGCTGCTCGTGCCCTGCCCGCCGTTCCTCCTCCGCCACGTCGGGACTGATCCGCACCCCGATCTCGAAGGCCCGCCGCAGCAAGCGCTCGGCCATCTCCTCCGGGAGGTCCTCCTCGTCCTCGATCTCCTTCAGCCGCCGCTTCGCCGCCTTCGCGGCCCGTACGGCCAGCGCCTTCTCGAACTCCTTCTCGGCGCCTTCGTCCGCCCGCACCCCCAACCGCCGTACGAGCCACGGCAGCGTCAGCCCCTGCAACACCAACGTCGCCATGATCACGCCGAACGCGATGAACACGATCTCGTCCCGGTCGGGAAAGGGCCCCCCGTCGGACGTCTCCAGCGGAATCGCCAACGCCAGCGCCACGGACGCCACTCCCCGCATCCCCGACCACCACATCACCACGGTCTCGCGCCACGACATCGGGATCTCCTCGTCGTAGTCGCGCTTCGCGTGCAGTCGCCGCGCGAGCCAGGTGGCCGGCAGCAGCCACAGCAGCCGTACGAGGACCACGACGGCCACGACCGCCGCCGCCCAGCCCAGCATGTCGGCCCACCGCCCGGACGCCGTCCTGACCGCGTTGTGCAGCTCCAGCCCGATCAGCCCGAACGCGACACCCGTGACCATCGTGTCCACGACGTCCCAGACGGTGTGCCCGGCGAGCCGCGTCATGACGTCGTCGGCGCCGAGCGCGTACTCCGCGAGGAACAGCGCGGTGGTGAGCACGGCGAGCACCCCGGACCCGTGCAGCTCCTCGGCCATCACGTACGACGCGTACGGCACGAGGAGGGTCAGCCCGATCTGGAGCGTGGCGTCGTCGAGGAAGTCCATCAGCTTGTTGGTCGCCCAGCCGAGCGCGAGCCCCACCGCGACGGCCACGACACCGGAGAGCACCAGCTGGAGCGCGGCGTGGGGCAGTGAGAAGGAGCCGCTGACGGCCGCCGCGATCGCCACGTGGTAGAGCACGATGGCGGTCACGTCGTTGAAGAGGCCCTCGCCCTCCAGGATCGACACCAGCCTGCGTGGCAGCCCCAGTTGACCTGCCACGGCCGTCGCCGCCACCGGGTCGGGCGGTGCGACCAGCGCGCCCAGCGCCACGGCGGCGGCGATGGGCAGGCCGGGGACGATCGCCTGGGCGACGGCGGCCACCGCGGCGGTGGTCACGAACACCAGCGCCACGGCCAGCAGGAAGATGGGCCGCCGGTTGGCGGCGAACTGCCGCCAGGAGGTCCGCCGCACCGCCGCGTACAGCAACGGCGGCAGCACCAGGGGCAGGATGAAGTCCGGCGGGATGTCGATGTTGGGCACGAAGCCCGGCAGGGCGAGGGAGATCCCCAGCAGCGTCATCAGCACCGGCGCGGGCAGCCCGAGCCGCTCCCCCACCGGCACGCTCAGCACGGCCCCCAGCAACAGGACGAACAACAGGGCCAACTGATCCACGCTGAGCACCTCGACGAGGTCTAGACGATTACCTCAACAGCCCCCAGAGTGCCACGCCCCTCACATCCCACCCGTTCCGCCCCACGCCGGGCCTCGGCCCTACAGCGACCGCCGCATCGCCCGGTGCGGTATCCCCGCGTCCGGGAACTCCGGTCCGTACGCCTCGTACCCCAGCCGCTCGTAGAACCCCAGCGCGTGCGTCTGCGCGCCCAGCTGCACCGCGGTCAGGCCCCGCGCGCGTGCCGCGTCCTCGACGGCCCGCACGAGCGCGACGCCCACACCCAGCCCGCGGGCCGCCGACACGACCGCCAGCCGCCCCAGGGAGCCGACGCCCGGCTCCCCACCCGTCTTGCCTGCGGCGGCCGCCCCGTGGAGCAGCCGACCGGCGCCGAGCGGCACCCCGTCGTCCCGCACGGCGAGCACATGCACGGCCACCTCGTCGTACGCGTCGTACTCGAGGTCCTCCGGCACGCCCTGCTCGACGACGAAGACCTCCTTGCGCACCGCGAAGCACATCGCGCGGTCGGCGGGGTCGTCGGCCACGCGCACGACGTACGCCACCGGCTCCGGGCTCGCGGGCACGTCGCTCACGCGTACGTCTCCTCCCGCACCGTGTCGAGGGCCTTCCGCAGATCGGCCGGGTAGTCGCTCTCGAACTCGACCCAGCTGCCGTCCCCGGGGTGCTCGAAGCCCAGCCGGACCGCGTGCAGCCACTGGCGGGTGATGCCGAGGCGCTTGGCGAGCGTCGGGTCGGCGCCGTACGTCAGGTCGCCCACGCACGGGTGCCGGTGGGCGGACATGTGGACGCGGATCTGGTGCGTGCGCCCGGTCTCCAGCTTGATGTCGAGCAGGGAGGCGGCGCGGAACGCCTCCACCAGGTCGTAGTGCGTGACGGACGGCTTGCCCTCGGCGACGACCGCCCACTTGTAGTCGTGGTTCGGGTGCCGCCCGATGGGCGCGTCGATGGTGCCGCTGGTGGGGTCGGGATGTCCCTGGACCAGCGCGTGGTACCGCTTGTCGACGGTCCGCTCCTTGAACTGGCGCTTCAGGAACGTGTACGCGTACTCGGACTTGGCGACCACCATCAGGCCCGACGTGCCCACGTCGAGCCGGTGGACGATGCCCTGGCGCTCGGCGGCGCCGGACGTCGAGATCCGGTACCCGGCGGCGGCGAGTCCGCCGATCACGGTCGGCCCGGACCAGCCGGGACTGGGGTGCGCGGCCACCCCGACCGGCTTGACGATCACGACCACGTCATCGTCGTCGTGCACGATCTCCATGCCCTCGACCGGCTCGGCCACCACCTGCACCGGCGCGGGCGCCTGCGGCATCTCGACCTCCAGCCAGGCCCCGCCGCGCACCCGCTCCGATTTGCCGACCACCGACCCGTCGACCGCGACCTTCCCCGCGGCGGCGAGCTCCGCGGCCTTGGTACGGGAGAAGCCGAACATGCGGGAGATGGCGGCGTCGACGCGCTCGCCCTCCAGGCCGTCGGGCACGGGCAGGGTACGGATCTCGGGAAGCGTGCTCACCCGTCGAGTATGCCGGACCGCCACGACACGCCCGACCGCGCCTGTGGAAAACTCCCACGGCCCCGGCCGTGGGAGGGGGCTCAGTCCTTGTGGACGGTGCCGTCCGGGTCGAGCCCCCGGAAGGACAGCAGCACGATCAGGATGCCGCCGCACACGATCGCCGAGTCCGCCAGGTTGAACACGGCGAAGCCCTTGGGCGCGATGAAGTCGACGACCGCGCCCTCGAAGACGCCCGGCGAGCGGAAGATCCGGTCGGTGAGGTTGCCCAGCGCACCGCCCAGCAGCAGTCCGAGCGCGATCGCCCAGGGCAGGCTGTAGAGCTTGCGCGCGAGCCGGGCGATCACCACGATCACGATCGCCGCGATCATCGTGAAGATGATCGTGAAGGCCTCGCCGAAGCCGAAGGCCGCGCCCGCGTTGCGGATCGCCTCGAACTTCAGCCAGTCCCCGATGATCTCGATCGGCTCGTGGTGCTCCAGCCTGGCGACCACGATCATCTTGCTGACCAGGTCGAGCGCGTACGCCAGCGCGGCGACCCCGAACAGCACGGCGATACGGCGCTTGCCGCGCGGGCGCGCGGACGCGTCGGCCCGCGCGGCGTCCGCGCCGTTCCCGTCGTCGGCCTGCTCCGGGTCCGTGCCCGCCGCCTCTGGGATGTCCGGCGTACCGATGATGCGCTCCGCCTCTGCCACGTGAGTCCCTCAACCTAGGTTCCTGACTGAGGACAAAGGTACGACACGACCTCCGGGGACCAGGGGCTCAGGCGGGGATCACTACCGCCGTTCCTGCTTCTGCTTGCACTCGACGCACAGGGTGGCCCTGGGGAAGGCCTGCATGCGCGCCTTGCCGATCGGGTTGCCGCAGCTCTCGCAGAGGCCGTACGTGCCCGTGGCGAGCCGCTCCAGGGCGCGCTCGGTCTGGTCGAGCATCTCGCGCGCGTTGTGGGCCAGCGCCATCTCGTGCTCACGCGTGATGTTCTTGGCGCCGGTGTCGGCCTGGTCGTCGCCGGCACCGTCGCCGGAGTCCCGCATGAGACCCGTGAGCGACTTCTCGGAGGCGTCCAGCTCCGCCCGCAGCCGCATCGCCTCGGACGTCAGCTCCGTACGGGCCTCGGCGACCTCCTCCGGGCTCCAGGGGTCCTCACCGGGCCGTACCGCCAGCTCGCCGGGGTCCGCCGCGGCGGGCCGTGCCTTGGGGACGGCGGTGGGCTTCTTCGCCGCCGTAGCCGTACCAGGAGTGTTCTTCGCAACCACCGTCGTGGCTCCCGTCGTCTCGGCGGCCTCGGCCGCGCCCGCCTTCTCGGCCTCGCTCGTCGCGGAGGTGTTCCGGGCGGTGCTCTTCTTGGATGTGCTGCTCTTCGTGGCCGCCGTCTTCTCGGCGGCACCCTGCTTGGCCACCGCTTCGGCGGCCGCGCTCTTCCCGGCCGCCGACCGCGCGGCGGCACCGTCCTTCCCGGCGGTCTTCCGGGCCGCCGTCTTCTTCCCCGCGGCCCTCTCGGCCGTGGTCCCCCGCGCCTCGGTCTCCTTCCCCGCGGTCTTCTTCCCCGCGGTCTTCTTCCCTTCGGTCTTCCCCGCGGCGGTCTTCTTGGCCGCGGTCTTCCCCACCACGCTCTTCTCCCCCGCGGTCCTCTTCGCGGCGCTCGTACCGGCCGCCTTCTTCTTCGTCACCCGCACGGCCCCGGCACCCGGCGTTGCCTCCTCCTCGGCGCCGGACCTCGGCCCCACCGCGGCGGTGCTCGCGGCGGTGCTCGCGGCGGTCCTCGCGGCTCCCTTCTCCGCCGTCGTTCCCCCGGCGTCCGTCCTCCGGGCGCTCGTCCTGCTGGTGGCCGCCTTCGTTCCCGGGGTCGCGGGGACCCGCTTCCTGCCGCTCACGTCCTTCGCCACCATGGCCGCGGCCCCTTCACATATTGTGATCTTGCACGCGAATCGTGCTGGGACGATAAATCGACCCGAGTCCCGCGGCAACGGGGCAGACCACCCATTCCGGTCGCCCCGCGACCGTCACGCGGCGAGCCTGCAAGCGTTGTGCCCAGCTCCCCGCCGGGTATTCCGCCCCGCCGCGGGTCCCGGGATCCGGACGTCCGGGCCGCTCCATTCGGGTCACCCCGCAGGTCACCGCCTCACCCGGCCGCCGAGCCCGCCCTGGACCCCCGTCGGCCCCACCAGGGGCGCCGCGAAACCGGTCGGCCGCTGTCCGCCCGGCGCCGTACACTGGGCGCAGCGAAAAGCGCGGATGGGGACGAGTAGCGCCGTACGCAGCCAAGAGCGACCCGGGGACGGTGGAAGCCCGGGGGCGAGCGCGACGCGAAGATCACCCCGGAGCCGCCGGAAGAACGCCGAGCCCCTCGGGACACGGCCAGTAGACCCGGCATCGCGACCTCAATGAGGGGGCTCGTCACGGCGTACGACGCGACGACGGGCCAAGGAGGGTGGTACCGCGGGAGCGCGCCGCACACGGCGTACGCAGGATGAAGGCTCTCGTCCCTCCGACGGAAGGCAGCAAGTCCGTTGGAGGAAGCTCGCTCATGACAGAGCCGACGTACCGCCAGGTGCCCGCCCAGGTCGACCTGCCCGCGCTCGAGCACGCGGTGCTCGACTTCTGGCGCGAGCAGAAGATCTTCGCCAAGAGCCTGGAGCAGTCCGAGGGTCGCCCCGAATGGGTGTTCTACGAGGGTCCGCCCACCGCCAACGGCATGCCGGGTGCCCACCACATCGAGGCCCGCGTCTTCAAGGACGTCTTCCCCCGCTTCCGCACCATGCGCGGCTACCACGTGGCCCGCAAGGCCGGCTGGGACTGCCACGGCCTGCCGGTGGAGCTGGCGGTCGAGAAGGAGCTCGGCTTCAACGGCAAGAAGGACATCGAGGCGTACGGCATCGCCGAGTTCAACGCCAAGTGCCGTGAGTCCGTGCTCCGCCACACCGACGCGTTCTCCGACCTGACGACCCGCATGGGCTACTGGGTCGACCTCGACGACGCGTACGTGACCATGGAGCCCGAGTACATCGAGTCCGTCTGGTGGTCGCTGAAGGAGATCTTCAACAAGGGCCTGCTGGTCCAGGACCACCGCGTGGCCCCCTGGTGCCCCCGCTGCGGCACCGGCCTGTCGGACCACGAGCTGGCGCAGGGTTACGAGACGGTCGTCGACCCCTCGGTGTACGTCCGTTTCCCGCTCACCTCCGGTCCGCTCGCGGGCGAGGCCGCGCTCCTGGTGTGGACGACCACGCCGTGGACGCTGGTGTCCAACACCGCGGTCGCCGCCCACCCCGAGGTCACCTACGTGGTCGCCACGGACGGCACCGAGAAGCTCGTCGTCGCCGAGCCGCTCGTCGCCAAGGCGCTCGGCGAGGGCTGGGAGACCACCGGCCAGTCCTTCACCGGCGCCGAGATGGAGCGCTGGACCTATCAACGTCCGTTCGAGCTCGTGGAGTTCCCCGAGCCCGCCCACTTCGTGGTGAACGCCGAGTACGTGACCACCGAGGACGGCACGGGTCTGGTCCACCAGTCCCCCGCCTTCGGCGAGGACGACCTCAAGGTGTGCCGCGCGTACGGCCTGCCGGTGATCAACCCGGTCCGCCCGGACGGCACGTTCGAGGAGGACGTCCCGATGGTCGGCGGCGTCTTCTTCAAGAAGGCGGACGAGAAGCTCACCGAGGACCTCCAGAGCCGGGGCCTGCTGTTCAAGCACATCCCGTACGAGCACAGCTACCCCCACTGCTGGCGCTGCCACACCGCGCTCCTCTACTACGCGCAGCCGTCCTGGTACATCCGCACCACCGCCGTCAAGGACCGCCTCCTCCAGGAGAACGAGAAGACCAACTGGTTCCCCGACTCGGTCAAGCACGGCCGCTTCGGCGACTGGCTGAACAACAACATCGACTGGGCGCTGTCCCGCAACCGCTACTGGGGCACCCCGCTGCCCATCTGGCGCTGCGAGGAGGGTCACCTCACCTGCGTGGGCTCCCGCGAGGAGCTGAGCCGGCTCTCCGGCACCGACCAGTCGGAGCTGGACCCGCACCGCCCGTTCATCGACGCGGTCACCTTCCCGTGCCCCGAGGGCGGCTGCGGCAGCACCGCGACGCGCGTCCCGGAGGTCATCGACGCCTGGTACGACTCGGGCTCGATGCCGTTCGCGCAGTGGGGCTACCCGTACAAGAACAAGGAGCTCTTCGAGAGCCGCTACCCGGCCCAGTTCATCAGTGAGGCCATCGACCAGACCCGCGGCTGGTTCTACACGCTGATGGCGGTCGGCACGCTGGTCTTCGACAAGTCCAGTTACGAGAACGTCGTGTGCCTCGGCCACATCCTCGCCGAGGACGGCCGCAAGATGTCCAAGCACCTCGGCAACATCCTCCAGCCGATCCCGCTCATGGACCAGCACGGCGCCGACGCGGTCCGCTGGTTCATGGCGGCCGGCGGCTCCCCCTGGGCGGCCCGCCGCGTCGGCCACGGCACGATCCAGGAGGTCGTGCGCAAGACCCTCCTCACGTACTGGAACACGGTCGCCTTCCAGGCCCTGTACGCCCGTACGTCGAACTGGGCGCCGTCCGAGGCGGACCCGGCCCCCGCCGACCGCCCCGTCCTGGACCGCTGGCTGCTGAGCGAGCTGCACGCCCTCGTCGACCAGGTGACGCAGTCGCTGGAGGCGTACGACACCCAGCGCGCCGGCAAGCTCCTCTCCGCGTTCGTGGACGACCTGTCGAACTGGTACGTCCGCCGCTCGCGCCGCCGCTTCTGGCAGGGCGACAAGGCCGCGCTGCGCACCCTGCACGAGGTCGTCGAGACGGTCACCAAGCTGATGGCCCCGCTGACCCCGTTCATCACCGAGCGGGTCTGGCAGGACCTGATCGTGCCGGTGTCCCCGGGCGCCCCGGAGTCCGTGCACCTGGCGTCCTGGCCGGAGGCGGACCTCACCGCCATCGACCCGGAGCTGTCGAAGCAGATGGTGCTCGTCCGCCGTCTCGTGGAGCTGGGCCGGGCCACGCGCGCGGAGTCGGGCGTCAAGACCCGCCAGCCGCTGTCCCGCGCCCTGGTGGCCGCCACCGGGTTCGACTCCCTGGACCCCGAGCTGCACACGCAGATCACGGAAGAGCTGAACGTGACCTCGCTCGCCTCGCTGAGCGAGGTCGGCGGCAGTCTGGTGGACACCACCGCCAAGGCGAACTTCCGCGCCCTCGGCAAGCGCTTCGGCAAGCGCGTCCAGGACGTGGCCAAGGCCGTGGCGAACGCGGACGCAGCCGCCCTCTCCCTCGCCCTGCGCGAGGGCACGGCGTCGGTCGAGGTCGACGGCGAGACGATCACCCTGGCACCGGACGAGGTGATCATCACGGAGACCCCGCGCGAGGGCTGGTCGGTCGCCTCCGACTCGGGTGCGACGGTGGCCCTGGACCTGGAGATCACGGAGGAGCTCCGCCGGGCGGGCCTCGCCCGTGACGCGATCCGTCTGATCCAGGAGGCCCGCAAGAACAGCGGCCTCGACGTGGCCGACCGTATCGCCCTGCGCTGGACCGCGACCGACGAGGCGGTGGTCGACGCGCTCACCGAGCACGCCGGGCTGATCGCCGACGAGGTCCTCGCGACGGACTTCGCCACCGGGGAGGCCGACGACACCTACGGCGCCCCGTTCACGGACGAGGCCCTGACCCTGACGTTCCGCCTCCGCAAGGCGTGACACTGCCCCGCTGAACCGCCCGGCTCGGAGCCGACCGCTCCGAGCCGCGACGCCGAACAGGACCGAAGGCCCGGCGACACCGCACAGACGGTGTCGCCGGGCCTTCGGCGTGGTGTGCGCAGGACATGTGCCCCACGCGCGAACAACCGTCCCCAACACCCCCGAACGCGCGTAGCACAAGGGCGGGGCCCCGGACCGAAGAGATCCGGGGCCCCGCCCTGAACGCTGCCGACGCCTATGGCGTGCCGGTGATGATCAGTTGTCGTCCTCGTCGATGAGGAAGCCCCGCATCGGCGAGGGAGCCTGCCCCATCGGCGACGGACCCTGCGGCCGGACCGGAGCCATCGGCTGGGTCATGGCCGGGGACATCTGCTGCTGACTGCCGTAGGAGGGCGCGGCCGGCGCCGGGGCGCCACCCATGCCCTGGCCACCGTACGACGGCGCGCTCGCACCGGCCGGCGCCATGGACGGCGACGGGGACGGCGGCAGCGACGCGGTCGCCGGGGTCCGCGGCGGGGCCAGCGAGTCGTCCGCCTGGGTCTCCAGCTGACGCAGCTGCGACTCCAGGTAGGACTTCAGACGCGTGCGGTACTCGCGCTCGAAGCCGCGCAGGTCCTCGACCTTGCGCTCCAGCGTGGCGCGGGCGGACTCCAGGGAGCCCATCGCGACACGGTGCTTCTCCTGCGCGTCCCGCTCCAGGGCGTCGGCCTTGGCACGGGCGTCCCGCTCCAGACCCTCGGCGCGGCTACGGGCCTCGCCGACGATCTTGTTGGCCTCGGAACGGGCCTCGGCGATCGCCTGGTCGGCGGTCTGCTGGGCCAGCGAGAGCACACGCGCGGCACTGTCGCCGCCCGGGCCCTGACCGGGGCCGCCCATCGGACCGCCCATGGGGCCGCCCATCGGGCCACCCATCTGCTGCATGGGCGGCTGGCCACCCATCGGGCCCTGCCCCATCTGGGGCTGACCCATCTGGCCCTGACCCATGGGGCCCTGGCCCATCGGCCCCTGACCCATCGGTCCGGGACCCTGCTGCCCCTGGCCACCAGGGCCGGCGGGCAGCTGCGGCGCACCGCTCGGCAGCTGGGGCGGGCCACCCATGGGGCCCCCCATCTGCTGCGGCGGGCCCGATATCCCAGCGGGTACGGGAGCGCCGGGTCCTCGCATGCCCTGCTGCTGCATGCCACCCTGCTGCATACCGCCCGGCTGCATGCCACCTTGCTGCATGCCGCCCTGCTGCATGCCACCTTGCTGCATGCCACCCTGCTGCTGGTCCTGCGGCTCGGGGGGCTTGCGCATGTTCTGCTGATTCTGGGCAGCAGCACGCGTGGCCGCGGCGAGCTTGGCACGCAGGTCCTCGTTCTCACGAAGCAAGCGCGTCAGTTCGGCTTCGACCTCATCGAGGAAGGCATCGACCTCGTCCTCGTCATAGCCTTCTCGGAGGCGGACGGTCGTGAACTGCTTGTTCCGCACGTCCTCGGGGGTCAACGGCATCTCTTCACCTCAACGTAGTCGTCGGCATTCGGCAAGACCGCATCTCTCACACCGTTCCCATCCCGCTGGCCACTACCGTGCGCAGGATAAAAACGATGATCATCAGCACGAAGAAGGACAGGTCGAGCGCCACGCCCCCGAGACGCAGCGGCGGAATGAACCGCCGCAGAAGCTTGAGCGGTGGATCAGTGACAGTGTAGGTGGCCTCCAGAACGACCACCATCGCCTTGCCGGGTTGCCATGAGCGGGCGAACTGGAAGACGTAGTCCATGACCAACCGGAAGATCAGCACGATGAAGAACACCGTCAGCGCGATGTAGAGGATCGTCAAGACCACGCTCATGTCCGGTGTTTCCCTCTCCCCGTTCCGTGCTGCCTGTACTGCTGTTTCCGGGTGGTGCGTCTCAGCTCTGGTTGAAGAACCCGCCCTCTGCGATGCGGGCCTTGTCCTCCGCCGTGACATCGACGTTAGCAGGCGACAACAGGAACACCTTCTGCGTCACCCGCTCGATGCTGCCGTGAAGACCAAACACCAAACCTGCCGCAAAGTCGACAAGTCGCTTCGCATCTGTGTCGTCCATCTCAGTCAGATTCATGATCACCGGGGTGCCCTCACGGAAGTGTTCCCCGATGGTACGGGCCTCGTTGTAGGTCCGCGGGTGCAACGTCGTGATCCGATACGGCTCTCGTTCGGACACGACCTTGGGCATGATCACCGGTGCGTTCTTCTCCAGACTGGAACGGTCTTGTGTGATGGACGCCACGGGTGCGATCCGGGCGGGTCGCACCGATTCCGCGGGGAGCGAAGTGGCGTGCGCCACCGGCTCGCGCTGCGCCGGGGGCTGCACCACTCGCACCGATTCATCCCTTTGGGACTGATGTGACTGGTGTGACTGGTGCACCGGCTCGTGGCGCCGGTGGTCCCGCTCGGGCTCGGGGTCGAGCTCGGGCTCGAAGTCGTCATCGGGGTCGAATCCCCTGCCGTCGTACCCATCGTCCTCCACGAGGCCGAGGTAGACCGCCATCTTGCGCATCGCGCCGGCCATGCTCTGAGTCCTCCGCTCTGTGGTGGATCGACTGACGACTTCCCAAGTGCCCGCGATCCACGAGGTCGTTGCACCGCCCTTCGGCGGAATGACCATATTTTCTGCTGTGGTCCGACTTCTTGGCGACGTTACCCGAGCCTGGGACGGACTCCGAGTACCGCAGTGCCGACGCGCACATGTGTCGCCCCTGCCGCCACGGCCTCCTCGAGGTCCGCACTCATCCCCGCGGAGACCATGTTCGCAGCCGGATGGGCGCGGCGCAGGTCGGTCGACAAATCCATCAACCGCCCGAAGGCCTCGCGTTGGCGCCCGGCGTACTCGCCGGTGAGCGGCGCCACGGTCATCAGACCATCGAGCCGCACCCCTGGGGAGTCGGCGACAAGGTCGGCCAACCCCGCGATCCCGTCCGGCCCGACACCTCCGCGCGCCCCCCGGCCGCTCTCGTCCGCGTCGAGGGCGACCTGGATGAGGCACCCCACCTCGCGACCGACCCGGACCGCCTCCTTCGACAGCGCCGTGACGAGCCGGGAACGGTCGACGGACTGCACGAGATCGGCATAACGCACCACAGAACGGACCTTGTTGGTCTGCAATTGACCCACGAAGTGCCACACAAGGGGCAGATCCGAGCAGTCCGCCGCCTTGGGGGCCGCGTCCTGGTCCTTGTTCTCGGCGACATGACGCACACCGAGCTCCGACAGGATCCGCACATCGCTCGCGGGGTACGTCTTGGTGACCACGATCAGGGTCACCTCTTCGCGCCCCCGCCCCGCGGCCGCGCAGGCCGCCGCGATGCGACCCTCCACCTTCGCCAGATTCGCGGCGAGTTGTGCCTTACGGTCGGTCATGCCCATCAGTCCAGCCAGACATATCCCGCGAGTCGCCCCGTGGTGCGGTCGCGGCGGTACGAGAAGTGGTCGCGCGACTCCAGCGTGCACACCGGTGACTGCTCCCGGTCGTGCACCCCCAGTCGCTCCAGCTGGGAGTGCACTCCGGCGCTCACATCCACGGAGGGCGTGCCCCAACTGGTCTCGGCGTACGCCGTCGGCTCCACGGCGGCCACGTCGGCGCGCATCGCTTCGGGCACTTCGTAGCAGCGGCCGCAGACGGTGGGGCCGGTGCGGGCGACGATCCGCGCGGGGTCGGCGCCGAGTTCGATCATGGCCTTGACGGCGGCGGGGACGACCCCGGCGACCATTCCGGGCCGACCCGCGTGGGCGGCGGCCGCGACCCCGGCGACGGGGTCGGCCAGCAGTACGGGCACACAGTCGGCGGTGAGCACCGCGAGCGCGAGACCGCGCCCGGTGGTGACGATCGCGTCGACGGAAGGGATGTCGGCGGCGGATCCCCACGGCCCGTCGACCACCGACACGTCCGCGCCGTGCACCTGGTTCATCCAGACGACCCGGCCGGGGTCGAGGCCCAGCGACTTCGCGGCCAGCTCCCGGTTGGCCGTCACGGCGGCGGCGTCGTCCCCGACCGCCCCGCCGAGATTGAGCTCCTCATACGGAGCGGCGCTCACCCCGCCCCACCTGTCGGTGAAGGCGAAGTGCGCGCCGCTCGCGTTCTCGCGCTGTCCTATCACTTGAGGAAGTCCGGTACGTCCAGCTCCTCCGCCGCGCTGTCCGTGTAGGAGCGGGACGGCGGGACCGGCGGGGCGACGGGCACCTCGCTCACCGGCTCCGGTGCGGGCGCCGGCTCCTCCTTCGGCTTGACGCTGCCGAGCGAGCCGAAGGACGGCCGGGCCTCGGCGGCCCGCACCGGGGCGGGCTCGTCACGCTTGGCCGCGGCCGAGCCGAGGATGTTGTCCCGCTTGGCCGGGGGCTGCCCGCCGTCGAAGCCGGCCGCGATGACCGTGACCCGGACCTCGTCGCCGAGGGCGTCGTCGATGACCGCGCCGAAGATGATGTTGGCCTCGGGGTGGGCGGCCTCGCTGACCAGCTGGGCGGCCTCGTTGATCTCGAAGAGACCGAGGTCGGACCCGCCGGAGATGGAGAGCAGCACCCCGCGGGCGCCGTCGATGGAGGCCTCCAGCAGCGGCGAGGAGATCGCCATCTCGGCGGCGGCCACCGCGCGGTCGTCGCCGCGGGCCGAGCCGATGCCCATGAGGGCGGAGCCGGCCTCGGACATGACGGACTTGACGTCGGCGAAGTCGAGGTTGATCAGGCCCGGCGTGGTGATGAGGTCGGTGATGCCCTGGACACCGGAGAGCAGGACCTGGTCGGCCGACTTGAACGCGTCGAGCACCGAGACCTGGCGGTCCGAGATGGACAGCAGCCGGTCGTTCGGGATGACGATGAGGGTGTCGACCTCTTCACGGAGCTCGGCGATGCCGTCCTCGGCCTGGTTGGCGCGGCGGCGGCCCTCGAAGGTGAAGGGGCGGGTGACCACGCCGATGGTGAGGGCACCCAGCGAGCGGGCGATGTTGGCCACGACGGGCGCGCCGCCGGTGCCGGTGCCGCCGCCCTCGCCGGCGGTCACGAAGACCATGTCGGCCCCCTTGAGGACCTCCTCGATCTCCTCGCGGTGGTCCTCGGCGGCCTTGCGGCCGACCGCCGGGTTGGCGCCGGCGCCGAGTCCGCGGGTGAGTTCACGGCCGACGTCGAGCTTGACGTCGGCGTCGCTCATCAACAGAGCTTGCGCGTCGGTGTTGATGGCGATGAACTCGACGCCCTTGAGACCGACCTCGATCATCCGGTTGATGGCATTGACACCACCGCCGCCGACACCGATGACTTTGATGACTGCGAGGTAGTTCTGCGGTGCTGCCACGTCGAAGGCCTCTCGCCTCGAGTTACGTGTCGCCGCCTCACGGGGTACCCGCGATCCGACGACTGATGCCGAAGTGGGACGGTCCGAACGCCGACCCGAACCCTAACGCTGAAGTTTAGGGTTACCAGTGTGTCTGTTCCTTGGACTCTTCCGAACAGGACACTAAGTCGACAAGTGGCGCCCGTTCAACGAACACGCCGAACCTCCCGTTTTTCTTTTCACCCTATGTGATCAGCCGTAGCGGTGCCCAACCAGGGTGCTGGCCTGCACGGATATGCGTCAACTTCCGGATGACGCAGGCGCGGTGGGGACACTCACGTCGAAGTGCCCGGCGTCGGGGGCGGCTTTCATCAGCGCGCTGAGTGCACGGGCCTTCGCACGCCCCTTCTCCGCGCTCCCCCAGGCGACGGTGCGGTCCCCGCTCAACTCCAGGGCGATGGAGTCGTAGGACCGGACCTTGACGACCAGGGTGTCCGGCGCGACCGCGGCCGGAATGTCGCCCGCGACCCGTACCGCCTCCCGCACGAGCCGGTCCTCGCCGAATCGCCGCAGACTGGCGGCGGAGGATCCCGGACGGGACAGCGCCAATTCCAGGACGGGAACGCCCTTCGGAGCACGCGAAACCGTGGCGAAACGAACACCCTTCGCGTCGACTTCGACGTACTTGCCCGAATTTCCGGCGGCTCCGACAATCAGGACCGGAGTGCGTTCGGTGACTTTCAGCCCGATTCCATGAGGCCAGGAACGAATGACCTCAACCGCGTCGATTCGGGGCAATTTCTCCAGCAATCGCGACTCGATCGCGTCGGTGTCCACGGAAATCAGCGGCTCCCCGAGGGGCACCTGGGCCGCCTCGCGCACCTGGGCCTCGGTGAGCACCCGGGTGCCCGACACGGAGACCCGCTCGGCCCGCAGCCACGACGAGCCGTACAGGGCCCAGCCCGCGATCCCGCCGAGCAGCACCAGGGCGGCCGCGGCGGCGATCAGGGCCCGCGGGCCGGGCAGCCGCCGGCGGCGTCGTGGAAGCGGGCCGGAGTCCAGATCGTCGTCCGCGCCGCGTTCGGCGGTGGTCGGTCCGGCCACGCTCCCCTGCCTTCTGCCGCGCCCCTAGCGGCGCGACGCGATCGCCTCGTACACCATCCCGACGAGCAGGTCGTCGGCGTCCCGGCGGCCGAACTCGCTGGCGGCGCGGGACATCTCGTACAGCCGGTGCGGGTCGGCGAGCACGGGCAGGACGTTCTGCTGGACCCACTGGGGGGTCAGTTCCGCGTCGTCGACCAGCAGTCCGCCGCCGGCCTTGACCACCGGCTGGGCGTTCAGCCGCTGTTCGCCGTTGCCGATGGGCAGCGGGACGTAGGCGGCGGGGAGCCCGACGGCGGAGAGCTCGGCGACGGTCATCGCGCCCGCGCGGCAGAGCATCATGTCGGCCGCGGCGTACGCGAGGTCCATCCGGTCCACGTACGGTACCGGGATGTACGGGGGCATCCCCGGCATCTGGTGCACCTGCGGCAGTTCGTTCTTCGGGCCGACCGCGTGCAGGATCTGGATCCCCGCCTGCTGGAGGTAGGGCGCGACCTGCTGGACCACCTCGTTGAGGCGGCGGGCGCCCTGCGAGCCGCCGGAGACCAGCAGCGTCGGCAGGTTCGGGTCGAGGCCGAACAGGGCGCGGGCCTCGGGGCGCGCCGCGGCGCGGTCGAGGGTGGCGATGGAGCGGCGCAGCGGGATGCCGATGTAGCGGGAGTCGCGCAGCTTGCTGTCCGGGGTGGAGACGGCGACCTGGGCCGCGTACCGGGAGCCGATCTTGTTGGCGAGGCCGGGGCGGGCGTTGGCCTCGTGGACGACGATCGGCACCCCGAGGCGCTTGGCGGCGAGGTAGCCGGGCAGGGCGACGTACCCGCCGAAGCCGACGACGCAGTCCGCCTTGGTGCGCTCCAGGATCTGCTCGGTCGCCTTGATCGTGCCGCGCAGCCGGCCGGGCACCGTGATCAGCTCGGGCGTGGGCTTGCGTGGCAGGGGTACGGCGGGGATCAGCGCGAGTTCGTAGCCGCGCTCGGGGACGAGGCGTGTCTCGAGGCCGCGCTCCGTGCCCAGGGCCGTGATGCCCACGGTCGGGTCCTGCCTGCGCAGGGCGTCCGCGAGGGCGAGCGCGGGCTCGATGTGACCGGCGGTTCCGCCACCGGCGAGGACGACATGCACCGAAATTCACCGCTCTCCGGACGAACGCGCCGTTCAGGCACGCCGTCGCATCGTGTTCCATCTCCCGGGCCGCCCCGAAGGGCCGCCGCCCCGCTTTCTACCAAAGCGAGGTTGCCGCATCGCAAGCGCCGCCCGCGCAGCGGGCTCGTCGCGTGCGAAGGCGATCATCAGCCCGATGGCGAACATGGTCGGCAGCAGGGCGGAACCCCCGTAGGAGAACAGCGGGAGCGGGACTCCGGCGATCGGCAGCAGACCGAGCACCGCACCGATGTTGATCACCGCCTGAGCGGTGATCCAGGTGGTCACGCCTCCCGCGGCATACCTGACGAAGGGGTCCTCCGTGCGTCCGGCCACGCGGATACCCGCATAGCCTAGAGCCGCGAACAGGGCGAGCACCGACAGCGTCCCCGCGAGGCCCAGTTCCTCACCGGTGACGGCGAAGATGAAGTCGGTGTGCGCTTCCGGGAGTTGGCCCCATTTTTCCACACTGGCGCCGAGCCCCGAGCCGAAGATTCCGCCCGAGGCGAGGGCGTAGATGCCGTGCACGGCCTGCCAGCAGGTGTCCCCCTTCCCCGGTTCCGTGGCACCGATGCACGCGAGCCGGGCCATACGGTTCTCACTGGTCCTGATCAGGACGAAGCCAATCAGTCCGGCGACGGACAGCACACCCACGAACAGCCTGGTCGGCGCGCCCGCCAGCCACAGCAGGCCGAACAGGATGGCCGTCAGGATGATCGCCGTACCCATGTCGCCGCCGAGCATGATCAGCCCGAGGAGCATGAACGCCACCGGCACCAGCGGCACCAGCATGTGCTTCCACTGGGTCAGCAGCCGCCTGTCCTCCTTGCGGGCGAGCAGATCGGCCCCCCACAGCACCAGCGCCAGCTTGCCGAACTCGCTGGGCTGGATCTGGAACGAGCCGCCGACGGCGATCCAGTTCTGGTTGCCGTTGATCGACTGCCCTATCCCCGGGACCTGCACCAGGGCCATCAGGAAGACACAGCCGGCCAGGATCGGGTACGCCAGCGCCCGGTGCAGCTTCACCGGCATGCGCGAGGCCACGAGCAGCAGCAGGGCGCCGATCGAGGCCGCGAGGAACTGCTTGCGGAAGAAGAAGGTCCCCGGCAGCGACTTCTGCAACGCCGTGATCTGCGAGGCCGAGTAGACCATCACCAGGCCGAGCACGGTGATCAGCAGACTGCCGCCGAGGATCAGGTAGTACGCGGTGAGCGGACGGTCCCAGGCCCGCCGCGCCCGCGTGTGGAGCCGGCGTACGGGGTTCTCGCGGGACGGGCGGGGGACGGGCGGCCTGCGGGTGAGGCGCTGGACGGGAGGGCGGCCGGTACGGCTACTGGGCATCGGGGGCGCCCTTCCGGCGGCGCACCGACGACATCCGTGTCACGCGTTCCCTCCCAGGTTCGCCCAGCTCCGCCGCCAGGCACGGGCGGGCCGGTCAGCCGTCCGCGGGGGCGAGTTCGCGCACTGCCTCCGCGAACGCGTCCCCGCGCCTGTTGTAGTTGACGAACATGTCCATCGACGCGCAGGCCGGTGCCAGCAGCACCGTGTCGCCCGCCTGTGCGAGCGCCCGTGCCTCGCGGACCGCCGCGAGCATCGCCCCAGTGTCTGTCCGGTCGAGGTCCACGACCGGCACTTCGGGGGCGTGTCGCGCGAGCGCTTCGCGGATCAGCGCGCGGTCCGCGCCGATCAGCACGACACCCTTCAGCCGCTTCGCCGCGCCGGCGACGAGCTCGTCGAAGGTGGCGCCCTTGGCGAGTCCGCCCGCGATCCACACGATCGACTCGTAGGCCGCCAACGAGGCCTGCGCGGCGTGCGTGTTGGTGGCCTTGGAGTCGTCGATGTACGTGACGCCGTCCACGTCGGCCACGTGCGCGATGCGGTGCGCGTCCGGGGTGAAGGCCCGCAGGCCGTCCCGTACGGCCTTGGCGGGCACGCCGAAGGCGCGGGCCAGGGCGGCCGCGGCGAGGGCGTTGGCGATGTTGTGCGGGGCCGGCGGGTCGATGTCGGAGACCTCGGCGAGTTCCTGGGCGTTCTTCTGCCGGTTCTCGACGAAGGCCCGGTCGACCAGGATGCCGTCGACGACGCCGAGTTGCGACGGGCCCGGGGTGCCGAGCGTGAACCCGATGGCCCGGCAGCCCTCCTCCACGTCCGCCTCGCGCACCAGGTCCTCGGTCGCCTTGTCGGCCACGTTGTAGACGCAGGCGATCCGATTGCCCTCGTAGACGCGGCCCTTGTCCTTGGCGTACGCCTCCATGGAGCCGTGCCAGTCGAGGTGGTCGGGGGCGAGGTTCAGGACGGCGGCGGAGTGGGCGCGCAGGGAGGGCGCCCAGTGGAGCTGGTAGCTGGACAACTCCACGGCCAGGACGTCGTACTGCTCCTCGCCGAGGACGACGTCCAGGAGCGAGACCCCGATGTTGCCGACGGCGGCCGTGCGCAGCCCCGCCGCCTTCAGGATCGAGGCGAGCATCTGGACGGTCGTGGTCTTGCCGTTGGTGCCCGTGACGGCCAGCCAGGGCGCCGCGTCGGGACCGCGCAGGCGCCAGGCCAGCTCGACGTCGCCCCAGATCTCCAGGCCCGCCTCGCGGGCGGCGGTGAACAGCGGCTTGTCGGGCTTCCAGCCGGGCGCGGTGACGACGAGGTCGGTGCCCTCGGGCAGGGTGGCGCCCGCGGCGGAGCCGCTGGTGGATGCAGTACCGAGGCGCACGGTGATGCCGAGCGCCTCCAGCTCGGCGGCCTGGGCCCGGGCGCGTTCGTCGTCGCCGTCGTTGACGACCGTGACGGCGGCGCCGAGGCCGTGCAGGACCTTGGCCGCGGGGATGCCGGAGACGCCGAGCCCGGCGACGGTGACGTGCTTGCCCTGCCAGTCGGTCACTTGTCGGCCGCCCATCCCGCGTAGAAGAGGCCCAGTCCGACGATCACACAGATGCCCTGGATGATCCAGAAGCGGACCACGACGAGGACCTCGGACCAGCCCTTGAGTTCGAAGTGGTGCTGGAGCGGTGCCATGCGGAAGACGCGCTTGCCGGTCAGCTTGAACGAGCCGACCTGGATGACGACCGACATGGTGATGAGGACGAACAGGCCGCCGAGGAGCGCGAGGAGCAGCTCGGTGCGGGAGCAGATCGCGAGACCGGCGAGCGCGCCGCCGAGGGCCAGTGAACCGGTGTCACCCATGAAGATCTTCGCGGGCGAGGTGTTCCACCACAGGAAGCCGAGGCAGGCGCCCATCAGGGCGGAGGCGACGATCGCGAGGTCGAGGGGGTCGCGTACCTCGTAGCAGGCTTCCGGGTTGGTCAGGGTCTGCGTGTTGGCGCAGGACTCCTGGAACTGCCAGACGCCGATGAACGTGTACGCGCCGAAGACGAGCACGGAGGCGCCGGTGGCGAGGCCGTCGAGGCCGTCGGTCAGGTTCACGCCGTTCGACATCGCGAGGATCATGAACAGCGCCCAGATCACGAACAGCACCGGGCCGATGGACCAGCCGAAGTCCTGCACGAAGGAGAGCTTGGTGGAGGCCGGCGTCTGGTCGCGGGCGTCCGGGAACTGCAGCGCGAGGACCGCGAAGCCGATACCGACGATCAGCTGGCCGGCCATCTTCGCCTTGGCGCGCAGACCGAGCGAACGGCGCTTGACGATCTTGATGTAGTCGTCGAGGAAGCCGACCAGGCCCATGCCGCCCATCAGGCCGAGCACCAGCAGACCGGAGAAGGTCGGTGGCTGGCCCGAGATCACCTTGGCCAGGAAGTACGCGACGATGGTCGCCAGGATGAAGGCGATACCACCCATGGTCGGCGTACCGCGCTTGCTGGCGTGCTCGCGCGGGCCGTCGTCACGGATGTACTGGCCGTAGCCCTTGCGGGCCAGCAGTTTGATCAGCAGCGGGGTGCCGACCAGCGTCAGGAAGAGACCGATGACTCCTGCGAACAGGATCTGATTCATCATCGCGCGGCAACCTCACCCTCGTTGCCGCCGTCGAGCAGCGCCTGCGCCACACTCTCGAGCCCGACCGACCGGGACGCCTTCACGAGCACGACGTCCCCCGGGCGCAACTGACTGCGCAACAGGTCGATCGCCGCCTGTGCGTCGGACACGTGCACCGACTCCTCACCCCACGAACCCTCGTTGTATGCGCCCAGTTGCAGCCAGGAGGCCTCCCTGCCCCCGACCGCGACGAGCTTGCCGACATTGAGCCGGACGGCGAGCCGTCCGACCGCGTCGTGCTCGGCGAGCGATTCGTCCCCGAGCTCGGCCATCTTGCCGAGCACCGCCCAGGTCCGCCGCCCCTTGCCCATGGCCGCGAGCGCGCGCAGAGCGGCCCGCATGGACTCGGGGTTCGCGTTGTAGGCGTCGTTGACGACCGTCACGCCGTCCGGGCGCTCGGTGACCTCCATCCGCCAACGGGAGAGGGAGCCCGCCTCGGAGAGCGCGGTGGCGATCTCTTCCGCGGACATGCCCAGCTCATGGGCGACGGCGGCCGCGGCGAGCGCGTTCGACACGTGGTGCTCACCGTACAGGCGCATGGTCACATCACTTGCACCGGAGGGTGTGTGAAGGCGGAACGCGGGCTGTCCCGCGTCCGTGAGCCGTACGTTCTCTGCGCGTACGTCCGCTTCGCCGGACTCTCCGAAGAGGACCACCTTGGCCTTCGTGCGGGAGGCCATCGCGCGGACGAGGGGGTCGTCGGCGTTGAGGATCGCGGCGCCGCCCTCGCTCGCCGGCGGCAGGGCCTCGACCAGTTCGCCCTTGGCCTGCGCGATCTGCTCCCGGCCGCCGAACTCGCCGATGTGGGCGGTGCCGACGTTGAGCACGAGGCCCACCTTGGGCGGGGTCAGGCCGGTGAGGTAGCGGATGTGGCCGATGCCGCGGGCGCCCATCTCCAGGACGAGGAAGCGGGTCTCCTCGGTGGCGCTGAGCGCGGTGAGGGGCAGCCCGATCTCGTTGTTGAGGGAGCCGGGCGTGAACACCGTCGGCGCCTTGCGCCGGAGCACCTGGGCGATCAGGTCCTTGGTGCTGGTCTTGCCCGCGGAGCCGGTCAGGGCGACGAGGGTGGTGC
Organism: Streptomyces sp. MA5143a; assembly: GCF_900290235.1. GTDB lineage: Bacteria > Actinomycetota > Actinomycetes > Streptomycetales > Streptomycetaceae > Streptomyces. Next base: position 89,121 of record NZ_OLMK01000015.1, read on the forward strand.
CGAGTTCGCGCACCACGTGGCGGGCGAGGGCGCCGAGGGCCGCCTGGACGTCGTCCACGACGATCGCGGGCACGCCGACGGGGCGGGACGCCAGCACCGCTGCCGCGCCCGCCTCGACGACCGCGGCCGCGTAGTCGTGGCCGTCCACACGCTCGCCGACGAAGGCGACGAAGAGGCTGCCGGGCTCCACCTCACGGGAGTCCCGGACGACGGGTCCGGTGACGAGCGCCGACGGATCCGGTATGTCGTGCGTCTGCCCGCCGACGACTTCTGCGATCTCGGCGAGAGAGAGGGCGATCACAAGTTCATCCCTGGGTCTGCTGGATAGCTTCGCGGAGCACCTGGCGGTCGTCGAAGGGACGTACCACGCCGGCGATGTCCTGGCCCTGCTCGTGGCCCTTGCCCGCGACCAGCACGGTGTCGCCGGGTTCCGCGCGGGCCACGGCCGCGGCGATCGCGGCGGCCCGGTCCTCGAAGAGGAGGACCTCGCCGCGCTCGTGGGAGGGCACGGAGGCCGCGCCCTCGAGCATGGTGGCGAGGATCGCGAGGGGGTCCTCGGAGCGGGGGTTGTCGGAGGTCAGTACGGCGGTGTCGGCGAACCGGGCGATGGCGGCGCCCATCGGCGCGCGTTTGGTGCGGTCCCGGTCGCCGCCGCAGCCGAGCACCACGTGCAGCCTGCCCTCGGTGACCTTGCGCAGCGCCTTGAGGACCGACTCGACGGCGTCCGTCTTGTGGGCGTAGTCGACGACCGCGAGGTAGGGCTGCCCGGCGTCCACGCGCTCCAGGCGGCCCGGCACTCCCGGCACGGCGGCGACGCCGTCGGCGGCGGTCTGCGGGTCGATCCCGGCGACGGCCAGGGCGGCGATCGCGGCGAGGGTGTTGGCGACGTTGAACGGGCCCGGCAGCGGCGACCTCGCGGTGATCCGCTCGTCCTTCGGGCCGAGCACGGTGAACGTCGAGTCCATCGGGCCGACCTCGACGTCCACGGCGCGCCAGTCGGCGTCGGGATGGCCCTCGGCGGAGAACGTGACGACCGGGACCGTGGCCTCCTTGGTGAGCCGGCGGCCGTACTCGTCGTCGACGTTGACCACGCCGAGCCTGCTGCGCTCCGGGGTGAACAGCCCCGCCTTGGCCTGGAAGTAGTCCTCCATGTCGGAGTGGAACTCCATGTGCTCCGGGCTGAGGTTGTTGAACACCGCCACGTCGAAGACGCAGCCGTCGACCCGGCCGAGGACCAGGGCGTGGCTGGACACCTCCATGACGACCGCGTCCGCGCCGCGTTCGCGCATGACGGCGAAGAGGGCCTGGAGGTCGGTGGCCTCGGGGGTGGTGCGCTCGGACTTGACGCGCTCGTCGCCGATGCGCATCTCCACGGTGCCGATGAGCCCGGTGGAGCGCACCGTCCTGAGACCGCCCTCGACGAGGTAGGCGGTGGTGGTCTTGCCGGAGGTGCCGGTGATGCCGATCTGGAGCAGGTCGCGGCCGGGCCGGCCGTAGATCGTGGCCGCCAGTTCTCCCATCCGTCCGCGCGGGTCGTCGACGACGAGGACCGGGAGCCCGGTGGCTGCGGCGCGCTCGGCCCCGGTCGGGTCGGTCAGGACGGCGACGGCGCCGAGGCCGGCCGCCTGGTTCACGAAGTCGGCGCCGTGCAGCCGGGCGCCCGGCAGGGCGGCGTACAGGTCGCCGGGGCGGACGGCGCGGGAGTCATGGGTGATGCCCGTGACCCCGGTGGCGGCCTCCCTGGTCTCCGGCTGTGCGGCACCCAGGTGTCCGGCGAGTTCCGCGAGGGGTGTGGCGGAGACCTGGGCCGGCCTGGGCGGTCCGGGATATGTCACGGAAACGCCCTTCTGGGTGGTTTGGGACTGATCAGCGTGTGGCACGGCGGTGAGCGTACCGGGCGCACCCCCGCCGGAGCGAAGCGAGGGTTTGTGCGAGGGCGGTGGGGCGGCGTGGTTCCCGGGGTCGGGAGTGATCATGGTCACGAGTGCGTTCCTGGCTGGTTGCGCTGATCAGCGGGTGGATCAGGGAGGGTCAGGAGGGTCGGGGGTCGCCCGGGCGGCGGGTCACGGCTTGAAGCTGACGGGCAGGTTCGCGGGCCCGGCGCCGGTCGGCGGGACCTGGAGGGTCTTCAGGGCGAACTCCATGACCTCCTTGTAGATGGGCCCGCAGATCTGGCCGCCGAAGTAGTTGCCCTCGGTGGCGTTCTGGATGGCGCAGTACACGGTGATCCGCGGCTTGTCCGCGGGTGCGAAGCCGGCGAACGACGAGGTGTAGCCGCGGTATCTGCCGGTGTCCGGATCCACGCGGTTCGCCGTGCCCGTCTTGCCCGCGACCCGGTAGCCGGGGATGCGTGCCTTGGTGCCGGTGCCCTCCTCGTCGTCCACGACGGACTCCAGCATCCTGGCCAGGGTCTTCGCCGTCCTCTCGCTCACGACCCGGGTCTTCTTCGGCTTCGGGGCGGGGGTGAAGCGGCCGTCGGGCCCCTTGGTGCCCCGGACGAGGGTGGGCGCGACGCGGACGCCTCCGTTGGCGATCGTCGAGTAGACGGAGGTCGCCTGCATGGCGTTTATCGAGACGCCCTGACCGAACGGGATCGTGTACTGCTGCGACGTCGACCAGTCGCCGGGCGCGGCGAGGATGCCCTTGGTCTCGCCGGGGAAGCCGAGCCCGCTGTAGCTGCCGATGCCGAACTTGCGCAGGTAGGAGTAGAGGATCCGGTTGGACTCCCGCTGGTTCCTGCCGAGTTCGCCGGTGGCGAGGATCGTGCCGATGTTGCTGGACTTGGCGAGCACGCCGTTGAGCGTCAGGTACCAGGTCGGGTGGTCGATGTCGTCCTTGAAGAGGCGGTCGCCGCGGTGCAGCCGGTTGGGCACGGTGACATGCGTCTCGGGGGTGGCGACGTTCTCCTCCAGTACGGCGGCCATCGACATGACCTTGGCGGTGGAGCCGGGTTCGTAGGCGTCCTGGAGGGCCGCGTTGCCCAGGGCGTCCGGGTTCGCCCTGGTGAGGTCGTTGGGGTCGAAACTGGGCGAGTTGGCCATGGCGAGGATCTGGCCGGTGCGGGTGTCCTGCACTATCACGTAGCCGCGGTCCGCCTTGGACTTCTTCACCTGCTCGGTGATGGCGCTCTGCGCGGCCCACTGGATGTCGCGGTCGATGGTCAGCTCGATGTCGGAGCCGGCCACGGCGGGGGTCTCGGCGGAGCCCGCGGTGGGCACGAGGCGTCCGCCGGACTGGGCGTAGCGGATCTTGCCGTTCTTGCCGGACAGAGCGCGGTTCAGCTGCTGCTCGATGCCGCCGCCGCCCTTGCCCTCGGCGTTGACCCAGCCCAGTATCCCGGCGGCGAGGTCGCCGTTGGGGTACACGCGTTTGCTGCTGGGCTCCTGGAAGACGCCGGCCAGGACGTTGACGGTGCCCGGGTCGTCCTTGGCCTTCTTGGCGAGCGCGGTCTTGAGGTCGGTGATCTGGTTCCAGACCTGGGGGGTCTGGCGGCGGGCGAGGAGCACGTACCGCGTGTTCTTGGTGCGCAGCTTCCCGGCGATCGTGTCCTGGTCGGCGCCGAGGATCGGCGCGAGGAGCGCGGCCGCCTGCTCGGGGCCGTCACCGATCTTGAGCTGGTCGCGCGTGAACATGGTCGGGTCGGCGGTGATGTCGTTGGCGTCCGCGCTGATCGCCAGGTCGACGCCGTTGCGGTCGGTGATCCCGCCCCGCTCGGCGGCGAGGACCCGGCCGACGTAGCGGTTCCGGTCGGCCTTGGCCGCGTACTCGCCGGCGTCGACGGCCTGCACCTGGAGCAGCCGGACCACGAAGGCGATCATCACCAGGGTCAGGGCGAGGCTCACCATGCGCAGCCGGGGCCGGGGGCTGCCCAGGCGGATGGTGCGCGGGGCCGGCTGCCGGGGGCCCGGCCGGCGCTGGCCCGCGGGCCGGGCGCCGGGGCCGGGGCGGCGCTGCTGGCCGCCCGGACGCACGGGCCGGGCGGGGCCGGGTACGCGGCGGCGGGGCGGCTGCCTGCCTGAATCGACCACTTCCGTCACCTGCCGGGGTTCGTCGAGAGCGGGGTGGACCGTGCGGACGGGCCGGTGGGGGGCGGCAGCGCCGGCGAGTCCGACGGTGAGGGGGGCGGTGCGGGGGCCGACGTGGGGGTCGGCGTCGGCGTGGGGGCCGGGCCGGCGGCGGACGCGGGGGCGAGTGCCTCGGGCGCGAGGACCAGGGGCAGGCTCGCCGGCGTCTGCGCGGCCGCGGGGCTCGGAACGCCCCTGACACGGCCGTCGGGCTCCAGGAAGGCGGGGTCGCCGCCGGGCACCATGCCCAGCTCGCGGGCGCGGCGCTGGAGGGCCTCCGGGGCGGAGTAGGCGTCCACGTCCCGCTGGAGCGCCTGTTCCTCGTCGGTGTAGCTCTTCACGTCGTCCTGGAGGTCGTCGAGCTGGAACGACCCCTCGCTCAGCGCGGAGTTCAGGACGAGGAGGCCGATGAGGCCCCCGCCCAGGAGCACGACGACGAGGAGGACGAACGGGGTGCGGGCGGCCCGGCCGGAGCCGGTCGGCAGGAGCCGCGCGAGCCGGGCGGCCCGGCCCCTCAGTTCGGGTTTCCTGCTCACACACCCTCCCTGCCAGTTCGCTTCTCGGAGTCACTGCCGGCGCCGGCGAGTTCGGTTCTCGGACCCACCACCATCCCCTTCACGCACCGTGTTCCGGCCGCCTCGTCCGCCTCACTCGACGTCCTCCCGGATGCGCTCCGCCCCGCGCAGCCGTGCGGGGGCGGCCCGCCGGTTCTCGGCGACCTCTTCCTCGGTGGGAAGTTCGGCACCACGGGTCAGGAGCTTGAGCCGGGGCTGGTAGCGCTCGGGGACGACGGGCAGCCCGGGGGGCGCGGTGGTGGCGGCGCCCGCCGCGAACACCTGCTTGACGAGGCGGTCTTCGAGCGAGTGGTACGAGAGCACGGCGACCCGGCCGCCGACCGCGAGGGCCTTGACGGCGGCGGGGATCGCCCGCTCCAGCACGGTGAGTTCGCCGTTGACCTCGATGCGCAGCGCCTGGAAGGTGCGCTTGGCGGGGTTGCCCCCGGTGCGCTTGGCGGCCTGCGGCAGGGCGTCGCGGATCAGTTCGACCAGGCGCGCGCTGTTGCTGAAGGGCTCCTTGTCGCGCTCGCGCACGATCGCGGAGACGATCCGCTTGGCCTGCTTCTCCTCGCCGTACGCCCGCAGGATCCGGACGAGTTCGCCGGCCGGGTAGGTGTTGAGGACCTCGGCGGCGCTGATACCGGTCGTCTGGTCCATGCGCATGTCGAGCGGGGCGTCCTGGGCGTAGGCGAACCCGCGGTCGGCCTCGTCGAGTTGCATGGAGGAGACGCCGAGGTCGAAGAGGACGCCCTGGACGTGCGGGATGCCCAGGCGGGCGAGCACGTCGGGGAGTTCGTCGTAGACGGCGTGCACCAGGGTGGCGCGGTCGCCGTAGGGGGCGAGCCGTTCCCCGGAGAGGCGCAGCGCCTCCTTGTCCCGGTCGAGGGCGACGAGCCGGGCCTCGGGGAACCGGGTGAGGAGCGCCTCGCTGTGGCCGCCGAGCCCGAGGGTGCAGTCGACCACGACGGCACCGGGCTCCGTGAGGGCCGGGGCCAGCATGTCCAGGCACCGCTGGAGCATGACGGGAACGTGTCGGCTCTCGGTCAAGGGGCCCTCTCAAGTCCGGCGGGCCCGTACGCACCGCCGGGTCCCCGCCCGCTCAGGAAGGGGAGGTCGGCTGGCGCCGGAAGTGCCGGCCGACCGGGAGCGGGAGGAGGCCGAGCCGTACGTACGCGCCGCGCACGCGGGGAGATGCCGGGCAGTGACCGGATCTCTCGGTGATGTCAGTCGAGCAGGGGGTCCTCGCCTCCCGCTCCGCGTCACTTTAGTCCACGGCCCCTCGCGGTCAATCAACCGGCCTGCGCGTCGCGACACCGCTCTCGGAGCGAAGCCCGGAAAGCCGAGAAATCACTCGGAGTGGTGCAATCCCGCCACCCCTGTGGGTTACCTCACAACAACCCTCAATGACGTTCTTTGTCCCCTCTCACAGAGCGCCATCGGCACCCGTGACCAGTACCGTCATGCCTATGACGACCTCCGCATCAGTTCCCACCGAATCCGAAGGCGCCATAAACGGCGACACCGTCACCGACCGGCTGGTCGAGGCCAACGGGCGGTACGCCGCCGCGTTCGCCGACCCCGGCATGGACGCCCGCCCCGTCCTGCGTGTCGCCGTCGTGGCCTGCATGGACGCCCGCCTCGACCTGCACGCCGCGCTCGGCCTCGAACTGGGTGACTGCCACACCATCCGCAACGCGGGCGGTGTGGTCACCGACGACGTGATCCGCTCCCTCACCATCAGCCAGCGCAAGCTGGGCACCCGCAGCATCGTGCTGATCCACCACACCGGCTGCGGTCTGGAGGCCCTCACCGAGGACTTCCGCACCGAGCTGGAGGCGGAGGTCGGCCAGCGCCCGGCCTGGGCCGTGGAGTCCTTCCGGGACGTCGACCAGGACGTACGGCAGTCCATGCAGCGGGTGCGGACCAACCCGTTCCTGCTGCACACCGACGACGTGCGCGGTTTCGTCTTCGACGTGAAGACGGGCCGGCTGCGGGAGGTCGACGCCGTCTGAGCGGCGTCGAACCGGCCCCTCGCACCGGCCCCCACCCCACCCCCGGACGGTCTTCCGCTGCCGTGGGTTTCTGTCAATCTCCTGGCATCTTGGCGTGCGAAACGGTACAGACCTGACAAATCACCGACCGTTATCCACAGGCGAGTGACACGAAACGGTAACGGCAGCAAGAATGCAAGTGTGGCAACACGCGGAACTGTTCGCGCGTGGTGCCCGTGTTTCGGGGTGGGCCGGTCCGCATCGCAGAGCGTCGGCCCGGAGAAAGAACGGGCCGAGGAGGGCCGGGTGACGACCTATGACGATCGAGCGAGCCTCACTGATCTGACCAGCACTGTGGAGCGAGTCCGCAGTTCGGTCGAGGCGGTGATCGAGGGCAAGCCTGAGGTCGTACGGCTTTCGCTGACAGTGCTGCTCGCCGAGGGACATCTTCTGATCGAGGATGTCCCCGGCGTCGGCAAGACCATGCTGGCCAAGGCACTGGCACGGTCCATCGACTGTTCGGTACGGCGTATCCAGTTCACGCCGGACCTGCTGCCGTCGGACATCACGGGTGTGTCCATCTGGGACCAGCAGCGCAAGGAGTTCGAGTTCAAACCGGGCGCGATCTTCTCGCAGATCGTGATCGGCGACGAGATCAACCGCGCGTCACCGAAGACGCAGTCCGCGCTGCTGGAGTCCCTGGAGGAACGCCAGGTCACGATCGACGGACACACGTACGAGCTGCCCCACCCCTTCATGGTGGTGGCCACGCAGAACCCCGTCGAGATGGAGGGCACCTACCCGCTCCCCGAGGCCCAGCGGGACCGCTTCATGGCCCGGGTCTCCGTCGGCTACCCCAGCCCGGAGGCCGAGCTCCAGATGCTCGACGTCCACGGCGGCGTCTCGCCCCTGGAGGACATGCAGCCGGTGGCCCACGCCCATGACATCGTGAAGCTGATCGAGGCCGTCCGCGGCGTGCACGTCGCGGAAACGGTCCGGCGCTACGCTGTGGACCTGGTCGGCGCCACCCGCACCCATCCCGACCTCAGACTCGGCGCCTCGCCGCGCGCCACGCTGCATCTGCTGCGCGCCGCGAAGGCGACCGCCGCCCTGAGCGGCCGGGAGTACGCGCTGCCGGACGACATCCAGTCCCTGGCGGTGGCGGTCCTCGCGCACCGGCTGCTGCCCACCGCCCAGGCCCAGCTCAACCGCCGGACGCCCGAGCAGGTCGTCCAGGAGATCCTGCAGCGCACCCCCGTGCCGCAGGCCGCGCCACCGCAGGGCGGCTTCGGCTCGGCCCGCCCGGCGCCGGCGTATCCGCAGCAGCCGCCGCGGAGGCTTGGATGACCACCGCGGGGCCCGCGCCCGCCCCGGAGCAGGACAAGAGCGGGCTGCGCACGGCTCTCGCCGGGCTCACCACACGCGGGCGCTCCTTCCTCGCCGCCGGGGTCGCGGCCGCGATATGCGCGTACGTCCTCGGGCAGAGCGATCTGCTCCGGGTCGGGCTGCTGCTCGCCGTACTGCCGCTGGTCTGCGCGACCGTGCTGTACCGCACCCGCTACCGGGTCGCGGGCAGCCGCCGCCTCTCCCCCGCGCGGGTGCCGGCGGGCAGCGAGGCCCGGGTCCATCTGCGGATGGACAACGTCTCGCGGCTGCCCACGGGGCTGCTGATGCTCCAGGACCGGGTGCCGTACGTGCTCGGTCCGCGTCCCCGGTTCGTCCTGGACCGCGTCGAGGCGGGCGGCCGGCGCGAGGTGTCGTACCGCGTCCGCTCCGATCTGCGCGGCCGCTACCCCCTGGGCCCGCTCCAGCTGCGGCTGACCGATCCCTTCGGGATGTGCGAGCTGACCCGGTCCTTCTCGACGTTCGACACCCTGACGGTGATCCCGCGCGTGGAGGCGCTGCCGCCGGTGCGGCTGAGCGGTGAGGCGAAGGGGTACGGCGACGGCCGGCAGCGCTCGCTGGCGCTGGCCGGCGAGGACGACGTGATCCCCCGCGGTTACCGCCGCGGCGACGACCTGCGCCGGGTGCACTGGCGCTCCACCGCCCGCTACGGCGAGCTGATGGTGCGCCGCGAGGAGCAGCCGCAGCGCGCCCGCTGCACCGTCCTGCTGGACACCCGGGCCGTGGCCTATCTGGGCGCGGGCCCCGACTCGGCCTTCGAGTGGGCCGTCTCGGGCGCCGCCTCCATGCTGGTGCACATGCTGGAACGGGGCTATTCCGTGAGGCTGTTGACGGACACCGGCAGTTCGGTGCCGGGCGAGGGGGCCGACGGGTTCGCGGGCTCCAGCCAGGAGTCCGCCGACGCGGCCGGCCTGATGATGGACACCCTCGCGGTGATCGACCATTCCGACGGCATGAGCCTGTCCTCCGCGTACGACGTGCTGCGCGGCGGGAACGAGGGGCTGCTGGTCGCCTTCCTCGGCGACCTCGACGAGGAGCAGGCGGGGCTGATCGGCAGGATGCGCCGGCGCAGCGGCGGGGCGATCGCGTTCCTGCTGGACAGTGAGACATGGACCCGCGAGTCGGGCGACGTGCCCGCCGCGGGCGGCGAGAGCGCGGGCGAGGAGTCGCTGCGCCTGCTGCACGAGGCGGGCTGGACGGCGCTGGGCGTGCCGCGAGGTGCCTCGCTGACGGACCTGTGGCGCCAGGCGGACCGGCAGCGAGCCGGTCTGGTGTCCGGGCTCGGGACGGAGGGACGGTCATGAGCGGTCGGGCGAGGCTGGCGCTGTGCGCCTGGGCCGCCACGATCATGACGGCGTGCACCCTGCTGCCGCTGGTGGACCCGGAGACCTGGATCTTCCAGGCGGCCGTGATGCTGGCCGTGCAGAGCGGCGTGGGAGCGCTCGCCCGGCGGGTGCCGCTGGCCCGGGCGCTGACGGTGGCCGCGCAGGCCCTGGTCGTGCTGGCGATGCTGACGCTGGTCTTCGCCCGGCAGCAGGCCGTCGCCGGGCTGTTCCCGGGCCCGGAGGCGTTCCAGCACTTCGGTTCGCTGCTGCGGAGCGGTGCCGACGACGTCGGCCGGTACGCCATCCCGGCGCCGATGACGGACGGCATCCAGCTGATGGTGATCGGCGGTGTCCTGGTCATCGGCCTCATGGTCGACGCGCTCGCGGTGACGTTCCGCAGCGCGGCCCCGGCCGGTCTGCCGCTGCTGGCGCTCTACTCGGTGGCGGCGGGGCTGTCGGACGGCGCCGCGTGGCTGTTCTTCCTGATCGCCTCCGTGGGCTATCTGATGCTGCTGCTGGCCGAGAGCCGCGACCGGCTCTCGCAGTGGGGCCGGGTCTTCGGCGGCGCCGCGCGCCCTCCCGGCATGGAGAGCGGTGGCGCCGTCGCCCCGGTGCGCACCGGGCGGCGGATCGGCGCGGTCGCGCTGGGCATCGCCCTGGTGGTGCCGCTGGGGCTGCCCGCCCTCGACGGCGGACTGCTGGGTGGCGCGGGCGGCGGGATCGGCGCGGGCTCCGGGGGCGGCGGCACGATCTCCGCGGTGAACCCGCTGGTCCAGCTGAGCGAGAGCCTGAACGTCGACCAGGACCGCCAGGTCCTGTCGTACCGCACGAACACCGACAACATGCAGGAGATGTATCTGCGGATCGTCTCCCTGGACGACTTCGACGGCACCTCCTGGAAGCCCACCGAGCGGTCCATCACCGGCGTCCCGGACGACTTCGGCACACCGAACGGCCTGGGTCCCGACGTCAAGCGGAACGAGATCGAGACCCGGATAGCGGCGGCGAAGGACTACGCGCAGAACTGGCTGCCGATGCCGTATCCGGTGACGTCGGTGGACATCGACGGCGACTGGCGGTACGAGCCGGTGGGCCGCACCCTCGTCGGTGACCACGGTCAGGACACCAAGGGCGCGCAGTACACGGTCAAGAGCCTGATCGTGCGGCCGACCGCCAAGCAGCTGGCCGCGGCGCCGGAACCGCCGCCGGCGCTGAAGCGGGAGTACACCGAGGTGCCTCCGTCGCTGCCGCCGGTGGTGGCGCGGACCGCCCGGGAGATCACGGCGGGCTCGGCGAACGACTACGAGCGGGCCGTGAAGCTCCAGGACTGGTTCGCGTTCAGCGGCGAGTTCACCTACGACACCGAGGTGCAGAGCGGCACCGGCTCGCGGGCGATCGCCCGGTTCCTCCAGGAGAAGGAGGGCTTCTGCGTCCACTTCTCGTTCGCGATGGCCTCCATGGCCCGCACGCTGGGCATTCCGGCCCGGGTCGCGGTGGGCTTCACACCCGGCACGCCGGAGGCGAACGGTTCGATGTCGGTGGGCCTGCGGGACGCGCACGCCTGGCCGGAGCTGTACTTCGAGGGTGTGGGCTGGACCCGCTTCGAGCCGACCCCGAACCGGGGCACGACCCCCGAGTACACCCAGCCCGAGTCCTCCGGTGACAACGGCCTGCCCGATGTGCCGCGACCTTCGGCGTCGTCGTCCTCGGAGCCGTCCGCGCAGCCCTCGGAGAGCGAGAGCTGCACGGCGCAGCAGGTGCGTCTGGAGGGCGGCTGCTCGTCCGAGTCGGCGGCGGCCCTGCCGGGTTCCGACGACGAGGAGCGCGGGTTCTGGGGGCTGGTGTTCTTCTCCCCCTGGACGCTGCTGATCGTCCCCGGCGCGCTCGCGCTGCTCGCCCTCCCCCTGCTGCCGATGCTGTGGCGGATGCGGACGCGGTCGGTGCGGCTGGGCGCGCACGGGCGGACGCCCGACGAGGCGGCGGCTCACGCGCTGGGGGTCTGGCAGGAGGTGACCGACACGGCGTGGGACTACGGGATCGCGCCGGACGAGTCGCAGACGCCTCGCAAGGCCGCCGCGCGGATCGTGCGGCTGGGGCGGCTCGAACCGCGGGCCGAGGCGGCGGTGCACCGGCTGGCGGCGGCCGTGGAGCAGGTGCTCTACGCTCCGCAGCCGCAGGTGCCGGCGGGGCTCGCCCAGGACGCGCACGAGGTGGCGGCCGGGCTGCGGGCCCAGGTCGGCCGTCGGCCCCAGCTGCGGGCGCTTTTGCTGCCCCGTTCCACCGTCCGCGTGATCTGGGCGGTTTCGGCCCGCTGGTCGGCTCTCACGACCGAACTGGCGGCCCGTCGCCCGACCCTGCGCCGGCCGTCGGCCCCGACCGGCCAGAACAACTGAGGGCCTGGTCCCCAGGTCCGTACGACTCTGCCCCCACCGGGTTCGCCGGGTGGGGGCAGAGTCATGTCGGGGCCGGGGTAGAGGTCCGGGCCGGGGCGCGTGGGACGGCGGACGGAGGCGCGGGGCGCCCGGCCCGCTGTTCGATTCCAGGCATGCGTGAAGGGTGACCGCCCTCCGGCGGTCACCCTTCATCTGTCTTCAGGTCTGGCGTGGAGTCCGGCAACCCGGGGGCTCAGTGGCCGCCCTGTTCGTCGCGGCGGCGCTGCCAGCGCTGTTCGATTCGATCCATCATGGAGCGGCGCTGTCGTGTCTGACGACGGGCACCGGCGGAGCCTGTGGGACCGGTGGGCTGCTCACCCGGCTTGGGGGCCTTGCGCCAACCGGTCACGGCGAGCACGGCGCAGCCCAGCATGACGAGGAATCCCACCACGCTGACCCAGATCTGCTGTGCGACCATTCCGGCCATGAGGAGCGCGATACCCACCAGAAAGCCCGCGACCGCCTGGTAGACCCGCCGCCGGGTGTACGTACGCAGCCCGCTTCCCTCAAGCGCTGACGCGAACTTGGGATCTTCGGCGTACAGCGCTCGCTCCATCTGCTCGAGCATGCGCTGCTCGTGCTCTGAGAGCGGCACGGAGTCCTCCTCATCGTGCGGTCGCCGGAGCGACCCGGGGGGTCCTCTTCAGGATAGGCAGGGAATCGCCCCCTTGAAACCCGCCCCTCTACGCCAATTCGCCAACCGGAACCCGCCATGGCACCCCGACTCGCTGAGGTGTGGATTCCCCAGCGAACGGCCCGTCATGCCGGACGGTCTCCCTCGATCATACGGCTCCGAGCGCCCGATCGGGGGGCCTGTGGCGTACTCCATCCGCCGCCGCGCCCCTGATCAGGGGGCACGGCACAGGAGGAGCTCAGGCCTCGGCGTTCCCCCGGGTCTCTCCGAGCACATGCAGTTGCGTGGCCACGGAGTGGAACGCGGGCAGTTCCGCGGCGGCGGCCTCCAGCTTGAGGAGGGCGTCCAGGGCACCCGGCTCGGTGTCGACCAGGACCCCGGGGACGAGGTCGGCGAAGACCCGGACGCCGTGGACGGCGGTCACCGCGAGACCGGCGTTCTCGACGAGCGCGGTGAGCTGCTCGGCGGTAAAACGGTGGGGTACGGGATCACCCTCGCCCCAGCGTCCGTTCGGGTCGTCGAGTGCCTGCCTGGCCTCCTTGAAGTGGCCGGCGAGGGCCCGCGCGAGTACCGCGCCGCCCAGTCCGGCGGCGAGCAGGCTGAGGACGCCGTCGGGGCGCAGCGCGGCGACCGCGTTGCCGATGCCCTCGGCGGGGTCGTCGACGTACTCCAGGACGCCGTGGCACAGCACGGCGTCGTAGCCGCCGCGCTCGACGACGTCGAAGAGGCCGTGGGCGTCGCCCTGGACTCCCTGCACCCGGTCGGCGACACCGGCCTCGGCGGCCCGGCGCTCCAGCGCGAACAGCGCGTTGGGGCTGGGGTCGACGACGGTGACGCGGTGACCGAGGCGGGCCGCGGGCACGGCGAACTTGCCGCTGCCGCCCCCGGTGTCGAGCACGTCGAGCGACTCCCGCCCGGTGGCCTTCACTCGGCGCTCGAGGGCGTCCTGGAGAACGTCCCAGACCACGGCGGTACGGAGGGAGGCGCGGGGGCGCGACGGGTCCGACACGGCAGTTGACTCCTCGGCGCGGCACCGCCTGGTGTGCGGCGGAGCGGTGGGCTTGCTGGTTCCGTCGGCGGCCGGGGCCGTGACGGAGGTAACGGGTGCCCCCAACCCTAATGGGCGGCGCCGGGACGGTCGGTCAGCCCGCGTCGGGGACGCCTCCCCCTCCGTCCTGCCGGGGCTGGGGCAGGACCGGCTGGAGCACCAACATCCGCTCGACCAGGCGCAGGAACATCGCCACGTCGCGCATCAGGTCGTCGGCTTCCCGCGCGCTCGCCGCGCCCCGTATGCCCGCCTCGGCCCGCGCCCGGCGGGCGGCGCCGGAGGCGAACAGCGCGCTCCACTCGGTGAGTTCGGGTGCGATCTCGGGGAGCACTTCCCAGGCGCTCCGGATCTTCGCCCGCCGTTTCGAGGTGGGCTCGGGGCGGCCCCGTGCGGCGAGCACGGCGGCGGCGGTGCGCAGGGCGGCCAGATGGGCCGTCGCGTACCGCTCGTTGGCGGCTTGGAGGGCGGACGCCTCGTCGAGGCCGGCGCGGGCCTGGGCGAGGAGGTCGAGGGCGGCGGGCGGGGCCGTCGCCCGGCGCAGCACGGGGTGGACGTCGCTCGCCGGGCCGGTCAGTGAGGGGGCAGGGCCGCCGACACGGCGCCGACTGCCGGCTGCTGCGTGGTACGTGGCCATGACGAACCTCCTGTCGTCTATGTGACGGCACGCTCTGACACGAGGTGCCGTATGTGCCCATCGTGAGGTATGCCACTGACAATCCGTTCTGACCTGGGCTTTTGCTTCGATCGACAGTTCGCGGTAACTTTTGCACTGACCAGTCAGTTCAAAAAGGCATGAGGGGGTCCGGAGCACATGGACGAGCCGCCTACGACAGCCGCGGCGCCCACCGGGGAGGGCGGCGGCACCGCCGTCGGCGCCGAGGGCTTCGGGATGGAGGGCCCGCGCGGGTGGGTGTTCCGAGAGGTGGGGTTCCACGCCGAGCCCGGTTCATTGATCGCGATCGAAGGTCCTTCGGGGTCGGGCAGGACCTGTCTGCTGCTCGCCCTCACCGGGCGCATGAAACCGAGCGAGGGGCACGCCACGGTGGGCGCCCTGCGGCTGCCGAAGCAGATGGCCGCCGTCCGCCGGATCAGCGCCCTCGCCCATGTCCCGGGCGTCACGGACCTCGACCCGGCGCTCACCGTCGGCGAGCACCTGCGGGAACGCGCGCTGCTGCAGCGGCGGTTCGACGGCTCGCTGCGCGGACTGCTCCGGCCCCGCCGAGAGCGCGTGGCGGAGGCCGAGGGCCGGATCGACGCCGCGCTGGCCGCCGCCGGGCTCGACCGGGCGTCGCTGCCCAAGGGCGAGCGGACCGCCGTGCGGGACCTGGACCGGGTGGAGGCGCTGCGGCTCTCGCTCGCCCTGGCCCTCATCGGCCGGCCCCGCCTGCTCGGCGTCGACGACACCGACCTGAAGCTCTCCGAGGCCGAACGGGCCGAGACCTGGGCCCTGTTGCGGTCCCTCACCGAGGCCGGGACCACGGTCGTCGCGGTGTGCAGCGAGGCCCCGGAGGGCGCGCTCGTCGTGTCCACGGCGAAGAGAAACGAGACCGGGACGGACACGGGGGCGGGGACCGAGGCCGCGACCACGACCGGGGCAGGCAGCCGAGGCAAGACCGAGGACAAGGCCGAGCCCCGGACCGGAACCGAAGCCGAAGCCGAAGCCGCGGCCGACATCAAGGCCGACACCGAGACCGGGGCCGAGCCCGACATCGACACCGGGGCCGGGCCCCACACCAGGACCGCCTCCCGGGCCGACCGCGGTGACGACGACAAGGAGATGGGCGATGCGATCGCCGAAACTCGCCTCGCTTGAGCTCAGGCGGTTCGGGCGGGGGAAGCTCCCGCGCGCCGCGCTGGCCTCGCTCATGCTGCTGCCGCTGCTGTACGGCGCCCTGTACCTGTGGTCCTTCTGGGACCCGTACGGCCGGCTGGACCGCATCCCGGTGGCGCTGGTGAACGACGACAAGGGGGCGTCGGTCGGCAAGCAGAAGCTCAGGGCCGGCGACGACATCGCCGAGGGCCTGCGGGACAGCGACACCTTCGAGTGGCACGAGGTGAGCGCCGATCAGGCCCGCGAGGGCGTCGAGGACGGCACGTACTACCTGTCGCTGACCATGCCGTCGGACTTCAGCCGGCGCATCGCGTCCAGCTCCGGTGACGCGCCGGAGACGGGCGCCCTCCAGGTCCGTACGAACGACGCGAACAACTACATCGTCGGGCAGATCTCCCGAACCGTGTTCTCCGAGGTGCGCACGGCGGCGTCGACGAAGACGTCACGGTCGTTCCTGGACCGGATCTTCATCTCCTTCTCCGACATCCACGAGAAGACCCAGAAGGCCGCGGACGGCGCCGACGACCTCAAGGGCGGCATCGACAAGGCGGAGAAGGGCTCCAAGGACCTCGCCGACGGGCTGAAGGCCGCCAAGGACGGCAGCGGCAAACTGTCGGGCGGCCTCTCCGACCTGGACCAGGGCGCGGGTGACCTCCAGGACGGTGCCCAGCAGGTCGCGAACGGCACCCAGAGCCTCGCCGACAAGGTCAACAAGTCCGCCGACCAGGTCCGGCCCTTCCTCGACGAGAACAGCGACACGATCACCGACACCGCGACCCTGGTCGCCGACTCCGCGGCGACGATCCGCAACCACCTCTCGGCGTTCGTGACCACGGCCCCGGCCGCCGCGACCGGCACCCGGACCGCCTCCGAGACCCTCGACGACGTCTACAAGCGGCGCTGCGAGGACGCGGTGCTGCCGGACGCGGCCTGCGCGGACCTGAAGAAGGCGAAGGAGGCGGCCGCGGAGGCGGCCCGGCTCGCCGAGGACGTCAACACCGTGGTGAAGAACTACGACGGTGACCTGAAGGCCTTCAAGAAGGATCTGACGACCCTGGAGCGGCAGGCCCGCGCCCTGGCGAAGGCCGCGCCGAACCTGTCCGGGGACCTCGACGACGCCGTCACCAAGGTGAACGCGCTCAACAAGGGCGCCACGAAGGTCGCCAAGGGCGCCAAGACGCTGCACACCGGCCTGGGCACCGCCAAGACGGGCGCCGAGGACCTCGACACCGGCGTCGGCGACCTGAAGACCGGCGCGAACGACCTCAAGGGCGGCATGTACAAGCTGGCCGACGGCTCCGGCAAGCTCGCGGGCGGGCTGCACGACGGCGCCGACCGGATCCCGGACTACGACGAGAAGGACCGCGACCGGCGCACCGAGGTGATGGCCGACCCGGTCCGACTGGCCAGCAAGGACCTCCACAAGGCGCCCAACTACGGCACCGGGTTCGCCCCGTACTTCATCCCGCTGTCGCTGTGGGTGGGCGCGATGGTGGCGTACATGCTGATCCCGCCGCTCAACCGGCGTGCCCTCGCGGCGGGTTCCCCGGCCTGGCGGGTCGCGCTGGCGGGCTGGCTCCCCGTGGCCGCCCTCGGTGTGCTGCAGACGGTCGCGCTCATGGCGGTGCTGCACTGGGCGGTGGGCCTGCAGATGGCGCGGGCGGCCGGGACGGTGGGCTTCCTGTTCCTGGTGACGGCGTGCTTCGCGGCGATCGTGCAGTGGCTCAACGCACGCTTCGGGGCCGCGGGCCGGATCCTCGTCCTCGCCTTCCTGATGCTCCAGTTGACGTCCGCGGGCGGCACGTACCCCGTGCAGACCAGCCCGGACTTCTTCAACGCGGTCCACCCGTTCCTGCCGATGAGCCACGTCGTGGACGCCCTGCGGCGGCTGATCACCGGCGGCGGTCTGGGCCCGGTCTGGCAGGCCTGCGCCGTGCTGCTGGCGTTCACCGCGGGCGCGCTCGCCCTGACCGCCGTGTCGGCCCGCCGCAAGCAGGTGTGGACCCTCGACCGACTGCACCCGGAGTTGACTCTGTGACCGCGCACGGCACGGTTCCTGTGACAATCAGGGCCATGGAAAGCAGCAACGCCCCCGGCGGCACAGGCGGGGGCCGCCGCGAGGCGACCCGGCAGAAGCTCTACGAGGCGGCCGTCACGCTCATCGCGGAGCAGGGGTTCTCCGCCACGACGGTCGACGAGATCGCCGAGCGCGCCGGCGTGGCCAAGGGCACCGTCTACTACAACTTCGCCAGCAAGTCGGTCCTCTTCGAGGAGCTGTTGCGGCACGGCGTGGGGCTCCTCACCGCGTCGCTGCGGGAGGCGGCCGACCGCAGCGCCGAGGGCGGCGGCAGCAGGGTCGACGCCCTGGACGCGATGATCCGGGCCGGACTGGTCTTCATCGACCGCTACCCGTCCTTCACGCAGTTGTACGTGGCCGAGCTGTGGCGCACCAACCGGGCATGGCAGTCCACGCTCATGGTCGTCCGGCAGGAGGCGGTCGCGGTCGTGGAGAAGGTGCTCCGCGAGGGCGTCGAGGCGGACGAGTTGAGCGACGAGATCGACATCGGCCTCACGGCGTCGGCCCTGGTCGGCATGGTCCTGGTGGCCGCCCTGGACTGGAAGGCGTTCCAGCCGGAGCGCTCCCTGGACGACGTGCACTCGGCGCTGTCGCGACTGCTCCAGGGCCGGGTCAGCGGCAACCGGTAGCCGTCACCGAGGCGCCCGCGCCGCACACGAACGAACGAACGAGAGCGCCGGTTCGGACTGGCCGCGTCCCCCGCGGGCCACCTCGAACCGGCGCTTCCCCGTTCCCCCCCGTTCCCCCTATCCCCGTCCCCCTTGTCCCCCCAGCCCCCCATTCCCCCGTGCCTCGCTCCCGCCGACCGTCGAGGCCTCGACCGTGTCGACGGAAGGAGCGGTCGGAGCGCGCGAGCCGTTCCGCCGCCCCGTGCCGGCGGTTCCGGAGCCACGCCCCTTCCCGTGCCTCCACTCTCCCGTCCGCGCGGCGGGCAGCCCATCCGCGCGCCTACTCATCTCCCCCCGTAGGTACGGGTACTCAGCCCTGCGCACTCACCCCCACGTCCCCCGGTGTCCCTCTGGTCACGAGGGCGTCCGCGCGGATACTCGCCCGGGCCCGCGCACAGGCCGGGAACCGGTTGTCGGCGGCGCCCGCTAAGGTCGCAGGCATGGCAAGGATTGCGGTGATCGGCGCCGGGCTCGGCGCCATGGCGGCGGCCGCCCGGCTGGCCGTCGCGGGCCACCGGGTGGTGGTGTACGAGCGCACGACGACCTACGGCGGTGCGGTGGGCCGGTACGAGCGCGACGGTTTCGCGTTCGACACGGGCCCGACGCTGCTCCCCCTGCCCGCCGTCTACCGCGATCTGTTCCTGAAGACCGGCAAGGAGCCGCTGGAGAAGTGCGTCGACCTGGTCCAGGTGGACCCGGCCGCACGGCACGTCTTCGCCGACGGCACGGACCTGCTGCTGCCGAACGCCTCCCGCGCGGGCGTGGTCGACGCCCTGAACACGGCGCTCGGCTCGGGGGCGGGCGACCGCTGGGGCGACTTCCTGGTCCGGGCCCGCGAGGCCTGGGACCGCACCCGGCGGCCCCTCCTGGAGGAGCCGCTGTGGCCCGACTGGCAGGTCCTCGCCGAGCGCGAGCCCTATCCGGCGGTGCCCCACAAGCGGCTGCTGCGCACCCGCCGCGCCGGCACGCTCGCCGAGGTCGGCTCCTGGGAACTGCGCGACCCCCGGCTGACGGCCCTGCTGGAGAGCCACGCCCTGGCGTACGGGCTGGACCCGCGCACCACCCCGGCGAGCGCGGCGGTCCTGCCGTACATGGAGCACGCCTTCGGCGTCTGGTACGTCCGGGGCGGCCTGAGGGAGCTGGCGCGGGCCGTGTACGAGCGGTGCCTGGCCCGGAAGGTCGAGTTCGTCCTCGGCGCCGAGATCACCGGGATCGTGGAGAAGGACGGCCGGGCGGCCGGGGTCGAGTCCGCGGACGGGACGGTGGCCGAGGCGGACTTCGTGGTCGCCGGGGTCGCGCCCGAGGTCCTCGACGGGTCGGTGCGGCAGTCCGTCGTCCGGGGTTCCGGGGAGGTGCCGGCCCAGCGGGTGCGGACAAGCAGGCTGACCGTGCTGCTCGCGCTGCGCGGGGGCCGGCCGGAGGGCACGGCGCACCGCACGGTGGTGCACGCGGAGGACCGCGACAGCGAGCTGCAGCCGCTGTTCGGCGCTTCGTCGGGGATGGTCGCGCACCCCACGGTGACGGTGGTGCGCCCGGACGACCCGGCGTGGGTGCCGGACGCCGGGCACGAGGCGGTCACGCTCAGCTCGGTGGTGCCTGCCCGACCCGACGGGGAGTGGTCGGAGACCGAGGTCCTCGAGCGGCATGCCCAGGCGGTGATCACCGCCGCCGAGCGGGCCGTGCCCGGTCTCCGGGACCGGCTGCTCTGGCACGAGGTGCGTACCCCCGCGGACATCGAGCGGACGACGGGTGCGGCGGGCGGCGCGATCCCGGCCCCGGCGCTGGCTGCGGGCGACGGCCGCCTCCTGCAGCCGTCCAACACCACGGCCCTGCCGGGCCTGTTCACGGTCGGCGGCTGGTCACACCCCGGCGGCGGCCTCCCGCACGCCGGCATGTCGGGCTCCCTGGTCGCGGGACTGATCGTGGAGGGACCGGGCTTCCGCGGCTCCCAGTGAGAACCGGCCGTCGAGAACGGCCGGGGAGCGGCTCAGGACACAGCAGGGAACCGACCGTCAGAAACGGTACTGCTGTTCGTCGTAGCCGTTGCCGTTCCCCTGGTACGGGTACGACTGGTCCGTCGGGAGATCCGACCCGAACGGGTCGTCGGTGTTGCGCTGTTGCGGGACCCAGACACCGCCGGGCGGGGTCTCGCCGCCGTACGCGCCGTTGCCGTACTGGTCCTGCCCGTCGTAACCCTGCTGACCGTACCCCTGCTGGCCGTAGGACGGGTCGTAGGAGGCGGTGGCGTCGTAGGTCTGGGTGCCGATGTACGGGTCGGAGTAGGCGGCGTACTGCTGCTCGGACTGGTCGTAGCCGTAGCCCTGCTGGTCGTAGCCGTAGTAGGCGAGGGCCTCGTCCTGAGCCTGGTCGGCGTTGGCGTAGGACTGGCCCTGGGCCGCCGCGTACGCGTTGTCCTCGCGGTAGACGCCGTAGGTGCTCGTGTCGTCGGGCATGGGTTCCGGCGAGTACACGGTGGCCGCCCCGGAGGGGGTGGACTTCGGGCGTACGAAGACGTCGTCGTCCTGGTCCAGCGGGTCGTCGTCCTGCTGGTACGTTCCGGCAGTCGAGGGTTGCAGGTCGGAGACCTCCAGGGTGGGGTCCTGACGCTCCGGTTCGCCGCCCCGGCGGCGCTTCTTGCCGGGCTTGGCCGCGGGGGCCTCCGCGCCCTCGCCGGAGCGCGGGCGGACGGCCCAACCCGCCTCGAAACCACGGCGGAACGACAGGGTCACATACGTCTGGCCGACCGCGAAGGCGATCGCGCCGAGGCCGATGACGATCACATTGGGCATCAGGACGCCGAGGACGACACAGAGGAACCCGACGAAGGCGAGCAGCCTCCACCGCAACCGCGCCTTGTACTGCAGCAGCACCTCACCCAGCAGCCACAACGCGACGACGCCGAACGCGATGTAGAGGACCGTCCAGCCCATGTACGCCCCTCTCCCTTGGCCGCTACGCAGTGTGTCGTACGCGAGTGCGACCGGTCTAGGCCCTCGGTGGGTGGTGCAGGCCCAGGTTCTCGTAGATTTCCAGAGTCGCGGTGGAGTTGTTCAGGGTGATGAAGTGAAGTCCGGGGACTCCCTCGTCCAGCAGCCTCGCGCAGAACTCCGTGGCGAACTCGATGCCAATGGAGCGTACAGCGGCCGGATCGTCTTTGGCTGTGACGATCCGCTCTTTCAGGGCGTCCGGGATGGCCGCGTTGCTGAGTTGGGGCAGCCTTTCCAACATCTTCACGCTGGTGACGGGCATGACCTCCGGGATGACCGGGGTCTCGCAGCCGGCCTTCGCGACGGCGTCCCTCAGACGCAGGTACGAGTCGGGGTGGAAGAACATCTGGGTGATCGCGTAGTCGGCGCCGGCCCGGCACTTGTCCACGAAGTGGGCCACGTCGGTGTCCCAGTCGGCGGACCGGGGGTGCATCTCCGGGAAGGCCGCGACGCCCACGCAGAAGTCACCCGACTCCTTGATGAGGTGGACGAGTTCGGCGGCGTACGTCAGGCCCTGCGGGTGCGGCACCCAGTCGGCCATCGGGTCGCCGGGCGGGTCACCGCGGACCGCGAGCATGTTGCGGATACCGGCGTCCGCGTACTGGCCGATGATGTTGCGCAGTTCGGCGATGGAGTGGTTGACGGCGGTCAGGTGGGCGACCGGGGTGAGCGTGGTGTCGGCGGCGATCTGCTCGGTCGCCCGGACGGTGCCGGCGCGCGTGGAACCGCCCGCTCCGTAGGTCACGGAGACGAAGCTGGGGGCCACCGCCTCGACCCTGCGGAGGGCGTTCCACAGGTTCCGCTCGCCCTTCTCGGTCTTGGGGGCCCAGAACTCGAACGAGTACGTGGTCCTGCCCGTGGCGAGCATGTCCCGCACGGTCCGTGCGCGATCAGTCCTGGTGGAGGCGGTTCCTAGGGCCATAACCGCAGGTTAGTCAGGTCGGGGCCGTCCCCCAACCAGAGCACCCCCTTTTGTCCGCTTTATCGGCTCGGGTGTCCACGCCTTGGACACCGGGCGGCGTGCGGTGTCACAGAGCGCGCAGACGCTCGGCGAAGGCCGCCGCCGCGGCCGCGGGATCGTCGGCCTCGGTGATCGCGCGGACGACGACGACCCGTCGGGCGCCCGCGGCGACGACCTCGTCGAGGTTGCCGAGGTCGATGCCCCCGATGGCGAACCAGGGCCGGTCGGTGCCCAGCGCGGCGGTGTACCGCACGAGGTCGAGGCCGGGCGCGTGCCGGCCGGGCTTGGTGGGGGTGGGCCAGCAGGGGCCCGTGCAGAAGTAGTCCACGCCCTCCTGGACGGCGGCCGCCGCGGCCTCCTCCTCGGAGTGCGTGGAGCGGCCGACGAGGACGTCGTCGCCGAGGATCGCGCGGGCGGCGGGCACCGGGAGGTCGCCCTGGCCGAGGTGCAGGACGTCGGCGCCGCCCGGGTGCGCGGACCGCGAGGCGTGCGCCACGTCGGCCCGGTCGTTCACGGCGAGCAGCTTGCCGTGGAGGCGGCACTTCTCGGCGAACACCTCCAGGAGCTCCAGCTCCCGTGCCGCCTCCACGCCCTTGTCGCGCAGCTGGACGATGTCCACGCCGGCGCCGAGGACCGCGTCCAGGAACTCCGGGAGGTCGCCCTGGCGCTCGCGGGCGTCCATGCAGAGGTAGAGACGGGCGTCGGCGAGCCGGGCAGCGGCGTCGGTCATCGGTTGAGTCCCCCGTGGGCGGTGCCATGTCGGTGCGGCGCAGGGCAGCCGGGGGCCGAGGTGGCCCCGGCTGCCCCACGCCGCACGGTGCTGTTCAGGTGGTGCGGTGGTACGGGTCCTGCCGGTGGTGCGGCTTCTCAGCCTCCGGTGATCACACGGCGAGCGCCTGGGCCCGGCGCTTCACCTCCGTGCCGCGATTCTCGCTCAGGGCCTGGGCCGGCGTTCCGGGCAGGCTGGGGTCCGGAGTGAAGAGCCACTCCAGCATCTCTTCGTCGGTGAAGCCGTCGTCCTTCAGCAGGGTCAGGGTGCCGGTGAGGCCCTTGACCACCTTGTCTCCGTCGATGAAGGCGGCGGGGACGTGCAGCGCGCGGTTCTCACCACGGCGTACGGCGATGAGCTGGCCCTCCTTGACCAGCTGCCGCACACGGGTCACCTCGACGCCGAGCATCTCGGCGATGTCGGGGAGGGTCAGCCACGCGGGGACGAGAGCATCGATCTTTGCGTCAATCTCGGTCACGTCACCAAGACTGCCATCTGGGACTGACAGTGGGTAGCCGAGCGGGGCCCTCCGGGGGGCGCACCCCCCGGGCGGGGGCGGCGCGGAGCCGCTGTGCTAGGCAGTGGCCGCCTTCAGGGGTCTCGACGGGTCCGCGAGCAGGGCGGGGTTCATCGGGGTGCCCGCCTCGATGAGGCGGCGGCCCTGGGCCAGGTCCCTCGGCCGGCCGACGGCGAGCAGGGCGACCAGGCGGTCCTCGCGCAGCCAGCACACCGTCCAGGCGGCGCCCGCGGGGTCCCCGCGCCGGACCATGGTGTCGGCGGCGGGGTGGTGCCCCGCGTACTGGACGAACCGGCCGAACTGCTCCGACCAGAAGTACGGGACGGGGTCGTAGGGCTCGGGCGTCTCGCCGATGATGTTCGCGGCGACCGTCCGGGGGCCCTGGAGGGCGTTGTCCCAGTGATGGACCAGGAGGCGCTCGCCGTAGCGGCCCGAGGGGAACGACGCGCAGTCGCCCACCGCGTAGACGTCCGGCGCGGAGGTGCGCAGGTGGTCGTCGGCGACCACCTCCCCGCGCCGGCCCAGTGCGATGCCGGAGTCCCTCAGCCAGGCCGTCGCGGGGCGTGCCCCGATGCCGACGACCACGGCACCGGCCGAGATCCGGGAGCCGTCGTCCAGGACGACCGTGCCCGGCTCGACGCGCTCCACGCGCGCGTGGGTCCGCAGTGTGGTGCCGCTGTCGGCGTACCAGGCGGTCATCGGCGCGGCCACCTCGGCGGGCAGCGCCCCGGCCAGCGGCCGGTCGGCGGCCTCCACGACGGTGACCGCGCAACCCGCCTCCCGCGCGGCGGTGGCGAACTCGGCGCCGATCCAGCCGGCGCCCACGACGACGATGTCGTGCTGCTCGGCCAGGACGGGGCGCAGCCGCTCGGCGTCGTCCAGGGTGCGCAGCAGATGCACGCCGGGCACGCCCTCCGTGCCGGGCAGCCGGATCGGTTCGGCGCCGGTGGCGAGGACCAGGAGGTCGTACGGAACGGCTCCGGCGGCGGTGTCCAGTTCGTGCTCGCCGGGGCGGACGCCCAGGACCTCGCGGCCGAGCCGGAGTTCGATGCCGAGCGCCTCGAAGTCGACGTCGAACGCGGAGTCCTCGGCCTTGCCGAGCAGGACGGCCTTGGACAGGGGCGGCCGGTCGTACGGCTGGTGGGGCTCGGCGCCGATCAGCGTCACCTCGCCGGAGAAGCCCTGTTCGCGCAGGGCGACCGCGGTCTGCACCCCGGCCATGCCCGCACCCACGACGACGACCCGGCGCGCCGTCGTCCCTCCCGCTGCCCGTGTCTGCTCGTTCACCTGATCACCATAGACAACTGACGATCCGTCAGTCAGCGGTCGTACGCCGTGACCTGCTCCACGGCGCCGTCCGCCGTCCCGATCTGCTCCACCGTGCTCGTCCCGCTGCCCTGCCTCGACTCCCACTCCCAGGTCTCCTCCAGCCGCACTCGCCCGTCGGGCAGCTCGACCACCAGGGACACGCAGTGCCCCGACGCGGTCGTCCCGTCGGTCCGCAGCTGGACGTAACGGAAGTCCAGCCGGTCACCCTCACGGGTACCCAGGAGGTGGCCGCGTACGACGTCGCCGCCCGCGTAGTCGGCCCAGATCTCGCCGTCCTTCTCGTGGTACGCGAAGCGTGTGCGGGTGCCGACCTGACCTGGGGCCTGGTCGGCCACGGGGGCGAGGACGAGTCCGTCGAGCGAGCGGGCCATGGCGGGAGGCTCCCTTACTGAGCGATACGGCACGGGCTAGGGTGGGCCACCGTAGAGCACTCGCGGGAGCCCGGACGCACCGGGCTGAGAGGGAGGCTGGCGGCCTCCGACCGTACGAACCTGATCCGGGTCATGCCGGCGAAGGGAGGGGCTGGACGCCCATGTCGCGTACGCACACCTCAGACGTCCTCGTCGTGGGGGGCGGGATCATCGGGCTGGTCACGGCCTGGCGGGCCGCCCAGCGCGGGTTCACCACCACCGTCGTGGATCCCGGGCCCGGCGGCGGGGCGGCCCAGGTGGCGGCCGGGATGCTCGCCGCGGTCACGGAACTGCACTACGGCGAGCAGACACTGCTGGGGCTCAACCTGGAGTCCGCGCGCCGCTATCCCGACTTCGCCGCCGAGCTGACCGGGGCGACCGGCCTCGACCTCGGCTACCGCCGCTCCGGGACGCTCGCCGTCGCCCTCGACGCCGACGACCGGGCCCATTTGCGTGAACTGCACGCCCTGCAACGCCGTTCGGGCCTGGAGTCGGAGTGGCTGAACGGCCGCGAGTGCCGCCGTCTGGAGCCGATGCTGGCGCCGGGCGTGCGCGGCGGGCTGCGGGTCGACGGGGACCACCAGATCGACCCGAGGCGGCTCTCCAGGGCCCTCGTCACGGCCTGCGAGCGGGCCGGGGTCGTGTTCCACCGGGCCCGGGCCGAGGAGCTCTCCGTGGTGCGGGGACGGGCCGCCGGGGTCAGGACCGACGACGGCGCCGTGCTGACCGCGGGGCGTGTCGTCCTGGCGGGGGGCAGCCACAGCGGGCGGCTCGCCGGTGTCCCCGACGACGTGCTGCCGCCGGTGCGGCCCGTGAAGGGTCAGGTGCTGCGGCTGACGGTGCCGGAGCGGTACGCGCCCTTCCTGACCCGGACCGTGCGGGCCGTGGTCCGCGGCAGCCACGTCTACCTGGTGCCGCGCGAGAACGGCGAACTCGTCGTCGGCGCCACCAGCGAGGAGCTCGGCTGGGACACCACGGTCACCGCGGGCGGGGTGTACGAACTGCTGCGGGACGCCCATGAACTCGTCCCCGGCATCACCGAGCTCCCGCTCACCGAGACCCGCGCGGGACTGCGCCCCGGCTCCCCCGACAACGCCCCGCTCCTCGGCCCCACCGAACTCGACGGCCTGCTCCTCGCGACGGGCCACTACCGCAACGGGGTCCTCCTCACCCCGATCACCGGCGACGTCCTGGCCCATGTCCTGACCAGCGGGGAACTGCCCGAGGTCGCACGGGACTTCACACCGCTGCGCTTCCGGGCCGGCGCGCCCAGGGAACTCTCGGAGCAGCCCGTATGAGCGCCGTGGACCGCGCCGACGCCCTGGCCGTCCTCGTCAACGGGGAGCCCCGGCGGGTCGCCCCCGGCACCGCCCTCGACGCGCTCGTCCTGACGCTCGCCCCGTCCCCGTCCGGGGTCGCCGCCGCGCTCAACGAAACCGTCGTCCCGCGCGCGCAGTGGCCGTCGACGCTCCTCTCCGAGGGAGACCGCGTCGAGGTCCTGACCGCCGTCCAAGGAGGCTGACCCATGGCAGACGACCCCTTCGTCCTCGGCGGTACGACCTACTCGTCCCGCCTGATCATGGGCACCGGCGGCGCCCCCAGCCTGGACGTGCTGGAGCGGGCGCTGGTAGCCTCCGGCACCGAGCTCACGACGGTCGCGATGCGCCGGGTGAACGCGACCGTGCACGGCTCGGTGCTCTCGGTGCTCGACAAGCTGGGCATCCGGGTGCTGCCCAACACCGCCGGCTGCTTCACGGCGGGCGAGGCCGTGCTCACCGCGCGGCTCGCGCGGGAGGCGCTCGGCACGGACCTGGTGAAGCTGGAGGTCATCGCCGACGAGCGGACCCTGCTGCCGGACCCGATCGAGCTGCTGGACGCCGCGGAGACGCTGGTCGACGACGGTTTCACCGTGCTGCCGTACACCAACGACGACCCGGTGCTCGCCCGGAAGCTGGAGGACGTCGGCTGCGCCGCGATCATGCCGCTCGGGTCGCCGATCGGGTCCGGGCTCGGCATCCGCAACCCGCACAACTTCCAGCTGATCGTGGAGCACGCGCGGGTACCGGTGATCCTGGACGCGGGGGCCGGTACGGCGTCGGACGCGGCGCTCGCGATGGAGCTGGGGTGCGCGGGTGTCATGCTCGCCTCCGCGGTGACCCGGGCGCAGGAGCCGGTCCTGATGGCGACCGCCATGCGCAGCGCGGTGGAGGCGGGCCGCCTCGCGCGCCGGGCGGGCCGCATCCCCCGGCGCCACTTCGCGCGGGCGTCCTCCCCCGGCGAGGGCCTGGCCCGCCTGGACCCGGAGCGGCCGGCGTTCTGAACGCCGGTCGCCCGTCCGGGCGCGGGACGGTCACAGGTCTGCTGCAGTCCGTCCCCGTCGCCCCGCAACGGGTGGGGGTGTCCGTGGCGGCTCGTAGACTCACCTGCGTGGACACGACCCTTCAGGACCCGCTTGTCGGCCAGGTGCTCGACGGCCGGTATCGAGTCGAGGCGCGGATCGCGGTCGGCGGGATGGCCACGGTCTACCGGGCCGTGGACACCCGCCTGGACCGGGTGCTCGCGCTCAAGGTGATGCATCCGACGCTGGCCGCGGACGGTTCGTTCGTGGAGCGGTTCATCCGCGAGGCCAAGTCGGTGGCGCGGCTCTCCCACCCGAACGTGGTGGGGGTCTACGACCAGGGCACCGACGGGTCGTACGTCTATCTGGCCATGGAGTACGTCGCCGGGTGCACCCTGCGGGACGTGCTGCGCGAGCGCGGCGCCCTGCAGCCGCGGGCCGCGCTGGACATCCTGGAGCCGATCCTCGCCGCCCTGGGCGCCGCCCACCGCGCCGGTTTCGTGCACCGCGACATGAAGCCGGAGAACGTCCTGATCGGCGACGACGGCCGGGTCAAGGTCGCCGACTTCGGGCTGGTCCGCTCCGTGGACACCGTCACCAGCACCACGGGCACCGTGCTCGGCACCGTGGCCTATCTGGCCCCGGAGCAGCTGGAGCACGGCACGACCGACACCCGCGTCGACGTGTACGCGTGCGGGGTGATGCTCTACGAGATGCTCACCGGCGGCAAGCCCCACGGCGGGGACACCCCCGCGCAGGTGCTCTACCACGCGCTGAACGACGACGTGCCGCCGCCGTCGGCCGCCGTGCCCGGCCTGCCGTACGAGCTGGACGAGCTGGTCGCCTCGGCGACCGCCCGCCGTCCGGAGCTGCGGCCGTACGACGCGGTCGCGCTGCTCGCGCAGACGCTTCAGGCCCGGTCCGCGCTGAGCGTCGAGCAGTTGGACGCGGTGCCGCCGCAGGCCAGAACCGCCGGGCACGACAACGCGGAGGACCGCACGAGCGTCATCCCGCGGTCGCTGACCGTGTCCCGTTCGGCGGGGCTCGACGAGATGAACCGCACGAGCCGGTTCGAGACGTCCTCGCCGCCGCCCCGGCGCCCCGGCGGCCGGACCGCGCCCAGGCGGGGCCTGCTCACGATCGTGGCCGCCGTGCTGCTCGTCCTCGGTGTGGGCGGGGGCATCTGGTACATCAACTCGGGCCAGTTCACGAGGGTCCCGGCGGTGCTGGCCCAGTCGGAGGCCGTCGCGACGAAGCGGATCCAGGGTGCCGGGCTCGGCGTCAAGGTCGAGCGCGCGTTCAGCGACACCGTCAAGCGGGGCGAGGTGATCCGCACGCACCCGGAGCCGGGCGACCGCATCCGGGACAACGACACGGTCACGCTGACGATCTCCAAGGGCCCCGAGACCGTGGCGCTGCCCGATCTGAAGGGCTACCGGCTGGACAAGGCGAAGGCCCGGCTCAAGAGCGACGGGCTGGAACCGGGCCTCGTGACGCGGGAGTTCAGCGACGAGGTCATCCGGGGTCAGGTGATCCGCACCGAGCCGGGCGCCGGGACCAAGGTGTCCTCGGGTTCGGCGGTCGCGCTCGTGGTCAGCCGGGGTGCCCCGGTGGAGATCCCGGACGTGGCCGGCTCCTCGGTCGAGGACGCCACCGCCGCGCTGGAGGACGAGGGTCTGAAGGTGGAGATCGCCTCGCAGCGGGTCAACTCCGAGTTCGACAAGGGCATGGTCGCCGAGATGTCCCCGGGCGCGGGCAAGCAGGCCGGGACGGGCGACACGGTCACGCTGACGCTGTCCAAGGGTCCCGAGATGATCGAGGTCCCGGACGTCGTGGGCGACAGCGTCGACGACGCCAGGCGGAAGCTGGAGGACGCGGGCTTCGAGGTCGACGAGGACCGGGGTCTCCTCGGTCTCTTCGGCGACGAGGTCAAGGGCCAGTCGGTGGACGGCGGCGAGACGGCCCCCAAGGGGTCGACGATCACCATCGAGATCGGCTGACCCGGTTCACCACGGTCGGGGCCCCGGGGTCTGTGCCTCATGGTCGGGGCCCCGGGACACCATCCGCCGTCCGGGTGGTCTCCTCCGCATGACACCCTTGTGCGGTGAGTACTGAGCAGTCCCCCGGTCGCCCCGGCGCCTCCGCCCCCGCGTCCGCTCCCCTCTCCTCCCCCGCCCCCGTGTCCGGGCCCGCGCGCAACCCCGTCGGCGGGCATGTGCCCGTCGCCGGCGGGCTGCACTCCGTGGGGCTCACCTACGCCCGTGATCTCCAGGCCGAGACCGTGCAGGTCTTCGTGGCGAACCCGCGGGGCTGGGCCACACCCGTCGGGAACCCGCGGCAGGACGAGGAGTTCCGGGCGGCCTGCGCGGCCGAGTCGATCCCCGCGTACGTGCACGCCCCGTATCTGATCAACTTCGGCTCGCACACCGAGGCGACGGTCGAGAAGTCCGTGGAGTCGCTGCGGCACTCGCTGCGCCGGGGCCGGGAGATCGGCGCCCTCGGCGTGGTCGTGCACACCGGGAGCGCGACCGGCGGCCGGGACCGTGAGGTCGCGCTGAAGCAGGTGCGCACACACCTCCTGCCGCTGCTGGACGAGCTCACCCACGACGACGACCCGTATCTGCTGCTGGAGTCGACCGCCGGCCAGGGCTCCTCCCTGTGCTCCCGCACCTGGGACTTCGGCCCGTACTTCGAGGCGCTGGACAGCCACCCGAAGCTCGGCGTCTGCCTGGACACCTGCCACATCTTCGCGGCGGGCCACGACCTGACCGGCCCCGACGGCATGCACCGGACGCTGGACCTGCTGGTGGACACCGTCGGCGAGGGACGGCTGAAACTGATCCACGCCAACGACTCCAAGGACGTCGTCGGCGCCCACAAGGACCGTCACGAGAACATCGGCTCCGGCCACATCGGCGAGGACCCGTTCCGCGCGCTGATGACCCACCCCGCCACCGAGGGCGTCCCCCTGATCATCGAGACCCCCGGCGGCAAGGAGGGTCACGCGGCGGACGTGGAACGTCTGAAGAAGCTCCGCGACGGCTGAGACGGCGAGACACCGGGCCCGGTCAGAGCTCGGGTCCCTCCCCCGGTTCCTCCTGGTAGGAGTAGCGCTGCTCGCGCCACGGGTCGCCGATGTTGTGGTAGCCGCGCTCCTCCCAGAAGCCCCGCCGGTCGGCGGTCATGTACTCGATGCCACGGACCCACTTGGGGCCCTTCCAGGCGTAGAGGTGCGGCACGACGAGCCGCAGCGGGAAGCCGTGCTCGGCGGTGAGCAGCTCGCCGTCCTTGTGGGTGGCGAAGATCGCGCGGTCGGAGGCGAAGTCGCTGAGCCGGAGGTTGGAGCTGAAGCCGTACTCGGCCCACACCATCACATGGGTGACCTCGGCGGCCGGAGGCATGATCTCCAGGATCGTCCGGGCGGGGATGCCGCCCCACTCCGCGCCGACCATGCTGAACTTCGTCACGCAGTGCAGATCGGCCACGACCGAGGCGTACGGCAGTGCGGTGAACTCGTCGTGGGTCCAGCTCCGCTTCTCGCCGTCGGCGGTGGCGCCGAAGACCCGGAAGTCCCACCGCTCGGGGCGGAACTTGGGTACGGGGCCGTAGTGCGTCACCGGCCAGCCGCGCTGGAGTCGCTGTCCCGGCGGAAGCTGCGGCTGTGCCGCGTTCTCAGATGCGCGATCTCCCGACTCGCGTCCCACCGGCTGACCCATGACTCCATCCTGACAGACCCCGAGT
Organism: Streptomyces sp. MA5143a; assembly: GCF_900290235.1. Classification (GTDB taxonomy): domain Bacteria; phylum Actinomycetota; class Actinomycetes; order Streptomycetales; family Streptomycetaceae; genus Streptomyces. The sequence continues at coordinate 120,204 of NZ_OLMK01000015.1, forward strand.
GGTGCACCTGACCGGCCCCCACCCGACTCGGACAAAACGAACTAAGGCTGGGCTAACTTACTAAGCTTGCACTTACTGGACGATCTTCGATGCCGGTGCAATCATCGCGGCGCAACCTCCCAGTTCCCCGCTTGGAAGGAGCCTTTGCGATGCAGGGCGACCCCGAGGTCATCGAATTCCTCAACGAGCAGCTGACGGCCGAGCTGACCGCGATCAACCAGTACTTCCTGCACGCGAAGATGCAGGAGAACTTCGGCTGGACGAAGCTCGCGAAGTACACCCGGCACGAGTCGTTCGACGAGATGAAGCACGCGGAGGTCCTCACCGACCGGATCCTCTTCCTGGACGGCCTGCCGAACTACCAGCGGCTGTTCCACGTCCGCGTGGGCCAGACGGTGAAGGAGATGTTCGAGGCGGACCGGCAGATCGAGGTCGAGGCGATCGACCGCCTCAAGCGCGGCATCGAGGTGATGCGGGCCAAGGGCGACGTGACGTCCGCGAACATCTTCGAGTCGATCCTCGCCGACGAGGAGCACCACATCGACTACCTGGACACCCAGCTGGAGCTGCTGGAGAAGCTCGGCGAGGCGCTGTACATCGCACAGCTGATCGAACAGCCGGAGAGCTGATTCCCCGCGTCGAGAGGCCGCGCCGGACGGGCTAGGCCGCTTCCTCGAGCTCCTGTACCTCGGAGAAGGCGGGCTGCCCCTGGTCGGCCGACTCGCGGCGCGGGAACGCGCCCCTGCCCAGGATCGCCTGGATACGGCGGACGCAGGAACCGCAGTCCGTGCCCGCCTTGCAGGCCGACGCGATCTGGCGAGGGGTGCAGGCACCGTCCGCCGCGTGCTTCTTGACCTGCTGCTCGGTGACACCGAAGCAACTGCAGACGAACACGCGGTTCACCTCCCGCCGGGATCGATACGTAACGCCGCCCCGATGATCGGTGAGGCTAACCTAACCTTACCCGGCGGCCAGGGAGCACAAAAGTGGAGTGGGGCGCGGATCGTATGTGATCCGCGCCCCACTCCACTGTGTCGTCACGCCCGTACTAGTCGCGGTACAGCTCCGCGACCAGGAAGGCCAGGTCGAGGGACTGGCTGCGGTTGAGCCGGGGGTCGCAGGCGGTCTCGTAGCGCTGGTGCAGATCGTCGACGAAGATCTCGTCGCCGCCGCCCACGCACTCGGTGACGTCGTCACCGGTGAGCTCCACGTGGATGCCACCCGGGTGGGTGCCCAGGGCCTTGTGGACCTCGAAGAAGCCCTTGACCTCGTCGAGCACGTCGTCGAAGCGGCGGGTCTTGTGCCCGGAGGCAGCCTCGAAGGTGTTGCCGTGCATCGGGTCGGTCACCCAGGCCACGGTCGCGCCGGAGGCGGTGACCTTCTCGACCAGCTCGGGCAGCTTGTCACGGACCTTGTCCGCGCCCATGCGCACGATGAAGGTGAGTCGGCCGGGCTCGCGCTCCGGGTCGAGGCGCTCGATGTACTGGAGAGCGTCCTCGGCCGTGGTCGTCGGGCCGAGCTTGATCCCGATCGGGTTGCGGATCTGCGAGGCGAACTCGATGTGGGCGTGGTCCAGCTGCCGGGTGCGCTCACCGATCCACACCATGTGCGCGGAGACGTCGTACAGCTGCCCCGTGCGCGAGTCGACGCGGGTCAGCGCCGACTCGTAGTCGAGCAGCAGCGCCTCGTGCGAGGAGAAGAACTCGACGGTGCGGAACTCCTCCGGGTCGGCCCCGCAGGCGTGCATGAAGTTCAGCGCGTTGTCGATCTCGCGGGCGAGCTGCTCGTAGCGCTGGCCGGACGGGGACGACTTCACGAAGTCCTGGTTCCAGGCGTGGACCTGGCGCAGGTCGGCGTAGCCGCCGGTGGTGAAGGCGCGGACCAGGTTCAGCGTGGAGGCGGAGGCGTGGTACATCCGCTTCAGGCGCTCGGGGTCCGGGATACGGGCGGCCTCGTTGAAGTCGAAGCCGTTGACCGAGTCGCCGCGGTAGGTCGGCAGGGTCACGCCGTCACGGGTCTCGGTGCCCTTGGAGCGGGGCTTGGAGTACTGCCCGGCGATGCGCCCGACCTTCACGACCGGCACGGAGGCCGCGTACGTGAGGACGGCGCCCATCTGGAGCAGCGTCTTCAGCTTGTTGCGGATGTGGTCCGCCGAGACGGCGTCGAAGGCCTCGGCGCAGTCGCCGCCCTGGAGGAGGAACGCCTCTCCCTTGGCGACGGACGCCATCCGGGCGCGCAGCTGGTCGCACTCGCCCGCGAAGACGAGCGGCGGATACGACTCGAGCTCCGCAACGACTGCGCGCAGAGCCTCGGTGTCGGGGTACTCGGGCTGCTGCGCCGCGGGCAGGTCTCGCCAGGTGTTGCCAGCGCTCGCGCTGGACTTAGCGTTCACGGTCACGACGTCCACATTACGGGGTCATGTCGGGCGTCCATTCCCCTGCTCATCAAGTGAGACGAACCCCGCTCGATCGGGACGGGGCCCCCGGGCGCGGCCCGTGGCGCCGCCCGACCGCCTCCGGTAGGGTGCGGCGCATGTTCGCGCACTCCAACCAGAACTGGTGGTGGACCGCTCATCCGGCGGCCCACTGACTGCGCGTACGCACGACTTCGCGAAGGCCGCCCGAGGGGCGGCCTTCCGTGTTTCCACCACCGGGCCGTCCCTCCTCGATCACCGCACTGATCACGCTCCGATCAGCCACGAGGAGAACCCGATGGACCTGGCTCGACTCCTGCACGACCCCCGACCGTTCGCGCTGCTGCGCCGCCGCACCCCCGGCCTCGACCACGACACCGTGGAGGTGCTGATCGGCCCGGTCACCACCTGCGAGCGGCTCGCCGACCTCCCCGACGAGGCGCTGGCCCTCGTCCCGTTCCGGCAGATCCGCGAACGCGGCTTCGACGTCCGCGACGACGGCACGCCCCTGTCGGTGCTCGTGCCGGAGGAGTCGTACGCACTGCCGCTGGAGCGGGCGCTGGCCGAGCTGCCCGCGCACGACGTGCGGGTGGAGGGCGGCGGTTTCGACGTCGGCGACGAGGAGTACGCGGAGATCGTCGGGCGGGTGCTGCGCGAGGAGATCGGGCGGGGCGAGGGCGCGAACTTCGTGATCCGGCGGACGTACGAGGGCGGTGTCCCGGGCTTCGGCCGGGCCGACGCGCTGGCGCTGTTCCGGCGACTGCTGGAGGGCGAGCGGGGCGCGTACTGGACGTTCGTGGTGCACACCGGCGAGCGGACGCTGGTCGGGGCGAGCCCCGAGGTGCATGTCCGGATGTCCGGCGGGACCGTCGTGATGAACCCGATCAGCGGCACGTACCGCTATCCGGCCGGCGGGCCGACACCGGAGGACCTGCTGGAGTTCCTCTCCGACGGCAAGGAGATCGAGGAGCTCTCGATGGTCGTCGACGAGGAGCTCAAGATGATGTGCACGGTCGGGGACATGGGCGGGGTGGTGATCGGGCCCCGGCTGAAGGAGATGGCGCACCTCGCGCACACCGAGTACGAGCTGCGCGGACGTTCCTCGCTGGACGTGCGGGACGTCCTGCGGGAGACCATGTTCGCGGCGACCGTCACCGGGTCTCCCGTGCAGAACGCCTGCCGGGTGATCGAACGGCACGAGGTGGGGGGCCGCGGCTACTACGCGGGGGCCCTCGCGCTGCTGGGCCGCGACGAGGGCGGGGCGCAGACCCTGGACTCGCCGATCCTGATCCGGACCGCCGACATCGCGGCCGACGGCCGGCTGCGGGTGCCGGTCGGCGCCACGCTCGTCCGGGGCTCCGATCCGGCGGGCGAGGTCGCCGAGACCCACGCCAAGGCGGCCGGGGTGCTGGCGGCGCTCGGAGTGCGGCCCGGACGGCCGGAGCGGGAGCGGGTGCGACCGGGGCTCGCGGAGGACCCCCGGGTGCGGGCGGCGCTCGACGGGCGGCGCGCCTCGCTGGCGCCGTTCTGGCTGCGGATGCAGGACCGCACGGCCGAGCTGACCGGACACGCGCTGGTGGTGGACGCGGAGGACACGTTCACCGCGATGCTCGCGCATCTGCTGCGGTCGTCGGGGCTGGAGGTGACGGTACGGCGGTACGACGAGCCGGGGCTGCGGGAGGCCGTCCTCGGGCATGCCGGGGTGGTCGTGCTGGGGCCGGGGCCCGGGGACCCCGGGGACGCGGACGACCCCAAGATGCGGTTCCTGCGGGAGCTGACCGCCGAGGTGCTCCGGGACCACCCGTACGGGGTGCTCGGGGTGTGTCTCGGGCATGAGCTGATCGCGGCGGAGCTGGGGCTGGGGATCGTGCGCAAGGAGGTGCCGTACCAGGGGGCGCAGACCTCGATCGACCTGTTCGGGCGGGAGGAGGTCGTCGGCTTCTACAACAGCTTCGAGGCGCGCTGCGACGAGGGGGCGGCCGGGGAGCTGGCCGCGCACGGGGTGGAGGTCAGCCGCAGCGCCACCGGGGAGGTGCACGCGCTGCGGGGGCCCGGGTTCGCGGGGGTGCAGTTCCATCCGGAGTCGGTGCTGACGCTGGACGGGGTGACGGTGGTGCGGAAGCTGGTGGCCGGGCTGCGGGTGCTTCGGGCTCGGTAGGCGGGTTGCCGGGTGCGGGTGGTTCGTGGTTTCTCGCGCAGTTCCCCGCGCCCCTGAAGGGAACGGGCCTGCGGCCCCCACTCACCCGCACCCGACAACGCTCGCGAACCTCTCCCCCGGTCAGCCGAAGAAGACTCCGACCTCCTCGTAGAGCGCGGGATCCACCGTCTTCAGCCTGGCCGTCGCGTCGGCGATCGGGACGCGGACGATGTCCGTGCCGCGCAGCGCGACCATCTTGCCGAAGTCCCCGTCACGGACCGCGTCGATCGCGTGGAGCCCGAACCGTGTGGCGAGCCAGCGGTCGAACGCGCTGGGCGTGCCCCCGCGCTGGACATGGCCGAGGACGGTCGTCCGGGCCTCCTTGCCCGTGCGCTTCTCGATCTCCTTGGCCAGCCATTCGCCGACCCCGGACAGCCGGACGTGCCCGAAGGAGTCCAGGGACTCGTCCTTCAGGACCATCTGGCCGTCCTTCGGCATCGCCCCCTCCGCCACGACCACGATCGGCGCGTACGACGCCTTGAAGCGGGACGTCACCCAGGCGCACACCTTGTCGACGTCGAAGCGCTGCTCGGGGATGAGGATGACGTTGGCGCCGCCGGCCAGGCCGGAGTGGATGGCGATCCAGCCGGCGTGACGGCCCATCACCTCCACCACGAGGACCCGCATGTGGGACTCGGCCGTGGTGTGCAGCCGGTCGATCGCCTCGGTCGCGATGCCCACGGCCGTGTCGAAGCCGAAGGTGTAGTCCGTGGCCGAGAGGTCGTTGTCGATCGTCTTCGGGACGCCCACGCAGGGCACGCCGTACTCGTCCGACAGACGCGCGGCCACGCCCAGCGTGTCCTCGCCGCCGATGGCGACGAGCGCCTCCACCTCCTGCTTGGCGAGGTTGTCCTTGATACGGCGGATGCCGCTCTCCTCCTTGAGCGGGTTGGTGCGCGAGGAGCCGAGGATCGTGCCGCCGCGCGGCAGGATGCCGCGCACGGCGGGGATGTCGAGGCGGACGGTGTCGTTCTCGAGCGGACCCCGCCAGCCGTCCCGGAAGCCGACGAAGTCATAGCCGTACTCCTGCACGCCCTTGCGGACGATGCCCCGGATGACGGCGTTGAGCCCGGGGCAGTCGCCGCCTCCGGTCAGTACTCCGACCCGCATGGAAATGTCCCTTCACCGCGGTTGCCGTAAGCCTTCCGCAGCACCGTAATGGTGACGCAGGTCACTTCGACATGACCGGGTAAGGGCAATTCCGGTGAACTGTCGGGCGGTTGGTTTACTCCTCGGATTGGTCTATGGACGCATTTGTCGATCAACGCGGGCCGGGAGCCCCGGGTGGAGGGCCGTCTACTCGTCGTCGAGGCCGCGTTCGATGGCGTAGCGGACCAGTTCCACCCGGTTGTGGAGCTGGAGCTTGCCGAGGGTGTTCTGCACATGGTTCTGGACCGTGCGGTGCGAGATGACGAGGCGTTCGGCGATCTGCTTGTAGCTCAGGCCCTTGGCGACGAGGCGGAGCACCTCCGTCTCACGGTCGGTGAGCTGCGGCGCCTTCGGCTCGTCGGCTCCCGCGGCGGGCACCGGCTCGGAGGCGAGACGGCGGTACTCGCCGAGGACGAGGCCGGCGAGGCCGGGGGTGAAGACGGGGTCGCCGACGGCGGTGCGGCGCACGGCGTCGATCAGGTCCTCGGTCGAGGCGGACTTCAGCAGATAGCCCGTGGCGCCGGACTTCACCGCCTCCAGCACGTCCGCGTGCTCGCCGCTCGCCGACAGTACGAGGACCCGCAGGGCGGGGTTGGCGCCGACCAGTTCCTTGCAGACCTGGACGCCGGGCTTCGCGGGCAGGTTGAGGTCCAGCACGAGGACGTCGGGCGCGGCGGCCCTGGCGCGGCGGACCGCCTGCTCGCCGTCGCCCGCCGTCGCGACCACGTCGAAGCCGGACTCGGTCAGGTCGCGGGCGACGGCGTCGCGCCACATGGGGTGGTCGTCGACCACCATGACCTTGATCGGGTCGCCCGGCCCCCGCCCTGCGACGCCCGACCGTTCCTGTCCGTCGACGCCCGACCGTTCCTGTCCGTCGACGCCCGACCGTTCCTGCCCGTCGACGCCCGACCGTTCCTGTCCGTCCAGCACGTTGTCCGTCACCGCTTCTCCGCCTTCCCCCGTGTGTCCTTCGGTGCTTCCGAGGCCCTGGGTACCTTCAGTTCGACTTCCGTGCCCTGTCCCGGCACCGAGATCAGCTCGGCCGTGCCGCCCATGTCGCGCAGCCGGCCCCGGATGGACAGGGCCACCCCGAGCCGTCCCTCGCCCTCGGCCTGGGCGAGCCGTCCCTCGGGGATGCCGGGCCCGTCGTCCCGTACGGTCACGACGACCTCGTCCGTCCAGTCCTCGACCAGGATCCAGGCCCGCGCCCGCTCACCGGCGTGCCGGCGCACATTGTCCAGGGCGGCGCCGACGGCGGCGACCAGCTCCCGTGCGGCGTGCGGGACCAGCTCCACCGGGCGGCCCGGCTCGGACAGGGTGACCTGCGCCCCGGCGTAGGGGGCGAGCAGGGAGCGCAGGTCGAGGGGGCCGTCGCCGGAGTCCGGCGCGTCCGGCTCGTCGACGACCCGGACGAGTGCTCCCTCGGCCGCGTCCTCCGAGATCCGGGAGACCGGTACGAGGCCACCGGAGACCAGGGTGCGCAGCGCGACCTCCTGCTCGCCGGCCATCCGGCCCAGCTCCGCGGCCTCGCCGCCGAGGGCGGTGCCGCGCCGCTGCACCATGGCGAGGACCTGGAGCACGCTGTCGTGGATGTCGCGGGCGAGGCGCTCCCGCTCGCGGGTGGCGGCCTCGATCTCCAGGGCGCGGGCGAGGGTGCGCTCGGAGGCGCGGGCGACCTCGACGACGTAGCCGATGGCGATGGCGGCGACCCACACGAGCAGCACGTTGTGGACGGTGTCGCGGGTGGGGGCGCCGCGGTGGACCAGGTTGGCGACGGCGACGAGGGTGGAGGCGAGGGCCGCCCACCGCCAGCCGCCCTTGATGGCGAAGGCCAGGACGGCGCCCGCGGTCCATATCGACGGCAGGGTGGGGCCGCCGGCCTCGATCCGCGCCGGGGAGTCGGCGAGCCGGGTGAGCAGGATGCCGACGACCGCGATGGTGAGGTCGGCGGCGAGGAACCGTTTGGTGCAGGCGGCCGCGTTGGCGACCCGGGGCAGGGTGGCCAGGGTCCAGCCGACCAGCACCACGAAGTAGCCGATCGCGAGCCAGGGGCGCGGGAACCTGGCGTACGCGCTGATGAACAGACCGACCGCGTAGATCATCGTCAGGACCCGGTAGCCGGTGAGCGCGCGCCACAGCGGCAGCTCGACCGACATCCTCATGACTCTCTCGCGCTTCGGCATGTGCCCGACCCCCACCCCACCCACGGCGGACGCGTTGTCCGCACGCGACCGTATCCGCCGGACGCGACCGCTACGAAGCCGGCCGGTCCGGGTCCCCCGTGGACTTCTCGGCCTGCTCCTTGGCCGCCTGGTCCCTCTCGGCCTTGGCGAGGGCCGCCCTGGCGGCCTTGTCGGCCTTGTCGGCCTCCTTCTCCGCCTTGGCCGCGTCCGCGATCTGCCGCTTGGCGGCGGTCGCGTAGATGTCGACGTACTCCTGGCCCGAGAGCTTCATGATCTCGTACATGACCTCGTCGGTCAGCGCCCGCAGGACGAAGCGGTCGTGCTCCATGCCCTGGTAGCGGCTGAAGTCGAGGGGCTTGCCGATCCGGATGCCGGGGCGCATCACCTTCGGCAGGACCTTGCCGGGCGGCTGGATCTTCTCGGTGTCGATCATCGCGACGGGGATGACGGGCGCGCCGGTGGCGAGGGCCACGCGGGCGAGGCCGCCGGGCTTGCCGCGGTAGAGGCGGCCGTCGGGCGAGCGGGTGCCCTCGGGGTAGATGCCGAACAGTTCGCCCCGCTCCAGGACCTGGATGCCGCTCTTGATCGCGGCCTCGCCCGCGCCGCGCGCGCCGGAGCGGTCCACGGGGAGCTGGCCGACGCCCTTGAAGAATGCCGCCGTGAGCTTGCCCTTCACGCCGGGCGTCGTGAAGTACTCCGCCTTCGCGATGAAGGTGACCTTGCGGTCGAGGACCGCGGGCAGGAAGAACGAGTCGGAGAACGAGAGGTGGTTGCTCGCCAGGATCGCCGCGCCCTCGGCCGGAATGTTCTCCAGGCCCTCCACCCAGGGCCGGAAGGTGACCTTGAGCGGTCCCCCGATGGCGACCTTCATCGCGCCGTACAACAACCGATTGCCTCTCTGTGTTCTGAGGATCAGACCTTAACCCGGACGACTGACGAACAGCCCGGCGCCCCGCCCTCCGCCTCTCCTCCCCCCGCCGAAGCCCCTGGTCGGTGTCAGTGCGGTCGCGTACGGTGAACCACACCGGGACTCGTTTCACACCCTTCTCATGAACAGGAGACCGAACCGTGCCGGTCCTTCCTGGAGCCGAGCCCTACCGCCATGAGGGCGGGCGGGTCGGGGTGCTCCTCTGTCACGGCTTCACCGGTTCCCCGCAGTCGCTGCGCCCCTGGGCGCAGTACCTCGCCGAGCGCGATCTGACCGTCGTCCTGCCCCTGCTGCCGGGGCACGGCACCCGCTGGGAGGACCTGCGGATCACCGGCTGGCAGGACTGGTACGCGGAGGTGGACCGCGAGCTGCGCGCCCTGCGCGAGCGCTGTGCGCGGGTCTTCGTGGCCGGGCTGTCCATGGGCGGCGCGCTGGCCCTGCGGCTGGCGGCGAAGCACGGGGACGCGGTCGACGGCGTCGTGGTCGTCAACCCGGCCAACGAGGTGCACGGCCTGGCGGCCCGCGCCCTCCCCGTGCTCCGGCACCTCGTCCCCAGCACCAGGGGGATCACCGACGACATCGCCAAGGAGGGCGTCACGGAGCTGGGGTACGACAGGGTGCCGCTGCACGCGGCGCACTCCCTGCGGACCTTCCTGCGGCTGGTCGACGGTGAACTGCCTCAGGTGACCCAGCCGTTGCTGCTGTTGCGCAGTACACGGGACCATGTGGTGCCGGCCGCCGACTCCGCGCGTGTGCTCGGCCGGGTGTCGTCCACGGACGTCACGGAGATCCTGCTGGAACACAGTCGGCATGTCGCGACGTTGGACCACGACGCGGGCCGCGTTTTCGACGAGAGCCTGGCGTTCATGACCCGTGTCGTGGGGGACGGCGCGCCGGACGCCGCGGAGGGGACCGACGAAGCATCCGCGGAGGGCTCCGGGACGGAATCGATGAAGGAGTCCGGGACGGATTCCGTACAGCAGTCCGGGTCGGGGTCCGCGGAGCGGTTCGGTGCGGGACCCATGGAGCAGAGGGAAGGGACGGCCACTGGTGGCTGAGCACGACTCCGAGCGTGAGCCGGAGGAGAAGGGCGCGCCCCTCGGTGAGCGCCACGGTGACTCACGCGGATCGGGCTCGGGCGGATCGGGTTCCGGTGGCTCGGGCGGCTCGGGTGCCTCCGGTGACACGCCGGGCGAGGAGCAGCAGGTGCCGTTCGACGAGGACGCCGCCTGGAAGGCCATCGTCGCCGGGTTCGGGGAGGAGCCGCCGGACCCGCCGGGCGCCAAGCCGTTCCGTTCGGTGGAGGACCTGGCGCTGCTGGAGGCCGACCCGGAGGAGCCCTCCGACACACCCGCCGGCGGCGCCGCGGACAGTGCCGGGCCGGCGGCTCCCAGGCCGCTGGGCAGCTCGGTCGCGTTCGCGCCCGGTGTCGGCGCCGGTCCACGGGACTACACGGTGCCCGACCCGGTGGGTGAGGACACCGGGGAGGACGAGGACGACGACGAGGACGAGGACGGTGAGGGCCACTTCGTGCCCCCGGAGCCGCCGCCGCTGCCGGAGGCCGACGCGACCGCCAAGTTCGCCTGGCTGGGCGTGGTCGGCGGCCCGGTGCTGCTGCTGCTCGCGGTGCTGCTCGGCTGGGACATGACCTGGTGGCTGACCACCCTCGGCATCGGCGGCTTCCTCGGCGGTTTCGCCACGCTGGTGATGCGGATGAAGACCGACGACGAGGACGACGACGATCCGGGGCGGGGCGCGGTCGTCTGACCCCCGCCGCCGTACGAGGGCCCGCCCGGGAGCGTTCCGGGCGGGCCCTCGGCATGGTGCGCGGGGCGGGCCCTCGTCGTCGGTTCCTGAGTGCGTGCGCGCCGGCGTCCGCCGGAATGGAACTCGGATCCGGCGAGCGGCGAAGGACGGGTGAAGAACCTGAACAAGCCCAAGCCTTCGAGGCGTTCGGACGAACGAGAGGAGCCCCGATGACCGTCGGACCACCGGGCGTCGGCACCCGCGACGAGGATCGCGAGGAGAGTGATGCCCGTGTGATCGCGCGGTCCCGGGACGAGCCCGAGCTGTTCGCCGCACTCTATGACCGGCATGCCGACGCCGTGCACCGTTACGCGGCCCGGCGGCTCGGTCCGGAGGCGGCGGAGGATCTGATGGCGGAGACCTTCGTCACCGCCTTCCAGCGACGCCACACGTACGACCTGGAGCGGGCCGACGCCCGCCCCTGGTTGTTCGGCATCGCGACGAACCTCGTGGGCCGGCACCGCCGGGCCGAGGCACGCCGGTTCAAGGCGCTGTCCCGGCTGCCGGAGCCGGTGGAGCACGAGGAGCCGGTCGCGGACCGCGCGGTCGCCAGGGCCGGTGCCACGGGGGTGCGCCGGGACCTGGCGGCCGCGCTGGCCGGGCTCTCCGCCCGGCACCGCGACGTGGTGCTGCTGATCGCGTGGGCCGGCCTCGACTACGAGGAGGCGGCCCGTGCCCTCGGTGTGCCTGTCGGCACCGTCAGATCCCGGCTGAACAGGGCTCGCAGCAAACTGCGCGAAGCACTGGGCGGATCCGATCCGACAGCTTTCCGAGAGGCGGACGCCCATGCGTGACATCGACGAACCGAGGGACCTGAGGGATTTGAGGGACCTCACCGACTTCGACGCGGGGACTCCCCCGCTGGACGAGGAGACCCGGCGCCGGGGCCGGGCCCGGCTGCTGGCCGCGATCACCACGCCCGACGCGGACCGCGCGACGGGCCGGACGGCCCGGACCGCCGTGGTGAGCCGCCGGCCGCTGCTGCGCGTCGCCCTGACGGGCGCGGTGGCCGCCGCGGTCACGGCCGGTGTGCTGGTCGCCGTGCAGAACGACGACGGTGACCGGGGAAGGACCGCGAAGCCGGAGGTGACGAGCCTGCCGCCGATGCGGAACGTGAGCGCGCGGACCGTGCTCAACGGGGCGGCGGCGTACGAGCGCGAGCACGGGAGGACCGTGAGCCCGCGGGACGACCAGTTCGTCTACACCAAGGAGATCATCAAGGAGACCGACCAGAAGACCGGGCGGACGAAGACCCACGTCGACGAGAACTGGCGGTCCGTGGACGGCTCGAAGCGCTCCTGGATCATGGAGATCGGCAAGGGCTGGTGGTCGCCGCCGCTGGAGGACAACCAGAGCAGCTGGCCCCCGCAGGACTGGGGCAGGCTGCGCAAGCTGCCGACCGACCCGGAGAAGCTGATCCTCGCCATCCAGGACGACTTCTTCGGCCGCAAGGAGAAGAACACCTCACTGGAGAAGATCACCGACGAGGAGTGGTCGCACATCCACTTCAGCCTCGCCGGGCTGCTCAAGCTGGTCCCGGTGATGCCGGAGGGGCTGCGTCCGGCGGCCTACGAGGCGCTGGGGATGGTGCCGGGCGTGAAGGCGGTGCCGAACCAGAAGGACGCCAAGGGCAGGGTCGGTGTGGCGATCACCTACGACGACCCGACGCTCCCCAAGGGGGTGTCGAGCTTCGGCGGCTATTTCATCTTCGACCCGGTGACGTACGAGTTCCTGGGCTTCCGGGACGAGCGCACCTCGGGTGACGGGGAGCACATGAAGCGCTACACCCAGCTGTCCTACCTGGACAGCTGGGCGATCGTCGACAAGGTCAAGCGGCGGCCGGTGGCCGCAGGCTAGGACGACGCCGCGGGCACTCTGAGGGCGGCCAGGACCGGGAGGTGGTCCGTGGCCGCCCTCAGGTCGCTCCGGCTGATCCCCGGCAGGCCGAGCGGCACACCGCAGCCGAGGACCTCGATGCCGGGGGTGGCCAGGACGGCGTCGATGCGCTGATGGGGGTCGGCGGGGGTGGAGGTGTACTCGCTGCCCCAGGGCGCGGTGGCCCAGCAGTCCTGGAGCGTGCCGGCCAGCCGCCGGAACGTGCGGCCGTCGGGGCGTTCGTTGAGGTCGCCGCCCGCGACGGCGTGCTCCACGCCCAGGGCGGCGAGGCGGTCGAGGAGCATGCCGCCCTGCTCGTACCGTTCGTCCTTCTGCAGGGAGAGGTGGCAGGACAGGACGCCGAGGCGGGCGCGGCCGAAGCGGACCACGGCCGTGGCGAAGCCGCGCCGGTGCAGGCCGGGGGTGAGCGGCAGCAGGACGTCCTCGGTGTGCTCGACGGTGGCGCGCAGGCCGCACAGCAGGGCGGGGCCACAGGCGGTGGCGCCGCCGGAAAGGGTGACGAGGTCGCAGGCCGCGGCCAGCCGCGCGAGTTTCTTGCGCCAGCGGAAGAAGCGGGGGGCCTCCTGGATGAGGACCAGGTCGGGGGCGCAGCCCTTGATCACCCGGGCGAGGGCGTCGGTGTCGTCCCGCATGGAGCGGATGTTGTAGCTGAGGACACGGATGGTCGCCGAACCGTCGGGGTTCGTGCGGGAGTTGGGCAGCGGGTTCGTCGCCATGGGGATCAAGATACGCCCCGACGGCGGGGGTATATGTCCGTTTGCGGCCAGGGGCGGTTCGTGGCTCGGCGCGCCCGTGCGGCAGAGCCGGACATGGCTGCGGCCCCGCGCCCCTTCCGGGGCACGGGGCCGCAGCCGACCGGGTGTCACATGATCGGGTCGGGCTCTCTCGCCAGGTCGGCCGCGCCCACCAGCCCGGCCTCGTTGCCCAGCTGGGCGGCGATCACCTGGGCGACCGGGCGCCAGTTGCCGCCGACGAGCCACCGCTTGTACGACTTGCGGATGGGGTCGAGGACCAGCTCACCCTCGTCGGACAGGCCGCCGCCCACGATGAACGCCGACGGGTCGAAGAGGGAGGCGAGGTCGGCGAGACCGGCACCGGCCCAGCGGGCCAGCTCGCGGTAGGAGTCGACGGCGACGGGGTCGCCCTGGCGGGCGGCCATGGAGATGTGCTTGCCCTCGATGCCGTCGGGCGTGCCGTCGCCGAGGCCGAGGAGGATCTCGGCGTTCTCGGGGGTCGCGTTGGCGCGCTGCTTGGCGTACCGCACCAGCGCGCGCCCCGAGGCGTACTGCTCCCAGCAGCCCTGGCTGCCGCAGCCGCACAGCAGACCGTCGGGCACCATCCGGATGTGGCCGAACTCGGCGGCCACGCCGAAGTGCCCGCGGCGCAGCTTGTTGCCGATGATGATGCCGCCGCCGAGGCCCGTGCCGAGGGTGATGCAGATGACGTTCCGGTGGCCCTTGCCCGCGCCGAACTTGTATTCGCCCCACGCGGCCGCGTTGGCGTCGTTCTCCACGACGACGGGCAGGCCCACGCGGGCCTCGACCTTCGCCTTCAACGGCTCGTTGCGCCAGTCGATGTTGGGGGCGAAGTAGACCGTGGAGCGCTGGCGGTCGACGTAACCGGCAGCGCCGATGCCGACGCCGACGATCTCGTGGCCGGCTCGCGCGCCCTCGACGGCGGCGGCGATGGCGTCCACGATCGCCTCGGGCGTACCCGGGGTCGGCACCTTGTGGGTCGAGAGGATGTTGCCTTCCTCGTCGACCACACCGGCCGCGATCTTGGTACCGCCGATGTCGACGCCGATGGTGAGTCCCATGAATCCCTCAGTTTCGGTCGAGCCCCGCTACGGCCAACCGTACCCGAGGGCCCAGCACCGGGGCTCCCGTCGTCCGCCCGGCGGACGGCCCTGAGAGCCGGTGAGTCAGTCCAGGTCGATGCGTTCGCCGGGGCCCTGGCCGTCGTCCTCGTCGCGGCGTTCCCGGTGGGCGGGGTCGCGGGTGGTCCAGCGGCGTTCCTGGGCCTCGACGGCGGAGCGGTACGCGGCGAGGAGTTCGTTGCCCGCGGCGGCGAGGTGGTCGAAGACGTCCGGGTTGCGTTCGATGACGGGTTCGACGGCGGCCTTGGCCTGCTGGACGACCTGGCTGACCATCTGCTGGGCCGCTCCGCCGGCCACCGCGCCGAGCAGCGGCGACTGGAGGCCGGACAGTTTGTCGGCGACGGTGTCGACCAGCTTGCGCAGTTCCTCGGCGGCCGAGCCCGGCGGCGGCCCGTGCTGCGCCCGGCGGCGGGCCTTCTCCGCGGCGAGGTCCTCCTCGCACGCGGTGGCCCAGGCGTCGGCGTCCGTGGCCCGTACCTCGTACTCGTCCGCGGCGGCCTGGCCGGCCGCGTCCTGACGAGCGGCATCGGACGTGGGGCGCTCTTCGCTCATGGCGGACTCCTGCCTACGTTTCGTACCTTCGACGTTACCCGAACGGGGGTATGCGGTTCACCGGGTGCGCGGCCAGAACCGGGGGTCCGGGGCGAAGCGGATCCTCAGCTCGCCGTCCCGCAGGGCCGCCCCGTCGACCGTGCAGCGGCGCAGGGCCGAGGGCAGCGGCACGATGCGCCGGAACTGCCCGGCGGTGACGACCAGCTCGTCGCCGCGCCGCACGAGGTCCAGCTCGTCGCGTATGGCGCCGGGCAGCGGGAGGTGCCAGACGAGCACGCCGTCGTCGGCGAGCCGGTCGGTGACGGGCCACTCGACCCGGGCGGGCCTGTCACCCGCAGGGGGTACGTCGAGAGCGGTGAGGTCGTCGGTGCCGCGCGGGTCACGGCCGAGGTGGGCGACCTCGCGGACGGGGTGGGTGGCGCGCCACTCCGAGAGGGTCTTGTCCTGCTGGGCGACGAGACCCGCGAGCCAGGTGTCGGAGGTGTCCCCGGGCAGGACCCGGTTGGCGACCAGCGCGTCGACGGGGAGGCCGCGCAGGGCGAGGCCGACGCCCGCGACCCGGATGTGGTCGGCGCCGGCGGGGCCGGGCTCGGCGACCAGCCGTACGGTCGTGCCCGGGTCGTCGACGACCGCGGCGACGGCGGCCAGCTCGACGTCCCAGCGGGCGGCCGTCTCGTACAGCCACTCGGAGGGCATCGGCACCCCGGCCAGCCGGCCGAGCACGGGGCGCAGGGCGCGGGCCGCCTGGCGTTCGGCGGGGAGCAACCTCCGCAGGTAGCGGCGGAGTTCCTCCGGGAGGCCGAGGAGGGCGAGCGCCTGCGGGAGGGGCGGCAGATCGACGACGAGGAGGTCGTACGCCTCGGACAGCGCGGCGTCGCGGAGCGCGCGCAGGAGGGCCAGCTCCTCGGCACCGGGCAGCGGGGTGAGTTCCTCGGCGTCCAGCCGGCCGGCGCCCAGCAGGTCCAGGACGGAGGCGGCGCGCTCCTGGAACGCGACGAGGTCCGCGCGGAAGCGGGCGGCCGCGTCGGGCCGCCACGCGGTGAGGCCGGGGCCGACCGGTACGGGCTCGGCGCCGGTCGGGGTGCCCAGCACCGCCCCGAGGCTGTCGGTCCGGTCGGCGCTCAGCACGAGCGTGCGGCAGCCCTCCCGAGCCGCCGCCACCGCGGTGGCCGCGGCAACCGTCGTACGGCCACTGCCGCCTTGCCCGGTGATCAGGATGGTGCGCATGGAGCTGAACGGTAACCCACCCACGGGGGCAAGGATTCCGCTCACCACACGAACGGGGTGCCGCCCGGAGACGACCATGGGAGCGCACGGCGCCAAGAAACCGCCGGGTACTCAAGGGGCGCGGGGAACGGCGCGACCGGCCACGGCGCACGCGCAGCCGCGAACACCCGCGCTCCCCCGCCCCCTTGGGCGCTCAAAGGGCACCCTTGTCACCAGGGCGAGTCGGGCGGGTGGGCAGCCCGGGGGACAGACCTACGCCCCCGATTCCACCCGCTTCTTCAGCCCCGCCAGCGCCCGGTCGATGATCACCTTCTCCGCCTTCCGCTTGATCATCCCGAGCATCGGGATCTTCACGTCCACGGTCAGCTGGTACGTCACCTCGGTCGCCGAGTCACTCACCGGCTTGAGGATGTACGACCCGTCCAGCGACCGCAGCATCTGCGACTTGACCAGCGTCCAGGACACTTCGTTCGTCCCGGTCCACGTGTACGCCAGCGTCTGGTCGTCCTTGATCGCCCCGGCGTCCATGACGAGCCGCACCTGCTCGGCGCGCCCCTCGTCGTCGGTCTTCAGGACCTCCGCCTCCTTCACCTCACCCGTCCAGTCGGGGTAGCGGGCGAAGTCGGCGATCACTCCCATGACGTCGGCCGCCGCAGCCTCGATCGTGATGCTCGAACTGGTGAATTCCGCCATCGCCGTGGCTCCTCCAGAAACGGTCCGGTGAGGGAGGTGGGTGCGCACGTATGTGCAGCGTGAAGGCTACCGCGCGTACGGACTCACCACTCCAACGCCCACGGCTTACCGCTCCCGGCGAAGTGCCCCACGTTCACACACTCGGTGGCCCCGATCCTCATCCGCCGCGCCAGCGGCTGGTGGACGTGCCCGAACAGCGAGTACCGCGGCCGGGTCCGGCGGATCGCCTCCAGCAGCGCCCGGCTCCCCCGCTCGAACCGGCGCGCGACCGTGTCGTACACCAGCTCGGGCACCTCCGGCGGGATGTGCGTGCACAGCACGTCCACCTCCCCCACGGCCTCGATCTTCGCCGCGTACTCCTCGTCGCTGATCTCGTACGGCGTGCGCATGGGGGTGCGCAGTCCGCCGCCCACGAACCCGAAGACCCAGCCCCCGATCTCGACGCACTCCCCGTCCAGCACGGTCGTCCCCCGCCCCGCGTACTCGGGCCACAGCGCCGGCATGTCGACATTGCCGTAGGTGGCGTACGTCGGCTCCGGGAACGCCGCGAACAGCTCGGCGTACTGCTTGCGCACGGCCCCCTCGATCACGGCGGAACGGTCCTGCCCGATGCCGGCCCAGAGCCGGGCGCCGAGTTCGCGGGCCTCCTCGAAGCGCCGGGCGGTGCGCAGTTCGACGAGCCGGGTGGCGTTCCCGGCGCCGAACAGATCGGGGAAGATCCCGCGCGAGTGGTCCGCGTAGTCGAGGAAGAGGACCAGGTCACCGAGGCACACCAGGGCGTCGGCACCCTCGCCGGCTCTGGCCAGGTCGCGCGCGTTGCCGTGCACGTCACTGACCACATGAATACGTGTCCTGCGGTTACCGCCTGGTGTGGGTGCCATGACGATCAAGCGTAGGCGGGTGCGGCATAGGTGAACAGAGTCGACCGAACCTGTGGTTACTGGCCAGTCAGTAAGTGTGGGGATTATTGTTCCCGGAGAACCCATACGTGTGACGCGGAAAACATCTCCCGCACCCCCCTCGCGGAGAAGCCATACCGACGGGTAACGTCCGGGCAGTCCAGTCGTGCTCAGGTTTTCAACCAGTGAGGAACCAAAGGGGGACCTGAGCGCTAGCCCCAGCCATGGACCGCACCGTCGCATCACACGCGTACGTCGTGGCGCCGGCGCCCTATGAGGAGCAGCAGTCTTGCGCGAGTTCAGCCTTCCGGCTTTGTACGAGGTCCCCGCGGACGGCAATCTGACCGACATCGTCCGCAGAAACGCCGCGCAGCATCCCGATGTCGCCGTCATCGCCCGCAAGGTGGACGGTGCCTGGCAGGACGTCGACGCGGTCCAGTTCCTCGCCGAGGTGCGGGCGGCCGCGAAGGGGCTCATCGCCGCCGGCGTCCAGCCGGGCGACCGGGTCGGGCTGATGTCCCGTACCCGCTACGAGTGGACCCTGCTGGACTTCGCGATCTGGTCGGCGGGCGCGGTCACCGTGCCGGTGTACGAGACCAGTTCGCCGGAGCAGGTGGAGTGGATCCTCTCCGACTCGGGCGCCACGGCCATGATCGTGGAGCTGGACACGCACACGGCCGCCGTCGAGTCGGTGCGCGACCGGCTGCCCGCGCTCAAGCACGTGTGGCAGATCGAGGGCGGCGGTGTGGAGGAGCTGGGGCGCCTCGGCCAGGACGTCACCGATGAGGCCGTCGAGGAGCGCAGCTCGCTGGCGAAGGCCGACGACCCGGCGACCATCGTCTACACGTCCGGCACGACGGGCCGCCCGAAGGGGTGCGTCCTCACCCACCGCAGCTTCTTCGCCGAGTGCGGCAACGTGGTGGAGCGGCTGCGGCCGCTGTTCCGCACGGGCGAGTGCAGTGTGCTGCTGTTCCTCCCGCTGGCTCACGTCTTCGGCCGGCTGGTGCAGATCGCGCCGATGATGGCGCCGATCAGGCTGGGCACCGTGCCGGACATCAAGAACCTCACCGACGAGCTGGCCTCCTTCCGGCCGACGCTGATCCTCGGTGTGCCGCGGGTGTTCGAGAAGGTCTACAACTCCGCCCGGGCCAAGGCGCAGGCCGACGGCAAGGGGAAGATCTTCGACAAGGCGGCGGACACGGCGATCGCGTACAGCAGGGCGCTGGACACCCCGTCGGGCCCGGCCCTCGGGCTGAAGATCAAGCACAAGGTGTTCGACAAGCTCGTCTACAGCAAGCTGCGGGCGGTGCTCGGCGGCAAGGGCGAGTACGCGATCTCCGGCGGTGCCCCGCTCGGCGAGCGTCTGGGGCACTTCTTCCGCGGCATCGGCTTCACCGTCCTGGAGGGCTACGGTCTGACCGAGTCCTGTGCGGCGACGGCGTTCAACCCGTGGGACCGGCAGAAGATCGGTACGGTCGGACAGCCGCTGCCGGGTTCCGTGGTGCGCATCGCGGACGACGGAGAGGTGCTCCTGCACGGCGACCACCTGTTCAAGGAGTACTGGAACAACCCGGGCGCGACCGCGGAGGCGCTGGCCGACGGCTGGTTCCACACCGGTGACATCGGCACCCTCGACGAGGACGGCTACCTCAGCATCACGGGCCGCAAGAAGGAGATCATCGTCACCGCGGGCGGCAAGAACGTCGCCCCGGCCGTGATCGAGGACCGGATCCGGGCGCACGCGCTGGTCGCGGAGTGCATGGTCGTCGGCGACGGGCGTCCGTTCGTGGGCGCGCTGGTCACCATCGACGAGGAGTTCCTGGGCCGTTGGGCCGCCGAGCACGGCAAGCCCGCGGGGTCCACCGCGGCGTCACTGAGCGCGGACGCCGATCTGAACGCGGCCGTCCAGGCCGCGATCGACGACGGCAACGCCGCGGTGTCGAAGGCGGAATCGGTGCGGAAGTTCCGCATTCTCTCCTCCCAGTTCACGGAGGACTCGGGCCACCTGACGCCGTCCCTGAAGCTCAAGCGGAACGTGGTGGCGAAGGACTTCGCGGACGAGATCGAGGCGATCTACGCGAAGTAGCACGCCCCTGATCTACGGCTATGGCGCGGTGTCCTCGGCGAGGACCCGCGCCATCGTGCGTTCGGCGAGCGCGGTGATGGTGACGAACGGGTTGACGCCGATCGAGCCGGGCACCAGCGAGCCGTCGGTGACGTAGAGCTTCGAGTAGCCCTTCACCCTCCCGTAGTCGTCGGTCGCCTTGCCCAGCACACAGCCGCCCAGCGGGTGGTAGGTGAAGTCGTCGGCGAACACCTTGTTGGACGAGCCGAACAGGTCGTACCGGTAGATCGTGTGGTTGGCCGCGTTGATCCGGTCGAAGAGTTTCTTGGCCATGGAGACGGAGACCGCGCTCTGGGCGGCGCTCCAGCCGAGCTTCGCCGAGTCGCTCGCGGCGTCGTAGGTGAACGAGGCGCGCTCGGGGTTCTTGGTGAGGGCGAGATAGAGGCTGACCCAGTGCTCCAGACCGGTGGGCAGTGGGGCTATCTCGGCGAAGACGGGGTTGGCGGTGTTGGCCCAGTCGTCGATGCCGAGGACCGGCATGGTCGACTGGTTCGCCCCGACCGTGTCCCACAGGTGGTTGGCCCGGCCGAGCATCACATTGCCGTTGGTGCCCCAGCCGGCGCCCACGCTCGCGTTCAGCGCGGGCAGGGTGCCCTTGGCCCGTGCCCGGACGAGGAGTTCGGAGGTGCCGACGCTCCCCGCGCCGAGGAAGAGGTACGTGCAGCCGTACTCCTTGGTCTCGACGACCGTGTGGGTGTCGTCGACGCGGTCGACGGTGACGACGTACGTCCCGTCGTTCTCCCTGCGGATGCCCCGGGCCCGCTCCATGGTGTGGATGGTGACGTTGCCGGTGCCGAGGGCGGCGGCGAGGTACGTCTTGTCGAGGCTCTTCTTGCCGTGGTTGTTGCCGTAGATGACCTCCCCGCCGAGGGCGGACTTCGTCGCCGTGCCGGCCGCCTCGCGCTGCATGTAGCCGAAGTCGTAGACGCTCGGCACGAAGGTGGTCTTCAGGCCGGCCTTCTGGGCGTGGGCGCGCGAGACACGGCTGAAGCGGTACCACTCGGTGGACTCGAACCACGCCGGGTCGACGGTGTTGACGCCGAGCATGGCGCGGG
The DNA here is from genome assembly GCF_900290235.1 of Streptomyces sp. MA5143a. Lineage (GTDB taxonomy): Bacteria > Actinomycetota > Actinomycetes > Streptomycetales > Streptomycetaceae > Streptomyces. Next base: position 141,203 of record NZ_OLMK01000015.1, read on the forward strand.
CGCGCGGGAAGTACGTGCCGTACATCTCGGCGGTGTCGACGGTGGGGAACTGCTCGGCGAAGTACGACTGGAGGGGGGTGACGGCCATGCTGCCGTTGACGAGGGAGCCGCCGCCGACGCCTCGGCCCAGGAAGACCGACATGTCGGCGTAGCGGACCCGGTCCAGGACGCCGGGGTAGGGGCTGATGTCCCTGTTGACGACGTCCAGCCACAGGAAGGTGGCGAGCGGGGCCTCCGTGCGGGTCTTGAACCACATGGATCTGCTGTCCGGTTCCCTGGTCGAACAGAAGATCTTGCCGTCCGGGCCGGCGGTGTTCCACAGTCGGCCCATCTCCAGGACGACGGTGCGGATGCCGGCCTGTCCGAGGCGGAGGGCGGCCACGGCGGCGCCGTAGCCCGAGCCGATCACGAGCGCCGGGGAGGTGTCGACGGCGGCGGGCTCGACGGCGTGCGCCGACCGGAGGTCGACTCTGGTGAGTCCGAGGGCGGCGGCCGTCTGGAGGGCGGCCATGCCGAGGACGCGACGGCGAGAAAGGTGATGTTGCGTCAGTTTCTCTGTCATGCACACAGGATGGGCGGACGCCCCCATTCCCACCAGAGATACTGGATGCCCCTTTTGCCCCTAGAGCAACAACTCCAACTTTTCGGCCAACGTGTCCCACCGCCACCGCTCCTCCACCCACGCCCGCCCCCGCTCCCCCATGCGGCGGCGCAGCTCGGGATCGCCGAGCAGGGTGACGACGCGTTCCGCGGCCTCCTCCGGGTGACCGCCCCGCACGACCCAGCCGGTCTCGCCGTCCAGCACCGCGTCGGGGGCGCCGCCGGAGTCACCGGCGACGACGGGCAGGCCGGTGGCGGACGCCTCCAGGTAGACGATGCCGAGGCCCTCCACGTCCAGCCCGCCCCGCCGGGTGCGGCACGGCATGGCGAAGACGTCGCCCGCGCCGTAGTGGGCGGGCAGTTCGGACCAGGGCACGGACCCGGTGAAGCGGACCGACCCGGCGACACCGGTCTCCTCGGCGAGACGGCGCAGCTCCTTCTCGTACGGTCCTCCGCCGACGATCAGCAGGACCGCGTCCGGCTCCTTGGCGAGGATCGCCGGCATCGCCCGGATCAGGGTGTCCTGGCCCTTGCGGGGGACGAGCCGGGAGACGCACACGACCACCGGCCGGTCGGTGAGCCCGAGCCGGGCGCGGACCTCGTCGCCGCCGGAGTCCGGGTGGAAGATCTTCTCGTCCACGCCGGGCGGCAGCTGGACCATGCGCCCGGCCGCCTCGGGGGTGAGGGCCGTGGCGATCCGGGAGCGCGTGTACTCGCCGAGGTAGGTGATCGTGTCCGTGCCCTCGCCGATCCGCCGCAGCAGCTGCCGGGCGGCGGGCAGCTGGGCCCAGCCCGCCTCGTGCCCGTGCGTGGTGGCCACCAGCCGCCGGGCGCCCGCCCGGCGCAGGGCGGGGGCCATCAGGCCGAGGGGGGCCGCCGCCCCGAACCACACCGACGTGCAGCCGTGCTCCCGCAGCAGCCGCACGGCCGTCCGCGTGGCGCCCGGCGTCGGCAGCAGCATGGTCGTGCGGTCGCGCACGACGGTGAAGGGCTGCTCGGCGTCGAAGGCGGCCGTCGCCTCGACGCCCTCGCGGCTCCGCTTCCAGGTCGAGGCGTAGACGACGACCTTCTCGGGGTCCAGACGCAGCGCCATGTTGTGCAGGAACGCCTGGATGCCGCCGGGCCGGGGCGGGAAGTCGTTGGTCACGATCAGGGTCTTGTGCATCGCCGCCGACCCTACCGAACGGGGCTGGGCCGGCCCCCGCGAGGCACCCCGCACGGGACCCGGTCGAGGGGCACCTCCTACAGGATCCGGCCGAGGGGCACCTCGCACGCAATCCGCCGCTGCTTCACCGCCGTCTCACAGCCGGACGGGAGATCATGTCCTCCCACCCGCACAATCGTGGGGTAATCCGTGCGGAGACGACACGCCGGGCGCGGGCACACTTTCGGACAGGGGCATCGGATGGCTCAGCTGGACCTGACGGGCACACGGCGGCCCCCGTTCGGCCTGCTCGCGGTCTGGGGCGCGACCAGGCTGGTCCTGCTGCTGTTCGTCTTCAAGGTGTGGGTGTTCCCGGGCCCGGACGTCACCACCGACGTGTCGGTCATCTACCAGGGCTGGTACGGCACCCTGCGCACCGGAACGTATCCGCTGGACGACGTGACGTGGCAGTACCCGCCCGCCGCCGCCCTCGCGATCCTCTCCCCCGCGCTGCTGCCCTTCCTGGAGTACGCCTCCGCGTTCTTCGTCCTCGCCTTCCTCGCCGACCTGGCGGTGCTCGCCCTGCTCCTGTACACCGGCGGCCGGCCGGGCCGGTCCCGGCGCGGCGCCTGGGTGTGGGCGGTGGGCCTGCCGCTGCTCGGCCCTACGGTGTACGCCCGCTACGACGTGATGGTGACCGCGGTCGCGGTCGCCGCGCTCCTCGCGGGCAGCCGCCGCCCGGCGGTGATGGGGGCGCTGACGGCCTTCGCGGCCCTGCTGAAGGTGTGGCCGGCCCTGCTGCTCCTGGGGGCCCGCGGCCGTACGGCGTGGCTCTGGGCGGCGGCCACGGCGGCCGGGCTGTCGCTGGTCCTCGCCGTGTCGATGCCCGGCGCGTTCGCCTTCCTGACCTTCCAGCGCGACCGGGGCACCGAGGTGGAGTCGCTGGGCGCCCTCGTCTTCCACGTGGCCCGGCACTTCGGCTGGGACGGCCAGGTGCTGCTCAACTACGGCTCGGTCGAGTTCCTCGGCGACCATGTCGACGTCGTGAGCGACGCGGCCCTGGCGCTGACCGGGGTGGCGTTCGCCTGGCTGCTGCTGTGGCGGGTGCGGGCCCGGCACTTCGCCCCGCACACCCTGGCGGACGCCGCTTTCACGGCCGTGCTGATGTTCACCGCGACCAGCAGGGTGATCAGCCCCCAGTACATGGTGTGGCTGGTCGGCCTCGCGGCCGTGTGCCTCTGCTTCCGGGCAGGTCGCATGCGGTGGCCCGCCGTCCTGGTCCTGACGGCGTCCTTCGTGACCGTGCTGGAGTTCCCGATCTGGTTCGGCCATGTCGTCATGAGCGACTGGCTGGGCATCACGCTCCTCTTCGTCCGCAACGGGCTCCTCGTGCTGGCCGCGCTCGTCGCCGCCCTCGAACTGTGGCGGAGCACGGTCCCGCACCCGCGCCGGGCCGCGGTCCCGGGGCAGGCGGCCCGCGCCAGGGAGTCGCTGAACTCCTGAGCGTGCCCGGCGCGACGGCGGCGTCAGCCGCGGCCGCGGATGCTGTCGATGATGCGGGTCCAGTTGTCGCCGCCGTGTCCGTCCTCGATCGCGCGCCGGTAGTGGGCCTGCACGGCCAGGGGCAGCGCGAGGTCGAGGCCGAGTGACGTGCTGGTCTCGACGATGTGGTCGGACGTCGCGCCCATCATGGTGACCGTGCTGAGGTCGCCCGGGTGCTCCCCGGCGTCCAGCCAGGCGCCGAGCTCCTCCTCACCGGCCCTCAGCATCGGGCCGATCGTGTCGACGAACGAGAGCAGCTCCGGCAGCGCCTCCCTGGCCGGCGTCCCGGCCGTCCCCAGCATGGCGGTGGCGTGCATCAGCCCCGACAACGTGGTGAGGAACACGGCGAGTTGGGCCTGGTACATCAGCTGGGCGAGGCCCGGGTCCGCACCCAGATACCGCGGTGTCCCCAGCAGGGCCAGCACCTCCCGGTGCCGCTCGAACACCGGTGCGTCGCCGCTGTAGTAGACGTGCGACGCCGGTGTGCCGACCATCGGTGCGGGGACCATGACCCCTCCGGTGAGGAAGGCGGCCCCGTGGCCCGCCGCCCAGGTCACCGCCTCGCGGGTGCGGCCCGGCGTGTCGGAGCTGAGGTTGACCAGCGTCCGGCCCGCGAGGGACGCGGTGGCGCGGTCGAGGATGTCGTACATGGCCCGGTAGTCGGTGAGGCTGAGGATCACCAGGCCGCTCGCCCCGACCGCCTCACCGGGCGTCGCCGCGAGGGTCGCGCCGTCGGCGACGAGGCCGTCGGCGCGGGAGGCGGTGCGGTTCCAGACGGTGACCGGGTGGCCGGCGGCGAGCAGGGTGCGGGTCATCGCCTGCCCCATCGGGCCGAGCCCGATGACGGTGACGGAACTGTCCTTGCTGGTAGGGGTGTTCTGGAGTGCGTTCACCCCTCCATGCTCGAACAGCGCCACTAGTCTCGGAAGTACCTACTAATTACTGCGGTACTTACCTTTCCGTAAGGGGGATCGTGATGGCGAGGGCGCCGAGACGGGGGCCGTACATCTGCGGCATCGACGCCGCGTTCGATGTGGTCAGCGGCAAGTGGAAGGGATTCATCCTGTGGAAGCTGGAGGTCCACGGGGTGCTCCGCTTCGCCCAGCTCCGTCGCGGGATGCCGGGCGTGAGCGAGAAGATGCTGACGCAGCACCTGCGCGAGCTGGAGGAGGACGGCCTCGTGCACCGGGAGGTCTACGCCGAGGTGCCGCCGCGGGTGGAGTACTCCCTGACCGAGGACGGGCGGACGCTCAACCGGGCGCTGGAGCCACTCGGCGCCTGGGGCGTCGAGCGGATGCGCCGCGACGGCACCGAAGCGGTCGACGTAGCCGGGACCGCGCACGGTT
>NZ_OLMK01000102.1 GCF_900290235.1 Streptomyces sp. MA5143a
AGAGCTGCACCTGCGCATGCGCGATCTGGAGCTGTCCGACTGATCAGTGCGGAACCCCCGGAGGCTGTGACCGGAGCGCCGGCACCCGGTGGTTCAGGACGACGAGTCGGCCGTGGAGACCGCGGCCGTGCCGGTGGCGGCCGGTGCGGTCGCGGTCGACGCGACGGGCTCGGGCAGGCCGGCCGTCCGAGGCCCCCGGCGGCCGGCCATACGGCAGCCGAGGCAGCCCGGGTGGCCGCCGCGGGCGGAGCGGTCGCGAGCGCCGAGGGGCCACTGGTCCCTCGGCCGCGGCCCCGGCGGCTTGCCCCAGCCCGCGAGGTGCAGGACCCAGGTGACCAGGAGCGCGGCGACCGAGACGGCGATGCCCAGCGGGAGGCCCGGAGCCCAGCCGCAGACGCCCATGCCGAGCGCCACGGAACCGGCCGTGCCGATCGCGGTACCCGTCCAGCCGGCCACGGTGTGGCCCTCGTCGTAGAGACTCATGTGTCTGCTCCCCTCGCGCGCCGGGGCGCGCCACGGCATGCCGTGGCCACGCCTACGGCGCCGGACTATAATATCTTAGTAGCTAAGGAATCTAGCCTGTCCCGGAGGCACATTTCAATGGAGGCCGAGCGCCACCCCACCGTCCCGGACGCCATCGGCGCCATGGATCGCATGATCGCGACGATGATCGTGGGACAGCAGGAGTTCGCGCGCCGGTTCGGTTTGAGCGTCACCGACCTGGTCTGCTTCGCCTACGTCCTGGAGGCTGGGGACGCCCCGGTCACCGCCGGTGACCTGGCGACCCGTGCGCATGTCACGACCGGTGCGATCACCGGCGTCCTCAACCGCCTGGAGGGCCGGGGCTTCGTGGCCCGCAGGCCGGACCCGGCCGACCGGCGCCGTGTCCTGGTGGTCGCCCAGCCGACCGCCGTCGAGCAGGCGATGACCCTCTACGGCCCGTTCTACGAGCGTCTCGCGGAACTCTTCGGCGGCTACACCCCCGACGAACTCGCCGTGCTCACCGACTGGTTCACCCGCGCCGGCGACGTGGCCCGCACCTTTCTGGAGGAGTCCCGCTAGACGCTCAGCGGCGTACGAGGTCGATCCGGTACCTGCGGGTCCGGGAACCGTCCTCGGAGGTCACCGTGACGACGGCCGACGTCCGGTCGGCCGGGCCCGAGCGGTCCACGGTGACGGTGGCGTACGGGTCGCGGGCCGTGGCGGTGACGGGGGCCCGGCGCGGGTGGCCCGTGGTGACGCGGTAGGTCGTCGTCTCCGGGTCGAAGGACGCGATCGGCTGGCCCGCCACCTCGATCGAGGCCGCGGCGGCGTCCGCGGAGCGGCCGGGGGCCTTGGCGTAGACCTCGATCTCGCTCATCGTGATGTAGCCGCCCTGGCGGGCCGTCATGACCACACGGACGGCGCTGGCCGGTCCCGCCTCCAGGGGCACGTCGATCACCGGGGTGCCCTCGGTGCCGACCGGGACGGAGTCGCTCGCGTCGGTCCAGGGCCCGTCGGCGCCGGCGCGTACCTGGACCTTGAGGCTCTCCGGGAAGGAGACGTTGCCGCCGTCGCGGTGGAAGTGGGCGACGACGCGCGTCAGGTCGCGGGCCCTCGGCAGGGTGAAGGTGAGGGTGTCGGAGGGGTTCTTGGTGCCCGATCTCCAGTTGGACCAGGCCTTCTCGGACCGGTCGCCGTTGCGCAGCCGCTCCGCCGAGTAGCCGCTCTCGGTGAAGGTGGCGTCGACGGACACCTCCGGGTCGGGGGCGATGTTGGTCTGCGTGGCCTCGGTGACCTGGACGCGCACGGTGGCGTCGACCTCGTCGCCGCCGACGACTCGGGCGGTCCCGGTGAGCTTCACGACGCCGGCCTTGTCGTAGGCCCCGGCCGGTGCCGCCTCCCAGGTCACGGGGAGACGGGTGCGGCCGCCGTGCCGGCCGACGCCGGTGACCGTGGCCGGGAGTTCCGGCTCCCCGCCGGCATGGGTCTTGGCGCGGCCCGGCAGCGTCGAGGCGATCGTGTCGACGGTGACGAGCGCCTTCGCCCGGTGCTCGCGGCCCAGGGCGTCGGTCGCCTCGCCCTCGACGCGTACGGTACCGGGCCTCTTCCAGCGCCGGTCCGACGGCAGGTCCCACACCACCGGCAGTGAGCCGCGGCCACCGTCACGGAACACCGGCGTCACCGTCTCCGGCATCGTCGGCCGCAGCCCCGGCACGGTGAACACCTCGGCCCGCTCGGTGCGCAGCACCGTCTCGTCGGTCACGGCCCAGCGCTGGTTGGCCGCCGAGGTCGGTGTGTACGTCGACACCGTGGCGCCGTCCGCGGACGACTGGCCCGTGACGTCGACCAGACGGCCGGTCGCTGCGTTGACGAAGGTCCAGGTGCCGTCGCCGGTCGTGGACATGATCCACTGAGCGGCGTCGGGGACCTCGTCGGCCGTCGCGTCCTCCAGTACGGCCTGGTTGTCGCGCACCGCGAGGCGCGTGCCGGTGGCGGCGTTGACGAGGGCGTACCGCTCACGGTTGCCGGTGCCGGGCGTCAGCTGCCGTACCGACCACAACTGCCGTGCGCTGCCGGGGTCGTTCGTGCGCTGGACGACGCCGGTGCCGTCCTGCGACGGGGTCAGCGACCTGCCGCTCTGGGCGCCCTGGAGCCGGTAGACATGGCCGGGCCGTACGAGGGCGGCGTCCTTCGCCACCCCGCCGACGCCCTGGACCAGGAACGTGGTGACCGACTTGGCGGGGACGTCGAGCGTCGCCGAACGGTCGGTCACCCGGACCGGGGTGCCGCGCACGAGGGCGCCGTCGGCGCTGGTCACCACGGGCGTGACGGTGGCTCCGGGGGAGACCGTGCCGAAGCGCGAGAGGTCGAGGGTGACGGAGCGGCCGGTGGTGCCGCTGTTGACGTGGACGACGGTCGCCGCACGGCCGGACTTCTTCACCGCGGCGACGCTGGACGGGTCGTCGACCTTGACGAACCGGTCGCCGGGGCGGATGTGATGGGTGAAGTTGCGGATGGTGTGGAACTTGGAGTTGGCCCGGATCGGGCAGGTCTCCAGGGTGTCGTCGGCCGTGCAGTTGAACGGGACGTGGATGCTGCCCCAGTTCTTGCCCGCCGCGGCCTGCGGGATCGCGTCCTCGATCGGCTGCCAGAACACCCAGGCCGACGGCTCCAGTTCCCGCATGTCGTCGACCATGCGTGAGGCGATGCCGAGCCCCGGCTCCATGCCCGTGAAGTCGGTGCCCGTGCCCCAGGTGCCCTCGACCTCGCTCATCCAGAGCTTCTTGTGGGCGCCCTTGGCGATGTCGCGGGCGCTGGTGCGCATCCCCGTGCCGTAGGTGTGCACGTTCAGCTGGGGGAGGGCCGCCCGCGCCGAGGCGTCGTAGGCGTTCCAGTTCTGGGTGAAGATCGTGGGGTTGGTCTCGTCCATCGCCGAGATCTCGGCGTCGGTCCTCGCCCCGTCGAGCGCCTTGTCGAGCGCGCGGACGACCTTCTGCTGGAGCGCCGGGCCCGCGTGCGCGCCCTCCTGGCGGCCTCCGGTGGGCTGGCCGTTCGCGCCGATCTGGGTGCCCCAGTAGTTGGTGTTGGGCTCGTTGAGGGGCGCGATCGTGTCGAAGTCGATGCCGTGCGCCTTCTCCAACTCCTCGGTGACGCGCACGAGATAGGCGGCGAACTCGTCGACGCGGTCCGCGCGGATCTGGTCCGTGTTCGCGTCGAAGCCACCGGAGACATAGCCGCTGACGGTCTGGAACCAGGGCGGGGAGTTGCTGAACGCCTCCCACTTGGTGACCTTGTCCTTGACCTGGTCGACCCACCAGCGCTGGCCGGCGTCGGCGTCCCAGTTCCAGTGGTCGGGATTGGCGGGGTCCCACCACTCCCTGTCCTGCCGGGTGGTTCCCTCGGGGGCCTTCCAGAAGCCCTCCATGGTCGCGCCCGTCTTCATGTAGTCCGTGCGGACGTCCGGGGCGTTGCCGCCGCCGATGTTGTAGCGCGCGATGTTGAGGGCGAGTCCGTCGTCGCCGAACAGCATGTCCACGAGTCGTCTTCGGACGGGATCCGGATAGCGGCCCGTCGCGTTGGCGAACCAGACGAGGCTCGTGCCCCAGCCCTCGAACTCCTGCTGCCGGTACGAGGGATCGATCCGTACCGTGACTCCGCTCCGCGCCGCCGGGGCCGGTGTGTCCGCGACCGCCGGGGGCGCTGCCACCAGGCCCGCGCCCAGTACCAGGGGAACCATGGGCGTCAAGGCCCGGACGATGCGATGCCGTTGGGACACGGCACTCCCTTCCACAACACAGAGCTGAACAGAACCGATCAGAAGGAATCGCGCTTCGGGCATGCTTGATGACAGAAATGAACACGTCAAGATGGAGGGCGACTTCTTCGGTCGAGCCGACGCGGAGGACGCCGACGCGGAAGGCGGGGGAGGGCGCCCGACGCGGTGTCGACCGGCGGTGGCGCGGCTCGCCTGTTGTCGAAAGCCCGGTCTCGGTGAACGAGCGCGCGTCCAGCGGGGACCCCCGGGCCCGGAGTCGCACCCCGGGCGACAACGACCGGTCCGGGCCAAGGCGGAAGGCGGCCGGTCGCCACCCGGGCGTCACCGACACCCACGGCCGGACGCTCACCGACACCGGTGTCACCGTCACCCCGAATGTCGATCAGCGGGGCGCGCACGGTTTCACCCAATGGTGACGGTCGGGAAGGATGGGCCCATGGATGTCGACGCACTGCGCCGGGACACACCGGGCACCGCCCACCGGATCCACCTCAACAACGCCGGAGCCGGCCTGCTCTCCCGGCAGACCCTGACGGCCGTCACCTCCCACCTGGAACTCGAGGCCACCATCGGCGGCTACGAGGCCGCGGCACGGGAGAGGGAACGGATCGACGCCACCTACACCCACATCGCCCGACTGGTCGGAGGGCGGCCCGAGGAGGTCGCCCTCTTCGACAACTCCACCCACGCCTGGAACGCCGCCTTCTACTCCCTGACCTTCAAGCCCGGCGACCGTATCCTCACCGGTCGCGACGAGTACGGCAGCAACGTCCTCGCCTACCTCCAGATCGCCCGTCGCACCGGCGCGGAGATCGTCGTCGTCCCCGACGACGAGCACGGGCAGCTCGACACGGCCGCCCTCGCCGACCTCATCGACGAGCGGACCAGGCTGGTCGGCGTCACCCATGTGCCGACCAGCGGCGGCCTGATCAACCCGGCCGCCGAGATCGGCCGGATCACCCGCGCCGCCGGGGTGCCGTACCTGCTCGACGCGACCCAGTCCGTGGGGCAGTTCCCGGTCGACGTCACCGAGATCGGCTGCGACCTGCTCACCGCCACCGGCCGCAAGTTCCTGCGCGGCCCCCGCGGCACCGGCTTCCTGTGGGTACGGCCCGAGGCACTTCAGTACCTGGAGCCGCACGTCATCGAGATCCAGGCCGCCACCTGGGACGGCGAACGGGGCTTCACCTGGCAGCCGGGCGCCCGGCGCTTCGAGAGCTGGGAAACCGGCTACGCCAACGTGCTGGGCCTCGAATCCGCCGTACGCCAGGCCCTCGACCTGGGACTGGACCGGATCGGCGAACGGGCCCTCGCCCTCGGCGCGTATCTGCGCGACCGCCTCGACGCCCTGCCCGGCGTCACCACCCACGACCTCGGCGCGCACCGCTGCGCCATCGTGACCGCCAAGGTCGCCGGCGTGCCCGCCGCCGAGGTCGTCGCCGCCCTGGCGGGCCACGGCATCAACGTCACGTACACCGCCCCCGAGCAGACCCAGTTCGACACCGAACACCGGGGCGTCCACCCGCTGGTGCGCCTCTCCCCGCACTACTACAACACCGAGGCCGAACTCGACCTGACCGTCGAGGCCATGGCCGGCATCGCCGCCGGCGGATGACACGGGGCCCGGGGCGGACGTCCGCCCCGGGCCCCGAGTCCGTACCGGCCGCCGACCGGAGTCTCAGGACTCCTTGCCGCGGCCGGTCATCGCGTCGCGCAGCCGGTCGACGAAACCCATGCCCGGCGCCAGCATCTTGTTGGCCGGGGGCTTGTCCGGCGCGGACGGGTGCGGCCGGGTCGGCGCCGTCTTCTTGGCCGTCCGCACCTTGTCGCCCAGTTGGTCCAGCATCTCCGCCGGACAGGACCGGGTCATCCGGGGGAAGAGATTGCTCTCCTCGTCCCGCACATGGCTCCTGATCTCCGTCATCAGCTGGGTGATCAGCCGGTCGAACTCGGGGTCGTCGGCCTCGCACCGCTCCAGGTCCTTCATGAGGCGCTCGGCCTCCGCGTGGTCCTGCAACTCACGGTCGGCGATCGCGTCCCCGTCGGGCACGTGCTCACGGACCGCCGGGTAGAGGTACGCCTCCTCGGCGACCGAGTGCCGGATCAGCTCGATGGTGACCTGGTCCGCGTACTCCTTGCGTTTGGCGTGCCCCGAGGGCAGCTGTTCGATCTTGCCGAAGAGCTCCTCCACCTCGCGATGGTCGGTCTTGAGTTCCTCGACGACGTTTCCGCCGTGTCCCATGACTCGCTCCTTTCCGCCTGTCCCGGCCGTCTGCCGCGGGCGGGCCCGAAGGGGGCCAGTGAACCCCCTTCGTGTCCGGTATCGATGTATTGATCCCTTGGTGGTCAGGTCGGCCGGCCTCTGTGGCCGAGGACACGTCCGTGGCGTGGCCTGCGCCATTTCCGTCGCGACGGTCCCCGGCTACGTTCTTGGGTGCGCGCTCCCCAGTACCCCGGATGGCCCAGTGCACGCAGATCTCTCCCCCCTCATCGCCGCGACCGCCCAGTGGCTGACCCGCGCCTACCCGGCGGGCGGCGGCGCGATCGACTCCGCCCTCTGCGAGGCCCAGGCCCGGCAGGCGGTGACCGTGGCCGCCTGGCTGCGCTACCCCACGCCGATGGACGCGGGCCTCGTCGGCGTCGCCGGACCCGGCGGCTCGGCCCGGCTCGACTGGATCACCGGCTACGAGACGGCCGACGAGACGGACTCCGTGGCGGAGACCGAGCACGCCTGGCGGAGCTGGGTGGACGAGGTCGTCGCCAGCTGGGCGGCGTGCCTGCTCACCGACCCCGCCCTGGCCGGCGCCGCGGTGACCGCCCTCGCCGGCACCCACCACACCTCCGGTTCCCCCGTCGCCTTCCGCCGGCTGCTCGACCCGGACGTCCAGGACCGCCGGGCCGCCGCGCTGCTGCGCCACCCCGACCTCCTCGCCCCCGTGGCCGGACTCCACCACGCCGGCCTCCTCGACGCGCTGCGGCCGGGGCAGGCCCTGCCGGCCTGACCCCGGCCGCCAAGGGCCAGGCCGCCCGCTACCAGCGCAGCGGAAGGCGCGCCACGAACTCGGTGAGCAGGTTCGCGAGGGTCCGGTGGTCGCCCAGCGACGGATGCCAGTCGCAGCCGAGGAGGTCCAGGGCCGCGTCGCCGAAGAAGAAGTGGCGGACCCGGTCGTCGCCCCGTCGGTTGCGCTCCCGCACGATCCTCGTGGTCGCGTCGGCGAACGGACGGGTGGCCGACACCACCAGGAACGTGCCGGGGCCGTAGCGCGCCCGCAGCCGGTCCAGGAACCCGTGGTAGGCGCTCTCGTAGTCGGCGACCAGTGCCTCCTGGGTGGCCCAGCGCTCACCGGGACGCAGGGGAGTGGAGAAGTCGTTGATGCCCAGACCGATCACGACGACCTGGGGGCGCCAGCTGTCGGGCTTGCGCCACACGTCGCCGTCCACGTTCAGCAGGGCCCGCTCGTAGAACGTGCGGTAGCTGACCCCCGGGTCGCCGCCGTTGTAGTTGCGGACCATGCCGCGACCGGAGATCGCGTTCAGCTGGTGGTCCGCGTCGAGCCTGCGTGCGACCAGCGAGCCGAACGCGAGATCGGCGTTGCTGTTCCGGTTGACGCCGCCGTTGCCCGAACAGTCCCGTGTCTGCGAGACATTGCCGTACCCGGCGGTGAACGAGTCGCCGATGAACTCGATCTGCCGGGTCCGCGCCCGGGGCGCGCCGAGGACCGCCCCGCCGGGGGCCGCCGTGAACCCACCGAACCGCCCCACCGCCCACGGGCTCTCCGTGCGCTTGACCAGCCGCACCGTGTGCTCGGCGTCGGACAGTCCGCGGAGCCAGGACACGGTGCGGCCCGGGGTGACCAGTGTGGCGGCGGTCGTCCCGTCGATCCGGACGTCGTAGTCGTTGTTCGCGTCGTCGAGGACGATCCCGATGCCCGTGCCCCGGAACCGCGCCTCGAAGTACACGCCGGGCCAGGTGTACTGCACCATCCCGTCGGCGGCCTCCTTGACCCGGCCCACGGTGTGGAACAGGGCCCGTGCGTCGGCGGCCGCCCGCGCGGGGGAGGGGACGGCGGCGGTGACGAGCCCCGTGGCGGCGGCCGCGACCAGGGTCCTGCGGGAGAGCTGTGACGGTGGGGGCAAGGGGCGAGACATGTGCATGTGACATCCCTTCGACACGTGGACGGACGGGCGCGGAGTGGGGGAGCCCAAGCATGCAAGCGTGGGAGCGCTCCCAGGTCATGCGCTTTCGAAAGTGACCGCCCCACACGACCCCGTCAACCCCTCGGGTCGACATCCGTCACGACGCCGGACCGCCGCGACGGGCCGCGCACCCGCCGGGAAGCCGGACGGGCGCCCGGTTACGCCCCCGGCGGACGCGTCAGGCCCTTCTGATAGGCGTAACGCACCGCCTGCGCCCGGTCCTTGACGCCCGTCTTGGCGAAGAGGTTGTTGATGTGCGTCTTGACCGTGGCCGGGGAGACATGGAGGGCACGGGCGATCTCCGTGTTGCTGAGCCCGTCGGCGATACGGGCCAGCACCTCGGCCTCACGGGCGGTCAGCCGGTCGGGGAGCGTGGCGGGCCCCGGATCCGGGGCAGGGTGGGCCAGCTGCTCCAGCAGTCGCCGCTGGACCCGCGGGGACAGGCCGGCGTCCCCGTCGAGCACGGCATGGACCGCCCGTACGATCTCGTCGCCGTCGGCGTCCTTGGTGAGATAGCCGCGCGCCCCGGCCCGCAGCGCCGGGAAGAGCCAGTCGTCGTCGGCGTACGTGGTGAGCACGACGACCTCGGTGCCGGGGTGGTCGGCGCGGATACGACGGGTCGCTTCGACGCCGTCGCAGCGGGGCATGCGCAGATCCATCAGCACGACGTCCGGGGCGAGTTCGGCGACGAGCCGTACGGCCTCCTCGCCGTCGCCCGCCGAACCGGCCACCTCGATGCCGGGCAGCAGCCCGAGGATCATCACGATGCCCTCGCGCACCACGGTCTGGTCGTCGGCGACCACCACCCGCGCCGTCCGGCCGGCCCCCGCCCCCGCGCCCCCCACCCCCGCGTTCTTCGCCCCCGCGTTCTTCGCCCCCGCGTCCCCGGTCCCCGCGTCCCCGGTCCGCTCGATCACGCCGGCACCCGCAGCCGCACCACGAAACCCTCCTCGTCCGGTCCCGCCTCCAGGGTGCCGCCGAGCAGTTCGGCCCGCTCGCGCATCCCGAGCAGACCGTACCCGGAGCCGGCCCGGACCGGCCCGTCGCCGTCGCGGCCCGGATCGCGCACGGCACCGAAGTCCCGCACCTCCAGGGCGACATGGGCGTCCTCGTAGGCGAGCCGCAGCCGCACCCGGGCGCCGGGTGCGTGGCGGCGCACATTGGTCAGGGCCTCCTGGGCCACCCGGCGCACCGTCTGCGCGGCCTCCGCCGACAGCGCGCGGCGTTCACCGCCGACCTCCACGGCGGTCGCCTCGGTGAGGGCGGCCAGATCACGCAGGTACTCCTCCACCGGAGCCGTCTCCCCCCGCAGCGCGGACAGCGCCTGACGGGTCTCCGCCAGGCCCTCACGGGCCATGGCCCGGGCGGCGACGACCCGTTCGAGGATCCGTTCCCGCTCGGCGTCGCCCTCGATCAGCAGCCGGGCCGCCTCCAGGTGGACCAGTTGGGCGGAGAGGCTGTGGGCCAGGACGTCGTGCATCTCGCGGGCGATCCGGGCCCGTTCGGTGAGGGCGGCGGACTCCGCCTGGGCCTCCAGCGCGGCCCGCTCACGGAGTTGGAGCCGCAGGGCGTTCCCGCGCGCCTCGGCGTCCAGGCGCAGGACGTGGCCGAGGAGGAAGAGACCGGCCGCCGTCGCGGCCGTCGTGGGCCATGGGTCGTCCGCCGTCACGGCGTAGCCGACGAGCGCACCGGCCGCCACGGGCACGGCTGCGGCCCACGGCAGCCGCCGCAGCGCCACGACGACCACGCCGCACCACACGACGACCGCCAGCACGTCGAAGCCCACGGCCCGCGCCGCCACGGCGAGGCCCGCCGCCGCGAGGAGTATCAGCAGGGAGGTCCACAGCCGCCGGGCGAGGGTGAGCCGGAAGAACACCCACACACCGAGGACGCAGCCCGTCACGGCGACCACGTCGAACAGCGTCCGCCCGGACAGGACCGGGTGCTCCGAGACCCCGCGCCACAGCAGCAGCCCGGTCACGAAGATCCGTCCGGTCCAGGCGCGCAGCCGCCCGTACCGCGTGGCGCCCTCACGGGCGAGCGCCTCCCGAGAGGGCCAGCTCGTCCAGGTCACACGACGACTCACACACGGTCCTTCCGGGCGGCGGCGGAGATGACGACTCGGCCGGCATCACGGTACGTCGGCCCCAGGCCGCGGGTCCGCCACTTGAGCACCCCGCCCCGGGCCAGCAGGGTCACGGCGAGCCCCAGCAGCAGGGCTCCGCTGCCCTGCGCCACGCCGGCCGCCGCCCCGGCGCCGTACAGCCCGGCCCGCGCGGCGACCCCGCCGAGCCACACCAGCCCGGTGGCTCCGGTGCCCCTGGCCCACACCGAGCCGTCCGGGGCCCGCCACACACGCGGGGTCACCGCCCAGCCGAGGCCCGTCACCAGCCCCACGACCACCTCCGCGCCGAGCAGCGTGGCGGCGGCGACCGGATGCCGTCCGTCGAGCAGCCCCGGTTCCCGCACTGCCAGCACGGCCAGGACGACGGGCAGCACCCACCACCGCCGGTCCAGGTCGATCCGCTGCGCCAGGAACTGCCGTACGACCACCCACACGACGACCGCGACGATCACCAGCGCGTTGACGGACTCGGACATGGTCGCCTCCGGGGAACGGGGAAGTCCTGTACCCGTCAAGCTAGGCGGAAGCGCGGGTCAGGGGATCGGAGGCAGGGAGGATCGTGGGTGGAGGTGTGCTCTCCACCCACGGGTGGAGACGGCGTTCCCCGCCGAGGCCGGGGGCGTGTCCCGCGGCGAGGTCGGGGGCGAGGTCGGGGGCGAGGTCGGGGCGAGGGCCGTGGACCGTCCGGTGTCAGCCCGCCGCGTGGTCGACGCGCAGCCGCACCTGCTCCTCCAGGCGCCGCAGGCTGGTGTCGAGGGCGTCGGCCACGGCCTGCTCGCCCGGATCGTGGCTGTCGTCGAAGAAGGAGAGGTGCACCGTCACCTCGCTGGCCCCGCTGTCGATACCGGCGACCTGAAGCCACCCCGTGTAACTCGACCGGCCCCGCGTGCCCCACTCCAGCCGCATCTGCTCGCGCCGGGCGCGCAGCAGCGCGGCCATGTCCTCGTCCGTGCGGTCCTCGTGCACGGTGACGGCGGGCAGGCCGGCGGCCTCCACATGCAGGGCGTCCGGCAACCAGGCGTCCAGCTGGTCGACGTTGGCAGCCTGGTCGAACACGTGCTCAGGCTGTGCGGGCATCGTGCGGGAACGTTCGTACTCGGTCATGGCGGCACCACCTTGACCCGTCTCGGCGCAGCGGATCCGCGCGTGAGCGTGCCGGGTACCCGGCGGCCCCCGGCGTGAATCAGCCGGGCGGCGGCGATGACGGCTGCCGCCCGCGACCGGCCCGCCGCCGGCCCGCCGCCCAAGCCGTACGACACGACCGCTCCCGGCCCGGGCGGCACCGCCCTACCCCGCTGCCGCCCTGCTGGTGGCGAGGGGGCGCATCGGTACGTGGACGCGCTCCATCACGAAGCCGCTGCGCACCCGTGCCGGGATGCGGGACAGCGGGATCCTCAGGTCCTGGGCCGGCACGTCGTACTCCAGCCGGGCCAGCCGGGGCCCGAGTGCCGCGAGCAGAGCGATCGTGGCGTCCTCGCCGGGGCAGCGGTGGCCGGTGGCACGGTCGCCGCCGCCCTGCGGGACGAGTGCGTCGCGGCCGGGCGGCGCCTCCAGGAAGCGCCGGGGGTCGAGGACGAGGGGACGGTCCCACAGGTCGGGGTCGTGATTCTGCCCGTACAGGTCGAGCAGGATCAGCGTGCCCGCGGGGATGCGTTCCCCCTGCCACTCCAGGTCGGCGACGGCGCGCCCGCCGACGAAGGGGGCGAACGGGTAGAAGCGGCGCAGCTCGTGGGCGAACGCCACGGCGTACGCGGGGTCGTCCTCGGCGAGGCGCTGCCGGATCTCCGGCCGGAAGTGCAGCGCGTGTCCCGCGTAGCCGACGAACCAGCACACGGCGGCCGTGGGGCGGACGATGTTGAGCAGTTCGACCGCGGCGGTGTGCGGGTCGAGCGTCCGGCCGTCGGTGTCCCGGTGCCGTGCCACCACGTCCAGCGGCGACCCGGCCGGTGCCGGGGCGGCACCCTCCCGTACGTCCTCCACCAGACGGGCGAGCCATGCCTCGCTGCGGCTCCGGGCGCGGCGGGCCCGCCAGTGCCGGGGCCCGGCGGTGGCGAAGCCGTCGACCATGGCGACCAGGTCGCGGGCCGTCTCCCCGGCGTCGTCGAGGGGGATGCCGGCCCACCGGCAGACACCCTGGGTGAGCACCCGGCTCGCCTCGTCGAAGAGGACCACCGACGGCTGCCCGAACCACGTGTCCACGGCCTCGTCCCAGGCGGACGCGACCTCGTCCACCAGGGCGGCGACCGCCTCCGGGCCGGTGAGCAGCGACAGGAACATCTCCTTGCGGACGCGGTGGGCCGTCCCGTCCAGCGTGTGCACGGCGCCGTGGCCGAACAGGGTGCTCAGCACCGGTCCGGGGAGCGCCGTCACGCGTTCCACATGCCGTTCGTCGTAGAAGAACCGCACGGCTTCCGGGCCGCGCAGGGCGACGGCGTGCCGTCCCGCCACACGGACGCGCACCAGAGGTCCGGCGGTGCGGCTCCTGAGGTCGGGCAGCCAGTTGTATCCCTTGACGAGTGCCGCGAGCGAGCTGTCCCCGAGCGGGGGGCGACTTGGATTCATGCGGCGCGAGTGCCCGCCCGGCGCCGTCGGTAACGCCGCGTCGCCCCCCGGGGGCTGGCCGACCCGCGTCATCCGCCCCCGGGGGAACACCCGACCCGTCTCACCTGCCCGCCGGGTGGCACATGACCCGCCGCAGCTGTCCCTCCGGGGGACGGCCGATGCGCCGCACCTGTCCCTCCCGGGGACGGCCGATGCGCCGCACCTGTCCCTCCCGGGGACGGCCGACGCGCCGCACCTGCTCCCCCGGGGAACACCCGACCCGTCTCACCTGCCCGCCGGGGGGCACATGACCCGCCGCACCTGCCCCTCCAGGGACCGCTGGCCCCCCTCATCTGCCCCACGGGGACGGCCGACCCGCCGCACCTGCCCCTCCGGGGGACGGCCGACCCGCCTCATCTGCCCACGGGGACAGCCGACCCGCCTCATCTGCCCCATGGGAGGATGGGGCGCCCGGCGTCTCCGCCACCGGGTACGGGCAAGCCCGGTGTCATCCGTCACCGGCTGTTCACCGGTCGGAGCGGGCCGGTCGGCGCTCCCGGACCGGTGCCACCGTCGTGACGACCCGGGTGACGCCGGGGTTCCGGGGCACCGAACCGAACCCGAACCGCACCGGGGGATCGACGGGCGCCGACGTCCCGAGGTCGTCCCCCGCGAAGGCCGCCGACAGCGTACGAACCGGCCGCAGATCCCTCGCGCCGTACCACTCGCGGCGCCCCGAGCCGGCGCTGCCGCGCGTCCGTACGCCCCGCAGCAGCAGTCGGGCGGGGACGTCGGTCAGGGCGCTCCACGCCGGGCGCCGGGCGAGCGCGCCCGGCAGGGTACGCAGCAGCAGCCCCAGCGGACCGCGCCGGCCGAGGGTGAACCGCAGGTCCAGCGGCCCGGCCCGGACCGTCCAGGCCTCCCGGCCACGGCGCACGTCGACCGGCACGACCCGCACCTCGTCGAAGCGGTACGTGCCCGCGATGAAGTCAGCCGTCCGCCGGGTCGGTGCCAGCAGCAGCCGATGTCCGTCCGCCCGCTCTACCATCACGTCCCCGAACGGCCCGAACGGCGACACCTCCCAGTGCCCCACCACCACACGGGTCCCCGAGGACGTGCCGAGGCCCGCGATCCACCCCTCGAAGACCAGCCGCCCGGAGCCCCGGCCGAACCCCGGCCGCCCGGAGCCACCGCGAGGCACGGTCACCGGCTCCGCTCGCGAGCACCGCCGCGCGCGACCTCCGCCGTGCACGGTCGGGGCCGCCCTAGCCGGACGTGCCTGACCCCCGGTGAGAAGTGCGCGAGGGGCTCGGCGCCCGGCGCGGGAAGTCCCGCCGCCGTAGTGAGGGTCTCCTCGACCGCGTCCACAGTCGCCTCGCACAACGGCCAGGGCTCGTGCTCCACGGGCGTCTCCCAGATCCGGCCGAACCGGCTGGTGTACGCCCGCCAGCGCGAGGTCAGCCACACGTCCCGCTCGGCCGGTCTGATCGGCTCACCGGGGCGGACCACCAGTCGGTACGACGCCCCGCCGCTCCACCGGGCACCGGCGTACGACACGGCCGCCAGGTCCCGCGAGGTCCGCAGCCGGCCCAGCCGGTACGGGGCGCCGAAGGCACGGGCCGCCAGCATCAACGGGCAGGCCACCTCGATGGAGAGGAACCACAGTCCGTCCCGCCCGTCCGGCGTGCGCACATAGGTCCGCAGATTGGTCTCCGCGAACGTCGGGAGCCCTCGTGCCGACGCGGGCAGGCCGGGCGTGCGGACGTCGGCCATGACGAACGGCGTGAGACTCACCCACGCCGTGTCCTCGTACGTGTCCACCTCCAGGCCCTCCGGCAGGAGGGCCTGTACCTGGTCGGGACGGAACGGCCAGTGCACGAATGTCTGCGTCGACCACCCGGCCCGCAGAACGGGCATCCGCACCCGTTCCTCTGCTCCATAGGCCACCACAGCGTGCGGGTCCCCGGCGGCGGCCCGTGGAAACGCGGCGGGCCGCAGGCGGGAACAGGCCGCGCCTCACTGGACGATCAGTGCCACCGCCATGCCGATCAGCCCGATCGCGATCACCGCCGCGAGCAGGATGATCAGGACGAGAGGCAGGGCACCCCATCCCTTGCGCCGCACGGCGGGCGGGTCGGGACGGGCGACGCCGGAGGTCCCGCCCTCGGCGGGCGGCGTCTCACCCGGGGGCACTCCGCCACCCGGTTCCAGGCCGGTGGTCCGGCTCGGCTCGGGGTCAGGGCTCGTCATGGCAGACCCTCCTCCCGCTCGCCCTGTCACTTCCCTCACCCACGGTCCTCGTCCTCGTGAGGGGTGGGGAGGACGAGGACCGGGTTTCCCCGGCGCACCCGGCGAAACAGCAGCGACGGGGGGTGTCACACCGCCGCTCCTCGGTACTCCGCACGAGGACAGGAACCAGTCACCGTCAGCGGGAGGCGACCATGAGCGAAGAGACCCCGGCGACCGACGCCTACCAGCCCACCGGCGGCAACGAGGAGCAGGAGGACGCCGCGCCGCTGGATCTCCAGGACGCGGTCGACGAGCGCACCTACGACGACATGCTGGACGAGGGCTACTCACCGCCCGAGAGGCCACTGGGCGTCTCCAAGACCGGCACCACGCCCGCCGAGCAGCACGAGGGCGAGTCCCTCGACGAACGGCTGCGCCAAGAGGTCCCCGATGTGACGGTGCCGCCCGGCGACGGCGTCGGCGACCTTCCCGGCGGTGAGGGCGAGCCCGTCGACCCGGAGGCCGGCGCCGACCGTGCCGGTCGTCTCGTGGCACCGGACGAGGGCGCGCACCCCGACACCACGAAGGAACTCGTCGCCGAGGACGAGGGCATCGACGGCGGAGCGGCGGGCGCGGAGGAGGCCGCCGTGCACATCGTGCCCGACGACCGCCTCCCCGGCCCGGACGACTGAGGCCCGCTGCCGGCGCACCGCGTCCCGCCGGCAGCGCCCGCGGGTTACTCGACCAGCTCCCACTCCTGCGAGCCGTCCCCGGTGGAGACCTGGAGGGTGAGCGGTGCCCCCGCGGTCGCGCCGGTCAGATACAGGCCGGTGTTCTTGACCGACTGGAGCCGGTAGAACCCGTCGGAGGTCTTCACCAGGTTCCAGCTGCCCGTGGGACTGTCGTCGACCCACTGGCCGATCCGCCGGCCCGCCGTGGCGTTGCCGGTCCAGATGGCGGCCGCCCGGCCTCCCGACTTGTTCAGCAGCGACACCCCGCCCTGCGGCTCCTTCATCACGTGCCAGTACTGCGTGTCCGGGTTCGCGGCCGAGCCGGGTGGCTCCAGCCGCACGTCGGGTACGTCACCGTTGCCGATGTTCGCGTCGTTGGTTTTGTCGCCGGTGCCGATCACCTGGTCGGTCTTGCGGTTCACCAGCTGGACGTAGGCGCCGCGCGAGTCGCCCAGGTCGACCTCCGCGTAGGCGATGACCGACGTGCCCTGGTTGTTGAGGATCGAGACGCGGCCGGTGCCCTCGACGTACTGGAGGTTGCGGCTGTACCCGGCCCGCGAGGTCGTCTGGTACTCCTTCCACACGCCGCCCGAGCGTCCGCTCTGGTTGACCCAGACGTTGCCGCTGCCCGCGGCGTTGTAGACCAGGCGGCCGCCGGGGAGCCGGACGAGGACCGGGCTGCCTCCCGTGGCGAGCGTGCGGGAGCCGGTGTCGACCGGCAGCGTGGTGACGCCCTCGCCGGTGGCGGAGCCACGGAAGAACTCCAGTGGACTGTCGGCGAGCCGGAACCGGGTGTTGGCCCCTCCGCCCCAGTACTCGTAGGTGATCATCCACTTGCCGTCCGTCGTCCTGACGACGTTCGTCATGCCCGGCCGGCCGCCGCCGATCTCCGTCTTGCCGCCACCCATGTCGTCGGTGAGCCCCGCGATGTCCACGACCGGGTCGCTCCACCTGGCGCCGCGGCCGTCCCACGTCCTGTGCACCAGGATCTGCCCGAGCGAGTCCTTCGCGGTGTCGTTGGCGGGGTCCAGCTTCGGGACGCCGGTGTCCGGGTCGAAGCCGGTGTAGTCGTTCTCGTCGGAGTAGTAGCAGACCAGCTTGCCCTTGTGGACCATCAGGTACGGCTCCCACAGCGGGTCGACCTGCTGGTACGAGTTGGCGTTCGCGGTGTTCTGTCCGGTGGCGCCCGCGCTGCCGCCCTGCCAGCCGCCCGTGGCGACGACGTTGACGACCTTCCAGGTCGCGCCGTCGTCGGTGCTGGAGTACAGGGCGATCGCCAGGTCCTTGCGGTCACCGTCGTTGGTCGGCGTCCAGTTCGGATCGGCGGCCTTGTGCTCCTTGTAGTACTGGTCGTCGCCGGAGACCACGCTCGCCAGGAGCAGGGTGCCCTGCTTGAGATCGCCGACGTCCTGCGGAAGGGCGTACAGGTACGGGTTGGTCCAGTTGCTGGTGTACTTCGCGTACTGGGGGTCACCGGAGAGGTACGCCGGGGCCTTCACCTCCGACAGCGGCTGCCAGGTCGTGCCGTCGTCGTCGCTCTTGTACACGGGGAGGGTCTGCCGGTCGGCGCTTCCCGTCGCCGGTACGACCGTGGACTTCTCGAACGACGCCACCAGCCGCCCGCTCGGCAGCTGCGCCGACTTGGGGTAGACCGCGCAGTTGCCCCGCCCCTTCAGACACGGCTCGCTGCCGAGCTGGTAGAGGACGCCGCCCGTCGGGTCGTACGCCTGGGCGCTGGTCAGGGGGATCGCCAGCAGCGCCGAGGTGCCGACGACGCCGCCCAGCGCCAGCCGGAGTCTTCTTCTGTTCACAACCCACTCCTTCGGGGATCGATCAGGAACGCGAGGGGCTCAGGCCCCGGACGGGCCGGCGGCACCGGCGGAGACGAACACGCGGACGTCCCAGGGGCCCAGGTCGAGCGGCACGCCCGCGCGGAGCGGGGTGCCGTTCAGGACGTCGGTCAGATCGGCCGGTGCGTCGACGCGGGCCGGCTCCCAGCTCCAGTTGTGGACGATGTGCACCCGGCGTCCGTCGAAGGCGGTACCGGTCGTCGCGGTGACCGATGCCGGGAGGTCCTGCCACGGGTGGCGCGCGGACGGCGTCAGCCACTCGGTGAGCGCCCTGGCCAGCTCACGGCCGGGCACCGTCCCGACGCAGGTGACATGACCGGCGCCGTGGCGGCGGGTGGTGACGGCGGGCCAGCGCCCGAAGTGCGGGTGCTCGTAGGTGACCAGCGGATCCGCGTCGGAGACGGTCAGCCCCTCCACCCACCGGGTCGCCGTGGCCCCCTCCGGCAGGGCGAGCGGTCCGTCCGGCGCCGACCGCACGGGAACCTCCCGTACGAGGTTGCTGAACTCGTCGTAGGAGACGCCCGCGGCGTCCGCGAGCCGGCCGGGGGCCGCCTCCTGCCGGGCTCGTGCCTCGTGGTCGGCGTACCCGGTGCGCGGGCCGAGGACCAGATGGCCGCCCGCTTCGGCGTAGGCGGCCAGCCAGTCGAGGGTGGAGTCGGCCGCCAGGTACAGCGCGGGCACCACCAGCACCGGGTGGCGGCGGACGGCCTCCTCGGGGGTGAGGCCCTCGCGCTCCCCGAGCGGGTCGTGCAACTGCCGGGCGTGGACGATCCGCACCTGCCGCCCCGCGTCGAACGCGCCCCGGTAGAACGGGTCGAACACGCGGTGGTAGGCGGTCGGGTCGGGCTCGCCGTCCGGCGTGGCCAGCGGCGGGTACTTCTGCATCAGCCACTTGCTCGGCGTCGAGTAGACCATCGTGATGTCGGCGTCCGGCTCCAGCCCGGCGACGAGCGCGCCCGCCGACTCGAACTCGGCCCCGAGACGGGCGAGTTCGGCGTACGTACGGCCCGGCCTGCCGGTGTGGGGCAGGACACCGCCCCAGTAGGTCTCGGCGCCGAAGTGCAGGGTGTTCCAGTGCCAGTACTCGATCATGCGGGCGCCGCGCCCGACGAGCGCCCAGGCCGCCTGCCGCCACTGGCCGTCGTAGCCGGGCCGGTTGTCCCAGGCGAAGCCGATGGAGCCCGCGTTGGTCTCGGTGACGAGGAACGGCTCCTGGCGGGAGGAGAACATCCAGTCGGCGGTCTGGTAGAGCGCCCACACACCGGTGGTCTTCCACTTCTGCTCGTGGTCGTCCGGGGTGGGGTCGGGCAGCAGCAGCCCGTCCTGCATGTCGTAGTACGGGTTGCCCGAGGCGATGTCGAGACGGTTGGTCAGCTCGTCGTCCTCCACGCCCTGCCGGGTGTAGGAGACGCACGTCGTCACGAAGTGCTCGGGCCGCGCGTACTCCCGGACGATGTCCGCCTGCCAGCCGATGAACTCGGTGACCTGCCGGGCCTGGAACTCCCGCCACGCGACGTCGTACTGGGGCTGCTCGTTGCCGTCCGGCGTCCACAGGTCGGCCCACGTCGACAACCGGTGCGACCAGTAGACCAGGCCCCACTCCCGGTTGAGGGTCTCCACGTCGCCGTACTTGTCGCGCAGGTGGTCCACGAAGCGCTGGAAGACACCGCGGTTGTGGAACAGGTGCAGTCCGGGCTCGTTGTCGACCTGGAAGCCGATGACGGCCGGGTGGCCGGCGTACCGGCCGACGACCCTGCGGATCACCCGCTCGGCGTGGAAGCGGAACCCGGGGTGTGTGAAGTCGACCTCCTGCCGGGCGCCCCAGCCGATCGGCTCACCGGTGCGCCGCTCACCCGTGAGCTCCGGGTACTGGCGGGCCAGCCACGGCGGTACGGCGTACGTGGGGGTGCCGAGGACCACGGAGATACCGCGCTCGTGGGCGCCGTCGAGCACCGGCTGGAGCCAGTCCAGGTCGAAGCGGCCGTTCTCCGGCTCCCAGGTCGACCACACCGACTCACCGACCCGGATGACGGAGACACACGCGTCCGCCATCAGGTCCAGATCGGTCTTGAGGCGTTCCTCGGGCTGTTCGGTGCCGTAGGGAGGCCGGTACTCGTGGTAGTACGCGGCGCCGAACAGGACGCGGGCAGGCAGAGCCGCCATGAAGGGGAACCTCCGGGGGAAGGGGGAGTGGTACGGGGGACGAGGCGCTCGCTACTGCTTGACGCCGCCGGTGGCCAGGCCGCTCTGCCAGTACCGCTGGAGCATCAGGAACGCCACGACGAGCGGGACGATCGAGATCAGCGAACCGGTCACCACCAGCGCGAGCATGTCGCTGCTGGCGCCGGCGCCGCCGTTCTGCGCCTGGGCCGCCCAGGAGGCGAGGCCGACGGTGACGGGGTACAGATCCGGGTCGTTCAGCATGATCAGTGGCAGGAAGTAGTTGTTCCACGTCGCGACCAGCGTGAACAGAAGGACGGTGACCAGGCCGGGGGCCAGCAGTCTGAGGGCGATCCGGAAGAAGATCCGTGCCTCGCCCGCGCCGTCGATCCGCGCGGCCTCCAGGAGGCTGTCGGGCACGGCGTCCTCGGCGTAGATCCGCATCAGGTAGAGACCGAACGGGTTGACGAGCGAGGGCAGGATGACCGCCCAGGGTGTGTTGACCAGGCCCGCCTGTGCGAACACCAGATACGTGGGGATCGCGAGGGCCGTGGTCGGCACCATCACCGCGCCGAGGACCAGGTTGAAGGCCGCCCGGTCGCCGCGGAAGCGGAACTTGGCGAAGCCGTACCCGCCCGCCGCCGCCAGCAGCGCGGCGCCGACGGCGCTGACCGCGGCGTAGAGCACCGTGTTCAGCAGCCAGTGCAGGAAGACGCCGTCGTCGTGGGTGAAGGTCGCCTTGAGGTTCGCGAGCAGCTGCGGGGCCTCGGAGAACCAGAGGCCGAAGCTGGTGAACAGGTCCTGGGTGCTCTTCGTCGAGGCGATCAGCAGCCAGAACAGCGGGAGCAGGAAGTAGGCCAGAGCGGCCAGCATGGCGATCGTCAGCGGGGTGCTGCGGCGGGCCGGGCGTTCCTTCGCGCGGGCCGCGGACACCGGTGCCGCGGCCTTCGCGGTGACCCCGGCCGGGGTGGTCGTGGTCGTCATGGGGTCCTCCTGCGGTTCGCGGTGAGCAGGACGGCGTAGGAGGCGATCACGATGACGAGGCCGAGGAGGAAGGACACCGTGGCCGCGTAGTTGACCTGCTGGCCGGTGAAGGCGAGCGTGTAGGCGTAGAGGTTGGCGGTGTAGGAACTGCTGATGACGTCCGGCGCGATGTCCTTGAGCAGCTTCGGCTCGTTGAACAGCTGGAAGCTGCCGATGACCGAGAACAGCAGGGTGAGCAGGAGCGCGGGCCTGAGCGCGGGCAGTTTGATCGACCAGGCGATGCGCCAGGCACCGGCCCCGTCCATCGCGGCCGCCTCGTACAGCTCCTGCGGGATCGTGCGCAGGGCGGCATACAGGATGATCATGTTGTAGCCGACGAACTCCCACGTCACGATGTTGGCCAGACTGCCGAGCATCCAGCTCTCGCCGAGGAAGTCCGGGGTGCCGAGCCCCAGTTCCCGGCCCAGCTGGGCGAACGGCCCGAAGTCCGGGCCGTACAGGTATCCCCACATCAGCGCGGCGACCACGCTCGGCACGGCGTAGGGGACGAAGATGCCGAGCCGGATCACCCGCGCGAGCCGCAGCAGGCCGCTGTCCAGCGCGAGGGCGAACACCAGCGCCAGCAGCAGCATCACGGGGACCTGGACCGCGAAGAACACGGCCACCCGGGCGACTCCGTCCCGGAACTGAGGGTCTTTCAGGGCGGTCGCGTAGTTGTCGAGGCCGACGAACGCGGTGCCCCCGACGAGCCGTTCCTGGAACAGGCTCAGATAGGCGGCGTAGCCGAGCGGGGCGAGGAAGAGCAGCAGGAACAGCACCATGAACGGGGCGACGAACAGGGGCCCTGCCCCACGGCGACGGCGGCCCTTCGCCGCCGTCCGCCGTGGGGCCTTCGGCGCTGCCGCGGTGGTGGCGGCCATCTCAGCTCCCCTTGACCGTGAAGCCCTGGCCCTTGGCGTAGGTGGTCAGCCGCTGCTGCCAGGTGCCGAGGGCGGCGACCGTGTCGCCCTTGTCGGCGAGGGACTTGCCGACGGTTTCCGTCCAGTCCGTGGCCGCCTTGTCCAGGAACGGAGGCCACTGGAAGGACGAGTTGACGGTGGAGCTGATGTCGGCGAAGACCTGGTTGACCTTCTGGCCGCCGTAGAACTCGGGGGCGTCGCCGGTGAACTCCGCGTCCGTGAGGAGCGCCTTGGTCGCCGGGAAGAAGAACTGCTCCGTCGCGAACATCCTCGCGCTCGCCGGGTCGCTGTTGAGGAACTGCGCGAACACGGCCGCCGCGATGGGGTTCTTGGTGGAGCGGATCACGGCGGTCGTCGAGCCGCCCCAGTTGCCCGATCTGGGCTTGGCCGCGTCCCACTGCGGCAGCGGCGCCGCCCGCCACTTGCCGGCGGTCGCCTTGGCCGAGCCGGAGAGGAACACCGGGCCCCAGGCCGCGGTCAGCCAGGTGGCGTACTTGCCCTTGTTGAGGGCCGCGTACCAGGAGTCGGTGAAGTCGGGCTCGACGCCGATGACGCCTTCCTTGGCCAGACCGCCCCAGTACGCGCCGAGCCTCTTCGAGACGGCGTCGTCGACGCTGATGGTGATGCCGCTCTTTCCGGAGGTCGCGTACGGCTCCGCGCCCGCCTGCCACAGCAGTCCGTGCCAGGCGGCGACCTGGTTGGCCGCGAGGTTGGTGAGGTACACGTCGGGGTCGGCCTTGTGGAGCCTGCGGGCCGCCTCGGCGAAGTCGTCCCAGGTGGTGGGCACGTCGATGCCGTGCTTGTCGAAGATGTCCTCGCGGTACAGCATGCCCATCGGGCCGGTGTCCTGCGGTATCGCCCAGACCTCGCCGTCGCCGCCGCTGACCTGGCCCCAGGTCCAGTCCACGAACGTCGACTTGAGCGCGGAGGCGCCGTAGGGCCGCAGGTCGAGCAGGCTGTCGGTGATGGTGAAGGTCGGGATGGCCTGGTACTCGATCTGCACCATGTCGGGTGCGCCCGTGCCGGCCTTCAGCGCCGTGCGCAGCTTGGTGTACTGCGGGGTGCCCTGACCGGCGTTGACGACCTTGACCTTGACCGCCGGGTACTTCTTCTCGAAGAGGGCGACCTCCTTGGCGATGTTCGGCACCCAGGTCCAGAACGTCAGCTCGGTCGGCGTCTTCATCGCCTTGTCGATGTCGGCCTGGCTGACGGGCTTCGCCGAGGTGGAGGAGCCGCCCGAGTCGCCGCCGCACGCGGTGAGGGCGGCGCCGAGTGACACGGCACCGGTCGCGGCGAGGAAGTTCCGGCGGCTCATCCGGGACGTACCGGACAGGAACGGGTTCGTGGGCATGGTGAACTCCCGCGGGAGACGAGGGTGACGACACGCCTGACTGGGCGTGCGGAGGCGTGGGGGAGCGAGCCCCGGGTGCAGGGACCCGGAACCGGACGGGCAGCCCCGGACACAGGGGTCGGGGGCAGGGCGGGGAGCGGCGGCGGGCGCGGGCCCGGGTGGAGGGCCGCTCGGCGGGGTGGGGCGAGGGTCGGGCGGTACGCCGTCAGCGGGCCGGGGTCGTCCGGCTCGGCGGAGGGGCGGTGGAGGCACGCACGATCAGGTCGATCGGCGGGTCACTCGATGGCAGAAGATCCGCGTCGGGGTTCTCGATGGCGTGGACGAGCCGTTTCAGGCCCTCCTGCGCCACCGCGTCGAAGGGCTGGCGCACGGTGGTCAGCGGCGGGTTCACGAACGCGGACACCGGGATGTCGTCGAACCCGACGACACTGACGTCCTCCGGTACGCGCCGCCCGGCCTCCGTCAGCGCCCGGATCAGACCGATGGCCATGTCGTCGTTGGCGGCGAACACCGCGGTGACGTCGGCGTCCTCGGCCAGTCGCCGTCCGGCCGCGTAGCCGGAGGGGGCGGACCAGTCGCCGCGGACGACGGTCGGCACGTCCCTGCCGTGGTCGTCCAGCGCCGCCCGCCACCCCCGCAGCCGGTCCCGCGCGGCGTACCACCGCTGGGGTCCGGCCAGATGGTGGACCGTCCGGTGACCGAGGGCCAGCAGATGCTCGGTCGCCGTACGGGCCATCACATCGGCGCAGTCGCCCGCCGTCAGCACCGCGGGCGCGGTGACCGGCGACGGCGCGCCGATGACGAGCACCGGCACGTCCACCCGAGGTGAGGCGTCCGGCTCCGCGCGCTCCTCGTCGATCTCGTCGATCGGCTCGGAGATCACGATGCCGTCCACCCCCTGGTCGAGGAGCGAACCGACGGCACCGGCGAGGCCCGCCGGGTCGCCCTCCACCGTGTTGACCACGCGGAGCGCGTACCCGGTGTCCCGGACGACCCGCTCGACGCCCATGAGCAGCGAGGCGGGCCCGTACAGGGCCGTCCCCAGCGTCACCACGCCGATCGAACGGGTGCGCCCCGAGGCCAGCGCGCGGGCGGCGTTGTTGCGCCGGTAGCCGAGCTGCTCGGCGGCGTCGAGGACGCGCCGGCGGACCTCGGTGGAGACGTACGGCTCGTCGTTGAAGACCCGTGACACCGTCTTCTGCGAGACCCCGGCCACCCGGGCGACGTCCACACTGCGCGGCGCGGCGGAACTCCCGCCCCGCCCTGCCCCTCGCGTCATGGTGCCTCCCGGTGACCGCACGACCGAACGCCATCATGTCAGACGTCGTGTGTCTGACTGCGTAGTCATGTCTGCGCTGTCATGTCTACGCAGTCATACGCCGGGCGTCAAGAGTTCGGAACACATGCGTCACACACGGGGGCATCGGAACGGGCGCCGACCCGGCACGGGGGAGGCGTGCGGGACCGGCGGCCGGAGGGCCCTCACCAGGACCCTTCACCAGGACCCTTCACCAGGGTCCTCGCCCCTCACCGCCGCTTCACGTACGTGCAGATCGCCGGCGGTGACCATGGCCCGTTGCCGCAGCGACTCGGGCAGCGGTTGGGCCGGGTCGCCGCGGAAGAGACGTACATGCCGGGCACGCCGGTCCAGTACGGGTCCGGAGCGGCACGGGGACGCAGGACGAGCTGGAAGGCGGTGTTGGCTCCTCCACGGACCGGTGCAGGACCCCGGACGCGGTGATGCTGCCGGTGAGGGTGTCCAGGTGGTTCACATGGGCGCTGCCCGTCGTGTACGCGGCGAGGGCGGTGCCCAGGTCGAGACGCTGCCCGGGCAGGAACTCGGGAGTGCGCCGGCCGGGTGCCGGTCGGCGTACTCCGCGATCCTGCGCAGGTACACGTGGCCCACGGCTCGGCGGCGAGCCTGGCGCCCAGGTAGGGCAGTGCCTGCGGGCCGTTGCGGATGAGTTCGGCCGGGCTCATCTCCCGCTGGAAGGCGACCGATGTGAACCGGCGGCACGGCGCGGCCCCCCGCCGACCGGTGAGGTACGGCACCCGTACCGGGCGCGCCGCTCGGGCGGGCGAGCCCGGGTCGGTCGGGCGGCGGCGCGCGCTACGCCACCGCGCCCAGCGTGTCCGCGAGGCGGCGGCGGGCCGCGCGGAGCGCGGGCAGGACCGCGAGCGCCAGGGCGCCCAGCACCGCCGCCGCGGCGAAGACCGACAGCACGACGGGGGAGGGGCCCCGCGCGATCCCGGCCCCGACACCGCTGGAGCCGCCCTGCGCGTCGATCAGCCAGTGGGCGAGCGGCAGCCCCAGCGCCAGGGCGACCGCCGTCGCGGCGAGGGCGGTGCATCCGGTGGCCGTGACGGTGATGCCCGTGATCTGCCGCGGCGACAGTCCGATCGCCTTCAGCGCCAACAGATCCCGTTCGCTCTCGCGGACCGTGCCGCCGATGGCCGTCAGCAGCTCGACGAGCCCGATGAGCGCGAGGACGCCCAGCAGGCCCACGACGACACCGCGCAGCGGCGACAGACCGTCGGCGGGATTGGTCACCGTGTGCACGTCCAGTCGGCCCGGTCCGGCCGCGGCGGTCAGGTCGGCGGCCACCCGCCGCGGATCCGCACCGTCGCGCAGCCGTACCTGGTAGAACGTCGGCCGCAGCGCGGGGTCGTTCTCCCGCAGGGTGTCGAGCGAGGTGGAGATGGTCCGGCCCGCGTTCTCCGGCTCGATGCTGCGACCCACGATGTGGAGGATCTGGGGTCGGCCGGCCACGGTCAGCCGCACCCAGTCGCCGACCGCGACGTCCAGCAGGTCGAGCAGACCCTGTCCGGCCACCGCCTCGTCGGGACCGCGGGCGGGGCGGCCCTCGGCCAGCGTGAAGGGGTACGGCTCCGCCTCCGTGCCGAGGCCCCGCAACGCGATCGTGGCCGTCTGGCCCGACACCAGGGCGGCCACCTCTACACCCGGATGGGCCGCGGCGACCTCCGGGTCGCGCGCCAGGAGCGCCCGGGTCTCCGCGTCGCCGAGGCCGTCGCCGGCGCGGACGGTGAGCGCGGACGCCAGACCCACCCGCTCCGGCTCGCTCTGGAAGCGGTCGATGGTCGTCCACGCGCTCATCGCCACCACGATCAGCGTCAGCGGCAGCGCGAGACGGGCGACGGTGGCCAGGGACCGCGCGCGGCGGGTGAACGCCCGGTGCCAGCCGAGGACCAGCGCGGGCGGCAGCCCGAGACCGAGCGCCCGCCGCGCCACCCCCGACAGTCGTCCCCCGGCCGGTACGGCGGCCCGCGGTACCGGGACCGGGGGCACGCGCCCCGCCCGCCAGGCCGCCAGCCCGGTGGTCGCCCCGATGAACAGCACCACTCCCACCGGCACCGCGACGAGCGCGGCGGTGTGCCCGGGAATGCCCTGCCAGAGGCCGACCGCGTCCCCGAGGCGTCCGGGCAGCAGCGGGCCCAGTGCCTGGGTGAGCCCCGCCGCGGCCACGGCACCCAGCAGCGCGTACGCCAGGTGCTGGAGCAGGAAGATCCGCACCACCTGGCCCGGCGTGAAACCGATCGCCTTCAGGATCGAGATGTCCCGCAGATGCCCCCGGATGCGGGTGCCGATCGCCCCGTGCACGGCCAGCCCGGCGGCGACCAGCGCGCCCAGCCCGAACAGCCCCAGCACCAGACCGAGCAGCCGGTTGTCGCCCTCCGCCTCGGCCCGCGCCTGCTGCCAGGCGGAGACCTCGCTGACGGCACCGGCGCCGAGCAGGGTGACGGCCCGCTGGACGGCGTAGTCGGTGTCGTCGGGGTCCGTCAGGCGCAGCCCGATGACCTGGCCGTGCTCGGCCGCGGTGCGGGGCAGGGCGGCCGGCGGGACCCAGACCAGCCCCGGCCGCTCGCCCCTGCGGTAGCGCGGCTCCGCGCTGTCGGCGACGCCCAGCACGGTCAGTTTCCCGGTGCCGCCGGGCAGGGACAGCACGTCACCGGGGCCGGCGAGCAGGGTCCGGGCGAGGCTGCTCTCCAGCACCACACCGTCGGGGCGGCCGGGATCCAGCCACCGGCCGGAGGTGAGCAGCGGTCGGCCCACCTCGGGTCGCTCGGCGGTGCCGCGCAGCTCGACGGAGGCGCGGGTGCCGCGGGAGGTGACCGTGGTGTCGGCGGTCCGGTAGGGGCCTGCCGCGGACTCGACGCCCGCCAGCCGGGCCAGCTCGGACACCTCGGTGGAGGGGGCGGTGTGGATCCACACATGGGCGCCGCGGGACTGCGTGAACAGACGCTGCCACGGGTTCGTCGCGTACCCGAAGAGCGCCGTCGCCAACAGCAGGGACGTCACGATGCCGACGGTGGCCAGCACCAGGAACAGCGCCTCGCCCCGGTGGGTGCGCAGGTCCGAGTGCGCCCAGCGCAACATGGCTCGCATCCGTCAGTCCCTCAGCTCCAGCACGGCGGGCACCCCCGCGCCGGGCGACGGGGCGCCGTCCAGCTCGACGTCGTCGGCCATCCGGCCGTCGAAGAAGCTGATCACCCGGTCCGCGGCGCTCGCCAGCCGGGCGTCATGGGTGACGAGGAGGATCGTCTGGCCGCGCTGGTGAAAACGCGACAGCAGCCGCATCACCTCACGGGTGCCCCTGCTGTCCAGGCTGCCCGCCGGCTCGTCGGCCAGCAGCAGGGGAGGGCGGTTGACCAGGGCGCGGGCCAGCGCGACCCGCTGCTGCTCGCCGCCCGACAGCTCGCCCGGCATGCTGCGCTCCTTGCCGGCGAGCCCCAGCTCGGCCAGCAGCTCCGCCCGCTCGGCGCGGGCCCGCTTGGCGGAGACCCCGGCCAGCAGCGCGGGGAGTTCCACGTTGTCCGCGACCGACAGATTGGACACCAGGTTGAAGAA
The DNA here is from genome assembly GCF_900290235.1 of Streptomyces sp. MA5143a. Lineage (GTDB taxonomy): Bacteria > Actinomycetota > Actinomycetes > Streptomycetales > Streptomycetaceae > Streptomyces. The sequence goes on from NZ_OLMK01000102.1 coordinate 28,253, forward strand.
CTGGAAGACGATGCCGATACGGCGGCGGCGCTCCACGGCCCAGCGGGCCTCGCTGTAGGCGTCCGTGCGTTCGCCGTCCAGCCAGATGCTGCCGCTGTCCGGGCGTTGCAGTCCGCCGAGCAGATGCAGCAGCGTCGACTTGCCCGCGCCGGACGGGCCGGTGACGGCCACGAACTCACCCCGCCGCACACACAGGTCCACTCCGCGCACGGCATGGGCGGGCGCGCCCTCCCCGTGGTGGGTCTTGACGAGCCCCTCGGCCCGCAGCACAGCAGTGGGCGCGTCGCTCATTCCGGCTTCTCCAGTTCCTCCTGGCAGCGCTCCAGCCAGTCGAGATCGGCCTGGAGATGCAGCATGGCGCCCTCGATGAGCAGTTGGGCGATGCGGTTGTCCCGGTGGTCGGCCGTGGCGAGTTTCGACAGATTGCGCATGGTGTTCAGGTAGTGGCGCCGTTGTCGGTTGATCAGGGTGATCTGGTCGGCGAGACCGGTCTGCGGGGCGAGCGCGAGCTTCATGAAGAACTCGTCCCGTACCCGCGGCTCGTCCGACGTCTCCTCGTACCAGGCGCTGAGCGCCTCCTGCCCGGCAGCGGTGAGGCGGTAGATCTTCTTGTTGGGCCGGCTCGACTGCTCGACCTCCTCGCCCTCGATCAGACCCGACTTCTCGAGGCGGCCGAGGGTCACATAGATCTGGCCGATGTTCGGCTGAGGGTACGCGGCACCCAGGAGTTGCTCAAGGTCCTGCTTGAGCTCGTAGCCATGGGCCGGGCCGCGCGCCAGCAGGGCCAGGAGGGGCAGGCGCACTGAAGCTGTCCTCCTCGCGGCCTCGTATTGTGTTCCAGGCCCTAGTATCGCCCATACCTAACGGGTATACATAGCCTCTGACTCCGGGCGAAGGTGCCCGGCGCCGGGTGCACAGGGAGGAACCTATGCGGTGGATACGCGCCGCCGGTAGGGGCCTCCTCGTTCTCGCGGTCGTCCTGGCCGGTTACGGCGCCTCCGGCGCGCAGGCCCAGGGCGGACTGAGGGGCCGCGGTCCGCTGACCCTGGCCACCGCGGGAGACCTCACCGGCTACCTCGGTCCCCTCCTGGAGGGCTGGAACCGCGCCCACCCCGGGGAGCGGGTCACCCTCGTCGAACTTCCGGACTCCGCGGACGAGACCCGCGCCCAGATGATCACCGATCTGCGCGGCGGCGACCGCGGCCGTTTCGACGTGCTCAACATCGACGTCACCTGGACCTCGGAGTTCGCCGCCGCCGGCTGGATCCGCCCGCTGCCGCGCAACCGTTTCCCGCTGGGCAGCTTCCTGCGGCCGGTCGTGGACACGGCGACGTACGACGGACGCCTCTACGCCGTCCCCTACGTCACCAACGCCGGTCTGCTCCTCTACCGCAAGGACGTCCTCGCGGAGGAGGGTGTCCCGCCGCCCCGCACCTGGGCCGAGCTGGAGCACTACGCGCGGACCATCGCGCCCGAGCACGGCCTCGACGGCTACGCCGGCCAGTTCCTGCCCTACGAGGGCTTCACCGTCAACGCGGCCGAGGCCGTCTACTCGGCGGGCGGCACGATCCTCGGCGACGAGGGCGAACGCGTCACCGTGGGCTCGGCGGCCCGCGAGGGCATCGGGTTCCTCGCCCGCGGCGTACGCGAGGGGTGGATACCCCGGGAGGCGCTGGAGTACAAGGAGGAGGAGTCCAAGCGGGCCTTCCAGGACGGCCGGCTGCTCTTCCTGCGCAACTGGCCCTACGCCTACGTCGGCGCCTCCGCCCCCGGCTCCGCGGTCGCCGGGAAGATCGGCGCCGCACCGCTGCCCGGCCCGAACGGGCCCGGCACGAGTGTGCTCGGCGGCTCCAACCTCGCCGTCAACGCGCACGCCGAACACGCCGACACCGCCGCACGCCTGATCACGTACCTCACCAGTGAGCGGGTCCAGCGGCAGGTCCTCACCCGGGGCGCGCTGCCCCCCGTGCGCGCGGACCTCTACCGGGACCCTGAGCTGATCCGGCAGTTCCCCTATCTGCCGACGCTGCGCCGGAGCGTCCTCGCGGCCGCGCCGCGCCCCAAGAGTCCGCGCTACGACCAGGTCAGCATGGTCGTGCAGGCGGTCGTCCACGACGCGATGACGGGCCACGCGACGCCCGAGGCCGCGGTGCGGCGGCTCACCCGGGAGCTGGCCGACATCTCCCGCCGCGGCTGACCCCCTTCCCCCCCTCGTCGCGCGTCCCCACCTACTTACATGTTAGGTAACGCCCGCGTATCGACCAGCCTCCCATTGGGTCGGAATATCCGCATATAAAGTCCCAGGTATCAGATATCTGCTGTGCACTCGTTGACACCTCTGCGACACACCTACATAACATGCATGCATAACCGTCAGCTCGCACAGACAGGCCAACGGGGTGAGCTCCAAGCGCATCGAATCGCGTCACTGGTGGCGTGACGCAGTGATCTACCAGGTGTACGTCCGCAGCTTCCTGGACAGCACCGGCGACGGCGTCGGCGATCTCGCCGGGGTCCGGGCCGGACTGCCGTACCTCAAGAAGCTGGGCGTGGACGGCATCTGGCTGAGCCCCTTCTATCCCTCCCCGCAGCACGACCACGGCTACGACGTCGCCGACTACTGCGACGTCGACCCGCTCTTCGGCGACCTCGCCGAGTTCGACCTGCTGGTGGCGGCCGCCCGGCGGCTCGGGGTCAAGGTGCTCCTCGACATCGTGCCGAACCACTGCTCCAGCGATCACCCGTGGTTCCGTGAGGCCCAGGCCTCCACGCCGGGCAGCGAGGCCCGTGCCCGCTTCCACTTCGCCGACGGGCGGGGAGCGGACGGCGCCGAGCCGCCCAACAACTGGCACGCCATGTTCGGCGGCCCCGCCTGGTCCCGCGTCACCGAGGCCGACGGCCGGCCCGGCCAGTGGTACCTGCACATGTTCACGCCCGAGCAGCCCGACTGGAACTGGCGTGACGCCGAGGTCGGCGCCCACTTCGAGAGCGTCCTGCGCTTCTGGCTCGACCGGGGCGTCGACGGCTTCCGCATCGACGTCGCCGCCGGCCTCTTCAAGCACCCGGAGCTGCCGGACTCGCCGGACCCCGAGGCCGACGCCCGCACCCGTGACTCGGTCAACCCGCTCGCCTGGAACCAGCCCGAGGTCCACGACGTGTGGCGGCACTGGCGGGCGGTGTGCGAGGAGTACACCGAGCGGGACGGCCGTGAGCGGCTCCTCGTCGGCGAGGTCTCCGTCCCCACGGCACGCGAGCACGCCCTGTACGTGCGCCCCGACGAACTCCACCAGGCGTTCTTCTTCGACCTGCTGAGCGCCTCCTGGGACGCCGACGCCTTCCGCAAGGTCATCACCGAGGCCATGCAGGACATCGCGGGCACGGGCTCGACCGTCACCTGGGTCCTCAACAACCACGACCAGGTCCGCACGGTCACCCGCTACGGCGAGCCCGCCGTCGAGGGCAGCGGCCTCGGCGCCGCCCGCGCCCGCGCCGCCGCCCTGCTGATGCTGGCGCTGCCCGGAGCCGCCTACATCTACCAGGGCGAGGAACTGGGCCTGCCGGAGGTCGTCGACCTGCCCGACGACGTGCTCACCGACCCGATCTTCCGCCGTACCGGCAGCCGCGCCCGGATCCGCGACGGCTGCCGGGTGCCGCTGCCGTGGTCCGGGCAGGCCTCCCCGTTCGGCTTCACCTCCGGGGTCGAGGGCGCCAAGCCGTGGCTGCCGCAGCCCGAGTACTTCGCCGAGTACGCCACCGACCGCGCTCTCGCCGACACCCGCTCCTTCTGGCACCTCTACCGCGACGGTCTCCAGCTTCGGGCCGCCCTGCCCCAGCTCGGCGAGGGCGAGCTGCGCTGGCTGGACACCCAGCCCGGCGTCCTCGGCTTCGTCCGCGGCGACGGCCTGGTCTGCGCCGTCAACTTCGGCACCGCCCCCTCGCCCGCGCCCGTCGCCGGCACCCCCCTGCTGTCCAGCGGCCCCTGCCCGGCCGGGGTCCTCCCCGGCTCCACGGCCGCCTGGTGGATCGGCGACGACGCCGCTTCCTGAGCCCCCACACCCCTCACACCGTCCATTTCCCCGCTCCGAAGGGACATCAACGATGATGCGACGACGTACCACCCTGCTCACCGGCTGCACCGCCCTCGCCCTGGCGCTCGGCGCCACCGCCTGCTCAGGCGGCGGCCCCGTCGCCGCGGGCGGCGGCGACAAGGCGCTGAACGGCCGGACGGTCACCGTCGCCGGCGTCTGGTCCGGCAGCGAGCAGAAGAACTTCCAGAAGGTGCTGGACGCCTTCACCGAGAAGACCGGCGCCAAGACCCAGTTCGTCTCCACCGGTGACAACGTCTCCACCGTCGTCGGCAGCAAGATCGAGGGCGGCAACGCCCCCGACGTGGTGATGGTCCCGCAGGTCGGCGTGCTCCAGCAGTTCGCCCGGAACGGCTGGCTCAAGCCGCTGTCCGGCACCACGCGCAAGTCCGTCGACGCCAACTACGCGACCGTGTGGAAGGACTACGGCAGCGTCGACGGCACCCTCTACGGCCTGTACTTCAAGGCCGCCCACAAGTCGACCGTCTGGTACAGCCCCGACGCCCTCGACACCGCCGGCGTCAAGCCGCCGAAGTCGTACGACGACATGCTCAAGGCCGGGCGGACCGTCTCCGACTCGGGTCTCGCCGCCTTCTCCGTCGCCGGGCAGGACGGCTGGACGCTCACCGACTGGTTCGAGAACGTCTACCTCTCCCAGGCCGGCCCCGAGAAGTACGACGCCCTCGCCGCCCACAAGCTGAAGTGGACGGACGGCAGCGTGGTCGAGGCGCTCACCACCCTAGGTGAGCTGTTCGGCGACAAGCAGCTGCTCCAGGGTGGACAGAAGGGCGCCCTCAACACCGACTTCCCCGGCTCCGTCGAGAAGGTCTTCGGCCCCGAGCCCGAGGCCGGCATGGTCTACGAGGGCGACTTCGTCGCCGGCGTCGCCAAGGACCAGTTCGGCCGGAAGATCGGCGAGGACGCGAACTTCTTCCCGTTCCCGCCGGTCGGCGGCGGCAAGGCACCCGTGGTCAGCGGCGGTGACGCGGCCGTCGTCCTCAAGGACGGCAGGAACACCGAGGCCGGCATGGCCCTCCTTGAGTACCTGGCCACCCCGGAGGCCGCCGCCGTGTGGGCCGAGGCGGGCGGTTTCCTCTCCCCGAACAAGAAGGTCGACCCCGCCGCCTACGGCGACGACGTCACCCGCACCACCGCCAAGTCCCTCATAGCCGCCGGGGACTCCGTCCGCTTCGACATGTCCGACCAGGCCCCGGCCGCCTTCGGCGGGACCAAGGGCGCCGGCGAGTGGAAGATCCTCCAGGACTTCCTGCGCGACCCGTCCGACCCGAAGGGGACCGCCGCACAGCTGGAGGCCGCCGCGGCCAAGGCGTACAAGGGCTGACCGCGATGACCGCCACTGCCACGAAGGTGGCCGTTCCCCCCGCCGCCGAACCCGCCGCGCGTCAGCGGCGCGCCCGGCGGCGGGGCCGGATCGTCGCCCTCCTCTTCGTCTTCCCCGCCCTGCTCCTGCTCGGCGCCCTCGTCGTCTACCCCGTGCTGTTCTCCGTGGGCCGCAGCCTCTTCGACGCCACCGGCACCCGGTTCGTCGGCGGCGAGAACTACACCGAGATGTTCCGCGACCCGGCCACCCTCAAGGCGGTCCGCAACACCGCGATCTGGGTCGTGGTGGCGCCGGCCCTGCTGACCGGGCTCGGGCTGATCCTCGCGGTGCTCGTCGAGAAGGTCCGCTGGGCCACCGCGTTCAAACTGCTCCTCTTCATGCCGATGGCCGTCTCCTTCCTCGCCGCCGGCATCATCTTCCGGCTCGCCTACGACGAGGACCCCGACAAGGGCGTCCTGAACGCGGCGGTGGTCGGCGTCCACGACGCCTTCCAGGGCTCCTCGTCGTACCCGACGGCCCGCGCCCGTGACGGCCAGGGCCTCAGCGCGGGCGCCGACGGCTCCTACCGCACCAGCACGACGGTGTCGCCCGGCGACACGGTCTCCCTCGGCCTGGTCGGCGTCGCCCCCAAGGACCTGCCCGAGGGCGCCCGGCCGGCCCGTACGGCGGCCGACCGCGAGGCGGCGCCCGGGGAACTGCGCGGCGTCGTCTACCTCGACTTCACCCGCGGCGGGGGCGGAGAGCCCGGCCGGGTCGACCCCGAGGAGAGCGGACTGCCCCGGATGACCGTCGAGGCGGTGCGCGACGGGAAGGCGGTCGCGAGCACGACCACCGGGGCCGACGGCTCCTTCCGCTTCGCCGGCCTCGCCGACGGCACGTACACCGTCGCGCTCCCCGGCTCCAACTTCGCCCCGCCCTACGACGGCGTCTCCTGGCTCGGCCCGGCGCTCGTCACACCCGCGATCATCGGCGCCTACCTGTGGATCTGGACCGGCTTCGCCATGGTGCTCATCGGCGCGGGCCTGTCCACCCTGCCCCGGGACACCCTGGAGGCGGCGCGCATGGACGGGGCCAACGAGTGGCAGGTGTTCCGCCGGATCACCGTGCCCCTGCTCGCGCCCGTGCTGACCGTGGTCTTCGTGACCCTCGTCATCAACGTGATGAAGGTGTTCGACCTCGTCTACATCATCGCGCCCGGACCGGTGCAGGAGGACGCGACCGTGCTGGCCACCCAGATGTGGCTGGTGTCCTTCGGCGGCGGCAACAACCAGGGTCTGGGCAGCGCCCTCGGGGTCCTGCTCCTGCTGCTGGTGATCCCGGCCATGGTCTTCAACGTCCGTCGATTCCGAGGGAGTCAGCGATGAATCTCGGTGCGCTCCGGCGCGGACTGGGCAACAGCCTGGTCCAGGCCTTCCTGGTGGTCATCGGGCTGATCTGGCTCACCCCGCTGGCCGGACTGCTCCTGTCGTCCCTGCGGTCCGCCGAGGACACCGCCCGGGGCGGCTGGTGGACGACGTTCACCAGCCCCGGGCAGCTGTCCTTCGACAACTACGCGGCGCTGCTGGAGAACGCGGGGATCACCCAGGCGTTCTGGAACACGGTGCTGATCTCCGTACCCACGACGGTGCTCGTGGTGGTGATCGCCGCGCTCGCCGGGTACGCCTTCGCCTGGCTGGACTTCCCCGGCCGTGACACCCTGTTCCTGCTGGTCGTCGCCCTGCTGGTGGTGCCGGTGCAGATCGGTCTGCTGCCGGTGGCGAAACTCTTCGGCCAGCTCGGGCTGTTCGGCACGATCCCGGGTGTCGTCCTCTTCCACGTCTCCTACGGGCTGCCGTTCGCCGTGTTCCTGCTGCGCAACTACTTCGCGGAGATCCCGAAGGAGATGCTGGAGGCGGCCCGGATGGACGGGGGAACGGAATGGCGCATCTTCACCCGGCTCGTCCTGCCGGTGGGACGGCCGGCGCTCGCGAGCCTCGCCATCTTCCAGTTCCTGTGGGTGTGGAACGACATGCTGGTGGCGCTGCTGTTCGCCGACAGCTCCTCCCAGCCGCTGACGGTGGAGCTCCAGTCACAGATCCGCCAGTTCGGCAGCAACATCGACGTGCTGGCGCCGGGCGCGTTCCTGTCGCTGATCGTGCCCGTGGTCGTGTTCTTCGCCTTCCAGCGGCACTTCGTGCAGGGGGTCATGGCAGGGTCGGTCAAATAGCGCCCCGAGGCCGCCGGCGGCGCGGCTCCGGCGCCGGCCGGACGACCGGGCCGAACCACGCCGAGTGCCCCTTGTTCCTCGATGTATGCCCCCCGGCGCAGGGTCTTTTCGTGGCGGCCGAGATGTCCGTACGAGGCTTTGGTCGTGGCGCGACAACTGAGTTAACCTTCACCGGATTTTCCCATCCGGCTCATCCGTGAACTGCGGGAATGCCGAGGAGGAGCGGGCCTCGCCAGGGGCCCGGCGCGGGTTCCGAGTCCTCGGGGTGAGGGCTCTAGGGGAGCGGAACGAGGGTGCGCATGAGCGGCAAGACGATCGAGGCCACCGACCGGGCCCCGGGCGAGCAGGAACTGCGGCAGTTGCTGGCCGGACTGACCGCCGTACGGGACGGTGACTTCGGCACCCGGCTGCCGTCCGACGGCGACGGCCTGCTGGGTGACATCGCCACGGTCTTCAACGGCATGGTGGACCAGCTGTCCGTGTTCACCTCGGAGGTCACCCGCGTCGCGCGCGAGGTGGGCACCGAGGGCACGCTCGGCGGTCAGGCCGAGGTGCCGGGGGTCTCGGGCACCTGGGCGGACCTGACCGACTCGGTCAACGCCATGGCCGGCAACCTGACCACGCAGGTGCGCGACATCGCCCAGGTGGCGACCGCGGTCGCCAAGGGCGACCTGTCGCAGAAGATCGACGTCGACGCGCGCGGCGAGATCCTCCAGCTGAAGGAGACCGTCAACACGATGGTCGACCAGCTGTCGTCGTTCGCCGACGAGGTCACCCGCGTCGCCCGCGAGGTCGGCAGCGAGGGACGCCTCGGCGGCCAGGCGCAGGTGCCCGGCGTCGCCGGCGTCTGGCGCGACCTGACCGACTCGGTCAACTTCATGGCGGGCAACCTCACCTCGCAGGTCCGCAATGTCGCCCAGGTGACCACGGCGGTGGCGCAGGGCGACCTGTCGCAGAAGATCACCGTGGACGCGCGCGGGGAGATCCTGGAGCTGAAGAACACCATCAACACGATGGTCGACCAGCTCTCCGGCTTCGCCGACGAGGTGACCCGCGTGGCCCGCGAGGTCGGCACCGAGGGACGCCTCGGCGGCCAGGCCGACGTCAAGGGCGTCAAGGGCACCTGGCGCGACCTCACCGACTCCGTGAACTTCATGGCGGGCAACCTCACCGCGCAGGTCCGCAACGTCGCCCAGGTCGCCACGGCGGTGGCGCAGGGCGACCTGTCGCAGAAGATCACCGTGGACGCGCGCGGGGAGATCCTGGAGCTGAAGAACACCATCAACACGATGGTCGACCAGCTCTCCGCGTTCGCCGACGAGGTGACCCGCGTGGCCCGCGAGGTCGGCACCGAGGGCAACCTGGGCGGACAGGCCATCGTCCGGGGCGTCTCGGGCACCTGGAAGGACCTCACGGACAACGTCAACGTGATGGCGTCCAACCTGACCGGCCAGGTCCGCTCCATCGCCCAGGTCGCCACCGCCGTCGCCCGCGGCGACCTCTCGCAGAAGATCACCGTCGAGGCCAAGGGCGAGGTCGCCGCCCTCGCGGACGTCATCAACACGATGGTCGACACCCTCTCCGCCTTCGCCGACGAGGTCACCCGCGTCGCCCGCGAGGTCGGCACCGAGGGACGCCTCGGGGGCCAGGCGCACGTCCCGAACGTCGCCGGCACCTGGAAGGACCTCACCGACAACGTCAACTCGATGGCCAACAACCTCACCGGCCAGGTCCGCAACATCGCCCTCGTGACCACCGCCGTCGCCAACGGCGACCTGTCGAAGAAGATCGACGTCGACGCGCGCGGGGAGATCCTGGAGCTGAAGACCACCATCAACACGATGGTCGACCAGCTGTCGTCCTTCGCCGCCGAGGTCACCCGTGTCGCCCGCGAGGTCGGCAGCGAGGGCCGGCTCGGCGGACAGGCCGAGGTCGAGGGCGTCGAGGGCACCTGGAAGCGGCTGACGGAGAACGTCAACGAACTCGCCGGGAACCTCACCCGTCAGGTCCGCGCGATCGCCGAGGTCACCAGCGCCGTCGCCGAGGGCGACCTGACCCGCTCCATCACCGTCGAGGCGTCGGGTGAGGTCGCCGACCTCAAGGACAACATCAACTCCATGGTGGAGTCCCTGCGCGAGACCACGCGGGCCAACCAGGAGCAGGACTGGCTGAAGACCAACCTCGCCCGGATCTCCGGCCTCATGCAGGGCCACCGCGAGCTGCCCGTCGTCGCCGAACTGATCATGGACGAACTCTCGCCCCTGGTCTCGGCGCAGTACGGCGCCTTCTACCTCGCCGAGGACACCACCCGAGGCCCCGAGCTGCGGCTCGTCGGCTCGTACGGCTACCCCGACGACACCGACCGGCCCGACCGCATCCCCGTGGGACGCTCCCTCGTCGGGCAGGCCGCGCGCAACCGCCGGCCCATCAGCGTCGAGGAACTGCCGCCGGGCTACGTCACCATCTCCTCCGGTCTCGGACAGGCCGAGCCCAGCGCCCTGGTGGTGCTGCCCATCGTGGTCGAGGACCAGGTCCTCGGCGTCATCGAACTGGGCTCCGTCACCCGCTTCACCCAGATCCACCAGGACTTCCTCGCCCAGCTGATGCCCACCATCGGCGTCAACCTCAACACCATCGTGGCCAACGCCCGCACCGACGAACTGCTGGACGAGTCCCAGCGGCTCACCGCGGAACTCCAGGCCCGCTCCGCCGAGTTGCAGGTGCAGCAGGACGAACTCCAGCGCTCCAACGCCGAACTGGAGGAGAAGGCGTCGCTGCTCGCCTCGCAGAACCGCGACATCGAGGCCAAGAACCTGGAGATCGAACAGGCCCGGCAGGAACTGGAGACCCGCGCCCAGGAACTGGCGCTCGCGTCCAAGTACAAGTCGGAGTTCCTGGCCAACATGAGCCATGAACTGCGCACCCCGCTCAACAGCCTGCTGATCCTCGCCCAGCTGCTCGCACAGAACCCCTCCCGCAACCTCACCCCCAAGCAGGTCGAGTACGCGGGCATCATCCACTCGGCCGGCTCGGACCTGCTCCAGCTGATCAACGACATCCTCGACCTGTCGAAGGTCGAGGCCGGCAAGATGGACGTCACCCCCGAACGGGTCCCGCTGCGCAAGCTGCTGGAGTACGTCGAGGCGACGTTCCGGCCGATGACGACGCAGAAGAGCCTCAACTTCACGGTGGCCACCGCACCCGGCACCCCGGCCGACCTGCTCACCGACGACTCCCGGCTGCGGCAGATCCTGCGCAACCTGCTCTCCAACGCGGTGAAGTTCACCGAACAGGGAAGTGTCGAACTGCGCATCGAGCCCGCCGCCGACCGGGAGGTGCCCCTCGGTGTCCTCCGCGGCGGCCCCGTGGTGGCCTTCCGGGTGAAGGACACCGGCATCGGCATCCCCCAGCAGCAACTGGAGGCGATCTTCGGCGCGTTCCAGCAGGCGGACGGCACCACCAGCCGCAAGTACGGCGGCACCGGCCTCGGCCTGTCGATCACCCGGGAGATCGCCCACCTGCTGGGCGGCGCCGTCACCGTCGACAGCACACCCGGTCAGGGCAGCACCTTCACGCTCTACCTCCCCGTGGCGCGCGCCGACTTCGAGGACGTCCTCGCGGGCGGCGCCCGGCCCCTGGAGCAGTCGGACACCGCCGAACTGCCCCCGGCCCCCCGGCCGGACACCGCTCCCACCGTGACCGCGGAACGGCGCAGGCGGCGCCTCCTCGTCGTCGAGGAACGGCCCCGCGGGCTGCTGACCCTCGTCGCCGAACGCGCCGTCGCGGACATCGCGCCCGACCCCGACGACCCGCTCGGCGCCATCGACATCATCACGGCGGTGGGCGCGCAGGAAGCGGCCAGCACCCTGGCCGCCGACCCCTGCCACTGCGTCGTCCTGGAACTCGGCATGCCCGACGGCGAGGGCGCCCGGCTGCTGGAGGCCATGGAAGGCGACTCGGCACTCGCCAGCGTGCCCGTCCTCGTGCACACCGGGCACCGCGTGGACCTGGCGCAGGAGCAGACGCTGCGCTCCCGCGCGGAGAGCCGCCCGCTGGACTTCCTGTCCAGCCTCGACGAACTCCGCGAACGGATCACCCTGCACCTGTCCGCCGAGGAGCCGGGCGACGTGCTGTCCCTGGTCCGGGGCGACGACCTTCAGCGCCCGGCCGCCGAGGTCGTCGACGACGCCTTCCTGGGCCGTACCGTGCTCGTGGTCGACGACGACGCGCGCAACCTCTTCGCCCTCAGCGGGGTCCTCGAACTGCACGGCTTCCAGGTCCTGCACGCCGACAACGGCCGCAAGGGCATCGAGATGCTGCTCGCCCACCCCGACATCTCACTCGTCCTGATGGACGTGATGATGCCGGAGATGGACGGCTACACCGCCACCGCGGAGATCCGCGCGATGGACCGGTACGCCGAGCTGCCCATCATCGCCGTCACCGCCAAGGCCATGCCCGGCGACCAGGAGAAGAGTCTCGCGTCGGGCGCCAACGACTACGTCACCAAGCCCGTCGACACCAACGACCTCATCGGCCGCGTCCGACGCTGGTTGTCCACGTGACGGGGGACCGCCCCGCCGCGCGCACCAGCCGACCGCCTGGCGTCCCCGGACGCCCGAGCCCAGGAACAGGCCAACCGTGAGCAACCTCCACCAGCCCACCGACCCGCCGGACCCCGGCGCCCCGACGGGCGAGCCGTCCGCCGCCGACCGGCCGGCGGGCACCGATCTGCTCGCCACCGGCCCCGCCGCCGGGACGACCGTCGCCCGGACCCCCGCCGGCCAGTTCCCGGACGGTGACGCGGTGGCCGTCACCGGCCCGGACGACGAGGACGGCACAGGACAGTCCTCCCCGGTCGGACGGCTCGCCGCGACCGTCGAGCGCCTGCGCCGCGAGGTGCAGGCCGCCCAGGCGGAGGCCGACGGACGCGCCCTGGTCGAGCTGGCCAAGGGCATCCTCGTCGAACGCCTCCACTGCGGGCCGGCCCAGGCGGCACGGCAGCTCGCCGAGCTGACCGAACAGGCGGGCGTGACCCCCCTGGAGTTCGCCGTCGAGGTCATCAACCAGGCCTCGCGCGACCGGCTCTCGGAGGTGACGACCGCGTTCCTCGCGACCACCGCGCACCGCGGCGACACCACCGACGCGGGGCGCGACTCCTTCGCCGTACGGCTGCGGACCGCCGAGAGCGGGGCGCTGGCCGCGGACGACGCGCAGGCCGTCGCCGACTCCCTGCTCGAACACGCCCTGACACCGCTCGGCGCGGAGGCCGTCGCCATCTGGGCGCTGGACGCCGACGGCTCCCTCACCCTGGCGGGCAGCGCCGGGTTCTCGGCGGCGGAGGCCGGCCGCTGGCGGTATGTGCCGCCGGGCGTGGCGACCGTGGCACGCCGCGGACTCGGCGAGCGGACGGGCCAGTGGATCGGCTGTCTGTCGGAGACGGGGCTGCCGTCCATCGGCCAGCACCACCACCCCGACGGAGGCCGCGTCGCCCTCCCCGCGGGCACCGGCGGCCGTATCCACGGCGTGCTGGAGATCGTCTGGCCCACACGGCTGGAGCCCCAACCCCCGCAGATCGTCCGCCAGGTGGAGGCCCTGGCGGAGCTGTGCGCTCACACGCTGGAGACGTACGTCCCGCGCCGACCCGACGGCGACACCCGGCCCGGCGTCCTGCCGGCCGTCGCCGAGCTGATGGACCTGGCCGACGGCCTCCACGACCCCGCGCTGGTGCTCGTCCCGCACCTGGACGCCGACGGGGAACTGGTCGACTTCCGCATCCACCACGTCAACCGGCGCTTCCTCGACCCGGCCGGCCGGCCCCGCGGCGTCGTCAACGGCGCCCTGCTGCTGGAGGCCTACCCGATGGCCGCCGGCGACAGCGAACTCTTCGGCCAGGTCGAACGGGTCTACGCCACGGGTGAGCCGTTCCGCGCGCACCGCATGCGGCTCACCGCGCTCGTGGACGACGTGCCGCTGGCCGCGGTCGCCGATGTCAACATCAGCCGCCACGGGGGCAGCGTCCTGCTCATCTGGCGGATAGAGGACGAGACGGCGCGCCTGGCGAGCCTGCTCCAGCACGCCCAGCGCCTCGGCCGTATCGGCGGCTTCGAGGAGAACCTCCTCACCGGTGAGATCACCTGGAACGGGCAGCTCTACAGCCTCTATGGCAAACCCGCCGTCGGCGGCCCGGTCCCGCTGGAGCAACTGCCCGCCCACGCCCACCCCGACGACGCCGTCGCCATCGGCAGGTTCCTGCGCACCCTGCTGCACCACCGCCGCCCCGCGTCCACGGCGTTTCGGCTCCAGCGGCCCGACGGCGTCACCCGGCACATCCGCGTGGTGGCCGAACCGGTCCTCGACTCCGACGGCCGGCTGTTCGTCGTACGGGGCGCCTACCAGGACATCTCCGCCCACCACTGGACGGAGGTCGCCCTCGCCGCGACCCGGGACCAGCTCGCCCACACCGAGCAGCAGGCGAGCGAACGCAACCGGCTGACCCTCCAGCTCCAGCACGCGATCATGCCCCCCGCGCAGGCCCCCCTGGAGGCGCCCGGACTGCGGGTGGCCGTCCGCTACCGGCCCGCGGAGACGCAGAACCTGGTCGGCGGCGACTGGTACGACGCGGTCGTGCTGCCGTCCCGGCTGGTGCTGCTGTGCGTCGGGGACGTCGCCGGACACGGCATCGAGGCGGCCACCAGCATGGTCGTCCTGCGCAACGCGCTGCGCGGTCTCGCCGTGACGGGAGCGGGACCGGCCCAACTGCTGTCCTGGCTCAACATGGTGGCCCACCATCTGAACGGCGCCGTCACCGCCACGGCGGTCTGCGGCCTGTACGACCCCGAGGTCCGTACCCTGCGCTGGGCGCGGGCCGGCCATCTGCCGCCCGTCCTGGTGCGCGACGGCGAGGCGGCACCGCTGCCCCTGGTCAAGGGCCTGCTGCTCGGCGCCGTACCGGAGGCGACGTACGAGGAGCACGAACTCCAACTGGCCGTCGACGACACCTTGTTGATGTACACGGACGGTCTGATCGAACGCCGTGACCGTTCCGTGGAGGAGTCGCTGGCCCAGTTGCTGACGGCCGCGAGCACGGTCCCGCCCACGCTCGACCAGCAACTGGACCGCCTGCTCACCTACAGCAAGTCCGACACGGACGACGACACCTGCATCGTGGGCGTGCGGGTCGACTGAACGTGCGACGCGCCGGGCCCTCGGGGGCCGGGCGCCGACGGCGCGGACCCGGGGGTGCCCCGCGGGTCCGCGCCGTTCCGTGCGGTCAGGCGTAGTAGTGGATCGTCCCGCGCAGCGCGGGCTCGGCTCCCTCGCAGTGCTGTTCGAACGTGGCGGCGAAGGCGGTGACCGTGCCGTCGGTGTCCCGGGCCAGCCTGGTGAGGGTCAGGGTGCCGTGGCTGCGGTTGCAGCCGCCGAAGCCCGACACGTCGAGGTCGGCGACTCCGGGGCCGCTGCCGCGTTCGGTGCGGTAGGTGCGCCCCGCCTCGAAGCGTTCGCCGGTGGGCGGGACGAGCAGCGCCGACCACCTCTCCCGTTTGCCGGACGCGTCCCAGGACAGGCCGCCGACGCCCCACTCCCGCAGTGCGAAGACGCTCGTGGCCCCCGTGTGGGTGCCCGAGCGGCCCTGGCCGGGGTAGTCGCCCGGCTCGCTGGCGTAGGTGAACGACAGCGGGTACGCGCGGTACTTGACGACACCCTTGAGCGCGGGGGCGTCCGGGGACTCGCAGCGCTGGGTGTAGGTGGCGTCCAGCAGGGTGATGTCCCCGGAGGCGTCGGCCTCGATCTGGTGGACGGCGAACTGCCCGTACACCACGTTGCAGCCGCGGTGCTGTCCGTTCACGTCGAGGCCGGGGGCCCGGCCTGTCGCGGAGTGCGCCCGCTCCGCGTTGCGGTAGACGCCGGGGTGCAGTTTCTCGCCGCGCGGGGCGGCGAGCACCACGTCCCACCACGCGCTGTCGTTCTCGACCCGGAACCGTACGACCTCCAGAGCGCCCTCGACGGTGATGCTCGCCGTGGACGGGGTGTACGCGACGGTGGAGCCCTGCCCGATCCAGTCGCCGGCCTCGCTGGTGTGGCGGTAGGCGGTCACGGGCCGGGGCGTACCGCCGGCCGCCGCGGCGGGCCGCGCCGCCCCCGCCATGAGCCCGAGCACGACGGCCACGCCCGTCAGGGCGCCGAATAAGCGGCGCCACCGTCCTGTGTGGGTGAGCACGTTGTTCCCCCTCCGTCGATCGATCGCCCCACCGGGCGCTCGAACCCCTGTGTCCATGACAGGCACTGGACTGTCCCGAAAGCCCACCCCTAAACACCGGGCACGGAATCAGAGGCCCGGTCGACCGGTGGGTTATACGATGACGTGTCATTTGGTCCGTCGTTTCCGGAGACGCGGTGAGCGGCGACACGGGGGAACGTCGTCCCCCGGCACCCGACACGGGGAGGGAACGTGGATGCCGCCGACGGCGAGGACGGGAGGGTCCCGGCAGCGCGACCCGGGGACGCCGCGCTGGAGATCCGTTCGCTGTCCGGCCGTCCCGGTATCCGTGCCGCTGGAGAGATCAACGTGATCACCCGTCCGTCCTGGGAACAGGCCCTGAAGAAGGTGGCGAGCACCCATGGAGACGTCTCCCACGTGGAGTTGTCGGGGCTGATGTCCATCGACGTGGGCGGCGCCGCGGTGCTGGCGCTCACCGCGCAGCGACTGACCGCCGGCCGTATCGTCGTGCACCGTCCGCCGCCGGAGCTGACACGCATCCTCGACCTGTTCTGGCCCGGCCTCGCGGCGATCGAGGTGGCGGAGCGATGACCATGGCCGCCGACAGAGGACCTTTCACGCACCCCGCGCTGTTCTACCGCGGTGAGGAGCAGTACCTGGCGGGCACCGTGCCGTTCCTCCGGGACGGCCTGGCCGCCGGGGAGGCCGTCGCGGTCGCCGTACCGGGCCCCCGCCTCGCGCTCATCGAGGCCGGGCTGGGCGCCGACGCCGCCGGGGTCGAGTTCCTCGACATGACGCGGGCGGGCCGCAATCCCGGGCGGATCATCCCCGGCGTCCTGCGCGCCTTCGCCGACGCCCACCCGGACGGCCGGGTGAGGATCATCGGGGAGCCGATCTGGGCCGGCCGCTCGGCGGCGGAGTACCCGGCGTGCGTCCAGCACGAGGCCCTCATCAACACGGCCTTCGAGGGCCGAGCGGTGACGATCCTCTGCCCGTACGACGCGGACGCCCTGACCCCGGTGGTGCTCGCCGACGCCCGAGCCACGCATCCCGTCGTCATCGACTCCGGTGTCGAACGGCCCAGCGCCGCCTACGCTCCCGAGCAGGTCGTCGCCCGCTACAACGAGCCCCTCACCGGCCCGCCCGGAGCGGCGGCCCTGCCGTTCGACGCGGAAGCGCTGCCGTGGGCCCGCGCGTTCGCGGTGCGGGAGGCCCGGCGGCTCGGCCTGACCGAGGCGCGGATACAGGATCTGACGCTGGCGGTCGCGGAGCTGACCACCAACTCCGTGGTGCACGGCGGTGGATCGGGGACGCTGCGGATCTGGGCCGAGGGCGAGCAGATCGTCTGTGAGGTCCACGACCTCGGGCGGCTGACCGACCCCCTGGCCGGCCGCAGGCCCCCGGCACGCGACCAACTGGGCGGACGCGGTCTGCTGCTGGTCCACCACATCACCGACCTCGTCCGCCTCCACACGGCGCCCGACGGCACCACCGTCCGCTTCCACCTCGACCGCTGACCGCTGACCGCCGGTCGCCGGCCGCCGACGGGGCGCGGTCGCCGCGCGCCGGACGATCACCGGTTCCCCGGGGCGGGGTGCCAGAATGGCGGGGCAGCAGGCCAGGGGAGGGGAGAGGGCGACCGTGCCGGACAACCGAGCGGGACAACCTTCGACGGAGGACCACGGGGGACGCGGCGAGGGGCCCGTATCGGTGACGATCGCCTACATCGCCGAGTCCGCGGGCGTCTCCGTACCCACCGTGTCGAAGGTGCTCAACGGCCGCTCCGGGGTGTCGGACGAGACACGGGCGCGCGTGGAGCGGCTGATCCTCCAGCACGGCTACCGCAAGCCTCCCAAGAACCGCAGCAACCTCGTGGAGCTGGTCTTCCGCGAACTGGAGAGCATGTGGGCCGTGGAGATCATCCGCGGGGTCGAACGGGTGGCCCGGAAGAACCGGATCGGCGTGCTGGTGTCGGAGTTCGGGCTCCATGACACCTCCGGCACGACCATCGACGACACCGTCGGCCGGCGCCCCCGGTGCGTCCTGTCGGTGGCGCAGCTCTCCGAGGCGGAGCGCGAGCAACTGAGGGCGCGGGGCATTCCGTTCGTCGTCCTCGACCCGATCGACGAGCTGCCCGACGACGTGCCGTTCGTGGGCGCCACCAACTGGCGGGGCGGTCAGGCGGCGACCCGGCACCTCATCGGACTCGGACACCGGCGCATCGCGATGATCAGCGGGCCCGACCACGCCTTCTGCCTCGCCCGGCTGTCCGGCTACACGTCCGCTCTCGCGGAGGCCGACCTGCCGGTGGACCCCCGCCTGGTGGTCAAGACCCAGCTGACCCGTGAGCACGGGCAGGCGGCCGCACGGGAGTTGTTGTCCCGGCCCGACCGGCCCACCGCCGTGTTCACCGCGAACGACATGCAGGCGGTCGGCGTCTACCAGGCCGCCCGTGAACTCGGTTTGCGCGTCCCGGACGATCTCAGCGTGGTGGGGTTCGACGACGTACCGGCCGTGGCCTGGCTGGATCCGCCCCTGACCACCGTCCACCAGCCCCTCGCCGAGATGGCGACCGCCGCGACCGAACTGGCGCTCGCCCTCGGTCGCGGTGAGGAACTACCGCAGGTCGGGCTGGAGATCGCGACCACCCTGACCCTCCGGGAGAGCACGGCCCCGCCGAAGGAGCAGTGAGCCGGGCGGTCGCTTGCTGCCGTCCTGAGCGATGTCCTCGTCTCCCTCAGCCACCGCGCCGCCCGCGGGCATGGCGCCGCCCCGGCCCGACGGCATCGGTCAGTCGTCCGGTCAGTCGTCCTGGGCCGCGTCCTCGGCGGCGTCCGCCTCAGGGGGGAGCTGCTCGTAGTCGAACCAGTCGAAGTGGACGGTGCCTTCGGCGGCGTACAGGCCGAGGACCCGGCCGGTGAAACCGCCGGCCACCTCGGTCGACAGATAGCGGCCGTCGAGCGTCGCCAGCGCGGTGAACGTGCCGTCCGGTGCCTCGACGCCGAAGGCGAGCGCGTCGGGCCCGGTGCGCGCGTCGTGCGGGGCCGGCGGTTCACCGACCTCCACGCGGAGGACCGTGACAGGCCCGTCGGGCAGGGGCCGGGCGGCCACGACGGTACGCAGCGAGCCGACGCGCGCGATCACCCGGACCTCCGTGGCGGACGCCTCGATCTCGTAGTGGTGCCGCTCGTCGAGGCGTACGGCGAGGCCACCGCGCCCCGAGGCCGCGTCGACCACCGTGCGTGCCCGGCACCGCGGATGCTGCTGGCGGCGGCCGGCGAACACCACGTCCGGCTCGTCCAGGGAGCCGCCGCGCGCCCGGAGGGTCAGCCAGCCGGGGCGCTCCTTGGTGCCGTAGTGCTCGGCGGGCCGGTCCCGTGGCGAGATCCAGCAGGGTCGGAGTTCGGCGAGGTCGAAGTCGTCGCGCCGTTCCTCGACCGGGGCGGGGGAGAGCGGCCAGTCGGGGGCGGGCGCCTCCAGCGGCACCTCGCCGACCACCGGCCAGCCGTCGACCCACTCGACGGGTGCGAGGTAGGTCTCGCGGCCGAGGACGTGCCAGCCGGGGGTGCCGCCGCCGGGTCGTACGCCGAGGAGGACCATCCACCAGGAGCCGTCGGGGCCTTGGACGAGGTCGGCGTGGCCGGTGTTCTGGATGGGGTGGTCGGTGCCCCGGTGGGTGAGGATCGGGTTGTCTGGGCAGGGCTCGAACGGGCCGGTCGGGGAGGGGCCGCGGGCGATGGAGACGCCGTGGCAGCGTTCGGTGCCGCCCTCGGCGATGAGCAGGTACCAGTGGTCGCCGATGCGGTAGAGGTGCGGTGCCTCCGGGGCCTTCGCGCCGGGTCCGCCCGACCAGAGCGGATGTGGTGTGCCGTACGTCTGCCCCGTGGACGGGTCGAGACGGACCTGCGCGACCCCGGCGACCGTGCACCAGCAGGTGCCGTCCTCGTCCCAGGCGAGGTCGGGGTCGATACCGGGCACGCCCGGCGCCCACACCGGGTCCGACCAGGGGCCCGCCGGGTCGGTGGCCGTGACGATCAGGTTGCCGTCACCGCTGACGTTCGTGACGATCAGCCAGAAGCGGCCGTCGTGGTGGCGCAGGGTGGGGGCGTAGATCCCGCCCGAGGCGGGGGTCTCCCTGGGGAGGCGCAACTGGCTCGGCCGGTCCAGGGCGTTGCCGATCTGGGTCCAGTGGACCAGGTCGCGGCTGTGGAAGAGGGGGACGCCGGGGAAGTACTCGAAGCTGGAGCAGGCGAGGTAGTAGTCGTCGCCGACGCGGCAGACGCTGGGGTCGGGATGGAAGCCGGGTATCACGGGATTGGCGAACATGGCGTCCGATCGGTGCGGCAGGGGCACGCGGTGGGTCCTCTCGACGGGTCGTGGGAGCCGCTCCGGTCAGTGACGGGCCGTCGGCCTGTACGAAGCTTCCGCGGTGCAACCTCCGGCTCATGGCGGCGGCCTCCCACCAGCTGTACTGTCGAAGCGCTTCACATAGCTGCTGAAGGTAATGAGGCAATTCACGCGAAACAAGAGGGCAGAGGCAAGGAAACTTTCTTCCATCCCGGGAATTGACAGGTCAGCGGCAGGAGTGGCAGCGTCGATGCGCTTCGACAATCGGTCACCAGGGCCGGCCGGTCGTGCCGGCCGCGCCCACCGAACTGCTCCGCCCTGGTCCGCGTCGCCTGCGACACCCTCACCCGCACGCCCAAGGACAGCTACCGCTGGTACCGGGCCCTGATCGCCGCGCACCGCGCGCGGACGGAGGACACCGCACGATGAAGTTCACCGACGGCTACTGGCTGATGCGCCCGGGGCACACCGCGCGTCACGCAACCGAGATCACGGACGTCCGCGCCGACGAGCACCGGATGACCCTCTACGCCCCGGTACGCCATGTCCGCGGACGCGGCGACACGCTCAACAGCCCCCTGCTGACCGTCGAGTGCTGGTCGCCCGCCGAAGGAGTGATCGGCGTACGGGCCACCCACCACGCCGGATCGGTACGCGGGGGGCCGCGGTTCGAGCTCCCAGGTGCCGAGGAGGGCGTCGGCAAGATCCGGCGGGACGGCACGCTGCTGGAGCTCGTCTCCGGGGAGCTGACGCTGCGCGTGGACACCTCGGGGCCGTGGAGGCTGGACTTCACCGCCGGGGGACGGACGCTGACCTCCGTGGGCGAGCGGGGCACGGGCTTCGTCACCGACGCCGAGGGCCGCCACCACATGGTCGGCCAACTGGCCCTCGGCGTGGGGGAGCTGGTGTACGGGCTGGGGGAGCGGTTCACCCCGTTCGTCAAGAACGGCCAGACGGTGGACATCTGGCAGGCGGACGCCGGCACCAGCAGCGAACAGGCGTACAAGAACATCCCGTTCCATCTGACGAACCGCGGCTACGGCGTCCTCGTCAACCATCCCGGCAGGGTGAGCTACGAGATCGCCTCGGAGGCGGTCGGCCAGGTGCAGTTCAGCGTCGAGGACCACACGCTGGAGTACTTCGTGGTCCACGGGCCGACACCCAAGGAGGTCCTGGAGCGCTACACCGCGCTCACCGGCCGTCCCGCGCTGCCCCCGGCCTGGGCCCTGGGCCTGTGGCTGTCGACGTCGTTCACCACCGACTACGACGAGGCCACCGTGAACGGCTTCATCGACGGCATGGCCGAGCGCGGCATCCCCTTGAGCGTCTTCCACTTCGACTGCTTCTGGATGCGCGGCCACCAGTGGTGCGACCTCGACTGGGACCCCGAGACCTTCCCCGACCCGGCGGGCATGCTGGCCCGGCTCAAGGAGCGGGGGCTGCGGGTCTCCGCCTGGATCAACCCCTACATCGCCCAGAAGTCGCCGCTGTTCGAGGAGGGCATGCGCGCGGGCCACCTCGTACGGCGGCCCGACGGCAGTGTGTGGCAGTGGGACCTCTGGCAGCCGGGCATGGCCCTGGTCGACTTCACGAACCCCGCCGCCCGCGACTGGTACACCGGCAAGCTGCGCGCCCTGCTGGACCAGGGCGTCGACTGCTTCAAGACCGACTTCGGCGAGCGTGTCCCCACCGACGTGGTCTGGCACGACGGCTCCGACCCGGACGGCATGCACAACTCGTACACGCACCTGTACAACCGGGCCGTCTTCGAGCTGTTGCGGGAGGTGCGCGGCGAGGGCGAGGCGCTGGTCTTCGCCCGCTCCGCCACCGTCGGCGGCCAGCAGTACCCGGTGCACTGGGGCGGCGACTGCGAGTCCCACTTCAACGCCATGGCCGAGTCGCTGCGCGGCGGGCTGTCCCTCGGTCTGTCCGGGTTCGGCTTCTGGAGCCATGACATCGGCGGCTTCGAGGGCACCCCCACGCCCGCCGTGTTCAAGCGCTGGGTGCAGTTCGGTCTGCTCTCCTCGCACAGCCGGCTGCACGGCAGCAAGTCGTACCGTGTGCCGTGGGACTACGGCGAGGAGGCCGTCGAGGTCACCCGCGCGTTCACCCTTCTCAAGCACCGCCTCGCCCCCTACCTCCAGCAGGCCGCCCGCCAGGCCCACACCACCGGGGTCCCGGTGATGCGGGCCATGGTGCTGGAGTTCCCCGACGACCCCACGGCCGCCTTCCTCGACCGCCAGTACATGCTGGGCGACGACCTGCTCGTGGCCCCGGTCCTCAGCGACGACGGCACGGTCGAGTACTACGCCCCCGAGGGCACCTGGACCAACATCCTGACCGGCGCCCGTGTCACCGGTCCGCGCTGGGTGCGGGAGCGGCACGACTTCCACACCCTGCCGCTGCTCGCCCGCCCCGACTCGGTCGTCCCCTTCGCCGCCGACGACCAACGGCCCGTCTCGGCCTGGGCGGACGGGGTCGAACTGCGTGTCCACGCCTTCGCCGACGGCGCCGAGCGCACCGTGGTGATCCCGCGTCCCGAGGGCCCCGGGGACGCGGCACGCTTCCATGTACGCCGGGACGGCGACCGGTACCACGTCACCACAGACAGCCTGCACCCCTGGCACCTGCGCACCGGCGGCCCCGACGGCGCCCTCCACAGTGCCACCGGGGGGCCCGCGACGATCGGGGGTCCCGGCGCGGACCTCGACGGGCCCTGAGGAGGCCGGCCCGGATGAGACGGGGTGGCGTTCCGGGCGTACGCCACCCCGGTCCGGCCGGTGCGACGGAAGGTCAGCCGGCGGCCAGTGTGGTCCACTTCTGGTTGCTGCCGCCGTGGCAGTCCCACAGGTGGAGCTGGGTGCCGTCGGACGTGGAGAAGCCGGGGACATCGAGGCAGCGCCCGGAGGCGGGATTGCGGTAGCCGCCGTCGTAGGGCTGCCAGACCTGGTTGGCGCCGCCGTGGCAGGTCCACAGCTGCACCTTGGTGCCGTTGGCCGTCCCGCCGCCGGAGACGTCGAGGCACTTGCCCAGGGAGCGCAGGGTGCCGTCGGTGTAAGCGGACCACGTCTGGTTGGCGCCGCCGCCGCAGCTCCAGGTCTGGACGGCGGTCCCGTCGGCGGTGTTCGCGCCGCTGACGTCGAGGCACTTGCCGGCCAGGCCCGACTCCACCCGGGCGGGCGCGGGAGCCGGGTTCCTCAGCCACCCGGCGCTGTCCGCGGCCTGGACGCCGCGGTGGAAGGCGTCCGCCATCTTCCGGTAGCCGGAGTCGTTGGGGTGCAGGGCGTCGACCAGGTCGGCGGTGGTGAGGGCGCTCATGTCCACGTACGCGACGTGCTTGCCCGCCGCCTGCGCGTCCCGCACGATCGTGGGCACGGCCTGGTTGTACGCGGCCCGGTACTGCTCCTCCGAGCCGCTCGTGGACACCACCAGGGAGGCCACGAGGACGGTCGCGTCGGGGGCGGCGGCGGTGATCCGGTCGACCAGCGACCGCAGCCGGGCGGTGGCCGTGGAGACCTGGTAGCTCTCGTTGAGGTCGTTGGTGCCGATGTGGAGGGTGACGACGTTGGGGCGGTAACGGGTCAGCGCGGCGTCGGTGAGTGCGGTGATCTGGTGGATCTTGTATCCGGAGTGGCCTTCGTTGTCGGGGTCGGACATCGAACCGGCGCGCCCGGTGCCCACGAAGTCCAGCGGGTGGCCGTCCGCGGCGAGCTTGTTCCACAACGCGGCGCGGTAGCCGTCGCCCGTACTGCTTCCGACGCCCCAGGTGATGGAGTCACCCAACGGCATGACCCGCAAGGGGGTGGTCGGGGCGGCGGATGCCGGGGTCGCACCCGCCGCTGTCACTCCGAACGTGGCGGCGACCAGCGTGATCAGGGGAAGGATCCAGGACCGTCTCATGGGACGTATAAATACCATGCGATTGCGTCCATGACATCCCATGAATACGGGAAAGTTGAGGATCGCTGAGCCTAACTGGGGGTAACCTCCTCTTGTTTCGCCGTCCGCCCACTCATTGACATCCTATGTATGGGTCTGGTCTCGCATCCAGTGACCCTCGGTGCTCCACCCCAGCAGGCGTCGGGCCCGGCCGTCGTCCGCCGTTCCGTCGGCGTCGAAGGCGCCGCCCTCGGCGATCAGGGCCAGGCCCGCCAGGGCCGGCGCCAACCGGACCGCGACATGGTCGGGGTGACGGGCCGTCTCCTCGTGCAGCCCGGCGACGACCCGCCGTTGCTCCCCGGGCGGACAGAGGGACAGGTGGAACAGCATCTGGCGCCAGGCGTACGCCGCGTCCTTGAGGGTGCCCAGGGGGCGCGGGTTGTGGTGGACGCGTCCCGTCAGCCGGCACACCGTCACGAAGCAGCGCCGCGCCAGGTCGGCCCAGCCGGGCCGCGGGGCGATGCCCACCGGCCCGACCAGCGTGGCCAGGTTGTGCGTGGTGAGGATCTGCGCCTGCTCGATCACCGTGCCGTTCGCGGCGACCGACCAGAACCCGGACGGCGTCCCCGCGCGCTCGGCGCACAGGCGCGCGAAACCGGGCGACGCGCGGGTGCCGGGCGAACGGCCCGGTGCCGCGGCGGCCTCCGCGATCGCCAGGTCGCGGATCGCCGCGTAGTCGATGCCGTAGTAGCGCTCGTACAGCGAGCCCCCGCCGAGCAGGTCGCCCGCTGTCCGTGCCGCCGTGAGGAACTTGGGGCTGAACGCGCCCATGAAGATGTCCGCGGCCAGCTCCTCCACGAACGGGGCGCCCAGGTCGCACCGGCGTCCCAGCTCACCCAGCTCACGGACCAGCGGGTTGGGCAGAAGGGTCCCCGGGAACGCCTGCACGGCCAGTTCGCCCAGCTGCCGCAGCACGGTGAGCGTGCCCTCGCCGTCCGCCCTGCCCAGCACGGCGGACCGCTGCCCCGACACCGCCCGTACCCAGGGCAGTTCCTCCACGCGCACCTGCCGCTCCAGATCGAGCAGCAGCAGGGAGCGGCGGTCGCGGAACGCACGGTAGTGCGCCGTCATCAGCGCCCGCAGCGACTCGTCCCGGTACGACCGGGCGGTGGTCGCGGCGACCAACTGCGGTACCAGTTCGGCCAGTACCTCGGCGGACGGGACGACGCCCCGCTCCACGAGGGTGCCGATCGGCGCGCTCAGCGCGGACTCGACGACCCGGCCGATCACGGGCGGCACGGCGGCGCCGACGGGCAGCCCCGTCTCCCGGCCCTCCTCCTCGGTCACCGCGCGCAGGAGCGGGGCGACATCGGTGACACCGGTGTCCTGGGGCAGTACGGCGAGGCGGCGCAGCATCAGCTGGGCCAGGGCGTGGTGGGAGGGGAGGGCCGCCTGCGCGGCCTGGCCTCGGCGCAGCGCCGTGTGCGCCGCGGACCCGGGCAGACCGCGTCGCCGCACCATCGACTCCACCGCGTGCCGCAGCAGGCCGAGTCGCCGCGCGTCCAGCGGCCGACCGGCGACGACCTCCTCCAGCGCACCCCGCAGAATGCCCAGGTTCGCCTTGGGGTCAAGGTGCTTGGCGCAGCGGGTGTGCTCCGCGGCGAGCCGCCGGTAGCGGCCGAGCAGCATCGCCCCGTCGGCGAGCCAGTCGTCGTCCGGGGTGAGTGCGAGCACCCGGCCGTCCGTTGCGGTGCGCAGCCAGTGGACGAGGAGTTCGTCGCCGAACGGCTGCCACACGGCGAGCGCCTCGCGCTGGGTCTCGACGGCCGCGTTGGGCCGCCGCCGGACCAGGGTGTCGACGGTGTCGGAGACGGTGTACCGGTGGACCGCCGCGGAGGGGTCCGGCGCGGGGCCCTCCGCCGGGCGGGGCAGGAACCGCAGCCGGCCGGCGAACGGTTCCAGTTCCGCCGCGAGGTCGAGCGCCGCGTCCACCTCCCCGTGCCGCACCAGCCACGCCATGGTGAGCAGCGCCGCCTCCTCGGGGACGCCGATCTCGTAGTGGCCGCTGTCCAACAGGGCCCACAGCCAGGCCAGTCCGGGCTCGGTGAGGCAGTGGGCGAAGAGCGCGCGCCGCTCGACGGGCACCCCGAAGCTCCGCGCGGCCTCGATCTCGTACGGCTGGAGGGGGCCGCCCGCGCTCGCGGTCCCGGTCGCGAAGCCGCCCCGTACGACCTCGCAAGTCGCCCAGGCGGGGAGACCCGCGACCGGGGTGCGTGAACCGATCGTCAGCCGGCCCGCGGCCATTCCCGCGAGGACCTCCCGCCAGCGCTGCCCGCGCACCTCGGCCCGACGCCGGGTGTCGGCGTCCTCATGGGTCAGCCCGGTGGTGAAGGCCCTGGCCAGCTGGCCCGCCGCATAGGACGGTGCCACGGTGGGATGCTGCTGCTCAGCGTTGTCGTTCATAAGCCGACGTGGCGGGTTCCGCCCCCGCGCCCTCCGGGTCCCGAGCCCGGCGCTCTGCTGCTGAGCTACACGTCGATGACCGCAGAACCTAGACGCCGGCCCGCAGGCCGGACAACCGAATTCCGCGCTGTGCGGGGTGGGTGCCGTCCACGTCCGATCGGCTCAGGTGCGGGCGCGCCTCGGCCGCGCACGCCGCCCTCCGGGGAGGATCGGTGCACCGGCGGCCTCGGTACGGCCGCACGTCCTCACCTCCGTGCGAAGGGGCCCGGCACCATGGAACCCATCGACGACCCGCTGTCGGGCGGCGGCCGCTACGGCGAGGCCGTCTTCCCTCCGGGGCGGGCCGGCGAGGGCGAGCGCATCGACTTCGGCGCGCTGGCCTACGACGACATCACCATGGCGCGGCTCCGGGCGCTCGGCGTCGGCCCCGGCTGGCGCTGCCTGGACGTCGGTGCCGGCACGGGCACGGTGTCCCGGCGGCTCCTGGCGGAGGCCGGGGTGGCGAGCGTGCTCGCCGTGGACCGCGACGTCCGATTCCTCGGCGCCCGTGCCGTCCCGGGACTCGACGTGCGGGAAGCCGACATCACCGCCCCCGACTTCGTGTCCGGCCGGTTCCGGCTCGTCCACGCGCGCTTCGTGCTGATGCATCTGCCCGAGCGCGACCGTCTGATCACGGCGTTGGCCGACCTCGTCGAACCCGGCGGCGTGCTGGTCCTCAGCGACGCGGTCGACCTGACCGGCGACCGGACGCCCGACACCCCGTACAGCCGGGTGATGCGGGCGATGTGGCAGGGGCTGCGGGCCACCATCGGGACCGATGTCTCCCGGGTGCCGTCGTACCCGCACCTGCTGCGGGCGGCGGGACTCGGGTCCGTGGCCGCCGAGATCCATGTGCCGCCCCTGCTTCCGGGCAGCCCCATCAGCCGCTTCTGGGCGGACACGTGGGAGCGGAGCAGAGCCGCGATGCTCGCCACGGGTCTCGTCGACGACACGGCCGTCGACGAGGCGGTCCGCTACCTGGGGTCCGAGGAATGCGCCGCCCTCTCGGCCGGCATGCTGACCGCGTGGGGACGTAGACCCAGGAACGGCCGGGGACCGGAGGGAGGCCCGCCGTAGCGAGCGCCTTGCCCCGGACAACCAGGGGCACAGCCCCGTGCTCAGGCCGCGAGGGCCTCCTCGACGGTGGGGTGACAGGCGATGACCTGGTCCAGGGCGACCAGGTGCAGAAGCCGCCGCACCGGATCCCGGGCGCCGGCGATGCGCAGCCAGCCCTGTGCGTCGCTCACCTCGTGGTGGGCGGCGACGAGGACGTTGACGCCGCTGGAGTCCATGAAGGTCACCTCGCTGAGGTCGATCACGGTCCGCGCGTCCGCGTCCCCTCGGGGCAGCAGGGCTTCGGTGAACCGCTCCCTGACCGTATGGTCGATCTCGCCGCGCAGCGTGACCACCCGGACGCCGTCGACGGAGGTGAGACCGATCGACAGCCGGCCGGGACGGGCTGTTCCATGGGTGTCTGTCACCGCTCGTGTCCTCGACTGCTCTGGCGGGTGGCTGGTCGGGTTCCGACAGGATCTGCTTCGGCACCCTGCCACGATGGTACGGCGAACAGGTGTTCAATGCCTGGGGCGATGTCAGGGAGCATGTGAGTCATGGTGCGGGGTACGCGCAGGCAGGTGAACGGGGGATCAAAGTGGACCCGGCGGAATCAGTTCCTGACGGCGAGGGCGGTGTGATGCCCGATGTCGCTCCGATCCAGGACACCGTCGCCCTGGACGGCGACGGGTCCTGCATCGCCCAGGCGCGGCACAGCGCTGCCGACTTCCTCACCCGTGTGCGGGTCGAGCACGGCGTGCCGGTGTCGGCCCGCGCGATGGAACTGACCCAGCTGGTGGTCAGCGAACTCGTCACCAACGCGCGCAAATACGCCCCCGGCCCGGTGCTCATGGAGCTGCGGGTCTCCGGAGCGATGGTCGAGGTGGCCGTCTGGGACAGCGATCCCGTCCTCCCGGTGGCCCGGGCCGCCGACCCGGGCCGGGTCGGGCAGCACGGCCTGGAGATCGTCATGGCCGTCGCGCACGGCTTCGAGGCGCGGCGCGAACCGGTCGGCAAGCGCATCACCGTCCGCATCGCCCTGCCCGACGACCCCGCGGTGGACGTCACCGGCCGTCACACTCCGTAGGTGGCGATCCGGACTGATCCGGCGACGCATCGGGCCCTCGGACCGCGTGCCGTGTCACACATCGGGTGATGTCGCGGAAACTCGGGGAAAAAGTTGCGGCAACCGACAGGAGGTTGTCGTGGAGCGTGGAGATCTGGAACTGGGCGAGTTGCTGGCCGCCGCGGAGGCGGCCCCGCCCGGGGAGTCCGTCGACGTGGTGGCTCGCGATCTGCAGAAGCGGTTCGGAGCGGAGCGGGTCTCCTTCCTGTTCGCCGACCTCATCGGACAGCGGCTGGTACGCCTCGCCGCGCCCGGCGGTGACACCACGGACCGCGCCGAACCGATCGCCCTGCACGGCAGCGTCTACGACGGTGTGCTCCGAGGCCAACGCCAACACGTGGAGCCGGACGGGCAGGACGGACTGCGCGTCGTCACGCCGGTCACCAACCGCGGCGACTGCATCGGCCTGCTGGAGGTGACCCTCCAGTCCGCCGACGACACCGCGCTGCGCCAGGTCCGCGACGCGGCCCACGCGCTCGCCTACATCATCGTCACGGACCGCCGCTTCACCGATCTCTACCATCTGGGCCGCCGCACCACCGAGACCAGCCTCGCCGCCGAGATCCAGCACCAGCTGCTGCCCTCGGCGCCCTGCTGCGAGGCCGACCAGTTCACCCTCGCCGCCGGGCTGGTCCCGGCCGACGACATCGGCGGCGACACCTACGACTACACCCTCGACCGCGACACCCTGCATCTGTCCATCACCGACGCCATGGGCCACGACACGGACTCCGCCCTGCTGGCCACCCTGCTGATCGGCGCGCTCCGGCGGGCGCGCCGCGGCGGCTGCGACGCCGTCAAGCAGGCCGAACAGGCCCACCAGGCACTGCTGCGCCACAACTGCGGCCTGGCGACCGGCCAGTTGCTGTGCGTCGACCTCGACACGGGCCTCTGCGAACTGGTCAACGCCGGCCACCCCTGGCCCCTGCGCCTGCGCGACGGCGCCGTCGAGGAGGTCCGACTCGCCGTCAACCTGCCGTTCGGCGTCGCCGCGCCCATCCCCTACCGCGCCCAGGAGCTGCGCCTGCGCCCGAAGGACCGGCTGATCCTGCTCACCGACGGCATGCAGGACCGCGGCGCCGCGGCCGTCGACCTGGTCGCCCTCCTCCACGAGACCCGCGCCCTGCACCCGAGAGAAGTCGTACGCCGGCTGACCGGCGCGGTCCTCGACGCCTGCCGGGGCAACCTCGCGGACGACGCCACGGTCCTGGTGCTCGACTGGCACGGCAACCGCCGCCGCCCCTCACCCGGAACGACCACTTCCCGCCCGGCCGCACGCATGGCCGCCGACGACCGGGCAACGCGGCAGACGTGACACGTCTCGCAATCGTCGTACTGACCCTGGTGACCGCCTGCCTGGCCACGGCGGCGGCGGTCGGGATCTCGCCCTTCTGGTGGATCGCCGCGCTCCCGCTCACCTGCACGGGTGTGCTGGGCGCGTGGGACCTCACCCAACGCCGGCACTCCGTGCTGCGCAACTACCCCGTCCTCGGCCACGCCCGCTACCTCCTGGAGCGCATACGTCCGGAACTCCAGCAGTACTTCGTCGAGCGGAACTTCGACGGGCGCCCCTTCGACCGGGATGTCCGCAGCATCGTCTACGAGCGGGCCAAGGGCACCGACGCGGAGGAGCCGTTCGGCACCGAACGCGACGTGTACCGGCCCGGCCACGAGTTCCTGGTCCCGTCGATGGCGCCGTGCCCGGTGCCGGACGACCCGCCGCGCGTACGCGTGGGCGGCCCCGACTGCGGCCGCCCGTACGACATGGCCCTGCTCAACGTGTCGGCGATGAGCTTCGGCTCGCTGTCCGCCAACGCGGTCCTCGCGCTCAACGGTGGCGCGGCGGCGGGCGGGTTCGCCCACGACACCGGTGAGGGCGGCCTCTCCGAGTACCACCTGCGTCCGGGCGGCGACCTCGTCTGGGAGATCGGCACCGGCTACTTCGGATGCCGCACCGAGGACGGCGGCTTCGACGCCGCCGAGTTCGCCGACAAGGCCGCCCACGACCACGTCAGGTGCGTGTCCCTGAAGCTGTCGCAGGGCGCCAAGCCCGGTATCGGCGGAGTGCTGCCGGGCGCCAAGGTGAACGCCGAGATCGCCCGGGTCCGGGACGTGTCCGAAGGGCGGACGGTGGTCTCACCGCCGTACCACCGCGTGTTCTCCACGCCACGTGAACTGGTGCGCTTCATCGCCCGTATGCGTGAACTGTCCGGGGGCAAGCCCGCCGGGTTCAAGCTGTGCGTGGGTTCCCGCCGGCAGTTCCTGGCCGTGTGCAAGGCCATGCTGGAGGAGGGCACGGCACCCGACTTCATCGTGGTCGACGGCGCCGAGGGCGGGACCGGCGCGGCGCCCCTGGAGTTCGTCGACCACGTCGGCACCCCCCTGACGGAGGGCCTGCACACCGTGCACAACGCCCTCGTGGGCGCGGGACTGCGCGACCGGGTCAGGATCGGCGCGAGCGGCAAGATCGCCACCGGCACCGACCTGGTCAAACGCATGGTCCAGGGCGCGGACTACGGCAACGCCGCGCGGGCGATGATGTTCGCCGTCGGATGCATCCAGGCCCAGCGGTGCCACACCAACACCTGCCCCACGGGCGTCACGACCCAGGACCCCCGCCGGGCCCGTGCCCTCGACGTGAGAGACAAGACGGAGCGCGTCCGGCGCTACCAGGAGGCCACCGTGGCCGGCGCCCTGCAGATCATGGCGGCCATGGGGGTGACCGACCCCCGTCAGCTGCGCCCGCACATGCTCCGCCGACGCGTCGACGCCTGCACGGACCGGTCCTACGCGGAGCTGTACGAGTGGCTCGCGCCGGGACAGCTGCTGGCCGAGCCGCCCGCCTCGTGGGCGGCCGACTGGCGGGCCGCGGACCCGGACCGCTTCACGGTCTGACCCGGAGGGCCCCCGCCGTCCCGCGGGTTCCCGGGTTCGCACCCGACCGAGAAAAAAAATTTCTGAGGTCGGAGGAATGCGTGTCGGGGGCCGGGGTATGCGCGTGCTTGCCGGACGAAGGACCGGCGAGGACGAGGCGGATCGACTGGGAGGGGCGGATGATGGCGACGGCCGTACAGACCACTGGACGGACGGCGGACGTTCCGGAGATCGCGGACCCTTCCAAGGTCGCGCCGAAGGACGCACGAGAGCTGTCGAAGCTCTTCTTCGACCAGCTGGCGGTACTGGAGGAGGGCACCCCCGAGTACCAGTACGCCAGGAACACGCTGATCGAGATGAACATGTCCCTCGTCCGCTACGCGGCCGGCCGTTTCCGCAGCCGCGGGCCGGAGGAGATGGAGGACATCGTCCAGGTCGGCATGATCGGCCTGATCAAGGCGATCGACCGGTTCGAGCTGTCCCGCGAGGTCGAGTTCACCTCCTTCGCCGTCCCCTACATCGTCGGTGAGATCAAGCGGTTCTTCCGTGACACCTCCTGGGCCGTCCATGTGCCCCGCAGGCTCCAGGAGGCCCGGGCGCAGCTCGCCCGCGCCAACGAGGAGTTGCAGAGCCGCCTCGGCCGGACCCCGACGACCAAGGAACTCTCCGAGCTGATGAGCCTGCCGGAGGACGAGGTCGTGGAGGCCCAGCTGGCCGCCAACGGCTACAAGTCGGCCTCCCTGGACGCGGCCATCACCAACAGCGAGGACGGCGAGTCCGCGCTGGCCGACTTCATCGGGGACGAGGACGCCGCGTTCGGGCTGATCGAGGACTTCCACGCCCTCGCCCCGATGATCGCGGAACTCGACGAACGCCACCGCAAGATCATCCACTGGCGGTTCGTGGAGGAACTCACCCAGGCCGAGATCGGCGAGCGCCTCGGCATCTCCCAGATGCAGGTCTCCCGACTCATCTCCCGTCTCCTGACCCGCCTGCGCGAAGGCATGCTCACCGGCGCCTGACGCCTGAGCCCGATGCCCGGGGGCGGTCGCGCGGACGCGGCCGCCCCTTCCGCGTGGACCGGTGTCAGCCCACGTGGACGCGAGGACGCCGGGCCCGGTCCGGTTCCGCCTCCCGCAGGACCTCCCGTGTGACCGGGGCCACCTCGCCCTGGCCGAAGAGGAAGAAGCGGAGGAAGTTGGCGAAGGGGGTGCCCTCCGTCCACTCGAAGTAGATGTGGGGGATGCCCCCGGTCGTGTCACGGACGTGCAGGAGCAGCGCGGCCAGCGCGTTCGGGACCGAGGAGGACTCCAGCGTCAGCACCCGGTAACGGTCGTGCAGCACCTCGCCCCGGACGGTGAGGCCCGCCTCGAACTCCGAGGGGTCCGTCACCGTGACCTCCACGAAGACGACGTCCTCGGCCGGGGGGACGTCGTTGTCGTGACGGATCTGCTCGATCTTCTCCCGGTACTCGGTGCTGTCCCGGCTGTCGGGCTGGTTGGCGACGAAGCGGATCCTGCGGTGGGCGATGTCCCGTACGAAGCGCTCCGCCATGTCGTCGAGCTCCACGCTCGTCACGCGCAGTTCGAAGGCGCGGGCCAGCCGGGACAGGAGGGAGACGAGGACGATGCCCGCGATGAAGCAGGCGCCGATCTTCACACCGTCGGGGCGTTCGACGACGTTCAGGACGGTGGTGTAGAGGAAGACGACCGAGATGACCGCGAAGGCGATCGTCCAGTTGCGCTGACCCGCCTTGCGGGCCGCGATGGTCACCGCGATCGCCGCGGAGGAGATGAGGACCAGGACGCCGGTCGCGTACGCGCCGCCCTGCGCGTCCACGTCCGCGTCGAAGATCCAGGTGACCAGGAAGCCGACCAGGGTGAAGACGATCACCATGGGGCGGACGGCGCGGGCCCAGTGCGGAGCCATGCCGTAGCGGGGGAGGTAGCGGGGCATCAGGTTGAGCAGGCCCGCCATGGCGGAGGCGCCCGCGAACCAGAGGATGGCGATGGTGGAGATGTCGTAGACCGTGCCGAACGTGTTGCCCAGATAGTCGTGCGCGAGATAGGCCAGCGCCCGCCCGTTGGCGCTGCCACCGGCCTCGAACTCCTTCTCCGGGATGAGGAGGGTGGTGATGAAGCTCGTGCAGATCAGGAAGACGCTCATGATCACGGCGGCGGCCGTCAGCAGCCGCTTGGTGTCCCGGATCCGTCCCTTCGGGTTCGCCTCCGTGTCGCCCGGGTCGCCCTGCACATGCGGCATGACCGCGACGCCGGTCTCGAAGCCGGAGAGGCCGAGCGCGAGCTTGGGGAAGACGATCAGCGCCACACCGATCATGACGAAGACGTTGCCGTGTTCGGCGGTGAGGGCGGTCGACCAGTCCGTGACGACATGGCCCTCGGTCACGACGTGCCACAGGCCGGTCACCACGACCACGGCGTTCAGCGCCAGGTACACCGCCACCAGGGCCACCGCGACGCCGATGGCCTCAAGGAAGCCCTTGAGGAACACCGCGCCTAGCAGGGCGATGAGCACGAGCGTGATCAGGACCTGTTTGTCGTGCAGGGCGTCGGTCAGGTGGGGGTTCTCGACCAGGTGCGTCGAGGCGTCCGCCGCCGACAGCGTGATCGTGATGAGGAAGTCCGTCGCCGCGAACCCCAGCAGGGTCAGGACGAACAGCTTGCCCTTCCAGAAGGTCAGCAGCCGTTCCAGCATGGCGATGGAGCCCTCGCCGTGGGGGCTCTCTTCGGCCACCCGCCGGTACACGGGGAGCGCGCCCGCCAGGGTGACGATCACCAGGACGACGGTCGCCACGGGGGAGAGCAGTCCGGCCGCCAGCGCCGCGATGCCGGGCTGGTAGCCGAGCGTGGAGAAGTAGTCGACGCCGGTCAGGCACATCACCCGCCACCAGGGCTGACCCCGGTGCGCGGACCCGGATCCGGGCTCCGGCTCGGGCCGCGGTGGGGTGTGGTCGACGCCCTTGCCCATGTCGGACAGGCCCTCCAGCATCCACGCGCGCAGGCGAGTGGAACGGGTGGCCTCCGTGGCAGCCATGAAGGAACTCCAGACGTGCGGTGATACGAACAGTTCCGGCCATCGGAAGACCGCGGCATCAGCGTAAGCAGGGAGTGATTCCAGGGCCATGGCAAAGGGGGCCGGGAGGCGTCAAGACCGCGTTAAGGAGTGCGCCGACGGCGTGGACCGGCTGCCGAGAGGGAGGGGGAGAGGGTCGAAGGCGGGCGCCGCGAGAGGGGGAGGGGGCGAGGCACGGGGGCAGCCGGAGCGAGCAGGTGAGGGCCAGCCGATCTGCCCGTGCCGGCTCGCGTCCGCGACCTGTTCGGCGACGAGTGGCTGGGCCAGGCCCAGGGCGGCGCCCACGAGGGTCAGGACGGCGGCGACGGCGTCGCGGTGCCCGGCGGTGAGCCGGTAGATCGTGGCCACCGCCGCCCGCGTGGACCTGCCCGCCTCGGCGGCCGGGACCCGGCCGCCGCCGTGACCGTCGCTCCGGTCATCGGTCCGTCGGACGGGGCGAGGGCGCGACGGCCACCAGCCGGGCGAAGTACCCCTCGGGCACCCCCTCTCCGACGGGACGGCCCTCCGCCTCGATCCAGGCGTGGGCGGTGAACGGAGGCACGACGCGCACACCGGTGCACCAGGTCGGCCAGGTCCCGCCGAGCCGGCACAGCAGCGCCGCCCCCAGGGAGCGGGGCAGGCACCCCTTGGGTCCGGCGCAGTACAGACTGACGGCGCACATGGCGTCGCGCGCGTTCCGGGCCTGGCGGGCGGTGGCCGGCGCGGCACCGCGCCGCAGGACGCCGAGGACGGAGCGGATGTGCCGGGGCGGCAGCAGGGCGAGGGTGACGGCGGGGAGCAGGACGAGGCGGGCGGCCAGCCGTCGCACCACGGGCACACCCGTGGGCCGTTCCAGCGCGCTGGGCGTCGTCATGAGGCCAGCCCCGAGCCGCGCAGCTGTCGTACGAGCGCCTCGACGTCGCGCAGGGCGTGCGTCTCGTCGACGTCGAACTCCCGGACCAGGGCGGCGACCGCGTCCGCCTCCTCGCCGCCGTCCAGCAGCGTCCGTACCACCAGGGTGGCGGTCGGGTTCAACTCCCAGTAGGTGCCGGCTCGTTCGTCCAGCAGTACCGTGCCGTAGTCGGTCTCGGCCGTGGAGACGTCGGCGCCGAACCGCAGGGGCATATGAGGACCTTTCTGACGTGGGGGAGGGTCAGGATCGGGGGGTGGGGGCGCGGCGGCGGGAGCGTCCCCGCAGCCACACCTCGGCCGCGATGGTGGAGTAGAGGATGGCGTCGGACAGCCCCGGGGAGGCGGGTCGCCGGGCGAGGCCGCGCAGCGCGGCCCCGTCCACCAGTCCCAGCTCCGCGAGCCGCGACTCCTCCCACAGGGCGAGCAGGTCGGCGCGGTGTTCGCGAAGCCCGTTGGAGGCGTCCATGGAAGCGGTGGCCTTGGTGGTGCGCCGCAGGCAGCCCTCGGGCACGATGCCGCGCATCGCGGCGCCCAGGACGGGCTTGTACCGCCAGGGTGTGACCCGCTCGCTCGGGCGGACCGCGAGACACGCCTCGATGACGCGGTCGTCGAGGAACGGGGAGGCCATCGGCAGACCGGCGCGGGCCGCCATCCCGTCCCACTGCCGGATGACGCGGCCGCACGACCGGATCTGCTCCAGGTCGCTGTGCATGCCGCGGTCCGGGTGCAGCGGTGCGGCCGTCGCCGCCGTCCGGAGCAGTGCCCGACGCGCCATCCGTTCGGCCTCGGGGGTCACCCAGTCGAAGAGACGGGGGGCCATGCCCCAGCCGAGCCCCGTCGCCACGGACGAGGGCAAGGGATCGCGGAGCCGCCCGGCGGCGTCGCGAAGCCAGTCCCGGTAGGGCCGGGAGTCGGCGAGCGCGCGGGCCGTGCCACCCAGCGGCCACTGCCACAGCGCCCGGAACCCGCGCAACTGCCGTACGGCGAACAGCGGGCGGGTGCGCATCATCCGGTGGTAGTACGCCTCGGAGCACCAGGCCACGTGATCGCCCCCGATGCCGGTCAGATGCAGCCGGCTGCCGCGCGCGGCGAGCCCGGGCAGATGGTGCAGGACCCGGGAGCGGTCCATGACACCGATGGTCGGTTCGTCGAGCAGGTCGTCGATGTCGAGCAGGTCCTCGTAGACCAGCGGGGACGCGTCGGCGTCCCACACCACGTGCTCGACGTCCGGGAGGTGGCCCATCGCCTGTTCGGCCCAGTACAGGTCGGTGTCCGCCGGATCGCGGCCCGGCCAGGTACTGGCCACCACGCGGGCGGGGGAGCGGTCGGCGAGGAAGCAGACGGACGTCGAGTCCAGGCCGCCGGACAGGTCGCAGCTGACCGTGCCGCCCTGCCGCGTACGGGCGTCGACGGCCTCCCGCAGCGCCTCGCGGATCAGCGGCGCGGCGTGGGCGAGCGGCCGGACCGGCTCCGGCGGCGTCCACCAGCGGGTGTGCCGCACGGTGCGTCCGTCCGCGGCGACGACCACGGCGTCCTCCGGAGGGACGGCGGTCACCGCACGCCACAGGGATGTCTCGAACAGCGGATAGGGGGCGGGCCAGAGCAGCCGCACGGCCAACTCCTCGACGTCCGGGTCGAGGTGCAGGGCGTCGGCGAGCGTGTCGGCACGGGTGGCGGCCACGCGTACGCCGTCGATCTCGGCGTGGAAGACGAGCCGGAGCCCGGACGCGGTGCCCTGGACCCTGATCCGTCCGTCGAGGGCGGCGACGAGATGGAAACTGCCGGGCAGGGACCGGGCCAGCGCGTCCAGCTCCGCGAGATCACGTAACGCGGCGGCCCGGCGACGCAGTTCGTCGGCGTCGACGGGGCAGCAGCCGACCACGGCGAGGGCGGTGGTGCCGGCGCTCGCCGTGACGACCTCACCGTCGTGCCACCGGCCGACCAGCCAGGGCCGGCCCGAGGCGTGCGTGAGCGTCCGGCTTCCGGGGTGGGCGAGGGAGCGGGCCACGGCGGCCGCGTCCGCACGGTCGGTGAAGACCGCGAAGTGCGCGTCGCCGGGGCCCGTCCCCGCACTTTCGTGCAGCTCAGTCATGACGTCGGGTCAGGGACTGGGGATCGTCAGTTCTTGCTCAGGATCAGCCGGTCGTTGCCGGCGAATCCCAGGAGCCCCGTTTCCTTCCGGAACGTGCCGAGTCGGACGAGTGTCGGTGCCTCGTAAGCCTTCTTCATGACTACTCCTCGCTTCGGATGGCGATTCCCGACCACCTCCACGACCGACGGCTCCGGGACTGCCCGGGATGCCGACGGTCCGCCCCGGGGGCTCATCACGAGCCCCCGGTCGGGAAGTGGGCGCAGCACCTAGCAAGCTGCAGACCGTGAGCCTCGGGCAAGAGCGTTCGCGAAGCTCATCTCATATGGACAATTCCCTTTCCTGGGGGCGTGCGCCCCTCTCCGGGTGCGGGCCGAGGACGTGGTCCGATGGTCGGTTTGGGACGCCCGCTCCGCGCCGGACATACCGCGACCTGCGTCGACGCGGACGCCCGTCACTCGCCTTCGGCAGGCCGGCGGCCGTCCCCGGTGGCGCCGCCGGGCGCAACCGCGCCTCAGGGACGTGCGCCGTTTTCCGTGGGAAATCCCCGGATCCCGAGATCGACAGGGGCACCGGGCTTTCGCGCGCACGGCCGGTCAAAAGCGGTGTGGCTTCCGGCAATTCACGGCTCACGCGTTCAGTACCGAACGACAACCGAACAACAGCGCTGTCCGTCGCGGGCACTTCATAGGGTCCTTGCACCGGCGGAGAGGGCGATGCCCCGTCCGCACCGTGACGTGGAGGAGATTCCGGGATGAGCAATGTGGAGATCTCGCTGAAGGAGATCATGACGTCGATCGAAGGCGCCTTGGGGACCGCGCTGGTCGACTACACGAGCGGGATGGCGCTCGGCACTCTCGGGGGTGGGAAGGACCTCGACCTGACCGTCGCGGCGGCGGGCAACACGGATGTGATCCGCGCCAAGACCCGCACCATGGAGCACCTGGGGCTCACGGGTGAGATCGAGGACATGCTGATCACGCTCGGCGGCCAGTACCACATCATCCAGCCGCTCAAGGGCCGCAGCGGCAACGGCCTGTTCCTCTACCTCGTGCTCGACAGGGGCAAATCGAACCTCGCCATGGCCCGCCACCAACTCAAGCGCGTCGGAGCGGATCTCCACGTATAGCAATGCCGTGATGCGCGCCCTCGCATGCCCATGACTTGAAGACTTCTTCAACTGGGAATATCCAGATGAGGTCAAAGCCATGGGTGTGCGGGGCCGGATCAGCGAGGATTGACGCAGCACACGGCGCCGGCCCCCGTCGAGCCGTCCGCGGTGGCATCTGGGCCGCCGCCGAGGGAGAGCCCAGAGAAACCCAGAGAAAGCCCGTCGAACACGGCAGGGAGCGAGCGATTCTCATGCAGGTCCCCCTCTACCAGGCCAAGGCCGAGTTCTTCCGCATGCTCGGACACCCGGTGCGCATCCGGGTTCTGGAACTGCTGCAGAGCGGCCCGCTCGCCGTGCGCGACCTGCTCAGTGAGATCGAGATCGAACCGTCCAGCCTGTCCCAGCAACTGGGTGTTCTGCGCCGTTCGGGGATCGTCGTCTCCATCCGGGAGGGCTCCACGGTCAGCTACGCCCTCGCCGGCGGCGACGTGGCCGACCTGCTGCGCGCCGCTCGCCGCATCCTGACCGAATTGCTCTCCGGACAGAGCGAGTTGCTCGCGGAACTCCAGCAAGCGGAATTCCAGCGGGCGGAGTTCCAGCCGGCCCTCGCACCGGGCGCGGCCGACCGACCCGCCTGACCCGACGCGAGCCCCCGACCGGACGACACCGGGCCCTGCCCGCCCCGACGGCCGCCGCCGGGCGACACCGCGTCCAGCCGGTCGGCCGGGCGCGGTCCCCGAGATGTGGTGAAGTGGGAATCATGACGACGAGTGACACGATCGTGCTGCCGGAGCTGTACGTCGGCTACCCCGGAGTGGCCTTCGGGGGCTATGTCGCCGGCACCCTGGCGGAGCGCTCCGAGGCGAAGACGGTACGGGTGGACTTCCGCGGGCCGGTGCCGGTCGAGGTGCCCGTACGGATCGCCGGAACGGCGGACGGAGGTGTGGAGTTGGGCGAGGCCGAACGGCCCCTCGCCTCCGCACGCCCCGCCGAACTGCCGCTCGACGTACCGGCGGCGCCCTCCTGGGACGAGGCGGCCGCCGCCGCGGAGAGGTTCCGCGCGACACCGCCCCCGGGGGTGGTCGACTGCTTCGGCTGCGGCCTGCGCACCGCCGACCGCGGCCTGCGCGTCTACTGCGGACCGGTGCCGGGCCAGGACGTCGTGGCCACCGCCTGGACCCCGTCGCCGGCCTTCGCCGACCCGGACGGCCTGCTCCCCACCCGCCTGGTCTGGGGTGCCCTGGACTGCCCGGGCCACTGGGCGGGCCGCTTCCTCGGCACCCAGCGCCCCGGCGCGGTCACCGCCTCCCTCACCGGCACGGTCCTGCGGCCGGTCGCCGCGGGCGAGCCCTACGTCCTGTACGCCTGGCTGCTCTCGGAGTCCGGCCGCAAGCACACGATGGGCGTCGCGCTCACCACACCCGAGGGCGAACTGTGCGCCACGTCCGAGTCGCTGTGGATCGACCCCCGGCCCGCCTCCTGAACCGCGAATCCTCCTGGCGCTACGGCGTGTACGGGGCGTCGCTGTGGTGCAGTTCCACCATGGACGCGCCGCTGACCTCGTACACCGCGGTGCGGGTGAGGGTGACGACCGCCGCGGGATCGTCGTCGCCGCGCGTCCGGTAGACGACCGTCACCTGGCGCGGCGGCCCGGCGGACGGGAAGTCGATGGAGACCACGGGGGTGCGGTCGCCGAGCTCGGCGGCGGCCGCGGGGACGGGGGTGCCGCCGTCGTTGCGCCAGGTGACCAGCGTGTAGAACTTGCCCGTACCACCGGTCGAGATCTTCAGCGCGCCCACGGCGTCGGCCGCGCCGTCCCCGGTGATGTCACCGATGGCGCACTGCGGTTGCAGCTCGATCACCACACCGTCCGGACCCTCCCAGCGGCCCGCGCTGAGGGAGGCCCCCGCGATGCCGTACCCCTCCAGTCCACCACCGTCCAGGGACGCGTTCTGCAACTGCGCGCAGGTCACGGCCTTGGCGCCACCGGCTGCCGTACCGCTCGGCTTCGAGGACGGGGTCTTGGTCGGGGTACCGGGTGTCTCCTTCGGGCCGCCGGGCGTCTTCGCGGGCGTGGGAGTCGCGGACTTCGACGCCTTGCCCGGCTTCCCGCTCCCGCCCGACTCTCCCGGAGCCAGGTCCTTCGGCCCGCAGGCCACCACCAGCCCCGCGATCAGCCCCGCGGCGGCCATCTGGGACACCCGTCTCGCACAACCCCTGGATCGGTTCACTCGTCACTCTCCGTCGCGCCATGGCCCGGCCCTTCCGCTGGGCACGGTCGGAGACGCGGACGGGTGGTACACGGTTGCACCGAGTTGTCCTTGTTCTGTAACGCGTACCGCGACGCCCGACCGGGGTGCGTTTCGCCGTGCCCGCCACGAATGTCATGACCGTGTACCGGAATCACACAGGGCCACTGAGCGGAAGGGCCTGCGCGCACCAGATCGTCTTGCCGTCGCTGGTGTGCCGGGTGCCCCAGCCCTGGGTGAGCTGGGCGACGAGCAGCAGACCCCGGCCGCCCTCGTCGAAGGCGCGCGCCCGGCGCAGATGCGGGGCGGTGTTGCTGCCGTCGGACACCTCGCAGATCAGGGAGGTGTCACGGATCAACCGCAGCCGGATCGGTGGCTCGCCGTACCTGATGGCGTTGGTGACCAGTTCGCTGACGACCAGTTCGGTGACGAACGCCGCCTCGGCCAGACCCCACGCCTCCACCTGGTCGACGGCCGCCTGCCGGGCCTGCTGCACCTGCGCGAAGTCGGCCTCGACGTCCCAGTCGGCGACATGGTGGGGATCCAGCGCGTGCGTGCGCGCGAGCAGCAGGGCCGCGTCGTCGGTACGGCGATCGGGGAGGAGCATGGCGTCCATCACCGTGTCGCAGAGGGTCTCCAGTGAGGTCGCGGAGGGCCGCAGGACCCGCAGCAGTTCGGCGATCCGCTGGTCGACGTCGCGTTCGCGGCTCTCCACCAGGCCGTCGGTGTACAGGGCGAGCAGACTGCCCTCGGGGAGTTCCACCTCGGTCGCCTCGAAGGGCAGCCCGCCGATGCCGAGCGGCGGCCCCGGCTGCGCGGGCACGGGCACGCTGGTGCCGTCCGGGAAGACGACCAGCGGCAGCGGATGGCCGGCGCTCGCCACCGTGAAACGGCGCGAGACCGGGTCGTAGACGGCGTACAGGCAGGTGGCGCCGGACTCGCCGGTCGGCTGGAAGTGGCCGCCGGGATGGTGGTCGCTGGCGAGGTGCAGGACCAGATCGTCCAGATGGGTGAGCAGCTCGTCCGGCGGCAGGTCCACGTCGGCGAGGGTGCGCACCGCCGTGCGCAGCCGGCCCATGCTGGCCGACGCGTGCAGGCCGTGCCCGACGACGTCGCCGACGACCAGGGCGACACGGGCGCCGGACAGCGGAATGACGTCGAACCAGTCACCGCCCACCTCCGAGCCGGTTCCGGCGGGCAGATAGCGGGAGGCCACCTCGACCGCCTCCTGGCTCGGCAGCCGCTGCGGCAGCAGACTGCGTTGCAGGGTCAGCGCGGTCGTGCGCTCGCGTGAGTACCGGCGGGCGTTGTCGATGGCGACGGCCGCCTTCGCGGTCAGCTCCTCGGCGAGGATCAGATCGTCGGCGGTGAAGGCCTCGGGCCGGTCCCGGCGGGAGAACACGACGACACCGAGCAGCGCGCCGCGTGCCCGCAGCGGCACGGTGATCCGGCCGGTCAGTCCGTCCTCGGCGAGCGACTCGTCGATCACCGGGTTCCCCGGCGGCCAGTGGGCCGGGTCGGCGGCGAGCCCCGGCCCGAACGCCCATTCGCCGCCCTGCCCGGACTGCGCGGTCAGCTCGACCGTGGACCTGCCGGTGGCCATGCAGCGGACGGCCACGGAACCGGCGGCGTGACTGACCGGCTTGGGGGGTTCGGGGAGGGAGGAGTCGTCGTCCCTCGCGCTGTGCCGGGCGGCACGGCTGAGCGTGAGGGCCTCGCGGGGGCCGAACGCGGGCGGCGAGGGCGGCTCCTCCCCGCGCAGCACCTCGTCGAAGAGGTCGACGGTGACGAGGTCGACGAATCCCGGAACGGGGGTCCTGGCCAGCTCCTCGGCGGTGCCGATCACGTCGAGGGTGCGGCCGATGCCGCCGCTGGCCGCGTTGAGGATCAGCAGGCGCTGCCGGGCCCAGTACTCGGCGCTCATGTCGAATCCCCAGTTGGCGACCGCGCGGACCGTGCCCTCGGCATCCCGGACGGGCCAGATGCTGGTGGCCCAGGCATTGGCGTAGTCACTGCCGCGCGGGCGGAAGACGGTGATGAGACGCGTGGCCCTGCCCGTCCTCGCCACTTCGGCGAGCGCGTCGGTGTAGGGCTTGTCGTCCCGTTCGGGGAACAGCGAGCGGTCGAACTCCGGAAGCACCTCGCGGTACTTCCTGCCGAGCACCTGCTCCTCGGTGTGGGCGATCACCCGGCCGGAGGAGGCGTTGATCCACAGGAATCGCAGATCGGGGTCGTAGACGCCCAGCGCGAAGGGGCACTGCTCGAAGGCCCGGTCGGCGATCACCGGGCGGCGCCCC
Source organism: Streptomyces sp. MA5143a (assembly GCF_900290235.1). Taxonomy (GTDB): domain Bacteria; phylum Actinomycetota; class Actinomycetes; order Streptomycetales; family Streptomycetaceae; genus Streptomyces. The sequence goes on from NZ_OLMK01000102.1 coordinate 71,618, forward strand.
CAGCGCTGCACGGTCAGGACGTGGCCCAGCGCCCGGCTGTCGGTGCCGTGCAGGGGGTGGACCGCCACCACGGCGTCCACCGTGGAGCCGTCCCGGTGGCGGAGGGGGACGAACCCCGTGGGGTCGGGGCCGACACCGTAGTCCTCCGGGAAGCCGGGCGGCACGGGATCGGCCAGCAGCTCGGCCACGGGGCGCCCGACAGTGTCCGCCGCCGTCCAGCCCAGCAGCAGTGTGGCTCCCTCGCTCCAGCCGCTCACCACGCCGTCCGCGTCGACCACCACGGCGGCAGTGGGGGCGTCCTGCTTGCCGGCCATCTCCACGCGTCCCGCCTCCGTCCGGACAGCCGCGCCCGCCAGGGCCGGTCCTGCCGGCCCGTCCCTCCACCCTAGATCCGCTCACGCTCCCCGGCGCTTCGACAGGATCCGTCGCGGACCGTGAGGGGGTGGCCGCGGCGTGGCCGCCGGGGCACCGACGAGCACGAGGCGGCGGGCGGCGCCGCGGCGCAAGCCCCGCCGCCCCGGCTGCGCCTCGGCCTCGCGGCCCCCGCGGCATCACCTCCGGGTAGCGGCGGGCCGGACTCCAGGCGCGTCCGCCGGTCCTCGCTGTGGATCTGGGAGGCGAAGGCGATGCCGCACACAAGAGACAGCGGCTCGTCCCAGGCGACCACGCCGCGTACGGCGCCCGCGGTGTGCGCGCGGTCCAGCAGCCGGCCGGCGAGCGCGTCCAGCCAGCGTGGTCCGGGAGGAAGCCGGAGGCGCCAGCGCGAGCCAAGCACCGTCTGAGGCAGGGAAGTTGGGGAAGGCGGGTGAATCGAAACCGATCACGAGGTGACCAAAGTCGGTCGTAGAATGCCCTCTTGTCACCCGCATGCCACCGACGCCGCGAAGCGGTCCGGTCCGTGCGGTTGGAAACGGGGGGTTCTGGTGGGGGAACGAGCCGTGCCGGCAGGCATGTTGCGGTTCATCGTGCTCCGGGCGTGGGTGCATCGCGCGCTGCTCGGCGCCGTACTGCTGACCGTGTTGTTGACGACGGCCGTCCTGGCCGCGCTCACCGCCTACTCGAGCGCCATCGGCGACGCGGCGCTGCGCCGGTCACTCGCCGATGAGCGCACCGCCGCCGAGGCCGCCCTGGTGGTCAAGGCCAATGTGCCGGCCGACGAGAGACAGGCGGCCGACGACGCCGTGCGGGCCGACTCCCGCACCATCTTCGCGGGGCTGCCCGTCAAGGTGCGCACCCTGCTGCGATCCGGCCCCTACGCCCTGCCGCCCACACTGCGGCCGGCCTCCGAACGGGGCGGCAACCCCGACCTCACCCACTTCGCGGCCCTGGACCGCACCCAGGTGCGGACCGTCGCCGGGCGGCTCCCCCGGAAGGGAGCGACGGCGGGGCCCCTGGAGGTCGCGCTCCCGCAGAGCGCCGCCCGGCAGCTCCGGGTCGAGCCCGGCGACCGGCTCACCGTCACCGACCAGCTGGGCGGCCCGGCCGTGCGCGTACTCGTCACCGGCGTGTACCGGCCGGTCGACGCCGGGGCACCGTACTGGCAGCTGGACGATTTGGGCGGCCGCGGTGTGAAGGCGTCGAGCTTCACGACCTACGGCCCCCTCCTCACCGCCGCCGGCGTGCCGACGTCCGGCCGGGTGAGCGTCGGCTCGTCGGGCTGGCTGGTGTCGGCCGACTACTCCTCGCTGACCACGGAGAAGGTCGGCGCGCTCCGTGAGGGCGTCCGTGCGGGGAGCGCGGAGCTGCGCAAACGTCCCGCGCTCAGCGGCGCGACCACGGCGGCCACCGCCCTGCCCGAGGTGCTGGACCGCGTCGAACGCTCCCTGCTTGTCACCCGCTCCAGCATGCTCATCGTCGCCGCCCAGCTCGGCCTGCTCGCGGCCTGCGCCCTCCTGCTCGTCGCGGGGCTCCTCAGCTCCGAACGCATGGCCGAGACCCGGCTGCTGCGAGCGCGCGGCGCCACCCGGGCCCGCCTGGCGGGCCTCGCCGCGCTGGAGGCCGTGCTGATCTCCGTCCCCGCGGTGGTGACCGCGCCACTGCTGTCGGGACCCCTGACGCGGCTGCTGGCCGCGCGGGGCGCGCTCGGCCGGACCGGCGTGCGCGTCGACCTGCCGGCCGCCGGCCGGCCCGAGGTGTGGGTGGTCGCCGCGAGCGTCGCCGCGCTGTGCGCGCTCGCGGTGGCCGTCCCCGCGTGGCGGGCGTCCCTCGCCACGGCACGGGCCAACGCCCTGCCCGCACCGCTGCGCGCCGGCGCGGACCTCGGACTGGTCGCCGTGGCCGGAGTCGCCTTCTGGATGCTCTCCGGCCGGGACTCCGGCGCCGTCACCGCCGACCGCGAGGGCGTCCTCGACGTCGACCCGCTGCTGGTCGTGGCGCCCGCCCTGGTGCTCCTCGCCGGAACGGTCCTGGTCCTGCGGTTGCTGCCCCTCCTGGCGCGGATCGGTGAACGACTCCTCACCCGCGGGCGCGGCCTGACCGCGGCCATGGTCGGCTGGCAGTTCAGCCGCCGGCCCATGCGCGGGGCGGGCCCTGTGCTGCTCCTGGCCATCTCCGTGGCGCTCGGTGTCATGGCGATCGGGCAGGGAGCGTCCTGGCACCGCTCCCAGGCCGACCAGGCCGACTTCCGCGTGGGCGCCGACGTACGGGTCCTGGCCTCCGGCGGCGACGGTCTCGGCCGAACGGACGTCTACACGGACCTCCCGCACGTCGACGCGATCGTCCCCGCGTCCCGCGGCACGGTGACCCTCTCCGGCAGCCGTACCGCGACCGTCGTCGCCCTGGACACGGCCCGGGCGTCCGGGGTGGTGCGGGCGCGGCGGGACCTGTCGGACGGCCCGCTGCTCGCCGGGCTCGCCCCGCGCGGAGCGCCGCCCGCCGGCGTGGCGATCCCCGAGGGCACGACCCGGCTCGCACTGACCGCCACCCTGCACAGCACCCCGCGTGGGCAGGGCGCGGACGTCACCCTCACGGTGCTGGACCGCCACGGCACCTCCTACGAGATACCGTCCGGCCGCCTCCCCGCCGACGGCCGCCCCCACCAGCTGACCCCCGAACTGAACGGCGCCCGAGGCCCGTTGACGCTGACCGGACTCGAACTCACCACACCACAGCCGTTCAACCGCCCCCACCGGCACCGCCTGGTCCTCGACACACTGACCGCGGCGGCCGACGGCGACGACGAACTGAAGCTGACCCTGCCCACGAAGTGGACGACCGCGATCGAGGCCGAAACGCCCGCCGTCCCCGACGACGACGCCATCGCCTCACACCCTCGGATCACCTCAACGGCGCCCGTCACCATGACGTACAGCACCGGCTACCAGCCGCCGGACGTGTCACCGCCCGCCTCGCCGCTGGAGGTCCGGCTGAAGGTCACCCAGCCCGCCGAGCCCGAGATCGTCGCGGTCGCCACCGACCGGTACCTCACCGCCTCCGGTACCCGCCAGGGCCAGCGCCTCCAGGTCAACTTCGACGGCCACTCCGTGCCCGTACGCGTCGTCCGCACCGCGAGCGCCCTGCCCACGACGGAGAACACCGCGCAGGACGGCGGGGCCCTGATGGTCGATCTCCGCGCCGTCAACCAGGTACTGCAGGCCCGCCACGGAACCAGCCTGAAGCCCACCGAGTGGTGGCTGCGCACGAGCGCCCCCGGCGCCACGGCGGCCGCCACACGGGCCCTGCCCGACATCGACCCGGAGCAGGTCATGGTGCGCGACGAGACGGCGGCCGAGCTGAGCGACGACCCGTTCGGGGCGGCCCCGGAAGCCGCGCTCGTCGCCGCGGCCGCCGTGACGGTCCTCTTCGCCTCGCTCGGCTTCGCGGTGAGCGCGGCGGGCGCGATCCGCGCCAGGGACGGCGAGTTCGCCGTGCTGCGCGCCCTCGGGACACGGCGCCGCCGGCTCGCCCGGCTGGTCGCCGCGGAGCACGGCGTTCTGGTGGCCCTGGCGCTCCTGGTCGGCACGGCCCTGGGCGCCGTGCTGACATACGCGCTGGTGCCGCTCGTCGTCCTGACCGGGCAGGCCACCCGCCCGCTCCCGCCGGTGCTCGTCGAACTCCCGCTCCTGCGGCTCGCCGCCCTGCTGGCGGCACTCGCGGCGGGCCCCACCCTGGTGACGGTGGCCCTCGCGCTCCGGCGGGCGAAACCCGTGACGACGACTCTCAGGGACGAGGTGACGCAGTGAGCGCGCGACCGGTGCCCCCTCAGGGCAAGGGGACGGGGGCGGTGCCGCCGCACGCGGGGGCCGGGCTGAGCACCCGGCTGAGGGCCTTCGCCGGTACCTCCGTGGCCCTCGCGCTGCTGGTGGCCGTGACGGCCGCGCTCGCCGCCGCGTACCCGCGTGCCGTCGACCGGTACGGGGACGCGGGGCTGCGCCGGGCCATCGAGCAGGCCCGCCCCGACCGGACGAGCGTGCAGATCCAGGCAGCGCCGCCCTGGATGGCCTCGCTGAAGCAGATGGAGTCCCTCCTGCGCGCCGCTCCGCTCGCCAAGGCGCGGGCCGAGGTGCTGGCCGCGGCGGAGGAGCCGCTCGTTCCCGACCGCGCGCAGTCGTCGTACGGCGTCCGCACGACCGTCCCCCTGGAGACGTCCGAACCCTGGCTCACCCAGCCCGTCGGCCTGCCCGCCCAGGTGGTGCTCGCCGCCCAACAGGACCTCCCCTCCCACTCCCGCCTCTCCGCAGGCCGGCTGCCCCGCACCACGGGCGAACCGGTGACCGCGGCGACCGAGAGCGTCGAGGCCGCCGTCACCGCGGACACCGCCCGCACCCTCAACATCAAGGTCGGCTCCGTGATCCGCGTACCGGGCTCGGGACGCGGCCCGCTCGCCGTCCGGATCACCGGGATCGTCGTCCCCCGCAGTCCCGACGGCGCCTACTGGTCGGCACTGCCGGTGCTGCGCACCCCCGCACTGAGCCGCCAGCCCGGCAGCCAGCTCTCCGAGGTCTACTGGCTCGGCGGCCTGCTCCTCGCCCCCGACGCCGGCCCGGCCCTCCTGGGCACACCCGGCCGCCCGGACCGGTACTGGAACGTGGCCCCCGACCTCGCGACCCTGCGTGGCCACGATCTCGACCGGCTGGCGTCCGCCGTCTCCGCCCTCGAGTCGGGCCCGGGAGTGCAGCGCCTGCGGACGGCCGTCGACGACGAGCTGGAGGCCCAGACGAACCTCGACGAGGTCCTCGCCGACCACTCCCGACTGCGCTCCGGGATCGAGCCGCTGCTCCTCCTCGCCGCCGTCGGGACCGGCAGCCTCGCCGTCATCGTCCTGGCCATGGCCGGTGGAGTCGCCGCCGACCGCCGACGCACCGAACTGGCACTGCTACGGGCCCGCGGCGCCTCCCTGCCCGGCCTCGCCGCCCGGCTGCTGGCCGAGACGGCGGCGATGGCGGTGCCGGCCGGCGCCCTCGGACTGACCGCCGCACTGCTCCTCCTGCCCGACGCCCGCACCGCGCCCGCCGTCACCGCCGCCCTCGCCGTCACCCTGCTCGCCTGCCTCGCGCTGCCCCTGCGGGCCGTGGCCGCGCACCGCACGGTGCGGATGCACGACGGCCGGGAGGACCTCACGGCGACCCGGCCGTCCCGGCGACGCACGGTGGTGGAGGCGACGGTGCTGGTGATCGCGGCGGGCGCGGTCGCCGCCCTGCGCCGCCAGGGATCCGGCAGCACCGGCCTGGTGGCCGCCGCCCCCCTGCTCACCGGAGTGGTCGCGGCTCTGCTGCTGGCCCGTCTGCACCCCCTGCCGCTGCGCGCGCTCAGCAAGGCCGCCGCCCGCCTGCGCGGCCTGGTGATCCCGCTGTCGCTGGCCCAGGTGGCCCGCGCCCCCGGTTTCGCCGTGCTGCCGCTGCTCGCCCTGCTCAGTGCCCTGACCACGGCCGCGTTCGGCGGCTCGGTCCTGGCGGGGGTCACGGCGGCCCGCGACCAGGCCGCGCTCCTCGACGTCGGTGCCGACGGCCGCGTCGAGACCACCACCGGCCGGCTCCCGAAGGCCCTGCCCGCCCGCGTGCGCGGGCTGCCCGGCGTACGGGACGTGACGGCGGCGAGCGTCACCCGCGAGGCGAAGCCGCAGCAGAGCGGCCAGCCCGTCCCGCTGGCCGGCGTGGACCCCGCCGCCTACGCGCGCCTGTCGCGCCACACGGGACTGGGGTCGTTCGACGCGGCGAGCCTGCGAAGCGGGGGCGGAGGCGGGAGCGAGGCCGACGCGAAGGGCCGGGGCGAGGACGCCGGTGCGGGGAGCGGCACCGATCGGCCGCTGCCCGCGCTGGCCTCCCCCCGGGTGGCCGAGGAGTACGGCACCGGCCCCTACGTCGTCCTCCTCCCGGACGGCACCTCCGTCACCGTCCAGGTCGTCCTCGTCCGGGACCACACCCCGGCCGTGATAGGCGACGACTTCCTGATCGTGGACCGCGCCGGGCTTCCCCGCGCGGCGGCGCACGCGACGACCCTGCTGCTGACCGGTGACTCCCTGAGCGGCCGGGCGCTGCGTTCGGCGGCGGAGGGCACGGGCGCATCCGTCCGGCTGCGCGCGGAGGAACGCGCGCGGCACGTCGACTCACCGTTGCAGTCCGGCGCGGAACGCCTGTACGTCGTCGCGGTCGCAGCGGGCGCCGGGTACGCGGTCCTCGCCCTCCTGCTGACGGTGCTGCGCACCGCGCCCGAGCGCCGCGCGCTCCTCGCCCGGTTGCGCACGATGGGCATGAGCCGATCCCAGGGCCGCCGGCTGCTGATCCTCATGGCGCTCCCGCAGGCGTTCCTGGCCGCGGCGGGCGGCGTGCTGACCGGCTGGGCCGGCATCCACCTGCTGTCGCCCGGCATCGACCTCGCCACCATCGCCCTGGCCTCGCCGTCCGGCCTCGAGGGGGCCGCGCTGCGCACGGATCCGCTCTCGCTGGCGGTTCCGGCGCTGACCGTGCTGCTGCTGGCCGTCGGCGTGCCGGCCGCCCAGGCCTGGTGGACCGGCCGACGCGGCTCGGTGAGCGAACTGAGGCTGGGTGACAACTAGCCGATGAGCCGCACGTCGAACAGCCCCAGGGGCCGCCGTCCGGATCACGCCGGGAGGGGTCTCGGTGCCATCGGTCCCCGCGGGCTCGGTGTGATCCGCACGGCGGGTGTCAGCACCCTCCGGTACCGGCCCGTGTCCTTCCGTCCGTCCAGGAGCAGCCGATGACCACCACTCCCACCTTCCACGAGCTCGCCGACCGCGCCCTCGCCGCGCGCAACGCCGCCGCCTACGGTCACGACGCCCTGATCACGTGCGACCGGGTCGTACGGATCTTCTCCGCCGACGGCGTGGAGGTCCAGGCGCTCCAGGGCCTCGATCTCCTAGTGCGCAAGGGCGAGCTCATGGCCCTGGTCGGCGCCTCCGGCAGCGGCAAGTCGACCCTCATGAACATCCTGGCCGGACTCGACAAGCCCACCGCCGGCGCGGCCCGCGTCGCCGACCACGACCTGGTCACCATGTCCGCGAAGGAACGCCTCGCGTACCGTCGCACGACCGTCGGCTTCGTCTGGCAGCAGACCTCCCGCAACCTCCTGCCCTACCTCACCGCCGCGCAGAACGTCGCCCTGCCCCTGCAACTCGCGGGCACCCGAGGCGGGCGCCGCGCCCGGGCCGGCCGCGCCAAGGAGCTCCTCGACCTGCTGGACGTCGCCGAGTGCGGCGACCGCCGGCCGCACCAGATGTCCGGCGGACAGCAGCAGCGCGTCGCCCTCGCGGTGGCCCTCGCCAACGACCCCGCGGTCCTGCTCGCCGACGAGCCGACCGGCGAACTCGACTCCCACACCGCCGAACAGGTCTTCGCCGCGTTCCGCACCGCCAACGAGGAACTGGGGACCACGATCGTCATCGTCACCCACGACCAGTCCGTCGCCAGTGAGGTCCGCCGGACCGTGGCCATCAGGGACGGCCGCACGTCGACGGAGGTCCTCCGGCACAGCGAGGTCGACTCCGCCACCGGCCAGGAGAACCTGGTCGCCCGCGAGTACGCCATGCTCGACCGGGCCGGCCGCCTCCAGCTCCCCGCCGAGTACACCCGCGCCCTCGGGATGCGTGACCGGGTCGCCCTGGAACTGGAGCCCGACCACATCGCGGTGCGCCCGGACGACACACGGGACGACGACGCCGTACGCAACGACTAGGACTCGCTGATCTCGCCGTCCTTGAGTTCCAGCACGCGATCGGCGAGATCGAGAAGGGTCGCGTCGTGGGTGGCCACGAGGGCCGTGATCTGTTCGCTGCGGACGACCGCGCGGAGCAGTTCCATCACGGAGTGCCCGGTCTCCGCGTCCAGCTGACCGGTCGGCTCGTCGGCGATGAGGATCGAGGGGCTGTTGGCCAGGGCGCGGGCGATGGCGACGCGCTGGCGCTGCCCGCCCGACAGCTCGCCGGGCCGCTGCGCGGCATGGTCGGCGAGCCCCACCAGGGACAGCAGCAGATCGACGCGCTCCCGCCGCTCACGCGGGTCGGCCCTGCGCAACCGCATCGGCATGCCCACGTTCTCGGCGGCCGTGAGGATGGGGATGAGCCCGAACGACTGGAAGACGAAGCCGATACGTTCCCGGCGCAGCGCGAGGAGGGCGTCCTCACCCTGTTCCCCGAGGTCCAGCCCGTCGACGGTGACGCTTCCGCTGTCCGGCTCGTCCAGCCCACCGACGATGTTGAGCAGGGTGGTCTTGCCGGAGCCCGAGCGCCCCTTGAGAGCGACGAGTTCCCCCCGAGGGACCTCGAAGGAGACGCCGCGCAGAGCGTGCACAGCGCTCGCGCCCCGCCCGTACGACTTGTGCACATCCGCCACCCGCAGCATGGCTGCGGTGGTCACCGCCTGGCTCATCGCGCCCCCGTAAGCTCCGCTGATTCCGCGGCGCGCAGTATCTCACCCGCCGATACCACCGGCAAAGCAGGCCACCGCGAAGGCACTTCGGTCCCGACGGTCGCGGCCTCGCGCGTGACAGAGCGTCAAGAGTTCGTGTGGTCAAGGTCGTTGAGACTTTTTACCGACTACCTCGTTGTCCGTCAGGTGACGGTCGGCGGGTCGTGCACGAGTGCGTCGGCGGTCGCGCGGAACTCCTCCAGGACGTCGAGGAGCCCGCTGCTGCCCCACAGGGCCAGGCCCAGCACGGCGACACCTATGGCCGACATGTGGACGGCCCCCTGGATGTCCCGGCCCGAGGTCGCCCGCATCATCGGCTGGTCCCCGCGTGCCCAGGCCCGCGTCGCCTCGGCCATGGCGAACTCGTAGTGGGGCGGGGCCGCGGCGGAGACCTCGTCGGTGTACCGGACGAGGTCGTCCAGCTTCCAGTGCCTGCCGGTCAGCTCCATGATGCTGATGGTGGAGCGCAGCAGACCGCCCAGGACGGCGTACACCTCCGTCCAGGCCCGCGCGTCCAGACCGGCCAACGCCTCGCGCACCGCGACGGCGTCGCTGTGCGCGTAGCCCCTGACGGCGTCCAGCGCGGCGTCGTAGGAGGTCCTGTGCGGTGCGTCACTCATGCGCTCGACAGTAGGGATGCCCCGACCGGCGCGAATCGGTCTCCTGGCGCAACGCGTCTCGGAAGAAAGCACTAGGACCGGCGACCGCCCACACAGAGGCCAAGCCGACGGTCCCGGCCCTCATCGCGCCCCGGATTGTCCGATGTGATCCATGACGAGAGTGATATGCGACATACGCTCTCTTGCCCCGCTATGGGTAGCTTGGGGTGCTCGCCCGTCCATGGCGCCGTGTGACCGCACGCGCCACCCACCGATCCCCGGTCCGGGAGACCCATGCGCCTTCGAATAGCCTCCGTGCCGCCCCTCGCCCTGACCGGCGGCGCACTGACCGTGGGCCTCGGCGGTCTCTATCTGGCCGGGCTGCTCGTCACGGGGGGTGAGATCGAAGCGGGGACGACGGTGCGCGGGGTGGACATCGGGGGCCTCAGCCGCGCGGAAGCCGTCCGCAAGCTGGACGATCACCTGGCGGCGGCCGGTGAGAGGAAGCTGGCCGTGAAGGTCGGGGACCGGAAGGGGACCGTCGACCCTCGCCGGGCCGGACTCACCTTCGACACCGAGCGGACCGTCGACCGGGCCGCGCGCACCGCCTCCGATCCGTTCGGCGTGATCGGCGCGTTCTTCCGCTCGGGGGACGACATCGAGCCGGTCGTAGCACTCGACGAGAGCAAGGCCCGCACCGCCCTCGGGAAACTGGCACGGAACCTCGACCAGAAGGTGCGCGACGGAGCCGTGACCTTCGAGAGGGGCCACGTCGAGCAGGTCACCCCACGCCGTGGGTACGCACTGGAGGTGGACGCCGCGGCCGACACCCTGCGGAGCTCCTTCCTGCACGGCCCGACGAACACGGTCACGACACTTCCGACCCGCGAGACCGAGCCGAAGGTGGCGGCGGCGGAGGTACGCCGGGCCGTGCGTGACTTCGCCCGGCCCGCCATGTCGGCGCCCGTCACGCTCACCGCGGGCGGCAGGCAGTTCACGCTCAGCCCAGCCGTCGTGGGCGAGCACCTGACGATGCGGCCGGACGACTCCGGCGAACTGATCCCGAAACTGGACGGCAAGGGGCTGCGCTCCGCCCCCGCGGTGGCCCGCCCCCTGGCCGGCCTGACCACGGCGGCCGAGAACGCCCGACTGCGGCTGGACGGCGACCGGGTCGTGGTGGCCGACGACGCCCGGCCCGGCACGCAGGTCACCGACCAGGCGCTGACCAAGGCCGTGCTGCCGCTGCTCACCAAGACGGGCGCCGCCCGCAGCGGGGACGTGGCCGTGCGACGGATCCAGCCGGAGGTGACCCGCGAGAACGCGGCGCGGCTGGGACTGACGGAGAAGATGTCCTCCTTCACGGTCAACTTCGAACCGGCCCCGTACCGGACGAAGAACATCGGGCGGGCCGCGCAGCTCATCAACGGCTCCGTCGTCCAGCCCGGCGAGACCTGGAGCTTCAACCGGACCGTGGGGGAGCGCACCCCGGCCAACGGCTTCGTCGACGGCATCATGATCCTCGACGACAAGTTCACGGAGGCGCCGGGCGGCGGTGTCTCCGCCGTGGCCACGACCATGTACAACGCGATGTTCTTCGCCGGGGTCAAGCCGGTGGAGCACGGCGCCCACTCGTTCTACATCGAGCGGTACCCGGAGGGCCGTGAGGCGACGGTCGCCTGGGGCAGCCTCGATCTCAGGTTCGCCAACGACTCCGGCCACGCCCTCTACATCCAGGCCGAGGCCACGGACACCTCGGTGACCGTCACCTTCCTCGGGACGAAGAAGTACGACGAGATCGAGTCGGTGAAGGGCCCCCGGACCCAGGTGCGGCCGCCGGAGAAGCAGGTGAGCACCGACGAGAAGTGCGTGCCGCAGACCCCGCTCGAAGGCTTCGACGTCACCGTCGAGCGCGTCTTCCACGACGACGGCAAGGTGGTGAAGCGCGAGCCGTTCCACACCCACTACACGCCCCGCGACGAGATCACCTGCGAAGCCCCCCAGCCTTCGGACAACGGCAGCCCCGACGGCCGGTGATCCGCCCCTCGGGCAGGCGGGTCAGCGCAGGCCGGCGAAGAGATCGCTCTCGGGCAGGGCGGCGCCGGTGGTGTCCTGGACGCGTACGAACGTCTCCACGCCCATGAACTCGCCGAACCTCTCCTTGCCCATCCCGAGGAAGAAGATGTTCTCGCCCTGGCTGGCGTGCGCGGCCAACGCGTCGAACTTCTGACCACTGAACGCGGTGGTGTCCACCCATGTGGTGATCTCGTCGTCGGGGAGGCCGATCTCGGCCAGCGCGGCGGCCTCGGTGGGATCCGGCTCCGGCATGTCCGGATGGAACTCGCGCATGAGCTCGCCGAACCGCCGCATCGCCGAGCGGGGCATCGTGGTCCAGTACACCTTCGGTGCCAGGTCCTCGGTCATCTCCAGCGCCGCCATCGTGATGCGGTGGGCCTGGATGTGGTCGGGGTGACCGTAGAAGCCGTTCTCGTCGTAGGTGACGACCACATCAGGTCGGTAGTGCCGCATGAGGTCCGCGAGTCGGGCCGCGCCCTTCTCCACGGGGGTCTGCCAGAAGGCTTCGGGGGCGTCGTTGCTCGGCCAGCCCACCATCCCGGAGTCGGCGTAACCGAGCATCTCCAGATCGCTGATCTTCAGGACCTCGCAGCTTGCCTCGAGTTCTCGACGGCGGATCGAGGCGACCGCAGCCGGATCGTGTCCTGGGTCGCCGGGCTTGACACCCCCGGGGCCGTCACCGCAGCCGCCGTCGGTACATGTCACGAGAACCGTGCGAATGCCTTCCGCCGCGTACCGCGCGAGGACCCCTCCGGTTCCCGTGGCCTCGTCGTCCGGGTGGGCGTGTACTGCCATGAGCGTCAGGGGCCGTCCAGCCACGAATCAGTCCTCCTACAGACCTACGTCTTGATCCAAGCGCGGCGACATGCCGCAAGCCCTGGGGGTCCGGGCCTCGGCGCGGGCGGACGCCTTGCCGCCCCCCGTGATCCCGACGTGTGTGGTCCCGGCCCCTCACTTGATCAACCGCACCGACCGTGCCGGATGTTCCCAGCACGGACGCTTGGTTTTCGAAGACGAGCACGTGCATCAGGACGACACGTCCGGCGGCTGGAAGAACCCCCCACGTCACGGCGAGCGGGGTTCCGTGGCGAAGCTCGGTCAGCCACGCGGCGTGCAGGCGCGGCCAGATGCCGGCCTCGGTCCAGTCCCGCAGTTCGGCGACGGCGGGACCCAGGCGTGATGACGCAGGATCATACGTGTGGTGACCCGGGATGGTGTCAGTCGCATCGCCGTATTCCGCAGCGTGACGGCCAGTGGGTGGGAAAGCTGGTGGCCCATTCTGCCGGCCAGCCGGGCAGCCCGTGCGACGGCCTGGCTGCGGGGCCGGCGCTCGGCGTCGTAGCGCGCGAGTGCGGCCTCGACGCTGGACTCGGTGCCGAGGGCGGCGGCGAGGGTGACCGCGTCCTCCAGTGCCTGGCAGGCTCCCTGTCCTTCGACGGCCTCGTCGCCGCCGCGCTGCGTTAGGACCCAGGCGCACGAACTCTGCTCGAACCGGCCGACAGCCTCAGCCCCTCCGCCGGCACCAACGCGTCGTGGTCCGGAGCCGGCATGATCCGGACGGACGGACGGACGGACGGACGGACGGATGGACGGACGGCCCGAGCCCGAAAGGCCGGTTGATCCGGAGGGAAGTGTGGACACGTCGGGCTGGAGTCTCCTAGCCTTGCTGACAGACCATCAGGGGCGTCGATGTGACCCGACAGCGCGGTAGCCGTCGACTTCTGGTGTTTCCGAGCGGTTGCCCCCGCTCGGCGTAGTGGCCCGCCGGACACTCCTGGCGGGCCGACGCGGCGACATCCCGCTACGGCATCGGCGCGGCAGCGCGCGCCCCAAGCCTGGCAGTCATCCTGTTCAGGAAGGGGACAGCATTGTCATGTTCATGAAAATAAGGAGGGCCGCAGCCACCCGTTGGCCGGCCATCGGTTCGGCTCTGCTCCTGGTCGCGGCCGCTCTCATCGCGAACCTGTCCGGCGCGACGCCGGCCTCGGCGCACCCGATCAACGCCGCGGACTTCCAGCAGGTCCAGCTGGCCCGCGGCGTGTCGGAGGTCGGTGAGCCGATGTCGCTGGCCGTGCTCGCCGACCGGTCGGTACTGCACACCGCCCGCAACGGGACCGTGCGCCGCACCGATGCCAACGGCACCACCACGGTCATCGGCACCATCCCCGTCTACGCGCACGACGAGGACGGCCTCCAAGGCATCGGCATCGACCCGGGTTTCGCCACCAACCGGCACATCTACCTCTACTACGCCCCGCCGCTGTCCACACCGGGAGGCGACGCACCGACCACCGGCGGCACCTGGTCGACGTGGCAGGGTGTCAACCGTCTCTCCCGGTTCACGCTCAACAGCGACTTCACGATCAACCAGTCCAGCAAAGTGGATGTCCTCGACGTGCCGGCCGACCGCGGCATCTGCTGCCACGCCGGCGGGGACATCGACTTCGACGCGGCAGGCAACCTGTACCTGTCCACCGGCGACGACACCAACCCGTTCGAGTCCGCCGGATATGCCCCACTCGACGAACGGACCAACCGCAACCCGGCGTTCGACGCGCAGCGCACCGCCGCCAACACCAACGACCTGCGCGGCAAGATCCTGCGGATCAAGGTGAACGGCGACGGGTCGTACTCGATCCCGGCCGGCAACATGTTCGCACCCGGCACGGCCAGGACGCGGCCGGAGATCTACGCCATGGGCCTGCGCAACCCGTTCCGGATGAGCGTGGACAAGGCCACCGGTGTCGTCTACGTCGGCGACTACGGCCCCGACGCCGGGGCCACCTCGGCGCGCGGCCCGCAGGGCCAGGTCGAGTTCAACCGCGTCACGGGCCCGGGTTTCTACGGCTGGCCGTACTGCAACGGCACGAACACGAACGCCGAGACGTTCGCCGAGTGGGACTTCGCCACCAACACGGCGGGCCCGAAGTACAACTGCTCGGGCGGGGCGACGAACAACTCGTTCCGCAACACCGGCCTGAGCACGCTGCCGCCCGCCAAACCGGCCTGGATCCGCTACGGCGGCGACGCGGGCAGCCCGCCGGCGTTCGGCGGCGGCTCGGAGTCGCCGATGGCGGGCCCGGTGTACCGGTACGACCCCGACCTCGGCTCGCCCACGAAGTTCCCCCAGTCGTTCGACGGGCAGTTCTTCGCCACGGAGTTCGGCCGCGGCTGGATCAAGCCGATCCACCTCAACGCCGACGGCTCCCCGGGCACCATCGACAGCTTCCCCTGGAACGGCAAGCAGGTGATCGACTCGGCCTTCGGCCCGGACGGCTCCTACTACGTGCTGGACTACGGCACCGGGTATTACCAGGGCGACCAGAACTCCGCCCTGTACCGCTTCGACTACGTCGGCGTCGGCAACCGCGCGCCCACGGCGGTGGCCGGCGCCAACCGGACCTCCGGCACGGCACCGCTGACCGTGACCTTCTCCTCGGCCGGCTCGTCCGACCCGGACGGCGGGGCACTGACCTACGCGTGGAGCTTCGGCGACGGCACCAGCTCCACCGCCGCCAACCCGACGAAGACGTACACCACGAACGGGAACTACACCGCCACACTGACCGTGCGCGATCCGCAGGGTGCCACCGCCACCGCCGACGTGCGGATCACCGTCGGCAACACCGCGCCGACCGTGACCATCAACAGACCCGCCGCGGGGGAGATCTTCGCCTTCGGCGACACCGTGCCCTTCAGTATCACGGTGACGGATCCGGAGGACGGCACCGTCGACTGCGCCAAGGTCAAGATGACGTACATCGTCGGTCACGACAGCCACGGCCACCCGGTCACCTCGAAGACCGGTTGCTCCGGCACGATCACCATCCCGGTCGACGGTGAGCACGACGACGCGGCGAACATCTTCGGGGTCTTCGACGCCGAGTACACCGACAACGCCGGGCTCACCACGCACACGCAGCACCTCCTCCAGCCCAAGCACCGCCAGGCCGAGCACTACAAGACGTCGTCCGGCGTCACCACCTTGGACAAGTCGACCGCCGAGGGCGGCAAGTCCGTCGGCGACATCGAGAACGGCGACTGGATCGCGTTCGAGCCGTACAAGCTGAGCAACGCCACGTCCTTCAGTGCCCGGGTGTCGTCGGCCGGCGCGGGCGGCACGTTGCAGATCCGGGCCGGCTCGCCGACCGGCACCGTCCTCGGCTCCGTCACCGTCCCGGTCACCGGGTCATGGACGAACTTCACCACGGTCAACGGCTCGGTCTCCGGTGCGCCGGCCGGCACCACCACGCTCTATCTGACCTTCGCCGGCGGCTCCGGATTCCTCTTCGACGTCGACGCGTTCACCTTCGACACCGGCGGGGGCCCGTCCGCGGGCCCGATCGTGGGGGTCGCGGGCAAGTGTCTCGACGTCCGTGACGGGAGTTCCGCCGATGGGACGGCGGTGCAGATCTCGTCGTGTACCGGTTCGGCGAGGCAGCAGTGGACGGTGGCGCCGGGGTCGACGGCCAAGGCGCTGGGCAAGTGCCTGGACGTCAGCGGTGGCAGTACGGCGGACGGCGCGAGAGTCGTGCTGTGGTCCTGCAACGGCGGCGCCAACCAGAACTGGCAGACCTATCCGGACGGATCGCTGCGCAACCCGCAGTCGGGCAAGTGCCTGGACGTGTCGGGCGGGGGCTCCTCGGACGGCACCCTCGTGCACCTGTGGACCTGCCACGGCGGAGCCAACCAGAAATGGACCCTTCCCTGATGTCGGTCACCAAGAAGGGAGCGACGCACATGCGCGGACAACCCCGAACCCTGCTCGGTGGGGCGGCCACGGCACTCGCCACCCTGGTCCTCCTCGGGCAGCCCCACCCCGTCCATGCCGCGGACACGGCCTACGACGTCCTCGTGTTCTCCAAGACGGCCGGTTTCCGGCACGACTCGATCCCGGCGGGGATCCAGGCCATCCGCGACCTCGGCGCGGCGAACAGTTTCACGGTGACGGCCACGGAGGACGGCAACCAGTTCACCACCGGCAACCTGAGCCGATACGAGGCGGTCGTCTTCCTCAACACCACCGGCGACGTCCTGAACGACGCCCAGCAGTCGGCGTTCCAGTCGTACATCGGCTCGGGCGGCGGCTTCGTCGGCGTCCACTCGGCCGCGGACACGGAGTACAACTGGCCGTTCTACGGCGATCTGGTCGGCGCCTACTTCGCCTCGCACCCCGCCGTCCAGCAGGCCAACGTCAAGGTGGAGGGGCGGGCGCACGCGGCGACCGCCCATCTGCCGCAGACCTGGACCCGCACCGACGAGTGGTACAACTTCCGGACCAACCCCCGCACCACCGCGCGCGTGCTCACCACGCTGGACGAGTCGTCGTACTCGGGTGGCTCGATGGGTGCCGACCACCCGCACAGCTGGTGCAAGACCCTCTCGGGTGGCCGGGCCTTCTACACCGGCGGAGGGCACAGCCAGGCGGGGTACGCGGAGCCGGCGTTCCGGGCGCATCTGCTCGGCGGCATCCGGTACGCGGCGGGCCGGACCAAGGCCGACTGCCGGCCCGAGACCGGCTATACCGCCCTCTACAACGGCTCGACCACCGGCTGGTCGCAGGCCGGCCCGGGCGGCTTCACCAACGCGGACGCCACCCTCGCCTCGTACGGCGGCATGGGCATGCTCTGGTACAGCGCCAAGCAGTTCACCAACTACTCGCTGAAGCTGGACTGGAAGATGCCCGGCGACGACAACTCCGGCGTGGTCGTGGGCTTCCCGCCGACGAACGATCCGCAGTCGGCACTGGACAGCGGATACGAGGTCCAGATCGACGCCACCGACGCGCCCGACCGCACGACGGGATCGATCTACGCCGTCAAGGCACCGGACACGGCCGCCCGGGACGCGGCGCTCAACCCGCCGGGCGAGTGGAACACCTTCGAGGTGCTGGTGGAGGGCGAGCGGCTCCAGGTCTGGCTCAACGGCGTGAAGATCAACGACTTCACCAACACCGATCCCGCCCGTTCGCTCGCCGGGCACATCGGCATCCAGAACCACGGCGCGGGGGACGACGTGTCGTTCCGCAACGTCCGGATCAAGGAGCTGGGCGGCAGCCCGCAACCCACCCCCGGCACGGGTCCGATCGTGGGGGTCGCGGGCAAGTGCCTGGATGTCCGGGACGGCGGTTCCGCGGATGGGACGGCGGTGCAGATCTCGTCGTGTACCGGTTCGGCGAGGCAGCAGTGGACGGTGGCGCCGGGGTCGACGGTCAAGGCGTTGGGCAAGTGCCTGGATGTCAGCGGTGGCAGTACGGCGGACGGCGCGAGAGTCGTGCTGTGGTCCTGCAACGGTGGTGTCAACCAGAACTGGCAGGCTTACCCGGACGGGTCGCTGCGGAACCCGCGGTCGGGCAAGTGCCTGGACGTGTCGGGCGGGGGCTCCTCGGACGGCACCCTCGTGCACCTGTGGTCCTGCCACGGCGGGGCCAACCAGAAGTGGACCCTGCCGTGAGCTGACGCGGCACGACGCAAGGGCCACCTCCCCAGGGGAGGTGGCCCTCTCGTGTGTCTAGGCTCGCGTCCAGCGCTGGTTGGCGCCGTCGTGGCAGCTCCACACGACGACCGCGGAGCCGTTGGCGGTGCCCGCGCCGTTGACGTCCAGGCACAAGCCGTTCTGAGCGTTGCGGATCGTGCCGTTGCTGTTGAGGGCCCACTGCTGGTTGGCGCCACCGTTGCAGTCCTGGATCTGCACCCGCGTGCCGGCGGCGGCGCCGGTGGGAACGTTCAGGCACTTGCCCAGCACCTGTAGCGCCTGACCGTTCTGCGTGAACTGCTGGTTGGCGTTGCTGTGGCAGTCCCAGACGATCAACGGTGTGCCGTTGGCGGCGTTCGCGCCGTTGACGTCCAGGCACCGGCCCGCACCCTCGCTGCGCAGCCGGAACGTGGTCGGGTTCGGCGGGTCCGGCGGGGTCGGCGTCGAGCCGTCGAGCTGCGTGAAGAAGTTCCACACCACCGCCCGGGTCCATGACCTCTCACCCGGTTCGTAGTCGCCGGGCGATCCATCGACAGGACCCGGCGTGTGGCCCGCGTCGAAGGCGGCCCACGCCACGGGGTAGCCGGCACGGCACCCCGAGTAGGTCGTGACGACATGCGTGAGGCTGCCCCGCGCCGGCTCCGGCGGGTTCTGGGCAGTGCAGCCGTTGTTCCGCACGAACCTGTCACGCAGTGAACGCCCCGTGGCGATCGGGAGGACCGGGTCCCGCAAGCCGTGCAGTCCGATGTACGCGACCGGCTGCGTACCGCCGTTGCACCCGCTCAACTGGCCGCCCGCGTACACGGCGACCGCGCGGAACACGGTCGGCCGGGCGCACGCGAGGGCGAAGCTCATGCCGCCGCCGTAGCTGAAGCCCCCGGCGAAGCGCTGGTTCGTGTCGATACACAGGCCCGCGTCGAGCTGCCTGACCATGTCGTCCACGAAGGTCAGATCCTCGCCGCCCGAGTTGGCCCAGCCGTTGCCGAGGCCCTGGGGCGCGACGAAGATCGCGCTGTCGTTCGAGATCGCGCGCAGACCGTAGTACGACCAGGGGTATCCGCTGGTTCCGCCCGAGTCGACGTCATTGGCGGTGCCGCCGTTCCAGTGGAAGCCGAAGACCACTCGGTACGGGCGGTTGTTGTCGTAGGTGGCGGGCACCCGGAGGATGTAGTTCCGCGTCCTGCCGCTGCTCTGGATCGAGCGCGGACCACTCGACAGCGTGGGCGGCTTGCCGCATCCGGCGCTCGGGGCGGCGGAGGGGGCCTCGGCCGCGGCGGCGGACGTCAGTCCGATGCCGCTGATGCCGGCCGCGGCGAGTAACAGGGCGATGGCCACGGCGATCGGTGTGCGCCATCGGTGACGGTCGGTGCCTTGTCGCATCATGTTTCTCCCTTCATGGATGAGCGATTCAGCGGTAGCCGGCCGCGACGATGTTGGCCTGTACCGCGTTGTCGGTCGCGTCGGACGGGTAGCCGGACACCATCGCGCCCTCGTAGAAGGTGCCGGCGCTGAGGTTCGCGCCGCCGCCGGGCTTGCAGCAGTCACCACCGCTGCCGAGGATGATGGCGCCCTGCTTCTTCATGGGGCTGTAGCCGGGCGGCAGCGCGCCGTCCCAGAGCGTGGTCAGGCTTCCGGTCTGGGCGTTGGCACCCCTGAGCGCGAAACGGCTCGTCCCGTTGTTCTTCAACATCGCCGTCACGAACTTGCTGGTGAAGGCCCGCTGGTTCGAGTTCCAGCTCTGACTTCCACCGGAGTAGAGCCCCCATTCGAGGTCGGCCTGGACCCATGGACCTCGGCCGGCGCACCCGCCGAACCAGCACTGGGTGCTGAAGTTGATCGCGTCCATCGCCCCGGCCGCGTCGGCCGCCCGGGTCGTCTCACTGTTGCCGTAGTCGAAGCAGCAGCCGCCGTTGACATGGGTGCCGCTGGTCACCATGTACATGCCTTCGGGGGCGCTGCCGGTCGGCACGCCGGTCAGGTGGCCGTCCCGCCAGTAGCTGTTGCCGGGGTTGATGTAGAGCGAGTAGGCCTTGCTGCCGCCGACCGTCAGGGACTCCGAGGTCGCGGTCGCCGGACGGCTCTGGGGGGAGCCGGGAACCACACTCGAACCCTGGTACCACAGGTCGTTCCCGCGGCCGGACTGGTCGTAGACGACGGTGATGACACAGGCGGTTCCCGCGCAGAACGAGTCCTGCGCCGCCGCGTCGGCGGCGCCCCCCGCGCTCCGGACGCCGATGTTCCGGGTCGTGCTGTCGGACGAGCGCCGGACCTGGTAGAGGTTGCCGCTGTAGGTGCCGTAGAGGGCTCGTACGGTGCTGTGGGCGGCGACGCAGGGGGTGCCGCCCGAGGCGTAGATGTCGCACGTGCCCGCGCCGCCCGGCACCGGCGGGTCCGGCGGCGGGGTCGGTGAGCTCCACTGCTGGTTGGTGCCGCCGTTGCAGGACCAGAGGATGATCCTGGTGCCGTTGGCGGTGCCGCCGGCGTTGGCGTCGAGGCAGAGTCCGGACTGGACGCCGGTGATGGTGCCGCCCGCGTTGACGTTCCACTGTTGGTTGTTCTGGCCGTTGCAGTCCCAGATGATGACCTGGGTGCCGTTGGTGGTGCCGCTTCCGCTGGCGTCCAGGCACTTGTTGCCGTTGACGGTCAGCTGTTTGCCGGCGGTGTAGGTCCAGGTCTGGCCGGCCGCGCCGGTGCAGTCCTGGAGTTGGGTCTGGGTGCCGTTGGCGGTGCCGGCACCGGGCACGGTCAGACAGCGGCCGGACTGCGCGCCCACGAGCGTGGCGCTCTGCCCGGGCTCGATCGGTGCCGCCACCGCCGTGGCGCCGACGGCGACCAGCACCAGGGCGGCGCCCAGCGCGGACAGACGTCCGTACCAGCGGGGACTGGGTATGCGAAAGACCATGGCGGTTCCTCACCTGGTCGTGGGAAGGGATGCCCGGCGCGCAACCGCGCCGGGCATCCACCGGACGGGCTATACGGCGGTGAACCGCCACTGCTGGTTGGTGCCGCTGTGGCAGCTCCATTGCAGGAGCCGTGCGCCGTCGGCCGTCGAGCCGCCGTTGACGTCGACGCACAGTCCACTGGGAACGCTCTTCATCGTGTACACGCCCGCAGTGGTCGACGGGGTGACGAGGAACTTCTGCGGATTGCCGTTGTTGCAGGTGGACTGCTGAAGGAACGCCCCCTGGGTGGTGGACCCGCCCGTGACGGCGAGGCACTTGTCGCTGTGCGCCGCCTTCAGATAGACGGCGCCGCCACCGGCGTCGACGGCCTGCCACTTCTGGTTGCCGGCGCCGGTGGCCGGCCACTGGACGACCTGGGCGCCGTCATCGGTCGAGGCGCCGTTGACGTCCATGAACTTGCCACTGTGCTGCGCCGCGACCGTCCAGGTCCGACCGGCGACGCCACCGCCACCTCCGCTGCCCGGTTCGCCGACCCCGTTGCCGCCGAAGGTGAGCGAGTCGAGGTCGAACCAGTTGTTCGAGGTGCCCTTGAACACCAGGTAGAGCGGGTGCGAGCCGGAGAGATCGGCTGTGTTCACCGCCGACGTGGACTGGTAGGTGTTCCAGCCGCCGGTGCTGGGCACCGGTGTCGTGGCCAGGAGCGTGCCGGTCGGGGAGTCGGCGCGCAGTTCGATCGATCCGCCGCCGCTCGGCGACGACAGCCGGTAGCGCACGCTCGTGACGCCCGACAGGCTCATCGGTTTGAACGCGATCCAGTCGCCGTCGGAGATGTCGCCGACCCGCTTGCCGCTCTCCGCGCCGGCCTGCTCCACGATCTGCACACCCGACTGGTCCGTGTAGAACTCGGCCTGCTTGTGCTTGGGCTGGAGGATCGCCTGGGCGTAGCCGGTGAGCGGGCTCGCTCCGCCGGGGCCGCCGTCGTCGGTGTAGCGGGCGTTGAGGACGTAGTACAGGTTGGCGCCGTCGGGGTGCCCGCCCAGCAGCGACGTGTCGATGGTGCCCGAGCACCCCGGGTGGTCCGTGGTCTCGTGCTGGTGGTCGTCGTGGCCGAGGGCGGGATTGACGAACACCTTGGCGCAGTCGACGGGCCCGCCGCCGGGGTCCGAGACGGACACCTTGTACGGGACGCGGTCACCGAAGTCCAGCATGCCGCCGTTGGACGGAAGGGTGAGGGTGACGGTCGGTGCGGTGTTGCCCACGGTGATCGGCACGTTGGCGAAGGCCGTCCTGCCGGTGTTGTCGGTGACCTTGAGCTGGGCGGTGTAGTTGCCGTTGGCGGTGTAGGTGTGTGACGGGTCGGCCGCCGTGGACGTGGTGCCGTCGCCGAACGTCCACTGATGGGTGAGCGTGCTGCCGGGATCGGGGTCCGTGGACCCCGCGCTGCTGAACTGCACGTTCAGTGGGGCTTCCCCGTTGGTGGGCGTCCCGGTGGCCTTGGCGATCGGTGACCGTCCGCCGTGGTTGTAGTCGATGCGGTAGAGCCCCGAGTCGTTGTTGCCACCGGAGAAGTTGTTGCCCCATTCGAGCAGGTACAGCGAGCCGTCGGGCCCGAACTCCATGTCCATCGGCTTGAGGAACTTGGCGCCGGGCATGAAGGGGTTGGTCCGGGTGACCGCGGTCGCGGAGTCGAAGTGGACCTCCTTGACGGTGTGGCGCGACCACTCGTAGAAGAAGTGGACCCCGTCGTAGTAGGGCGGGAACTTCGTCTCGGACGGGTTCGAGGCGTCGTAGCGGTAGACCGGTCCGCCCATCGGCCCCGAGCCGCCGGAGCCGAGTTCGGGGAAGTTCGGTGAGACGCCGTAGCCGTACCACATGTTGGGCGCGACGATC
This sequence comes from Streptomyces sp. MA5143a, assembly GCF_900290235.1. GTDB lineage: Bacteria > Actinomycetota > Actinomycetes > Streptomycetales > Streptomycetaceae > Streptomyces. The sequence continues at coordinate 94,418 of NZ_OLMK01000102.1, forward strand.
GGCTTGAGGTTGGTCAGGCCGGTGTTGTTCGGCGAGTTGTTGACCGGCGCGTTGCAGTTGAACTTGGCGCCGACGGCGCCGGTGCTCGGGTTGTAGGGCGCGTAGGCCTGGTTGTCGCCGTGGCAGAACGGCCAGCCGTAGTTGCCCGGTGTCTTGATGACGTTGAGCTCGACGAGCCCCTCGGGGCCGCGGTTGGTGGTGGGCGGGTTCCGGTCCGGGCCGTAGTCGGCGAGGTAGACCCAGCCGTTCTCCGGGTCGATCGAGAAGCGGAACGGGTTGCGGAAGCCCATCGCGTAGATCTCCGGCCGGGTCTGCGCCGTGCCCTGCGGGTAGAGGTTGCCGGCCGGGACGGTGTAGCCGCCGTCGGCCGACGGCCGGATGCGCAGGAGCTTTCCCCGCAGGTCGTTGGTGTTGCCGGCGGTGCGGGCGGCGTCGAGGTTGGCCTTGCCCTGCCGCCAGTCCAGCGGGGCGTAGCCCTGCCAGTTGGGGTCGAGGTTCGGTGGGACGTCGTCCCCGGTGCCGATGTAGAGGTTCTTGTCGGGGCCGAACTCGATGTAGCCGCCCGTGTGCCCGGGCTCGGCGAACGTGCGGTCACGGGTCGCGGGGATGTCGATGATCGTCACCTGGCTCGACATGTTCAGGGTGTCGCCGGTGAGCGTGAACCGGGAGACCCGGTTGATGTCGTTCGGGACTCCGGCCGGGGAGTGATACAGGTACACGTAGCCGTTCTTGGCGAAGTCGGGGTCGAGCGCCAGTCCGGTGAGGCCGTCCTCGCCGCCGGTGTAGACGCTGAGCGTGGCGGCTGTCACGGTCCTGTTGGTGGTCGGTTTGAAGATCTTCAGCTGTCCGCCCCGCTGGACGTAGAGCACCCGCCCGTCCGGGGCGACCGCGAGGGCCATCGGGTCCGCGGTGTTGTCGTCGAGAGTGCGCTTCTCGAAGTTGCCCCACACGGTGCCGCCGCAGTCGCCGGACTCCTTGCCGGCCGCCCACTTGACGCCCCCGAGGACGTGATTGCGGAAATGGGTCTCGCTGTAGGCCGCGCTGGCGTGCCCCATGGCGGTGGCCCACACGCGGCCGCCGCCGGTGTTGCGGCACCAGGAGATGGGGTGGTCCGGCCCCATGGCACGGGGGCCCGGGTTGTACGTACGCTCGTCCGCGGTGACCAGGACGTGGACGTCGCCACGGGGGTTGCGGTCGAAGTTGTACCACTCCTCGCTGCGGTTCCAACGGTCCGGCAGGCCGGCTGTCGACGGGTGCTTCTTGTCCGCGACGACGGCGGTGCCGGACAGCACGCCGGGGGAGTGCTCCGGCATGTGTGCGCCGCCGTTGACGGTCTGGTCCCACCACGGGTATTCATTCTCGATGCCCATGTCCGTGGCGTTGTGGATCGAGACGATGCCCTTGCCGCTGGCGAGATAGCCCTCCACCGCCTGACGTTGCGAGGCCGTGGTCCACACCATTCCCGAGGTCTGGAACATGATGAGCACGTCGAAGGTGGCGAGATTCGCCGGGGTGAAAACGCTTGAGTCCTCGCTGTGGACCAACTCGAAGTTGTTGGCCGCCGCCTGCTCACGGAACATCGTCAGGCCGGCCGGGATCGAATCGTGCCGGTAGCCGACCGTCTTCGTGAAGACCAGGGCTCGGAAGGCCGGCGCCGCTGACGCCGGTTGGGCGATGACGAGCGACAGGAGCACGCTCGCGATCGCCCCGAAGATTAATGTGATGCGACGCATGCCGTCTCCTATTCGGCGGAGCAACGATGGCATGACCACGGGCACGCGCGGGCCGCACCTCCGATGCGCCAGAGTGCAAAAGCGCCTCGGAGGCACGCGTGTGCCGTCAGCTCGTCGTCCCGTCCGCCGTGACGGGCAGTCAAGTCCCTACGGAAGAGAAGGGGGGCGTCACACCGGATGTGACGGTCTCCCGTGGTCTGCCGGTCAGCATGCAGCGGGGTTTCGCAACAGTCAATATCGATGGGGCGCGGCTGATTCCATAACACATTTCGCGCATCATTCTTCGTGGTTCCGCGGACTTCATGGCTCGGCGCGCGACTGCGGGCGGGGCGATTCGATAACAGATTTTGGCGTGTCGATCGGTGTCGCCTGATCGCCGCTGTACATGGGGTAGTTGGCTCCGATGGTATTGCCAGGCGCTCATCGAGGCATTTACCCTCGGGGCCGCGATGTCGCCCTTGCGTCCGGCGAAAGTTCGAGGCTATTCGATGACGGCTCGCGGGCGAGAGCCGTCATTTCATGCCCGGCCGTACCCGAACGATTCAGCTATCGGTGACTCATTCCTGCTGACGACGTGAATGCTGAGGGTTCCCAGGATGTCTGGCCTGCTGCCGTCGCCGCTGCTCGCACTGCGAGGCATCGGCAAGTCGTTCCTCGGCGTGCGGGTGCTCGACGGCGTCGACCTCCAGGTCCGGCCGGGCGAGGTGCACGCGGTCGTCGGCGAGAACGGCGCCGGCAAGTCCACGCTCATGAAGGTGGTGTCCGGCGTCCACCTGCCCGACGAGGGAACGGTCGAGTTCGCCGGCGCACCGCGGACGTTCCGCAGCCCGCGTGAGGCCCAACAGGCCGGTATCGGCATCGTCCACCAGGAGTTGACGCTACTGCCCGAGCGCACCGTCGCGGAGAACGTCTGGCTGGGCCGCGAGCCCCTGCGCCGCGGGCTCGTCGACCGCAGAGCGATGCTGAACCGCACCGCGGGGCTCCTCGCCTCGATCGGGGAGGGTTCCTTACCGCCCGACACCCGCGTGGGACGACTCGGCGTGGCGCAACAGCAGGTGGTCGAGATCGTCAAGGCGCTCGCCCTCGACGCACGGCTGCTCATCATGGACGAGCCCACCGCAGCCCTAGCCGACCACGAGGTCGACCAGCTCTACGCGCTCGTACGGCGGCTCCAGGAGCACGGGATGGGCGTGCTGTACGTCTCGCACCGCCTCAAGGAGGTCTTCGACCTGTCCAGCCGGATCACCGTGCTCAAGGACGGCCGGGCGGTGGCCGCCCTGGACACCGCGGACACCAGCGCCGACCGGCTGGTGCGCCACATGGTCGGCCGTGAGCTGTCGAGCCACTACCCCGACCGGGCGAAGCCGCGGGAGCTGGGCCCGGTGCGACTGACCGTCCGTGGCGGAGGCAACCGGAAACTGCGCGGCATCGACCTGCGGCTGCGCGCCGGCGAGGTGCTCGGGGTCGGTGGTCTCCAGGGCTCCGGCCGGTCGGCGCTCGCCCGCGCCCTGTTCGGCGCCGTCCCGTTCAGCACCGGCGAGGTGGCCGTCGACGGAACCCCGGTCCGGCCGCGCTCGCCCCGCGCCGCGATGCGGGCCGGTATCGCCTACGTCTCCGAGGACCGCAAGGGCGAGGGGATCGTCGCCGAGCAGTCGGTGCTCGACAACGCGCTGTTGGCCGTCCGAGCCGTCCGAGCCGTCAGCGCAGTCGGCGCAGTCAGCGCTGTCCGCTCTGGCCGGATCGGCCGCGGAGCCCGGACCGCGCGGGTCCGGGAGCTGCTCGCGGCCGTCGAGCTGCGCGCCGCACGGGAGGACCAGGAGATCCGTTTCCTGTCCGGGGGCAACCAGCAGAAGGTCGTGTTGGCCAGGTGGCTCGCGCTCGCCCCGAGGATCCTGCTCTTCGACGAGCCGACCCGGGGCATCGACGTGGGCGCCAGGTCGGCGATCCACGAGCTCGTCCGCCGGCTGGCCCGCGACGGCGCCGCCGTGCTGATGGTCTCCTCCGAACTGCCCGAACTGCTCGGCATGAGCGACCGGATCATCGTCATGCGCGACGGCCGGATCGCCGGTGAGCTGTCCGCGGGCGCGACGGAGGAGGACGTCGTCGCCCTGGCGGTCGGCACCGCGCGGGAGGCGGCCGGATGAGCGGCGCGCTGTCCCCGCCGGCCCGGTGGACCCCGCCCGGCGTGTTCGTCGCCCTGGTCCTCACCTTGGCGATCGGTTGGCTCGTCGTCACGGTCGACGGCGGTCGGCTGTTCAGCCTGTCGACGACGGTGAGCCTGCTGCACGTCGCCGCCGGTCTGGGCCTCGTCGCGGTCGGCCAGACGCTGGTCGTCGTCGGGGGCTCGCTGGACCTGTCCGTGGCGTACACGGTCAGCCTGAGCACCCTCGTCGCCGCCGAGACCATGGCCGGTGACGACGCCGCGCTGCTGCCGGCGATCGGTCTGACGCTCGCCGTCAGCGCCGCGATCGGCCTCCTCAACGGCCTGCTCGTCACCATGGGGCGGATCAACCCCTTCATCGCGACCGTCGGCGTCGGACTGCTGCTGAAGGGATACCTCGACAACGGATACGACGGGCCGGCCGGCGAGAGCGCACCCGCCCTCGTGCAGGGCCTGGGGTACCAGCGCGTCGGCCCCGTGCCGCTGGCGTTCCTGCTGCTGCTCGCCGTCACCGCCGCGGCCTGGTTCGTGCTCGCACGCACCCGCTTCGGCCACCATCTGATCGCCGTGGGCGGTGACCCGGAGGTCGCCCGGCTCTCCGGCGTGCGCACCGGCCGGGTCCTCGTCACCGCCCATGTGCTGTGCGCCCTCTGCGCCGGCCTCGCCGGGGTCTACCTCGCCAGTCGGCTCGGCGCCGGCGCGCCCAGGGTGGGCACCGAGGGACTGTACGACCTGGAATCGATCGCCGCGGTGGTGCTCGGCGGCACCGCCCTGGCCGGCGGGCGCGGCGGCGTCGTCGGCACGGTCGGCGGGGTGCTGCTGCTCGCGAGCATCGACGCCGTCTTCAACCAACTCGAGGTCGACGTGTTCTTCAAGCAGGTGATCCGTGGTGTGGTCGTCATCGCGGCGGTCGCCGTCTACGCCCGCCGGGCGCTGCGAAAGGCGTCCTAGCATGCGGATCGCGCGCCCACCGCGGCTCCCCGGGTTCCGCTCCGGCGGTCTCGCACCGATCGTCGTGATCCTGGCGGTCCTGCTGGTGCTGTTGAGCGTCCGCCAACCGGACTTCTTCGCGCCGCCGTCGCTGATGTCGTTCCTCGGCCGCTCCGCGCCGATCGTCCTGCTCGCCGCCGGCCAGTACTTCGTGATCGTCTCCGGCGAGCTGGACCTGTCCGTCGGCTCTCTGGTCACCGCGCAGGTGGTCGTCGCCGCCCGGCTGATCGACGGCGATCCGTCGGCCGGCTGGCCCGTCGTCGTGCTCCTGCTCGCGTTCGGCGTCGCCGTCGGCCTCGTCAACGGCCTCGTCACCACGTGGCTGCGCGTGCCGTCGTTCATCACGACCCTCGGCATGTTCCTGATCCTCGTCGGTGCCGTGTACCTGTGGTCCGACGGTGCCCCGAAGGGCGGCCTCTCCGAGGAGTTCCGCCTGCTCGGTCGGTCGGCGTTCGAGGACGTGCCCGCGCTGGGGCGGATCCCGTACGCCCTTCTCGTCCTGCTGGCGGCGGCCGCGCTGGCGCAGGCGCTGACGCGTTCGGACTTCGGCCGCACCCTGGTCGCCGTCGGCGGCAACCCGAGGACCGCCGAGCTGAGCGGCGTGCGCGTGGGGCGCGCCAGGATCATGGCGTTCGTCCTCAGCGGACTCGCCGCCACGCTCGCCGCGGTCCTCATCGGCGGGTACAGCGGAGTGTCGTTCCAGGCCGGTGCCGGCCTGGAGTTCGGCGCGATCACCGCGGCGGTCCTCGGTGGTGTCGCCCTGGGCGGGGGCCGGGGGTCGGTCGTCGGCGCGATGCTGGGCGCGCTGACCCTCGAGACGCTCTTCACGCTCATGAACTTCTACGGCGTCTCCGGCGCCCTCGAACCGGCCGTCCAGGGCGCGATCATCCTGTTCGCGGTGGCGGCGGCGTCCTTCCGTGTCCCGTCCAGATGAAGGGGATCCAGTGAGGCATTCCATGACGGTGCTGGCCGTGAGCACCTTACTGGTGCTGGCCGGCTGCGCCACCGACGAGCCCGCCACCGGCGCATCGACCTCCCCCTCCGCGGGCACGGGATCGGGCACCGGGTCGGGCACCGGGAAGCAGTCGAAGTTCTTCGTGCGGGCCGACTACGACCAGCAGCTCGCGCTCCTGGACACCGCGCCCACCGGACCCGCCGGCAAGCCCTGGGAGCAGGCGCTCGACCCGGCGATGGTGAAGACCGCGAAGTACAAGAAGCCCGGACCGCACAAGCTCTGCTTCTCCAACGCCGGGCTGAACAACCCCTGGCGCCAGGTCGGTTTCAAGACCATGCGGGCCGAGGTCGACACCCACCGCGACCGGATCTCCGCGTTCGTCCACGTCGACGCCGAAGGCAAGGACCAGAAGCAGATCGCCGACATCAACGACCTGCTCGGCAAGGGCTGTGACGCGCTCATCGTCTCGCCGAACACCACCGCCACGCTCACCCCGGCCGTGGAGGCCGCCTGCCAAAAGGGCCTGCCGGTCATCGTCTTCGACCGCGGCGTCGACACGACCTGCCCGGTGACGTTCATCAACCCGATCGGCGGCTACGGATTCGGCCATGTCGCGGCGGAGTTCGTCAGCCAGAGGATGAAGCCGGGCGGCAAGGTGCTCGCACTGCGCATCCTGCCCGGCGTCGACGTGCTGGAGACCCGATGGGCCGCCGCGAAGGTCGCCTTCGACAAGGCGGGCGTCGACGTCGTCGGCGTCGAGTTCACCGACGGCGACCCGGCCAGGACGAAGAAGATCGTCAACGACTACATCCAGCGGTACGGCACGATCGACGGCGTCTGGATGGACGCCGGGGCCGTCGCGGGCGCCGCGGTCGAGGCGTTCGAGGACGCGGGCAAGCCCGTGCCGCCGATCAACGGCGAGGACCAGCTCGACTTCCTGAAGATGTGGAAGGACAAGAAACTCACGGCAATCGCCCCGACCTACCCGACCTACCAGTGGCGCACCCCGATCATCGCCGCGCTGAAGATCCTCGACGGCGAGCAGGTGCCGAACCCCTGGAAGCTGCCACAGCCGACCATCACCCAGGACAACCTGGACGAGTACGTCGACCCCACCATGCCCCCGCTGCACTACGCGATGTGCGGCTGCACCGACCTGCCCGGCTACCCGAAGCGCTGGAAGTAGCGCGGTGTACACCATCGGTGTCAACCCGTGGGTCTGGGCCTCGCCGGTCGACGACGAGGCCCTGGCCGAACTGGTGCCACGGATCGCCGCGTTCGGTTTCGACGCGGTCGAGCTGCCGATCGAGCGACCCGGCGACTGGGACCCGGTACGCACGCGGGACCTGCTGGCGGCGTACGGCCTGCGCGCGGTCGGCGTCTGTGCCGTCACCTCGCCCGGACGTGACCTCGTGAACGCCCCGCCGGAGGTCGTCGCCTCGACCGTGGCGTACCTGAAGACGTGTGTGGACCAGGCGGCGGCCGTCGGCGCGCCCTGCGTCGGCGGCCCGGTCTACGCCGCGGTGGGGCGGACCTGGCGGATGTCACCGGTGGAGCGCGCGGCCTGCTACGCGGACGTCCGCCGCGCCCTGGGACCGGTGGCCGCCCACGCGGGGGAGCGGGGCGTGAGCATCGGCGTGGAGGCCCTCAACCGCTATGAGACGAGCGTCGTCAACACGGTCGAGCAGGCGGTGGAACTGATCGACGGCCTGCCCGCGAACGTCGGTCTCATGATCGACACCTATCACATGAACATCGAGGAGGCCGACCCCTACGAGGCGCTCGTCACGGCCGGTCCGTACATCAAGCACGTCCAGGTCAGCGGTACGGACCGCGGCGCCCCGGGCGCCGACCACTTCGACTGGCCACGCTTCCTCGCCGCCCTGGCCGCGACCGGCTACGGCGGCGCGGTGTGCATCGAGTCGTTCACCGCGCAGAACGAGGCCATCGCCACCGCGGCCTCGATCTGGAGGCCGCTCGCCCCGACGCAGGACACCCTCGCCCGTGACGGGCTGGCCCACCTCCGGACCGTCCTCCACGGACTGGAGAACGCTCCCTCGGCCGGGTGAGGGGGGTGACTTCGGTATCCGAAAGACGTCATACGTCATATGCGTCGTGAACCGCCCTAAGGAGAAAACGTGTTCACAGCCCACACGATACGAAAGCGGCTTCTCGCCGTAGCCGCCACAGTCGGTTTGGCCGCGACCGCGGTGATGGCGTTCCCCGCGCCCGCATCCGCGGCAGCACACACCGTGTACGTCTCGCCGTCCGGCACCGGCACGGACTGTTCCAGCGCGCAGCCGTGTTCGTTGACAGCGGCGCAGGCGGCGGTGCGATCGCTGAACGACGCCATGTCGGACGACATCGTGGTGCAGTTGGCAGACGGTGTGTACCGGCTGGACCGACCCTTGCGGCTGACAGCGGAGGACTCCGGCTCAGGGGGGCACACGGTCGTGTGGCGGGCCGCCCCGTCGGCGCGTCCGGTGATCACAGGTGCCCGCGCGGTCACCGGCTGGTCGGTGGCCGACTCGGCCAAGAACATCTGGAAGGCCGAGGTCCCCGCCGGTCTCGACGCCCGGCAGCTCTATGTCGACGGCGCCGTCGCCACCCGGGCACGCACGCAGGTGAACAGGGCCGATTTCACCGCCTCCAGCGCCGGAATGAGGTTCTCGGGCGGTGCGCTGAGCTATCTGAACAACCTGGCCGACCAGAGCCGGGTCGAGGTGGAGAGCGTCAACTCCTTCACCGACCGGTACTCGCCGGTGCAGAGCATCAGCGGGAACTTCATCACGATGCAGCAGCCGGCGTGGAACAACAACAACTTCGGCTACGACACCCTCATGAAGCCACACCGGGCCGGCCCGTTCTACCTGACCAACGCGTACGAATTCCTGGACTCGCCCGGCGAGTGGTACCTCAACCCCACGGCCGGAACCCTGTACTACAAACCCCTGGCCGGGCAGAACATGAGCTCCGCCGGTGTGGAACTGCCGAGGCTTCAGTCGCTGGTGAACGTCGGCGGCACGTACGGCGAGCCGGCGCACCACCTCACATTCAGCGGGATCACCTTCACCGGGACGAGCTGGCTGGGCCCCAGCGGCAACCAGGGGTACGCGGACCAACAGACCGGCGCGTACCTGGCCGGCGACTGGAACTGGCCGGGCTTCGACTCCTGCCACAACGGCTGCACGCAGTTCGAGGCCGCCCGGCCGCACTGGCGGCAGATGCCGGCCGCCGTGCAGGTCTCCGCCGCCCACACCGTCACCTTCACCGACTCCCGGTTCGTCAACCTGGGTCAGACGGCCATCGGTATCGGCAACGACGCCAATGCGCACGCCAGTGGCGTCGGCCTGGGCGCCGCCGACATCACGGTGACCCGCTCGGAGATAGCCCGGAGTTCAGCCGGTGGCATCCTCGTGGGCGGCGTGCGCGCCGACGCCCACCACCCCAGCGACCAGCGCATGGTCAACAGGGACATCACGATCAGCCACAACCGCATCCACGACCTCGGGGCGGACCACCGGGGCATCGTCTCCGTCCTGACCACGTACGTCACCAACAGCACCGTCGCCCAGAACGAGGTCTACAACATGCCGTACTCCGGCATGTCGATCGGGTTCGGCTGGGGTGCCAACGACGCGGGCGGCAGCAACCACTACGCGGGCCGCGGCCTGTACAACTACCAGCCGCGCTACACGACGCCGACCACCGCGTCCAACAACCGGCTCGTCGGCAACTACATCCACGACGTCATGCAGCAGATGAACGACGGTGGCTGCATCTACACGCTCGGATGGAACCCGAGCGCGCTGATCAGCCGGAACCACTGCCTGCGGACCAACGGACACTTCGGGCTGTACTTCGACGAGGGCTCGAAGTACTACAAGGCCGACAACAACGTCTTCTCGAACACCGGTACGTGGGCGACAGCCAACTACTGGGGTGGCGAGAACATGGGGAACTGGACCGTCACCAACAACTGGTCGACCAACGGCAGCACGAACGTGACCAACGGGGACCGGGGCAACGTGGTGTCCGGCAATGTCACGGTCAGCAATGGCAACTGGCCGTCCGGTGCCCAGGACGTGATGGCGTCCGCCGGACCGAAGGACACCAGCCCGCCGCCGACGACGGCTCAGCAGATCGTGGGCGCGCAGTCCGGCCGCTGTCTGACCGTGCCCGGTGCCGGCACCGCCAACGGCACCCAGGCCCAACTCCAGGACTGCACCGGCGCGGCCGGCCAGACCTGGACCTACACCGCCGGCAAACAACTGACCGTCAACGGCAACAAGTGCCTGGACGCCAGCGGAAGCGGCACCACCAACGGCACCCAGGTCATCATCTGGGACTGCAACGGCCAGAACAACCAACAGTGGAACGTCAACGCGGGCGGCACCATCACCGGCGTCCAGTCCGGACTCTGCCTCGACGCCAACGCCGGCGGCACCGCCAACGGCACCAGGATCATCCTCTGGTCCTGCAACGGCGGCACCAACCAGCAGTGGACACCGCGGTAGCGGAATCAACGCCCGTCCGCTCCTCGGCGATAAGGAGCGGATGCCGGCAGCGGGGCCCGACTCGGTGCGGGCCCCGTCGCGCGTCGGATGCCTCTAACGCCGCAGCCTGGTCGGCTCGCCCGGCCCGCTGCGGCGCACCACCCACGCCTCGGTGATGTGGGTGAACATCGCCTCGGCCGCACCCTTGGGGTCGTGCCCGGCGATCCGCTCGTAGATGCGTCGATGACCCTGGTTGGACGCGACGCACAGGGCGCGGCCGGTCCGGCCCACGTAACGGGCGGAGTCGACGACCTGGCGCTCCAGCGAACGGACCACGGCACGCCCGATGCGGTTCCCCGACGCCTGCATGACCGTGTCGTGGAACGCCCGGTCCTCTTCCTGGTACGAAGCGGGGTCGTCGACGAGCTCGTCCATCCGCTCCACCAGCCCGCGTAGCTGGTCGATCACCTCGGCGTTCGCCAGGCGGGCGGCGACGTTGGCCATGTCGGACTCCAGCACGCGGCGGGTCGCGACAAGGTGATCGAGGGTCGCCAGGCTCTCGTCCTCGGCGATGGTCGCGCCGAGGACCAGTTCGTCGAGCATGTTCCACATGGTCGGCGGGGTGACCATCGTGCCGGCGCCTTGGCGGACCTGCACCAGCCCCTTCTCCTGAAGGATCTTCACCGCCTCGCGGACCACGGTGCGGCTGACCGAGAAGGTCGCGCAGAGCACGGGCTCAGGTGGCAGCGGCGAACCGGACGGATGGACCCCACGGACGATCCGCTCCACCAACTCAGCCGTGACCGCGGCGGCAAGGTTCGCCGGGCGCCGACTCCAGGCGGGGACCTCGGAGGCCCCTGCGGATGACTGCGGTACTGCCGTCATGACACCCCCCGGGACCCGTGTCGTGCCACGGATTCTCGCTCACTATACGGCATCCGGTTGACGTCATACGTCATACGAGTTACATACGTCATACGAGTTGCGTTCCTCCTCAACCTCAACTGCCGGACAGCCGGCCACCTCAGGAGAGTGGGGCAGCGATGAAGCAGCGAACACCGTGGCCGGTGACCCTGGCCGTCGGGCACCGTCCCCCTGATGACGAGCCACTACCGGGCGGTGCCCACGGAACTCGTCGACGCCGCGCGGAACAACGTGCTCATCGCACCTGATCGCCGGGCTGCCCCTGTGGGTGACCAACCGTTTCCGCAGTGCCGGATCGCTGACAGCGTGACGGCCGGCGCGACGAAGGGCTGACGCATGCGCATCACCGGGTACAGAGCCCTGACGACGACGCAGCAATGGGGTCGACCTGTCGGTGACGCCAACGGCGTCTACGGCGACGGCGTCGTGCCCGTGCCGGTCGTCGTCGTCGAGACCGACGAGGGGATCACCGGAGTCGGCCTGGGACCGCACGTGGAAGCCGAGGCGGTCTTCGCCGCCCTCGACGGCCAGGACCCGCGCGCGGTGACCGCCCTCTACGACCGCATGCTGCGGCACACCTTCAAAGCCGGGCACGCCGGCGTGGTGTTCGGCACGATCGGCGCGTTCGACACGGCGTTGTGGGACATCAAGGCACAGGCCGTGGGCGAGCCGCTGTGGCGGTTGCTCGGCGGCGACGACCGTACGGTCCACGCCTACGCGTCCGGCCTGGACATCGGTCTCACCGACGACGAACTCGTCGCCACCTACCAGGTCTACGCCGAACGCGGGCTGAGGGCGGCGAAGCTCAAGGGCGGCCTGGACATCGAGCGTGACCGACACCGGCTGTCGCTCGTACGCGAGGTACTGACCGAGGCCGCGCACGGGGCCCGGCCCGGCCTCATGCTGGACGTGAACGAGTCCTGGAGCCGCAAGCAGGCGGTACGCCACGTCGCTGAACTGGAACGCACACTCGACCTGACCTGGATCGAGGAGCCGGTCCGACGCTGGGACGCCGACGGCCTGGCCGCAGTCAGCCGTGGCGTACGGACGGCGGTCGCCAGCGGGGAGAACCTCACCGGCCTCGAGCAGTTCCGCCCGCTGATCGCGGCGGGAGGGCTCGACATCGTCCAGACGGCCGCGGTCTGGGGAGTCACCCACTTCCTGCGCGTCGCCGCGCTGGCGCACGCCCACGACCTGCCGGTCAGCCCGATCGGCAACACACCTGTCGCGCTGCTGCACGCCGCGACGTCGGTGCCCAACCATCTCGTCAGCGAACTACAGGGCCTACGGCCGCCGATCGGCGTCGCGATGGACCTGGACGTCGAGGGCGGAGCCTTCGTGCTCGGCGACACGCCGGGCCTGGGCATCCGGATCGACGAGACGGTGATGACCGCGGCCGGGCAGCGAACGGCACAGGCACCCGACGGACCGCACATACGGCCGGAGCACGCCGGCCGGCGGCTGCTCGCGGTCACCCCCGGACCACGCCGATCCACCGCGGAAGGAACGTTCGACACCATGGGAATGGAGGATCGATGAACGCGGTTGTCTACCGCGGGGCACGCACCCACGAGATCGAGATCAGGGTCGCCGAGGCACCGGCCCTGGCGAAGGAGCGGGGCGGACGCGGAGTCGGGACCGTCGCACCGGGCCCTGTCGCCCGTGGCAACACCGAGGCGTTGTACGCGGACCCCTCACGCGAACGGGCGCTCCCCGGCCGGATCCCGGCCGGTCGCCGGAGCCGCGCCGACGATCCCGCCGGGGCCACGGTGTTCCTCGCCTCACCGGCGTCGGACCGGGTCGACGGCACCGCTGTTCCCGTCGACGGCGGATGGCCGGGGCGATGACGGGCCGCCCAGCATTACCGGCCGGCCGCGCCCGAGCCGATCGTGCGAGCGAACCGGAGACGAGCCTGGTCGTCGCCGCGCAGGCCGGAGATCCACGAGCGCTCGACGATCTGGCCGCGACATACCTGCCACTGGTGTACGGGATCGTGCGCAGGGCACTGGGTGAGCTCGCGGACGTCGACGACGTGGTGCAGGAGACGATGTTGCGGGCACTTCCCGAGCTGCGCACGTTGCGCACCCCGGAGTGCTTCCGGCCCTGGCTGGCCACGATCGCGACACGGCAGATCAGCACCCATCTGCACCGGCGGCACGCGGACGCCGAACGGACGGCCCCCCTCGACGAGATGACCGACCCACCGGACGCCGACGCCGAGCACCTAGCCCTGATCCAGGTCGAGCTGTCCGGTCATCGCCGCAAGACCTTGCGCGCCAGTCGATGGCTCGACCCGGACGCCCGGGCGCTGTTGTCGCTGTGGTGGCGGGAGACCGCGGGCCGGCTCACGAGGGCGGAGCTCGCGGCGGCGCTGGGAACGAGCGTGGCCCACGCGGGTGTACGCGTCCAGCGGATGCGCAACCAGCTGGAGCTGAGCCGGTCACTGGTCGCGGCGCTGGAAGCCGGCCCCCGGTGCCCACAGCTGACCGTCGCGCTGGGGGGCTGGGACGGCGTACCGAGCGCGCTGTGGCGCAAGCGCATCACCCGGCACACCCGATCCTGTACGGACTGCGGCCGGGCCGCCGACGAACTGGTGCCCCTTGAGCGGCTGATCGTCGCCTTGGCGCTGCTGCCCGTCCCGCCGGTACGGTCCGCCACGGTGCTCGACAGACCCGTGCTCGCCCAGGTGACCGAGAACGCCGCCGTCGCGGGAGCCGAGTCGGCCGACGTCGGTTCCGGGCCGGTTGCCGACGTCACGGCCGGGCTATTCGGCCAACTCGTCTGAGGACCGAACGAGTCGGCGTCACGGCGACTGTGACCGCGACTGTTCAAGCCGACCGCCGATAACGAGAACTGCCGCGATTCCCATGTGTTCGTCATTCCGAATTCACTGCTCGAAAAGGTTATGGGGGTGGTCTTCAATTAGTGACGCTTCCCTCTTGAGTGGACCATGACAATCTGTCAATCTCTAGAAGTCGTGGCGGAACGTTCCCCATTCATGGCCTGTGAAAGCGGAAGTCGAGGGCGATCCGTGAATTCCCGGGACTTGAGCCACGAGGAGCCGATCCGGGTCGGGTGACGACCGCCCGGGCGAAGCCGGGGGCAAGGCTTTCCAGGCGCCACGGCAGTGGCATGACGCTGACATGCTCGCTGCGCGAGCGACCTGGGAGGGGGCCGGCGCGGAGGGGGCAAGCTCCGCGCCGGCTCGGCCGGCCGCCGGCAGGCGTCCGACGTCAAGATCCTGCACAGCGCAGACGTGACCACACCGCCAACCGGGAAGGCGCGACCATGCCCCGCACCCGCCGCCGGCGCTACCTCGCCCGGGCGCTCGCCTACGTCCTGACCGTTCCCAGCGTGCTGGCGGCCGTCGAGCACGAGAGCGCCCCGCGGACCGCCACCGACACGTCCCAGTTCCGCGGCGTCAACTGGGCCCGGCTCGGTGACAACTTCCACGGTGGACCGCTGGTCCTGCACGGGTTGAGCGGCTCCGACAGCTACCAGACGGTCGTGGCGAAAGCCGACGCCGTCTACACCGGCTTCGAGAACAACCTCGGCGCCAACACCGTTCGGCTCCCCATCAACACCTACACGGTCGGGACGAGCTGGTGGAGCGCCTACACGGGCGCGATAGACGCGGCCACCGCGAAGGGATTCAAGGTCGTCCTCTCCTACTGGGACGACGGGGTGGCCGCCCGCGGCGGTCGCATCGTCAACCCGGCCGCCTTCGACGCCATGTGGAACACGGTGCTTGCCCGCTACGGCTCCAACAGCCTCGTCCACTTCGAGCCGATGAACGAACCGGCGGGACACAGCGCCGCCGAGTGGGCGAACGTGGTGAGCAACTGGATCAGCAGTCACCCGTCCATCCAGCGGAACCGCATCTTCGTCAGCGGAGCCGGCCTGAACACCGACATCAAGTCCATGTGCGCCGACCGCCGCCTCGACGGCACGATTCTGTCGCTGCACCACTACACGTTCTTCAGCGGCGCGAAGACCTACGACCAGTGGATGGCCTACCTGCGGGACGCGTTGGGCTCCTGCGCCGACCGCACGGTCGTCGACGAGTTCGGCGCGCCGATGGACACCGGGCTGAACTATCAGGACGCCGGCAGCACCGACAACTTCGTGCGCTACTTCCGGGCCACCACCACGGTGCTCCGGGAACTGGGGATCGGCTCCGTCTACTGGCCGGGGCTGGGCGGGAAGATACGCGCCGGCCAGGGCGACGACTGGTACGCCATGCAGAAACTGCACGGCACCGGTACCGACCTCACGCTCAGCACCCCCAGCGCCGGCGGCCGTCAGCGCCTCAGATACGGCTGGGGCCTGGACGGCGACGCCCCGGCCCCGGCCGGCCCGCTGCGCAACGCCGGCACCGGGCGCTGTCTGGACATCCCCGGCGGGACCACGGCGAACATCCAGGTCCAGGTGAACACGTGCGACAACACGGTCGGCCAGCAGTGGACCTCGACGGCCGGCGGACAGATCACCGCACTGGGCGGCCGCAGATGCCTGGACGCGTACAACAACGGTGCGACGAACGGCACCGTGGTCGGCACGTGGGCGTGCAACGGCGGCGACAACCAGCGGTGGACGGTGGGTGGTGACGGCACCATCCGCAGCGCTCGATCCGGCCTCTGCCTCGACGTGAACACCACCACCCTCAAGGCGCAGCTGTGGGCGTGCTGGGGCGGCGACAACCAGACCTGGCGTACCCGGAAGAACCAGTGACCTGCTCCAGTCGTGAAGGGAGAACGACATGTCCGACGTGACGCGCAGACGGTTCCTCGCCGCCGGGGCGGTGGCTGGGGCAGGGATCGTGCCGGGTGGGTGGACAGCCTTCGCCAGGAGCGGCTCGGCCGCGCCGCCGGAGGTTCTGGCCGCCAACGATCTCGCCCTGTGGTACGACAAGCCGGCCGGCACGGACTGGCTGCGGGCACTGCCGGTCGGCAACGGACGCCTCGGCGCGATGGTGTTCGGCAACGTCGACACCGAACGCCTGCAACTCAACGAGGACACCGTCTGGGCCGGCGGCCCGTACGACTCCGCCAACACGCGCGGCGCGGCCAACATCGCCGAGATCCGGCGGCGGGTCTTCGCTGATCAGTGGGGGCCGGCGCAGGACCTGATCAATCAGACGATGCTGGGCAGCCCGGCCGGACAGCTGGCCTACCAGCCGGTCGGAAACCTTCGGCTCTCCTTCGGCAGCGCCACCGGTGCCTCGCAGTACAACCGGACGCTCGACCTCACCACCGCCACGGCCCTCACGACCTACGTGCTGAACGGCGTGCGGTACCAGCGCGAGGTGTTCGCCAGCGCGCGGGACCAGGTGATCGTGGTCCGGCTGACGGCCGACCGGGCCAACGCCCTCACCTTCAGCGCCACGTTCGACAGCCCCCAGCGGACAACGCTCTCCAGCCCGGACGGGGCCACGATCGCCCTCGACGGCACCTCCGGCACCATGGAGGGCATCACCGGACGGGTCCGGTTCCTCGCCCTGGCCCACGCCGCCGTGACGGGCGGCACGGTCAGCAGCTCGGGCGGCACGCTACGGGTCTCCGGCGCCACCAGCGTGACGGTGCTGGTGTCGATCGGCTCCAGCTACGTCAACTTCCGGAAGGTCGACGGCGACTACCAGGGGATCGCGCGGAACCATCTCAGCGCCGCCCGCGACGTCGGCATCGACCAACTACGCAGCCGACATCTCGCCGACTACCAGGCGCTGTTCGACCGGGTGTCGGTCGATCTGGGACGTACGACGGCGGCCGACCAGCCGACCGACGTACGGATCGCACAGCACGCGCAAGTGAACGACCCGCAGTTCTCCGCTCTGTTGTTCCAGTTCGGTCGGTATCTGCTCATCTCGTCCTCGCGGCCGGGTACCCAGCCGGCGAACCTCCAGGGCATCTGGAACGACCAGATGGCCCCGTCCTGGGACTCGAAGTTCACCGTCAACGCCAATCTGCCGATGAACTACTGGCCCGCCGACACGACGAACCTGTCCGAATGCTTCCGCCCGGTCTTCGCCATGATCGACGACCTGACCGTGACCGGAGCCCGGGTGGCGCAGGCCCAGTACGGCGCCGGCGGCTGGGTGACGCACCACAACACCGACGCGTGGCGGGGCGCCTCGGTCGTCGACGGAGCGCAGTGGGGCATGTGGCAGACCGGTGGCGCATGGCTGGCCACCCTGATCTGGGACCACTACCTGTTCACCGGTGACATCGACTTCCTCCGCTCGAACTACCCGGCCCTGAAGGGCGCCGCCCAGTTCTTCCTCGACACCCTGGTCGCCCACCCGACGCTCGGACACCTGGTCACCAACCCGTCGAACTCCCCGGAGCTCCCTCACCACACGAACGCCACCGTCTGCGCGGGGCCCACCATGGACAACCAGATCCTGCGCGACCTCTTCACCAGCGTCGCCCGCGCCGGCGAAACCCTCGGCGTGGACGCGACCTTCCGCGCCCAGGCACTGGCGGCCCGGGATCGGCTGGCCCCGACACGGGTCGGCTCCCGGGGCAATGTCCAGGAGTGGCTGGCCGACTGGGTGGAGACCGAGCGGAACCACCGGCACGTGTCCCACCTGTACGGTCTGCATCCGAGCAACCAGATCACCAAGCGCGGGACACCCCAGTTGCACGAGGCCGCACGGCGGACGCTGGAACTGCGCGGTGACGACGGGACGGGCTGGTCGCTCGCGTGGAAGATCAACTTCTGGGCGCGGTTGGAGGACGGTGCCCGGGCCCACAAGCTGCTCCGTGACCTGGTGCGCACGGACCGGCTCGCGCCCAACATGTTCGATCTGCATCCGCCGTTCCAGATCGACGGCAACTTCGGTGCCACCTCGGGTATCGCGGAGATGCTGCTGCACAGCCACAACGGCGAACTGCACGTGCTGCCGGCGCTGCCGGCCGCCTGGCCCACCGGGCGTGTGAGCGGACTGCGGGGCCGTGGCGGGTACACCGTCGGCGCCGAGTGGAGCAGCGGCCGGATCGAGTTGGTCGTCACACCCGACCGAACCGGCGCCGTCCGGGTGCGCAGCCGGGTCTTCGCCGGCGACTTCACGCTGCGGGACGATGCGAGTGGCGACCCGGTCCAGTCGAAGCGGCTCGAGGCCGATCTCGTCGAGTTCGCCGGCCAGGCCGGCAGGACCTACCGCGCGTCCGCAGTCAGGTCGGGGCCGGTGGAGACCGGCGTGGCGTATCGGCTCGTAGCCCAGCACAGCGGCAAGGCCGCCGACGTCAACGGTGCGTCCGCCGGCGCGGCCCTGATCCAGTGGCAGATCACCGCCGGTCGCAACCAGCAGTTCGAGTTCCTGCCCTCCGACGGTGATCACTACAAGATCCGGGTTCGGCCCAGTGGGCTGTTCCTGCACGCCGCCAGTGGCAGCAGCGGCGCCGACATCACCCAGCAGCCGGAGGCCAACGCCGCCGGCCAGCAGTGGCGGATCGTCGACCACGGCAGTGGCGTGATCAGTCTGGTGAACCGGCAGAGCGGCCTCGCCCTGGACGTGTGGGAGGCCTCCACCGCCGACGGAGCCCGCATCTCCCAGTGGACGGCCACGGGCAGCACCAACCAGCGCTTCCAACTCCACCGCATGTAGAACCATGCTCTGGTCGGCATAAAAATCCAGCGGTGACTACGCCTTGCCAACGTGTGATCACAAGGGGAATGCTGAAGCCCGGCAGGTCCTTGAAAGTTGTACAACCATCGCTTTTCGGGTGTGGAAGTGGCGGCGGCTCACGAGAACGGGGCACACGATTTCGGTCAGGGCAGTCGTCGTTGGCCGGTGTCCTTACGCGACGACGGCCTCCCGGCCCGACGCGATCGAGGGCTGGGCGCGGCGCCACATGCTCGCCCCCCGCGGACCTCAAGCCCTCGACGCGGACGGCTCACCCGGCCGCCGTCTCGGCGGGGAAGCAGCGAATGCGTCCCGCAAGGGCCTCCGCCCGGACACCTCGCGCCGCGCGCCCCGGAGCCGTCCGCACTCTCCGGTGGAACGTCGCCCTCGCCAGGATGCGGACGGGCGGTTCGCCACTTCCCTCTCTCTGACCGACACGGAGGAATGAATCATGCGTATTCTCGTCGCCGGCGCCACCGGAGTGATCGGACACCCCCTGGTGGGAGCGCTACGGGCGCGGGGCCACGAGGTGAGCGCGCTGGTACGCCAGGAGTCGCGGGAGCGGGCCCCGGAGGCGGACCACGTCGTCAGCGCCGACGCCCTCGACCGCGAGGCCCTGCTGTCGGCGGTGTCGGCCGTCCACCCCGAGGTGGTGGTCCATCAGATGACGGCGCTGCGCCTGATGGGCGACGACCCGGTGGCGGCCTTCACCCTCACCGCGCGACTGCGCACCGAGGGCACCGCCAACCTGATGGAGGCGGCCCGGGCGGCCGGAGCGGGACGGCTGGTCGCGCAGTCCATCGCCTTCGCGGCCGCCCCGGCCGAGGAACCGGTCCTCGACGAGGGCGCACCGCTGTACGTGGACGCCCCCGATCCCGGCTGGGCCGCCACCGTACGGGCCGTCGCCGAGTTGGAGCGACTGGTCCTCAACAGCGGGCCGCTCGCCGGCACGGTCCTGCGGTACGGCACGCTGTACGGCCCCGGCACCCTGTACGCCCGCGACGGCGGGGCGGCCCAGGCGGTACGGGCCGGACAGCTCCCGCTGCCGGGGGACGGCGCAGGGATCACCTCGTTCCTGCACGTGGAGGACGCCGTCGCGGCCACGGTCGCCGCCGTCGAGTCGGAGGCCACCGGGGTGTTCCATGTGACGGACGACGACCCGGCCCCGGCCGCGCAGTGGCTGCCGCACTACGCCCAAGCGCTGGGCGGCCCGGCCCCTCGTGCGATCCCGGCGGACCACGCGCCCCAGCTGCTCGGCTGGTTCCTGGCCCATCAGCTCACCGCCGCGCACGGCGCGGCCAATGACCGGGCCCGTGCGGCGCTGGGCTGGAAGCCGCTGCGGCCGAGCTGGCGCGAGGGGCTGGGCGAGGAATGACCGGCACGGCCCGGGACGCCACCAAGGGCCCTCTCCCGCGATGAAATGACGCGATCAGCCTAGGAAAAGTGGAAACAGTGAACCCGATCACGACGTTACGCCCGTCCGCCGACACCGTGGAGCGGTACCGCAAGGAAGGCCTCTGGCGCCCCGACACCATCCTGGACGACCTGGCGCGGTGGAACGCCGAGACCCCCGACGCCCCCGCCCTCCTCGTGTCGGAGGCCGACGGGGGCGTCATGGAGATGAGCTACGCGCGGTACGCCGAGTACGTGGACCGCTTCGCCGGCGCGTTGCACGCCCTGGGGGTGCGCAGCGGTCACGTCGTCGCGATGCAGGTGCCGAACGTCTGGCAGGTCGGACCGCTGCTCCTGGCCTGCGCCCGGCTGGGGGCCGTCGCCGCGCCCATCATGTGCGCGTTCCGCCCCCGTGAGCTGGAGCGGATGCTCCGCAGGCTGGACGCCGTCGTCTGCGTGACCATCGACCGGTGGGACGACTTCGAGCACGCGGCGGCGCTGGCCGAGATGGCACCCCGGCTGCCCGCACTGCGCCACCGCGTGGTGCTCGGCGAGCGCGCCGCCGACGGGGACGGGGAACTCGGCTTCCGCGAGTTCTTCGAGCACACGGATCACGACATCCTGCCGGATCCGTCCGTGGTGGACCCGGACCGCGTCTCCCTGGTGCTGTTCACCTCCGGTACCTCCGGTGAGCCGAAGGCCGTACTGCACACCCTCAACACCCTGTACGCCTGGTACGCCCCCGTCGCGGCCGCCGACGGCATCGGGCCGCACAGCCGCGTCTACTCACCGAACGCGGCGACGCACATCGTCGGCCTCACCATGGGCATCTTCATGCCGCTGCACCGCGGGGGGTGCGCGGTCATGACGGGCCGCTGGGCGCCGGAGGACATCGTTCCCTTCCTGGCCGAGGCCCGGGTCACCTGGATCGTCATCGTCCCAGTCCACCTCTCCGCGCTGATCGACGCGATGGAACGCACCTCGCGGCGACTGGACACCGTGCGCATCATCCGCGCGGGAGGCACCACGGTTCCGCAGCCGCTGTTCAGGCGGGTGACGGAGACCTTCGGCATCCCCTTGGACGTGGGCTGGGGCATGACGGAGGGCGCCAACACCTTCACCCGCGCCGGAGAGCACCCGGACCTGGCCGGACGCACGGTCGGGCGGTGCGCGCCGGGCCACGAGATCGACCTGCGGGCCGACCACCCGATCAGCGACGACCGACCCGGACGCCTCTTCGTACGCAGCCCTTCGCTGTGCCTGGCCACCTGGGGCCGGGACGACGGCCGTCTGACCGTGCTGGCCGAGCACGACGACGGCTGGTACGACACCGGTGACCTCGCGGCGCCGGACGGCCACGGCGGCATCCGGCTCCACGGCCGTGCCGAGGACCGGATCGGCGTCATCATGATCCCGGTCAGTGACGTGGAGTCGGCACTGCTGGACCACCCCGACGTACGGGACGTCGCCCTGGTCGGCTACCCGGACGGCCACGGCGGCGAGCTCGCCTGCGCGGTCGTCGTCCCGGGGGAGGGGACGCCCACCCTGGAAGGCCTGCGCGACTGGCTCGGCGGGCTCGGCATGAGCGAATGGTGCCTGCCCTCCCACCTGGAACTCCTGCCCCGACTGCCGCGCAACGAGACCGGCAAGGTGCGCAAGAACCTGCTCAGGGAACGGCTTCGGCTCCGCTCGGACTGACCGAGAGGTTCGGGTCGCCCGGGAGAGCATTCCCGGGCGCCCCGACTGCCGGGTGGAGTACTAGGACGCCCGGCGGGCCGTGGTGACGAAGAAGGTCGCCGTCGCGGTGAAGGCGTTCCGGCGTGAGAGATCGCTCAGGTCGTCCTTCCACCGCGCCGCCGCCTCCTCGCTGACGACGCCTTGGGTGAGAGCCGCCGTCAGGGCCGGCTCCAGCACCACGCCGAACGCGGACGCGTGGTCGCTCAGCGCCGCCATGATGGGAACGACCTCGATGCCGGTGAAGCCCGCGTCGGCGAGGTGGGAGGCGCTGCGGGTGCCGGAGTGGGGATTGGGGACGGCTGAACAGAACGCGCGCTTGACCGCCTCGGTCGTCTCGGGGATCCGTGAACTCACCGCCATCGACCCGAGATCGGGGTCCGCGAGAACGATGGTTCCGCCCGGCCTCAACACCCTGCGGGCCTCGGACAGTGCCTCGGCGGGATCACCGAAGTGGAGGAAGGTCCGCTCGGACCGGTACCACGACAGTTCACCGTCCTCGAACGGCAGCTCGAACGCGCTGCCTTGGACGAAGCGGCAGTGCGGGAACCTGGCCAGGGCCGCGTCGACCATGGCCTGGCTGCTGTCGAGACCCACGGCGTCCTTTCCGAGCCGTACGAGATCCGCTACGGCGCGCCCGGCGCCGCACCCGACGTCGGTTCCCTTGCCCTCGGCGGTCTCCAGGGCGCGGTAGGTGGCCTCCCGCACCGCGCGACCGCTCTCGCTCTCCTCCATCTTCCGCAGATAGGCGATGAAGTCCTCGGGGACGCCGGAGGAGTCGACGTCGTGGAAGCGTGCGGCAACGTTCTCGGCCGTGCGTGGTCCGGTGGTGTCCACGTGCTGCTGTCTCCCGTCAGGGGGTGCCTGATGTGTGCGTGCGAGTGGAGCTTGTTGAAAGTCAAAGCAGCCTAGCAGTAGGGGAGTTGGAGACCATGAGTACCGCAAGGGCGTACTCCGGCCGGGGAGATGCAGGGCCGCGTCCTCACACCCTCGCCGCTGGACGACCAGCGCCACCGCGGCGTGTCCACGTCGGCCTTGCCGTGGCCGGGCCGTACGCCTCCCGGCAGGTCTCGCTCATCCGACCCGACGCAGTAGGTCGGACAAGGCGATTCGGGACGAGACCCCGAGCTTCCGGTAGACGCGCGACAGATGTGTCTCCACCGTGCGTGGGCTGAGGAAGAGCCGTTCGGCGATCTGCCGGGTGCGCAGACCCGTCGTCGCGAGTTCGGCGATCTCCCGTTCGCGCTCGCTGAGCAGGCCGAGCGGATGGGCGGTGTCGTCGCCGTCGGACAGCTCGGCGCGCATCTGCGCCACTCGCTCCTGTACGAGCGCCGCCCCGAAGGTACGGGCCAGGGCTTCGGCCGCGTCGAGATGGCCCAGGACCGTCTCCCGGCCCTGGGTGACGTCGAAGGAGCGGATGCCGGTCGCCAGGGTCCATGCGTGCTCGACGGGCATGTCGGCCGCCCGGAACGCATCCGCCGCGAGGCCGAAAAGCTTGGCGGCCGCGTCGTGTTCACCGTCGGCCTGGTGGAGCAGGGCGCGGGCGCGGCGTGTGTACGCCTCCTGGACCGGCAGTCCGAGCCGCTCGGCATCCGCCTCGGCGGTGCGGACCAGGCGGTGTGCCTCCTCGTGGTCGCCGCACTCGAGTGTGGCCGTGGCGAGAAGGGAGAGCAGGAAGGGCCGGGAGAAGGGCCGGACCGGCGGCATTCGGTCGCCGCCCTCGCTGTCCAGCAGGGTCCGCCGGCAGCCGGCAGCGTCACCGGCGAGCAGCCGGGCATGTGCGAGCAGACCCGTCGCCGAGGCGGTCCACCAGCTGTGGCCGTGCGCGGTGGCGCGCGGGGCCTCCTCGACGAGGGCGACGGCCTTGTCGGCGTACTCCCGGCCGCGGGACCAGACAAGCGTTGTCGCGTGTATCGCCTGCGCCAGGGTGATCGCGGGCCGGAAATCGAGGGCGCGGGCCAGGGATTCGACCTCCTGGGCGTGCCGCTGGGAGGCGTCGAGGCGGCCGGTCCACTGCTCGGCCATGGCGAGCCCCAGCAACCGGTGGAGCAGGATGGGCCGTCGGGAGCCCGTGCCGTCGGTTCCCAGTCCCCGGCTCAGGTGGCGGGCCGCGTCCGTGAAGCGTTCCAGGTACAGTTCCGCGCTGCCGAGCAGGGCCAGGGTTTCCGGCGTGCGGCCGGCGAGGGGGTCGGGAAGGGCGTCGACGAGCCGGACACAGCGGGTCACCTCGGCGGTGGCCTCGGCGAGGTCACCCGCATGGGTGGCACAGAGAGCGTGGAGAACCCGCAGTACGGTGCGGTCCGCTCCGTCCGATTCGAGCGGCGTCCGCACGGCTTCCCGGAGCAGGGCGTGTGCCTGGTCGTGCGTGCCGCCGAGAACATGGACCAGACCGTACTCGATGACAAGTTCGGCGGCCTCGGTCGGCAATGGATCGGGCAGGGGCCTGGGCAGCTGCCCGAGGGCGGTACCCGCGAGGGCCGCCGCCTCCGCGTACCGGCCGAGCTGCCGCTCGACCGAGGCGCAGACGGCGTGCGCCTGGAGCAGTTGTCTCTCGCCGAGAGACGCGTGCCGGTGCCCCAGCAGTTCGTGTGCCCGCGTGCGGGCCTCGGCCAACTGGCCCGAGGCGATCAGGGCGCGGCAGCAGGCGAGTTCCATCTCGGTGCGGGCGGTGGAGTCCGTTCCTCCGGCGGGCAGGGACTCCAGGGCCAGCCGGAGCCAGTGCGCCGCGGTCGCCGGGTCCTTCCCGGCGATCTCCGCGGCGCCCTCGGCCAGGGTGCACGCGGCGAGAGCGGCGTCCACGCCCAGCACATGCTCGGCGTGGCGGGCCTTCTCGCCGGCCCGGCCGCCACGGTCGGCGATCAGTTCCAGGGCGCGCCGGTGGGCGCGCAGCCGGAAGGACACGCCGGCCCTCGCGTGCGCGACATGGCCGACGACGGGATGACGGAAGGCCAGGTTGCCCTTCCAGTCGGCCGGGCGCACCAGATCGGCCCGTTCCAGTTCGGCGAGCGCGTCGAGGGTGCGGTCCAGCCCCAGCCCGGAGACCCGGGCGGTGTCCTCCGGCCGGAACGGGCTGCCGACCACGGCCGCCGCCGACGCGGTGATCGCCGCCTGCGACGTCAGCGCGTCGAACTCGGCGATCAGTGGCTTCGCCTCGCGGAGCAGCCCGGCGGTGTCGGTGCCCGGGCGGTCGGGCCAGCGCTCGGGGCGCCAGTCGGCCGCGGCGAGCAGGCGCACGTATCGGGGGTTGCCCTCCGCCGCGGCGCACACCAGGCTCGCGTAATCCGGGGGCAGGGCCGCAGCGTGTGACTCGGGGAACCCCGGCGCGTCCCGGCCGGCGAGCAGCGCGGCCACGGATGCCGGGCCGAGCGGGCCCGGCTCGATACGCGTCACCGTGCCGGCCTGAACTCCGTACTCCAGGGCTTCCAGCAGCTCGGGGGCCGTCTGTCTGGGGCGATGGGCCAGGGCGAGCAGGAACGGACCCGGCACCTGGGAGCGGACCAGCCGGACGATCGCCGCCGCCGAGTCCGCGTCGCAGCAGTGAACGTCGTCCAGGATCAGGGCGCAGCCCGCGGCCCACTTCCCGGGCCGGTCGCCGAGCTCGTCGAACGTCTTCGCACCCGCGGTCGCGCGCGGGTCGGCCTGCCGTGCCTCCCAGGCGTCGCGGAACACCTGCAACGAGGTGGTGTTTCCCCGTACGGCGCGGGCGCGGACGACCGGGATTCCCCGCCGCGTCGCCAGTTCCATGAGCGCCGTGGCCAGGCGGGTCTTCCCGATGCCCGGCTCACCGGTGATCTCGACGACAGAGCCCCGGCCGTGGAGCAACGCGTTCACGGTCCGTGTGAGGACGGCGAGTTCGGCGTCCCGCCCGACGGGGCGCTCTCCGTCAGCCGGCACGTCCACTGCGGTCATGAGCGCCGTTCTCCCTCACCGGTGCGGTCGGGCGCGCATCCGGGCGGCCATGGCCGCGGGGCGCCGTCGCAGAAACCATACAGAAGCAAACGATTTTGCTCGACGTACGTCTTCTGATCCGGACCGATCTCGCCGAGGGGCGTACATGCCACCCGCACCGTCCGCCGCCGCGGGCCGCCCCGGGCGCGGCCTCGCGCCATCAGGGCGGTCATCGACGCGGATCACGGCCCTCTTCAGGCGGCTGTGGCTGCGGCCGGCCAGGCCCGGCGGTCCAGGAGATCGAGGACGAGCGCGGCGATGTTCCACGCGTCGTCCTCACCGCGGTGATGGCGCCCTTCGAGCGGTAGTCCGGCGATCCGCAGGGCGTGGACCATGCCGGGTTTCCTGTGCAGTCCGTGGGCCGCGGCGAATACGGCCTTGGCGTTGGTGTGCGTGCGTTCCGTGGGGTAGCCGAAGGGGTAGGGCACTGCGTCGGCCTGGCTCTGCCGGGCGAACTGCCGGCGGTCGTAATCGCCCCAGCTCGTCCAGGGGCGCTCGCCGGCCTCGTACTCCTCGGCGAGGATCCGGCAGGCCTCGCCGAAGGTGACGCCGTGTTCCACCTCGGCTTGGGTCAGTCCGGTCAGTTCGGTGCAGAAGTCGCTCACTGCCGACCGGGTGGGTCGGACCACGACACGGTGCCGGGACACACGGCGCCGTGCCGCCACGTCCACGACGGTGAGACCGATCTCGATGATCTCGCTCACGGAACCGGGCGGCGGCTGTCCGTCCCAGCAGGTGGCTTCCACATCGATGACGTTCAGCAGGGCGGATTCGTGGCGCATGAGGCTGAGGCTAGTGCTGTGACCGGATCCGGCACCCGAATTTTCGAACGTCCACGCGTCACCGCCGCAGAGCAACGGCGGAGACGCGATCTCCCGCGCGCCAGGTGGCCGGGAAGTCGGCGGTGAACACCCACCGCCGTACGTACCGCGATTACGTGGTTCCCCGGATGCGTCGCCCCAGGCCACAGGGCTTGACTCGGGGTACGCCGGAGAGGTTCGCCCGGGCGATTGTCAGTGGCTGCT
>NZ_OLMK01000067.1 GCF_900290235.1 Streptomyces sp. MA5143a
GGGCAGACGGGACTTTCGCAACACGCCCTAGTTCTTGGCGTCGTCCCGCTTCCAGTCCTCGGCGAGGAGGCCGAGGAGCACCTCGTCGACGAACTCGCCCATCACCCAGGCCGAGGAACGCAGGACGCCCTCGCGGGCGAAGCCGTTGCGCTCGGCGGAGCGGAGCATCGCGGTGTTGTCGGACAGCGTCTCGATCTGGAGCCGGTGCAGGCCGCGCACGACGAACCCGTAGTGGCACAGCACGGCGACGACGTCGGTTCCGTAGCCCTTGCCGCGGCAGGACGGCAGCAGCCCGAGCCCGATGTGGGCGCACCGGTTGTGGTTGTCGATGCCCCAGAGCGTCGCGGTGCCGACCAGGGTGTCACTCTCCAGTTCCACCACGGAGAACTGGACGAGTCCGTCGTTCTTGCCGTCCACGAACAGCCGGGGGTCCTTCGAGTCGGGTGTGATCGGCCGCCACGGCCCGGCCTCGGCACGCGCGGCGTTGGCCACGTCGTCGTAGAGCTCGGTCCGCAGGACCGGGATGTCGTCCTCGTACCGGGCCCTGAGCCCGACCTTGGTCCCCTTCAGCATGCGAGTTTCCTATCCGACCGCGCCGACCGGCGGCAAACCAATAAGCGGACTCCGTGAGAACGCGGCGCGCCTCGTGTCAGCCTCCCTCCCACCCCCCGCCCCCATCCCTCGGGCCTGCCTAGGGGCCGCTGCCGCAACGTCACCCGCTCCGGGGCCCGTTCACGCGCGTAGCGGGTTCGCCCGTACCGTCGCCATCAGGTACCAGGCCGTCGCACCGGTGTGCCGGTACGGGTAGTAGCCGAAGCCGAAACCCGTGTCGAGGGGGCTGCTCGCGGAGACGATGCCGGAGCGTTCCGGGAGGGTACGGCCGCCGACGGTCTGGGCGGTGCCCAGGTGGTCCTGGGCGCGTTCGAGGGAGTCGAGCAGGCGCCGGGCCCGGTACTCGTCGCCGCGCGCCCCCCGGTCACGGAACGCGAGCGCCAGATGGGCGGTCCCCTCGAACCACACGCCGTTGCGGTCCGGCTTCGGCTGGAACTCGGCGATCGGCTTGTCCTCGTCGGCGACGAGGCTCGCCGAGCTGAACGTGACCCCCTCGAACGACTGCCCGGCGGGCACCGTGCTGTTGCGGCGCCCGGAGTGGTCCAGCACGGCCAGTTCACCGGCCGCCCAGTCCAGGGACCGCGCGAAGCGGCGCGAGTCGAGCGCGAGGTGGGTCCAGGTCTGGGTGTCCTCGGGGATCGGGGACTTGTTGACGGTGACCCCGTCGTTGGTGCCCGTGTAGAAGAAGCCGCCCGTCGGCTCCCACATCCGCCGCACGAACGCCTCCGCCCGCGCCGCGCGTTCCCACCACACCCGGTCACCGGTGAGCCGGGCGAGCCGCCCGAACAGGCAGACCAGGTCCGTGTTGTGCTCGGTCGACGTGAACGGCAGCTTCTCGTTCGCCCCGTTCACACCGAACTTGTAGCCGCCGAGGGACTCGTCCGTACGGCCGGTGCGCTCGATCCACTCCCCGATCCGCACCGCCGCCGCGAGGAACCGGCGGGCCCGTGTCCGCCGGGCCAGCGCGCTCAGCGCGATACCGGCCCACGCCATGTCCCCGACGGCCGTGCCGGTGAAGCCGAACTGCGTGCCGACGTTCGCGGTGCCGTCCGGCCGTACGAAGCCGTGCGGCTGCGGGACGCCGTCGAAGAAGACGTACGGCCCGACGTTGTACGCCTGCCGCAACCGACCGTCGTCGTAGGCCGGGTCGTGCGCCTGGGCGTAGATCAGCGCGTCCCCGAGGGCGACGGCCCGGGTCTCGCCGTCCCGCGTGCGCACCGCCAGGTGGGCGAGGATCGCGAGGGCGTTGTCGTACGTGAACGCCGTGCTGAACAGGTTCGCCTGGTCGGTGTAGCTCTGCGTCAGCCGGACGGTGCCGTGGTCCGGGTAGGCGTCCATGGCGGCGGCGAGGAAGGACTGCGCACGCCGCCGGGCCGACGCGCCGGGGGCCTTGGTGGTGCCGGGCTCCTGCCTGGCGGGGGCCCCGGGCGCCGCGTGGGCCGTGCCGGAGAGGCCGGTCGCGGTGAGCGCCGCCACGCCGAAGCCGAGCAGCGCGCGACGGCTGGGTGTCGGACCTGGTCTGCCGGTCATGGTTCTCCCTCGGGGTACGGGACATCAGGCGGCACCTGACGTTTGAGAGCGCTCTCAAAGCACGCGCCGCTCATTGTGCTGGCGCTCGTGATCCGGGTCAACGGCTGCGGCACGCACGCCGGTTGGGAGGCCCGGCGGTCAGCGGCGGAGCGCCTCCACCGGATCGATGCGGGCGGCGCGGTCAGCGGCGGAGCGCCTCCACCGGATCGATGCGGGCGGCGCGCCACGCCACACGGGCAACCCGCCCCGAATCCGCTGTCGCCCCGAATCCGCCCCGGGACCGCCCCCGCTGCCCCGCCACTGCGCGCCACCGCCCGGGACCCCGGCGCGCGGCCCCGGCGGACCCGCCCTCCGGGGTCAGCGCCCCTCTGACCGCACCCCAGTTCCCCTTACCTCTCCACGCCCCCGAGACGAACCCCGGCGCAGCCCCTCGGCGAGCCCCCTCCATGCCGAGCCACCGCCGCGGCAAGTCCCCCTGAGGGGTGGGGGCCCGGAGGCCCTCCGCCACCAGGACGTGCCGCCGCGTGCGCGGCTCGCGCCGTGCGCGGCTCTCGCCGTGGACGGCGGAGGCAGGGAGCGCCCGCCCGGCGGCAGTCCGGAGCCCGGACCGCGGCCGGTTCGCGCCGTCGCCGTTCGCCACGGTCCGCCGCCAGGGCACCCCTCACTCCGTCCGCAGCGCCGTCGCCGTCCCCGCCCGTGCCGCCCAGCCGGCCGGGAGCAGCGCGCCCGCCACCGCGAGGACCAGCCCGCCCAGCGCGAGGAGCACCAGGACCGGTGGGTCGTAGACGGCGATGTCGGCGGCCGGTACAGACATGCCGATCGCGTCGCCCATGAGGGGGGTGACGGCACGGTGCAGGGCGACACCGACCGGCACCGCCACGACTCCGGCGAGCAGCCCGACCCCCGCGACCGAGGTGACGACCATCGCGACGGTCTGTCGGGGCGTCATCCCGAGCGCCTTGAGGACACCGAGGTCACGGACCCGGTCGCGGGTGTCGAGGACGACGGTGTTGAGCACGCCGAGCCCCGCGACCACGACCAGCATCAGCGTGAGCATCCCGATCAGCGCGTCCATGGCCACGATCACGCCGGAGGTGCCGGGGGTGCCGGTCCGGGCGACGGCGCCCACACCGGCGGCCTTCAGCGCGCCGTTCAACGAGTCGAGGTACCGCGCCGGATCGGTGCCGGGTTCCGTCCGTACGTGGAACTGTCCGGGCCAGGCGTCGGCGCCGAGCCCGAGGTCGGCGAGCGTGGTGGTCGAGGTGAGCAGCGCCATGCTTCCGCCCTCGGTGAAGAACGCCGCCCCGACGATCCGTACGGTTGTCCGCCGCCCTTCGTCCGTGAGCGTGACCGTGTCCCCGACCGCGATCCCGGCCGCGTCGAGGAACCGCTCGGTGACGACCGCCTCGCCCGCTCCGTCGAGCCAGCGCCCCGAGACGATCTGCGGGGCGCCCCACGCCGAGTCGCCCTCGTACGCCACGACGGTCGTCGCCCCGGTGACCCCGGACGCCGCCACCTGGGCCTGGGCGGTGCCGTAGAACCGGGCGGTGCCCTCCTGTGCCCTCAGCGCGTCCGCCACGGCCCGCGGATCGGCCCGTTCTCCTTGCTCCTCGCCTCCGGCCCGGACGACGTCCGCGCCGGGCGGCCCCTGCCCACCGCCGGCCTCGACGACCACGTCGGCGGCCGAGTTCAGCAGGCGCCCCTCCTGCACCGCACCCAGCGTCAGCGCCAGCCCCACCGCGAAGGTGACGGACACCGCCCCGAAACCGACCGCGGCCGCGACGACCAGCGACCGCCCTGGCCGCGCGAAGGGGTACGCCAGCCCCAGCCCGACCGCCCTCGGCAACGGCACCCGCGGGGCGAGCCGCGACGCGAACCGCCCGAGCCGTCCGGCTCCCCGCCCGGTCTCGCCGGCCGTACGCCCCACGGTGATCGCCTCGACCGTTCGCAGCCGTCCCGCCCGCAGCGCGGGGACGAGCGCGGCACCCGCGACCAGGACGAGCGCACCCACCGGCACCACCACGTCGATCCACAGCGGGACCGTCGTCGTGGGAGCCCCGACCACGTCGCCCGCCTCCGCGAGCACCGGCACGGCCAGCGCGTTGCCCAGCCCCACCCCCAGGACGCATCCGACGGCCGCCGGCACGAACGCCTGCGCCACGTAGGCCCGTACGACCTGTCCCGGAGTGAACCCGAGTGCCTTGAGCACCCCGATCCGACGGGTCGCGGCCCCCACCGCCCCGCCGACCACGATCCCGATGACGAGCACCGAGAGGAACAGCCCGAGCCCGCCGAAGGCCACCAGGAACGGCACGAACGCCATCGCGTTCGCCGTCTGCTCCTGCTGCACGGTGAGATACGACCGCGCCCCGGTCATCACCCCCTCCGGCACGGCACCGGCGACCGCGGCCCGCCCGGCGGCCACATCGGCGGCGGTACGGGCGTCGCGGAAGCGGTAGTACATCTCGTACGAGTAGGAGGACGAGGACGGGGACGAGGACGAGGACCGGGGTGCAGCCCCGGCCGCATCGGTGGCCCCCGCCAGCGCCTTCGCCTGGTCCGGGGTGACCCACGCGTCCGCGGTGCCCGTGACGGATCGCGCGACGCCCACGACCGTCAGCGTCGGACTGCCCGGCGCGTCCGGGAACGTGAGGCGCGCACCCGGCCGTACGGGCACCTCGCCCTCGTCCACCGCGATCTGACCCGCCCGCGAGGGCCACGCGCCCTCGACGAGCTCGATCCGGTCGACCGGCCCCGCGGCGTCGGCCCGGCCGACGAGGGTCAACGGCGGAAGATCGACCCCGGCGGGCACGAACGCCGACCGCGAGGCGGTACGCGGCCGTACGGAGAGACTCAGGAAGGGCCCCGCGGAGGCCGCAACCCCCTCGGCTTCGGCGGTGGCCCTCACCTCGGCGGCCGAGGCCCGCGCACCGTCGAACCGCCCGACCAGATGCGCCCCACGTTGCTCGGCGAATGCCCGTTCGAAGGGGGCCCGTGCGGCGACCAGCAGCCCGGCCGCGAGGACCGAGGCGGTGACGGCCATCAGCGTCGTCAGCACCATCACCACGGTCTGCACCCGCCGCCGCCCCACTCCGGCGCGCACCACCCTCCCGAGCGCGCTCACCGTCCCACCCCCGCCACGCCCCCGCCCGGACGCCGATCGGGACCACCCTGCGGTCCACCGCCCCAGTCGTCCCCAGCGCGACCGGCACCGGCACCGGCACCGGCGCTGCCACCCGCTCCGTCGGCGGCCTCATCACGGACGATCCGGCCGTCCACCAGTTCGATCGTCCGCTGTGCGCAGGAACGGGCGAGACCCAGGTCATGGGTGACGAGCACGATCGTCTGCCCGTCGGCGTGGAGGTCGGTGAGCAGTCGCCGCACGTCGTCGCCGGACGCCGTGTCCAGCGCGCCGGTGGGCTCGTCGGCGAGCAGCAGCGCCGGACGGTTCATCAGGGCCCGTGCGACGGCGACGCGTTGCCGCTCACCACCGGAGAGCCGTCCGGGATACGCGTGGGTGTGCCGGTCGATCCGCAGATACTCCAGCAGGCTCGCGGCCCGTCGCCGTGCCTCGCCGCCGGGCATCCCCGCCAACTGGGCGGGCAGCAGCACGTTGTCGCCGACGGTCAGGTCGTCCAGCAGGTTGAAGAACTGGAAGACCATGCCGACCTTGGCCCTCCGGTAACGCGCGGAACCCGCCTCGCTCAGCGCGTCGACCCGGACCCCGTCGACGGTGACGCTTCCCGAACCGGGCCGGTCCAGCCCGGCGATCAGATGGAGAAGGGTCGACTTGCCGCTCCCCGAGGGTCCGATGACGCTCACGGCCTCACCGGCCCGCACGCTCAAGGTGACATCGGAGAGCGCGGGCGGCCCTTCGCCGCCGTACACCCGGCTCACCCCACGGATGTCGATGACGGGCGCGGCTTCGGCCCCGTTCATGGCCGTACGCGCGGTCGTGGTCGATGCCACGGGGCCTCCCCAGGAAGGTGGTTGATGACGCCCACGACGCTAGGAAGCGCGGGGCGCCCGGTCGTCCCCCACGGCGATGACCTCGCCTGCCGCCTGCGACGGAGCCGTGGGGGGCGTCATCCCTGAGATGTACGCGGAGGATGCAGGCCCCGTCCGCACGGAGAACGATGTGACGCCCGGACCCGCTTGCCAGACTGTGCGCATGGGCGGCGGGGCGACGACGACACGGGCGATGCGATGCGCACGGGACTGACGAACCGAAGGCGGCGGACGAAGCCGGCCGACACCGAGCAGAACCCGGACAACGGACCGAACCCGCACGGCGAACCGAACCCGGGCGACGGACCAAACCCGAACGGCGAACCGAACCCGGACGGCGAACGGAACCCTCACGCGCCGCGGCGGTCAGGACTCCGTGCGGCCCGGCTGCCGTCCCCCTTGCGCAGCCTCTCGCGCCGCCTCTCGCGCCACCTCTCGCGCCTCACCCCGCCGGCTTTCCTCTCCCCCGTCCTCACGCCGGTCCCGCTCCCCCGCCCCTCCCGCTGGATGTGGACGGCCGACGCGACGCTGGCGCTCCTCCTCGCCGTGTGCACGGTGGTGACGGCGCTGCGCCAGGGGACGGGCGCGCTCCTGCTGCCGCCCGCCCCGCTGGAGACACCGCTCCCGGGAGCCGTACCGGCGCCGCCGGTCGTACCGCCCCTTCCCGGGGCACCCCCGGAGTCGAACCTCGTCCCCGTCCACGCCTGGCACGTGGTCCTCGCCGCCCTCACCGCACTGCCCCTGGCCGTGCGACGCCGCTGGCCTCTGGCGGCGTTCTGGGCGGTGACCGGTACGGCGCTGCTGTTCAACCAGCGCCTGGGGGCCGGCGACACAACCGTGTACACGTTCCTGTCCTGCGTGATCGCCGCGTACAGCGCGGCCGTCCACAGCCCGCACCGCTCGGGCGCGATCGCGAGCCTCGTGGCGGGCGCCGCCCTGATCGCGGCGTATCCCGAGGAGAACTTCCCGTACCTCACTCCCAGCGTGATCCCGTTCGTCGCCCTGCTCGGTGTGGGCCTGGGCGCCAACGCGATCCACACCTGGAAGCAGCGCGTACACGCCCTGAGGGACGAGCAGGAGACCGCGACGCGGCTGGCCGTCGACCGTGAACGTTCCCGTATCGCCGCCGAGTTGCACGACGTCGTCACCCACAATGTGAGCGTGATGGTGATCCAGGCGGGTGCGGCCCGCAAGGTGATGGACGCCGCGCCGGACCGCGCCCGAGAAGCGCTGCTCGCCGTGGAGGCGAGCGGCCGCACAGCGATGTCCGAACTACGGCACGTCATGCACCTGTTGACGATGACGACGGAAGCACCGGACGGATCGTCCCCCGCGTCGACGCCCACGGAGCCCGCCCTCTCCCCGCAACCTGGCCTGGCCGACGTGCCCGCCCTCGTGGACCGCGTACGCGGGACCGGCGTCCCCGTGGACCTCACCCTCACCCCGGCACCGTCACGTCCGGCACCCGCGTCCCCCCTGCCGCCCGGCGCGGACCTCGCCGCGTACCGGGTGGTGCAGGAGGCCCTGACCAACGCGGTGAAGCACGCGGCGGGCGCCCGCGTCGCGGTCACCGTCGAGCAGACCCCCACCGCGGTCCGGGTGGAGGTGACGGACACGGGCGGCACCCTTGCCCCCGAGGCCGCGGAGGGCACCGGCCGGGGCCTGCTGGGCCTCCGTGAACGCCTCACGGTCTACGGGGGCACCCTCAGCTCGGGCCCACGCCCCACGGGCGGCTACCGCGTAGAAGCGGTGATCCCCCTGAACGGCACGGAGAAGAAGCCATGACCCCGCCTCCACCCGGCTTGCCGCCGACCCCGAGCTCCCCGCCGCCCCGCGTGGTGATCGCGGACGACCAAGCCCTGGTCCGCACCGGCTTCAGCATGATCCTGACGGCGGACGGCATGGACGTGGTGGCGCAGGCGGCCGACGGCGACGAGGCGGTGGACGCGGTCCACCGCACCCACCCGGACCTGGTCCTGATGGACATCCGCATGCCCGGCAAGGACGGTCTGGAGGCGACCCGCGAGATCCTCGCGGCCGATCTCCCGACGCCGCCCCGCGTCGTCATGCTGACCACGTTCGACCTGGACCGTTACGTGTACGCCGCCCTCGCGGCGGGTGCCAGCGGCTTCCTCCTCAAGGACGTCACACCGGAACACCTGGTGGCCGCCGTCCGCCTGGCCCGCACCGGCGACGCGCTCCTGGCCCCGACGATCACGCGCCGCCTCATCGAACGCTTCCTGTCCCCCACCCCGGACACCCCGGCCCTCCACCGCGACCTGACGCCTCTCACCCCCCGGGAACGCCAGATCCTCCGTGCCCTGGCCACGGGCCTCAGCAACGCCGAACTCGCCACGCACTTCCACCTGAGCGAGGCCACCGTGAAAACCCACGTGGCCCGCATCCTCGCCAAACTGAACCTCCGCGACCGCGCCCAGGCCGTGGTCGTCGCCTACGAGTCGGGCCTGATCACACCGGGCTCCACGGCTGCCGCGCCCTGACCGGCGGGACCCGCGGGTCCCTGCCCGAGCCGCCGGGAGTCCTCGTCGCGAGCCGGCCACGGCACCGACAGATCGCCGCCGTGAAGCCGACAGGCGATCACGCGCCCCGCCCGGGACTGGGCGAAGACGTACGCCTCGTCGTCGATCACCCCGACGGCGACCTCGTGGACGAGGCGGGCGAACGTGGCGAGGGTGGTGAGGTACCGCCCCGTGACCGCGTCCCACATCCGTACGGTGCCGGCGCTGTCCCCGGTGACCAGCAGCGGACGGCCCCGGACGGTGGCCAGGTCGAGGCAGGTCACCGTGGCCCCCGGGTTCTCGACGACCGCCACGGGCCGCCCGTCGCCGACGTCACCGATCCGGACCTCGCGTCCCAGTCCCGTGGCGAAGACGTCCCGCCCGGCGACGGAGCCGAGGGCCAGACCGGCGTCACCCCCCTCAAAGCGTTCGAGTCGCTTCCCCCGCACCGGATCCCACAACTGCACCCACCCCCGGTGACCGGTAGCGAGAACGTTCCGCCCACCCACCGTCCCGAACGCCAGGGCGCTCAGCCGCCCAGGGGCGTCCACGCTGCCGAGGACCTCACCGGTCCCGGCGTCCCACACGGTCACCGGCCCACTGGTGTCGGCCTCGGCGAGGAGGAACACGCGTCTGGCGTCGGCGGCACGCCGACCGGGCAGGAGCACCCGCCGCCCGGTGTCCCCGAGAGCCACGAACCGCGACCAACTGTGCGGAGACCTGCGGAGTTCCCGCACGACCGCCCCGGTCTCCGGATCGCACAGGGACACACCGTGGCCGATCCCGGCGACGGCGACCAGCGGCACACCGTCCACCACTCCCGAGGCGACAGCCACACCACGGCTCTCCCCGTGCTGATAGTCGTCACAGCGAGGAATGGCTGTACGACCGGCCGCCCGCCCGGTCACGGGATCCATGAGCGCGACCTGGCAATCGCCCCCGACGGCCAGAACGGGCCTCGGCCACCCGTCCACGCCGAGCGCCAGCCCACCGGCGACGGGTTCCCCCGACCCCCGGAACGGGGCGGGAACGTCCGACAGCACGATGCCGTGATCGTCCTGCTCCGTACGGTCGAGGTACCCGGTGTTGGCGGTGGCGAGCAGAGTCCCACCGTCGACCGCGCCGAAGGCACCGGTCAGAAAGGCCCCGGTATGCACAGGCAGCACGCCGCCCCCTCCACCCCCCAGCACCCTGACCCGAACCTGGACGCCTTCGCCTTCGCCTCCGGCACCACGGCCCCGACGGACAACAGTGGCGAGCACGACCTGCGCCCCCTCGCCCCCGTTCCCCCGGCCCCCTCGGTTCTCTCCACTCCCCCCGCTCCCCCCGCTCCACCCACTCCACCCACTCCCCCCGCTGCCCCGGCTCCCCCGGTTCGCCAGGCTCCCCACGGCGAGGACCGACTCCGACTCGCTCAGCGGGAACCGCGCGACCACCCGCCCGGCGGGCCCTCGCGCCGGATCCCACAGGAGGACGGTCTGCTGCCACTCACGGGAGTCCCACCCGACGCCGCCCTCCTCGACCACCAGGACGAGCACCTCGCGCCCGTGCCAGACGCCCCTGGCGAGGGGCGCGACGAACGGCGGAAGCCGGAAACCGTCGTACGCACCGGACCACTGAGCGAGGGGCTCGACGGACCCGACGGCGACCTGCCCGTTCCCGACGCCCCACACCAGCACCCCGTCGCCGCACACGCCGGCCACGGCGGCACGTCCGCCGACAGCCGTGGCGACAAGCCCGAGGACCAGCTCATCCGACTCGAACAACCGAGCAAGATGATGACCGGTGAGCGGCTCCCACAGATCCACGCGGCCCAAGTGACCGGCGTCACCGGCATCGTCGGCGTCGCACCCGGAGGCGAGGGCGAGCACGTCCCGCCCGTCGTCGAGCGTCACGAAGGCGGCAGCCCGCGCGTATCCGGCAGGAACGGAGAGGGAGGACACCAACTCCCCCGTACCGGGATCCCAGACCCGCACGGCGCCGTCCGCAGCACCACTCACCAGGACCGAACGCCCACCGACGACCCCGAACTCCAGCACGGTGGGCACCGCACCGCTGTGCGCGGTGAGCGTGGACAGCAACGCACCGGAGCGCGGATCCCAGAGCCGCACACCCCCGTCACGCCCGCCACTGGCAAGAACGGACCGCTCCCTCACCACCCCGAACGTCAGCGCATGCACCTGCACTTGCGCCTGCGCGGGATCCTCACTGTGCCCGGCCAGCCGCCGGTGAAAGGCGGAACGCCCGTCCTCACCACCCCAGACGGGCACCCAACCCGCCGCCTCAGCAAGACCGAGCGCGTCCTCCCCCTCGACTGGGACGAGCGCCTCAGGTTCCTCGCACTGAACCATCGCCTGGAGTACGGCGGCCCGGTCGCCCGGCGCCGCCGCCGCGCGCAGCCGGTCAAGGGCCCTCCAGTAGGCGCGCAGCAGGGGTGAACGGGACCGGTCGACCCGGTGGAGTACGCGGGCAAGCCGATCCGGATCGGCGAAGACCAGGAACCGGGCGTCGAGGGTCAGTTCTTCCAGCCGCCCGGCGGAGTCCGCGAGGCCGGCCAGATGTTCCCGCAGCAGAGAGGGGGCAAGAGACCAGTCGCGGCGCCCGTCTGCGTCCTGGCGAACCAGATCGAGCAGAGCATCGACCAGACCGGAAGCCGCCCCCGCTTCCCCCTGCCCGTGAAGGCCGGGCGAAGCCCCGGCGGCGAAGCCGTCCCCAACGACACGAGCCAGCGCGGCAAGTACGTCCCTGTCCACGGACCACCTCATCTCCCGACCCCCAAAAACGCCTGTCGCCAGTACGCCTGACGTTCCGTAGGATCATCCGCCCACTCCACCGCTCCGCTCTCACCTGAGGCCAGAATGAACGACCGACCCACCTCACCCATCCCTCACCCGCGACGACTCGGGAAGGGGCACCCGTTCCGCCAGTGGAAGACGTGGAAGATACCCGGCACCGAACTGACCCTCACCGGATACTCACGGGCGAACGACAAGACGTTCTTCCACATCCCCGAACTCCGCTGCAGCCTCGACGCGGGCCTGGCGGAAGGCCGTCAGGTGGAGTCGGTGTTCCTGACGCACACCCACCTCGACCATTCCAAGGACCTCGACTACCTGGCCGCCAGGGACGGGGGCGTGGACATCTACCTACCGGCCGAAGCGGAACCGTACGCGGAGGCCTACCTGCGCGCCGCGACCGAACTGAACCACGGGCCGACGTTCGATCCGTCCCGCGCCCCGGAGTACCGCCTGCACGGTGTGCGGTCGGGTGACGAGTTCGCGTGGGGCGATCGCAGGAACCACACGGTCCGGGTAGTCGAGTGCCTGCACAAGGTGCCCTGTGTGGGCTACTGCTTCGCGGAGAAGAAAAAGATCCTGAAGCCGGAGTACGAAGACCTGAAGACGTCGATGCTGGCGGCCGGCCAGGGAAGGGAATTCGGCCGGCTCATCGCACAGAAACGAAAGGACGACGGCGACGCAGCGATCTACGAGGAAGTGACCCGCCCCCTCTTCGCCTTCCTCGGAGACACACACCCGAGCGTCTTCACCCGCAACCCGTGGCTGTTCGACTACCCGGTCATCATCACCGAGTGCACCTACCTGGACGACGCCCAGCTCCCCCGGGCCCGGCAGGTCGGCCACACCGTCTGGAGCGAACTCCGCCCGGTGATCGAGTCCCACCCGGACACCGTCTTCGTCCTGACGCACTTCAGCCTGCGCCACTCCGACCGAGAGATCATCGACTTCTTCCACCACGAACTCACCACGGGAGCGATCCCCCACCCGGACAACGTCGTCGTCTGGGCCCACCCGGAAAGCCACCTACCAGAACAACACCAACAACACACCTGACCCGGGGCTCCGGCAGCACCCACACAGCAAAAACCCCAGATCAGAATCCTGACCTGGGGTTTCAAGTGGAGCCGCCTTCGGGATTCGAACCCGAGACCTACGCATTACGAGTGCGTTGCTCTGGCCATCTGAGCTAAGGCGGCGCGCCGTCCGCACTATGGTGCGATCAGCAACGTCGGTAAGTCTACACAGTTTCTGAGGTGCTCCGAACCAGGGTCCGGAGCACCCCCGCGGCCCCGCGGCGCGGTGCCTGGGGCGGGGCCGCACGCCTCGCCCTCCCTCCGCGGGCCGAGGCCCCCGTCAGGACGGTGAGCAGCGCTTTCCCTCCGTGGGAGGCGTGCCGCGCAGCAGATACGTGTTGATCGCCGAGTCGATGCAGTCGCTGCCCCGCCCGTACGCCGTGTGCCCGTCGCCGTCGTACGTGAGGAGGCGGGCCGAAGAGAGCTGGGAGGCCAGGGCCTGGGCCCAGCGGTACGGCGTGGCGGGGTCGCGGGTGGTGCCGACCACCACGATCGGTGCGGCGCCCTTCGCCTCGATCCGGTGCGGTCCCCCCGTCGGCTTCACCGCCCAGTACGCACAGGCCAGCGAGGCCCAGGCGAGGGCCCGGCCGAACACCGGGGACGCCTTCTCGAACGCGGGCAGCGCCCGCTCCACCTCCTCCGGCGTGGCGAAGGCGGCGGGGAGATCGAGACAGTTCACGGCCGCGTTGGCGTACATCAGGTTGGAGTAGTTGCCGTCGGCCTGCCGCTCGAAGTAGCCGTCGGAGAGTGCCAGCAGTCCGGCGCCGTTCCGGTCCCGGACGGCCTGTGTGAGGGCCTGCCGGAGCCGCGGCCACGCCCCCTCGTCGTACATCGCCGCGATCACCCCGGTCGTCGCCAGGGATTCGCCCAACTTCCGTCCGCCCGCCTCACCGGTCGGCAGGGGCCGCGCGTCCAGGCGCTCGAAGAAGGCACCCAGGTTGTGGCCGACCTGCGCCGACGTGCGCCCCAGCGGACAGTTCTCCTTGTGTGCGCAGTCCTCCGCGAACGCCTGGAACGCCGTCTCGAAGCCCGCCGTCTGTTCCCGGTTCAGCCGGGCCGCGCTCAGCGACGGGTCCAGCGCCCCGTCCAGCACCAGCCGACCGGCCCGCTCCGGGAACAGCCCCGCGTAGGTCGCGCCGAGGAACGTCCCGTACGAGGCGCCGACGTACGTCAGCTTCCTGTCCCCGAGCACCGCCCGCAGGACGTCCATGTCACGGGCCGCCTCGACCGTGGACACATGGCGCAGCAGCTTCGGCGCCCGCGCGGCGCACCCTTCCGCGAACCGCTTGTACCCGGCTACCAGCGCCTTCTTCTCCGCCCCGTCGTCCGGGGTGGGGTCCGTCTGCGTGTACGCGTCCATCTCGCGGCCGGTGAGGCACTCTACCCCCTCGCTGCCCGCCACGCCCCGCGGGTCGACGGCGACCATGTCGTACCGCGCGCGGATCTGCGCCGGGTAGGCGATGCCCGCGTAGCCCTGGAGGTAGCCGATGGCGGAGCCGCCCGGGCCGCCCGGGTTGACCAGCAGCGAACCGAGCCGTTCCCCCGGGCCGGTGGCCTTCTTGCGCGAGACCGCCAGCTTGACGTCGCCCTCGCCCGGGTTCGCGTAGTCCAGGGGCGCCTTCAGCGTGGCGCACTGGAAGCCGGGCACCTCGCAGTCGCGCCAGCGCAGCTTCTGCACGTAGTACGGCGCGAGCGCGGTGGGCGTCGCGCGGGGCAGGGGGCCGAGCGCGGGCGCCCCGTCGTCCGCCGTGGCCGCCCGGCTCGCGCTGCCGGAGGAACAGGCCGACACGAGCAGCGCGGCGGCGGCGAGCAACGCGCCACCGATACGCGAGGACCGATTCGGCCGGGAAGTACGCCTGGTTCGCATCTCGCGAGCGTAACCAAAGGCACCCGAATGACCACGAATGGCGACGAATGCTCCCCGTACGAGTGACACGGTCACCCGGACGCCCGCCCGCACTCACCCGAACGCCGAACTCGCACTCACCCGAACGCCCCGCCACCGCTGACCCGAACGCGTCCGCCCCCACTCACCCGCGCCACCGAGCGCGTGCCTCACCCCGTCAGCTGGACCGCAGAGCCATGGTCATGGCCTCGACCGCCAGCAGCGGGGCGACGTTGCGGTCCAGCGCCTCCCGGCAGGCCGCGATCGCGTCGATCCGCCGCAGCGTCGCCTCCGGCGTCCCGTTGCGGGCCATCCGCTCCAGCACGTCCTGGACCTCGATGTTGGCGAGGGCGAC
The DNA here is from genome assembly GCF_900290235.1 of Streptomyces sp. MA5143a. Classification (GTDB taxonomy): domain Bacteria; phylum Actinomycetota; class Actinomycetes; order Streptomycetales; family Streptomycetaceae; genus Streptomyces. Next base: position 14,781 of record NZ_OLMK01000067.1, read on the forward strand.
CCGCGACCCCAGTTGCAGGGCCAGCACGTCCCGGTAGAAGCCGGTGAGCTCGGTCAGCGCCAGATCCAGGCTGTCCCGCTGGGCCCGGGTGCGGCGCCGCTTCTGCTTGTCCTCCAGGTCCTTCATCACGCCCGCCGTGCCGCGCGGCATCCGCCCGCCCTGCACGGCCCCGAGCGCCGCCTTCAGCTCCTCGGTCTCCTTGGTGTCGACCTCTTCCGCCAGCTGCTTGGACTCCTCGGAGGCCGCGTCCACCAGCTCCTGCGCGGCCTTGAAGCATCCTCCGATGTCCTCGATCCGCAACGGCAGCTTCAGTACGGCGGCTCTCCGCTCCCGCGCCCGAGGATCGGTCGCCAGTCGCCGCGCCCGTTCGATGTGCCCCTGGGTGGCCCGGGCGGCGACCGCGGCCGCCTCCGGCTCGATGCCCTCACGCCGTACGAGCATGTCCGCCACGGCGTCCACCGACGGGGTGAGCAACCCGACGTGCCGGCATCGCGAGCGAATGGTCGGCAGCACGTCCTCCAGCGAGGGGGCGCACAGCAGCCAGACCGTCCGGGGGGCCGGCTCCTCCACGGCCTTGAGCACCGCGTTCGCCGACTTCTCGTTCAACCGCTCGGCGTCCTCGACGAGGATGACCTGCCACCGCCCGTTCGCGGGCGACGTGAACGACTTGCGGACCGTGTCCCGCATGTCCTCGGCGAGGATCTGCGTGCCCACGGCCGCGACGGTCGTCACATCGGCGTGCGTCCCCACCAGCGCCGTATGGCACCCGTCGCAGAACCCGCACCCCGGGCTCCCCCCGAGCGCCCGGTCCGGGCTCACGCACTGCAACGCCGCCGCGAACGCCCGCGCCGCCGTGTTCCGGCCCGCTCCCGGGGGCCCTGTGAACAGCCAGGCGTGCGTCATCTTCGAGGCCTCGGGAGGCGGCCCCCCGGTCTCCGCCGCCGTGACGATGGCATCCGCGTCCCGGGCGGCCGCGTCCAGCTGCCCACTCAGCCGCTCCTGCCCCACCAGGTCGTCCCACACGGTCATGCCCCCACCGCCCTCCGTCCCCAGCACCGAACCCGAACCCCGTCGACCCCATTCTGCGCGACCCCACTGACACCCCGAACCAACGGAGAGGGCCGACCGCGGCCGCACACCCTTCCGTCGCGCACCAGAGGGAACGGCCGCGGGCACGCACCCCTTCGCCGCACCCCGCGCGCCCAGAGGCGACGCCCGCGGACGCGTGCCCCGAACCCCCGCGCGCCCGCCCACGCACGGGAGGGGCCGTGCCGGTGTGTCAAGCCCGTCGCATAGAGAAGCCCAGAGAACAGCTCCCCTCGAACCCCCGAGCAGTAGGGCACCAAGCGACGGGCTGACACACCGGCACGGCCCCGCCCCCCCCCAGCGAACCGCACGCGCCCCCAACGCACCACAAGCGCCCCTGACGCACCACAAGCGCCCCGACGCCAGGCTCCAGCCGATACAAGGGGACGCAGCCGGGTCACCGGACAGGCTCAGCCCCGCCGCCGCCCCCAGCCACGACCCCGCCCCTCGTCCGGATCGTCCGAGTCGTGCGGCCCCAACAGCTCGTCCGCCAGCGTCGGCAGATCGTCGAGCGGCGTCTCCTCGGCCCAGTCGGACCTCTGCCGACGCCGAGGAGTCCCCTCCTCGTCGACCTGCGGCAGCTCCCGCGTCCGCTCCCCGGCCCCATCCGGCGCGGGCCGCTCGTCCCGGAAGAACCCCGGCGGCACCCGATCCTCACGCACCGGCGGCAGCACAGCGGTCTCGTCAGCCGCCCCCGGAGGCACCGGCGGCAGCACCGCGGTCTCGTCCTCAGCCCGCGCCCCCGCCCCCGCCCCGAACGCGGAACCCGACGACGCGGCCCCTGACCCGGCCCCTTCCTCCGACGGCTCAGGCGGCCGAGGCAACTTCGCCGTGGTCTCGGAATCCGTCGCTCCCCCGGGCCGAACCGGCGGCAGCACCGCCGTCTCGTCCCACGGCCCCCCGGACGCGTTCGTGGGCGTCACCACAGGCGTGGGCACGGTGACGTCACCCGAACCGCCCCGCCCAGCCCCGTCACGCCCAGCCCCGTCACGCCCCTCGGCCCCGTCACGCAGCTCGGTCCCGTCGCCCCGTTCGCCCCCCGCGGCCCGACCGCCACGCTCCCCCTCGCCGTCAGCCCCCAGGGAAAGCCCGGCATCCCGAGGCGCCGCAGCCGCAGCCGCAGCCGCAGCCGCCGTCTCAGCCGCCCGGGCAACCGCCGCGGCACGCTCCGCCGCAGCGACCCGCTCCGCCTCCGCGGCAGCCGCTGCCGCCCGCGCGGCCTCCGCGACCCGCTCGGCCTCCGCGGCGGCGGCCCGCTCCGCGGCGATCCGTCGCGCCTCCTCGGCGCGCAACAGCGCTTCCTCGGCCTTGCGCTGCTTCTCCAGGCGGAGCGCCTCCGCCTCCGCGCGCAGTCGCTGCTCCTCAGCGGCCTGCCGACGTCGCCGCTCCTCCTCGACCCGGCGGCGTTCCTCCTCCTCGGCGCGGGCCTTCTCCTCCGCGAGGAGCCGTGCCTGCTCCTCCTCGGCGCGGCGCTGCGCTTCCTCTGCCCGTCGCCGGGCCTCCTCGGCCTGCCGTTCGGCCTCGCGCCGCTGCGCCTCCTCCAGCTCGCGCCGCTTGCGCTCCTCCTCCTCGGCGCGCAGCCGGGCGAGCTCCTCCTGGCGCTCCCGCTCGAGCCGCTCTTCCTCGGCCTTGCGGGCGGCCTCTTCCTCGGCCTTCTTGCGGGCCTCCTCCTCGGCCTTGCGCCGCGCCTCCTCCTGCGCCTTCACCTCGGCCTCGGACAGCGGGAGCATCACGTCGAGGCGGTGCCGGATGACGGTGGTGACGGCTTCCGCGTCCTGCCCGCCGTCGACGACCAGGTACCGTCCGGCGTCGGCGGCGGCGAGCGTAAGGAATCCGGCCCGTACGCGCTCGTGGAACTCGGCCGGCTCGGACTCCAGCCGGTCCGGCGCCTCGGTGAACCGCTCCCTGGCCGCTTCGGGCGAGACGTCCAGAAGCACCGTCAGATGCGGTACGAGTCCGTTCGTGGCCCACCGCGAGATCCGGGCGATCTCGGTCGGCGAGAGGTCCCGGCCGGCTCCCTGGTACGCGACGGAGGAGTCGATGTACCGGTCGGAGATGACGACGGCGCCCCGCTCCAGCGCGGGCCGCACCACGGTGTCCACGTGTTCCGCGCGGTCCGCCGCGTACAGCAGGGCCTCGGCGCGGTGGGACAGTCCGGCGCTGGACACGTCGAGGAGGATCGACCGCAGCCGCTTGCCCACGGGGGTGGCGCCGGGCTCGCGGGTCACGACGACCTCGTGCCCCTTGGCGCGGATCCACTCGGCGAGCGCCTCGACCTGGGTGGACTTGCCGGCGCCGTCGCCGCCCTCCAGGGCGATGAAGAACCCGGTCCCGGCCGGTGCCTGGTCGGGGTCGTCGCCGCCGAGCAGCGCGTCCCGCAGGTCGTGCCGCAGCGGCACTCCGGACCGGTCGTCGACCTTGGCGAGGACGAGCGCGGCGACCGGCAGCAGCAGCGCCCCGACCAGCATCAGGGTGAACGCGGCGCCGCCGTGCGCGAACACGAACTTGCCGTTCTCCAGCCGGTGCGGGCCGATGGCGGCGGCGACCAGCGGGGCGACGACGGCGGCGAGCGCGACGAAGACGCGGACGACCGCGTGGAGGTGCTCGGTGGTCCGGGCCCGCCGGAACTCCTCGGCCTCCTGGTCGAGGAGCGTGTGCCCGGTGTTGGCGGCGATGCCCGCGGCGACGCCCGCCAGCCCGAAGATCAGGACGACGCTGGTGACGTCCGGCACGAGTCCGCCGGCGAGCAGTGCGACACCGGTGAAGGCGATGGCCAGGGCGAGGAGCCGACGGCGGGACAGCGCCGGCAGCAGGGAGGGCGCCCGGCGGATGCCGAGGCCCACGCCGCCGGTCAGCGCGACGACCAGCAGGCCGTAGAGCACGGGGCCGCCGCCCAGGTCCTTGGCGTGCAGCACGGCGACGGCGACCGCGGCGGCGACCGCGCCGGCGACCGCCGCGCACGCGGGCACCAGGATCGGGATGGCGCCCGTGCGGCCCTTGTCGACGCCCGTGCCGGTCCTGGGCCGGCGCAGCCCCTCCAGCGGGGACCGCGCGCGGGGGGTGCGCGTCTTGGGCAGTTCGAGGAAGGTCACCACCGACAGCGAGGCGGCGAAGAGTCCGGCGGCGACGTACGAGGCGAGCGCCGCCTGGTGCTGGCCGAACCAGTCGAGGCCGGCGCCCAGCAGGTTGTTGAGCAGCGCCACGACGACGAGGGTGGCGGCCGCGAGGGGCACCGCCACGAATCCGGTGCGCAGGGACAGGCGTCGCAGTGCGTCCATGTGGTCCGGCAGCGGGCGTACGGTCGCGCCCTCCAGCGGCGGCGCGGGCAGCAGCGCGGGCGCCGCGCTCTCCCGGCAGACCGTCCAGAACCGCTCGGCGACACCGGTCACGAAGACGGTCACCAGGAGCACCGCGAGCGCGTTGTCGGATGTCCAGTCGATCCACAGGGGCGCGACGATCAGCAGCAGGACACGCAGCCCGTCCGCGCCGACCATGGTCCAGCGGCGGTCGAGCGGGCCGTCCTGCGAGGTCAGCGAGGTGAGGGGGCCGAGGAGTACGGCACCGAAGAGCAGGGTCGCGAGGACCCGCGTGCCGAAGACGACGGCGACGGTCAGGGCGACGCCCCGGTACCCGCCCCCGAACGCCTCCTCGGCGATCGCCGTCTGGAAGACCAGGAGGACCAGGACGAACAGGGCGAGGACATCGCCCACGCCGCCCACGAGCTGTGCGCTCCACAGCCGTTTCAGCTGAGGTCGGCGCAAGAGCGCCCGTACCGCACGCTCCCTGGAGTCGGCTGCCAGGGCGTCGTCGGGGGCCGGAGTCAGGGCAGTCGGCTGCTCGCCTCGCATCATGCTTTCAGCCTATCGGCACCCACCGACACCCCGGACCGACGCCCGAACGCACGCACACGTCGCCACCAACTCGTGTAAAAAGCGCGGGTTCAGCGAAGCCGAGGTGAAGATTTCAGCCACCGCTCGGCGCCACCGCCGCCAAAGGGGCGCGGGGAACTGCGCGACCAGCCACGACGCTCCCGCACCCGCGCACCGTGCCCGAACTCCCGAGCCCTTGGGCGCTCGGCGCTCACGAACCGCCGGGCGCCCGACGGCTTTCAACCGGACGCCCGACGCCGCTCGACGCCTCTCAGCCCTCGGACGACGCCGCGGTCTTCTTCGCAGCCGCCGTCTTCGCAGGCGTGGCCTTCTTCGCCGGCGCCGCCTTCTTCGCGGTGGCGGTCTTCTTCGCGGCCGTCTTCTTCGCCGGCGCCGCCTTCTTCGCGGCGGCCGTCTTCGCCGTGGTCGCCTTCTTCGCGGGCGCCTTCTTCGCCGTCTTCTTGGCCGGCCCCTTCGCCCGCTTCTCCGCGAGCAGCTCGAACCCGCGCTCGGGCGTGATCGTCTCCACGCTGTCGCCGGACCGCAGCGTCGCGTTGGTCTCGCCGTCGGTGACGTACGGCCCGAAGCGGCCGTCCTTCACCACGACCGGCTTGCCGCTGACGGGGTCCGCGCCCAGCTCCTTCAGCGGCGGCTTGGCGGCGGCCCGCCCCCGCTGCTTGGGCTGGGAGTAGATCTCCAGCGCCTCTTCCAGCGTGATCGTGAACAGCTGGTCCTCGGACTGGAGGGAGCGCGAGTCCGTGCCCTTCTTCAGGTACGGCCCGTACCGCCCGTTCTGCGCGGTGATCTCCTGGCCCTCCGCGTCCGCGCCGACGACACGCGGCAGCGACATCAGCTTCAGGGCGTCGTCGAGCGTGACGGTGTCCAGGGACATCGTCTTGAACAGGGAGGCCGTCCGCGGCTTGACCGCGTTCTTGCCCGTCTTCGGGGTGCCCTCGGGGAGGATCTCCGTGACGTAGGGCCCGTAACGGCCGTCCTTGGCGACGATCTGGTGGCCGGTGGCCGGGTCGGCACCCAGCTCGAAGTCACCGCTGGGCTTCGCCAGCAGTTCCTCCGCCAGTTCGACGTTCAGCTCGTCGGGCGCCAGGTCCTCGGGGATGTCGGCCCGCTGGTGCCCCTCGCTGTCCTTCTCGCCGCGCTCGATGTAGGGGCCGTAGCGTCCGACACGGAGCACGATGTCGTTGCCGACGGGGAACGAGGACACCTCGCGCGCGTCGATGGCGCCCAGGTCGGTGACCAGTTCCTTCAGTCCGCCGAGGTGGTCGCCGTCGCCGTTGCCGGCCTCGGCGGCCGCGCCGATGTCCCCGGTGCTCTCGCCGAAGTAGAACCGCTTCAGCCACGGCACGGACTGGGCCTCGCCACGGGCGATGCGGTCGAGGTCGTCCTCCATCTTCGCGGTGAAGTCGTAGTCGACGAGTCGACCGAAGTGCTTCTCCAGGAGGTTGACCACGGCGAAGGACAGGAAGGACGGCACGAGGGCCGTGCCCTTCTTGAAGACGTAGCCGCGGTCGAGGATCGTGCCGATGATCGACGCGTAGGTCGACGGGCGGCCGATCTCGCGCTCCTCGAGCTCCTTGACCAGGCTGGCCTCGGTGTAGCGGGCGGGCGGCTTGGTGGCGTGCCCGTCGACCGTGATCTCCTCGGCGGCCAGCGCGTCGCCCTCGGTGACCTGCGGCAGTCGGCGCTCGCGGTCGTCCAGCTCGGCGTTCGGGTCGTCGGCGCCCTCGACGTAGGCCTTGAGGAAGCCGTGGAAGGTGATCGTCTTGCCGGAGGCGCTGAACTCGGCGTCCCGGCCGTCGGAGGCGGTGCCGCCGATCTTGACGGTGACGGAGTTGCCGGTCGCGTCCTTCATCTGGGAGGCGACGGTCCGCTTCCAGATCAGCTCGTACAGCTTGAACTGGTCGCCGGTCAGACCGGTCTCCGCGGGCGTACGGAAACGATCACCCGAGGGTCGGATCGCCTCGTGCGCCTCCTGCGCGTTCTTGACCTTCCCGGCGTACGTCCGGGGCTGCGCCGGCAGGTAGTCGGCGCCGTACAGCTGGGTGACCTGGGCGCGGGCGGCGGCCACGGCGGTGTCGCTGAGCGTCGTGGAGTCCGTACGCATGTAGGTGATGAAGCCGTTCTCGTACAGCTTCTGCGCCACCTGCATGGTCGCCTTGGCCCCGAAGCCGAGCTTGCGCGAGGCCTCCTGCTGGAGCGTCGTCGTACGGAACGGGGCGTACGGCGAGCGGCGGTACGGCTTGGACTCGACGGAGCGGACGGAGAAGCGGGTGTTCTCCAGGGCGGCGGCCAGCGCGCGGGCGTTCGCCTCGTCGAGGTGCAGGACGTTCGCGCCCTTGAGCTGCCCCAGCGAGTCGAAGTCGCGGCCCTGGGCGACCCGGCGGCCGTCGACGGACTGCAGGCGGGCGACCAGGGACGACGGGTCGGACGGGTCGCCGGCACGGCCGGTGGAGAAAGTGCCGGTCAGGTCCCAGTACTCGGCCGAGCGGAACGCGATCCGCTCGCGCTCCCGCTCCACGACGAGCCGTGTCGCCACGGACTGGACACGGCCCGCGGACAGCCGGGGCATGACCTTCTTCCACAGGACCGGCGAGACCTCGTAGCCGTAGAGGCGGTCGAGGATGCGGCGGGTCTCCTGGGCGTCGACGAGCCTCTGGTTGAGCTGGCGCGGGTTGGCGACGGCGGCCTGGATCGCGGCCTTGGTGATCTCGTGGAAGACCATCCGCTTGACCGGGACCTTGGGCTTGAGGACCTCCTGGAGGTGCCAGGCGATGGCCTCGCCCTCCCGGTCCTCATCGGTGGCGAGGTAGAGCTCGTCGGAGTCCTTCAGCAGGTCCTTGAGCTTCTTGACCTGCGCCTTCTTGTCCGCGTTGACCACATAGATGGGCGCGAAGTCATGTTCGACGTCCACGCCGAGGCGACGGACCTCGCCGGTGTACTTCTCCGGCACCTCCGCGGCGCCGTTGGGAAGGTCGCGGATGTGCCCGACGCTCGCCTCGACGATGTAGCCGGGGCCGAGATAGCCCTTGATCGTCTTCGCCTTGGCAGGCGACTCGACGATGACGAGTCGGCGGCCGCCCTTCGCGGTCTCGCTGGTCGGGGACAACTTCGCTCTTCTCTCCGGTCGACGCTGGGATCTCCCCGGGGTCGCCTTGTGTCCGGGGTCGGGCACCCCGGAGGCCGGTGCCTCGCAGGAGGCGCGGCCATGAGCCCGGGGATGGGGTCATGCTGACGCTGCGGAGTGTGACGGTACATCCCGCCCCCGTGTCAAACGGGAAAAGCCCGCAACGGCCACTCGAACGGTAACCCGACTACCGCCATTCCTGCCGCCCGGCGTGTTCACCGGCCCTTCCGGACCGATGCGGAGGGTCACCCCGTGGTCACCCTGCCCGCTTCCTGCTCCGGCGTCCGGAGCACCCTCAGATCTGCGCGAAGCACCACGCGCCGAGCAGGAGGGCGGCGACCGCGGCGACGCCGGCGAGCGTTGCCGACATCACAGGGCGCACCCCGTGCGCGACCGGCAGTCCCTGCCGCAGCCGGACGGTGGTCCACAGCAGCAGTCCGCCCCCGAACAGGGCGAACACCACTCCCGCGAAGATCGCCGATTCGCTCTCCATGTCCCGCTCTCCCACCCCTCGACACCCAGGGAGGGGAGGCTGGCACGCACGGGAAGCGGACACACGAACCCGAGGTGAACGCGAGGCGTCCGGGGCCTCAGACCGAGCCGGGCGTGGGTATCTTCCCGGTCGTCCTGGAGATGTCGGCGTTGCGCACCGTGCACACCACCTTGTTGAAGCCCTTCTTCCACTCGTCCTCGTCGGAGACCCAGCCCGACACGATCAGGTCGGAGCCGGGCGCCCAAGTCGTCTCGAACCTGTTGGTGCAGAGCTTTCCCCCCTCGTCGAGGGCGCCCTGGAAGGTCATGCTGTCCGGGGCCTGCACCGATCCGACGACCTGGTCGGTGTGCGCTTGGGCACAGTCGGTCAGCGGCGCGTCGTACCCCTTGTCGTCCCTGGTGGTGTAGTCCCAGCAGTCGCCGACGGCCATCTGCGTGGGCCACAGTTTCATGCCCGTGTCACGGAGCCGGCCCACCTCCCCGCCGATCGGGACGTGCTTGCCGAGTACGAGACATGCCGTACCGCCCTTGGCCGCGGTGAAGCCCTCCTTCGTGGGCACGAGCGCGTAGACGCCGGCGTCGGGGAGGGCCTCGGCCATCGAGTCGGCCTGGTTGGCGCAGCGCTGCGGGCCGTGGTCCCGGGCGTCGTCGTGGTCGGAGGCCGTCTCGATGGCCACGACCTGGCCGTCCGGCCAGTCCTTGTTGCAGTCGACCACGCCGAGGTCGGGCGGCGACTTGAAGGCCGCCCCCGTCCAGACCGCCTTGACGCAGTCCCCTACTTGGAGGGGCTGGGTGAGGGCGGTCTTCTCGCCGTAGGGGTACTTGGCGATCACCGTGCGGGGCGGGTCGTCCGGGGGGCCGTTCAGCACATTGACCACGGCCCAGGTGCCGCCGCCCGCCACCAGCAGCACCGCCACGACGAGCGCGACGAGCGCGGCCGGGGGCAGCTTGCGCCGGGGCGGGCCGGGCTGCGGGGCGACGGCGGTGACCGTCGGGTACCCCGCGTGGCCCGCAGGGGTGGGGCCGCCGCCGTAGGGCGTGGACCGGTTGGCCGCGTACGGCGGCGCCTGATGGCCCACGGGGCCGCCGTACGACGGGGCCTGACCACCCGCCGCGCTTCCGTAGGGCGTGTAGGGCGTGGCCGGGTTGCCGGGGTAGCCGCCCTGGGCGGGACCCTGACTGCCCGCCACATTGCCGTAGGGCGTGGGTCGGCCGCCCGCGTACGGGGTACGGCCGTCGTACGGGCCGCGGGGCTGCGCCTGCTGCCAGGGGTCGTACGGCGACGGTCCGGCCGGGGTGTTCGGGCCGCCCGCCGGGGTGTGCGGCGTGTTCGGTGTCGGCGGGGCGCCGGGCGTGTGCGGCGCGGCACCGGGGGTGTGGGGCGTGTACGGGGCGCCCGGCGTGTGGGGGGCGTACGGCGTGTGGGGAGCGCCGGGTGTGTTCGGGGTGTTGCCGCCCTGTGCGGCGGCCACGTGGCCGGGCGGGGCGCCGACCGCGTAGCCGTGTGGTGCGCCGGCGGCCGCGTGTCCGCCCGGTCCACCGGCGGCGGGGGCGGGGCCGAAGGTCTCCGGGGCCGACGACGGGGTGGTTCCCCAGCCGGCCGGCGACGACGGACCGCCCGCGGGCGTGACCCGCTCCAGACCGCGGGCCACGGCCTCCGGCGACAGCCGCCGCACCGGGTCCTTGATGAGCAACCCGTGCAGCACGGGCGCCAGTTCACCGGCGCGGGCGGGCGGTGCGGGCTCCTCGCCCAGCAGGGCGGTGAGGGTCGCGTACTCGCCGTGCCGGTCGAAGGGGCCGCGGCCCTCGACGGCCGCGTACAGCGTGGCGCCGAGGGAGAACAGGTCGGCGGCGGGCGTCGGCGGCTCGCCGCGCGCCCGCTCGGGCGCCAGATAGCCGGGCGTGCCGAGGATGCCGGCGGTGGCGGTGAGCCGGGGCTCGCGGGACTCCGGCTGGAGCGCGATGCCGTAGTCGGTGAGCAGCACGCGCGCGTAGGGGTCGCCGGAGGCGTCGGCGGCCAGCAGGATGTTGGCCGGTTTCACATCGCGGTGGAGGATGCCGATCCGGTGCCCCGCGGTGAGCGCGTCGAGGACGGCGAGCCCGATCCGGGCGACCTGCTCGGGCGCGAGGGGCCCCCGCTGCCGGACGACGGCCTGGAGGTCGACGGCGTCCGGCACGTACTCCATGACGATCCACGGCAGGCCCTCGTGCAGCACGACGTCGTGGACCGTCGCCACATGGGGGTGGCCGCGCAGACGCGCGGCGTGCCGGGCCTCGCTGCGGGCCCGGGCGATGCGCTGCGCGGGCTCGCTCGCGTCCACCGGGACGTCGGGCAGGGAGATCTCCTTCATGGAGACCTCGCAGGCCAACTCCTGGTCGTACGCGAGCCAGACCCGGCCCATGCCGCCCGCGCCCAGTGTGCGCAGCAGGCGATAGCGGCCGTTGATGATCCTTCCCTGGCCCTGCTCCGGCGTATCCCCCGCCATCGCGATCCCCCGATCCCCAGAGACAGCGCGTGCCTCCCCCGAGGACACGTCGAATCCGTCTCTTGAAAATAGCTTCGCACGCACCACTGACAGGAGACCTTTTACGGATCAATCCAGCCAGAGCGGACGCATGCGACCCAGGGGTACGGAGGCGCCCCATCCGTTACTCGAACAGGGCACCCGAACATGCCCTCGGCAGGCCGCCGGGCAGCCTCGGAGGGGCCGGTTCGAGGAAGCCCTCGCCCCAAAGGGCCGGTTCGACGGAGTGGTCGCCTCAGGGGGCCGGTTCGAGGAAGCCCTGCTCGACGAGGAGCCGGATCTGGACCGGCGTCCGGTCGCGCAGGGCCACCGGGTCCTCGCCCACGAGCTGGGCAATGGCGTCCAGAATCCGCCCCGCGCTGAGCGAGCCGTCGCACACACCGGCGAATCCGGCGCCGACCGTGTCCACCTTCGTGGCCCGGCGCATCCCGCGGTTCTGCCGCAGCACCACGTGCTCGGGGTCCTCGGCACCGGGCAGTCCGACCTGCTCCTGGACGACCTCGGAGGCAAGGCGGAAGTGCGCGCCGAGGAGCGCGGCGTCGTCGGCGGCCCGCAGGTAGTCGACGCGCGCGAAGTGGGCCCGCACCGTCTCGCCGAGCGGCTGTTCGACCGGATGCGGCCATTCCTCGACGGTGATCGAGGGCTCGTCGTCGGCCGCGGCCGACTTGCGCAGCGTGATCCAGCCGAACCCGACGCCCTTGACCTTGCGGGCCTCGAACTCGTCCAGCCACGCGTCGTACCGGGCCTGGTACTCGGCCGCGTCACCGCGGTGGTCGCCCGCGTCCCGCAGCCACAGCTCCGCGTACTGCGTGACGTCCTGGACCTCCCGCTGCACGATCCACGCGTCACAGCCGCGCGGCACCCACGACCTGAGCCGCTCCTGCCAGTCCTCCCCCGCCACGTGCTGCCAGTTGGCGAGGAACTGCGCGAACCCGCCCTCGTTGAGCCGCTCCCCGGCCCGCTGCACGAGAGTGCGGCAGAGGTCGTCGCCGCCCATGCCGCCGTCGCGGTAGGTGAGTCGGGCGCCCGGCGAGATCACGAACGGCGGGTTGGACACGATGAGGTCGTACGTCTCGTCGTCCGCGAGCGGCTCGAAGAGCGAGCCCTGCCTCAGATCGGCCGCCGGTGCGCCGGAGAGCGCCAGCGTGAGCGCCGTGATGTGGAGCGCGCGCGGGTTCAGGTCGGTCGCCGTCACACGGGTGGCGTGCTGGGCTGCGTGCAGCGCCTGGATGCCGGAGCCGGCCCCGAGGTCGAGCGCGGAGCCGACCGGCGTCCGCACGGTGATGCCGGCGAGGGTCGTGGACGCGCCGCCCACACCCAGGACCACACCCTCGTCCTTGCTGCCGATGCCCCCGGCCCCGCCGACCGCGCACCCCAGGTCGGACACGATGAACCAGTCCTCGCCGGCGGGTCCGCCGTACGGCCGTACGTCGACGGTGGCGGCGATCTCCTCGGAGGAACCACCGACGGGAACCAGCCATCCACTCTCGACACACACGTCGACGGGCAGCGCCTCCTCCACGCGCGCGCGTGCCACCGGCTGCTGCAGCAGGAACAGCCGGACGAGCGCCTCCAGCGCCGACTCGCCGCGCGTGGCCCGCAACGCGGGGACCACTTCGCTCCGGGCGAGGGCCGCGTACGCGGAGGCGCCGAGCAGTTCGAGCAGCCCGTCGGCGGTGAAGTCGGCGCCGATCAGCGCCGCGCGCAACCGAGCGGCGACATCGGAACGGTCAACGGACGGCAAGGAGGGCAGCTTGGAGTCACTCACAGACGTCAGCGTAGCCGCGCCGGACCGCCCGGCCCTCGGCCGTGCGGACCACGGCCGGTCGCGCCGCCGTCAGCCGTCCGGATCCATGACCGGGCGCGCCGCCGTCAGCCGTCCGGATCCATGGCCGGGCGCGCCGCCGTCGGCCTGCGGACGGTCGACCGGGGCGTGCCGCCGTCAGCCGTGCGGGCCGCGGCCGGTCGTACCGCCCGGGCGTCCGTGTCCCCGTGCCGGAGTCGCCCGGGCGTCGGTGGCGTCAGCTCTGGGTGGCCCCCGCCGACACCGAGACGGACGAGGTCGCGGACTTGCAGCTCGGCTGCTCGGCCATCGCCTGGCCCACCTCGCCCTTCTCCAGCTCCTTCAGGGCGTTGCTGCCGGTCTTGCTGAGCTTCTCCAGCTCCGTGGCGACGCCTTCCAGCCCGTCGGCGAACTTCGCCTGGTCCTTCGTGTTCAGCGCGTCGGACTTCTTCTTCAGCTCGGCGTACGCGGTGGACAGCTGGTTCAGCTCCGCGACCGCGGCCTTCTGCTTCTTGTCGCCGTCGTCGACGTTCGGCGCACCGGCCTGTTGGATGGCCGTCGCCATGGCCTTGTACGCGTCGGAGATGTCCTGGAAGCCCTGGGAGTCGGCCTTCTGGACGTCGGCCGGCGCGCTGTCGTCCGAGGTCTCCTTCTGGATCGAGGCGTTGGCCGCCGCGATCTTCTTGATCTGCGGCTGTACGTCGTCGCAGACCTGCTTGGCCCAGGAGTTCAGCTTGTCGTTCGTCTCGTCGTCGCTGCTGCACCCGGACAGTGCCAGTGCCAGTACCGCACCGCCGGACAGTGCGGCCGCGAGCTTCTTGTTCACCGGATTGGTCCCTTCCGTGGCTCTCGGCCCCGGAACATACACGGAGGACGGGAGCCACCTGCGTGCCGAGCCCCCTCTATCTATCATTTTGTAACCAATTGCACCAAGAGAGAGAAGGCTCACGGGCCGGCGCCGCACACAGCGGAGCGGGCGGGCGGCACGTCAACACGCGCCGTCCGCCCGCCCTTTGAGCTGGGGTCTCGCCCCACCCTTCGTATGGCCGTCTACGAAACCACCGCGGGGTCCGCCGACTTGGCCAGCCGCTCGGAGTTGCCTTCGTCACCCACGGCGATCCCGCGCCGCTTGGAGACGTACACCGCGCCCACGATCACGGCGATCGAGAGGACGGCGATGGTGACCCGCAGCCCGACGCTCTTGTCGTCGCCGTAGCTGAACTGGACGACGGCGGGAGCGATGAGCAGCGCGACCAGGTTCATCACCTTCAGCAGCGGGTTGATCGCCGGGCCCGCGGTGTCCTTGAAGGGGTCGCCGACGGTGTCGCCGATCACGGTGGCGGCGTGGGCCTCGCTGCCCTTGCCGCCGTGGTGTCCGTCCTCGACGAGCTTCTTGGCGTTGTCCCACGCGCCACCGGAGTTGGCGAGGAACACCGCCATCAGCGTCCCGGTGCCGATCGCGCCCGCGAGATACGCGCCCAGCGCGCCGACCCCGAGCGTGAACCCGATCGCGATGGGCGCCATGACGGCAAGCAGTCCGGGCGTGGCGAGTTCCCTGAGGGCGTCCTTGGTGCAGATGTCGACGACCCTGCCGTACTCCGGCTTCTCGCTGTAGTCCATGATCCCGGGCTTCTCCCGGAACTGCCGCCGGACCTCGTAGACCACCGCGCCCGCGGACCGCGAGACCGCGTTGATCGCCAGCCCCGAGAAGAGGAAGACGACCGCGGCGCCCGCGATCAGCCCGACGAGGTTGTTGGGCTGCGAGATGTCCATCATCAGGTTCATGGGCGCGTCGGCGCCGGAGACCTTCTCGCCCACGTCGTTCGCCGCGGTGACGATCGCGTCCCGGTACGAGCCGAACAGCGCCGCCGCCGCGAGCACGGCCGTGGCGATGGCGATGCCCTTGGTGATGGCCTTGGTGGTGTTGCCGACGGCGTCCAGGTCGGTGAGCACCTGGGCGCCCGCGCCCTCGACGTCGCCGGACATCTCGGCGATGCCCTGCGCGTTGTCGGAGACGGGCCCGAAGGTGTCCATGGCGACGATGACGCCGACCGTGGTGAGCAGACCGGTGCCGGCCAGTGCCACCGCGAACAGCGCGAGCATGATCGACGTGCCGCCGAGCAGGAACGCCCCGTACACGCCGAGGCCGATCAGCAGGGCGGTGTAGACGGCCGATTCCAGACCGACGGAGATACCGGCGAGGACGACGGTGGCCGGGCCGGTGAGCGAGGTCTTGCCGATGTCCCGCACGGGACGCCGGGTGGTCTCGGTGAAGTAGCCGGTCAGCTGCTGGATCAGCGCGGCCAGCACGATGCCGATGGCCACCGCGACGAGCGCGAGGATCCGCGGGTCGCCGCCCTTGTCGAGGATCGCCTGGTCGCCGACACCGTCCAGGCCGGCGTATGTCGACGGCAGATAGGCGTAGACGGCGAGCGCGACCAGGGCCAGCGAGATCACCGCGGAGATGAAGAAGCCGCGGTTGATCGCGGACATACCGCTGCGGTCGGTCCGGCGTGGCGCCACCGCGAAGATGCCGACCATCGCGGTGAGGACGCCGATCGCGGGGACGATCAGCGGGAAGGCGAGCCCGGAGTCGCCGAAGGCCGCCTTGCCGAGGATCAGCGCGGCGACGAGCGTCACCGCGTACGACTCGAAGAGGTCGGCCGCCATGCCCGCGCAGTCGCCGACGTTGTCGCCCACGTTGTCGGCGATGGTCGCGGCATTGCGCGGGTCGTCCTCCGGAATGCCCTGCTCGACCTTGCCGACCAGGTCGGCGCCGACGTCGGCGGCCTTGGTGAAGATGCCGCCGCCGACCCTCATGAACATGGCGATGAGGGCGGCGCCCAGGCCGAAACCTTCCAGCACCTTCGGCGCGTCGGCCGCGTACACCAGCACCACACAGGAGGCGCCCAGCAGACCGAGCCCCACCGTGAACATGCCGACGACGCCGCCCGTGCGAAATGCGATCTTCATCGCCTTGTGCGAAACCGTGGTGAGATCCTTTTCCGGTTCACCTTCCGCCGGTGTCGCCTCCCGGGCCGCCGCCGCGACGCGCACATTGCTGCGCACGGCGAGCCACATGCCGATATAACCCGTGGCCGCCGAGAACGCCGCGCCGATCAAGAAGAACACCGATCGGCCGGCGCGCTGATTCCAGTCGTCCGCGGGCAGCAGCAGGAGCAGGAAGAACACGACGACGGCGAAAACGCCGAGTGTGCGCAACTGCCGGGCCAGATAGGCGTTCGCGCCTTCCTGTACGGCAGCCGCGATCTTCTTCATGCTGTCGGTGCCCTCGCCCGCCGCGAGCACCTGGCGCACCAGGACTCCGGCGACGACGAGCGCGGCCAGCGCCACGACTCCGATCACCATGACGATGATCCGGTTGTCGTCGGTCAGCACTGCGGCTGCGAAGTTCGTGGGGTGGTCAAACCGCTGAGGGGTAGAAAGCCCCGCCATTCGTCCTCCTTGACGCTTGGGCTGAGCTCAAGATGTGGACGGATTCTAGGGAGCGGACCCTGATCAAAACAGTGCACGGGAAACGGAATTAGCCTTCGCATGCCCATCAGCAAATGATCCGCACCCGGCCACATTACTCGAAAGAAGTAACGCCTCAAAGACATTGACGCTTGATCAAATTATCGTGCCATTGATCGTGAATTACTTCACGAATTCCGGTGTCCCGATGAACGTTGATCAGAAGAAAAGGAAAGGGCCCTGCTCAGCAGGGCCCTTCGGGGTAATGCTTGAAGTTGCGAGGAGTCAGGTCAGCACCGCGTTGGGCGGCGTGGTCGGCCAGCTCATACGGATCAGTCCGCCGTTCTCCCCGGTGCTGACCTCCATGTCGTCGACGAGGCCGCTGATGACCGCGAGACCCATGTCGTCCTCCTCGCTGTCCACCTCCGCCTCGCCCGCCGCACCCGACGCCTTGTCGCCGGGAACGGTGTGCGGCGCCTCGTCGCCGACCTCGATGGAGAACTGCTTCTCCTCCTCGATCAGCGACACATGCACCGGCGCCGAGACGCCGCTGCTGCGGTGCAGCCCCACGGCACGGGTGCACGCCTCGCCGACGGCCAACCTGACCTCGTCGAGGACGGCCTCGTCCACTCCGGCCCTGCGCGCCACCGCGGCCGCCACCAGTCGGGCGGTACGGACGTGCTCGGGCAGCGCGCTGAAGCGGAGTTCAACGGTGGCCATGCATCCCCCTCGGAACTACGGGCGTGCGGTCGAAGGGCCGGGCCCTCGGGCCCGGTCCCCTCACTTGACTTGGCTGTGACGCTTCCGGGCACGGGCCCGGACGGGCGTCATCAGTCGGTGGCCGCAACCGCTTCGTCGACCGAGGTGTGAATGGGGAACACCTTGGTCAGACCGGTGATGCGGAAGATCTTCAAAATGCGCTCCTGGTTGCAGACCAGGCGCAGCGAGCCCTCGTGGGCCCGTACTCGCTTCAGGCCGCCCACCAGCACGCCGAGCCCGGTGGAGTCGAGGAAGTCGACGCCCTCCATGTCGACGACGAGGTGGAAACTCCCGTCGTTGACCAGCTCGACCAGCTGCTCACGCAGCTTGGGCGCGGTATAAACGTCGATTTCGCCACCGACCTCGACGACCGTACGATCGCCGACGGTACGGGTCGACAGGGACAGGTCCACGGATCCTCCAGCACCTTGCTATCGAGCGTTCGCCCCTCGGGACACCTCGGCTTGAAAGCCCCCGGGACGGTTCGCCAGCCGCGATGGCATTCAATCACTTACCGGCAGGCGTGCACGACGCCTTGGCTCCATTGTCCGTCACGCCGGTGACACACTCGGTGCCGATGGCCAAGAATCACCGATCCGATCGATCCTCGACGGACACCGCACCCAGCCCCTCGCCGGGCGAGGTCCTGGACCGGCTCGCCTCGGGCCCGAGCCGGGCTTCGCGCATCACTCATACGGAGCATGTGCCCCCACGTGCGGGTCGCCATGCCGTCTGGCCGGACCGGATCCGTGCCGAGGTCATCGCCGCCGTCCAGCGCGCCGGAATCGTGCATCCCTGGGCCCACCAGGCAAGGGTCGCCGAGCACGCCCTCGACGGCGAGTCGGTGGTCGTCGCCACCGGCACCGCCTCCGGCAAGTCCCTGGCCTACCTCGTGCCGGTCCTCTCGCGGCTGCTGGAGGGCTCCGAGGCCCCCAACGGCCGTGGGGCCACCACGCTCTATCTGGCCCCCACCAAGGCACTCGCGGCGGACCAGTGCCGGTCGGTGAAGGAACTTTCACATCCTCTGGGCAATGCCGTACGCCCGGCCGTGTACGACGGCGACACCCCCGTCGAGGAACGCGAGTGGATCCGCCAGTACGCCAACTACGTCCTCACCAACCCCGACATGCTCCATCTGGGCATCCTTCCCTCCCACCCCCGCTGGTCCTCCTTCCTGCGCGCCCTCAAGTACGTCGTGATCGACGAGTGCCACACCTACCGCGGTGTCTTCGGCTCCCATGTGGCCCAGGTGCTGCGCCGCCTGCGCCGTCTGTGCGCCCGCTACGGCGCCGAACCCGTCTTCCTGCTGGCCTCCGCCACCGCCGCCGAGCCCTCCGTCGCCGCCGGCCGCCTCACCGGCGTCCGGGTGACCGAGGTCGCCGACGACGCCTCGCCCCGTGGTGAACTGGTGTTCGCCCTCTGGGAGCCCCCACTCACCGAGTTCCAGGGCGAGAAGGGCGCCCCCGTACGGCGTACCGCGACCGCCGAGACGGCCGACCTGCTGACCGACCTCACCGTCCAGGGCATCCGCTCGGTGGCCTTCGTACGCTCCCGGCGTGGCGCGGAGCTGATCTCCGTGATCACTCAGGAACGCCTCGCCGAGGTCGACCGCTCCCTGGCCCGGCGCGTGGCCGCCTACCGCGGCGGCTACCTCCCCGAGGAGCGCCGCGCCCTGGAACGCGCCCTCCACTCCGGCGAGCTCCTCGGCCTCGCCGCCACCACCGCCCTCGAACTCGGCGTCGACATCTCCGGCCTCGACGCCGTCCTCATCGCCGGCTACCCGGGCACCCGCGCCTCCCTGTGGCAGCAGGCGGGCCGCGCCGGACGCTCCGGCCAGGGCGCCCTCGCCGTCCTCGTGGCCCGCGACGACCCGCTGGACACGTTCCTGGTCCACCATCCCGAGGCCCTGTTCGACCAACCGGTGGAGTCGACCGTCCTCGACCCCGACAACCCCTATGTCCTCGCCCCCCACCTCTGCGCGGCCGCCGCCGAGCTGCCACTGACCGAGGAGGACTTCGCGCTGTTCGGCCCCGCCTGCGAGGAACTGCTGCCGCAGCTGGAGGCCGCCCAGCTGCTGCGCCGCCGCACCAAGGCCTGGCACTGGACCCGCCGGGAACGGGCCGCCGACCTCGCCGACATCCGGGGCCAGGGCGGCCGCCCCGTCCAGGTCGTCGAGGCCGCCACCGGCCGCCTCCTCGGCACGGTCGACGCGGGCGCCGCCCACACCACCGTCCACGAGGGCGCCGTCCATCTGCACCAGGGCCGTACGTACCTGGTGCGCGAACTGGACCTGGACGACTCCGTCGCCCTCGTCGAACAGGCCGAGCCTCCCTACTCGACGGTCGCCCGCGACACGACCTCCATCTCCGTCCTGGAGACGGACACCGAGATCCCCTGGGGCGACGGCCGGCTCTGCTACGGCTCCGTCGAGGTCACCAACCAGGTCGTCTCCTTCCTGCGCCGCCGGCTCATCACCGGCGAGGTCCTCGGCGAGTCCAAGCTCGATCTCCCTCCTCGTACGCTGCGTACCCGTGCCGTCTGGTGGACGGTCACCGAGGACCAGCTCGACGCGGCCCGCATCAATCCCGAGATCCTCGGCGGTGCCCTGCACGCCGCCGAGCACGCGTCGATCGGCATGCTGCCCCTCTTCGCCACGTGCGACCGCTGGGACATCGGCGGCGTCTCCGTGCCGCTCCACCCCGACACCCTGCTGCCGACGGTCTTCGTCTACGACGGCCACCCGGGCGGCGCGGGCTTCGCCGAACGCGCCTTCCACACGGCCGCGTCCTGGCTCGACGCCACCCGCCAGGCCATCGCCGCGTGCGAATGCGACGCCGGGTGCCCGTCCTGCATCCAGTCCCCCAAGTGCGGCAACGGCAACGACCCCTTGCACAAGCGGGGAGCGGTACGCCTCCTCACGGAACTGCTGCGGGGGGCTCCGGGCGAGGGCGGGGCGACGTAGGAGGGCTGAGGCGACATAGGGGCTAAGTGGCGTAGGGCGGCGTCGCCGCTGTGGTCCGCGCTTCCCCGCGCCCTCGGCGGCCTCTGGACGGGCCCCTAGCCGGGGGCCGACATCGGCGGCCCCGCTCTCGCCCTGGCCTCGGCGGTCAGCAGGCCGGTGCCCGCCGCCGCCGTGACGTCCGCGATCTCCCCCTCCACCTCGCAGCTCACGATGCGGCTCCCTTGCGCCCGTGCCACCCTCTCGGCCGTCGCGCAAGCGCCCTCACCGCCCTTCATCCAGTGGTCGGCGGCGGCCAGTGCCGCGAGATCGGCCGCGCCGGCCGCACGGTGCCGGATCACCACCGCCTGCCCCATCGCGAGCACAGCGCCGAAGACGGCACACAGCACGACCAGCACACCGACGACCCAGACGGTCGCGGAACCCCGGTCCGAGCGGACGTTCGGCGGCATTCTCACCCGCTCTCCACCCCCACCGTCTCCTCCGCCAGGGCCACGGCCGTGTGGCTCAGGTCAAGGCCCAGGCCGCCAGGGCCCGGGGAGCGGGCCGAGACGACGACGCGTACGTAATCGCCGTCCCGGCCGACGCTGACCCGCGCCCCGTCGGGCGCCACGCGCCGTGCCACGGCCGCGACCGCGCCCGGCGGGTCCTGGCGGGCGGCGGCACGGGCCCCGACCCGCGCCGCGTCCAAGCACTGGATCTGGGCGCAGGCCGCGAGCAGGGCCCACACGAGGGCCATCGCGAACAGCACCAGCACGGGCAGGGCCATGGCCGCCTCGGCCGTCACGAACCCCTGGTCGCCGCCCAGGGCCCTGCCGCGCCGCCGTGGCTCACTCCCCGCCACTGAGGGCCCGCCCGACGATCTCCTGCAGCTCCGCCTGGACCTGTCCGCTGGTCACCACCTTGTAGAGCACGGCGGCGAAGGCCACCGCCGCGATGATTCCGACGGCGTACTCGGACGTCACCATTCCGGCGTCCCTCCGTGCCGCTCGCACCCGAAGCATCAGGGCGCCCACCAGCCGGCCCCGCACCGCGTCCCGCACTGCCTTGTACATCTCAACCCCCGTGAGGTTCTGTTCCGTTGCTCGTTCGGTTCCGTTGCTCGTTCGGTTCGTCGTAACTCGTTCGTGGACCACTGGTCGTTGATCGCCGGTCATCGTTCGCCGGTCGATCGCTCGCCGATGTCACCGCCCCACTCATCTCCTCCCAGCCCTCACCCCCCACCCCCTCCCTCCAACAACCCGTCCGCCAGGCCGATCACCACCGGCAGCACTCCCACCGCGATGAACGCGGGCAGGAAGCACAGGCCGACCGGGGCGGTGACCATCACGGCGGCTCGGCGGGCCCGTTCCGTCGCGGCGCGGCCCCAGTCGGCGCGGGCCTCCGCGGCGAGTCGGGCGACCGGGGCGGCGGCCGGTACGCCGGTCTGGTCGGCCCGCTCCAGGAGTCGGGCCAGCGGACCGGCCCCAGGGAGCGCGGCCAACGCGCGCCACGCGTCCGCCGGTTCGCCCCCGAGGCGGGCCTCCGCAGCCCCTCTGGCCAGTCGCTCCCCCACCGGCCCGCCCAGGGCCTCACCAACGGCCTGGGCAGCCACCACGGGGCTCGCCCCGGCCGCGATGCAGGCGGCCAGCAGATCGGCGGCGAGGGGCAGTTGCCGGGCGGCCTCCGCCGCGTCGAACGCCTCCGCCGACGGGCCGTCCGCCTTCCGGGTCCGCCGTAGCCACTGCCAGACCCCCGCACCGGCAGCGAGCCCCAGCGCGAGCCCCGGAAGGCCGCCGATCAGCACCCACCCGGCGCACACCCCGCCGGCTACGGGCAGCCAGCGCCGTACCGCGCCCCGCAGGGCGAGGGGCCGTCGGGGCGGAGCGGCGGCCACGGCCAGGACCGCGTCCAGCCGGACGAACAGGCGCCGTCGGCGCCGGGCGGCGACCAGCCACCGGGCCGGCCACCACAGACCCACGAGGACGCCCAGGGCGACCCCCAGCCTGTGGACGACTTCCTCGTTCATGCCGCCTCCGCTCCCCGTACGATCCGCAGCGCCCACCACAGGCCCGCGCCCTCCAGCACCGCGCCGACCACCAGACAGCCCAGCCCGGCCGCGCTGTGCAGCACCACGTGCAGCGGGTCGGCGCCGAGGGCGGTGCCGAGCAGCAGGCCCAGCACCGGGAGCCCGGCGAGCATCACCGCCGTCGAGCGGGAGCCGGCCAACTGGGCGCGCAGGTCCGCCCGCTGGTCCCGCTCGGCGCGCAGGGCGCCCTCCAGGCGGTCGAGCCCGGCGGCGAGGCCCGCGCCCCGGTCGACGGCCACCCGCCAGCACGCGGCGAGCCCCAGGAGTCCGTCGGCGCCCGGTTGCCGCGCCGCGTCGGCGAGCGCGCCCGGCACGTCCCCGCCGAACCGGGCCGCCGCCAGCACCACCGCCTGCGCCTCGCCGAGCCCGCCCGAGTCCCGTGCGGCCCGCAGCAACGCCTCCCCCGGCTGCCGTCCGGCCCGCACCTCCCCGGCGAGCGCCGCGCACAGCGCGACCACGGCTTCCCCGCGCCGCTCGCGGGCCCGGCGCTCCTCCGCCGCCCGCCGCACCCGTCGCAGCAGCGGCACCCCGGCCGCCCCGGCGAGGACCGGCAGCACGGAGGCCCCCAGCACCGCGAGGAGCAGCCCCGCCACCGGCGCCCACCACTCGACCCCGAGCCGCCGCGCCCGGCCGACCACCCTCTGCCAGGGGGGCGGTCCGATCACGCCGCCCCCGGCCAGCAGGGAGCGGGCCCGTCGAGCGACGCTGTCCCGGCCGCCGCCCACCATTAAGGCCGCCGCCCCGGCACACACCAGGGCCACGCCGGCCGACGCCTCATCGGCCCCCGTCATAGGAACCGCTCCCTTCCCGTAGTTCGCCCCGGAGCAGGCCCCGCAGCCGCTCCCAGCCCCGCTCGTGCACGAACGTCTCCGCGCCCCACCGCAGCGCGGGCACCGTCACGACCAGCCCCGACGCGTCGCGCTCCAGCACATGGACCTCGGCGATGCGGCGCCGCCCGTCCCGGTCCCGCACCAGGTGCAGGACCACCGACAGCGCGGCCGCCAGTTGGCTGTGCAGTGCTGCCCGGTCGAGCCCGGCGGCCGTCCCGAGCGCCTCCAGCCGCGCCGGTACCTGCCCGGCGGCGTTGGCGTGGAGGGTGCCGCAGCCGCCCTCGTGGCCCGTGTTCAGGGCGGCCAGCAGGCTCACCACCTCAGGGCCGCGGACCTCGCCGACCACCAGCCGGTCGGGACGCATCCGCAGCGCCTGCCGCACCAGGTCCTGGAGCTCGACGAGGCCGACGCCCTCCTGGTTGGCCGGTCTGCCCTCCAGCCGCACCACGTGCGGATGGTCGGGCCGCAGCTCCGCCGAGTCCTCGGCGAGCACGATCCGCTCGCCCGGGTCGACCAGGCCGAGGAGCGCGCTCAGCAGGGTCGTCTTGCCGGTGCCCGTGCCGCCGCTGATGACGTACGACAGCCGGGCGCGGATCAGTGCCCGCAGCACCCGGTCGCCGCCCGGCGGCACCGTGCCCGCCGCCGCCAGTTCGTCGAGCGTGAAGGCCCGCGGCCGGACGACCCGCAGGGACAGGCAGGTGGAGCCCACCGCCACCGGTGGCAGTACCGCGTGGAGACGGGTGCCGTCGGGGAGCCGTGCGTCGACCCACGGCCGGGCGTCGTCGAGCCGGCGTCCGGCGACGGCCGCCAGGCGTTGGGCGAGCCGCCGTACGGCGGCCGCGTCCTGGAAAGAGATTCCGGTCAGTTCCAGGCCGCCCCCGCGGTCCACCCACACCCGGTCGGGTGCCGACACCAGCACGTCGGTGACCGACGGGTCGGCGAGCAGCGGCTCCAGCGGTCCGCTCCCGACCAGCTCCGACCGCAACCGCTCGGCCGCCCCGAGCACCTCGGCGTCACCGAGCACCCGGCCGCGCTCCCGCAGTGCCTGCGCCACACGGGCCGGTGTCGGCTCGGCCCCGCTCTCGACGAGCCACTGCCGCACACCGTCCAGAAGCCCGTCATCGAGCACCGCGCTCACCCGCCCTCACCTCCGCTCCACGTCGCCCCGCGTCCGATGCGCGGGCCAGGTGCCTCCCACCGCCGTCCCGCGCACCACACCGCGCGCCCGGCGCCCGCCACTCCCTCGTTCACGCCGCCTCGCTCCCCACGGCCACCCGCTCCCAGAAGCCCTCGCAGAAGCGGGCCAGAGGGCCGCGGGCGATGCCTCCCGGTGGCTTCGCGGCGTCGTGGAGGTCCGGCTCGGCGGGGACCTCGCCGGCGAGTGGCAGGCCGAGGAGGCGGGCGATGTCCTGGTCGTCGAGGCCCGGCGCGTACGGGCCCCGGACCGCCACGCGCAGGTCACGCAGGACCATGCCGAAGGCGGAGGCGACCCGGGAGGCGGCCGCGACGGCACGCAACTCTGCGGGGACCACCAGCAGGCCGACGTCGATCTGGGCGAGAGCCTCGGCGACGCCTTCGTCGATGCGGCGCGGCAGGTCGACGACGACCGCCCCGCCGCGGCGCCGTCCGGCGGCGAGGACCGCGCGCACGGCCTGGGGCGGGATGGCGACGGCGTCGCCCCGGTCCCAGCTGAGGACCCGTAGGGAGTGCAGCTCGGGAAGGGACTCCTCCAGGGCGCCGCCGCCGACCCTGCCGCGCGAGGCGGCGAACGCGGGCCAGCGCAGCCCTTCGGCGTTCTCCCCGCCGAGGAGCACGTCGAGCCCGCCGCCCAGTGGATCGGCGTCCACGAGGAGGGTGCGCCTGCCCTGCCGCGCCGAGGTCACGGCGAGCGCGCAGGCCAGGGTGGACGCCCCGGCACCGCCGCGCCCTCCGATCACACCGACGGTGAGCGCGGGCCTTCCGACCCCTTCGGCGACGTCGGCGATGCGGTCGACGAGCCATTGCTCGCCGTCGGGCAGCATCAGCACGTGGTCGGCGCCGATCTGCACGGCACGCTGCCAGACCCCGGAGTCGTCCTGGTCCTTCCCGATGAGCACGACCCCGCGGCGGCGGACGGCCCCACGCAGGCGCCGCGCCGCGTCGTCGCCGACGAGGACGAGCGGTGCCGCCTCCCAGCGGCCCCGGCCCTGCGGCATGCCGTGGTGGACCTCCGGTCTGGCGCCGGCGGCCGCGCACAGGCGCAGCAGGTCGTCCAGGAGGTCCACGTCCTCGGTGACGATCAACGGCCTGCCCTGCCGCCCGTCGCCGGCCGACCGCCGGTCGTCGGTGATGGCTCCCGCCATGATCTCCATCCCCCTTCGCCGCGTCCGGGGCGGTGTGCGGGGCTGCGCCTCTGCGCTCGTCGGCCCCGCCCGTGTCCCGGACGCCCGTGTTCAAGTCCTGTGTGAAGTGCCGGCCGTCGGCCGCCGAATGGGCGGTCGGCGAAATCCGGCCGACGACGCCCGAGAAACCGAACCGGCCAGGAACTCGCCGCCGTCGGACGCGCTGGAATCACGGTGCAGCGATCCCGGAAATCGTGTGGATCTTGGTCGAAAACTGTGGACGACCCGACCGTTGTGAATATCGCCGTCACCCGAACGGGCGAGGCCCGCACGATCCCCGCAGTGCAGCACGACAGCTACACAAAGTGACGAATCCTATGGGGAGGCAGAGAAATGCCCACGAGAGCACAGGGCGGCCTCGCGGGCGGGAGAAGAGAAGGGAAAAAGTATCCGGACATGCGACGACCCCCGCCGGGGGGGAGAGCGGGGGTCGTCCCCACGGCCGACTCGGGGGGGGAGGAGTCGGGCCGGGTTAGCACGGTCGCGAACGATCCGTGACTTCCATGGTGTACCCGAGAGCCTTCTCAGGCAAACCCACGCGCCCCACACTAGCCCGAATGGCGGGCGCATATGCTCAGCCCGTGGAAAACCACTCCTTGCCCCGCACAGCGGCCTTCTTTGACCTGGACAAGACGGTCATTGCGAAGTCGAGCACGCTCACGTTCAGCAAGTCGTTCTACCAAGGCGGCCTGATCAACCGCAGGGCCGCCCTGCGGACCGCATACACCCAGTTCGTGTTCCTCGCGGGCGGCGCCGACCACGACCAGATGGAGCGGATGCGGAAGTACCTCTCCGCGCTGTGCCGGGGCTGGAACGTCCAACAAGTGAAGGACATAGTCGCCGAGACCCTTCACGATCTGATCGACCCGATCATCTACGACGAGGCCGCCTCCCTCATCGAGGAGCACCACACCGCCGGGCGGGACGTGGTGATCGTCTCCACGTCCGGCGCCGAGGTCGTCGAGCCGATCGGCGAGCTGCTCGGCGCGGACCGCGTGGTGGCGACCCGGATGGTCGTCGGCGACGACGGTTGCTTCACCGGCGAGGTGGAGTACTACGCGTACGGCCCGACCAAGGCCGAGGCGGTCCGGGAGCTGGCCGAGTCGGAGGAGTACGACCTGGCGCACTGCTACGCGTACAGCGACTCGGCGACGGACCTGCCGATGCTGGAGGCCGTGGGGCACCCGCACGCGGTCAACCCGGACCGGACACTCCGCCGGGAGGCCCTCGCGCGCGGGTGGCCGATTCTGGACTTCCACCGCCCGGTGCGGCTGAAGCAGCGGTTCGCCGTCCGGCCCCGGCCCGCCCTGCTCGCGGCGGCGGCCATAGGTGCGGCGGCGGCCACCGCGGGGCTCGTCTGGTACGCGAGTCGGCGCCGGGTGGCGACCGCCTGACCACGCCGGACGACCAGGGCCGATTCACCCTCTTTGAAGGCAAAAGTAAAGAACCACAGCAAGGGGTTCCGCTTGCTCCGGTCCTGGAGTAGAAAGGATTCAAGGCCCGCGAGACCAAAGGACGTCCGAGAGGATCACCTTTAATAACTCATTTTGGCCCCACGGACCTAGCATGAACACTGGGCACCCACGCGACGTCGACCCGTCGATTACGGGCCAGCCGCACCAGGTGACGGGCACAAGTTCCCGACCTGATGGGCACATATCGAGGACGCTTGGTAACCCGGTGGACATGCCAGCGGCGGTACGAATTCTCGTACCGCCGCAACCTTTTTTGGCGGTTTCTACGCCGCTCCGCGCTGCAGTGCCTCACACACCGCCGTCGACTCCCGCGCACCCAGTTCGATCGCCCTGCCGCAGTGGGCGATCCAGGCGGCCATTCCCTCGGGGGTTCCGGAGACATAGCCGTCCAGGGCGGCGCGATAGGCGGCGCGGCCGAGTTCCGCGTGACCGACCTCCGCCGGGCAGACCGACTTGGGGTCGAGGCCGCTGCCGACCAGGACGATCCGCTCGGCCGCAAGCGCGACGAGGCCGTTGTGGAAGCCGAAGGGCCGCACGGCGACCAGCTCACCGTGCACGACTGCCGCAGTGACCAGGGCGGGAGCCGCACTGCCCCGGATGATCAGCTCGGCGAGGCCGTCGAGACGCCCGGAGACCTCCGCCGCGCTCGGCAACGGCAGTTCCACCAGGGGCTCGTCGACGGGTTCGCCGTCCTGGCGGGGACGCCCCACGCGCACGTGGTCCTCGCCGGCCGCCACCAGATGCAGCCGGGCCAGCACCCGCAGGGGCGACTGCCGCCAGATGGACAGCAGTTGGCCGGCCTCGGCGGTCAGCCGCAGCGCGGCACCCACGGTGCGCGCCTCGCCGTCGCCCCCCTGCCCGCTGAAGTCACTGCGCCGTCGCACCTCTTCGAGCGCCCAGTCGGCGCCGGACAGCGCGGCCGAGCCGCGCGCGCCGCGCAAGGCGGCCTCGGAGGTGACCGCGTTGCTGCGCCGCCGCATGACTCGGTGACCGTAGACCCGGTCCACGGCCTTGCGTACGGACTCCACGGACTCGGCCACGCCGGGAAGCTCGGCGAGGGCCGCGAGCGGATCGGCGGTCGCACCTGTCGTACTCATGAGTACGACCCTACGCGCCTTGGCCGCCGACCCCTCGAAGGAGTGGTCTTCCTTCCGGTCGATACACCGTTGGCGATCATCCGACTACCGTTGGTGAACATGAAAATTGCTTTCGTCGGGAAGGGCGGGAGTGGCAAGACCACGCTGTCCTCCCTGTTCATCCGCCATCTCGCCGCCTCCGGTGCCCCGGTCGTGGCCATCGACGCGGACATCAACCAGCATCTCGGGGCCGCCCTGGGGCTGGACGACTCGGAGGCCGCGGAGCTCCCGGCCATGGGCGAGCGGCTCTCGCTGATCAAGAACCATCTCCGCGGCTCCAACCCGCGGATCACCTCCGCCGAGACGATGATCAAGACGACGCCGCCCGGCGAGGGCTCCCGGCTGGTGCGGATCTGCGACCCCAACCCGATCTACGACGCCTGCGCCCGGCCGGTGGAACTCGACGGCGGGGCCGTCCGTTTGATGGTCACCGGCCCCTTCACCGACTCCGACCTCGGGGTGGCCTGCTACCACTCCAAGACGGGAGCGGTGGAGCTGTTCCTGAACCACCTGGTGGACGGCCGCGACGAGTACGTGGTGGTCGACATGACGGCCGGTTCCGACTCCTTCGCGTCCGGCATGTTCACCCGCTTCGACATGACGTTCCTCGTCGCCGAGCCGACCCGGAGGGGGGTCTCCGTCTACCGCCAGTACAAGGAGTACGCCAGTGACTACGGCGTCGCCCTGAAGGTCATCGGCAACAAGCTGCGGGGCGACGACGACCTCGACTTCCTCCGCGCCGAGATCGGGGACGACCTGCTGGTCACCGTCGGCCACTCGGACTGGGTGCGCGCCCTGGAGAAGGGCCGCCCGCCCCGCTTCGAGCACCTGGAGGAATCCAACCGCCGCGCGCTGCACGCGCTGCACGAGGCGGCGGACGCCACGTACGAGCTGCGCGACTGGGAGCGCTACACCCGTCAGATGGTGCACTTCCACCTGAAGAACGCGAGCGGCTGGGGCAATGAGCGGACCGGGGCCGACCTGGCGTCGCAGATCGACCCCGACTTCGTCCTCGGCGAGCAGCTCGCGGCCGCGGTCTGACCCGCGACCCGCCGCCGTCCGCTACTTCGACCGGCCCGCCCGGGCACCCGGGGCGCCCTTGGGGGCCGGCGCCGGTCCACTCGCCAGGAAGGCGTCCCAGCCCTCCTTCGGGGACCGGCCGACACCGAGGGTGCGCAGCTTGTCCAGGACCTCCGGGTCCTGGGCGTCGAGCCAGTCGACGAGCTGCCGGAACGAGACACAGCGCACGTCCGGCTTGCCGCAGACGGTCTTGATGGTCTCCTCGACGGCCCGCATGTAGACACCGCCGTTCCAGGACTCGAAGTGGTTGCCGATGATCAGGGGCGCGCGGTTGCCCGCGTAGGCGCGTTCGAAGCCCGCGAGCAGCCCGTCCCGGAACTGGTCGCCCCAGTACTGCCGCTTGTCCGTGGAGCCCGCACGGGCACCGGACTGGTTGACATAGAAGTTGTAGTCCATGGTGAGCGTTTCGAAGGCGCGGCCGGGCATCGGGACCAATTGCATGGACAGGTCCCACAGTCCGTCCTTCTTCTCGGGCCAGACCTGGTCCCTCACGCCGCTGGTGTCGTAGCGGAAACCCAGTTCGCGGGCGGCCCGCATGAAGTTGGTCTGGCCCTCCAGGCAGGGGGTGCGGGCGCCGATCAGCTCCCTGTCGTAGTCGAAGGGCAGCGGTTCGGCCTTGCCCGTGCCCGTGTTGGTCTTCCATGCCTTCACGAACGACTTGGCCTGGGCGATCTCGCTCTTCCAGTCCTCGACCGACCATTCGCCGACCCCGCCACCCTTGCCGCAGAAGTGGCCGTTGAAGTGGGTGCCGATCTCGTTGCCCTCCAGCCAGGCTCCGCGCAGCTGCTCCACGGTGTCCTTGATCCCGCGGACATCGTTGAAGCCGATGTCGGAGCGGCCCGGCGAGTGCTGCGGCGGACGGTAGAGATCCCGCTTCTCCTCCGGGAGCATGTACACGCCGCTCAGGAAGTACGTCATGGTGGCGTTGTTGGCGCGGGCCACCTCGCGGAAGTGTGAGAAGAGGCGCTGGCTGTCCTCGCCGGCGCCGTCCCAGGAGAAGACCACGAACTGCGGGGGCTTCTGACCCGGCTTCAACCGTTCGGGCCTGCGCAGATGCGGCTGCGTGCCGGTGTACGCGGTGGACCCGTCGCCGATGAGCCGCACCGGGGCCTTGGGCGGGGCAGGAGCGCCCCCCTCCACTCGGGGCGCCGCCTCCTTGCCGCCGCGCGCGCCCTGCATGCCTTCCTTCCCCGTGCTGTTGGCGCCGGCCGAACCGGCGGCGCCCGTGTCGCCGGAGCCACAGCCGGCGAGCGCCGCGGCGCAGGTCGCGGCGAGTGTCACACCGACGGCGATCCTCTGGATGACGGCCATCTTCCGCCCACCTTCTTCCTTTGCTCAGGGGCAGAGGGGCCAAGATCACACAGAGTGCCGATCAAATTAATATGACAAGCCGATGAAATGCATGATTCATTCTCCTGAGTGATCTGATCACCCATTTGCCGCGAATGTCCTTGCATGACCTTTACTCTGCATTACGATTCATTTACTGAGCGTTGAGAAATCCCGCCGCTGTACGCCGTGACCCACGGCCGCGACCCGCCCCCCGCCCAAGCGGGGGGACCACCTGTTCCGCGACCGCGCAGCCCCGGAGGAGACGGGAAACATGTCCGCCTGCGTCCCCACCCACGCCCCCGACTCCAGCCCGCATCGGGCGGAGTCCGAGCACCAACCGCACAGCCCGCCCGAGCGACCCCGCCGGTTCCGCGTCGCGGGCGCCGATGTGTCCGCGTCCATCGCGGTCTTCCTGATCGCCCTCCCCCTGTCCCTGGGCATCGCCCTGGCCACCGGCGCGCCCCTCCAGGCCGGCCTCGTCGCCGCCGCCGTCGGGGGCCTCGTCGCCGGACGCCTCGGCGGCTCACCACTCCAGGTCAGCGGTCCGGCCGCCGGTCTGACCGTTGTCACCGCCGACCTCATCCACCAGTACGGCTGGCGCACCACCTGCGCCGTCACCGTGCTCGCCGGGCTCTCCCAACTCGGCCTGGCGCAGCTGCGCGTGGCCCGCTCGGCGCTCGCCGTGAGCCCCGCGATCGTGCACGGCATGCTCGCCGGCATCGGTGTCACCATCGCCGTCGCCCAGTTGCACATCGTGCTCGGCGGCACGCCGCAGAGCGCCGTCCTCGACAACGTCGGCGCACTGCCCGCCCAGTTGGCGCACCTGCATCCCGCCGCCGTCTCCATGAGCGCGCTCACCCTCGCCCTGCTCTTCGCCTGGCCCCGGCTCCCCGGCCCCGTCGGCCGGCGGCTGCGCAGCGTCCCCGCCGCCCTCGTCGCCGTCGCGGGCGCCACGGCGGCCGCCGTGCTCGCCGGGCTCAGCCTGCCCAAGGTCGAGTTGCCCGCCTGGCGCAGCCATGCCCTCGCCGGGCTGCCCGAAGGCCCCGTGCTCGGTCTGGTCGCCGCCGTCCTCACCACGACCCTGGTGTGCAGCGTGCAGTCGCTGCTCGGTGCCGTCGCCATGGACAAGCTGGCGGCGGGCCGGACCGACGTACGGCGCTCGGACCTCGACCGCGAGCTGCGCGGTCAGGGCGCGGCCAACGTCATCTCCGGAGCCCTCGGGGGCCTGCCCATCGCCGGCGTCGCCGTCCGCAGCACGGCCAACGTCCGCGCCGGCGCCGTCAGCCGGAACTCCACGATGCTGCACGGCGTCTGGGTGGTGGCGGCCGCGCTGTTCCTGGTCCCCGCCCTGGAGTTGATCCCCCTCGCGTCGCTCGCCGCGCTGGTGATGGCCGTCGGGCTCCAGATGGTGTCCCTGCACCACATCCGCACGGTGACCCGCCACCGAGAGGTGCTCGTCTACGCGGCCACGACCCTCGGGGTCGTCCTCCTCGGGGTGCTGGAAGGCGTCGCGCTCGGCATCGCCGTGGCCGTCGGCGTCGCCCTGCACCGCCTCACCCGCACCCGCATCACCCACGAGGAGAAGGACGGGGCCCACCACGTCCATGTCCGGGGGCAGTTGACGTTCCTCGCCGTGCCCCGGCTCAGCCGGGCCCTCCACCAGGTCCCGCAGGGTGCCGAGACGGTGGTGGAGCTGGACGGGTCGTTCATGGACCACGCGGCGTACGAGTCCCTCCAGGACTGGCAG
Organism: Streptomyces sp. MA5143a; assembly: GCF_900290235.1. GTDB lineage: Bacteria > Actinomycetota > Actinomycetes > Streptomycetales > Streptomycetaceae > Streptomyces. The sequence goes on from NZ_OLMK01000067.1 coordinate 46,919, forward strand.
CACGCCCACCGCGCGCGCGGGGGCTCCGTGGAGATCACCGGACGCTCCGGGACCCGGATCGCCGAACCCGCGGGCACCTCCGCGGCCGGCTGCCGCTGTCGGCCCTGGACGGCGTGGCGCAACCACCAGTGCGCGGCCCCGGCACCCACCCCCGCCGGCAGCCCGGCCGAGGAGCCGGCCGAAGGGCCGAGCAGCCATCAACTGGCCCGCGGGATCAGCGCGTTCCAGACCAACACCGCACCTCTGGTGCGCCGCGAGCTGGCGCGGCTCGCGCGGGAGGGCCAGCAGCCCTCGCAGCTCTTCCTCACCTGCGCCGACTCCCGGCTCGTCACCTCGATGATCACGTCCAGCGGCCCCGGCGACCTCTTCGTCGTACGCAATGTCGGCAATCTGGTGCCCATGCCTGGTGAGGAGAGCGCCGACGACTCGGTGGCGGCGGCCATCGAGTACGCGGTGGAGGTGCTGAAGGTGCGGTCCATCACCGTCTGCGGGCACTCCGGCTGCGGTGCGATGCAGGCCCTGCTCACCACCGATCCCCGCGGCTCCCAGACCCCCCTCAGACGATGGCTGCGGCACGGCCTGCCCAGCCTGGAGCGCGCCACCGACAAGAACCGGCCCTGGGCGCGTATCGCCGGACGCGAGCCGGCCGACGCGGTCGAGCAGCTGTGCCTGACCAACGTCATCCAGCAGTTGACGCATCTACGGGCGCACGACTGCGTCGAGCGCGCCCTGCGCGAGGGCACGCTCGAACTGCACGGGATGTACTTCCACGTGGGCGAGGCCCAGGCCTACCTGCTCACGGAGGACGCGCCGGACAGCGGAGTCTTCGACCGAGTGGCCGGAACGACGGGAGAGGCGGGGTCGAAGGGGACAGTTCTGCACGACACGCGCGTCTGAACCGTTTCTCCCGCCGGTCCGTGACAACGGGTGGCCCCATGTACGTGGGGCCACCCACTCACAGGTCTAAACCAATCCGGGGAAGGCCCTTGTCATCGGGGGTCCGGGTCTGATGAGCTGTGGCCTGGGACACAACGGTCGCCCCGGCAAAGCACCGCGAGGGAGATGTCGTGAGCAACGAAAGCCTGGCCAACCTCTTGAAGGAGGAGCGACGCTTCGCGCCGCCCGGTGACCTGGCGGCGAACGCCAACGTCACGGCAGAGGCGTACGAACAGGCCAAGGCTGACAGGCTCGGTTTCTGGGCGGCTCAGGCCCGGCGGCTGACCTGGGCCAAGGAGCCGACCGAGACCCTGGACTGGTCGAACCCGCCGTTCGCCAAGTGGTTCAAGGACGGCGAGCTCAACGTCGCGTACAACTGCGTCGACCGCCATGTCGAGGCCGGCCACGGCGACCGGGTCGCCATCCACTTCGAGGGCGAGCCCGGGGACAGCCGGGCCATCACCTACGCCGAGCTCAAGGACGAGGTGAGCAAGGCGGCGAACGCCCTGCTGGAGCTGGGCGTCCAGGCCGGTGACCGGGTCGCCGTCTACATGCCGATGATCCCCGAGACCGCCGTGGCGATGCTCGCGTGCGCCCGCATCGGCGCCGCGCACTCCGTCGTCTTCGGCGGCTTTTCCGCGGACGCCCTCGCGACCCGTATCCAGGACGCCGACGCCAAGGTCGTCATCACCTCCGACGGCGGCTACCGGCGCGGCAAGCCCTCCGCGCTCAAGCCGGCCGTGGACGACGCGGTCGCCAAGGCGGGCACCATCGAGCACGTCCTCGTCGTCCGCCGCACCGGCCAGGACGTCGCCTGGACCGACGGCCGCGACGTGTGGTGGCACGACATCGTCGACCGGCAGTCCGCCGAGCACACCCCGCAGGCGTTCGGGGCCGAGCACCCGCTGTTCATCCTGTACACGTCGGGCACCACCGGTAAGCCGAAGGGCATCCTGCACACCTCCGGCGGCTACCTCACCCAGACGGCGTACACGCACCACGCCGTCTTCGACCTCAAGCCGGAGACGGACGTGTACTGGTGCACGGCCGACGTCGGCTGGGTCACCGGCCACTCGTACATCGTCTACGGACCGCTGGCGAACGGCGCGAGCCAGGTCATGTACGAGGGCACGCCCGACACCCCGCACCAGGGGCGCTTCTGGGAGATCGTGCAGAAGTACGGCGTGACCATCCTGTACACGGCGCCCACGGCCATCCGTACGTTCATGAAGTGGGGCGACGACATCCCCGCGAAGTTCGACCTCGGCAGCCTGCGCGTGCTGGGCTCGGTGGGCGAGCCGATCAACCCCGAGGCGTGGATCTGGTACCGCAAGCACATCGGTGCGGACCGGACGCCCATCGTGGACACCTGGTGGCAGACCGAGACCGGCGCGATGATGATCTCCCCGCTGCCGGGCGTCACCGAGACCAAGCCGGGCTCCGCGCAGCGGCCGCTGCCGGGCATCGCCGCGACCGTCGTCGACGACGAGGCGAACGAGGTGCCCAACGGCGGTGGCGGCTATCTGGTGCTCACCGAGCCGTGGCCGTCGATGCTGCGCACCATCTGGGGCGACGACCAGCGGTTCCTCGACACGTACTGGTCACGGTTCGAGGGCAAGTACTTCGCCGGCGACGGGGCGAAGAAGGACGACGACGGGGACATCTGGCTCCTCGGCCGCGTCGACGACGTCATGCTGGTCTCCGGCCACAACATCTCCACCACCGAGGTGGAGTCCGCGCTCGTCTCGCACCCGTCCGTCGCGGAGGCGGCCGTGGTCGGCGCCGCCGACGAGACCACCGGGCAGGCCATCGTCGCCTTCGTCATCCTGCGCGGCACGGCGGCCGAGACCGAGACCCTGGTCGGCGAACTGCGCGACCACGTCGGCGCGACGCTCGGCCCGATCGCCAAGCCCAAGCGGATCCTGCCGGTGGCGGAGCTGCCGAAGACCCGCTCCGGCAAGATCATGCGGCGCCTGCTGCGTGACGTGGCGGAGAACCGTCAGCTCGGTGACGTCACCACGCTGACGGACTCCACGGTCATGGACCTCATCCAGACCAAGCTGCCGGCGGCGCCCAGCGAGGACTGAGATCGCCTTCATCGAGGGCTGAAGCGGCGTACGGGGCGGTGGCCGGGTAGCCGCCGCCCCGTCGAGGGCCGACGATGAGGTACCTCCCGAGGGGCACCCGGTGATCGACGCACCAGGTGCCCCGAGCTGTGCCCTTAGGTAGACTAAACAACCAGGTGTGCCGGGAAGTCTGGTCGGCGAGTGTTCCGTCCTGCCCTCGACCGGAGGTCCCCGCCGTGCCCGCATCCCGCCCCACCCCCGCCCGGAAGGTCCTCGACCGGCTCTCCCTGCCCGAGCGGACCTATGTGGCGGACGCGCTGCGCACGGAGACCGTCGGCGGTGTGCTGCTGCTCCTCGCCGCCGTCACCGCGCTGATCTGGGCGAACGTCCCCGCTCTGCACAGCGGTTACGAGAGCGTCAGCGACTTCCACTTCGGCCCCGAGGCCCTCGGCCTGAACCTCTCGGTCGCCCACTGGGCCGCCGACGGACTCCTCGCGATCTTCTTCTTCGTCGCCGGCATCGAACTCAAGCGCGAGCTCGTCGCCGGTGACCTGCGGGACCCCAAGGCGGCCGTACTGCCCGTGGTCGCCGCCCTGTGCGGCATGGCCGTACCGGCGCTCGTCTACACCCTCACCAACGTCGTCGGCGGCGGGTCGCTCGCCGGCTGGGCCGTGCCCACGGCCACCGACATCGCGTTCGCGCTCGCCGTGCTGGCCGTCATCGGCACCTCGCTGCCCTCCGCGCTGCGCGCGTTCCTGCTCACGCTCGCCGTCGTCGACGACCTCTTCGCGATCCTGATCATCGCGATCTTCTTCACCGACGGCCTCGACTTCGCCGCGCTCGGCGGCGCCTTCGCGGGCCTCGCCCTCTTCTGGCTGCTGCTCAGGAAGGGGGTGCGCGGGTGGTACGTGTACGTTCCGCTCGCCGTCGTCGTCTGGGGGCTGATGTACAACAGCGGCGTCCACGCCACCATCGCCGGGGTCGCGATGGGCCTGATGCTGCGTTGCACCCGGAACGAGGGGGAGGAGCACTCCCCCGGCGAGCGCGTCGAGCACCTCGTGCGCCCCCTCTCGGCGGGGCTGGCCGTGCCGCTGTTCGCCCTGTTCAGCGCGGGTGTCACCGTGTCGGGCGGGGCGCTGGGGAAGGTGTTCACCCAGCCGGAGACGCTCGGTGTGGTGCTCGGGCTGGTCATCGGCAAGGCGCTCGGGATCTTCGGCGGGACCTGGCTGACCGCCCGTTTCACCCGGGCCTCCCTCTCCGAGGAACTGGTCTGGCCGGACGTCTTCGCCGTCTCCTCCCTCGCCGGGATCGGCTTCACCGTGTCGCTGCTCATCGGCGAACTCGCCTTCGAGGGCGACCTGGAGCTCACCGACGGCGTCAAGGCGGCCGTGCTCACGGGGTCGCTCATCGCGGCGCTCCTGGCGACCGTCCTGGTCAAGCTCCGCAACGCGAAGTACCAGGCGCTGTGGGCCGAGGAGCACCGCGACGAGGACCTCGACGGCATCCCCGACATCTACGAACAGGACGACCCGGCGTACCACCTGCGCATGGCCGAGATCTACGAACGCAAGGCCGCCGAGCACCGCAGGCTTGCCGAAGTGGCGGGCGGGGCAGGCGACGGGGACGACGGTCCGGCATGATCTGACAGGACCGTACAAAACGCAGGGCGCCCCCGGCACCGTACGACGCGGCCTTCGAGCCGAGGCCCGTACGGGGCGGGGGCGCGTCCGGACGCAGATGAGGGAGACCCCGATGAGCGCACCCGACGGCAGCCCGGTCGGTGCCGAACGCAGTGTCGGCCAGCTGTTCGCCTCGGCGACGGCCGAGATGTCCGCACTGGTGCACGACGAGATCGCGCTGGCGAAGGCCCAGCTCAGGCAGGACGTCAAGCGCGGTCTGGTCGGCGGCGGGGCGTTCACGGCGGCCGGCGCGGTGCTGATCTTCTCCCTGCCGATGCTCAGCTTCGCACTGGCGTACGGCATCCGCACCTGGAGCGACTGGAACCTGGCGATCTGCTTCCTGCTGTCGTTCGCGGCGAACGTGCTGGTCGCCGTAGTCCTGGCGCTCATCGGTGTCGCCTTCTCGAAGAAGGCCAAGAAGGGGCAGGGCCCGCAGAAGGTCGCCGCGTCCATGAAGCAGACCGCCGGAGTGCTCCAGAACGCCAAGCCGCATGCCCGCCGGCCCGCCCGGACCGACGGCGGCGTCGAGGCTGTGGCACGCTCGACCTCATGACGGACCCCGCCACCTCAGCCGCCTCCGGCCAGCCCGCCTCGGTCGTACGACTCGACGTGCCCGGCGCGAAAGAGGTGATCCACCGGGACGTGGCCGCCAACGGCGCCCGCTTCCACATCGCCGAAGTCGGCGACGGACCGCTGGTGATGCTGCTGCACGGCTTCCCGCAGTTCTGGTGGACCTGGCGGCACCAGCTGGTCGCGCTCGCCGACGCCGGGTTCCGCGCCGTCGCCATGGACCTGCGCGGCGTCGGCGGCAGCGACCGGACGCCCCGAGGCTACGACCCGGCCAACCTCGCCCTGGACATCACGGGCGTCGTCCGGTCCCTCGGTGAGCCCGACGCCGCGCTGGTCGGGCACGACCTCGGCGGTTATCTGGCGTGGACGGCGGCCGTGATGCGGCCCAAGCTGGTGCGGCGGCTCGCGGTCTCCTCGATGCCGCACCCGAGACGCTGGCGCTCGGCGATGCTGTCGGACGTCAAGCAGACCGCCGCCGGGTCCTACATCTGGGGCTTCCAGCGGCCCTGGATCCCCGAGCGGCAGCTGACCGCGGACGACGGCGCTCTGGTGGGCCGGCTGATCCGGGAGTGGTCGGGGCCGCGGCTGCCCGACGACGAGGCCGTGGAGGTGTACCGGCGGGCGATCTGCATCCCGTCGACGGCGCACTGCTCGATCGAGCCGTACCGGTGGATGGTGCGCTCCCTCGCCCGCCCCGACGGCATCCAGTTCAACCGGCGCATGAAGCGGCCGGTGCGCGTGCCGACACTCCATCTGCACGGTTCACTCGACCCGGTGATGCGCACGCGCAGCGCGGCGGGCTCCGGGGAGTACGTCGAAGCGCCCTACCGCTGGCGGCTGTTCGACGGGCTCGGGCACTTCCCGCACGAGGAGGACCCGGTGGCGTTCTCGTCGGAACTCATCAACTGGCTGAAGGACCCCGAACCCGACCGCTGAGCCCGCCCGCCGAGCCCGCCCCACCAGCCGAACGTGAACACCTGTTCCACGGACAGCCACTTGCCCGGCGCATAGGCCGATTGGGGGGCGCGGGGGAGGTTACTGACCTTGGGGCGGGGGCACACGTCGGGGTATGGGCTGGACGCACGACTACAGTGACGCAGCACGCAATCGCCGCTCGGCCGCGGGCCTGAGCTCCCACCAGAGGGGCGCCCCGCAGGGGCCGGGCACGGACCCGGACGCGGACCCCCGGCTGGGTATTCCGCTGATCCTGCGCCGCCGGGCCCGCTGGGTCTCGGCCCGCCTGCGCCACCCCCGGCCCTGACGCGCGGGGGCCTCACCGGACCTTCCGGTCCGGCCGGCCCTCAGAGCGCGCAGCTGTCGCTGTCCACCTGCTGGTTGGCCGCACGCCCCTGGACGATGTCCTCCTTGATCTCGTCCGCGGTGAGCGCGTAGCCGGTGTTGGGGTCGTCGAGGGACTTCGCGAAGACCACGCCGTACACCCGGCCTTCGGGGGTGAGCAGCGGTCCGCCGGAGTTGCCCTGGCGGACGGTCGCGTACAGCGAGTAGACGTCACGGCGGACCGTGCCCCGGTGGTAGATGTCGGGGCCGTTGGCCTCGATCCGACCGCGCACGCGCGCGGGGCGGACGTCGTACGCGCCGTTCTCCGGGTAGCCGGCGACGATCGCGTCGTCGCCGCTGACGGCGTCGTCGGCGGTGAACCGCAGCGCCGGCGCGTTCAGGTCCGGCACGTCCAGGACGGCGATGTCGCGCTCCCAGTCGTAGAGGACGACCTTGGCGTCGTACTTGCGGCCCTCGCCCCCTATCTGGACGGTGGGTTCGTCGACTCCGCCGACCACGTGCGCGTTGGTCATCACACGGCGGTCGCCGAAGACGAAGCCGGTGCCTTCGAGGACCTTGCCGCAACTCTCGGCGGTGCCCATCACCTTGACGATGGACCGCTTGGCGCGCTGGGCGACCGGGCTGTTGGCGAGCGCGGGGTCGGGGGGCTGCACGTCGGTGATCTGCTCGTTGGCGAACGGGCTGAAGACCTGCGGGAAGCCGTTCTGCGCGAGGACCGAGGAGAAGTCCGCGAACCAGGTGTCCGCCTGGTTGGGCAGGGCCCGGGCCACGCCCTGCAGCACCTTGGAGTTGCGGACCTCCTTGCCGAGCGTGGGCAGCGTGGTGCCCGCGAGCGCGGAACCGATCAGCCAGGCGACCAGGAGCATCGCCACCACGTTGACGAGGGCGCCGCCGGTGGCGTCCAGGGCGCGGGCCGGGGACCATGTGATGTACCGGCGCAGCTTGTTGCCGAGGTGGGTGGTGAGGGCCTGGCCGACGGAGGCGCAGACGATCACGACGACCACCGCGACGACGGCGGCCGCCGTGCTGACCTCTGAGTTGTCGGTCATCCAGTCCCAGATGACCGGGAGGGCGTAGACGGCGACGAGGCCGCCGCCCAGGAAACCGATCACCGACAGGATGCCGACGACGAAGCCCTGGCGGAAGCCGACGATCGCGAACCAGACGGCGGCGACCAGCAACAGGATGTCCAGCACGTTCACCGCTTCAAGCCTCGCCTCGTCACTTCGCGATCACTACAGGTCGGCCCGGAGTACGGCCCGCCGCACGGCGACCGGGGGGCGGGACGCTCCCCACGAGACGCGGCACGGCAGACACCCTGTCATGAGCGCCAGTCGAGCGGGACCTGCTTCCCCCGGTCCCAGGGGCGCTCCCAGCCCGAGTAGTGCAGCAGGCGGTCGATCACACCTGCCGTGAAACCCCACACGAGTGCCGATTCGACCAGAAATGCCGGACCCCGGTGGCCGCTGGGGTGGACGGTGGTGGCGCGATGGGCGGGATCCGTGAGATCCGCCACGGGAACGGTGAAGACGCGTGCCGTCTCGTTGGGATCGACGACGCGGACCGGGCTCGGCTCCCGCCACCAGCCCAGCACGGGCGTGACGACGAAGCCGCTCACCGGGATGTACAGCTTCGGCAGCACGCCGAAGAGCTGGACGCCCCGCGGGTCGAGGCCGGTCTCCTCCTCGGCCTCGCGGAGCGCGGCCCGCAGCGGGCCGTCGGTCTGCGGGTCGCCGTCCTCGGGATCGAGGGCGCCGCCCGGGAAGGACGGCTGTCCGGCGTGCGATCTGAGGGAACCGGCGCGCTCCATCAGCAGCAGCTCGGGGCCGCGGTCGCCCTCGCCGAACAGGATGAGGACCGCCGACTGCCGGCCCGAGCCGTTCTCCGGTGGCAGGAAGCGGCTCAGTTGGAGCGGCTGGACGGTCTCGACGGCGCGGACGACCGGGTCCAGCCAGGAGGGCAGGCCGGCCCTGTCGAGGCGCGGCTGCGGCACGCGGTGCCCGGACGCCGCGTGACGCCCCGGGTCCGTGTCCGTATGTGTACCGCCGTCCGTCCGGCTCGCGCGTGTCATAGCCACCCCCGTCGTTCTTCCCGTGCCAACGCCCGGAGGCCGACCGATCGTTCCGCTGCGGGCGAGAGTCCCTCCTGTGGGTGGCTCGGAGCTCGTCCCGTGCGAAGACCGGCCGTTCCGGGTGGGCGGTTCGGGCCCGGGCGGGAAGGGGGTGGCGCGGCGCCCTCCGGAAGGGACGTCATCCGGCGGCTCCCAGGGGCGGGGCCGGGATGCCGCCCGCGTCCAGGTACGACTGCGGGGGCTTCAGGCGCTGACCGGGGAAGCCGCCCTTCTCGTACTTGAGCAGCTTCTTGGCCTTCTCCGGGTCGGTCTCGCCCTCGCCGTACGCCGGGCAGAGCGGAGCGATGGGGCAGGCGCCGCAGGCGGGCTTGCGGGCGTGGCAGATACGGCGGCCGTGGAAGATCACGTGGTGCGACAGCATCGTCCACTCGCTCTTCGGGAAGAGCGACCCGACGGCCGCCTCGATCTTGTCCGGGTCGGTCTCCTCGGTCCACTTCCAGCGTCGTACGAGCCGCTGGAAGTGCGTGTCGACGGTGATGCCGGGCCGGCCGAAGGCGTTGCCCAGCACGACGAAGGCGGTCTTGCGGCCGACTCCGGGCAGTTTGACCAGGTCCTCCAGGCGGCCGGGGACCTCGCCCTTGTGGTTCTCCACGAGGGCCTTCGACAGGCCTGTCACCGACTTCGTCTTCGCCCGGAAGAACCCGCACGGCCGCAGGATCTCCTCGACCTCCTCCGGGTCGGCCGCGGCGAGGTCCTCGGGGGTGGGGTACTTCGCGAAGAGGGCCGGCGTCGTCTGGTTGACCCTCAGGTCGGTGGTCTGGGCGGACAGGACCGTGGCGACGATCAGCTGGAAGGGGTTCTCGAAGTCCAGTTCCGGGTGGGCGTACGGGTACACCTCGGCCAGCTCACGGTTGATCCGCCGGGCGCGGCGAACCAGGGCGGTCGGAGACTCGGGCTTGGCGGTCCTGGCTGTCTTGGCAGGCTGGGCGGGCTTGGGGGATGCGGCGGGCTTGGGCGACTTCGGGGACGCGGCGGCCTCGGCCGCTTTCCGGGCGGGCGCCGGCTTCCGGGTGGCGGGCGTCGACTTACCGCCGGCCGACGCAGACCTCCCGGTGGCGGGCTCCGTCTCCGGTGGCGTGCGCTCCGCTGCCGCCCGGGACGCCGACGCGTTCGTCTTCTTTGCCGTTTTCTTCGCTCCCGAGGGGCCCTGTTCGCCCACAGCGGAATCGCGACGTACAACCACCCGTCCAGCCCCCTTGGCCTGTGCTCTCACCGGCGATTTGGACACTCGGCCAGCCTAAAGCCCGGCACCGACATCTGCCCCGGGCCCTGAAGATCGGCCCCCAATTGGACCCCTGACGCTTACCTCGGGACATGTGTGCGGCATCCTTGTGACAGATCACACTGTTTGGGAAGTCCGGCTAAACGGGGAACACGGTCCCCTGGTACCACGGGGAGCAAGATCCCCTGAGCAGGTCGACAAGGAGAGAACTCGTGGACGACGTTCTGCGGCGCGCCCCGCTCTTCGCGGCGCTCGATGACGAGCAGGCCGCGGAGCTCCGCGCCTCCATGAGTGAGGTGACCCTCGCGCGCGGTGACGCTCTCTTCCACGAGGGCGACCCCGGGGACCGCCTCTATGTGGTCACCGAGGGCAAGGTCAAGCTGCACCGCGCGTCGCCCGACGGCCGCGAGAACATGCTCGCCGTGCTCGGACCCGGTGAACTGATCGGCGAGCTGTCGCTGTTCGACCCGGGACCGCGGACGGCCACCGCCACCGCGCTGACCGAGGTCAAGCTGCTCGGCCTCGGCCACGGCGACCTCCAGCCGTGGCTGAACGCGCGCCCCGAGGTGGCGGCCGCGCTGCTGCGCGCCGTCGCGCGGAGGCTGCGGAAGACCAACGACCAGATGTCCGACCTGGTGTTCTCGGACGTCCCGGGCCGTGTCGCCCGTGCGCTGCTGGACCTCTCCCGGAGGTTCGGTGTGCAGTCCGAGGAAGGCATCCACGTGGTGCACGACCTCACGCAGGAGGAGCTGGCGCAGCTCGTCGGGGCGTCCCGCGAGACCGTCAACAAGGCGCTCGCCGACTTCGCGCAGCGTGGCTGGCTGCGGCTGGAGGCCCGCGCGGTGATCCTGCTGGACGTGGAGCGACTGGCGAAGCGGTCGCGCTGACCTTCGCCACGCACCGGTGACCGGTCATCGGTTGCCGACCGCCGGCCGCGGTTTCTTGTACGTCGCTGGGAGCCCGCCCCGTTCGTGGGGGCGGGCCCCAGTGGTTTTTCCGTGCCCTCGCCACGCCCTGGACGGCCTGCCTCGCTCCGACCCTGGAGGCACAGTGGTCCTATGGCTGTGAGAGGGGCCCGGAGAGGGCTGGACGCGCGGGGGTACATCGAGCGGGAGGGGTCGCTGGGGCGGGTCGCGGAGGGGTTTCGGGGGGTGGTGGCCGCCGCTCGGGACCGGGTGCTGGAGTTGTTCGGGACGCGGCTGCACAGCGCGTACCTCTACGGGTCGATCCCTCGTGGCACCGCCCGCCCCGGCCGCAGTGATCTCGACCTGCTGGTGGTGCTGCGGGACGAGCCCACCGACGCGGACCGGGCGGAGGCAGGAGCCCTGGACGAGGCGCTGGACCGGGAGTTCCCGCAGATCGACGGGGCGGGGACCCTGCTCGTCAGCCGGGCCAGGGTGCTCAGTGATCCGGAGCGCTACGACCTGGGGTGGTTCTTGGCCTGCCTGTGCACCCCGTTGCTGGGCCAGGACCTCGCCGAGGACCTGCCCCGGTACCGGCCTGACTCCCTCCTCGCCCGCGAGACCAACGGCGACCTGGCGCGGCTGCTGCCCCGCTGGCGGGAACGCGTCGCCGCCGCGTCCACCCCCGAGGCCCGGCGCTCCCTCGTGCGCTCCTGCTCCCGCCGCCTCGTGCGGACCGGGTTCACCCTCGTCATGCCCCGCTGGAACGGCTGGACCAGCGACCTCCACGAGATGGCGGAGGCGTTCGGGGAGTACTACCCCGAGCGCGCCGACCGGATGAGGGCGGCGGCGGCCGCCGCGTACGCCCCGGACGCCGATCCCGAGGGGCATGAGGCCCTGCTGCGGTCCTACGTCGACGACCTCGGGCCCTGGCTGGCCGAGGAGTACGCGCGCGTGCACGGCGTCAAGGCACCTCGCCCGGACGAAGGGTGAGGTGCCGGCCGAGGGGCCGAGCGAGAGGCTGATGACCGACGGTGGCGGCGGCTCGGTCGACCCCACGGGTCCCAGTGGCCTCCCCGGCCCTCCTGAGCCTTCTCAGCCTTGCTCCTCCCCCAGAGGTCCGTCGAGCCCTCCAGAGGCTCGTTCGAGCTCCTCCGAGGCCCGTCGAGGCTCCTGGGGCCCCTCAGGCCCCTCCCGCACCTCCGGCGGCATCCGGCGGCCTCCGGCGCGCTTTCGGGCCGCAGCGGGCCGCCCATGCCGCCCGGAGGCCCGTCCGGGGCCTCGCTCTCAGATCAGGCCATGATCGGTCAGGTACTCCATCTGCGCGCGTACCGACAGTTCCGCGGCCGGCCAGAGGGAGCGGTCGACGTCGGCGTAGACGTGGGCGACCACCTCGCCGGGCGTGCCGTAGCCGTCCTCGACCGCCGTCTCGACCTGGGCCAGTCGGTGGGCCCGGTGGGCGAGGTAGTACTCGACGACACCCTGGGCGTCGTCGAGGACGGGGCCGTGGCCGGGCAGGACGGTGTGGACGCCGTCGTCCACCGTGAGGGACCTGAGGCGCCTCAGGGAGTCGAGGTAGTCGCCGAGACGGCCGTCGGGGTGGGCCACGACCGTCGTACCGCGGCCGAGGACGGTGTCGCCCGTCAGGACGGCCCGGTCGGCCGGGAGGTGGAAGCAGAGGGAGTCGGCGGTGTGGCCGGGCGTGGGGACGACGCGGAGTTCCAGGCCGTCGACGCTCACCACGTCGCCCGCGCCGAGTCCCTCGTCGCCGAGCCGGAGGGCCGGGTCGAGGGCCCGTACGTTGGTCCGGGTCAGCTCCGCGAAGCGCGCGGCGCCCTCCGCGTGGTCGGGGTGGCCGTGCGTGAGCAGGGTCAGCGCGACGCGCTTGCCGGCCCTCTCCGCGGTCTCGACGACCTTGCGCAGGTGCCCGTCGTCCAGGGGGCCGGGGTCGATCACCACCGCCAGGTCGGAGTCGGGCTCGGAGACGATCCAGGTGTTGGTGCCGTCGAGGGTCATCGCGGACGCGTTCGGCGCGAGGACGTTCACCGCGCGCGTGGTGGCGGGCCCCGAGAGGACACCGCCCCTCGGCTGTCCGGGGAGGGCTGCTGCGTCGGTCATGCGGGGCCTCCCCCGGACGGTATGCGCTTGGTGAACTCGTCGTGGCCGGGCCAGGAGAGGATCACTTCGTCGTTCTCCAGGCGGGCGCGGGCGAGCACCGGGGTCAGATCGCGGCCGGGTGCCGCGGCGAGCGCCCCGGCGGCCGTGTCGTACGGCGTGAGCTGGCGCAGGGTCGCGATGGTGGGCGGCATCATCAGCAGCTCGCCCTTGTCGTAGCCCTCGGCGGCCTCGCGGGGGCGGATCCACACGGTGCGGTCGGCCTCCGTGGAGGCGTTGCGGGTGCGCTGGCCCTGCGGGAGGGCCGCCACGAAGAACCACGTGTCGTAGCGGCGGGCCTCGAACTCGGGGGTGATCCAGCGGGTCCAGGCGCCGAGCAGGTCCGAGCGCAGGACCAGGCCCCGGCGGTCCAGGAACTCCGCGAAGGACAGGTCCCGGGCGGCCACGGCGGCGCGGTCCGCCTCCCAGTCGTCGCCGGTGGTGTCCCCGACCACCGTGTCGGGGGTGGGGCCGGCGAGCAGGACCCCGGCCTCCTCGTACGTCTCGCGGACGGCCGCGCAGACGATCGCCTGGGCACCGGTTTCGTCGACGCCGAGCCGGTCGGCCCACCACGCGCGCGTGGGGCCCGCCCAGCGGATCCTGCGGTCGTCGTCGCGCGGGTCGACCCCGCCGCCCGGATACGCGTACGCGCCCCCGGCGAAGGCCATGGAGGCGCGTCTGCGCAGCATGTGCACGACCGGGGTGTCGGCCGTGTCCTTGAGCAGCATGACGGTGGCGGCCCGCCTGGGGGTCACCGGTGTCAGCGTGCCGGCCGCGAGCCGGCGGATGCGATCCGGCCACTCGGGTGGGTACCACTGCCCGTTTGCCATGGGCGGAGGCTAACCCGTGACGGCCGGATGTTCGAGTGAGCCCCCGCGATCTTGTGGCTGCCGAGGGGGCACGGGGGCCGTCACGCCGACGTGAGCTCCACCTGGATCTCCACCTCGACCGGCGCGTCCAGCGGCAGCACGGCCACACCGACCGCGCTGCGCGCGTGCACACCCTTGTCGCCGAGGACGGCGCCGAGGAGCTCGCTCGCGCCGTTGAGCACGGCGGGCTGGCCGGTGAAGTCCGCGGCCGAGGCGACGAAGCCGACGACCTTCACGACGCGGGCCACGCGGTCGAGGTCGCCCGCGACCGACTTCACGGCGGCGAGGGCGTTCAGGGCGCAGGTGCGGGCCAGGTCCTTGGCCTCCTCGGGGGTGACCTCCGCGCCGACCTTGCCGGTGACGGGCAGCTTGCCGTCCACCATGGGGAGCTGGCCGGCGGTGTACACGTACACCCCGGACTGCACGGCCGGCTGGTACGCGGCGAGCGGAGGGACCACCTCGGGCAGGCTCAGCCCGAGTTCCGCGAGCTTGGCCTCGACGGCGCTCATGCCGACTTCTCGCGCTTCAGGTAGGCGACGAGCTGCTCGGGGTTGTTCGGCCCGGGCACGACCTGGACGAGCTCCCAGCCGTCCTCGCCCCAGGTGTCCAGGATCTGCTTCGTGGCATGGACGAGCAGCGGCACGGTCGCGTATTCCCACTTCTTGGTCATGCGGCCGACTTTAGCCCCTGGCCCGCACCGGTTCCGCCGCTGCCCCGGGCAGGTCCGGACGGCCATGTGGGGCGGAGTTGTCCACAGCCTCCCGCGTATGCCGCGCGCGGACTGGTTAGGCTCGAATACGTGAGCAGGCTCCAGGTCGTCAGCGGCAAGGGCGGGACCGGAAAGACCACGGTCGCCGCCGCACTCGCGCTCGCCCTCGCGACCGAGGGGAAACGCACCCTCCTGGTCGAGGTCGAGGGCAGACAGGGCATCGCACAGCTCTTCGAGACGGAAGCCCTTCCGTACGAGGAGCGGAAGATCGCGGTGGCTCCCGGGGGCGGGGAGGTGTACGCGCTGGCCATCGACCCCGAACTGGCCCTGCTGGACTACCTCCAGATGTTCTACAAGCTCGGCGGTGCGGGCCGGGCCCTGAAGAAGCTCGGCGCGATCGACTTCGCCACCACGATCGCGCCCGGCCTCAGGGACGTCCTCCTGACCGGCAAGGCGTGCGAGGCGGTGCGCCGCAAGGAGAAGAGCGGGCGGTACACCTACGACTACGTGGTGATGGACGCCCCGCCCACCGGCCGCATCACGCGCTTCCTGAACGTGAACGACGAGGTGGCGGGGCTCGCGAAGATCGGCCCGATACACAATCAGGCCCAGGCGGTCATGCGGGTGCTGAAGTCGCCGGAGACGGCGGTGCACCTGGTGACGCTGCTGGAGGAGATGCCCGTCCAGGAGACGGCCGACGGGATCGCCGAACTGCGGGCGGCGAAGCTGCCGGTGGGGCGGATCATCGTCAACATGGTGCGGCCCGAGCTGCTGGACTTCGACGAGCTGGAGCTGGCGCGCGCGGTGCCGCGTACGGCGGTCGCCAAGTCGCTGTCCACGGCCGGCCTCGGCGGCGCCCGGCGCGGCGGCAACGCCGAGCGTCTGGTGGAGCCGCTGCTCGCGCAGGCCGAGGAGTACGCCGAGCGGTACACGCTGGAGCACGAGCAGCGGGGTGTCCTCGGCGAGCTGGGCCTGCCCCTGCACGAACTGCCACTGCTCGCCGAGGGCATGGACCTGGCGGGACTGTACGAACTGGCCACGGAACTGCGTCAGCAAGGGATCTCATGACTTCGGACCCGGCCGCCGCCCCGCACGAATCGGCCCACGCCTCCGACGGACACCGCGCGATCAACTCGATCCGGCCCCTCGCGATCGACCCGCTGCTCGACGACCCCGAGACCCGCATCGTGGTGTGCTGCGGCGCGGGCGGCGTCGGCAAGACGACCACGGCGGCGGCCCTGGGGCTGCGGGCCGCGGAGCGCGGCCGGAAGGTGGTCGTGCTGACCATCGACCCGGCCCGGCGGCTCGCCCAGTCGATGGGCATCGACTCGCTGGACAACACCCCGCGCCGGGTGAAGGGCGTCGAGGACCGGCGAGAGGTCCCGCCCGACGGCTCCGCCGAGGACGGCGGCCGACGGGCGGGCGGCGAACTGCACGCCATGATGCTCGACATGAAGCGCACGTTCGACGAGATCGTCGAGGCGCACGCGGACCCCGACCGGGCGTCGGCGATCCTGGGCAACCCCTTCTACCAGTCGCTCTCCGCCGGCTTCGCGGGCACACAGGAGTACATGGCGATGGAGAAGCTGGGCCAGCTGCGGTCCCGCGACGAGTGGGACCTGATCATCGTCGACACCCCACCGTCCCGTTCGGCGCTGGACTTCCTGGACGCCCCGAAACGGCTCGGTTCGTTCCTGGACGGCAAGCTGATCCGGGTGCTGCTGGCGCCCGCGAAGGTCGGCGGGCGGGCCGGGATGAAGTTCCTGAACGTCGGCATGTCGATGATGACGGGCGCCCTGGGCAAGCTGCTCGGCGGTCAACTACTCAAGGACGTACAGACGTTCGTGGCGGCGATGGACTCCATGTTCGGCGGTTTCCGTACCCGCGCGGACGCCACGTACAAGCTGCTCCAGGCGCCCGGTACGGCGTTCCTGGTGGTGGCCGCGCCGGAGCGGGACGCGTTGCGGGAGGCGGCGTACTTCGTGGAGCGGCTGGCCGCCGAGGACATGCCGCTGGCCGGTCTGGTGCTCAACCGCGTCCACGGCAGCGGCGCGGCCCAGCTGTCCGCCGAGCGCGCGCTCGCCGCCGCGGAAAATCTTGACGAGCCCCGCATTGTGGATCAGATGGACGGGAAAGCAGTTCGTAACTCTCCCGACACGTCCGGCAGTTCAGAATCTCCCGCATCCACCGGCGCCCAGGACGGCTCCCCCGCCCCCGATCGCGCCGTCGAGACGTTGACCGCGGGTCTGCTCAGGCTGCACGCCGAGCGGATGCGGCTGCTCTCCCGCGAGCGGCGCACGCGTGACCGCTTCACCGCGCTGCATCCCGAGGTGGCGGTGGCCGAAGTGGCCGCGCTGCCCGGCGATGTCCACGACCTGGCTGGCCTGCGGGACATCGGGGACCGGCTCGCGACCGTACGGCCGGAACTGCCCACCACGGACGACTGACCCACGAACGATCAGCGTCCCTACGACTGAACGGTGTCTCGGGGCACCCGAGAGCCGGCACACCTGCCCGACGCGCCGACACCTCAAGGGCGCCCTGGACGGACGGGACCCGCAAGGGTCTCGTCCTCTAGCTCACCGCCGCGTAGTTCTCGTACATCTCGTCATCGTCGAGCGGCAGAATGCCGGCGCCACGCTCGTATTCCGTGCGCGCGGTCTCGAGGAGACGGCGCCACGAGGTGACAGTCGGTCGCCTGCGCAGCAGTGCGCGGCGCTCGCGCTCCGTCATTCCTCCCCACACGCCGAATTCGACGCGGTTGTCCAGCGCGTCCGCCAGGCACTCCGTCCGCACCGGGCATCCGGTGCACACCGCCTTGGCCCTGTTCTGCGCTGCTCCTTGAACGAACAGTTCATCCGGATCGGTAGTGCGGCAGGCAGCCTGCGCACTCCAGTCGGTTACCCAGCCCATACCGGCGCCGTCCTCTCCCGAATCGAGGCTCCCCCACGGCGGCAGCGGCATATTCACCGCCGCCAGTTGAGGACGTTACGGAAGGAGGGCACAGCGCAACACCCCCTTCGGGCCCAATCTTGAATGGCCCGAACGGACTATGCGTAAGCGGCAGATCACCCGCGGGAGTGACCCGAGGGCATACGTGACTATCCCGACAGATCGGGACAGTTGACTTACGTCACAACGGACACCGAATGACACACAAGGTGAATTCGGACGCAGCCCCGGAAAAAATCGGAAGAACGTCGGAACGATTCGGGCTCGCCGGACGTACTTGATACAAGGGCCAACGGTTGTGACAGTTGAGAGCAGCTTAGGCCAAGGCCTATACGTGTGTCCGGCGAATGAGAACGTAGGCTGCCTCCATGCCAAACAAGCGCTCGGGCGGTGGTCTGTCCTCCACGCAGCAGGCCGCCAAGTTCCTCGGTGTCAGCGTGCTCGCGGGCGCCGTCATGGCGGGCATCGCGCTGCCCGCCGTCGGTGCCCTGGGGCTGGCCGCCAAAGGGTCGGTCGAGGGATTCGACGAGCTCCCGGCCAACCTCAAGCAGCCCCCGCTGAGCCAGCGCACCACGATCCTGGACAGCAAGGGCGACCAGATCGCCAGCGTCTACTCCCGCGACCGTACGGTGGTCGATCTCAAGGAGATCTCGCCGTACATGCAGAAGGCGATCGTCGCCATCGAGGACGCGCGGTTCTACCAGCACGGCGCGATCGACCTGAAGGGCGTGCTGCGCGCACTCAACCGGAACGCGCAGGACGGCGGCGTCACCCAGGGCGCGTCCACGCTGACGCAGCAGCTGGTGAAGAACGTGGCGGTGGAGGAGGCCGGTGACGACCCGACGAAAGTCGCCCAGGCCACCCAGCAGACCCTCGGCCGGAAGATCAACGAGCTGAAGAAGGCGATCCAGCTCGAGGAGGAACTGGGCAAGAAGAAGATCCTCGAGAACTACCTGAACATCACGTTCTTCGGTCAGCAGGCCTACGGCGTCGAGGCGGCCTCCCGCCGCTACTTCTCCAAGTCGGCCAAGGACCTGGACGTCGACGAGGCCGCGCTCCTCGCCGGCATCGTGCAGTCGCCGAGCCGCTTCGACCCGGTGAACGACCCGCAGGAGGCCACCGAGCGGCGCAACATCGTGCTGCAGCGCATGGCCGACGTGGGCGACATCTCCCAGTCGGAGGCCGACAAGGCCAAGAAGAAGCCGCTCGGCCTGGACGTCAGCAAGCCGAAGAACGGCTGCATCACGGCCGTCAAGGGCGCCGGCTTCTTCTGCGACTACGTCCGTGAGGTCTTCCTGAACGACCCGGTCTTCGGCAAGACCAAGAAGGACCGGGCCAAGACCTGGAACCAGGGCGGCCTCACGATCCGGACGACGATGGACCCGAAGGCCCAGAAGTCCACCCAGCGGTCGATCAAGAACCACGTCTACCAGAAGGACGAGGTGGCGACCGCGGCCACCGTCGTGGAGCCCGGCACCGGCAAGATCCTCGCGATGGGACAGTCCCGGCCGTACGGCATGGACGTCAAGCAGAACGAGACGACGATAAATCTCTCGGTCGACAAGAGCATGGGCGGCGGCGCGGGCTACCAGCCCGGTTCGACGTTCAAGCCGATCGTGGCCGCGGCGGCCCTGGAGGGCGGCATGTCCCCGGGCAAGTCGTACTCCGCGCCGTACGAGATGGAGTACCCGAGCCCGATCTCGGTGTGCGGCGGCAAGAACTGGGTGAACACGGACGGCACGAAGCTCAGCAACGAGAACACGGCCGAGGTCGGCCCGTACTCGCTGCGGAAGGCGACCGCGCTCTCGGTCAACACCTACTTCGTCCAGATGATCGCGGACATCGGCATCTGCCCGGTGACGAAGATGGCCGGGAAGATGGGCGTCGAACGGGCCGACGGAGCGAAGATGGGCCAGAACCCGTCGATCGCGCTGGGCACCCAGGAGATGTCCCCGCTGACCATGGCCAACGCGTACGCGACGTTCGCCGCGCGCGGCATGTACTGCACGCCGATCGCCATCGAGTCGATCACCCAGCGGGTCGGCGAGAAGTCGAAGTCGCTGGAGGTCCCGAAGTCGACGTGTTCCCGCGCGATGTCGGAGAACACCGCCGACACCATCAACACCCTGCTGAAGGGTGTGGTCGAGGACGGTACGGGTACGGAGGCGGGTCTTGGCCCGAGCCGCCCGAGCGCCGGTAAGACCGGTACGACGGACGGCCGTTACGCGGCCTGGTTCGTGGGCTACACCCCGAACATGGCGGGCGCGGTCTGGGTCGGCGACCCGGCCCACGAGCGCCGCATGGTGGACATCACCATCGGCGGTGTCGACCACGACAAGGTCTTCGGTGGCAGGGTCCCGGGTCCGATCTGGCGCGACATGATGGCCGGCGCGCTGGCCGGCGAGCCCGCCCCCGGCTTCACCACCGTCCCGCTCCCCGAGGACCGTCCGCGCAACCGCGATCGCGACCGCGACGACGACAACGGGAACGGCGACGGAAACGGCGGCGGGAACGGAGGCCGCGGGGACGACGGCTTCGTCGGCGGCACCGACGGCGGTACGTTCCCGACCCCCGAGTTCACCATCCCCGAGGGCTGGATCCAGGGCCAGACGAACGGCGGGAACAGGGGCAACGGAAACGGCGGCGGAGGCTTCGGCGGTTTCGGCGGCTGAGTTCCTCGGTCGGGGCCGACGGGCCCCGGGCAGCTGTGGATACGGCGGTGGGGCGCCCCTTCTGGGAAGGGGCGCCCCACCGCCGTACGGCTGGCGTGACCGCCGCTCCGCCGCTCGGAGGAACGGCCGCGCGGGGCCCGGACAGCCCGGGGCCCGGAGCTCCGGAGGGCTCACCGTTCGAGGTGTGAAGAGCTGAGGCCAGGCTCGGAGACACAGCCAGTCGGGGGCTGGAGGCCCCGAAGGACTCGGGGCATGGCTCAAAGGCCCAGCCGCTCGAGTGGCCCGAGCGGCTGGAGCGGCCGGAGTGCTCCTGCTCAGCCCGCGAGTTGCTGCTTGACGATCGCGGCGACGCGGCCACCCTCGGCGAGACCGGCCACCTTCGGGTTGACGATCTTCATGACCTGACCCATCGCGCGGGGGCCCTCGGCGCCGGCCGCCTTCGCCTCCTCGACGGCCTGGACGACGATCTGCTGAAGCTCCTCGTCGGAGAGCTGCTTGGGCAGGTACTCGGCGAGGATCTCGCCCTCCGCCTTCTCCCGCTCCGCCGACTCGGCGCGACCACCCTGGGCGAACGCGTCCGCGGCCTCGCGGCGCTTCTTGGCCTCCTTGGTGATCACCTTGAGGACCTCGTCGTCGGAGAGCTCGCGCTTCTCCTTACCGGCGACCTCCTCCTTGGTGATCGCGGTGAGCGTCAGCCGCAGCGTCGAGGAGCGGAGCTCGTCGCGCTCCTTGATCGCGGCGTTGAGGTCTTCCTGCAGCTTCGACTTGAGCGTGGTCATGCGGTTGATTGTCGCAGGTGTGGTGCGGGAGGCGCGCCTTGATTTCGCTGGTGTGTGCGGAACGAGGGCGGTTCGGGAAAGCGGTTCGGGAGGGCGGGCCGGAGTCGGTTGTCCACAGGCCGAGTTGGCGATCGGTGAGACCGCGGCACGGTTGTCCACAGGCTGCGCGGCGCCGCGCCGGGGTCTGACACGATGGACGCATGCGAGCGCGTTACGGAGTACCTCTGGGGATCGCGGCGGCCGGTGCCGCCGGTGTGTTGTACGCGGCGGGTTTCGAGGCCCGTTCGTTCCGGCTGCGGCGGGTGACGGTGCCGGTGCTGCCACCGGGCATGCGACCGCTGCGCATACTCCAGGTCTCCGACATCCACATGGTGAGCGGGCAGCGCAAGAAGCAGCGCTGGCTGCGTTCCCTGGCCGGGCTGCGCCC
The DNA here is from genome assembly GCF_900290235.1 of Streptomyces sp. MA5143a. Taxonomy (GTDB): domain Bacteria; phylum Actinomycetota; class Actinomycetes; order Streptomycetales; family Streptomycetaceae; genus Streptomyces. The sequence goes on from NZ_OLMK01000067.1 coordinate 68,286, forward strand.
CGATTTCGTGATCAACACGGGGGACAACCTGTCGGACACCGAGGGCGTCCCGGAGGTGCTGGACGCGCTGGGCCCGCTGATGGAGTTCCCGGGCGCGTATGTCTTCGGGTCGAACGACTACTACGGCCCCAAGCTGCGCAACCCCGCGCGGTACCTGATGGAGAAGGCGCAGGGCCGCCACGGTCTGAACGGCAACAAGCCGGCGGTCGGCGCGATCCACAACCCGTGGGAGGACCTGCGGGACGGCTTCGACGGCGCGGGCTGGCTCAACCTCACGAACACCCGCGGCACACTGAAGATCGAGGGCATGTCGGTGGAGCTCACCGGCCTGGACGACCCGCACATCAAGCGGGACCGCTACGACCGGGTCGCCGGTGGCCCCTCCGAGTCGGCCGACCTCTCCCTCGGCGTGGTCCACGCGCCGTACCTGCGGTCGCTGGACGCGTTCACCGCCGACGGCTACCCCTTGATCCTGGCCGGCCACACCCACGGCGGACAGCTCTGCATCCCCTTCTACGGGGCGCTCGTCACCAACTGCGACCTGGACACGGACCGCGTCAAGGGCCTCTCCACGCACACGATCGGCGACCACACGGCCTACATGCACGTCTCCGCGGGCTGCGGCACCAACCGCTACACCCCGGTCCGCTTCGCCTGCCCACCGGAGGCGTCGCTGCTCACGTTGGTGGGGAGGGACGGGTAGGGCGGCCGATCGGCCATCGGCTGGTAAGGGGGAGCGCGCCACGACCACTGCCCGCTGACCACCGCCCCCTGGTCGCTGCCCCCTGGCCTCGGGCCCCTGACCCCTGGCCACGGGCCGCTGGCCTCGGGCCGCTGGCCCCTGGCCTCGGGCGTCGGGCCGCTGGCCTCGGGCCGCTGGCCTCGGGCCGCTGGCCTCGGGCCGCTGGCCTCGGGCCTCAGGTCCTCTGACACCCATACGGGTCGCCCGAATCGCCCGGTATGTCGGCGCGGCCTAGCGTGATCGCATGACCGCACCGATACCCAGGGACATCCCAGACCTGCCCGCGATCTCGGGCATCCCCGCACCGGTGACGTCCATCGTGCCCGCGACGGCAGTGGTGGCACCGACTCGACGCCGGGTGGCGGCAGCGTTCCGCGCCCTGGTGGCGCTGACTGCGGCCCTGACCGTGCTGATCGAGATGGTCGCGGGCAGCCCCCTGCGTGTCCTCAGCCATTTCTCCGTCCAGTGCACGGTGCTGGTGGCGCTGGCCTTCGCCGCCTCGTCCCGCCGCGCGTGGGCGGCGCGCCGCCCGCTGTCGCCGCTGGTGACGGGGGGCACGGTCCTGTACGTCATGGTCGCGGCCCTGGTGTACCACCTGGTCCTGATGCGGGACGCGACGCCCTTCTCGATGACGATGACGTCGACGGGGGCTCCGGTGACACCGACGGGGTGGCACGCCCTGACGAACCCGGCGTTCCACACGGTGATCCCGGCGGCGGTGGTGGCGGACTGGCTGCTCCTGACCCGCCCGGCGGCCCTGCGGCTGGGCCACACCATGGTCTGGACGCTCTACCCGATGGCGTTCCTGGCGTTCACGCTGGGCCGCGCGGCGCTGCTGACCCCCGACTGGCCGACGCCGTACCTCTACCCGTTCCTGGACGTCGACCGGCACGGCTACAAGAGCGTCCTCGGAAACGCCCTGCTCATGGGCCTCGCCCTCTACGCCCTCGGCCTCGTCCTGGTCGCCGTCGACCACCTCCGCCCCGACCTCGTCCGCCCCCGCCGAGGCCGCCCGGGGCGCCATGACCGCCGCCCCGAAAACCGGATTTCGTCTCCAGCCCCCGGTGGGCTAAAGTAAACGACGTCGCCGCGACAAGCAGCGGCAATCGGGGTGTAGCGCAGCTTGGCAGCGCGCTTCGTTCGGGACGAAGAGGTCGTGGGTTCAAATCCCGCCACCCCGACAGCTGAGTAGCAGGCCAGAGGGCCCTTACCGGATCGGTAAGGGCCCTTTGGCGTGCGGTGTTTCCACTGGAGGAGTGTCGGTTTCGTCCGGGGTGGCTGGCTCAGGCGGCGGATTCGGTGGGCGCTGCTCAGCCGTTCCGGGCTCTCTGCCCTGGTGATGACTCGGTCGTGATCACGGTGGTCATAATGGCGTCGCGGGCCGCAGCACCGCTGGTGACTGGCTTGGTGTTATGGCGGCGTGTGCCTCGGAGGCGGGTAAAGGGGAGGAGGCGCTGTGGCGGGTGAGGTGCTTGATGCGTTGTGTTGGCGGGGGCCGGCCTCGGTGAATGTGTTTGTCGCCGGTTCCGGCAACATTCCGTTGCCGGAGGAGGCTTTTCGCCTTGCCGGGATGGTTCCCGATGCCTTTCTGTCGTTCCCTCTGTTGGAGCAGCCCGACGCTGTCGAGCGGCTCGGTCTGGTGTCGTACGACCTCGACTTCCATGACGTCTCGCTCGATCTCCGCGGGTACACGCGAGCAGCGCTTCGGCGGGTCTGCGCGGACACGCGGGCGGTGGCCTGGGCGGCTTTCGAAGGGACGTTCCACTACGACGAACTGCTCACCGAGCGGGTGGCCCACCAGGTCTACGGCTACTGCGTGACCGGCGCCGAACCGGTGGTCGCGTGGGACACCGCGGTCCTTCGGAGCGACGAGTGGCGCCTCGGAATCGCCGAGGCGCGGGCGGCGTTGGACGCCTTGCTCTCCGCTTCGGAGTGAGCCCCGGGGCCCTCGGCCAGGGGTGTGTTCCTGGGGTGCCGACCGAGTCCGTGCCGATCTGTCCCCGAGTTCGGTGGCCCGTTGCGGGCCGGCGCGATGGTGCTGTGTGACCACGAGGAGACCGACCGTCCGACCGCCCCGCTGGAGCTTTGTCCCTACCCAAATCTCATGGACGGCTGACGATCCACGGCTGACGTCGGCGACGTGGGGCGAGCGTGGACCGTCGTTCTGTCCTTCGGACGTCGTCGCAGGAGTCCGTTGCGCCGGCTGTTTCGAGTCTGAGCGGAACTCGTGAGGCGGGGTCGCGTGAGCCGGGTCATGGGGCTCGACGCTGGAACCGTCTCGTGCGTATGGGCGTGCAGGTATGGGGAGCGGCGGGGTGTCGTGCCCCGTTGGGACCGGCCTTTGTGGGTCGACTAGCGGATACGAGTGCGGACTGCATGGATTCGATCCACGATGACGTAGCGGAATTCGCGTTGCTGCTGAGGCGCCTGAAGGAGCGTACCGACCGCAGCTACGCGGCACTTGCCCGTCGGTTGGACGTGCATGCCTCGACCCTGCACCGCTACTGCTCCGGTGAGGCGGTCCCGCAGGACTTCGCTCCGATCGAGCGGTTCGCCGTGCTCTGCGGGGCCTCCCCTGACGAGCGCACGGAGTTGCACCGCCGGTGGATCATGGCCTACGCCGCGCGGCAACGGCCGCGTCCGTCCGACGGTCGACAGGCGCCTGCGCCTGCGCCTGCGCCTCGCGACTCCATGAGCGACTCGGAGTTCATCGACTCCGCGGGCGGCGGTGCCGTCTCGGCCGTCCCCGCGCGTGGGCAGAGCCCCGAGGTGGGGGTGGGTGGGGAAGCGGCTGGGGCTGCGCCCGGCCCCGTAACGGCGGGCGTTCAGCTTCCTGGGTCGACTTCGTCGCCGGCCCGGTCGCGGTTCTCCGGCGGGCGCCCTCGGTGGCGGGCCGGGCGGGCGGTGGCGCTCGCGGTCTCGCTCGTCGCCGTGCTTCTCGGGCTCACCGCTTCCGCCGCCGGGCCGCCCTCCACTTCGGCCACGGGCAGCGGCCGCCCCGAGCCGCACCAGGCGCGGGCCGGCACGGCTCAGCCTGCGGCTCCCCTCACCTGGACCGCCGACTTCCACACGCGCGGGGTCAACGGGTGCGGCGAGGACTACGTCGTCGCCAAGCCGCCGCAGCGGGTTCCTCCGCCGCCGCATCCCGAGGACGTCGCGGCGTGGGTCGACTCCCAGCGGGCGGTGCACGGCGGTCCCACCGGTGTGCGGATCACCGTGCAGGGACGCGGCTCCGCGGCCGTCGTCCTGGACGCCCTGCACGTCCGCGTGGTCAACCGGGTCGCGCCCGCCGCCGACCGGGGCATCGTCTACTCCTTGAGCGACGGCTGCGGCGCCGGCATCGTCCCTCGCTACTTCTCCGTGAACCTCGACGCGCACCAGCCCCTGGCCCGTTCCGTACCCGGCGACAACGGGTCGGGGACGAAGATCCCCGCCATCAACTTCCCCTACCGGGTGTCTCTGCAGGAGCCCGAGGTGCTGGTCGTCTCCACGCTCAACGAATCCTGCACCTGTGACTGGTACCTCGAACTCGCCTGGTCCTCACAAGGCCGCACCGGCACGGTCCGCATCGACGACCACGGCCGGCCCTTCCGCAGCACCAGCACCAAGGGGCTGACGGGCTACCGGTACGACCGCATCTCTTACAGCCCCGGCCGCTGGGTTCCGATCCCCGCCGTCAATATGGGGGGCGATGGTGGCGAGGGCTGACGCCGCGACAGATCGCGGACAGAGGCCGGATCGCGCGGAGTCAGATGGGTCGAGTGGATCCAGTGGATCGAGTGGATCCAGTGGATCGAGTGGATCGCGTGGGGCCGACTTCCGTTCGCCGTCAAGGCCCGCTGCCGGATGGGGCCGGGAGCGGGCCGGGCGGAGTGGGTGTGGCGTCAGTGGGTGCTGGTGCGGCGGATGTCGGTGACGTCGCCGGACACCGGCTCCAGCTTCACGACGAGGTCGGTCGTCACCGTCGGTGTCTCCCCTCCGCCGAAGGCATGGGTGACCCTGATCTCGCGGCTGTCGCGGCCCTCGCTCACCGTCCAGTCCACCGGGACGTTCTGCGCGCGCAGGACGCCGTCCAGGTTGTTCTTCTTCTCCCACGCCGCCAGCCGCTTCGCGTAGGCCGGCGTCAGGTAGTGCGTGCGCAGCGCCTTGGCCAACTTGGTGTCCGGGCCTGCGGCGTCGTCCTTCGCGTCGACGTACGCGCCGTAGAAGTCGGCGATCCGGGTGACCGAGTCACCGGTCCGGCCGCTGACCGAACGCTTCGCGGCGGACGGCTTCGCGGGGGCCGCGCTCGTGGGGCGGATGTCGGTGATGCCGCCGGCCACCTCATGCTTCACGACGAACCTGGTCGTGGTCGTCGGCGACTCCCCGCCGCCGTAGGTGAGGGAGACGATGACATCTAGGCCGTTGCGGCTCTCGCTCACCGTCCACTCCACCGGGACGTTCTGGGCACGCAGGACGCCGTCCAGGTTGTTCTTCTTCTCCCACGCCGTCAACCGCTTCGCGTAGGCCGGCGTCAGGTAGTGCGTGCGCAGCGCCTTGGCCAACTTGGTGTCCGGGCCCGCGGCGTCGTCCTTCGCGTCGACGTACGCGCCGTAGAAGTCGGCGGTCTGGGTCAGCAGGTCACCGTTGAAGCCGGTGATCGAACGCGGCGCGGCGGTCGCCTTCGCGGATGCCGCCGCGGATGCCGCTGCGGATGCCTTCGTGGGGGTGGGGGCGGCGGCCTGGGCCACCGCCTGCGTCGACACACCGAGGCCGACGGCAAGGACGAGTCCGGCGGCGACGGCCGCGCGGCGGCCCGGACGACGGAGTGCGCGGGTGCTCTTGCTCATGTCTTCTTCTTTCTTCTTCGCGTCATCAGTAGGGGTCGCCCCCGGCCTGCGTCGGCTCTCTCGGCGGACGCCGCGGGCATACCGATGCCCGGTGGGCGCCTCAGGAGGGAGTCGTCGACAGGCTGCGACCGGGGTCCTCGATCCGCCCCGGTCGGTGCGACATCCACAGATTCAAAGACACCGGGCGCCCACCGCAACCACCACCGCCCAACCCGCGACAGCGCAACCATCCCACCCACCCTGAGCTGCGGAAACGTGTGCTGCCTGAGACGCCGCCCTGAGACGCTGAGAGGCGCTGAGAGGCGCTGAGACGAGGCCGGGGTCGTAGGGCTTCCGCCCATGCCTCTGCCAGTGGGCCGAAACGGTGTTTCGTCGCGTCGTTCGCCAGCGGGTGTTGCGGGACCGGGCCTCGGGGCCGTCGGGGGGTGGCAGTCCTCGCCTGCCTGGGACGCGTGGGTGACGAGTGGGTCTGGAGGGTTGTGGCGGTGGCCAGGCGGCGGTGTACGTAGTGGCCCAGGGCCGTGGGGACGTCGGCCGGGGTCGCGTCCTTGAGGGTGTCGGCCAGGACGGCCGCGTCCGTGATCACCTGGAACGGGACCATCGCGTGGGCGCTGTCACCCAGGAGCGTCACTCGCCGTCCAGGGGTCGCAGACGCGGGTGGCGTTGGGGGCGAGTTGGATGCCGGCGCCGATCTCGCCGAAGCGGGGCGCCCGCTCGACCACCGTCATCTCGCCATGGAAGCGGCGCAGTGCCGGAACGAGGCGATGTCACCCCCGACCACGAGGGTGCGGCGGCGTGGGCGTCGGGCCGGTTCGGGGCGGTCGCCTTCGTTCGGCACCGGTCCCTCCCCACGTGGGGACCGGTGCCGAACGGTGCGGGGGTGCTCGATCCGGGTCAGGGGACTGGATCGAGGTCTCGGCGGACGGATCGTCGCTGATCTCGTCCGTGTGCCCTGGTGATCACGTCCGTCGGTGTCGGTGATCGCGTCGGTGAAGCTGACCTAAAACGAACGGCGGCATGAGTCGTCTCTGCGTGCGCTGCGCTGGTGGCCTGCGAGGGGGCCACCCGAGGCGGTGGCCGCTTGGTCGTGATCCTGCCAGTCGGGGCCAGCGGCGAGGAGGGCCCGGGGACGTCCGGACGGCTTCGCCGCAGGTCAGGCATATAAAGTGAGTTTTCCGGTCCGGATGTCCAGCAGCGGGGGAAGTAAGGGGTGGAGACCTTGAGTGGCGACTCAGGGGCACGCACGGCCTTCGCGGAACGTCTCGCGCTGCTGTACAAGGAAGCGGGCAATCCTCCCCTCAAGAGTGTTTCCGAGTCGGTCGTCCGACTGCAAAGGGTCGATGAACGCGGGCGTCCGGTACGGGTCTCCGCCCAGCGGATCAGCGACTGGCGGCGGGCCAAGAACGTGCCCGCCCAGTTCGCCGCCCTCGCCGCCGTCCTGCACGTCCTGATACCCGAGGCGCGGCGCGCGCGACCCGCGCCGGTGTCCAAGGGGCTGTACGACCTGGCCCAGTGGCAGCGGCTCTGGGAGCGGGCGGTGGCCGACCCGGCCGGCGAACGCACCGCCCCGGCCGGGGCCTCCACGGAAGAGGAACCGTCACCTCCGGGGGACTCCCCCGCCGTCCCCGGCGGGGTCTGCCCGTACCGGGGGCTGGCCTCCTACCGGCAGCAGGACGCCCGCTGGTTCTTCGGGCGGGAGCGCAGCACGGACGCCCTGGTCGGCCAGCTCCGGGCGGTGGAGAAGACGGGCGGCCTCGTCATGCTCGTCGGCGCCTCGGGGTCGGGGAAGTCCTCCCTCCTCAACGCCGGCCTCGTGCCCGCCGTACGCGAGGGCGCGCTCGGCGGCGGGGACGGCCAGGGCGCGGACGGCTCGGGTGCGGACGGACCCGGCGGCCCGGTGATCCAGCTGGTTCCGGGTGCCGATCCCATCGGGGAGCTGACCCGCCACATTCCCGAACTCGCGCAGGTCGTGTCCGCCGCGTACGAGCCCGGCACGCCGTTCTTCGCCGACGCGGTACGGGAGGCCGTCAGGGCCTGGGCCCGCCACCGCACGACAGCCGCTACCTCCGCCACCGCCGCTACCTCCGCCACCGCCGCCTCGACAACCACCGCCACCGCCGCTACCTCCGCCACTGCCTCCTCCACCCCCTCCACCCACTCCACCCACTCCACCCCCTCCGGAGCGAGCGACCCCGCCCGCCCCGTCCTGATCGTCGACCAGTTCGAGGAGACGTTCACGCTCTCCTCCGACGAGGCCGATCGGCGGACGTTCATCCAGTTGCTCACCGCCGCCTGTACGCCCGGTGCCGCGGGGGAACTCGCGCCCGTGCTGGTCGTGCTGGGGATCCGGGCCGACTTCTACGAGGAGTGCCTCGGGTATCCGGAGCTGGCGGACGCGTTGCAGCACCGGCACATGGTGCTGGGGCCGCTGACGACCGCGGAGCTGCGGGAGGCGGTGACCGGGCCGGCCAAGGCCGTGGGGCTGGAGCTGGAGCCGGGGCTGGCCGAGCTGATCGTGCGCGAGGTGAGCGCGGACGGGCCGCGGGGCGCGCACGACGCGGGCGTGCTGCCGCTGCTGTCGCACGCGCTGCTCGTGACCTGGCAGCGGCGCAAGGCGGGGCGGCTGACGCTGGCCGGCTACCGGGCGGCCGGCGGCATCCAGGGCGCCGTGGCGGCGACCGCCGAGCGTGCCTGGTCGGGGCTGGACCCGGCGGCCCGTACGGCGGCGCGGCTGCTGTTGCTGCGGCTGGTGCGGCTCGGCGAGGACACACAGGCCACCCGGCGGCGCGGGACCCGGCGGCAGCTCGCCGACGAGTCGACGGACCCCGGCAAGACGGAGGAGTCGCTGGAGGCGCTGGTGCGCGCCCGGCTGGTGACGCTCGACGCGGAGACCGTGGAGATCACCCACGAGGCGTTGCTGCACGCCTGGCCCCGGCTGCGGGGCTGGATCGACGAGGGCCGCAACGACCATCTGCTGCGCCAGCGCCTGGAGGAGGACGGCCGGGCCTGGGAGGAGTCGGACCGCGACACGTCGCTGCTGTACCGGGGTTCCCGGCTGGAGCAGGCCCGCAGCTGGGCGGGGTCCGCCGACGACACGCTGCTGACGCGCAGCGCGGTGGAGTTCCTGGCCGCGGCGGTGAGGCTGCGCAAGCGCACGGTGTGGATCAGCCGGAGCGCGGTGGCCGCCCTGGTGGCGCTCGCCCTGGTGGCCGTCGGCTCGGCGGTGGTCGCCTGGCAGCAGCGCAACGACGCCGTGTTCGAGCAGGTGGTCGCCGAGGCGGACCGCGTGCAGTACACCGACCCGTCGCTGTCGGCCCAGCTCGACCTGGTGGCGCACGGGCTGCGGCCCGGCGACGAGGGCACCACCAACCGGCTGATCTCGATCGTGAACGCGCCGCTGGCCACCCCGCTGCTCGGCCACACCGGCGCCGTCTACCTCACCTCCTACAGCCCCGACGGCCGGTACCTGGCCACCGCCAGCTACGACCGGACCGTCCGTCTGTGGGACGTGTCCGACCCGTCCCGCCCGAAGGCGTTGGGCAAGCCCCTCACCGGGCACACAAGTTGGGTGAGCAGCGCCGTCTTCAGTCCGGACGGCCGGACGCTCGCCAGTGCCGGCGACGACGGGGAGATCCGGTTGTGGGACGTCCGCGACCCCCGCTCGCCCCGGTCGTCGGGCGCACCGCTGACCGGCCACGACGGCACGATCTACCTGGTCGCCTTCAGTCCCGACGGGAAGACGCTGGCGTCCGTCGGCGAGGACCGCACCGTGCGGCTGTGGGACGTGTCCGACCCGGCCCGCCCGAAGGCCCTCGGCGAGCCTCTCACCGGGCACGACGCGCCCGTGCGTTCCGTGGCGTTCAGCCCGGACGGCAGGACCCTGGCCGCCGGGGGCGACGACCGGACCGTACGGCTGTGGAACGTCGCCGACCCACGGCATCCGGCCGCGCTCGGCGCCCGGCTCAGCGGCCACACCGGCACCGTGCACTCGGTGGCGTTCAGCCCCGACGGGCGCACCCTCGCCAGCGGCAGCGCCGACAACACCGTACGGCTGTGGAACGTCGCCGACCGACGGCATCCGGCGGCGCTCGGCGCCCCGCTCAGCGGTCACACCGGGCCGGTGTGGTCGGTGGCGTTCAGTCCCGACGGGGGGACGCTGGCCGTCGCCAGCGCGGACAGCACGGCGAGCCTGTGGAACGTCCGCGACCCCGCGTACCCGTCGCAGGTGGGTGAGCCGCTCGCCGGGGCCAGCGGCGAGATGTACGCGCTGGGCTTCAGCCCGGACGGCCGGACCCTCGCCACCGGGAGCGGGGACGGCAAGGTCCGGCTGTGGTCGATACCGACCGCGGACATGGTCGGCCAGAACGGGGTGTTCCGGCCGGACGGGCGGGTGCTCGCCACGGCCGGGCGCGACGGCCGGATCCGGCTGTGGGACGTGCGAAGGCCCGGCCGGCCGGTGGCACTGAGCAGGCCGTTCCTGGTCAAGGACGGCGGCAACCGCTCCCTCGCCTTCTCCCCCGACGGCCACACCCTCGCGATCGTGACCGGGAACCGGGCGGTGCACCTGTGGGACGTCCGCGACCCCGCGCACCCGGTCCCCCACGCGGAGCCCCTGATGCTGCGGACCCGCTACACCGACGCGATGGCGTACAGCCCGGACGGGCGCACCCTGGCCACCCCGTACGACGATCACACCGTGCAGTTGTGGGACGTGAGGGACCCGGCCCGTGCCGTCCCGCTCGGCAAGCCGCTCACCGGCCACAAGGGCTACATCCTCGCCCTCGTCTTCAGCCCCGACGGACGCACCCTCGTCAGCGGCAGCGCGGACGGCACCGCCCGGCTGTGGAACGTGACCGATCCGCGGCGCCCCGCCCGCCTCGGCGCACCCCTCACCGACCACCGTGGGCCCGTCAACGACCTGGCGTACAGCCCGGACGGCGCCACCCTGGCCAGTGGCAGCGACGACGACACGGTGCGGCTGTGGGACGTCTCCGACCCCGCCGACGCGACCCGGCTCGGCGAGCCGCTCACCGGCCACACCGAGGCCGTCGTGTCGCTGACCTTCAGCGAGGACGGCCGGACCCTGGCCAGCGGCGGCAACGACAACACGGTCCGGCTGTGGGACGTCTCCGACCCCGCCGACGCCTCCCCCATCGGTCAGTCGATGAGCCCCAACGCCAAGACGGGCAACTTCCTGTCGTTCAGCCCGAGGAGCGGCATGCTCGGCGTCTCCAGCGGCGCCGACACGGTACGGCTGTGGAACCTCGACGTCGACGAGGCGGTACGGCACATCTGCTCCGCCACGCGCGGGGTGCTGACCCGGTCGAAGTGGAACGAGTACCTGCCGCGGCTGTCGTACGAGCCGCCGTGCGAGGGTTCCTGACGGCGGACCGAGGGGACCTTCCGACGTTCCGGCAGAGGCTCGGCGGGTTCGGGGCGGGTTCCCGGCGGCTTCCGGGCGGTCAGGCGGTGTCCGGGCGCGATCAGGGCGGCTTCCGGGCGAGGTCAGGGCGGTGTCCGGGCGCGATCAGGCCCGGTCTCGGCAGTGCCAAGGGCGGGGTTCGACGTGGCCCCCGCCGTCTAACAAACGTTTGGTCACTGCCCCCTTCGGGCGTGATCCCGATCACAACTTGTCAACGCAGTTCGGCAGTCGACTCCCGTCGCGGGGGCGACCTTGTTAGCCTTGGCCATAGCCCGGTCGCTGGTGCATCCCCCGTCGCCAGCGGCCGGGCGTTGTCATGCGGCCGATCGACGCGACGCCTCGAAGGGTGGTGGGTGCTGCCGTGACCCGGCGCATCGTCGTCGTCACCGCCGTCCACGCCCCCTCGGCCCCCTTCCTCCCCGACGCCTACGCGTCGCTGCGCGACCAGCGGTTACCCGGCGGCTGGGAGTGGCACTGGGTCATACAGGAGGACGGCACCTCGGACGCCGTCGCCCCGTACGTCCCCGCCGACACCCGCGTGACCTTCCGCCAGGGGCGGCCCGGCGGCCCCGGGGTCGCCCGCACCATCGCCCTCTCGGAGGCGGACGGTGCCTACGTGAAGGTCCTGGACGCCGACGACCGGCTGACACCAGGGGCGCTCGCCCGCGATCTGGCCGCCCTCGAAGCCGACCACACGCTCGGCTGGGCCACCTCACGCGTCCTGGACGTCCTGCCCGACGGCTCCACCCTCGGCTTCCCCGGCGACCCCGAGCACGGCCCCATCGAGCGCGGCGCCGTCCTCGACCACTGGGCGGCCCACGACTTCCTGTCGCCGGTGCACCCCGCGACCCTCTTCGTCCGCCGCGAACTGGCGCTGGCGCTCGGCGGCTGGATGGCCCTGCCCGCCTCCGAGGACACCGGACTGCTCCTCGCGCTCAACTCCGTGAGCCGCGGCTGGTTCTCCGCCGAGGTCGGCCTCCTCTACCGCAAGTGGGAGGGCCAGGCGACCGGGCAGGCGGCCCACCTCGACAAGGCCGAACGAGCCGCCCGCATGGCGGTGATAGAGGCCCGCGCCCGCGCCCTGGCCACGTTCCGCTGGACCTACCCGGACCGCCTGGACCCGCTCGTCCACAGCCACGGCCACAGCCACGGCCCACCACCGGGCGGGGAGCACGGGGGCGGAGACGGCGGCGGCTTCTAGGAGCGGCAGCTTCGAGGAACGGCGACTTCCTGGAGTGGCGGCTTCCAAGACGTCGTTTCCTTTGGCGTGATCGCTCGTTGAGCCGCGCATGCCGGATCTGGTCGAGCGGTTGGTACCGGACGAGTTGTGGGTGCTCTTTCGCCGAGTGGTCCCGCCGACGGAGATGAAGCGTCCGCAGGGCGGAGGCAGACGGCGGGCGGGAGACCACGAATGCCTGGCGGCGAGACATCTTCGTGGCCACCTCGGGGTGCACCTGGCGGCAGTTGACCCCAGTGTTCGGCCCGGCCCGGCCGACGGTCTACCGGCGCTCCGCCCGGTGGGGCTCACCCAGTTCTTCCTGCATGTACTCGCTGAGGGGACGGCCGGTCGCCCGGGTCAGCAGTGCTCCCAGTGGTCGCCGGAAAAGACGGCGACCTTCCGGCCGTACGCCGCTGCACCGAGGACCGCGGCGTTGACCTCGTCGTCGGGCCGTGGCGAGACGACGCGATCGGGTACGCGGTCGAACCGCAGCTTGTTGAACACCAGCCGGTGCAGGCGCTCAGCGAAACCCGCTTCCCCGCGTGGCAGCTGCGGAACTCCCGTACTCATGGTCGTGCTCTCACCCGACGGCGAGCTGGCGCGACTCGTGCCAATGGATGAATCGCCAACCACCATCAGTCCGACGCAGAGCGGCCGAGAGCCGTGAGTCGCCGGCGAGCGACTCGCTGGAGCCCTTGAACTCGACCGTGGTGTGGCCCCGCCAGTAGACGAGCGCGACATCGCCGAGCACAGCGACGTGGCTGCTGTACTCACGCCCTTCGATCCCGTCGACGAATCCCGGAAGCTGGCGCCAGTAGTCGACGATCGCGTCCCACGTCGTGAGGGCGGCTTCAATCTCCTCCGGCTGGTAGACCAGGTGCTCGTAGCCGTCGTCCCACAGATCTTTCAGCGCCTCGAGATCCATCGCCTGCATCGCCTGGGCGAAGGCCGTGCTCGCGGCGCGGACTGCCGTCTCGTCGTCAGTCATCGGTGTCGTTGTCGTGTCAGTCATCAGGTGTCCTTGTCGTGATGGAAGGTCCGGCAGTCGGTACCCGTGCCGGATCAGTCATCGTCGCCGCTCAGGGGGTCCCGACCGATGCGGCGGCCTCCGGCTCCGGTGCATGAAAAGTAGCAGTACCACTCGGTTAGGGCAACCAGTTGGTACACTCAATCGACCAGGCAAGCGGAGGAGGACGACAGCTGATGAGTTCCGAGCGCGTCGACGGGCGGACCCTCCGGTTTCAGCACCGGCGGCCGGAGCTGCTGACCGCGGCGACCGAGTACGTCCTCGATCACGGCATCGCCGGCCTGTCGCTGCGCCCGGTGGCCCAGGCGCTGGGGGTGACCCATGCGACGCTGCTGCGCCACTTCTCGTCGAAGGACGAGCTGATCAAGTGCGTAGTGGAGAAGATGCGCACCGATCTCTTCGCTCAGGTGACCGCCGACAGGGAACTGAAGGAAGCCGGGTCGACGGCAGAGCTGCTGAGGATCACTTGGCGACGGCTGTGCGAGCCGAAGGAGCAGCGGCAGTTCCTGCTCCTGTTCGAAACGGTCGCCAGCGAGGGGTGGCAGTCCGGCGACGGCGGGGAGCTGGCGCGGTCGATGGACGACTACGTCGATTTCATCTCCGGGTGGCTCAGGCAGGACGGGTGGGCGCCCGAGGACGCGTCAGCCCTGGCCACCCTCCTCCTGGCTCAGATACGGGGGCTTCAGCTCGACCTTCTCGTCTCGGGAGACCGCGCGCGTGTCGATCGGGCGTTCGAGTTCGCCCTCACCCTCCTCGAGCCTCGGACGGGGCCGAGCGTGTCCTGACAGCGGCTGGACCACTGCCGACGCGGATGCGGTCGGCGCGCGCGGGGACTGTGGGACGTCGTTTCAGTTGGCGAGTCCGCGGCAGCTGATCAGGGCTGCGGCGATGCCGACGAAGGCCAGGAAGTGTTCGGCCTGGCGCTCGTAGCGGCGGTGCAGCCGCCGGCAGCCGGCGAGCCAGGACACCGTCCTCTCGATGACCCAGCGGTGGCGGCCCAGCCGCTGCGAGGACTCGATGCCTTTGCGGGCGATCCGGTGGTGGATGCCCCGCTTGCGGGCCATCGGCGCAGGTGGTCGTATTCGTAGCCCTTGTCGGCGTGGAGCTTGGCCGGTCGCCGACGGCGCGGGCCGCGCCGGGAGAGGATCGGCGGGACGCCGCGTACGAGCGGCTTCAGGCCGAGGCTGTCGTGCATGTTGGCGCCAGGGACGCCCAGTGACAGTGGTAGACCGTTCCGGTCCGTGATCAGGTGGCTTATCGATCCGTTCTTGCCGCGGTCGGTCGGATTCGGTCCGGTCAGTGGCCCCCTTTTGCGGCCCTGAGACTGACGGAGTCGATGGCGCATCACGACCAGTCCAGCTCACCGCGGGCGCCGAGCTCGTCCAGGAGGACGCGGTGCAGCCGGGCCCAGACCCGGTCCCGGCCCCACCGGGCGAAGCGCCGGTAGACCGTCGGCCAGGCCGGGCCGAACACTGGGGTCAACTGCCGCCAGGTGCACCCCGAGGTGGCCACGAAGATGTCTCGCCGCCAGGCATTCGTGGTCTCCCGCCCGCCGTCTGCCTCCGCCCTGCGGACGCTTCATCTCCGTCGGCGGGACCACTCGGCGAAAGAGCACCCACAACTCGTCAGGTACCAACCGCTCGACCAGATCCGTCATGCGCGGCTCAACGAGCCATCACGCCAAAGGAAAGGACGTCTAAGGGCGGCCGGCGCCCGCCACCGTGAGCCAGTGGGCGATCCGGCGGACGGTGGTCTCGTCGAGGCCGTCGACGACGGCCCTGACCGCCGTCACGTCGTCCGGCGCCAGGTCGTAGAGGCCCGCCTTGCCGAGACCGGCCATGAGCACCTGCTGACGCCGGCCGGTCATGCGCTCGGAGAGGGTGCTGGGCTTCGTGGCGGGCGCGGCGGGCGCGTCGGCGGTCCGGTCGGGCTCCCGGAGCGGGGCGGCGTCCGTCGCGAGGGCCGCCGGGTCGTGCCGCTCCCAGTCGCCGTCGCCCGGCCCGTCCTTGGGGCCCCACACCGTGACCGCCGGGTCCTCGCCGCGCGCCCGCAGGGTCTGGGTCATCTCCCCCACCGCGTACAGCACGGGCGAACGGTACGGCGACTGGGCGCCCACCTTCCAGGACGACGACGAGGGCTCGTAGAACATCGCGACCCAGCGGGGAGCGCCGGGCGGCTGCGGGCTCGGGGTCCGGGTCCGGGGATGTGTCGACACGGCACTCACCTCTCGGGGGTACGGCGTTGTCGGCGACCATAACTGACGGACCGTCAGCTATCCAGAGTCGCGCGTACGCCGTCGCGGCGGGCGGGTGTCAGCCGTTCCAGGCCTCGTCGTACGGGTCCTGCGGGGCCTTGACCGGGCGGGTGGAGGCGACCGAGAGGTACGGGACGGCCGTGCCGTTGACCGGGTCCTTGGTGCGCTTCGGGGTGTAGGTGCCGGTCACCTCGATCCAGCTGTCCGGCTGGAGGACCGGGGGGAGTTCACCGGTGAGGGCGATCTTGACGGGCTGGGCGTCGGCGGCGCAGCAGTTCAGGGCCATGCGGACGAGGTACGGGGCGCCGTGGCCGTCGAGGGCGAGGAAGCCGGCGACCTTGATCTGCCGGCCGGCGAGGGCACGGCCCTTGTCGTACACGGCACGGCCCGCGTAGTCGGCGACGCTCAGCTTCAGCGGGCCGTCGGCGGGGAGCTTCGAGTAACCCCAGGGCTGCTCCTGCAGGGCCGATCCGGTGCGCATCGCGGTGTACGACCCGGCGGCGGGCGGGGCGACCAGCACGAGTGCGAGGAGGGGGAGGACGAGGAGCCAGGCGACACGGGGTTCATGGTGGGCGGGCGCGTCGGGCTCGGGAGCGTGCCGGTCGGGGTCGGGGCCGAGGGTTCGGTCGGGGCCGAGGGTTCGGTCGGGGCCGAGGGTTCGGTCGGGGCCGAGGGTTCGGTCGGGGCCGAGGGTTCGGTCGGGGCCGGGGGCGTGGTCCGACTCGGCAGCGTGGTCGGGCGCGGGCGCCCCGTTCCCCTGCCGGCTTCGAGTCGCCCGGCGTTCGTACCAGAGGGTCGCCACCGCCGCCGCTATCAGCACCACGCCCGCGCCGATCAGCAGGGGTTGCAGGCCCGCCTTGACGTAGCGGAGGTAGAGGTCGGTGGAGCCGGCGTGCAGGAGGGCGCCGCCGGTGAGGAGGAGGACGACGGTCTGGGCGTGGCGGTTCACAGGAGCACCGTCCCGACGAGGGCCGACACCAGGATCGCGAGGGCGAACGTGGCGGGGGCGAAGCGGAGCGCGAAGGCACGGCCGAACGTGGCCGTCTGCATGGCGAAGAGTTTCAGGTCGATCATCGGCCCGACGACGAGGAAGGCCAGCCGGGAGGTCAGGGAGAACTGGGTCAGCGACGCGGCGACGAACGCGTCCGCCTCCGAGCAGATCGACAGCAGCACGGCCAGCACGGCGAGGGCGAGGATCGCGACGAGGGGGTTGTCGGCGGCCGCGTTCAGCCAGCTCGCGGGGACGACCGCCTTGAGCGTGGCCGCCGCCATGGCGCCCACCACCAGGAAACCGCCCGCGTGCATCACGTCGTGCCGTACCGAGCCCCAGAACGCCGCCCCCTTGCCGAGCCCCTCGTAGGACGGCCGCTCCGGCGGGCGCATCCACTCGCCGCGCCCCAACCGCTGCCAGAGCCAGCCCATCACGCACGCCACCAGCAGGCTCGCCACGAACCTGGCCAGCACCATCTCGGGGTTCCCCGGGAACGCCACGGCCGTCGCCGTCAGCACGATCGGGTTGATCGCGGGTGCGGAGAGGAGGAAGGCGAGCGCCGCGGCGGGCGTGACCCCGCGCCGTACCAGCGCCCCCGCCACCGGCACCGACGCGCATTCGCACCCCGGCAGCACCACACCGGCCATGCCCGCCGCGGGGACCGCCAGCGCGGGCCGTTTCGGCAGCGCGCGGGCGAAGAACGACGGCGGCACGTACACCGCGATCACCGCCGACAGCACCACCCCGAGCACCAGGAACGGCAGCGCCTGGACGACCACCGCCACGAACACCGTCATCCAGCTCTGCGTCACGGGCGCGGCGAGGACACGGCGAAGGGGGCCCTGCGCGGCGACGGCCAGGACCAGCAACATGGTGAGGAGGAGGGGGGAGTTGAGGTGCCGGCCGCGGGAATCCGGCGGCGAGGCGTCGACGCCGGGGCCGGGCCGGTCGGGGGCTTCCTTGGTGATGGCCACGGGGGACGGTACCTCCGTACGGGTACGGCTGTGCTGCGCGGGTCGGTGCGCCCTCCCCTTCCATACGGCGACGAGGCCGTTCCCGCTCACGTGCCGCGCTGCGACGCGCACCACAGACGAAACCTTTTTCGTAATGGGATCCATTTTCATGTAGCGTCTCGTGCGGCATTCCGCCGTTCGTCGAGGAGGACCCCATGGCCGTGCCCAAACGGAAGATGTCCCGCAGCAACACCCGTCACCGTCGCGCCCAGTGGAAGGCGAGCACACCGCAGCTGGTGCCCTTCACGGTGGACGGCGTCACCCACCTCGTACCGCAGCGGCTGCTGAAGGCGTACGAGCGCGGACTGATCCACCCCGAGGGCTGAGCGCGGTGTCCACGGAGCCCACGGAACCCACGGTGTTCACGGAGCCCACGAAGTCCACGGGGTCCACGAAGTCCACGGCGTACGACGGGCTGGGCGGCCTCGACCGGCTGCCCGTCACCGTTCTCTCCGGCTTCCTCGGCGCGGGCAAGACCACCCTGCTCAACCATGTCCTCGCCAACCGCGAGGGGCTGCGGGTCGCGGTCATCGTCAACGACATGAGCGAGATCAACATCGACGCGGCCCTCGTGCGCGGCGGTGAGGCGGCGCTGTCGCGGACGGAGGAGCGGCTGGTCGAGATGACCAACGGCTGTATCTGCTGCACCCTGCGCGACGATCTGCTGGAGGAGGTGGACCGGCTGGCCCGCGAGGGGCGCTTCGACTATCTGCTCATCGAGAGCTCAGGTATCTCCGAGCCGATGCCGGTCGCCGCGACCTTCGCCTTCGCTCGGGACGACGGCGCCACGCTCGGCGATCTCGCCCGGCTGGACACGATGGTCACCGTCGTCGACGCCGTGAACTTCCTGCCGGAGCTGGCGGGCGGCGACGAGTTGGCGGCACGGGGTCTCGACCAGTACGAGGAGGACGAGCGGACCGTCAGCGATCTGCTGATCGACCAGGTCGAGTTCGCCGATGTGATCGTGCTGAACAAGCTGGACCTCGTGGACACGGCGACCGCGGAACGGCTCGCGGGGACGCTGGCCCGGCTGAACCCGGCCGCGCGGGTCGTGCCGGCCAGGTACGGGCGGGTGCGGGTGGCACAGGTGCTCGGGACCGGGCTGTTCGACCTGGAGCGGGCTCAGGAGGCGCCGGGGTGGGTGCGGGAGTTGAACGGGGACCATGTCCCGGAGACCGAGGAGTACGGGATCTCGTCGACCGTGTTCCGGGCCGGGCGCCCGTTCCATCCCGGGCGGTTGTGGACCTTCGTGACCGAGGAGCTGGACAGCGGGCGCTTCGGGGAGGTGCTGCGGTCGAAGGGGTTCTTCACGCTGGCGAGCCGGCCGCTGGTGGTGGGCCTGTGGTCGCAGGCGGGGTCGGTGGCCCGCTTCGAGCCGTCGGCAGTACGGGGTGGCTCCGCCGGTGAGGCGCAGGAGTTGGTGTTCATCGGGGCGGGGTTGCGGGCGGAGGCGTTGCGCGACGCGTTGGGTGCGTGTCTGGTGCGGGACGGGGAGGTGGGGGGTGCGGCCGGCTTCGAGGATCCGTTTCCCTACTGGGAGACGGTCGGGGTTGAGGAGCGGTGTGAGCATGAGGTGGAGGGGGGCGTGGGCGCGTAACAGCTCGGGGCCTGGGGTTCGTTGGCGGGTGCGGGTCCATGGGGGTTGTTCGCGCAGTTCCCCGCGCCCCTGAAAAGCGCGAACAACCCCCACTCACCCGCACCCGCCAACGAACACCAGGTCCTGAACTGGTAGGCGCCCCAGCCCCCTACGACGTGGAGCGGGTCCGGCGGCCCAGGAGTTCCGCCAGGCCCCGGCGGGTCGCGGCCAGGACGACGCGGTCCTCGGCGCGGAGCACATACGTGGGAGGCAGGTCCCAGATCAGGCCCGACCCGGCGGCCGGGCCGCCCGCCCGCTCCGCGGGATCCGTGGCCGTGTCGAGGGCCAGGACCCGCCACGCCCCCGCGCTGAACGCCTCGGCCACGGTGCGCCCCTCCAGCCGGGGGTGCCCCCGGACCTCGACGGCGGCGAAAAGAAGGACACGGCGCTCGACGGGGATCGCACCCAGGATCTGGCGCCCCATCATCGCGCCGGCGAACGCGGGCGCCGCCAGATGGGTGACGCTACGGCTGCGGGTGAGGGCGTGCGGGTGGGCGGCGCGGAGCGTGCGGTACACGGCGGTCGCGAAGTCGTCGTCGTAGAGGCGCAGGACGACGCGCAGGTCGGGGCGTACCGAACGCGCGTACAGGCCCGCCTCCAGGTTCGTCGTGTCGGAACTCGTGACCGCCAGCAGCGCGTGGGCGCGGTTGATCTTCGCGGCCTCCAGCACGCCCTCCTGCGTCACGTCGCCCAGGACCACCGGAACCCGCAGCCGCCGGGCCTCCGCGAGACCGCGGGCCTCGGGGTCGGCCTCGACACAGACCACGGGGATGTGCAGTTCGCGCAGGCGGGCCAGGACGCGGGTGCCGATCTTGCCGAGTCCGAGGAGGACGACGTGGCCGGAGAGGCCGCGCGGCGGCTTGCGGAAGGCGGAGCCGCTGCGGAACGTGCCGAGGGCCTCCAGCACGGCGGCCAGGAGCACGGGCAGCAGGAGTAAGCCCATCAGGCCCGAGAGCAGTTGGAGGACCTTCCTGGAGTCGCTGCCCTCGGTCGCCGGGTCGTTGATCGCGAAGAGGTCGAGCAGGGTCGTGTACGTCGCCCCCAGCGGATGCTCCCCGGTCGTCACCATCTGTGCGACGGCGAGGGCGAACACACAGCCCACCAACCCCGCCAGCGACCACCGCAGCCGCCGCGAGAACAGCGACCTGAACGCGCCGACCGCCCCGAGCGGGCCGCCGCCCGACCGGCCCGCCGGCAGCGCGGGGCCCGCGTACCGCACGGTGTCCAGGACGATGGACCCGCGCCCGGTGGCCTCCGCCACGGCCCGCTCGTCGGGCAGGAGTTGGGGGCCGCGCTCCCCACTGCCCTCCGAACCGTCGGCGCCCGCCGGGTCGTTGGTGGTGGCCGACAGCAGCGCGAGGGTGCACAGGCCGCGGCCGGGGCCCTGGCTGGTGTGTCCCGGCGGGCGTTCCACGGCCCGCAGCATCAGTCCGTCCGTCTGGACGACCTTGGTGGTGCCGGCGACGGCGGTCGCGGCGAGCGCGGGCGCGGCGGTGTCCGCGTCGGACAGGACGGTCGTGGAGGCGCCGAACCCGTCGACCCCGTCGACGCCCTCGTCGGCGTTGTCGCCTGTCGCCAACGCGGCCGCCCGGTCGAGGAGTTCCTCGATGTGCTGGCCGAGCCTGCGGTTGTAGAGCCGCAGGACGAGCCGCAGTCTCGGGTTGAGCCGCCGGGCGGTCAGGGCGGCCCGGATGTTCGTCTCGTCGTCGTCGTAGACGAGCGCCAGCGCGGCGGCCCGCTCCACCCCGGCCTCGGCGAGCACCGCCTCCGTGGCCTCCCCCGCCTCCAGGAGCCGCTCGCCGTGCGGGGCGACGCCCGGGGCCGCGGTCCGGTCGTTCCCGGTGCCGGCACCGACGCCGGCGCCGGCACCGGGACCGGTGCGGTCGGTGGTCGCCGGATCGCCGTTGCCCGCCGCGCGGTTGACCGCCGCGGAGACCCGGTCGAGGATCGTGGCGGCCCGGGTGCGGCCCACCACCGGCCGGGGTGCGACCCGTGCGGTCGGCGGCACCACGAGCGTCACCTGCTCCCGGTACACCGTGCACAGTTCCGCGGCGAGCCGGTGCGCGAGCCCGTCGTCGCCGCAGACGACCATGTGCGCCCCGGAATCGGCCGGTCCGCGCTGCCCGCCGAGTCCGGCGAGGATGCCGGGCCTGGGCGGCACGGCCGGTGGGCCCGGCGCCGCTTGGGAGTTCGGGTCGGTCGGGCCGGTTCGACGGCCCGAAACGGGCTGGTTGCTCTGCTGCGAAGGGCTCCCCACGAAGCAGAAGCCTGCCTCATGAACGTGACCGGTTCCCGCGTGATCCGGATCACACTTGGGGGTGTGAGTGCGACCGAGGGTGGACATCCGTACTCAAGGGGGACGGGGGTGACGACCGGTGTCCGAATGCGAGGATGGGGCGCCATGATCGCAGGGTGGGGTACCCGCACAGTCCGGGCCGCGCTGTTCGCGGCCGTCTGTGTGCTGCTCGCCGCCCTGGGCCACGTCACCATGTCCGGCAGCCCGGTCCCGTGGTGGGCCATGGGCGCGGCGGCCGCCGCCACCGGCGGGCTCGGCTGGTGCCTGGCGGGCCGTGAGCGGGGACTCCCGCTGATCGTGTCCGTCGTACTCGCCGCCCAGACCGCCCTCCACTCGGGCTTCTCCCTGGCCCAGCCCTCGCACCCGGCCGGTGCCGACGGCCCCGTGAACGGGGGCTCCCTCGGCGGGGGCTCCGTCGGTGGCGGCTCGGCGGGTGGCGGTTCCGTGGACGGGGGCTTCGGTGGCGCGAGCGCCATGGACATGGGTTCCGCCCACATGAACCACACCGTCCACATGGGCTCGGCCGGTCACCTGGGCCACGCGGACCACACCGGCTACCTCATGGACGGGCCGTTCACTGCCTCGTCCGGCATGCTCGCCGCGCATCTGCTGGCCGCGCTGCTGTGCGGACTGTGGCTCGCGTACGGCGAACGCGCCGCCTTCGGGCTGCTGCGGGCCGTGGCCGGCTGGCTGGCGGCGCCCCTGCGGATGGCGCTCGCGCTCGCCGTGCCACCGGGCCGACCGCGCCCGCGGGTCCGCCGCCACCGCTCGGACCGTTCGCCGCGCCGTCTCCTCCTCGTCCACACCCTCACCTCTCGGGGGCCACCCGCCGGGATCACTGTCAGCTGACGGCAGCCGGTGCCCCGGGGCAACCGTGCGGGCCGTGCGGGTCATGCCTGTGCGCAGGCCCGCACCGCGTCCCGTACGCGCAGCGATGTCTGCCCCGGGCCTCGGCCGTACGTACGCCGCCCATGCCGGCGACGTCGTACGGCCACCTCTCCCCACCGGACCGCCGACGCGCGCGCCGTGCTGTCCACCGGCCGCCGCGTCCGGCGTGTCCCGGACGACCCGAGAAGGACTCCAGGTGACCACCCTTACCCGCCCCACGCCCATACCTTCGCCCGCCCCCACCCCCCTCCCCCTCCTCCCCGGCGACCTGCCCGAGCCCCCGCCTTCCCCGGCACGTCCGGCGGTCCCGTCGTCCTCGGCACCCCAGACGGCCCGTTCGGTACCGGCACCCCAGACGGCCCGTTCAATACCGGCACCCCGGGTGGCCGACTCGGCCCCAGCACCCCAGACGGCCTGTTCGGTACCGGCACCCCGGGTGGCCGACTCGGCCCCAGCACCCCAGACGGCCTGTTCGGTACCGGCACCCCGGGTGGCCGGCTCGGCCCCGGCGTCGGCCCCGGCGCCCCGGGCCGCCCGTTCGGCGAACGCGTCGAGGGACGAGTCGATCACCGCCTGGGCGCTCGCCGCGCGCGGCGGTGACCCGGAGGCCGTCGAGCGGTTCGTCGGCGCCCTGCACCGCGACGTCCGCCGCTTCGTCGCCCATCTCGGTGCCGATCCCCAGGTGGTGGACGACCTGGCCCAGGACACGTTCCTGCGGGCGCTCGGCAGCCTGCACCGGTTCGAGGGCCGCTGCTCGGCGCGGACCTGGCTGCTGTCCATCGCCCGGCGGGCGGTGACCGACAGCTTCCGGTACGCGGCGGCCCGGCCCCGGCCCGCCGACGTACCGGACTGGCGGCTGGCCGTGGAACGAGCCCAGCCGAGCGGGCTGCCCGGCTTCGACGACGGGATCGCGCTGGCCGATCTCCTGGCCGCGCTGCCCGACGAGCGACGCGAGGCGTTCGTGCTCACGCAGGTGCTGGAGCTGCCCTACGAGGACGCGGCGCGGCTGACCGCGTGCCCCGTCGGAACGGTGCGCTCACGGGTCGCCCGGGCCCGGGCGACCCTCGTGGAGCTGCTCATGGCGGCCGAGGCACCCCGGGACCCCGCCGAGTCCCGGGAGCCTACGGCGCTGGCGGCCGCCTGAGCGGTGAGCGGTGAGCCGCACGCGGTGAGCGGTCAGCCGCACGCGGTGAGCGGTCAGCCGCACGCGGTGAGCGGTGAGCAGCGCGCGTGGTCGGTGGGGGTCGTCAGGCTCTAGGCATCCACCCCCAGGTGGCGGGCGGCGAAGTCCAGTTCCAGGCGGAGCTGCTTGATGCGCTCGTCGACGACGAGGGAGCCGTGGCCCGCGTCGTAGCGGTAGACCTCGTGGACGGCGGAGCGGGCCACCAGTCTGTCGACGTAGTTGTCGATCTGGCGGATGGGGCAGCGCGGGTCGTTCACCCCTGCGGAGATGTAGACCGGGGCCTTGACCGCGTCGACGTACGTCAGCGGGGAGGACGCCGCGAAGCGTTCGGGGACCTCCTCCGGGGTGCCGCCGAGGAGGGTGCGGTCCATCGCCTTCAGCGCCTCCATCTCGTCGTGGTACGCGGTGACGTAGTCGGCGACGGGGACGGCGGCGATGCCGAGGCTCCACAGGTCCGGCTGGGTACCGAGGCCTAGGAGGGTGAGGTAGCCGCCCCAGGAGCCGCCGGTCAGGACGAGGCGGTCGGGGTCGGCGAAGCCGCTGCTCACCGCCCACTCGCGGACGGCCGCGATGTCCTCCAGCTCGATCAGGCCGACCCGGTGCTTGAGGGCGTCGGTCCAGGCGCGGCCGTAGCCGGTGGAGCCGCGGTAGTTGATGCGGATCACCGCGTACCCGTGGTCGAGCCAGGCGGCCGGGCCGGCGGCGAAGGAGTCGCTGTCGTGCCAGGTGGGGCCGCCGTGGATCTCGAAGAGCGTGGGATACGGGCCGGACACGCCGACCGGGCGCTGCACGAGCGCGTGCACCCGGCCGCCGGGGCTGTCCACCCACACGTCCTCCACCGGCACCGAGCCCGGGCACTTCAGGCCCGGCGGGTCCAGGACGACGCCACCCGTCGTGGACCGCACGACCGGCGGCTCGGCGGCCGACGACCACAGGTACTCCACACTGCCGTCGGGGCGGGCCGTGGCCCCGGAGACCGTGCCCCTGGGGGTCTCGACGCGCTCCAGACGACGCGTCGCCAGTTCGTAGCGCCACAGCTCGCTGCGGGCCTCGAAGCTGTGGACGACGAGCAGCGCGGAGCCGTCCGGGTACCACTCGGCGCTCAGGTCCCCCTCCAGCTGGTCGGCGAGACCGAGGTCGGTCTCCTCGCCGGACACCACGTCCCAGACGAGGGGTTCCCAGCGGCCCCGGCGCTGGTGCCCGATGAGCAGTCGGGTGTCACCCACGACGGGGGCGAAGCCGAGGACCTCCAGGCCCAGTTCGATCGTGCCGCCCTTGGTGTCGTCGAGCTCGGCGACCGTCGTACCGTCCGGGCGGACCACGCGCAGCGCCGAGTGCATCGCGTCGCCGTGCTCGGTGTGCTCGACGGCGATCAGCGAGCCGTCGTGCGAGAGGTCACCCACGCCGGCCGACTCACGGTGCCGGTAGATCTCGACGGGGGCCGAACCCCGCCGGACCAGATGGATCGTCGAGCCGTCCTCGTCGGTGGAGCGGCCGACGACCGCCGTGAGGCCGTCGCGGCCGATGGCCAGGCCCGCCGGATACGACGCGTCCAGGCCCGGCGTCGCCTCCTCGTCGGGGCCGCCCTGGAAGGGCTGGCGGCGCCAGACGCCGAACTCGTCGCCGTCCTTGTCGTCGAACCACCAGATCCACTCGCCGTCCGGCGAGAGCACCCCGTCCGTCGTCCCGTTGGCCCGGTCCGTGGCCTGGCGCTGCTCGCCGGTCGCCCGGTCCCACGCGTACAACTCGTACGTCCCCGTGGCGTTGGAGACGAACAGCGAGCGGTGCGGCGCGTCCTCCGCCCAGTCCGGCAGCGACACCCTCGGCGCCCGGAACCTCTTCTCCCAGTCGGGCATGGACCCGCTCTGCTGCTGCGGGGTGGACCCGTTGCTCTCAGTCATGGCCCCATATTGCCCCGACCGTCGGACATTGCGTCGGCGAGGCCCCCAGCCTGTGGAAAACTTCCGCCCGGCGCCGCTCCCGCGCTGTGGACAACCTGTGAACGCGCAGGTCGAGCCCGACCGCGGCCGGACCACGACCGGATGGCGCGGGGCTACCGCGCAGTCGGGTCGCGACCGGATGTCCGGGCGGTGCGGACCGATTGTCAGTGGCCGGGTGCAGACTCGCCGCATGACCTCAACGAGCGATGTGCCGACAACCTCGACGAGCGGCGTGCCGACGGCCTCGACGAGCGGCGTACCGACGGTGGACACCCCGGCGGGCGTGCTGCGCGGGACGGTCGAGACGTACTGGGCGAGCGCGGAGGCCCGCGACTGGGACGCGTTCGCCGACACCCTGGCCGAGGACGTGGTGTACGAGCTGCCGCAGACGAGGGAGCGGATCCGGGGCCGGGAGCGGTATGTGCGGTTCAACCGCGACTACCCGGCGGACTGGCACGCCGGCGTCGAGCGGATCGTCGCCGAGCCCGGGCAGGTCGTCAGCTGGATACGCGTGGCGGTGGGGCCGGAGGAGATGGACGCGGTCTCCTTCTTCACGGGGGACGCGCACGGCCGGATCACCTCCGTCACCGACTTCTGGCCCGAGCCGTACAAGCCTCCGGCGGGCCGGGAGCACCTCGTCGAGCGGTACTGAACCGCCCCGCCGCGTGGCCGCCCGCCCGGCCGACCCCGCGGCCGGGCGGGCGGTGCGGGCACCGTACGGTGGAAGGCGTGTACCGGTTTCTGCTGACGCCCCGATGGTGGGGGATCAACGTCTTCGTGCTGCTCGCCATCCCCTTCTGCGTGTTCATGGGGTCGTGGCAGCTGAGCCGGTTCGAGGACCGCATGCAGGACCACCGCACGGCGACCGAGCGCGTCGACCCCGCGGACCGGGCCCCGGCCCGCCCGCTGGACCAGCTGCTGCCGGTCGACAAGGAGACCTCCGGCGAACTGGCCACCGCGACCGGCCGGTACGGCGAGCAGCTGCTGGTTCCCCACCGCGAGCTGGACGGCAAGGACGGGTTCTACGTCCTGACGCTGCTGCGCACCGACGGGGGCAAGTCACTGCCGGTCGTACGGGGCTGGCTGCCCGGCACCGCGGACCCGGACCGGGCGCCGGCCGCGCCCACCGGCGAGGTCACCGTGACCGGCTCGCTCCAGGCGTCCGAGACGCCCGGCTCCAACGGTGTGCCCGTGCAGGGCGGTCTCCCCGCCGGCCAGACGGGGGCGATCAGCGCGGCGACGCTGGTGAACCTGGTGCCTGACGACCTGTACGACGCGTGGGTCACCCTCGACAAGGGCGACGCGGGGATGAAGGCCGTGCCGGCGACGGCGCCGCAGGACAGCGGGCTCGACCTCAAGGCGTTCCAGAACCTCGGCTACACCGGCGAGTGGTTCGTCTTCGCCGGCTTCGTCGTCTTCATGTGGTTCCGGCTGTTGCGCCGTGAGATCGAGTTCCTCCGGGACGAACAGCTGGGGCTGCTCCCGGAGGGGGACGGCGGTGCTTCCGGGGACGGCCAGGGGGCGGAGGCAGGCCGTTCCGGCGAGGAGCGGGACCCCTCCCGCGAAGCGGAACCCGCCCAGTGACGCCGGGCCCGCCCAGGAAGTGAAGGGCGGGCGGGGCGGGTGTCAGGACGCCGTCAGGAGGCCCGTCCGGTAGACGGTGCCCGCGCAGGCGTTGCCGACGCCGGTGGAGTACGTGCCGACGCCGCCCTCCGCCGTGTGGGAGATGACGACGCTGCCGTCGGCCACACCGTCCTCCCTGACGAGCTGGGTGGACATCGAGCTGCCGCCGTCGGCGGTGGCCCCCGGGTCCTCCTCGGTGGGCGTCGGGTCCGGGCTCGGATCCGTACCGCCGGTGCCGCCGTCCGTGGTGCCGCCGCTCGTGGTGGGACAGGGCTCGGAGGGCACCCAGGCGAACCGCACCTCGTACGCGGCCCCCGGCTCCAGCACCACCTGGGACAGGGCCAGCGACGGGTCGGGCAGTCCGGTGGCCGCGTCGCCCGAGACATGGTTCGCCACGGTGATCTTTGCGGCGTCCGCGGCACCCTGCGGTGACGCGCTCACCGCGCCCGCGCCTGTGACCGTACAGCTGGAGCCGGAGACGTTGGACACCCGGAAGCTGCCGTAGACGGCGCCGCCGGAGTCCGGGGAGCCGACGCTGCCGACGCCGCTGAGCTGCGCGGACGTGCACAGGGCCGCGCTCGCGGTGGTGGGCGTCGCCTCGGTGCCGCCGGGCACCCCGGCGGACGAGCCCTTGCCCTTGTCGCCCTTGCCCTTGCCGCTGCCCTTGCCGGTGTCCTTGGAGCCGCCGGAGGTGCCGCCCGACGAACCGCTGCCGCCGGTCTGTCCCTTGGACTGGCCCTCGCTGCCGTGGGTCGCCGAGCCATGGCCGACGACCGACGGGTTGGCGTCGGAGCCGGTGGAGTTGGAGACGTGCACGAGGGCGGGGATCGCCGTGCCGATGAAGAGCGCGGCGGCCGCCATCCCGACGACGGCCTGACGCTTGCGCGCCCGCCGGGCCGGTACGGCCCGGCGCAGGTGGTCCAGGGTGCCGTCACGCGGCTCGATCTCCGAGACGGCGTGATGCAGCAGGTTGCGCAGCATCAGCTCGTCGGAGTCGAACCCGCCGAGCCCCTTGGAACCGGCACCGTCCGGCCCCTTCGGACCGGAACCGGCCGCCCCGGCCCCGGATCCCGGCGCCGCCTCCGACAGGCCGAAGGACAGCAGGTCCGCCGCCGCCCCGGACGGCTTCGTGCCGTTGAGACCGCGCGGATTGCCCAGGTCGTTCAGATCGCTCAGGTCGTGCGCGTCGTTCAAGCCGTGCGCGTCGTTCAGGTCGTGCGCGTCGTCGTTCAGCTCATCCGCGTCGCCCGAGTGCGCCGCACCCGAGCCCGCCTCGCCCGTGGCGCTGTCGCTCGAAGCCACATCGTCCTCGCCCGTAGCGACGTCGTCCGAGACGGTCCCGTCCGGTTCCGTGCCGTCGTCGGTGTGCGTCTTCCCCGGGGTCGGCTCGTCCGCGCGCATGGCGTCCGGAGCCGGCTCGTCCGGACCGCGGCCTTCGAGATCCTGACCCTTGGTGGGGCCTTGTTCTTCGGGGCCGTGATTCACAGTTCCGTTCCCAGCGTGCGATTGCGTGTCTTCGTGCTCGGCGAGCCCGCGCCCCCCGACGCGCCGGTCCCGCTCCTGCCCTTCGGTGCGCTCGTCGTCCCGGCGGCCCCAGGAGGCCCGCCTGCGGGCGCCGAGCTCGTCGTGCCCCTCGTGCCTGTCGTGCGTGTCGTGCCTGTCGCCCCTGGCGTCGCCGCTCATGCCGACGCCTCCATGGCGACGCGCAGTGCCGCGATGCCACGGGAGCCGTACGCCTTGACCGAGCCCAGCGATACACCGAGGGTCTCGGCGACCTGTGCCTCGGTCATGTCGGCGAAGTAGCGCAGCACGAGGACCTCGCGCTGACGGCGCTGGAGGCCCTTCAT
This sequence comes from Streptomyces sp. MA5143a, assembly GCF_900290235.1. GTDB lineage: Bacteria > Actinomycetota > Actinomycetes > Streptomycetales > Streptomycetaceae > Streptomyces. The sequence continues at coordinate 97,196 of NZ_OLMK01000067.1, forward strand.
CGCCTTGATGAGGGAGTCGCGCTCCAGCTGGTCGTAGGCGCCCTCCTCCGCGCTCGCCATGTCCGGCATCGGCTTCGACAGCAGCTTCAGACCGAGGATGCGGCGGCGCAGCGCGGAACGCGAGAGGTTCACGACCGTCTGGCGCAGATAGGCGAGCGTCTTCTCCGGGTCGCGGACGCGCTTGCGCGCGGAGTGCACGCGGATGAAGGCCTCCTGCACGACGTCCTCGCAGGAGGCGGTGTCGTCGAGGAGGAGGGCCGCGAGGCCGAGGAGCGAGCGGTAGTGAGCGCGGTAGGTCTCGGTGAGATGGTCGACGGTCGTGCCGGAGGCCGGCAGTGTCGTCGTGTCCTCCGCGCCGTCGCGCTGGCTGGGGATGCGGGTGGGCCGCGCCGCGGGCATGGGCGCGATCACCGGCATGCCGCCGGGCGGACCGGGCATGCGGGGACGGCGGGGTGGACGAAGGGCGGTGCCCCTCGTCTGTACCGCGGTGAAGTCGAGTACCTCTGCCACGCCTGTTGGACCCGTATCCCCCCGTCGGGGTTGTACGCGACAGGCATCACTTTTGCGTCAGATCGAGTGCCTGTTCGTGCGGCGCATATGTATGGCCGCGCGCCCCGCGCCTCTCGCACGGCCGACCGAACAGCGGACAGCGCGTCGAACGCCCTCATGCGTACCAGCTCTTCCCCTATGCCCCGAGTCCGTGCGCGCCCAGCCCCGCCGAAGGGCGCTCGTTAAAGACGCTCCCCGTCCGCCGCGCGGTTGCGGAGGACGGGGAGCAAAATCCTCGATCTCCGGGAGGCCTGAATCAACCCGGAAATCACACAGCTGTCCGGCCGGAAATCCTTCGTCCGACGAACCGCCGACTCGAAGAACTTACACGCCACCACCGACAACGCCGACGGCAGCCGACGGCGCCCGCAGGCCGTGACAGCCGGTCTATCCCAACGCCGGTGGCAGCGCGAGGAATTCGGGGAACGGTGCACGCGGAGCCAAGAAACGGTGCACCCCGGGACAACAACGGATGGACGCCGGGGCCACCGGGACGGGGAAAGGAGCGCAGCCAACGGACGGGGGCCGAGCGCACCCCGGACCACCTGGCCCACGAAGCCTCCGAGCACCCCGGGCCACAAGGCCCCCCTCGCACCCGTTCCCCCAAGGACCCTCAGGCCCGCGCGCCCGCCACCAGTTCCGCGATCTGCACCGTGTTCAGGGCGGAGCCCTTGCGGAGGTTGTCGCCGCAGACGAAGAAGTCGAGGGCGGTGGGGTCGTCGAGGGCGCGGCGGACCCGGCCGACCCAGGTGGGATCCGTGCCCACGACGTCCGCGGGGGTGGGGAACTCCCCCGCCCCGGGGTCGTCGAAGAGGACCACGCCGGGCGCGGTCGCGAGGATCTCCCGCGCCTTGGCGACGGTGACCTCGCTCTCGAAGCGGGCGTGGAGCGTCAGGGCGTGCGCGGTGACGACGGGGACCCGTACGCAGGTCACGGCGACCGGCAGCGTCGGCCGGCCGAGGACCTTGCGGGTCTCGTCCCGGACCTTCATCTCCGCCGAGGACCAGCCGTCCGCGCGCGCCTCCCCGGCCCATGGCACCACGTTCAGCGCCACCGGCTCCGGGAACGGCCCGGTGTCGTCGCCGACGGCCCGCCGTACGTCACCGGGGCTGGTGCCCAGTTCCGTACCGGCGACGAGGGAGATCTGCCGGCGCAGGGTGTCGACGCCGGCCCGGCCGGCGCCGCTGACCGCCTGGTACGAGGAGGCCACCAGCTCGCGCAGCCCGTACTCGGCGTGCAGCGCGCCCAGGGCCACGATCATGCACAGGGTGGTGCAGCTGGGGTTGGCGACGATGCCGCGCGGCCGGACGCGCAGGGCGTGCGGGTTGACCTCGGGGACGACGAGGGGCACCTCCGGGTCCATCCGGAAGGCGCCCGAGTTGTCCACCACCACCGCGCCCTTGGCCGCCGCGATCGGCGCCCAGCGCTCCGCGATCTCGTCGGGCACGTCGAACAGGGCGACGTCGACCCCGTCGAAGACCTCCTCGGCGAGGGCGAGGACCTCGACCTCCTCCCCGCGCACGGCCAGCTTGCGGCCGGCCGAGCGGGGGGAGGCGATCAGCCGGATCTCGCCCCAGATGTCCGCGCGGTGGGACAGGATCTGGAGCATGACGGTGCCGACGGCCCCGGTCGCCCCCACGACCGCGAGCGTCGGCCTGCCGGTCCGCCCGGCGGCGACGGCCATCAACGGCCGGTGCCGCCGCCGTACGGACCGTACGAACGGACCGTCATCGGCCGGTGCCTCCGTAGACGACGGCCTCGTCGCTGTCGGAGTCGAGTCCGAAGGCGGTGTGCACGGCGCGCACGGCCTCCGGGACGTCGTCGGCACGGGTCACGACGGAGATGCGGATCTCGGAGGTGGAGATCAGCTCGATGTTCACGCCCGCGTCGGACAGCGCCTCGAAGAAGGACGCCGTGACCCCGGGGTTGGTCTTCATACCGGCGCCGACCAGGGAGATCTTGCCGATCTGGTCGTCGTAGCGCAGGGAGTCGAAGCCGATGCCGGCCTTGTTCTTCTCGAGCGCGTCGATCGCCTTGCGGCCCTCGGTCTTGGGGAGGGTGAAGGAGATGTCCGTGAGACCGGTGGTCACGGCGGAGACGTTCTGCACCACCATGTCGATGTTGATCTCGGCGTCGGCGATGGCGCGGAAGATCGCGGCGGCCTCGCCCGGCTTGTCCGGGACACCGACGACCGTGACCTTGGCCTCGGAGGTGTCGTGCGCGACACCGGAGATGATGGCCTGCTCCACCTTCTGTTCCCCTTGCTGCTGCGTCTTTCCGACGACTGGCTCGTTGCTGACCCACGTGCCCTGGAGTCCACTGAAGGACGAGCGGACGTGGATCGGGATGTTGTAGCGGCGGGCGTACTCGACACAGCGGTGGAGCAGCACCTTGGAGCCGGACGAGGCCAGCTCCAGCATGTCCTCGAAGGAGATCCAGTCAATCTTTTGGGCCTTCTTCACGACCCGGGGGTCGGCGGTGAAGACACCGTCGACGTCGGTGTAGATCTCACAGACCTCGGCGTCGAGCGCGGCGGCCAGCGCGACCGCGGTCGTGTCCGACCCGCCGCGGCCCAGCGTGGTGATGTCCTTCTTGTCCTGGCTGACGCCCTGGAAACCGGCGACGATGGCGATGTTGCCCTGGTCGACGGACTCCCGGATACGGCCCGGCGTGACATCGATGATCCGGGCTTTGTTGTGGACCGAGTCGGTGATGACGCCTGCCTGGCTACCGGTGAACGACTGGGCCTCGTGACCCAGGTTTTTGATCGCCATGGCCAGCAGGGCCATGGAGATACGCTCTCCGGCGGTCAGCAGCATGTCGAACTCACGTCCGGCAGGCATCGGAGACACCTGCTCGGCGAGATCGATCAGCTCGTCCGTCGTGTCGCCCATCGCGGAGACCACGACAACCACCTGGTTGCCGTTCTTCTTGGCTTCCACGATCCGCTTGGCGACGCGCTTGATGCCCTCGGCATCGGCTACGGAGGAGCCTCCGTACTTCTGCACGACAAGGCCCACGTGCGCTCCTCGCTCGGTTTCGTCCCTTATCCGCACATACACAGGTACTGCGGTCGGCTCAGTCTATCGAGCGGCCGAATCCCGCCTCCGGGCTCCCGCATGGTGAGATGTCCCGCTCACCCTTCGATCACCTCGGATTCCTGCGGGCCGCCGCCGGATTTCACCCCGGCTTCTTCGCCGGGAGACCGTCGGTGGCCAGGCCGCTCCGGGGTGGTCCCTGCCCGCCCCGGGCACGCCGCAGTCATAAAGTGGGCGAGGTCACTCGGGGGGCGCAGTCCCCTCGCGAACCACCCGCCGCGCGTCCTCCAGGTTGTCCCGCACCTTCCGGCAGTGGGGGTGGTCCGCGCCGAGGGAGCGCTCGTACGCCTCCAGGGCCCGCTCGACCACGGTGACCGCCTCGGCCGCCCGGCCGGCCCTGAGGAGCGCCCCGCCGAGGTTGTTCAGCGACAGCGACGTCTGCGGGTGGTCCGGGCCGAGGAGGCGCTCGCGGTCGGCGACGTTGCGCCGCAGCAGATCGATGGCCTGTTCGAGGTCCCCGGAGGACTGGTAGGCCCCGGCCAGGTTGTTGCGGGCCTGAAGCGTCGCCGGATGATCCTCGCCGTGGCGACGTACACAGTCTTTGAGGTACTCCTCCAGCACGGGCACCGCGTGCGCCCCCTCCCCTGCGGTGATCAGGTCGTTCAGCAGGTTGCCGCGGGCGCGGAAGGTCCGGGGGTCGTCGCGGCCGACGGTATGGCGCAGGATCTCCACCGCCCGGGCGTGCAGTTCGGTCGCCGTGTCCAGGTCGTCGGCCGCGTAGTGCACCGACCCCAGATTGCCGAGGAGCACCGCGTACTCGGGGGTGTTCGCGCCCAGCACCCGCTCGCCGACCTCGCGGACCCACCGCATCAGGCCGAGGGAACGGCCGGTGTCGCCGGCCTCGGCGTACGCCAGCGCCAGGTTGCTCGCCACCACGAGCGCGCTGTGGTGCTCGGGCCCCAGGAACCGCACCGCGACACCGTGGGCGCGCTCCAGCAGACGGACGGCTTCCCGGACGTCCTTCTGCCCGAAGAGGAACATCCCCGCCTCGTTCGCCATCCGGCCGAGTTCGTCGGTGTCGTCCTCCGGCGGCACATGGCCGATCACGGCCTGGACGTGGGGCAGCAGCGCGCGCCAGACGGGCAGGGCGCCGACGTCCTCGTGGTCGGCGGGGAGCGCGGCGTGCAGCAGACGGATCGCCTGGTTCCGGGTGAGGGCGATGAACTCGGCCTCGGCCTGTTCCGTCCCGGTGGGCGTGCGGACGACGGCCTGCACCAGCCGGTGGACGGAGACGGCGTCGCCGTGCAGCGAGATCATGCTGTGCGCGGCGAGCCGCCCGAGGCCCCTGGCGAGGACCACGGGCTGCGCCGACGCCTCCAACATGCCGCGCGGGATCGCGTCCGGCGCGTACCAGGCGAGCACGGACAGCAGCACGACCGCCGTGAGGTCGCCCTCCTCCAACCGGTCGAGCGTCACACGCCAGACCCGGGCCACTGTCCGCTGCGGGTCCCCGCCCTCGGCGGACACCGCGAACATGTCCGCCGGGTACGCGGCGAGCAGGTCCAGGTACCGCTCGGCCGAGGTGGCCGACTCGCGGCAGAAGGCCGCCGCCTGTTCCACGGCGAGGGGGAGGTTGCCCAGCTCGGCGACGAGCTCGGGAACGCGTACGCCGCCCGCCGGGCAGACACGCTCGAACAGTTCGACCGCGTGCGCCGCGTCGAGGACGTCGACGTCCACGACGGTGTCCGCACCGTGCCAGCCGGTCGCCCGGCGGCTGGTGATGAGGAAACGGCCGTTCGGCGCCCGTTCCAGGAGGGGCTCGACGTCGGCCGGCTCGCTCACGTTGTCGAGGACGAGCAGCCATCCGTCATGGGAGGCCAGCCAGCGCAGGACCCGCTCCCTGAGGACGTGCGGCGGCAGGGCGTCGGCCAGGGCGGGTTCCATGGCCATGGCGAGTTCGGTCAGACCGGTGTCGATCGCGGCGGGGCTGTCGGCGGTGATCCACCACACCGGGTTGGCGTCGGCCGCGTTCCTCCGCACCCACTGGGCGACCAGGGTGGACTTGCCGATGCCGCCGAGTCCGTGGACGGCGACCACGGCCGGGCGTCCGGGCGCGCCGACCGCCTCGTCCAGCAGCCCCAGTTCCCGCTCCCGGCCCACGAACAGCCCTGTCCGGGACGGCACTCTGAGCAGCCTCTCCGGCAAGTCCCCGACCGGTGCGAACGCTTCGGCGGGCAGGACGGTCGCCTGCTCGATCCGCATGTCGATCTGGGTGGCGCCGTCGCCCGTGGCCACATTGCGCGCGCTCCCGCCGAGCCCGACGGCCCGCTCCCCCGACGCCTCCACCATGCGCGCACCCCTCCCTGCCGGTGCCCGCCCCGCCGGAACGGGGGCTGGCCGACCGACCGCCTTAAAGTTCAACGATTATGGTTCGCCTGTGCGCGTACTTCTGGTGGAAGACGACGAGCCGGTGGCCGAGTCGCTCCGGCGTGGCTTGCAGCGATACGGCTTCGAGGTGGAGTGGGTGTCCACGGGCGGGGCGGCGCTGACGTACGACGGCCCGTACGACGTGGTGCTCCTCGATCTGGGGCTGCCCGACACCGACGGGCTCGACGTCTGCAAGGCGCTGCGGGCCGGCAGTGCCGTGCCGATCATCGTGATCAGCGCCCGCAGCGACGAGACGGACCGGGTGGTGGGCCTCGAACTCGGCGCCGACGACTACGTCTCCAAGCCGTTCGGGGTGCGCGAGGTCATCGCCCGGATAAGGGCGGTGATGCGCCGGGTGCAGCCGCGCCCCGCGGACGCGCCGCCGGCCGGACCCGACCGGTACGGCTCCCGGCTCACCATCGACCGCAAGGCCGCGCGGGTGCACCTGGACGGCGCGGAGGTGGGGCTGGCCCCCAAGGAGTACGACCTGCTGGCGTTCCTCACCGAGGAGCCGGGCGCGCTGATGTCGCGCGAGCAGATCATGGAGGCCGTCTGGGACGCGAACTGGTTCGGCCCGACGAAGACGCTCGACGTCCATGTGGCGGCGCTGCGACGCAAGCTCGCGGGCGCGATCACCATCGAGGCGGTGCGCGGGGTGGGCTTCCGGCTCATCGTGAACGGCGCCGACGAGAACGCCGGTGCCGTGGGCGGCGCGAGCGGGAGCGGCGGGACGTTCGGCGGTGCGAGCGGGAGCAGCGGCGCGTCATGATCCGCCAGCTCATCCGCAGCTACGTGCTGCTCGTGGCGGTGGCGATCGCCCTGTTCACGGTGCCGGTGGCGTTCACGCTCACCAAGCAGTTGCGGGACGACACCAGGGCGTCCATCACCCGCGAGGCCAGGACGATGGCCCGCCTCCTCGGCGCCGGTGACGTGGCCTCCTGCGAGGCGCTGGCGAAGATGGCCGGGGCCTATCCGAAGCAGGAGAAGGTCGAGGTCTCGGCCACGGACCGGTGCGTACGGGAGACGCTGCGGCGGCCCACGCCGGACGCGGCACTGACCAGGGCCCTGGACCGGGGCGAGGAGACCGTCGACTGGGGCTCCGACTTCATCTGGGGCAAGAACCTGGTGGTCACCGTCCCCTCCTTCGAACGCCCCGCGACCGGCGAGGAGTCGGCCGACGACACCGGGGACGGGACGCGGGCGGCGGGAAAGAAGCCGACGGCCGATGTCGTCGGCGCCGTCCGGATCAAGTTCTCCACCGACCACCTCACCGCCCGGCTCTGGCAGATCTGGGGCTTCCGGGCGGGCCTTGCCGTGCTCGTCCTGCTGGCCGCCGCGGGCATCGGCGTGTTCGCCGCACGGCGGCTGACCGCTCCCCTGCGCCAGCTCAACGAGATGGCGAGCAAGATGAGCGACGGCGACCTCAAGGCGCGTTCCGCGATCACCGGCCCGCAGGAGACACAGACCCTCGCGCGCACCCTCAACCAGGCGAGCGAGCGACTCGACACGCTCATCGCCTCGCAGCGCATCTTCGTCGCCGACGCCTCCCATCAACTCCGCACCCCCCTGACGGCGCTGCGCCTGTCGCTGGACAACATCGCGGACGGCGTGGACGACGAATTCGTACGGGAGGACGTGGAGCAGGCGACCGCCGAGGTGGTCCGGATGAGCCGGCTGGTCAACGGGCTGCTGGTGCTGGCCCGGGCCGAGGCGAAGGTCACGGCGGCGGAACCGCTGTCCCTCCGGGACGTCATCCAGGAACGTCTGGACGTGTGGAGACCGGCCGCCGACGAGCGCGGAGTCACCATCACGCTCAGGGGGAGTGCCGACGGCCGGCCGCTCGTGCTGGCCAGTCCCGGTCATCTGGACCAGGTCCTGGACAACGTGCTGTCGAACGCCCTGGAGGTCTCACCCGACGGTGCGACCATCACCGTGCGGGTGGAGAGCAGGGGCGACGAGGTGGTGCTGTCGGTGCTGGACGAGGGGCCCGGGATGTCGGACGCCGAGAAGTCCCGCGCCTTCGACCGCTTCTGGCGCGGTCAGGGTCTCACCGGCAGGTCCGGTTCGGGCCTCGGTCTCGCCGTCGTCAAGCAACTCGTCACCGACGACGGCGGAACCGTGATCCTCAAGGACGCGCCCGGCGGCGGCCTGTGCGTCGCGCTCACCCTGCGGGCGGCGCGACACGGGGGCGGCTGAACCGGAGGCGGTCGGGCCGGGTGATGGCTGAGCCGGGGGGTGGCTCAGCCACCGGTACGGGTGCCGGTGATCAGCCCTCGGGCATCGCCGACGAGTGGTGGTTCACGATCTTCCAGACGCCGCCGCGCTTCTCGTACTCGTATGTGTAGCGGGCCTTGACCACACGCTTGTCGCCGGTCTTCGGGTCGGTGAGCGTGAACTGGTAGACACCGGCGTCGATCGCGGAGTTGCCGTCCAGGACGTTGATGATCGTCTGGATCTTCTTGCCCTTGGGCTTGTTCTCCAGGAAGTGGTGGAAGTAGTCGACGATTCCGGCGCGGTTCGTGCGGACCTTGTTGGAGACGGTCGGCAGCAGAACCGCGTCCTTCGCGTAGCGGTCGGCCACCTTCTTCGGGTCCCCGGTCTGCAGCGACTTGTTCCAGCCGTCGAAGAGCGCCGCGATCTCCTTCTTGGAGGGCTTCTTCGGGGCGGACTCGCCACCGGCCATGCTGACGCCGGCGGTCACCGTGGCGGCGGTGACGAGAGCGGTGGCGGTGACGATGGCGGCGCGTATGCGGTTCTTGCGGGTCATCGTTGACTCCTGTGCGAATGTGGGGTTCTCCTGCCTCCGCCTCGTGTGCGGTGGAAGTGACTCCAGATTCGCGGGGAGCCGGTTAGGGTCCGTGCAACGCAGATACAGCGGCGGGACAGGGATCGTACAAAGCACGCACCGCGACGCCCCGGTCACCCTCGGTGCGGGGCCCGAACGCCTGAAGGCCCTTGTGACGCACTGGAGTTGCCGCTCGCCGCAGTGACGGCGGCGTTCACCGGGGTAAGCAGACATCCATGAGCGAAGTGCTGCTGACTGAGACTTTCCGGAGTACGTCGGGGGACGTGCGGTGGGGCAGGGTCGGGGAGGACGGGCAGGACCCGGTCGTGCTCTGTCACGGCACCCCCTTCTCCTCCTACGTCTGGCGCGGCATCGCCCAGGCGTTGGCGGGCACCGGCCGGTACCAGGTGTTCGTGTGGGACATGCCCGGGTACGGGGAGTCGGACATGCACACCGGTCAGGACGTCTCCCTGGCCGCCCAGGGCCGGGTCCTCGCCGAGCTGCTGACATGGTGGGAGCTTCGCGAACCCTCCATGGTCGCCCATGACTTCGGCGGGGCGGTCTCGCTGCGGGCCCATCTGCTGCACGGGGCCCGCTACCGCGCGCTGGCCCTCGTCGACCCCGTGGCGCTCGCGCCGTGGGGCTCCCCCTCCTTCCGGCTGCTCGGCCGGCACGCCGACGTCTTCGAACAGCTGCCGTCCGCGCTGCACCGGGCCCTCGTGCGGGAGTACGTGAGTTCCGTCGGCGGGCCCGGACTGCACCCGGCGGTCGTCGACCGGCTCGTCGAACCGTGGCTCGGCGAGCACGGGCAGCCCGCCTTCTACCGGCAGATCGCCCAGGCGGACCAGGCCCACACCGACGAGATCCAGGACCGGTACGGGGAGATCGGCATCCCGGTGCTGGTGTGCTGGGGCGAGGACGACGGCTGGATCCCCCTGGCGAAGGGGCGCGAACTGGCCGCGCGCATCCCGGGCGCGCGCTTCGAGCCGATCACGAGCGCGGGACACCTCGTCCAGGAGGACAACCCCGCCGAACTCACCGCCGTACTGATGGACTTCCTGCGGGAGCGGGCGGCTTGAGGGGCATCCCTGGACGACACCCCCTAGAGCGTCCCCAGCGCCGGTGCGAAGGCGATGAGGAGCGGGAGGAGGGCGAGGAGCGCGGCGGCGGTCGTGGTCGCCGCGCGGCGGGTCCGGTCCAGGCGGGGCGGCGGCGACAGGAGCCGCTCGACGCGGTCGCCGAGCAGTCGGCGGGTGTTGGCGCAGCTCAACACGCCCCGGTGCTGGTTCAGTTCGATCAGCGCGAGCGCGGTGGTGAGGTGGCCGCAGCGACGCGACGCCGTGTCGTCGGCGGCGAGTTCGACGAGACGGTGGGTCTGGTCGGCGAAGTGCGCGAAGAGCGGGACGCGCGGGAAGCCGGTCGCGAGGGCGGTGGAGAGGTGGAGCAGCCAGTCGTGGCGGGCGCGGGCGTGGCCGAGTTCATGGGCGAGTACGGCGTCCAGCTGACGGTCGGTGAGCTTGCCCAACGCGCCGGTGGTGACGACCAGTCGGGGAGGGGCGCCGGGCATCAGCCAGGCGTCCGGGTACTCGTCCTCCAGCACCAGCAGGGGGCCCTGCGCGTCGGGCAGGCCGGCCGGCAGATCGGGGGCGCGCTCACGCAGATGGGCGCGGCGCAGGAGGCGGCGGCGCCGGGCCTCGACGACCTCCCGGGCGAGCATGGCCCCGCTCCAGGCGGCCCCGCAGGCCAGCAGCAGCGTCAGGACGGCCGTCCAGGGCGGCGCGGCCGTCAGGTCGTACGCGGCGGTCACGGCCGCCGGCGCGGGCGCGAAGGCATGCGTCCGGACCGTCTCGAACACGGCAGCCGCGCCCAGCACGAGCGCCGCGAGGCAGCTGAGCAGCGCCGCCGCGACGAGGCACTGCCACGCCCACAACGCGACCACGGGTTCCCGCTCCGGCCACCCGGCCCGGAGCAGCGCACGGGGGCCCAGCACGGCGGCGGTCAGAGCCACGGCGATGAGAAGGAGCAGGAGGACGGTCACGTCGGTGACTCCGGTTCCTTGGCGGGAGGGCGAGGCATCGGTACGGCTTAGGGGTCCTTGGACACGCTACCGGGAAAGGAACGGTTGCGATCCGCTCAAGCCAGCCGCGAATCGAGAACGCGGCCTGTCGGCTCTCAGTCCGTGCGCGGGGGCAGGAGCGTCCTCAGCATCCGCGTCATCGCCTCGCGCAAGGACGCCGGTAGCCGGGTGTCCTCGACGGCTTCCTCCCAGTCCGCGCGCAACGGATCGAGTACCGCGCGGGCGAGGTCGGTCTCCCCGTATGCCTCCAGCGTCGACACTTGCTCGGCTCGGGCGTACAGCGTCGACACATGCCGTTCGCCGTGCGTCCCGGCCAGTTCGTCGGCGAAGTCGACTGTCGTGCGCACGGCCCGCTCGTGGTCTCCGGTGCTGGTATGGAGGCTCACCAGGTATGTCGTGAACAGCAAGGCGGCGTCACTCGCGATGTCCGCCCGGGCGCGCAACCTCTCCACCTGGGGAATGACACGCGGGGCGTATCGACGGGGAAAGATCCGGCCCAGATGCGTCGCGGTCTTGGCCAGCATGATTCCGATCCGCACGGTGACGTCGTGGTCGGGGCCCAGCGCCCGCTCGGCCTTGCGCAGCGCACGGTCCAGAGTGCCCAGCGCGGCAAAGGCGTTGCCCTTCCTCAGCATCGGTCCGGCCAGTCGGGCGTAAGCCATGATCCGCACCGGGTGTGCCCGCTCAAGCCGCCGGTACGCCGTGAACATGTTCTGCCTCAGCAGCAGTTGGGCCTGTACCCATTGACCTGTCGCGAGGTACTCCTCAGCGACGTTCTCCCTGGCCAGCAGGGTCGTCGTATGGCCGAGTCCGCAGACCCGTCGGGCGACTCCCAGCGCATGCCACAGCGCGGCGACGCCTCCCTCCTCGTGGAAGACGCAACGCCACCGTACGACCGTGACGAACAGCAGCGCGCTCTGTTCCGTATCGGGTTCGCCATGCCCCAGGAACGCCTCCGCATGGGAGTACCAGCGCGTCTGCATGGCTCGCGCGCTGTCCTCCGTCGGTCCCGTCGGTCCGTTCAGCAACGTCGCCGCCGATTCGCGCGCAGCGACCACGGACTCCGGCAGCCGGTGAGGGTCGGCCGGATCGGCGGCCCGGGCGACCGCCTGGACGAGCCGGTGGACGGAGATCTCGTCCCCATGCAGCGTGATCATGCTGTGGGCGGCCAGTCTGCGAAGCGCCTCCGTCACCTCGGGAGGGCTGCCGAGCGGATCCAGATACGACCGGTGGATGCCGTCCGGTGCCCACCACGCGATCACCCGGAGGATCTCCCCGGCCAACGGGGTGTCCACCAGCCGGTCCAGCGTCACGCGCCAGACGCGGGCGACGGCGCGTCCGCCTTCGGGCGCCTGGGCCAGCAACTGTTGCGGATACTCCGCCAGTTGCCGCCGATACCGCGCGGGCGTGATCGCCGCCTCCCGGCAGTACGCCGCTGCCTGTTCGACGGCCAGCGGGAGGCATCCGAGGTCACGGCAGAGTTCGCCTACGTCGTCGAGATCCGTGCCGTCGTCGTCCCTACGGCCGAACGGTCGGCCGTGCACGGCGGCGAAGAGTTCCACCGCCTTCGGCAGGGTCAGAACATCCAGGGGCAGCTTCTCCGCGATTCCCCGCCAGCCTTCCGCCCGCCGGGTCGTGACCAGGAAACGTCCTCGCGTGGCCCTCCCCAACAGCGGCTTCACATCGGCGGGGTCGGCGACGTTGTCCAGGATCAGCAGCCAGCCATCATGCGTGCACAGCCACTGCACAGCGAGGTCGCGGAGCACTCTGCGGGACAGCTGGTCGCCCAGGGCGGGGCGGAACGCGACCGCGAGATCGGCGAGGCCGGCGTCCAGATCAGCAGGGGTCTCCGCGTTGATCCACCAGACCGGGTTCCAGGTGTCCGCGCGACCGGCGGCCCAGTGAGCGGCCAGCGTGGACTTGCCGATGCCGCCCAGGCCGTGCACGGCGTGGACCACGACCTGATCGGCGCCCTCGAACGCGGCGTCCAGAGCGTCGAGTTCGGCTTCACGACCCACGAACACATCCGGCCTGTCCGGCAGGTTGACCACGCGCGTCGTACACGCGGGAAGCTCGTACGCCTCGGCGGGCAGCTGGGCCGTGATCCGATCGACGCGCAGGAAGGTGTCCCCGGTGACCACCATGCCGATCGACCCTCCGGCCGCGACGGCCCGCTCCCCCGACGCCTCGACGTCCATCAGTTCCCCGTCGACGCCGAGCCGATGTCGCCGCCCGCCGCGATGGACCTCGGTCCGGTGGCCGCCACACTGGCGCCGGGACCGGGCGCACCGGAGGGCGGCGGGGTGGGCTGGGTCTGGGCCGGGGTGGCGGGGGGTGTGGAGCCGCCGGTCGAAGCGGTACCGATGTTGCCGCCCGCGGCGATCGCGCCCGCGCCGGAGGCGGTCACGCCGGCCGCGGGGGTGGCCGTGGACGGGGTGGGCACCGTCGCGGCCGGCGGTGTGGCGCCGCCCCCGGTCGAGGCCGAGCCGATGTTGCCGCCGGCGGCGATCGCCCCGGCGCCGGAGGCGTCAACCGCCCCGCGCTGGGCGGGCGGAACCGGGGTGGGCGGTGCCGTCGACGGGGACGAGCCGCCGAACTGGACTATGAGGGCGAGCACGAAGCCGATCATGCCGACCGAACCGCCCGCCACGCTGGCGATCTGGTCCGCCTTACCCAGATCGACGAAGGCGACCGAGATCAGTGTCGCCACGCCGAGCCCACCGATGGCGAGGCCGGCCCACGCCCAAGGCTTGAGTGTCATAAGCGCATTGTGTGGGCCAAGAGGGGCGTACGGCAGTGCAGTCACTCAAATCGGTGAGAGAACAGCGGCGGTGAGTCGCACAGCTTCTCTATGCGTACGGCGGGAGTCGGGCGGCCCCGCTGCTTCGGGGCGTCCGACTCCCGCCGTGAACTCCTTGATGCCGCGCCCGGTCGGTTCACCACTACCTCACGGCGGCGGTCTACTTGACCTTCCGCAACCCCAGCGGTTCCGCGATCTCCTCCGCCATGACCTTGCCCGCCTCGAACTCCAGGGTTTCGTCGCCCATGAGTTCCTGGTCGGTGTCGAGGCCGTCGAGTTCGGCGAGCGGCTGGTTGAGGCGGACGTGGGCGACCAGGGACTGCAGGGCGCGCAGGGTCGCCGAGGCGGTGGAGCCCCAGTTGGAGAAGTAGGAGAACTGCCACCACCACAGCGCCTCGGTGGTGCGGCCCGCGCGGTAGTGGGCCATGCCGTGGCGGAGGTCGGCCATGACGTCGACGAGGTCGTCGGAGATGCGGGCCGGCACGGGCGCCTTGCGGGGCTCGTACGGGTCGAAGACCTCGGAGTAGACGTCGACCGGGTCGAGCATCGCGGCCAGGCGTTCCCGCAGCTCGTCGACGTCCTGCTCGGGGCCCGGGTCGGGCTCGTAGCGCTCGTCCGGCACGATGTCCTCGTGCGCGCCGAGGCGGCCGCCCGCCAGGAGGAGCTGGGAGACCTCCAGCAGCAGGAAGGGCACGGCCGAGTCCGGCTCGTCGCCCTTGGCCACCTCGGTGACCGCGACCAGGAAGCTCTCGATCTGGTCCGCGATCTGGACGGCGAAGTCGTCCGGGTTCAGGCCGGTCGCGTGCAGCGTGGCGTCAGACATCCAGCAATCGTCTCCCCTCGAAGGCGCGGCCGAGGGTCACCTCGTCCGCGTATTCCAGGTCGCCGCCCACCGGGAGGCCGCTGGCCAGGCGGGTGACCTTGAGGCCCATGGGTTTGATCATGCGGGCGAGATACGTGGCCGTGGCCTCGCCCTCCAGGTTGGGGTCGGTGGCCAGGATCAGCTCCGTGACCGTACCGTCGGCCAACCTGGCGAGAAGTTCCCGTATCCGCAGGTCGTCGGGTCCGACGCCCTCGATGGGGCTGATCGCGCCGCCGAGGACGTGGTACCGGCCCCGGAACTCACGGGTCCGCTCGATGGCGACGACGTCCTTCGGCTCCTCCACGACACAGATGACCGACGGGTCGCGGCGGGTGTCGCGGCAGATGTTGCACAGCTCCTCCTGCGCGACGTTGCCGCAGGTCGCGCAGAAGCGGACCTTCGCCTTGACCTCCATCAGGGCCTGCGCGAGACGCCGTACGTCCGTCGGCTCCGCCTGAAGGATGTGGAAGGCGATCCGCTGCGCGCTCTTGGGACCGACGCCGGGCAGCCGCCCCAGCTCGTCGATGAGGTCCTGGACCACGCCTTCGTACACGGACTGCCGTCCTTCCTGGTGTCTTTCCGTACGTACCGTAGTCGGCCGCCGCCGGTCCGAGGAAGGCGGTACGGGGCACGGATGGGGTCGGTGGAGGGGAGGGTCGCCTCAGAAGGGCAGACCGGGAATGCCGGAGCCGCCGCCGAGACCCTGGGCGAGGGGGCCCAGCTTCTGCTGCTGGAGGCTCTGGGCGTTCTCGTTGGCCGCGTGGACGGCCGCGAGGATCAGGTCGGCGAGGGTCTCGGTGTCCTCCGGGTCCACCGCCTTCGGGTCGATCTTCAGGGCGCGCAGCTCGCCGGAGCCGTTGACCGTGGCCTTGACCAGGCCGCCGCCCGCCTGACCGTCGACCTCGGTGTTCGCGAGCTCCTCCTGGGCCCGCGCCAGGTCCTGCTGCATCTTCTGGGCCTGCTGGAGCAGCTGCTGCATGTTGGGCTGGCCACCACCGGGGATCACGTTCAGCTCCCTCGTTTCGCTCTCTTGCGGTCGCCCACGAGCCTACGTGGTCGGCCCGGCCCGCGCGGCGCCACTCTTTCGAGTGAGCGTGCGGGGATTCGTATACCTGATCAAGGACCTCTTCCAGGCGGAAAAGCTATGAAACCGGGGTTTTCGCCACCCATTGGGAGGTAGGAAGAGGCCGTGCGTACGGCCGGTGACGCGGCGGTGCGCGCACGCGTCTCGCACTGTCGTCAGCGGCGTCGTCAGTAGGGAGTACCGGGTGAGCCAGCCGGAGATGCAGCCCGAGGGGTCCCCCCAGGACGGGCGGGGTGAGGGGCCGGGGCTGTGGGCCGAGCCGTGGACGGGGGCGGACGGGCCGTGGGCGGGTGATCTGACCGGGCGGCCCTTTCCGCACGGGGACTGGGCGGTGCCGGCGGAGCGGCTGGACGAGCTGTACCGGTGGGTGGAGCGGGCGGCGCTGGAGACCACCGCGTGGTATCTCGCGGACCGGACGGGCAAACGGCTGGCGGCACGGGTGCTGCGGGTGGGGGCGGCGGTGGGCGCGCTCGCGGGGGCCGGGTTGCCGCTGCTGGACGTCACCGGGGCGGTCGGCGGCATGGCGCCCTGGGGGTACCTGGCCCTGCTGGGCTCAGTGGCCTGTGTGGCAGCGGATCGGTTCTTCGGGCTCACCTCCGGGTGGATGAGGGACGTCGCCACGGCGCAGGCGGTGCAGCGGCGGCTCCAGGCGCTCCAGTTCGACTGGGCGTCGGAGAGCGCGCGGGAGGTGCTCGGGCCGACGGAGGGGACGGCCGGGGAGGCGGCGGAGCGGTGCCTGTCGGTACTGCGGCGGTTCTCGGAGGACGTGACGGAGCTGGTGCGGGCGGAGACCGCGGACTGGATGGTCGAGTTCCGCGCGGGGGCGGCGCCGCTGGGCCTCCAGACGGCCGGGTCGGCCTCCCGGCCCTCCGAGATCCCGCCCGGCGGCCGACTGCCGATGTCGCCGGGGGCACGGCCGAACATGCCTCGCCAGAGACCACCGGATACGCGGTGACCAGGGCGCCTCATGGCTCGGGGGGCGCTGTTTCGTGGGCGGGTGCGGGTGCGTGGGGGCTGGTCGCGCCCACGCGGCGGAGCCGCATATGTCAACGCCCCGCGCCCCTGAAAAGCGACCGGGGCCGCGCCCCGTGCTTTTCAGGATGAAGGCCGGGCCGCAGGCCCAACCCTTCAGGGGCGCGGGGAACCGCGCGAGAAACCACGACGAACCCGCACCCGCCAACGAACCGCGCACCCCCGAGCTCCTAGGCGCCCCGGCCCCCGCTCAGCCCTTCGTGTAGGTCACCGACTTGCCCGCCGTGTCCACGCGGCGCAGGCGGCCGTCGGGGAGGAGGGTGACCGTGGTGGCGGCGCCCGGTGAGCAGGACGTGGCCGGTTCCCCCTCGGTGACCGTGGAGGGGCCGATCCGCAGGGGGCCGTCGTCGTCCGGCGCCTCGCTCAGCTCCGCCTCGAACACGCAGTGGTACGTGCCGCCCGTCTCCAGCGGCCCGTCCGCCGTCAGGGAGAGCACGATGTCGCCGACCTCGCCCTGCTGGATGACGAGTTCACGGGTGTCGGACCCGCCGGAGCCACCGAGGGACGCGTTCCAGGTGCCGAGGAAGTCCTCCGGGATGGTGCCCGCGTCCGGGGACTCGGTGGTGGGGTCGGGAGAGGTCTCCGGGTCGGTCGGCCCGGACGTCGTCGGCCCGGGGGTCTCGGGCCCGCTCGTCGTGGGCCCGCCCTTGCCGTCGTTCTCCTTGCCGCCCTGCTCCCCCTTCTTCATCAGCGCGTACACCGAGCCGCCCGCGCCGAGCGCCACCACCAGGGCGACCGCGACGAAAACCACGGAGGAACGCCTGCCGCCGGACCGGTCCGGTCGCGGCCGGCCGCCGGGGCCCTGGAGGGGCGTCGGCCCGTACGGAGGGGTCGCGCCGAGGCCGCCCGCGGCGCCGAGGGCCTGGTGACCGCCGTACGGCTGCTGCCCCCCGTACGGCGCCTGCCCCCCGTGCTGCTGCGGATCGGTGTACGGCTGCTGCCCGTACGTCCCGTACGCGGCCTGGCCCTGCGGGGCGCCCTGCGGATAGCCGTAGCCGGGGGCCGCGCCCTGCGGATAGCCGTAGCCGGCCGGGGACTGCGGATGCGCCGGCTGCTGGTGCGGAAAGCCGTACGGGGCGGGGCCGGGCGGCGCGGTGGGCGGGGGCGGCTGGGAGCCCGCCCTCACGGCCTGGGTGGGCAGCCGGTCGAGCGGGGCGGAGCCCGGCCCACCGGCCCCCGGCGCCCCGGGCGGAGGCGGCACGGCACCACCCTCGGGCCCGGCGGCATGACCGGGGGCGCTCTCGGGGTGACCGGAGGGACTCGCGTAGGGGGATGCCGGGGCGCCCGGCGGTGTCGGCACGCCCCCCGCGGAGGCGGGCGCCCCCGAGGCGGCGAACCCGGCGCCGGCAGCGGAGGCGGCAGCGGCGGGCGGCTGCTTGGTGAGGTCGGGCGTCCCCGGCCCACCGCCCTCAGCCGGACCTCCGGGCACCCCGGACGCCTCCGGCGAACCCTGGCCGGCGACCGCGCCCGCCGAGGCGTCTGGCGCGCCCGCGGCTCCCGCCCCGTACGGCCGCTCTCCCCCCGGCACGGCTTCCTCCGGGTCCTCCGTGTCCAGCAACTGCACCGCGTGGCGGCCGAGTTGGGCGACGAGGGCGCTCGGCAGCCAGGGGTCGCGGGAACGGCCCGCGAAGACCGTGTCCTCGGCGCCGGTGCGCTGGAGGATCTGGGCGAGCGTGGGGCGGGCGGCGGGGTCCTTGCGCAGACAGTCCCGTACGAGGTCGTACAGGCCCTCGGGCAGGCCCTCCAGGTCGGGTTCCTCCTCGGCGATGCGGAACATCAGCGCGTGGACGCCGGAGTTGGCGGCGCCGAAGGGGAGGTTTCCGGTGGCGGCGTAGGAGAGGACGGAGCCGAGGCAGAAGACGTCGCAGGCGGGGGTGATGCGGTCGCCGCGCACCTGCTCGGGCGCCATGAAGCCCGGCGAGCCGACGAGGGCGCCGGTGCGGGTGAGCCCTCCGTCGGTGATCGTCTCCAGGGCCCGGGCGATACCGAAGTCGATGACGCGGGGCCCGTCGATCGTCACGAGGACGTTGGACGGCTTGAGGTCGCGGTGGATGAGCCCGGCCGCGTGGATGTCCTCCAGGGCGTGGGCGAGCCCGGCGGCGAGGATACGGACCGTCCGCTCGGGCAGCGCGCCGTGGTCGCTGCCGACCACGGCCTGGAGGGACGGACCGGCGACATACCCGGTGGCCACCCACGGGATGTCGGCCTCGGTGTCCGCGTCCAGGACCGGCGCCGTCCAGTACCCGCCGACCCGGCGGGCGGCCTGCACCTCCTGCCGGAACCGGGCCCGGAACTCCTCCTGCTCCGCCAGCTCCTGCCGTACGTGCTTGACGGCGACGGTACGGCCGCGGTCGGACCGCGCCAGATACACGTTGCCCATCCCGCCGGCACCCAGCCGCGCGAGCAACCGGTACGTCCCGATCCTCCCCCGGAGCTCAACGCCCGGGGGGACCCCCAGCGGATCCCCCGGCCCGAGCTTCTCCATGGCCACCACCCCCCGCCTCTCCCCCGTGCGATCCCCTGCGCATGTGTACGCGTGCCTGTCGCGCCGTACGCATGTGTACGGCGCGTCTGTCGCGTACGTACGGTTACGCCGTGTACAGGCTGAACGTGCCGAACGTGCGCAACGAACCGATCGTAGTGCGGAGGCAGGAGATGGCGGGTGGGGCGGTGTCTACGGTTCCGTAACAGCCTCGCTCCCGGCGGACAGGTCCTCCGGCGCGGCCGACAGGGCCTCCAGGACCCGGACGGCCTCCGCGAACCCCCTCCTCGCCGAGGGCCTCGGCGAGCCGGTCGGCGAGGGCCGCGTGACCGGGGTCGATCTTCTCGACGGCGGCGCGTCCCGCCGGGGTCGGGGTGAGGAGCTTGGCACGGCGGTGGGCCGGGTTCGGTACGTACACCGTGAGGCCGCGGTCGACGAGGAGGTCGGCGACGCGCTGCACGCTCTGCCGGGTGATGCCCATGGCACGGACCCCGGGCGCCGTACAACAGGTGCGGCCCCCACCCGGCGCGACACACTGTCGCGGCGCGGCGCCCTGCCGCAGACAGGACGCCGATGTCGGGGCCGCACCACCCGCCCCTACCCTCGACCCCATGACCCCTCAGCCCAACCCCCAGCTCGGCGCCGCGGTGAAGGCGGCGGACCGTGCGCACGTGTTCCACTCCTGGTCCGCCCAGGAGCTCATCGACCCGCTCGCAGTCGCCGGCGCGGAGGGGTCGTACTTCTGGGACTACGACGGCAAGCGCTACCTGGACTTCACCAGCGGCCTCGTCTACACGAACATCGGCTACCAGCACCCGAAGGTCGTCGCGGCCATCCAGGAGCAGGCGGCGACGCTCACCACGTTCGCCCCGGCGTTCGCGATCGAGGCCCGCTCGGAGGCGGCCCGGCTGATCGCGGAGCGCACCCCGGGCGACCTGGACAAGATCTTCTTCACCAACGGCGGCGCCGACGCCGTCGAGCACGCCGTCCGGATGGCCCGCCTCCACACCGGCCGCCCCAAGGTGCTGTCCGCGTACCGCTCGTACCACGGCGGCACCCAGCAGGCCGTGAACCTCACCGGCGACCCCCGCCGCTGGGCCTCCGACGCCGGCACCGCCGGGGTCGTGCACTTCTGGGCGCCGTTCCTCTACCGGTCCCGCTTCTACGCGGAGACCGAGGAGCAGGAGTGCGCCCGCGCGCTGGAGCACCTGGAGACGACGATCGCCTTCGAGGGCCCGTCGACCATCGCCGCGATCATCCTGGAGACCATCCCGGGCACGGCCGGGATCATGGTTCCGCCGCCGGGTTATCTGGCCGGCGTGCGGGAGCTGTGCGACAAGCACGGCATCGTCTTCGTCCTCGACGAGGTCATGGCGGGCTTCGGGCGGACCGGCGAGTGGTTCGCGGCCGACCTCTTCGACGTCGTCCCCGACCTGATGACCTTCGCCAAGGGTGTGAACTCCGGTTACGTCCCCCTCGGCGGCGTCGCCATCTCGCCGGCCATCGCGGAGACGTTCGCCCGGCGCCCGTACCCCGGCGGTCTGACGTACTCCGGGCACCCCCTGGCCTGTGCCGCCGCCGTCGCGACGATCGACGTCATGGCGGAGGAGGGGGTCGTGGAGAACGCGGCGGCGCTCGGCGCGTCCGTCATCGAGCCGGGGCTGCGCGCGCTGGCCGAGCGGCACCCGTCGGTGGGCGAGGTGCGCGGCGTCGGCATGTTCTGGGCGCTGGAGCTCGTCCGGAACAAGGAGACCCGCGAGCCCCTCGTCCCCTACAACGCCGCCGGTGAGGCCAACGCGCCCATGCTGGCCTTCGCGGGCGCCGCCAAGGCCCAGGGCCTGTGGCCGTTCGTGAACATGAACCGCACCCACGTCGTCCCCCCGTGCACCATCACGGAGGCCGAGGCCAAGGAGGGCCTCGCCGCCCTCGA
The DNA here is from genome assembly GCF_900290235.1 of Streptomyces sp. MA5143a. Lineage (GTDB taxonomy): Bacteria > Actinomycetota > Actinomycetes > Streptomycetales > Streptomycetaceae > Streptomyces. Next base: position 118,262 of record NZ_OLMK01000067.1, read on the forward strand.
CGCGGCACTGACGGCGGCGGACGAGTTCACCGTCTGACGCGCCCGCCCGGCAGTGCCGAAGGGCGTCCCCGGTCCCACGACCCGGGGGCGCCCTTCCGCATGTGCCGCGGCTCCTCCCCCACCTCTCCCGTGAGGAAAAACCGCACGCCAGGTGGCCGATCTGTGTCGGTCGGGGCCCTTACGGCGCCGCCGTCACGGTGGCGGGCCCGAAACAGCCTCCCCGGAACGCGAACGCGTAAGGTGACGTGCTCGTAAGAGAACGCAGAGACCACGCAACAGGAATGCGTACGCGTACGCGGACGGGGGGAGCGGACCACGATGCCCGGCACCGGCGGCGGCAATGGCGCCGTGACTCGAAGCACCCTGCGGCAGCAGCTCGCGGACGCGCTCCGTGACGAGGTGCTGGCCGGCCGACTGAAGCCGGGGCAGGAGTTCACGGTGAAGGAGATCGCCGAGCAGTACGGGGTGTCGGCGACGCCCGTGCGCGAGGCGCTGGTGGACCTGTCCGCGCAGGGGCTGCTGGACGCGGTGCAGCACCGCGGTTTCCAGGTGCACGAGTACTCGCTGGGCGACTACCGGCACATGGTCGAGGCCCGCATCCTCATCGGCGACGGCATGTTCCGCCGGCTCGGCGACCGGAAGATGGACACCCGTACCGCGGCGGCGCTCGCCGGGGTACGGCGGCGCGGCGAGGAGGCCCGGCGGGCCGCGACCGCAGGCGACCTGAACATCCTCATCGGCTACGACCTGCGGTTCTGGCGCGAGCTGATCGTCCTGTTCGGCAACCCCTATCTCTCGGACTTCCTGCACCGGCTGCGGGTGCAGTCCTGGGTGTGCGCGGTGCAGCACCTGCGCCGGGCGGACGACCTCAGGGGCCGGCTGTGGGGCCGCTACACCGACCTCGTCGACGCGCTCACCCGCCGGGACGCGATCACCGCGCAGGAGATCATCGCCGAGTACGACGACCACTCGCTGACCCTCGTGGAACGGCTGGCCGGCGAATGAGCGAGGCCCGCACGGACGCCGGCCCCCGGGTCGGCGTCGACCTGTCCGTCGTCGTCCCCGCCTACAACGAGGAGCGGCGCCTCGGCCCCACCCTCGACGCGATCGTCTCCCACCTCACCGCGACGGAGGCCGCCGAGACGTGGGAGGTCCTCGTCGTCGACGACGGTTCGACGGACGGTACGCGCGAGGTCGTGGCCGCCGTCACCGAGCGCGACGCGCGGGTGCAGCTCATCAGGGGCGGGCCCCGCAACCGGGGCAAGGGCCACGCCCTGCGCGTCGGGGTCTGCGCCTCGTACGGCCGCCGGGTGCTGCTGACGGACGCCGATCTCGCCGCGCCCATCGACGAGTTGGAACTGCTCGACAAGGCTCTCAGCGAGGGGCACGCGGCGGCGATCGGCTCCCGTGAGGCGCCGGGGGCACACATCGAGCGGCGCCAGCACCGGCTGCGCGAGCACCTCGGCCGCGCGGGCAACCTGCTGATACGCGGGCTCGTGGTGCCCGGCATCCGCGACACGCAGTGCGGGTTCAAGCTGTTCGACGGCGAGCGGGCGCGTGAGGCGTTCGCCGCCTCCCGGCTCGACGGGTTCGGGATAGACGTCGAGATACTGCGGCACTTCCGGCGCGCCGACTGGTCCGTCGCCGAGGTCCCGATCCGCTGGTCCCATCAGCCCGGTTCGAAGATCCGGGCCGGGGACTACGCCCACGTCCTCGGTGAACTCGCCTCCCTGAAGGGCCGTTCGGTCCGGGCGGCGGCCCGGTCGCTGCGCCCCGCCGACGTCCTCGCCGTCGTCGTCTTCCTGCTGATGGCGGTGACCCTCTACGCCGGCCGCTGGATCGACCCGAACGGCCGCTACCTCCCCGACTCGCTCCAGGACCAGAACCAGTGGGAGTGGTTCTTCGCCGTCACCGCCGACAACGTCGCCCACCTCAGGAACCCCCTGTTCACCGACTTCCAGGGCTTCCCCGACGGGGTGAACCTCATGGCCAACACGGTCATGCTGGGCCTGTCGGTGCCGTTCACTCCGGTGACGCTCGCCCTGGGGCCCGCGGTGACCCTCGGCCTCGTGATGACGCTGGGCCTGGCCGCCACCGCCGCCGCCTGGTACCGGCTGCTCGTCAAGCGGCTCGTACGGCACCGGGGCGCGGCCTTCACCGGTGCCGCCCTCGCCGCGTTCGCGCCCCCGATGGTCAGCCACGCCAACGCGCACCCGAACTTCATCGTCCTGTTCATGATCCCGCTGATCATCGACCGGGCCCTCCGCCTGTGCGCGGGCACCCGGACGGTACGGGACGGTGTCGTCCTCGGCCTGATGGCGGCGTACCAGGTCTTCCTCGGCGAGGAGCCGCTGCTGCTCGCCGCGATGGGCATGCTGCTGTTCGCCGCCGCGTACGGGGCCGTACGGCCGGACGTGGCCCGCGCCTCCTGGCGCCCCCTCCTGAAGGGCCTTTGGGTCGCGGCCCTCACCACGCTGCCCCTGGTGGCCTTCTTCCTGTCCTGGCAGTTCTTCGGCCCGCAGAGCTACAAGAGCATCGGGCACGGCGACAACGCCGGGAACAGCCCCCTCGCCCTGCTCTCCTTCGCCGAGCGTTCCCTCCTCGCGGGTGACCCGGAGCGGGCGGACGCGCTGTCCCTCAACCCCACCGAGCAGAACGCCTTCTACGGCTGGCCGCTGGTGCTGCTGGCCCTCGGCATCGTCGTACGCCTGTGGGAGCGCCCCCTGGTGAAGGCGCTCGGCTTCACCGCGGTCGCCGCCGCCGTCCTCTCCCTGGGCCCCGAGATCCGCCTCCCGCAGACGGACCTCGTCCTGCCCGGACCGTGGGCGCTGCTCGCGGACCGGCCGCTGTTCGAGTCGGTCATCGAGGGCCGGGTCGCGATGATCTGCGCGCCGGTGCTCGGCATGCTGCTGGCGCTCGCCTTCGAACGGCTGGCGGAGGTGCCCGGCCTCGGCACCCGCTACGTGGGGTTCCTGGCGATCACCCTGGCGCTGCTGCCGATCGTCCCGGCCCCGCTGAAGTCGCAGGACCGGCCCGAGGTGCCGTCGTTCGTCGCGGACGGCACCTGGCGGTCGTACGTCGACACCGAGGCCGGCGAGACGCTCGTGCCCGTGCCGCTGCCGGACCCCGGCAACGCGGAGGCGCTGCACTGGCAGACCACGGCCCGCTTCGGCTTCCGGATGCCCGGCGGCTACTTCAACGGCCCCTACGGCCAGGACCGCACCGGGATCTACGGCGCCGTACCGCGCCACACGTCCGCCCTGCTGCGGGACGTGCGCTACACCGGCCGCACCCCGGTGATCGGAAAGGCCTGGCAGGCGCAGGCCCGCAAGGACTTCGCGTACTGGCACGCGGGGGCGCTGGTACTGCGGCCGCAGTACTACGACAAGCAGTTGCGCGCCACCGTGGACAAGCTGGTCGGGCGTCCCGGTAAGTGGGTGGGCGGTGTATGGGTATGGGACCTGCACGAAGGGGAGTGAAGGCGGCGTTCAGCGACTACGCTTCTTCCCCGCCCACACTGTGAGGAGTGCTCCTTTGGCCTGTGACCTCTGGTTGGTCCCGCTCGTCGACGTGCTCTGCCACACCCCCGACAACCCCTTCGCCGAGGAACTCGCGCTCTACAACCAGGTGCTGGGCGAGGCAGGACTGCCTCCGGTGCCGGTGTACCAGTACATGCCCGGGCTGACCGGGGAGGTCGCCCCGATCGCGGGCTTCGACTACGACGCGCTGCACTTCCTGCGCCGGGCCTACCTGTTGCAGGTGTGCGGGCTGCCGGTGACGCCGGTCGGGGAGCTGGGCGGCGACTACGAGCAACTGCTGGAGATGTTCGAGACGACGGCCCAGCAGTCGCATCTCGTCTGGCACTACGACCACGCGGGCGCATACGTCCCCGTGGACTTCCCGCATCCGCTGGCCAACGACGAACTCCTCGCGGGCAACGGCCCGCTGGGCTCCTCCCAGGGCCTGCTGCGCGAACTGGAGATCGTGGCCCCGGCGATCGGGATCGACCCCGCGAACCCGCCGCTGGCCCCGGCCCCGCCGCTCGCGCCGACATCGCTGGAGGAACCGGCCGCTCCCGCGCCGTTCGACTCCAGCCCCTTCGCCCGCGAACGCCACGTCTGGCTGGGCCTGAACGCGGCGGCGACCCGCAGCCTGGCCCAGGGCTCGATGATCATCTTCAGCTGAGGAGCGGTGGCTGCGGGGGCGGCGAGGGCGGCCGGGTGGACGTCGCCTCAGCTCAGTTTGGCGAGGCCCGTCTGCAGGTCGTCGAAGTCCATGACCGGCGTGTAGTCGATGCTGGCTCCCATCTCCATGAACAGCGGCTCGGCGATCGAGGGCATGTCGGAGGAGTCCGTCATGTCGAAGAACAGGTACATCGTCCGCTGGCCGTGATCCACGGTGAAGTAGGTGGCCTCCGGCCTGGTGCGCTCCATGAGCGCCTCCATCATCTGGGGCAGCTTGCCGCTCCGCAGCATCTCGCTCGACCGCTGGGTGTCGAAGGACGCCTTCAACAACACGCGCATGGCAGTCTCCTCTCCGGCCCCCTGAGGACTCCCGGCCACCACCCCCCCTCTCCCACCCCGTGGACCACACCGGGCACGAATTCAGGATATGCCCGCCAGGCGAACAATGTCCGATGAGATGCCCGGCCATGCCCACCCAGGGGCCGCGCCCCATGTCCGAGGGCATCGCGTGGTTCGACGCGCTCGGCCCGGAGGCCCAGTACGACGTGCTGAGGCACTTGCACAACCACTGCCTCCAAGCCCGTGTCGTCGAGGAGGACGGTCCTCGGAGCGTTCTGCGCGCCGGGCTGCGGCCCACGCACACGCCTGCCGTGCTGATCGTGCGCGGCCGGATCGAGCAGCAGCTGGGCAGGATCGTCCAGCTCACCCCGCCCGACGAACGCCGCAAGTCGTTCCGGCTGTTGATCGCCGTGCTCGCGATCGCCGACGAACGGCGCCGCGAGCGCTTCTGCTCCGACGGGTGCGGTCACTGGTGGCACAACCTGCCCGCGCCTGCCTGACGGCAGCCGAGCCGGGTACGGAGTTATTCGTGGGCGGGCTGTGGCCTGGCCTGTCTATCGTGTACCGCTGCCGTTCGGGGTGGACGGCTCGACGGGGAGGGCGGCGCGGAGTGCCGGACGTGTACGGGGTCGTGCTGGACGCGGAGTTGGGGAAGGCGTTCGACGTGTGGTCCAGCTATCTGGACGCGCGGACCGGGGAGGACGAGCAGGTCAGGAGCCGGCTGCGGTCGATGCTGGAGTCGGCCCGCGAGCAGGCCGCCGAAGGCGAACACGCCGCCGCGCAACGCTGGTTGGCCGACATGTACGACGAGGCCCGGGAGTTCGCCCTTCCCTGGGCTCCCACCCTCCCCCGCCCCTGCGAGGCCGACCGGCAGACACGCGACTACGTCAAGGACACCCTGAGCCGGACGCTGCCGCTGGAGCTGCGGGACCGTCTCGACACCATCGCGCTGTTCCTGAGCGTCACCGGCCGCCGCCTCCAGCAGGCCACCGGCGTCGACGCGGCCACCCGCCAGGACATCTTCTACCTCATGGGCCGCGCCACCCTGGCCCTCGACCTCGCCCACCCCGCCGCGGCCCAGCGCGAACTCGACCGCCTCACCGCCCTCGCCCGACGCTGCGGCGTGGAGCGGGCATAGACGACGGGGCGGCCGGACTCGTGTCGAGTCGGCCGCCCCGTCGGTCAAGGCGTGGATCCGTGACGGCTCCGGTGCCTGCCAGATGCGCCGGAGGCGCTGGACGCGCTGGACGCGCTAGATGAACGAGTTGATCTCGATCGTCTCGTCGCGGCCCGGGCCCACACCGATGGCGGAGATGGGCGCGCCGGACATCTCCTCCAGCGCCTTGACGTAGTTCTGCGCGTTCTTCGGCAGGTCGGAGAAGGACTTCGCCTTGGTGATGTCCTCGGACCAGCCCGGCAGGGTCTCGTAGACCGGCTTGGCGTGGTGGAAGTCGGTCTGCGAGTAGGGCAGTTCCTCGACGCGCTTGCCGTCGATCTCGTAGGCCACGCAGACCGGGATCTCCTCCCAGCCGGTGAGGACGTCGAGCTTGGTGAGGAAGAAGTCCGTCAGACCGTTCACCCGGGTCGCGTACCGGGCGATGACCGCGTCGAACCAGCCGCAGCGCCGGTCACGGCCGGTGGTCACACCGCGCTCGCCGCCGATGCGGCGCAGAGCCTCGCCGTCCTCGTCGAACAGCTCCGTCGGGAACGGGCCGGCGCCGACACGGGTCGTGTACGCCTTGAGGATGCCGATGACGCGGCTGATCTTCGTGGGGCCGACACCCGCGCCCGTGCAGGCACCGCCGGCCGTCGGGTTCGAGGAGGTCACGAAGGGGTACGTGCCGTGGTCGATGTCCAGGAGCGTGCCCTGGCCGCCCTCGAAGAGGACCACCTTGTCGTCGTCGAGGGCCTGGTTGAGGACCAGGACCGTGTCGGCGACGTACGGGGCGAGCTTGTCGGCGTAGCCCAGCAGCTCCTCGACGACCTGCTCGACGGCGATGGCGCGCCGGTTGTAGAGCTTGGTCAGGATCTGGTTCTTGACGTCGAGGGCCGCCTCGACCTTCTGCGTCAGGATCGACTCGTCGTACAGGTCCTGCACCCGGATGCCCACACGGTTGATCTTGTCCGCGTAGGTGGGGCCGATGCCCCGCCCCGTCGTGCCGATCTTGCGCTTGCCGAGGAAGCGCTCGGTGACCTTGTCGACCGTCACGTTGTACGGCGTGATGATGTGAGCGTTGCCGCTGATCAGGAGCTTGGACGTGTCGACGCCGCGCTCGTTCAGACCGCTCAGCTCGGAGAGCAGGACCGACGGGTCGACGACGACGCCGTTGCCGATGACCGGAGTGCACTCCGGTGTGAGGATGCCGGAGGGGAGAAGGTGGAGGGCATACTTCTGGTCGCCGACGACGACCGTGTGGCCGGCGTTGTTGCCGCCCTGATAGCGGACCACGTAGTCGACGGATCCGCCGAGCAGGTCGGTGGCCTTCCCTTTACCCTCGTCACCCCACTGAGCACCGAGCAGCACAAGTGCGGGCACGCGCGTACACCCCTTCCGGGCGGGGCATGTCCAAGGTCGGGGGCGTACGCGGTGGCTTGAATGCTCACCGCGTGCACCGCGACCGTCGTTGGTCGCACACTGTGGACCCGGATGCCCCGGAATAGACGAAGCCCCTGGCGCAATAGCGCAAGGGGCTCTTGCACAAAGATGCTACCCGAGGAAGCGAGGCAGGACCGAGGTGGCAACTGGCGACCAGCTCCTCGTGGTCATCGACCCCCTCGCCCGTCACACGGACGGTGAGGCGGTAAGGATCGCGAAAGACGTGCTCAGCGCGGGTGCGGCGAGTACGAAAGTGTGCCTTCCGGAAGGGCCCGAGGAATTCGCTCGGGTACTGGCGCGGCGGGGTTCCCGACGGCCGGTGGTGGTCGGGGACGACCGTGCGCTGCTGCGCGCGGTGGCCCTTCTGCACCGGCAGCGGGAGCTGTCGGCGTGCGCGTTGGCCATGGTTCCGGTGGGGCCGTCGCTGGGCCTGGCCCGGTCGCTGGGCGTGCCGACCGGTGCCGTGGCCGCCGCGCGGGCCGCCCTCGACGGGGTCGAACGACGGCTGGATCTGCTCGTCGACGACAGCGACGGGGTGGTGCTCGGCGCCCTGCGGATCCCGGCGCCCGCGGGGGCGACCGCCCTCGACGCGGAGGCGGACGCGGACGCGGAGTCGGAGGCCGGAGCAGAGGGCTACGGCGGCACGGCGGGAACCGGGGCCGGGTCCGACCTCGGTTTCGGCGCGCGGGCCGGTGTGGGGGCGGGGGGTGGCTCCTCCGGGCATCAGTCGTGGTTGCGGAACTGGCCGCAGTCCCTGGTGCGGACGTTGTCCGCGCACCCGCCCCGCATCAGGCGGGTCGCGCGGCCCGCCCGGATACGGGTCGCCTCCCCGGCCGCGGTCGGGCCCTCCCGGCTGCGGGTGGAGGTGGACGGGGTGACGCTCGTCGACCTCGACCAGCCGGTGCAGGGGGTGTCGATCGCCCCCGGCACGGACGGCGGCGCGGACGTCGAGGTCAGGCCGGTGTCCGTGGGCGCCGAGGCCGCGCCGTTGCGGGCGGTGGGGCGGCGGGTGACGGTGTCCGGCGCGGACTTCCGCTACCGGGCGGACTCCCTGGTGGTGGCCGGACCGGTACGGACCCGGACGTGGACGGTGCGGGAAGGGGCGTGGGGGCTGACGTTGCCGGGGTGAGCGCGGCTTTGCCGGGGTGAGCGCGGCTTGGTGGGAGGGCGCCCTGTAGGTGGTCGGGCGCCCTCGTTCACGTGGTCCGCGGGCGGTCGCCGGTGCGCGGTGCCCGTCCGGTCGGCGGCGTCAGCAGCCGGCGGCCCATGTGTGGGAGTCGCCGTCGTCGTTGGCGGCGCCGTTGTAGCCGACCTCCTGGCCGGGGGTGAGGCAGATGGTCATGTGGCCGCCGAGGTTGCCGCTGGAGTAGACCTTGACGTGGTCCTTGATGCCGGCGCCGGAGATGCCGTGGTTGGCCCAGGAGGAGTCCTCGTCGGCGATGTTGCTCTCCCACCAGTGGTCGTCGCCCGGCCACTCGATCTTCATGCCGGAGAAGTTGGCGTCGGTCCACACGCAGAAGTTGCCGCTGCCACAGGCGGCCGCCTGCGCGGAGCCCGAGGCGGTGAGGACGACTCCGGCGGACAGCAGCACGGCGGAGAGCAGCGCGGTGCAGCGCTTCACGGTCGAACGGGTCATGGTCGGGCGAGTCACGGTGGTACGGGTCCTTTCGGTGGGGGGTGGGTTCTTCTCGGTTGCGCGCCGGATCAGGACGACGCAGGGCCGTTCCGGCGCTGGAGCAGGGCTTCGGCCTCGGTGAGGGCGCGGGCCCGCAGCCGTTGCCAGTCGGCGAGTTCGGCGCTGCGGTCGGCGCGGACCTCGGCGAGCGTGCGGTCGCCGTGGGCGGCCTCGGGCTCGATGTTGTTGACGATCGTCGACGTACGGAACCAGCGGCGCTGGTCGCCGTAGAGCCGTCGCTGGGCGGCGGCGAGACAGCCGTCGGTGTGGGCGCGGACGACGTGCCCGGTGGGCAGCCGCAGCGACAGTTCGGTGCGGCCCGCGCCGAACATCGCCTCCGCGACCCGCTCCCGCTCGGCGTCCGGCGGCGGACTCTGCCCCGGTCGCGGGGGTGTGAGCCCCTGCCGGAGGAGGCAGTCGTCGGTGAGCCGCTGGGTCGCGGCCTTGATGACGTCGTCGGGCGACAGCCGGGGCGGCGCCGGGGCGGGCGTGCAGCAGGTGAGGGCCGCCCCGCCGAGGAGGAGCAGCCCGCACCCCAGCAGGCCGACGGCGGCCGGCCCGCCGCGACGGGCGGACCCGGCCGGAGGCAGGGGCCGGGACGGGGGCGGGGGCGTCGGGGGCCTGGGCGTGGGCGACGGCGTACTCGAGGACGTGGTCAACCCGCCTCGCACCCCATCTTCGTGTCGCTGACGCCGTCGAACTTGGTCGCCCAGTCGCTCCAGTCGTCGTCGTAGTCGTCGGGGCGGATCTCGCGGTACAGGCAGCCGCCGCCGGCGCGGAAGTGGATGGCGTAGACGCTGACCGGGGCGTGGGAGTCGAAGGAGTAGGCGTGGCGCTTCACGCGCGGCTCGGCCTCGCGGTATCCGGGAGGCGCGTAGTCCCAGGCGCCGCCGGGGCCCATCTGGCCGCGCTCGGCCCAGAAGTACACATGGCCGGGCGGGACGGCGGCCGGCACGGTGGGCGCGGCCGGGACGGCGGGGGCCGCTGACGCGAGGAGCGCGGCGAGGGCGGCGGCCGGGACGGCGAGACGGCGGGTGAGGCGGAAGGAGGGATCGCCGGCGGGACGGCGGGTGAGGCGGAGGGAGGGATCGCCGGCGGGACGGCGGGTGAGGCGACGGGTGGGGCGGCGTGTGGGACGGCTCATGCGGTGATTCCCCGTGGGTGGCGTTGACGTGGTCGGACGCGGTCGGCCGGAGCCGACGCGGTGACCTTCCCAGCGTTTGTGCCGGTATGCGACCTATCACCCGATCAGGGACCCTGCGCCTTCGCAGAGTTGACGTCTCGCGGGAAGCTCAAGTGCTCCTCTGAAGTGGCCGCACGAGGGGTTGCGGGGCCCCGCCGCCGGTGACACTGCGGGCAGACGGGGTGTCCGAA